>NZ_BMPI01000052.1:0-18305 GCF_014647515.1 Dactylosporangium sucinum | reverse complement strand
TCGGGTTCAGCTCGCTGTGCATACCGCTGGAACTCACCTACACCTTCATCGACCAGGTGATCGGGGAGCTCGCCGCGCTGACCCCGGGTCCCTACCTGCACATCGGCGGCGACGAGGCGAGCTCCACCGCCGCGGCGGACTACTCGTCCTTCATCAACCGCGCCCAGCAGATCGTCGCCGCGCACGGCAAGACCGTCGTCGGATGGCACGACGTGGCCGACGCGCCGCTGCTGCCCTCGACGGTGGCCCAGTTCTGGGGCACCACCACCAGCGATGCGCCGCTGGCCGCGGCGGTGGCGAGCGGCACCAGGGTGGTCATGTCGCCGGCGAACAAGACGTACCTGGACATGAAGTACCGCAACAACACGAGACTGGGGCAGAAGTGGGCCGGTCTCATCGACGTGAACACGGCGTACGACTGGAACCCGGGTGCCTACCTCACGGGTGCCGGTGAGGCGGCGGTCCTCGGCGTCGAGGCGCCGCTGTGGACGGAGACGATCGTGACCACGGCCGACATCGAGTACATGGCCTTCCCGCGCCTGCCCGCGATCGCCGAGCTGGGCTGGTCGCCCTGGAGCACGCACAACCTCACCGCGTTCAAGCAGCGCCTGGGAGCACAGGGACCGCGCTGGCGCGTCATGGGCATCAACTACTACCACTCGACCCAGGTCACCTGGCCGAGCGGCTCGTAACCCGCCGGCGGAGCCGCAACGTCCCCAGTTTGCGGCTCCGCACACTCGCCGGAGGTGCGAAATGTCACGAAATCGGAAGATTCTTCAACGCGCCCTGACCGCGCTGGTGCTTACCGTGACCTCGGTGCTGAGCATCGGTGCGCTCGGCCCCGGCGGCGCCTCGGCCGCCACCGTGGGCTCGACCGAGCTGACCTCGGGCTGGGCCCTGCGCTCGGCCACCGGCCTGGCCGACACCGGCGCCACGATCTCCCAGGTCGGCTACCCGACCGCCGGCTGGCGTCCGGTCACCCTGCCCTCCACCGTGCTGGCCGGGCTGGTGGCGAACAACGTCTACACCGACATCTACGCCGGCACGAACCTGCAGTCGGTCCCGGACCTGACCGGTCAGGACTGGTGGTACCGCGGCCAGTTCACGGCCGCGGCCGCGAGTCCCGGGCAGGTCTACTGGCTGCGGTTGCAGGGCCTGAGCTACCGGGCGCAGGTCTGGCTCAACGGCACCCAGCTCGACGCCAACGCGGTCGGCACGTTCGTCGCGCACGAGTACAACGTCACCGGCGCCATCGTGCCCGGCGCGCTCAACGCCATCGCGATCCGGGTGACCCCGCCGCGGCACGGCTGCGCCGACCTGTCGGTCTGCACCGTCGACTGGAATCCCGAGGCACCCGACATGAACGCCGGGATCTGGGGCCGCACGTTCGTCGACACGACGGGTCCGGTCGCCGTCCGTGACCCGTACGTCAGAACGGTCCTGCCGCTGCCCGCCACCGGCACGGCCGACCTCACCGTGTACGCCGACGTGATCAACGCGACCGCCGCGCCGGTCACCACGACCGTCGCCGCCACCGTCAGCAAGCCCGGCCAGCCGACGATCACGGTCAACCAGACCGTGACGCTCGCGGCCGGGGAGCGGCGGGAGGTCGTCTTCGACCCCGCCGGTTACCCGCAGCTGCACGTCACCAACCCGGTGCTGTGGTGGCCCTACCAGTTCGGCAGCCCGGAGCTCTATCAGCTCACGACAGTGGCGAGCGTGTCCGGGTCGGCGTCGGACAGCAAGACGATCAACTTCGGCGTACGGCAGTTCACCGACTACCGCACCACGGTGCAGGGCACGTCGTTCGCCGGGTACAAGGTCAACGGGCAGCCGATCCTGTTCCGCGGCGGCGGGTACGTCTGGGACCTGCTGCAACGATGGGACAGCAGGACGAACAAGGCGCACGTCGACTACGTGAAGGGGATGGGCCTCAACACGATCCGGCTGGAGGGGACCCTCGGCAACCAGGAGCTCTACGACCTCGCCGACGCGGCCGGCATCATGATCATGCCGGGATTCGTCTGCTGCAGCGCCTGGGAGAACGACAGCACCTGGACGGCGGAGCAGACGACCGTCGCCCAGGCGTCGCTGAACACCCAGATGCGGGCCCTGCGGGCGCACGCCAGCACGTTCATGTGGAACTACGGCAGCGACATGCCGCCGACGGCGGCGCACCTGACCGCGTACAAGAACATCGCCGCCGCGCTGCACTGGCAGAACCCCACCGTGGACAACGTGGCGACCTGGTCCAACGCCAATGCGGGCATGAAGATGGACGGTCCGTACAAGTGGGAGCCGCCGGTGCTGTGGTGGGACCTCAGCCGCGAGGGCTCGGCGTTCGGCACCACCGGCGAGGAGGGCACCGAGGCGCCGCCGCCGCTGGAGAGCCTCTCACGCTTCCTCACCCCGGCGCAGACCTGGCCGGTCGGCAACGCGGCCTGGAACTACCACGTCGGCCGCGGCGGCAGCGTCTTCGACAACACCGACGTCTACACCAACGCGCTCAACCGGCGCTACGGCACCACGACCAGCGCCGCGGACTACTCGAAGAAGTCCGAGGTGATGAACTACGAGAACACCCGGTCGTTCTTCGAGGCGTGGAGCGCCCGCCAGCACACCCAGTCGTTCGGCAGCATCTGGTGGATGCAGAACAACGCCTGGCCGGCGTTGCACTGGAACCTGTACGACTACTACTTCAAGCCCGGCGGGTCCTTCTACGGCACGAGGAAGGCGACCGAGCCGGTCCACATCGCGTATGACTACTTCACCCGCAACGCCTACGTGGTGAACTCCACCCTCACCGCCCGGACCGGCCTGACCGCCACCGCCACGGTGTACAACATCCCCGACCTGACCCAGAAGTACACCACGAGCGTCGCGGTCACCGCGCCCGCCAACGCGTCCGCGTCGGTGCTGACCCTGCCGTCCGTCGCGGGACTGACGTCGACCTACTTCGTCCGCCTGCAGCTGAAGGACGCGAGCGGCGCGACCGTCAGCAACAACCTCTACTGGTACTCCACCACCCCGGACGCCCTGGGCAACAAGAAGAACTGGTACTCCACCAGCGTCAAGACCTTCGCCAACCTGACCGGGCTGAACAGCCTCGCCGCCAACACCGGCGTCACCACCGGTGTGTCCCGATCGGTCGCCGGCGGGCAGGAGACGGTCACGATCACGCTGACCAATACCAGCCCGACGAACATCGCGTTCTTCCTGCGTCCGGAGGTGACCGCCGGCAATGGCGGAAACGAGGTCGTGCCCGTCTCCTACACCGACAACTACGTCTCGCTGTTCCCGGGCGAGTCGACCCGGATCACGGCGGTCTACGCCACCGCGGACCTGGGCGGGCTGCCCGCCCACCTGCGGGTGCGCGGCTACAACGTCCCGACCGTGTCGGTGCCGGTGCCCTGAGCCGGAACCGGGGGCGGCAGGCCGGCGTCCTGCCGCCCCCGGGCCACGTCCGGTGCTCCAGCCGTCAGCGGAGGGCCGCCGCGCGGTCGAGCACCAGGTCGCGGGCCTCGGCCAGGCCGACGGCGAGCGCGCCGAGCAGCACGGCGTCGGTGCCGAGGGTGGAGACCTCGATGCGGGGCGGGCGCAGCACGACGAGATCGCGGAGCCGCTCGGCGACCGGGGCGGTGAGCAGGTCGCCGGGCTGGCTGCCGACGCCGCCGCCGAGGACGACCAGCTCCGGGTCGAGCACGGCGGTGATCCCGGCGAGGGCGTGACTGACGTGGTCGACCACGCGGGACACGGCCAGCCGCGCGGTCTCCTCGCCGGCGCGGGCGGCGTCGAAGACGTCCTTCGCGGTTGCCGCGTCGTGCAGGCCCAGCCGCCGGGCCAACGCGACCACGCCGTCGGCCGAGGCCACCGATTCGAACATGCCCCGGCGTCGTGCGCCGGGTTCGTCCAGCAGGGGGTCGCCCTCGCCGACCGGCAGGTAGCCGATCTCGCCGGCGGCGCCGCGGAAGCCTCGGTACAGCTTGCCGTCGATCATGATGCCCATGCCGGTGCCGGTGCCGATCGAGACGTAGACGAAGTGCCGCACGCCGCGGCCGAGCCCGTAGGTCGCCTCGCCGACGGCGGCCAGGTCGACGTCGTTCTCCACCACGTACGTCGAGCCGGCGATGCCCGCGAGCCGCTCCACGCTGCCGCGCCGGTCCCAGCCGGGCAGGTTCGGGGCCAGATGCAGGGCGCCGGTCGCCTTGTCGTGGATGCCCGGGGTGCCGAAGACGGCGAGCGTGATGTCGTCGCGCGTGATGCCGGCCTCGGCGGCCAGTTCCCCGGCGAGGCGGGTGAGCTGCGCGACGAGGTCGCGGGCGCGGGTGCCGCGAGACGTTTCGTCCCTGCGCGCGACGACCGTGCCGACCAGGTCGGCAAGACCGACGCGGACGTAGGAGCGGCCGACGTCGACGGCGAAGACCCAGCCCGCCTCGGGACGCACCTCGTAGAGCGCCGCGGAGCGTCCGGCGGCGCCCGCGCGCGTGCCGACCTGGCGCAGGAGCCCGGCGCGTTCGAGGTTGGTGAGCGCCACGGCCACGGTGGGTTTGGACAGCCCGGTCCGCTGGGCCAGCTCGGGTCGCGACACCGTTCCCAGCCGGAAGGTCTCGCCGAACACGGCCCGCTCGTTCATCACCCGCAGCACGCTGGTGGTGCTGGCGGTCCCGGTGGTCTCCACGGGAACAGCCTGCCACACCGCGTTAGGAAAGGTCATTTATCAATTTCGTAAAGGACCTTGCCAACCGGCTGCCGTCGGGCAGAACATGCTCCCGAGAACCCTGCGAGGAAAGGTGCCCCTCCGTGAG
This sequence comes from Dactylosporangium sucinum, assembly GCF_014647515.1. Taxonomy (GTDB): domain Bacteria; phylum Actinomycetota; class Actinomycetes; order Mycobacteriales; family Micromonosporaceae; genus Dactylosporangium; species Dactylosporangium sucinum. The sequence goes on along the minus strand of NZ_BMPI01000052.1, from coordinate 13,500 downwards.
AGCCAGATGGTTCGTCGCAGTCGTGGCCGTCGCGGCCACCGTCGTCAGCGGGTGTGGCGGCAGCACCGGGGACAAGCAGGCCGGCGATGACGCGCCGACGATCGCGTTGTTCCTGCCGGAGTCCAAGACGACCCGTTACGAGGCGTTCGACCGGCCGCTGTTCGAGGCCAAGGTGAAGGCGCTGTGCGCCGACTGCAAGCTGCTCTACGCCAACGCCGACCAGGACGCCGCCAAGCAACAGCAGCAGGTGGAGGCCGCACTGGCGGAGGGCGCCGACGTGCTGGTCCTCGACGCCGTCGACGCCGGCGCGGTCGCGTCGCTGGTGAACCAGGCCAAGCAGAAGAAGGTCCCGGTCATCGCGTACGACCGGCTGATCTCCAAGATCTCCTACGAGTACTACGTCTCCTTCAACAACGTCCGCGTCGGCGAGATGCAGGGCCAGGCGCTGCTGGACGCGCTGACCAAGGCCGGGACGGCGGACAAGGGCAAGATCGTCATGCTCAACGGAGCCCCGACCGACCCCAGCTCGGCCGACTACAAGACCGGCGCGCACAACGTCCTCGACGGCAAGGTCCAGATCGGCCGCGAGTTCGACACCCCCGACTGGAGCCCGGACAAGGCCCAGCAGGAGATGGAGCAGGCCATCACCGCGCTCGGCCGGGACGCCATCGTCGGGGTGCTGTCCGCCAACGACGGCATGGCCGGCGGGGCGATCGCGGCGATGAAGCGCGCCGGCTACCCGACCCTGCCGCCGATCACCGGCCAGGACGCCGAACTCGCGGCGGTGCAGCGGATCCTGACCGGCGAGCAGTACATGACCATCTACCTCGACATCCGCCAGGAGGCGGAGAAGTCGGCGGAACTGGCCGTCGCGCTCGCCAAGGGCGAGAAGCCGGCCGCCCCGACGAAGGTCGCCAACGGCACCGCCGACATCCCCGCGTTCCTGCTCGACCCGATCGCGGTCACCGCCGACCGGATCAAGGACACCATCGTCAAGGACGGCTTCTACAAAACGTCGGACATCTGCACCGGCCCGGTCGTCCCGGCGTGCGCCAAGGCGGGAATCCAGTAGTGCTCGCCGCCTCGAACATCAGTAAACGCTACGGTGCGGTCCAGGCTCTGGACGGGGTGAGCCTGGACCTGCCGCCCGGCGAAGTGGTCGCGCTGGTGGGTGACAACGGCGCCGGCAAGTCGACCCTCGTCAAGGTCCTGTCCGGCGTCGTCATCGCCGACGACGGCGTGATCGAGCAGGACGGCCTCCCGGTCCGCATCGCCGGCCCGCACGACGCTCAGCAACTCGGCGTGTCGACCGTCCACCAGGACCTCGCACTCTGCGAGAACCTCGACGTCGTGGGCAACCTGTTCCTCGGCGCCGAACGCCGCCGGTGGACCGTGCTCAACCACATCCGCATGGAACGCTCGGCACGGGACCTGCTGTCCTCGTTGGACGTCCGCATCCGCGACATCCGCGTGCCTGTGGCGATGCTCTCCGGCGGCCAGCGGCAGTCCGTCGCCATCGCCCGGGCGCTCATCGGCGAGCCACGGGTCGTGATCCTCGACGAGCCGACAGCCGCGCTCGGCGTCGAACAGACGGCGCAGGTGCTCGACCTCATCCGCCGCCTGCGCGACCGCGGGCTGGCGGTGCTCGTCATCTCCCACAACCTGGTCGACGTCCGGGCGGTCAGCGACCGGATCGTGGTCCTGCGGCTGGGCCGCAACGCCGGCGACTTCCGCACCGCGGAGTCCACCCCGGAGTCCGTTGTCGCCGCCATCACCGGCGGCGCCGTATGACCACGACGCTCGTCAAGCCGTTGCAACCGTTGCGCGCGGCGGCGCGGACCGACCTCGGCGCATGGCCGGTCGTCGGCGGCCTGATCCTGATCGCGGTCGTGTTCGGGTCCCTCAACGAGCACTTCCTGTCGGCGGAGAACCTCACCAACCTGGCCCTGCAGATGGCGGCCACCGGCACCATCTCGCTCGGCATCATCATGGTGCTCCTGCTGGGCGAGATCGACCTGTCGGCCGGCTCGGTCAGCGGTCTCTGTGCGGTGGTCATGACGATCCTGTACGTCCACCACGCCTGGAACCCGCTGCTCGCGATCGCGGCCGCGCTCGGCTGCGCCGCACTGATCGGCCTGCTGCACGGCTGGATGCTCACCAAACTGCGAATGCCCTCATTCGTCGTCACGCTCGCCGGGCTGATCGGCTGGCAGGGCTTGATGCTGTACCTGTTGGGCCGGGGCGGGACGATCAACCTGCCGTTCGAGGGGTTTCTCGCGCGGCTGAGCGACACCTGGCTGCCGCCGTGGGCGGGATGGCTGCTGGCCGCGCTCATCGTGGCCGGCTGGAGCGCCGGCTCCCTGGTCGACCGGCGGTTGCGCCGCGAGGCCGACCTGCCGGTCGGCTCCGGCCTGTGGCCGGCGCTGCGACTGGCCGGTCTCGCCGGCGTCCTCGCCGTGGCGGTGCTCGTCCTGTCGGCCGACCGCGGGGTGCCGTTGCTGCTCGTCATCTTCGGCGCCCTCGTCGTGGGCCTCGACCTGACCCTTCGGCACACCGTCTTCGGCCGGCACATGTACGCGGTCGGCGGCAACGCCGAAGCGGCCCGACGGGCCGGCATCAACGTCACCCGGATCCGGGTCCTGGCCTTCACCGCCGCGTCCACCCTGGCCGCGTTCGGCGGGATGCTCGCCGCCAGCAGGCTCGCCGCGGTCAACCAGAGCTCCGGCGGCAGCGACACCCTGCTCATGGCGATCGCCGCGGCGGTCATCGGCGGCACGTCGTTGTTCGGCGGGCGGGGCCGGGCCTACGCCGCGCTGCTGGGCATCCTGGTGATCCAGTCGATCACCAACGGCATGCTGCTGCTGAGCGTCGACTCCTCGGTGCGGTACATGGTGACCGCCGCGGTGCTCGCCGTCGCCGTGGCGATCGACTCGCTCGTACGACGAGGACAGCCAAAGTGACGCGGCACGTGCTGGCGATCGACTTCGGTGGCACCAAGGTCGCACTGGGAACGGCGGCTGTCGACGCGCTCGACGCCCGCCCGTACACCACGATGCGGTTGCGCACCGACGGTGCCGGGGGCGCGCTCCAGGTCGTGGAGCGCGCCCTCACCGCCGGGCGGCAACTGCTCAGCACCCCGGCGGCGGTGGGCGTCTCGACCTTCGGCGTGGTCCGCGACGACGTGGTCCGGCTGGCTCCGAACGTGCCCGGATGGGACGGCCTGGCCTTGCCCGGGCTCCTGCGCGCCGAGTTCGGCGACACCCCCGTCGCGATCGACAACGACGTCAACGCCGGCGCCGCCGCCGAACTGCGCTGGGGCGCCCTCCGCGGCGTTGACGTCGGTCTCTACATCAACCTGGGCACCGGACTCGCCGCCGCCCTCGTGGCCGGTGGCCGGGTCCTGCCCGGAGCCCACGGCGCGGCGGGCGAGATCGGCTACCTGCGCGACTCCGCCTCCGCACCCACCTTCGCCGACGGCCACGCCCCGCTGGAAGAGACGGTCTCCGGCAGCGCGCTGGCCAGCCGTGGCTCGGCCCTGCTGGGCCGGGAGGTGACCGCCGCCGAACTGTTCGACCTGCAGACCGAACCGGGCGTGGGCGAGCTGCTCAACGAGGCGGTGGACACGGTGTCGCGGACCATCGCCAACCTCTGCGTCGTCCTCGACCCGCAACGAGTCGTCATCGGCGGCGGGCTGATGGGCGCCGCCCCCTTCATCCTCCCGCGGGTGGCGGCGGCCCTCACCCGCTCGGTGCCCTTCCCGCCACAGCTGACGACCGCCAGCTTCGTCGACGATGCCCCGCTCATCGGCGCGCTGGCCATGGCCCTGGCCGCCGCCCGGTAACCCCCGGCCCCCACCTCGTCGATCTTGCAGTTGTGGTGCCCGCCAAACCGGGGCATTCCGGGAGTGTCGTGGCACCACAACTGCAAGATCGACGCGTGGTTGGCCGGCGCGCTCAGGTCGGGGGGTCGCCGAAGCCGAGCCAGGTGACCCGGTGGCCCTGCTCGTCGTGGACGACCTGCAGCCGGAGGCGGGACACGCCGTACACCGTGTCCCACAACGACATCAGGCTCGTCCGCCGCCCGTCCTGGACCGTGCTGATCAGGTCCGGCGGGATGCGCTGGGGCGGCATGAGCAGCGGGATCGCGTAGGACTCCACGACCTCGCGCAGGTGGTCGGCCGACCAGCCGGCGCTGCCGAGCCGCTCCTCGAGGGTCTTGTACCAGCCGCGCACCAGGTCCTGGACGATCGTGGCCAGTTCGAATCGGACCGATTGCGGGAGATCGGCGGCGGTCGGTGGCCCCCACGGCGCCGGGCGGAGGGCGGCGGCCGGGATCGCGGTCAGCCGGCCGCGCTGGATCTCCGGGATGGCGCCCAGTTCGAGCAGGGGGCCGTTGAGGTGCTCGTCCAGCGCGGCGAGGACCTGCATGGTGCCCAGCAGCATCGCCTTCAGGGTCGGCGAGCCGGCCCGGGCCCAGGCGTTGAGCTGGAAGACCAGGAACTCGCGCAGCTTCAGCGGGTCGACCTGGATCTCGTCGGACTCCGGCCCGACGATGCCGCTGGAGCGGCGGATCCAGCGCTCCAGCACGCGCACCTGCACGCAGAACATGTCGGCCACGGGCTCGCCGGGCTCCCAGAACGCGATGCCGTCGACGTACGCGGTCGTGCCCACACTGCACCCTATCCCGGTAACTTTCACACCCGCGCCGCGCGCCCCTCCGCTTGAGTTTGACGTCCGTCAATGCATAGCACTAGCTTCCGGCGTCGAAGCGGTTCGACTCTCCCATCGGAAGGGAAGCGTCCATGCGGAAACGTCATCTTGCTCTGTCCGTCGCGGCGGCGGTCGCGGTGACCACGACCGGGGTCACGGTGGTCGCGCTGCCCGCGTCGGCCGCGGCCGGGTGCCGGGTCGCGTACTCGGTGGCCAGGGTCAGCGCCTGGACGCTCACCTGGTCCTACGCCGCCGGCCAGCAGGTCACCCAGGCCTGGAACGCCACCGTGACCCAGAGCGGGTCCCAGGTCACGGCCCGCAATGCGGGCTACAACGGGTCGATCGCCACCAACGGGACGGCCTCGTTCGGGTTCAACGGGTCGTGGACCGGCAGCAATCCGGTACCGGCGAGCTTCAACCTCAACGGCACGGCCTGCACCGGCAGTGTGAGCACGACCAGTCCGACGCCGTCGAGGACTCCTTCGAGCTCGCCACCCCCGAGTGGTACCGGCGTGCCGTCCGACGCCGTCTGGGTGGCCAGCGGTCAGTGGGACACCTGGACGAACGGCGGCTTCACCGTGCGGAACAACATCTGGGGCTCCGGCGCCGGGCCGCAGACGATCTGGGCCCGCACCGGCACCAACTGGGGCGTCGTCGCCCAGCACCCGCGCACGAGCGGTGTGAAGGCGTACCCGCACACGTCGAAGATCCTCAACCGGACCCTGAGCTCCCTGGGCTCGCTGCGCAGCTCGTTCAACGTGACCGTGGCCAGTGACGGGGACTACGCGACCGCGTACGACATCTGGGCCAACAACTACGCCTACGAGGTCATGATCTGGTGCAACCAGAACGGCGCCGTCGGGCCGATCGCCGAGTCCTACGACGCCAACGGCGCGGTGCCCAACGCTCGCAACGTCAGCGTCGGCGGCCACACCTGGAACGTCTACCGGGGTTCCAACGGCAGCAACGCGGTCTTCTCCTTCGTGCGTACCAGCAAGACCAACGCCGGCACCATCGACGTGCTCGCGGTGCTGAACTGGCTGCGGACGCAGAACTGGTGGGGCGACGTCAACGTCGGCGACGTCCAGTTCGGCTTCGAGCTCACCGGCACCGCCGGCCGGGCCAACTTCACCACGAACAGCTACTCGCTGGACTACAGCTGAACCCTGAGGTGAAGAGCGGGGTCGGTCCCCGATGCGTCTAGGACGTCCGCGCGGCCATCCTTGAGACATCCCAAGAGGACAAGGAGACATCGAGATGGAAACCGTGTACGGCGCGATGCGTCAGCAGGGTCTGGTCCGCCCGACCGAGGGCCGGCTGCTCGGCGGCGTCATCGCCGGGCTCGGCCGCCGGTTCGGCATCGACCCGTGGCCGGCGCGGCTGTTGTTCCTGCTGATCCTGCTGGCCATCCCGGGCAGCCAGATCCTGATCTACCCGATCCTGTGGATCCTGATGCCGGCCGAGCAGCGGGCCGCGGCGCCGACGGTCGTCTCCGCGTAGCGTCGAAAAGCAGAGCGGGCCGGGGCATGAGTGCCCCGGCCCGCTTTTTTCGAGCGGTCCTACGGGGCCGGGTAGTCCGTGATGAACACCGGCGCGCCGATCTTGGTGGTGTCCGCCGCCTCGCCCACGCCGTTGACGACGTGGTCGATGACGCCGGCGCTGAGGTTGACGGTCATGATGTGGTGCAGCTTCACGCCGGGACGGTTCGGGACCTCGAAGCCGTTCTCGGTGTGGATCGACGGGTTGTTCTGGTTGAAGACGTAGACGCCCGCCCCGTAGAGGTTGTGCGTCCGCACCTTGTCGCCGACCTTGTAACCCGCGTAGCCCTTGACGCTGCCGTTCATCCAGTCGGCCTGCGTCGGCGGGTCGTAGGGCAGCTCGTTCTGGTACAGGATCGTCGTGCCCTTGTCGCCGTTCCAGACGGTGTTGTACTTCTGGAAGTGCTCGACGAAGAGGCCGGTCGCGGTGACGTTGTCGCCGTTGATGACGGCGCCGTAGCGACCGATGTTGGTCCGCCAGCGCTGGGTGTCGCCGTTCACGCCCTCGGTGAAGCCCTCGACGCCGTGGTCACCGCGCCACACCCAGGTGTGGTCGATCAGCACGTTGTCGCTGTTCACCTGCAGGGCGGTGTCGGCCTTGCCGATGTGCGGGCCGCCGACGCGGAAGTACACGTCGGAGAGCGTGGTCGGGTTGCCCGGGTCGCTGAAGTTGAGCCCGTGCTCCTTGCCGACGCGCAGCAGGACGGGCGACTCCTTGGTCCCGGCGTCGATCGCGACACCGGCGATGACGACACCGGGGACGCCGGCGACGTCGAGCGGGATCGAGCCGTTGACCGCGGTCAGCGTGGCCAGGCCCAGGCCGAGGACGACCTGGTTGGGCCAGCGGACCTCGATGCTGCGCGGGATGTCGTAGACGCCCGGGGTGAGCAGGAGGTGCTTGCCCAGGGTCAGGGCCAGGTTGATCTTCGTGATCGAGTCGCCCGGCTTGGCGACGTAGAAGTCCGACAGCGGGATGCTGCGGCCGGGCGTCATGCCGTTGGCCCAGCTGACGCCGCTGGTGTTCTTCTGCGCCGACGGCACGCGGACGAAGTACTTGCCCTTGGCGTCGACGTAGACGTACGGCTTCTCCCGGCTGATCGGCGTGGTGGCCAGGGTCGTGTACGGCGTCGCCGGGAAGCCGGACTCGTCCGGAGCACCGACCACGCCGGAGAAGACCTGGTTCCACACGGCGTTGGACCAGCCTGCGACCTCGGAGTTGCGGGTCAGCCACTGCTGCTGCGAGCCGCTGACCACGAACGGCAGCTTCGAGTCGGCGATGAAGCCGCCGCTGGCGTACTGCGGGCCGGCCGTGCAGTAGTCCATCAGCGACAGGTTCGCGCCGGTGATGTTGAGCCGGCGCATCGACACCGCCTGGGACACGGCCCAGAAGTTGGCCGAGCCGCGGCAGCCGTCCTGCCCCGCCGAGTTGATGTTGATCGACAGGTTGGACAGGCCGCGCCAGAAGTTCACCAGCGCGAGGCAGTTGCTGGTGCCGCCGTCGGCGAGGCAGCGGTTGTACACCTCGACCTTGCCATTGATGAGCACGTCCGTCGGCGCGGCGCCGAGGCCGATGATCTCGGTGTAGTACCCGACCTTGATCTGCAGCGGCTGCTCAGCCGTGCCGTACGTGCCGGGCTTGAACATGAAGGCGTAGCGGTTCGGCGCCATCTCGGCGTCGACCTGCGCCGCGTGGGTGGCGTCGAGCTTCGCCTGGATCTCGCTGACCGGCATGCTCGGGTCGAACACGGTCACGTTCGGACCGAAGGTCGAGCCGCCGGAGGGTGGCGGGGATGCCGCGGCGGCCGTTGCGGTGCCGGCGGCGACGGTCGTCAGCACAAGGCTGAGCGCGAGGGCCCGGCCGATGAGCCGGCGCCCGGGGCGCAACCTCGCTGGACCGTGGCGGCCCTGGGTAGGGGTCGTCATGCGGATCGTCCTCTCCGCTGGGCGGCAGCGTTCATTGGACAGGGGTGCTGAAACACGCTGGAGAGTGTGAGAGCGCTCTCTCCGTTGGATGTTTCTACCGCGTGAATCCGCTGAGCGCTATGGCCTGGAGGGATCTATCTCGCGGCCGGCCTGCAACCCGCCCGGATGGCGGCGCATTGGGGTATTTTTGGGCGTCACTGTGGAGCGCTTCCACGCCCATCAAAGCCGCTGGATGCCGCCTCGGCGGGCGTCGAGATCGGCGAGCAGGGCTTCGAGGGTCGCGGGGTCGGCCCAGCCGTTCACGGCGATGCTGCCGTCCGCCGTCACGGTGATCTCGAGGCGGTCGGGGGTTTCCCCGAGGGCGTCGAGCATCTCCGGGAAGCGGTCGGTCAGCAGCAGGAACTCCTGGTTGGTCGAGCCGACCCAGGGGCGCACCGCGTCGAGGCGGTCGGCCAGGAACGGGCCCGCGACCAGAAGGTCGGTCGCGTCGAGGAGGGCCCGGACGTCGGCGCGGCCCTGGTCGACGGCTCGGTGCAGCTGGGCCGTGGTGTAGCCGGTGAAGGTCATGACCGAGCGGCCGGCCTCGGCGACCGCGCCGGCCACCTCGGCCAGCGGGGCGGCGTGGTCGAAGGGCTCGCCGCCGAGCAGGGTCAGGCCCGCCGTGCCCGTCGCGAGGATGCGGGCGGCCAGGTCGGCGGTCGCCACGGGGTCGGCCGGGTGGAAGCCCCACATGTGCGGGTTGAAGCAGCCCGGGCAGCGGATGGAGCAGCCCTGGACCCAGATCGCGGTGCGCTCGCCCGGGCCCTCGGCGTTCGTCGAGGGCAGGAAGCGGGCGAGCGGCACCCGGCCGGGGTCGGCCGCCGGCCGCGGCAGCTGGTCGGCGTCGATCGCGGGGCGCGGGGTCCGGTCGGGATCAGACATCCATGACGCGTCCGGGGATCGGCGGCGGCCCCGACGGTGGCGACGGCGGCGCGGACGGCGGTGGGGATGACGCCCACGGGCTGCGGTCCGGCGGGGGGCAGGTCAGCTGGTGGCGCAGGCCCGCGAACTGGTGCGGCGGGAGGTTCAGGGCGAGCGCGAACTCCTCCAGGCTGCCGAAGCCGGACCGGGCCTGGCGCTCGATCAGGATCCGGTGGGCGACCTCGGGGCCGATGGCGGGGAGCGCGGCAAGCTGCTCGTACGTCGCCGTGTTGACGTCCAGGGGGCCCGCCGGGGCGGCCCAGGTCGGCGCCGGGGCCAGACCGACGGGCTCGGCATACCAGGGGACGTAGTTCGCCCGCCAGCGCAGCCAGGCGGAGTTGATCAGGCCGGCGTGGACGATGCTGGCGAGCCAGGTCAGCAGCCATAGGGCGGCGCCGACACTGGCCAGGTAGTGGTCCTGCGGGACCGCGACGACGACGATGAAGCAGGCCCAGCTGAGGACCAGATACCCGACGCCGGAGACCCACCACGACGGGCGGCGAGCGCGGAAGCCGATGTAGAGGAAGCCGACGCCGGAGAAGCAGCCCACGCCGAGGAGCGAGAGCAGCAGCCACCAGCTGTGCCGGACGCGCCAGCCCAGGCTGGCCGCGGGGCTGGACTGCGGCCGCGGCGGCACGACCCAGCCGGCCTGCGGCGCCCCGCTGCCGAAACCGCCGTCAGGCCCGTTCAATGTTCCGATCCTGCTGAGCGGTCTGGACCTGGGCCGTGGTGGTGCGGGTGTAGTCCGCGGTGTACGTGCTGTCGACCGTCCTGGCCTCCAGGAGGTCCTCCAGCACCGCGATGTAGTCCAGGCAGGCGCCGCCGTGGACGCCCTCGGTCTGGGCGTTGACGGTGCCGTCGCTGGACACCGTCACGATGATGCGCGGGCGGTCGGCCATCATGCCGCTCCGTCGACCGCGAAGACCAGGCGCACCTCGTTGGCCGGGGTCACCGTCTCCGACTCCAGCCGCAGGCCGGCCGCCGGGGCCCGCTCGCGCAGGCGCTGGAGCACGGCCTGCTGGACCTGGCGGCCGTACGCGGCGTCGATCGCCCGCACGATGTCGACCGCCCGCTGCTCGTCGACCTCGCCGGTGAAGTGGGCGGACCAGATGCCGTCCGCGCCGCGCGCGAGGCGGGCCTGGACGCCGCTCCACTCGGCGCGGATCTCCTGGTCGGTGCCGCTGACGACCGCGCTGGTGTCGTGCAGGGCCGCGGTGAGCAGCGTGGTGTCCCGCATGCGGGTCTGGACCTGGCAGACGACCCGGTTCTGCTCGTCGCGGCCCTGCCGCAGGCCGTGTGCGGCGCTCACCGCGGCCACGGCCAGCGGCACGAGAATCAAGGACACGCTCATCGGCTACCTCCTGACAACGGAAACGCAAGGACTCGGCCGCCCGTGCCGGGCGCCCGGCCCGCCGGGCCCTGGTCCTGGTCCTCGGATGCGGTGGCGGCCACCGCCCGCGTCTCGGCCCAGTCGCGGATCGCGGCGAGCCGCTCGGCCTGGGTGACGCTCAACGGCACCATGTTGGCGGTGGCCCGCACCAGGTCGTCGTAGCGCAGCTCGCGGCGCTCCGCGAACGCGTCGAACAGGCCGGCGACGACCGCCTGCTCGATCTCGGCCCCGGAGTAGCCGGCGCTGAGATCGCACAACCGGTGCACCGCCGCCTCGTCCAGCGGGACGGACGCACGCCGGGCCACGTGGAGCCGCCAGATCGCCGCCCGCTCGGCACGCGTCGGCAGGCCGACGAAGAAGATCTCATCGAAGCGGCCCTTGCGCAACAGCTCGGGCGGCAGCCGCTCGATGTCGTTGGCGGTCGCCATCACGAAGACCGCCTTGCTCTTCTCCTGCATCCAGGTGAGGAACGTGCTGAAAACCCGCGAGGTGGTGCCGGAGTCGCCGGTGGACGCCGAGAAGCCCTTCTCGATCTCGTCGATCCACAGCACGCAGGGCGCGGTGGCCTCGGCGATGCGGATCGCGGTGCGCATGTTCTCCTCGCTCGACCCGACGATCCCGGAGAACACCCGTCCGACGTCGAGCCGCAGCAGCGGCAACCCCCAGGCGGCGGCGACGGCCTTGGCGGTCAGCGACTTGCCGCAGCCGGGCACGCCGGTGATGAGCACGCCGCGGGGCGCCGGCAGCCCATACCGCGCGGCCTCCGCCAGCCACGTGTTGTCGCGCTTGGCGAGCCAGCGTTTGAGGGTCTGCAGTCCGCCGACGTCGGCCAGGTCGACGTCCGCGTCGACGAGCTCCAGCAGCCCGGACTTGCGCACGGTCTGCCGCTTCTCCTCGAGCACGATCATGACGTCGTGGATGTCGAGCACCTGGTCGTTGACCATGGCCCGGGCGAAGGCGTTCTCCGCCTCCTGCAGCGTCAGCCCGACCGCCGCCTTGGCGAACCGCTCCCGGCCGGCGTCGTCGAGGTCGATGCGGATCCGGCCGGTCGCCGCGTTGTCGGCGATCAGGGTGTCGAGCAGCTCGCGGATCTCCCGCTCGGTCGGGTGCGGGAAGTCCACGATCGTGACGTCCTTCTGCAGCTCGACCGGCAGCCGCAGCACCGGTGACACGAGCAGCAGCGTGCGGGGCACGTGCCCGGCCTTGAACGCCGCCGCGGCGTCGCGGACCCGCCGGACGACGACCGGGTCACCCGGGCGGTCGGCGGTGCCCAGCGCCGGGTGCAGGTCCACGAAGACGAACACGGCCGGCTCGTTGATCCGCAGCACCGCCTCCAGCGCGGCCTGCGGCTCCGTCGTGCCCCGCCGCGCCGTGCCGTCGGGCTGGACCAGCCCCTCGCTCGCCGACCAGATCCACACCGGCCGCGGCGTGCGCAGCTGGGTCGCGTCGCCGACCACCCGGCCGACCTCGGTGACGACCCGCTGCTCCTCGTACGACTCGACATACAGGACGGGGAACCGCGCCTTGAGCAGCTGCGCGAGGTTGCTGCGGAAATCCCCGGCCATCCGCACGACTGTAACAACCCCCCGCCAGCTCCGAGGTCCTACGAAGCGACCACCCGATGCTGGTCCAGGTGGCTCATCACCGCCTGGTTGGCCTCCCAGCCGTCCGGGAACTTGACCACCTCGTTGAGGTACATGCGACCGGTCGACGGGTGGGCGTCGAGCAGCTCGGCGATGCCGGCCCGGGCGACCGCGACGCACGCGTGGCGGTGACGGGAGGCCAGCACGCACAGCCGGCCCGCCTCCAGGTGGAACGCGGTCGCGTCGCGGCGGCCGGACAGGGGGTGCCAGACGATCGTCACGTCGTACTCGCGGCCCTGCAGCCGGTTGGCCGTGTCGACGGTGATGCCCGAGTGCTCCGGCAGGTAGTGCCGCACGGCCGCGGCCTGGTCGCGGTGCGCGGTGCCGATCGCGATCCGCTGCGGCCCCACCGGCGCGCCGCCGGGCGCCTTCTCGGACACGGCGACCGCGCCGCGCTCCAGCAGCCGCAGCGCCAGCAGCGCGCACGCCTTGGCCACCTCGGTGTCGGTGCGCATGCTGTGCCGGGCGGGAAGCTCGTGCAGCGCCCACCCGGTCGCGGCGGCGGTGGCCAGGGTCGCGTCGAGCGGCGACGCGCCGAACGCCCGCGTGGCGAACTCCATCGAGCGTTCTTCCCGTGTGGTACCGGATGTGAAGCCCGTGAACGGGTAGAACGCCTTGGACACGACGGGCGCCGCCGTCGCCGGCAGCCGCCACGACACCGGCAGGCGGTGCACCGGCACGTGCGGGTTGTGGCGCAGGAGCACCGCCACCGCGCTCAGCTGCGGATCCCAGGACAGCCCGGCCCAGCGCTCGGTCTCCACCGTCGAGAACGGGTCGAGCTGGCCGGGATCGCCCACGAACAGCGTGCGCTCGAACCGCCCGGCGACGCGCAGCAGTGCGTCGGAGCGCATCTGGTACGCCTCGTCGACGATCGCCCACGGCCAGGAGCCCTCGGTCAGCGTGGCCCACTTGGCGGCGGTACCGATGATGACGCGGCATCCGCCGAGGCCGGCCACGGCGGAGTCCACCTGCACGTTGGGGTGGCCGGAGATGCGCGCCACGGGGACGTACCCCTGCGCCGACAGCCGCCCGACCGGCAGCTCCGGCGCCGCCGCGGCCAGGTTGGCGACCAGGTCGTCGACCTGCTCGTTCGTCTGGGCGACCACGGCCAGGGGTTCGCCGGTGGCGGCGATGTGCCGGGCGGCCCGCACGACCAGGGTCGACTTGCCGGCGCCGGGCGGCGAGTCGACGACGACCCCGCGCGCCGGCCCGTCGAACAGGTCGGCCATGACGGCCGGGAAGATGTCACCGGTCATGCGTCCTCCGCTTCGCTCCGGACCGGTCATGCGTCCTCCGCTTCGCTCCGGCCGCATGCCTTCCAAACTGAGCCCACGATG
>NZ_BMPI01000051.1 GCF_014647515.1 Dactylosporangium sucinum | reverse complement strand
AGCACCCGCCCCGCCCGCACCCGCCCCGCCCGCACCCGCCCCGCCCGCAGCCGCCCCGCCCGCCACACCAGCACCCGCCCCGCCCGCCACACCAGCACTCGCCGCGCCCGCCACGCCAGCGCCCGCCACGCCAGCGCGCGCTCCGCCCGCCGCGCCCGGAGCAGCCGCGGGCGATGGTGGTTGCGGCGGCGCGGCCGGTTCTTCCGCGGTCTCCAGGTCCGCCGAGCGGAGGGTGCGCAGGTTGGCCAGCAGGGCTTCGCGGGTGCGGCCGCGCCAGCGCAGGATCAGGAACGGGTCGGCGTCGAAGCGCTCCGCGAGCAGGTAGAAGGCGGCCGCCAGGTGCTTGCACGGCACCGCCGCGTCCGGGCACGAGCAACGCATCGCGAGGTCCGTGAAGCGGGCCGGGAACAGTGGGGCGTCAACCGCGGCGAACACCTGCTCGACGTCCGGCGGCAGCTCACCCGCCAGCAGCTTCGCGGCGCCCAGTGCCTCGCCGGCCAGCGCGGCCTCGACGCGGGCCCAGGCCTCGGGAGACAGCTGGGCGAGGCCGACGCTCACCAGGTACGGACGGGGGCGGGAACCCTGCACGGTCGCGGTGACCGTGCCGGGCTCGACGTCCAGGCGGAGCACCTGGCCGGCGCGAGCATAGTTGCGCCCGCGGGTCAGCCGGGTGCCGAGCGCGAAGGACTCCAGGACCGCCAGGAACCGCTTGGACCACCAGCTCGACCCGATGGCCCCGCGGGTGCTGCGGGCGCGGATGCCGCCCTCGACCCGGATCGTGCGGCTGCCCCAGTGGTCCGGCCGGGTCACGCGCGCTCCGCTCCGGAACCGGTCACTGCCACCGGACCGCAGCCACGGTGACCGGCCCCTCCGCTGCGCTCCGGACCGGTCACGCCTGCAGCCGCTCCAGGCCGGGCACGACCTTGCGGGGGGCGAACTCCACGATCGTGTACTCCGCGAGCCCCTTCTGCTGGAAGGGGTCGAGCGCCAGCCGGGCCTCCAGCTCGGGCCGCTCCAGGCCGGCGGCCAGGATCACCCCGCCGGTGCGCGGCACCATCGCGCCCGAGGCGACGAACACGCCGTCCTCGAACTGCCCGTCGACCCACTCGCGGTGGTCGTCCATGGCCTCGTCGATGCGGTCGAGGTCGGCGACATAGCTCAGCGTGATCACGAACACCGACGCAGTCTATCCGTCACTCCACCACCGCGCCCGGTTCGAGGGCCAGCAGGGAACGCAGCTCCGTCGTGGACAGCTCGGTGAGCCACTGCTCGCCGGCGCCCACGATGCGGGCGGCGAGGCCGCGCTTGTCGTGGATCATGGCGGCGATCTTCTCCTCGACCGTGCCGGCCGTGACGAACTTGCGCACCTGGACCGCCCGGCGCTGACCGATGCGGAAGGCCCGGTCGGTGGCCTGGTCCTCGACCGCCGGGTTCCACCAGCGGTCGACGTGCACGACGTGGTTGGCCGCGGTGAGCGTCAGGCCGGTGCCGCCCGCCTTCAGCGACAGCACGAACAGCGGCGGCGCCCCCGGGTCGGCCGACTGGAACCGGGCGACGAGCGCGTCGCGGGACGCCTTCGGCAGGCCGCCGTGCAGGAACGCGACCTCGCGGCCGAACCGGGCCGACAGGTGGGCCCGCAGCATGCCGCCGAACTCCGCATACTGCGTGAAGATCAGCGCCCGCTCGCCGGCCGCGAGCACCTCGTCGAGGATCTCCTCCAGCCGGGCCAGCTTGCCGCTGCGGCCGGCGAGCCGGCTGCCGTCGCGCAGCGCCTGCGCCGGGTGGTTGCAGACCTGCTTGAGCCGGGTCATGGTGGCCAGCACCAGGCCGCGGCGCTCGATGCCCTCGCTCCGCTCGATGCGGGCCAGCATGTCGTCGACGACGGCCTGGTACAGCGACGCCTGCTCCCGCGTCAGGTTGCACAGGACGTCCATCTCCAGCTTCTCCGGCAGGTCGGCGATGATGCCCTTGTCGGTCTTGACCCGCCGGAGCACGAATGGCTGGGTGATCCGGCGCAGCCGCGCCGCGGCCTCCTCGTCGCCGAACCGCTCGACCGGCTCGGCGAACCGCTCGCGGAACTTCGTCGCGGTGCCGAGCAGGCCCGGGTTGGCGAAGTCCATGATCGACCACAGGTCGGCGAGCCGGTTCTCGACGGGCGTGCCGGTGACGGCGACCCGGTGGCGCGCGGGTAGCTGCCGTACCGCGACCGACTGCTTCGTCGCCGCGTTCTTGACGGCCTGCGCCTCGTCGAGGACCAGCCGGTGCCAGCGCAGCGCCTTGAGCGCGGCCGCGTCGCGGGCCGCGATCGAGTAGGTGGTGATGACCAGGTCGGCCTCCGCGACCGCGGTCCGGAACGCCGCGCCGCGGGCCCGCTCGGCGCCGTGGTGGACGTGCACGCGCAGGCCGGGCGCGAACTTGGCGGCCTCCCGCTGCCAGTTGCCGACGAGCGACATCGGGCAGACCAGCAGGGTGGGGCCGGGCGCCTTGGCGGCGATGAGGGCGAGCAGCTGGACGGTCTTGCCGAGCCCCATGTCGTCGGCCAGGATGCCGCCGAGGCCGGCCTGTTCCAGGAAGCCGAGCCAGTTCAGCCCGCGCTGCTGGTACGGGCGGAGCTCGCCGGCGAACCCGTCGGGCACCTGGACGTGGCCGATGCGCAGCTCCGTCTCCCCCGACAGCAGGTCGCCGAGCCAGCCGTCGGCGGTGATGCCGGTGACCGGCAGGCCGCCCGGGCCCTCGTCGGCGCCGCCGGCCAGGTGCAGCAGGTCGGCGACGGTGAGCGCGGCCTGCTCCTCGCCGCGCTGCCGCAGGATCTCCAGGCCCGCCGCCAGGCGTCGCGGGTCCAGCTCGACCCACTGGCCGCGCAGGTTGACCAGCGGCGCCCTGAGATCGGTGAGGCGGCGCAGCTCCTCCTGGGTGAGCGGCTCGTCGCCGATCGCGAGATCCCAGCGGTAGTCGACGACGGCGGCGAGGCCGAGCGCGCTGCCGGTGTCGACGGTGCCCGGTGCGGTGGCCGTGGACGACCGCGCGGTGAGCCGCAGCCCGAGCCGCGCCGACGCCTTGCGCCACCAGCCGGGCAGCAGCAGGCCGAAGCCGGCGGCGGCCAGCAGCGGCGCGTACTCGCTGAGCATCCGGTGGGCGCCGGCCGCGTCGAGCTCCAGCTCGGCCGGGCGGGCGGTGCGCAGCGCGTCCTCGATCGCCGGGTACAGGCGGCTGGCCCGGCCCAGCTCGGCGAGCAGCGTCTCCTGGGGCGCCGGGATGTGCCGCTGGAGAGCGGTCAGCGCGCCCCGCGAGCGCCAGACCCGGTCGGCGCCGACGACGAGGCTCGGCTCGTCGGCGGCCTGCAGCGCGAACTCGAGCCGCCAGGGCGCGAGGTCCAGGTCCTCCGCCGGCTCGACCAGCCGGAAGCAGGCCCGGACGGAGCCGCCGACGGCGTCGCGCTGCCACGCGGCCAGCTCGGCGCGCAGGACCGCGAGGTCGTGCGGCTCGGCGCCGTGGACCGTGCGGTCGCGGCCGGTGAGGGCGGCGACCCAGGCGCCGGCGGTGCCGGGCACGCGGTGGCGCGGCGCGGGCAGCGCGTCCCGGGCGGCGGCGTCGACGAACGCGTCGAGCACTTCGGCGAGCACGCCGGCCCGGCTCCGATCGCCGTCGATCGCCGCCTGCGGGAGGGCGAGCGCCAACTGCCGGGTGTACGCGGCGTCCCGCCCGGTGAGCACCGGCAGCCAGCGGGCCTCGGACTCGGCCAGGGACGGGAGGAGCCGGCCGCGGGCCACCAGCCCGGCGGCGAAGGTCGCGACCGCGGCGAACCAGCGGGTCGTCTCGCCCAGCACCAGGTCGTCGCCGGCCAGTCCGGCCAGCGAGCGCAGCAGCCCGACCGCGTCGTCCGGCGCGTAGCCGACCGTCTCGACGGTCCAGTCGCGCAGCTCCACCTTGCCGGTCCGCGGCTCGGTCACGACCGACGGCGAGGGCTCGGGCACGCCGCCGCGGGTCGGCAGCCGCAGCGTGCGCACGGCGGCCACACCGGCGTCGCCGTCGAGGTCGAGGCCCCGCACGGCGAACGGGTGCGCCGCCACGCGGGCCCGCGAGCGGGACGGCGCGGGCGGGAGCGTCCCGTCCTCGGCCCAGAGGCAGAGCCGGGCATCCGCCCAGAGCGCATGGACCACGAGCACGTCGGAAGCCTAGTCGAGGCGCCACATCAGGCACTCCTGAACCTCTATTCAGCGATACGTGTCGTTGTTACCATCCGGTAATCCGAGTCACTTTCACATTGACTCGCCACCCCCGGAAGGGATCCGCCATGTCCCGATCCGTAGTCAAACGCGCCCTGACGGCGCTCCTGCTCACCGCCGGCGTCCTCGTGGCGCTGCCCGCCCCGGCCCAGGCGGCCGTCCTGACGCCCACCGACTACTGCCTCGACGAGTGCGACGACATCCTGCCGCCCGGCCAGAACGGCAACGCGACGCTCGTCGACATCCTGGCCCATCAGGCGCTCGGGTTCCGGCCGGCGCACTCGGCCGACCAGCTCGGCAAGTACGCGAACCTCGTCTCGGCCTACACCGGCCTCACCACCGAGCAGATCGACCGCTTCTACAACAGCGCCTCGTTCGGCGTGCCCGCCGGGCAGGTCGAGCGCAGCTACAGCCCGCGCGCCGACGTGACGATCGTGCGGGACAAGACCCTCGGCGTGCCGCACGTGACCGGCACGACCCGGGCCGGCACCATGTTCGGCGCCGGGTACGCCGGAGCCGAGGACCGGCTCTTCGTCATGGACCTGCTGCGGCGGGTCGGCCGCGGCCAGCTCACCCCGTTCGCGGGCGGCGCGCCCGGCAACCGCGAGCTGGAGCAGTCGATCTGGCGCAACGCCCCGTACACCGAGGCCGACCTGCAGGCCCAGGTCGCCGCGCTGCAGTCGAAGGGGCCGCGGGGCGCGCAGCTGTACGCGGACGTCCAGCAGTACATCGCCGGCATCAACGCCTACATCGCCGCCTGCATGTCGGGCCGCAACTGCCCCGGCGAGTACGTGCTGACCGGCCACCTCGACGCGATCACGAACGCGGGCGGGCCGGAGCCGTTCCAGCTGACCGACCTCATCGCGATCGCCGGGGTCGTGGGCGGCCTGTTCGGCGGCGGTGGGGGCGGCGAGGTCGAGTCGGCGCTGGTGCGGGTCACCGCGCGGGCCCGCTACGGCGCCACCGAGGGCGACCGCCTGTGGGCCGCCTTCCGGTCGCAGAACGACGAGGAGGCGACGCTGACCCTGCACGCCGGGCAGACCTTCCCGTACGGCGCCGCCGACCCGAACGCGGCCGGCGTCGCCCTGCCCGACCTCGGCAGCGTCACCGCGCAGCCGGTGGTGTTCAACCCGTCCGGCTCGGCGACGACCACGGCCGGCCTGGCGCCGGGCGCGGCCACCAAGCGCGGCATGTCCAACGCCGTCGTGATCGACGCCGCCCACTCGGCGACCGGCAACCCGATCGCCGTCTTCGGGCCGCAGACCGGGTACTTCTCCCCGCAGCTGCTCATGCTGCAGGAGCTGCAGGGCCCGGGCATCAGCGCGCACGGCGTGGCGTTCGCCGGGCTGAACCTCTACGTGCTGCTCGGCCGCGGGCAGGACTACGCGTGGAGCGCCACCTCGGCCGAGCAGGACATCACCGACACCTACGCCGTGCCGCTGTGCAACGTCGACGGCTCCCCGGCGACCCGCGCGTCGGAGGCCTACCTGTTCCGCGGCGCCTGCACGCCGATGGAGAAGCTCACCCGTACCAACGCGTGGACCCCGACCGTCGCGGACTCCACGCCGGCCGGGTCGTACCAGCTGACGACGTTGCGGACGAAGTACGGCCTCGTCGCGTGGCGCGGCACGGTCGGCGGGCAGCCGGTGGCGTTCACCCAGCTGCGCTCCACCTACCGGCACGAGGCCGACTCGGCGATCGGGTTCCAGGCGTTCAACGACCCGGCCGCGATGGGCTCGGCGTCGGCGTTCGTCACCGCGGCGTCGGACGTGGGCTACGCGTTCAACTGGTTCTACGTGAACGCGGCCGAGACCGGCTACTTCAACTCCGGCAACAACCCGGTGCGCAAGGCCGGGGCGAACCCGAACCTGCCGACGAAGGCCGAGGCCGCCTACGAGTGGTCGGGCTGGAACCCCGACACCAACACCGCCGACTACGCGCCGGCCGGGCAGCATCCGCAGTCGACCGGCCAGGACTACTTCGTCAGCTGGAACAACAAGCAGGCGCTCGGCTTCAGCGCGGCCGACGGCAACTTCAGCTTCGGCGCCGTGCACCGCGCCGACCTGCTGGACCGGCGGGTGCGCTCGGCCCTGGCGAACAACGCGAAGCTGGACCGGGCCGGCGTGGTGCGGCTGGTCGAGGACGCCGCCGTCACCGACCTGCGGGCCGAGGCCCTGCTGCCGGAGCTGCTGCGGATCCTCGGCAGCACCGGCGGTCCCGACGTCGCGAAGCTGGCGGCGTGGCAGGCCGCCGGCGCCAAGCGGGTCGAGACGACGCCGGGTTCCCATGTGTACCTCCACGCGGACGCGATCCGGATCTTCGACGCCTGGTGGCCGCGGCTGGTCGACGCCACCTTCCGCCCGGGGCTCGGCGACGACGTCTACGCCGCGCTCACCGGGGCGCTGCAGATCGACGAGTCCCCGTCCGGGTACACCGGCCCGACCAGCGCCGGCTCGCTGAACCAGAGCCAGAGCCACAAGGGCTCGGCCTTCCAGTACGGCTGGTGGGGGTACCTCGACAAGGACCTCCGCACGGTGCTCGGCGACCCGGTGCGCAGCGGCCTCGGCCGCACCTACTGCGGCGGCGGCGACCTCGCCGCCTGCCGGCAGGTGCTCACCACCACCCTCGCCGCGGCCGCCGCACAGCCGGCGACGACGACCTACCCCGGCGACAAGGACTGCGCCGCCGGCGACCAGTGGTGCGCGGACACGATCATCCAGTCGCCGCTCGGCGGGATCACCCACGACAAGATCTCGTGGCAGAACCGGCCGACGTACCAGCAGGCCGTCTCCTTCCCGGCCCGGCGCGGCGACCCGATCGCCAACCTGGCCCAGGGTCGCGGCGTCTCGGCCAACGGCACCTTCATCGGCTACTCCGCCGGGGCGGCCGTCGACGGTGACCCGACGACGCGGTGGAGCAGCTGGTGGACCGACAACCAGTCGATCACCGTCGACCTCGGGTCGGCCCGCACGGTGCGCCGGGTCATCCTGCGCTGGGAGGCGGCGTACGGGTCGCGGTACCGCATCGAGGTCTCCTCGAACGGCAGCTCCTGGACGGCGGTGTCCACCGTGGACGCCGGTGACGGCGGCACCGACAGCGTGGTCTTCGCCCCGGTGACGGCGCGCTACGTGCGGATGGCCGGGGTCGACCGGGCCACCGACTGGGGCTACTCCCTGTGGGAGCTGGAGGTGTATGCGCGGTGACGTCCGGGCGCGCCGACCTCACGGGCCGGCGCGTCCCAGGCGGCCCAGGTGAGCTGCTCCCCCGCCCGGCTGAGCACGCACGTGTCGACGAGCATCTCGGCGAGCACGTGCTGGGCGAAGCCGGGCGGCGGGGCGGACAGCGACCGCTCGGCCAGGAACGCCGCCGACACGCTGCGGCGCAGCGCCGGGTCGCGCGGGAAGAACGCCCGCCCGGTGAGGTAGAAGGCCTCCTCGTCCGGGTCGAGCGGGAACGTGTGCAGCGCGAACCGGCTGTCGCGCAGCAGGTCCTCCAGCTTGGGCGAGACCATGAGCAGCGTGTAGAGCCCGTCCTCGACGAGCAGGGGGCTGACCGGGTGCACCCGCGGGCCGCCGTCCGAGCGCACCGTGCCGAGGTAGGCGAGGCCGACGCCACTGCGGTAGAGCAGCGTGCGGCCGGCCGCGGCGAGATCGGGTGCCGACCGCCGGAAGCGCCCCCACGAGAGCATGGCAGCCAGAGTCGCGTACCGCGCCCCGCCGGGTCAATTCGGGGTTTCGCGCCATTCGGCAATCAGCGCACCGACGAGATCGGCGACCTCCGCGGGGTCGAGCTCGTCGGTGTCGACGACCGCGCCGGCGCCGCGCAGGTCGTGCCGGGCGACGAGGTAGCTGCCGACGTGGTCCATGCCCCAGCCCTGCGGGCCGGGCGCCTCGTCGGCCTCGATCCGCTCGACGAGCACCGGGGCGGACGCGTCGAGCAGCACGTGGTGGACCCGGTGGCCGCGGGTGCGCAGGCCGCCGAGGAGCTCGTCGAGGTACCGCCGGCGCAGGACGGTCATGGGCACGATCAGCGGATCGGCGCCGCGGGCCTGCCAGGCCGCCGCGGCGACGGTCGCCGCCCGCCAGGCGGGCAGGTCCTGGTGGTCGCCGTGGTTGAGGAGCCCGGCGGCGCGCTTGAGCACCCACCCGACGCGGTCGGCGTCGAACGCCCGGGCCGTCGGCAGCCGGCGGCACAGCTCGGCGGTGACGGTCGCCTTGCCGACGCCGAAGGGCCCGTTGATCCAGACGATCACCGTGCCTCCCTCCCGTTGCTTCCAGGATTTTCGCAGGCGCCACGAAGGGCGGTTCCAGTCCCGGGGGTCATAACTGAGACATGAACATCGCGACCCTCCCCCGGCGCACGGCCTTCCGGTTCGACCGCGTCACCGTTCTCCTCGTGGCCGGCACCAGCCGGCTGTCCGACCTGCCCCGGCACCTGCCCGGCGACTGGCTGGTCGTCCAACGGCCGCAACTGGCCGACGGTGACGTGCGAGATCCCGACATCGTCGTCCTCGACGACCCCGGACCGCGGGCGGTGTCGGCCGCCTGCCTGCGCCACCCGGCCGCCGCGGTGGTGGCGGTCCTCAGCCAGTACAGCGACCACCAGGACGTCGTCGACGTGCTCGAAGCGGGCGCCGACGCCTGTGTGCGCGCGGCCACCACGGCGATCGTCGCGGCCCACGTGGAGGCGTGTCAGCGGCGGCTGGCGGCGTAGGTGTCAAGTTGAGCCGGGTGCGGGGCCGCTGGTCGCTTCGCCTGAAGCAATTGGGTGTTTCCGACAACATATGCTAGAGAGCGCTCTCAGGCGATTCCGCGATTGACATTGAGCTTGTCGAACGCCAGGATGAATCGAGTCTTGAGAGCGCTCTCCGGCCGAAACACCCCCCCGGGTGAACCGGCTCGGGACCGGCGGATCGTGACCGGCGAAATCGTGATCAGGGTGTCACCGGTGTGAGGGTGCGACGGGTGGTGGAGCGGGCTGCTCCACCACCCGTCTCTTTTTGTGCGCTCTCATCGGCGACGTGCGTCATGATGGTCCGGCAGATGGATATTGGGGGATGTCGGAATGGTGATGTCGGGTCGGGACCGGCCCACACTGGAGAACGTGGCGCAACGCGCCGGGGTCTCGCGTGCCACGGCGTCCCGCGTGGTGAACGGCTCGACCTCGGTCGCGCCGCACATCCGCGACAAGGTGCTCAGCGCGGTCGAGGCCCTCGGCTACGTGCCCAACCAGGCCGCGCGCAGCCTCGTCACGCAGCGGACCGACTCGATCGCGCTCGTCGCCTCCGAGACGGCCAGCCGGGTCTTCTCGGACGACCCCTTCTTCTCCAGCATCATCCGCGGCGTGAGCCTGGAGCTGGAGGCGGTCGACAAGCAGCTGGTGCTGATGATGGTCGGCCCGTCCGGGCCCAGCCACGACCGGGTCGAGCGCTACGCGACCGGCGGCCACGTCGACGGCGCGATCATCTTCTCCATGCACGGCGCCGACCCGCTGCCCGAGCGTCTCAGCCGGGCCGGCGTGCCGGTGGTCTGCAACGGCCGGCTGCTCATCCAGTCGTCGGTGCCCTACGTCGACGTCGACAACGAGGCCGCCGCCCGGGCCGCGGTCAACCTGCTGCTCGACACCGGCCGGCGGCGGATCGCCACGATCGCCGGGCCGCAGGACATGAGCGCGGGCATCGACCGTCTCAAGGGGTACCGCTCGGCCATGCACGACGCGAGCCGGCGCTCGCTGGTCGCGGTCGGCGACTTCACCCGCCAGTCGGGCGCCCTGGCGATGAGTCAGCTCCTGGAGGACGACCCGACCCTCGACGCGGTCTTCGCCGCCTCCGACGCGATGGCCGAGGGCGCGCTGCGCTCGCTGCGCCAGGCCGGCCGCCGGGTGCCCGACGACGTGGCCGTGGTCGGCTTCGACGACATGGACTTCGCCCGCGACACCGAGCCGCCGCTCACCACGGTCCGCCAGCCGATCACCGACCTGGGCCGGATGGCGGCCCGTCAGGTGCTGCGGATGGCCGCCGGCGAGCAGATCGAGCCCGTCCTGCTGCTCCCCACCGAGCTCGTGAAGCGGGACTCGGCATAGGGACGGGACCCAGACCTGGCATTGTGGCAGTCGTGAGACTTGCCACCTGGAACGTGAACTCCGTGAAGGCCCGGCTGCCCCGCCTGCTGGAGTGGCTGCCGCAGGCCCGTCCCGACGTCCTGTGCGTGCAGGAGACCAAGGTCGCCGCCGACGCGTTCCCGGCCGCCGAGGTCGGCGAGCTGGGGTATGCGGTGGCCCACCACGGCGAGGGGCGCTGGAACGGCGTCGCCCTGCTGTCCCGGGTAGGCCTCGACGACGTCCGGCGCGGCTTCGACGGCGACCCCGGCTGGGCCGGCGAGCCGGGCGGCTCCGACGAGCCCGCGGGGACGCTGCTCGACGAGCCGCGCCGCGAGGCCCGGGCCGTCTCGGCCGTCTGCGGCGGTGTGCGGGTCTGGTCGGTCTACGTGCCGAACGGTCGCACCCCGGAGTCGGCGCACTACGGGTACAAGCTCACCTGGCTCGAGGCGCTGCGCGTCGCGGTGGCGGCCGACCTCGCCGCCGGGCCGCCGGTCGCCGTCTGCGGCGACTTCAACGTCGCGCCGGCCGACTCCGACGTCTTCGACCCGGCCGCCTTCGTCGGCGCCACCCACGTCACCAAGCCGGAGCGCGACGCGCTCGCCGCGCTGCGGGGCGCCGGGCTCGCCGACATCGTGCCGAAGCCGATGAAAGGCCCCAATCCATTCACGTACTGGGACTATCGGGCAGGCATGTTCCATCAGGACAAGGGCATGCGGATCGACCTGGTCTACGCAAGCCCGTCGATAGCGGACGCGGTCACGACCGCGTACATCGATCGCGAGGCGCGCAAGGGCAAGGGTCCCTCGGATCACGCGCCAGTTGTGATCGACTTCGATGTCTGAGTACGCTGTGTCACCGTGAGACTGTCCGGGCCGTACTGTTAAGTGTGAAACGATCAATGATCGTCCTGGATAGCCCGTTCTCGCCAGTCTTCGACGGGCATTTCCGCCACTGAGCGTAACCACATCGTTACGATCTCGCAGTATTTCGCCCTTTTGGGGGGTGTACGCTCCAAAAGTCCCCGAGCTTGGATCACGCCCTCATCACGGCGCGGCGTGGACTTGGTTACAGGACGGGGGGTGACCCTTGACGATCGGCCGAACGGGAGACAGGGTTCCTCCAACGAAGGCGACACCACCACGTCGGCTTCGTGCACGCTCTGCCCGTGGACCGAACCTGCGGATGGGGCACCAGGAGTCCACGAAGACACAGCCGATCGGCTGCTGACTGCCACGGGCCCCGGTCTGGCCGACGCGCGCCGTTCCATGCTGCGCCGGCCATCGCTGGCGGGCTTGGTGAACGGGCAGGCGGCCGGGGAGAGGGGCACCACGCCCATGACTATGGGACCCGTCACGTCCAAGAGCGACGAGCAGGTGCCGACTGTCGAAGAGGCGACCGCCACACCGTCCGGTGTTCCCACCAAGGCGATCGAGGGTCGTTCCCTCGGCCAGATCGCCTGGACCCGCCTCAAACGCGACAAGGTCGCGTTGTTCGGTGCCGGATTCATCGTCTTCCTGGTGTTGGTCGCCGTGTTCGCCCCGTTGCTGAACAAGGCCTTCGGTCACCCGGTCAACGACTTCCACCAGGACAAGATCGACCCCTCGCTGGGCGGCATCCCGACCCCCGGGACCTGGGGCGGCATCAGCAAGGACTTCCTGCTGGGCGTCCAGCCGGTCACCGGCCGCGACCTGTTCTCCCAGATCATCTACGGCGCGCGGGTCTCGCTGCTGGTGGCGCTCTCGGCCACCATCGTCGCGGTGCTCCTCGGCGTGGTGCTGGGCGTCGTCGCCGGCTACTTCGGCGGGATCGTCGACAGCGGCATCAGCCGCCTGATGGACCTGATCCTCGCCTTCCCGTACCTGCTGTTCTCGATCGCCCTGATCTCGGTCGTGCCGCCGAGCACCGGCTGGCGCATCGGCGTCGTCATCGGCGTCATCGCGTTCTTCAGCTGGCCGTACATCGGACGCATCGTCCGCGGCCAGACCCTCTCCCTCCGAGAACGCGAGTTCGTCGAGGCCGCCCGCAGCATCGGTGCCGGCTCGACCCGGATCCTCTTCCGCGAGCTGCTCCCGAACCTCGTGGCGCCGATCCTGGTCTACGCGACCCTGATCATCCCGACGAACATTCTCTTCGAGGCCGCGCTGTCGTTCCTCGGTGTCGGCGTGCTCCCGCCCACTCCCTCGTGGGGCCGCCTGCTCTCCGACGCCGTGAACTTCTACGAGTACGACCCGATGTACATGTTCGTCCCGGGAATCGCCATCTTCCTCATGGTCCTCGCCTTCAACCTCTTCGGCGACGGTCTGCGTGACGCGCTCGACCCGAAGGCCAACCGCTAGCCGGTAGGCCTTCGGGCCTCACCCCGTCCACCCCCGCACGTCGTCCGGCCCCGCCCCGCAGCCTGGTCGAACCCTGTGCGCCAGTCCCGAACTTCACTCGCACGGCAGCAGCACAAGCACAGCTCGGACGGCCCGTCCCTCGGCGGGTCGCGCCAAACAAGGAGGGAAACCCAGTGAGAATGAGGACAGGGGCGCTGGTGGCGGGTTCGACCGCTATCGCCCTGGTGTTGTCCGCCTGTGGGTCAGGCGGCGAGGACAAGCCCACCACCAGCGAGACCAAGGGTGAGACCGGCTTCAACGCCGCCACCAAGGGCATCGTGAACCCTTCCGACAAGAAGGGTGGCACCCTCAAGCTCCAGACCCACGACGACCCGGACTCGTGGGACGGCGCTCGCGCCTACTACGCCTGGGTGTGGAACTTCAGCAAGGGCTACTACGCCCGCACGCTGCTCACCAACGAGGCCAAGCCCGGTGACGACGGCCTGAAGCTCGTCGGTGACCTCGCGACCGACCTCCCGAAGATCGAGGACGGCGGCAAGAAGTACACCTTCACGCTGAAGGACGGCATCAAGTTCGAGGACGGCTCGCCGATCACCTCGAAGGACATCAAGTACGGCATCGAGCGCAACTTCGCCACCGACATCCTCTCCGGTGGCCCGCCGTACCTGAAGGACGTCCTCGACCAGGGCCAGGACTACCCCGGCCCGTACAAGGACACGGACCCGGACAAGCTGGGCCTGAAGTCGGTGGCCACCCCCGACGACAAGACCATCGTGTTCACGCTCAAGGAGCCGCTGTCCGACTTCAGCTACCTGCTGGCGATGCCGGGCTCGGCCCCGGTGCCGAAGGACAAGGACACCGGCGTCAAGTACGGTGACAAGCCGGTCTCGTCGGGCCCGTACAAGTTCCAGTCGTACGACGCCGGCAAGAAGGCCGTCCTGGTCCGCAACGAGAACTGGGACGCCAAGACCGACACCGTCCGCAAGGCGCTGCCGGACTCGATCGAGCTGACCATCGGCACCGCCCCCGAGGAGATCGACAACCAGCTCATCTCGGGCACGGCTGACATCGACGTCGCGCAGACCGGTGTCCAGCAGGGTGCGCAGGCCAAGGTCCTGCTCGACGCGGACAAGAAGAAGAACGCGGACACCCCGAACACGGGCTTCATCCGCTACTTCTCGATCAACACCAAGGTCGAGCCGTTCACCAACATCCACTGCCGCAAGGCCGTGGAGTACGCCACCGACAAGACCACGATGCAGACCGCTCGTGGTGGCGCGGAGGCCGGTGGCGACATCGCGACCAACATGCTGCCGCCGACGATCGCCGGCCACGACCCGAACCTGGACCCGTACAACACCAAGTCGGGCAAGCCGCAGATCGACAAGGCCAAGGAAGAGCTGAAGCTCTGTGGCAAGCCGGACGGCTTCGACACCGTCATCGCGACCCGTAACGCGGGCAAGGAGCCGAAGACGGCCGAGGCCCTGCAGGCCGCGCTGAAGAACGTGGGCATCAACGCCCGCCTCGACCCGACCGACGCCTCGCTGTACTTCCGCTCGACCATCGGCGCGCCGTCCAACACGCACGCCAAGGGCTACGGCCTGATGATGGCCGGCTGGGGCGCCGACTTCCCGACCGGTTACGGCTTCCTGCAGGTGCTGGTCGACGGCCGTGGCATCACGCCGTCGGGTAACAACAACTACGCCGAGCTCGACAACGCCGAGGTCAACAGCCTGATCGACAAGGCCAAGGCCGAGACCGACGCGAGCAAGGCCGCCGAGATCTGGGGCCAGATCAACAAGATCGTCATGGACGAGGCCGTCATGGTGCCGTTCGTGTACGACAAGGCCCTCAACTACCGCAACCCGCGGGTCACGAACGTCTTCGTGACGAAGTACTACGGCATGTACGACTTCGGCAGCCTGGGCGTCTCCTGACCCCTGCTCACCGGAGCAGCAAAGCCTGAAAGCCGGTAACCCGCCCTTCACGAGTTCAGAAGGCAGGTGATGGCCACGGCGCCGGCCGGTGCGACGGGAACCCCGTCAATCCGGCCGGCGTCAGGCCGCACACGTGATCAACTACATCCTGCGCCGCCTGGTCACCGCGGCACTGCTTCTTGTGGCCGTCTCGATCGTCACGTTCGGCATCTTCTTCCTGATCCCGAAGGCGACCGGGGCCGATCCTGCCGAAATGTACGTCGGGAAGACGGCGACCCCGGCCGACGTCGAAGCGACCCGCGTGAAGCTCGGCCTCGACAAGCCGATCTACATCCAGTACGCGCGGTTCGCGAAGGGCATCGTCGCCGGCCGCGACTTCAACAGCGGCCCGACGGTCACCCACTGCTCGGCCCCCTGCTTCGGCTACTCCTTCCGCACTGACCGCGAGGTGTGGCCGCTGCTCATCGACCGGCTCCCGGTCACCGCTTCGCTCGCCCTCGGCGCCGCCGTCATCTGGCTGGTCGGCGGCGTGCTCGGCGGCGTCATCTCGGCCCTGAAGCGCGGTACCATCTGGGACCGGGCGGCGATGATCATCGCTCTGGCCGGCGTCTCGCTCCCCATCTACTTCACCGGCCTGGTGTTCCAGTCCCTGTTCGTGCACCAGTGGCCGATCTTCCAGGGCGGCGAGTACATCAACTTCGCCGACGACCCGTTCGGCTGGGCCAACAAGCTCTTCCTCGCCTGGGTCAGCCTGGCGCTGCTCTACGCCGCCACGTACACGCGGCTCACGCGCGCCACGATGCTGGAGACCATCAGCGAGGACTACATCCGCACCGCCCGCGCCAAGGGTCTGAAGGAGCGGGTCGTGATCGCGAAGCACGCCATGCGGTCCGTGCTGACGCCCATCGTCACGATCTTCGGCCTCGACCTCGGCGGCCTGCTCGGCGGCGCGATCCTCACCGAGAGCGTCTTCAGCCTCCCCGGCATCGGCCGGCTGTCGATCGACGCCGTGACCGAGAAGGACCTGCCGATCATCCTGGGCGTGACCATGTTCGGCGCCTTCTTCATCGTCATGGCGAACATGATCGTCGACCTGCTCTACGCCGTGATCGACCCGCGGGTGCGGCTCGGATGACCGACCCCCGTCCCCGTTCCCGATCCGTTCACGGCTTTCCTGGAAAGGAGTGAGCATGTCCAGCGGTCTGCTCACCAGCGGCGGCCCCGTTCCGGCCGGCGCGGACCCCTCGGCGGCACAGTCCTTCCTCGACGTGCGCGACCTGCGAATCCACTTCAAGACCGACGACGGTGTCGTCAAGGCCGTGGACGGCCTCACGTTCCAGCTGGAGCGCGGCGAGACCCTCGGCATCGTCGGCGAGTCCGGCTCCGGCAAGAGCGTCACCAGCCTGGGCATCCTGGGCCTGCACCGGCGCGGCTCGGCCAAGATCTCCGGTGAGGTCTGGCTCGACGGCGAGGAGCTCATCGGCGCCGCCCCCGAGCGCGTCCGCCTGCTCCGCGGCCGGAAGATGTCGATGATCTTCCAGGACCCGCTGACCGCGATGCACCCGTACTACACGGTCGGCGCGCAGATCGTCGAGGCCTACCGGGTGCACCACAAGGTCAGCAAGGGCGAGGCCCGCAAGCGCGCGATCGAGATGCTCGACCGGGTCGGCATCCCGCAGCCGCAGAAGCGCGTCGACGACTACCCCCACCAGTTCTCGGGCGGCATGCGCCAGCGCGCGATGATCGCCATGTCGCTGGTGAACAACCCGCAGCTGCTCATCGCCGACGAGCCCACCACGGCGCTCGACGTGACGGTCCAGGCGCAGATCCTCGACCTGATCCGCGACCTGCAGACGGAGTTCAACTCGGCGGTCATCATCATCACGCACGACCTCGGCGTCGTCGCCGAGCTCGCCGACGAGATCCTGGTGATGTACGGCGGGAAGTGCGTCGAGCACGCGGACGCACAGTCGATCTTCCGGCGTCCCGAGCATCCCTACGCGTGGGGCCTGCTGTCCTCGATGCCGCGCGTCGACCGGGAGGTGCGCGACCGGCTGGTGCCGATCAAGGGCAACCCGCCGTCGCTCATCAACCTGCCGAGCGGGTGCTCGTTCCACCCGCGCTGTCCGTACGTCGAGCGCAACGGCATCCCTTGCAAGACGGTCGAGCCGACCCTGGCGGAAGGCACCGCCGACCACGGCGTCGCGTGCCACATCCCGCCGGCCGAGCGGCAGGCCATCTTCAAGTCGGACATCGCCCCATCCCTCTGAGGAGCACGACAGTGTCGACGAGCACCCAATCCCAGCCCGCACAGGCACCGAAGCGGGGTGGCGACAACCTCCTCGAGGTCCAGGGCCTGGAGAAGCACTTCCCGATCATGCGCGGGGCCTTCTTCAAGCGGAAGGTCGGCGCGGTCCGCGCGGTCGACGGCATCGACCTCGCGGTCAAGTCCGGCGAGACGCTCGGCCTGGTCGGCGAGTCGGGCTGCGGCAAGTCCACCACCGGCCGGCTGATGACCCGGCTCCTGGAGCCCACCAGCGGCAAGGTGCTGCTGGAGGGGCGCGACATCTCGCACCTCGGCGTCGGGCAGATGCGCCCGCTGCGCCGCGAGGTGCAGATGATCTTCCAGGACCCGTACTCGTCGCTGAACCCGCGGCACACGGTCGGCTCGATCGTCGGGGCGCCGCTGCAGGTCCAGAACATCAAGACCGCGCACGGGCAGAAGCGTGAGGTCCAGCGGCTGCTGGAGCTCGTGGGCCTCAACCCCGAGCACTACAACCGCTACCCGCACGAGTTCTCCGGCGGTCAGCGCCAGCGCATCGGCATCGCCCGGGCGCTCGCGCTGCAGCCGAAGCTCATCATCGCCGACGAGCCGGTGTCCGCGCTCGACGTGTCGATCCAGGCGCAGGTCGTCAACCTCCTCGACGACCTGCAGCGCGAGTTCAACCTGACGTACGTGTTCATCGCGCACGACCTGTCCGTCGTCCGGCACATCTCGGACCGGGTCGCGGTCATGTACCTCGGCAAGGTCGTCGAGATCGGCGACCGGGACGGGCTGTACAAGACGCCGCTGCACCCGTACACGTTCGCGCTGCTGTCCGCGGTGCCGGTGCCCGACCCGGACCGGCGGGACCGGGCGCAGCGGGAGCGCGTCCTGCTGACCGGCGACGTGCCGAGCCCGATCGACCCGCCGTCCGGCTGCCGCTTCCGCACCCGGTGCTGGAAGGCGCAGGACCTCTGCGCGACGGAGGAGCCGCCGCTGCGCGAGCTGCTGCCGGGCCAGACGGTCGCCTGCCACTTCCCGATCACCGACGACGACCGCAGCTCGAAGGGCGCCCAGGCGGCCCGGGCCGCGGCGGCGGAGATCCCGATCGACACGGCCGAGGACCCGTTCGCGGAGCCGATCGCATAGTTGCCCTTGCCGGGGTCGGGGAGTCGCCAGTGGCGGCTCCCCGACTCTGTTTTCCGGCCGTTGTGCCTACGGTTGCCGGTCATGGACGCCGCTGACATCGCCAGGGTCGCTCGCCTCGAGCGCCAGATCGCCTTCCTGTACCGCCACTTCGGGCTCGACCCGCGCCTCGCCGAGCAGATCGACGTGCCGCGCGACCTGCCGCCCGAGTTCGCCGACGCGCTGCGCCAGCACAACCTGATCCTGGCGATCAAGATTTACCGGCAGGCGACCGGTGCGAGCCTGGCCGAGGCAAAGGCCGCCGTCGAACGAATGGCCTGAGGCCGACTCCTGCACCCTTGACTTGGTTGCGGAACCCTTGCATGACTTCCGCCACAGGGCCGTTTTCGGGTCTGATATCCCCATCCCCTCGACCAGGGAGGACATGTGGGATTCAACAAGAGGTTCACCGGTGCGGTCGCCGTCGCGGCCGCGCTGACGGTGACCGGCGCGGGCTTGTCGTCACCGGCAAGCGCCGCACCCACCGGGACGACCGAGTACACGGTCGTCGCGGCGGACAACGTCTCCGCGGCTGACGCCGCCGCCGCCATCAAGAAGGCCGGGGGCACGATCACCGCGACCAACGAGACGGTCGGGATGTTCACGGTCGTCGCCGCGCAGAACGGCTTCGTCGAGAAGGCGGCTGCCTCCGCGCAGCTCGTCGGCGCGACGCACCGCATGCCGATCGGCAAGGCGCCCAAGAAGCAGCAGCCGGTGGACGTGGACAAGGCGGTCGCCGCGGCCAAGAAGGGCGGGAAGAAGCCGACCACGGCCGGCATGGACCCGCTCGACGACAAGCTGTGGGGCCTCACGGCCGTCAAGTCCGACAAGGCGCGGAAGGTCAACGCGGGCGACAAGCGCGTGACCGTCGGCATCCTGGACACCGGCGTCGACGCGTCGCAGCCCGACATCGCTCCCAACTTCAACTGGGCGCTGTCGAAGAACTTCGCGAAGGACATGCCCGACATCGACGGCCCGTGTGAGGTCGCGAGCTGCCTCGACCCGGTCGGCACCGACGACGGCGGCCACGGCACGCACGTCGCCGGCACGATCGGCGCGGCGGCCAACGGCTTCGGCATCTCGGGTGTCGCGCCGAACGTGTCGCTGGTCGAGCTCAAGGGCGGCCAGGACTCCGGGTACTTCTTCCTGGAGCCCACCGTCAACGCGCTCGTCCACGCCGCGAACAACGGCATCGACGTGGTCAACATGTCGTTCTACGTCGACCCGTGGCTGTACAACTGCACCGCCAACCCGGCCGACTCCCCGGCCGCGCAGGCGGAGCAGCGCACCATCATCCGGGCGATGTTCCGGGCGCTGACCTACGCGCACTTCAAGGGCGTCACGCTCGTGAGCGCGCTGGGCAACAACCACGAGGACATCGGCAAGCCCCGCACGGACTTCTCCAGCCCGGACTACCCGGGGGGCACCGAGTACGAGCGGCCGATCGACAACAACTCCTGCTGGGACCTTCCCACCGAGGGCCCCTTCGTCATCGGTGTCTCGGCGCTGGGCCCGTCGCTGACGAAGTCGGACTACTCCAACTACGGTCTGGAGCAGATCGGCGTCTCGGCACCGGGCGGCTATTTCCGTGACGGCTTCGGCACGGACTCGTACCGCACCAACGAGAACATGATCCTCTCCACGTACCCGAAGAAGGTGCTGCAGGAGGAGGGCACGGTCGACGCCGACGGCAACATCACGCCGGCCGGCGAGGGCCTGGTCTACAAGGAGTGCAACGCCAAGGGCCAGTGCGGCTACTACACCTACCTGCAGGGCACCTCGATGGCGTCCCCGCACGCGGCCGGTGTGGCGGCGCTGATCGTCAGCGCCCACGGTGAGAAGAAGGGCAAGGACTTCGGTCTCGAGCCCTGGAAGGTGGAGTACCTGCTCTACAGCTCCGCCGCCGAGCGCGCCTGCCCGACGCCGCGGCTGGTGTCCTACACCAACGTGGGACGCCCGGCCGAGTTCGACGCCCTCTGCGAGGGTGGCACGGAGTTCAACGGCTTCTACGGCTTCGGCATCGTCGACGCCTACGCGGCCGTGACCGCCCGCGCCTGGTGGGAGCACCGCTAGACGAGTGAAACCCGCCTGGTGGTGCGATCATG
Source organism: Dactylosporangium sucinum (assembly GCF_014647515.1). GTDB lineage: Bacteria > Actinomycetota > Actinomycetes > Mycobacteriales > Micromonosporaceae > Dactylosporangium > Dactylosporangium sucinum. The sequence continues at coordinate 69,621 of NZ_BMPI01000051.1, read as the reverse complement.
CTCCCCGCGCCACCAGGCGGCCTCCCAGCATGGCGTCGACCTTGCTGACGAGCTGGCTCGGCCGGAGCGGCTTCTGCACGTACTCCGTGGCGCCGACCAGCATCGCCTCCTCCCGGCCGCGCAGCCGCCCGTAGGCGCTGACCATCAGGACCGGCAGCTCGCGAAGCGCCGGGTCGGCGCGCAACCGCTTGCACAGGTCGAGGCCCGAGACCTTCGGCATCCACATGTCGGTGACCAGCAGGTCGAACGTCGCGTCTTCCAGGGCCGCGAGCGCCTGCGAGCCGTCGGCGACCGCGGTCACCGCGGCGCCGGCCCCCTCCAGCGCCATCGCGAACAGGTCGCGGATGTCCGGGTCGTCCTCCGCCAGGAGCACGCTCGCGAGGGGCGCGGCCCGTGGCGGTACAACATCCTCCTCCACAGTCCTCAGCTTAGGATCACGTCCGTGGTGTACGAGGCGGCTTCGGGCCGATACCAGGACATGCTCTACCGGCGCAGCGGACGGAGCGGGCTCAAGCTGCCGGCGATCTCGCTCGGCCTGTGGCACAACTTCGGCGACGGCCGGTCGTACGAGACGCAGCGGGCGATCGTGCGCCGCGCCTTCGACCTCGGCGTGACGCACTTCGACCTGGCGAACAACTACGGTCCCCCGCCGGGCTCCGCCGAGTCCAACTTCGGCCGGATCATGGCCGACGACCTGCGCCCGTACCGTGACGAGCTGGTGGTGTCGACCAAGGCCGGCTACGACATGTGGCCGGGTCCCTATGGTGAGTGGGGTTCGCGGAAGTACCTCTTGAGCTCGCTGGACCAGTCGCTGCGGCGCATGGGGCTGGAGTACGTCGACATCTTCTACTCCCACCGGCCCGACCCGGACACGCCGCTGGAGGAGACGATGGGCGCCCTGGACCGGGCGGTGCGCTCCGGCAAGGCGCTCTACGTGGGCATCTCGAACTACACCCCCGCGCAGACCCGGGAGGCGGCGCACATCCTGCGTTCGCTGGGCACGCCGCTGCTGATCCACCAGCCGCGGTACTCCATGTTCGACCGGTGGATCGAGGCCTCCCTGCTCGACGTGCTGGAGTCGGAGGGGGTCGGCTGCATCCCGTTCTCGCCGCTGGCGCAGGGGCTGCTCACCGACCGGTACCTGCACGGGATCCCGGCGGACTCGCGGGTCCGGACGAGCCGGTTCCTCGCCGAGACCGCGCTGACGCCGTCGCTGCTGGACGCGATCCGCTCGCTGGACGAGGTGGCTCGCCGGCGCGGGCAGAGCCTGGCGCAGCTGGCTCTGGCGTGGGCGCTGCGCGACCAGCGGGTCACGTCGCTCATCATCGGGGCGAGCAGCGTGACCCAGCTGGAGCAGAACATCGGGGCGCTTTCGCACCTGACGATCTCCGACGGGGAGCTGTCGGAGATCGACAAGCTACTTGCTCAGGACCGCGCTTAGCGTGCCGAGGATCGACTGGAGGGCGGGCGGGACCGCGCCGTCCTCCGCCACGATCTCGCGGCCGTTGTACCGCATGCTGTACGTGAAGCCGTCGGCCACCGTGCCGCTGTTGGCGTTCACGCTGGGGATCTTGGAGTAGTCGACGCTGTCCAGGGCCTTCTTGAGGGCGGCCAGCTCCTGGTCGGAGAGCTTGCCGGTCTTGCCGCCGCTCTTGCTCTGGATCGTGTAGGAGCCGTCCTGGGCGACGGTGAGACGGTCGTTGACCCCGGCTATGCCGCCCGTTCTGGTGAAGGCGACGAGCGTCTGGCCCGTGTTCGTGCCCGGGCTTTCGCTGGGGGTCTCCGTCGCGCTCGGTGCTTCGGTTGCGCTCGGCGCGGTGCTCGCGTCCCCGGCGGGGCCCGGGGCGTCCGCGCAGCCGGTGAGCGTCAGGGCCAGCAGGACGGCCGCCGCCGCGAGTCTCGGCTTCATCGTTGGTCTCTCCATCCGTCAGGGTCCTCGTCGGTTGGACGGTGCCGCGTTATGTCCGGTTCCCCGGTGACGTCGCGCACAATCCTGCTGCGGTGACGCTCGTGGGCCCGAAACCTGGTCGTTTCTGTCGTACCCCAGGTTCATGATGTGCCCATGCGCCTCGATCCGTATCGCCGAGTCCTCGCCCTGCCCGGCGTGCGGTCGCTCATGGTGCTGGCCCTGCTGGCCCGGATCCCGATCACCGCCATCGGGGTCACCATGACGCTGCACGTCGCCCAGGACCTGCACCGGGGCTGGGGCGCGGCGGGTCTGGTCGGCGCGGCGCTGACCGTGGGCACGGCGCTCGGGGGTCCGCTCAACGGGCGGTTCGTCGACCGGCGCGGCCTGCGGCCGATGCTGCTGGTCACGACGGCTGCCGAGGCGCTGTTCTGGGTCATCTCGCCGTCCATGTCCTATCCGGTGCTGCTCGTGGGCGCCTTCGTCGCGGGCGTGTTCTCGTTGCCGGTGTTCTCCGTGGTGCGCCAGTCGATCGCCGCGCTGGTGCCGGCGGACCAGCGCCGCCAGGCCTATGCGCTCGACTCGATGTCGGTCGAGATCTCGTTCATGGCGGGGCCGCCGCTCGCGGTGCTGCTCATGAGCGCGCTGTCGGGCCGGGTCGCGATGTGGTCGATCGGCGGGACGCTGGTGCTGGCCGGCCTCGCGCTGTACCTGACCAATCCGCCGGTCCACTCGGCCCACGACGAGCCGGTCGCCGCCGGCCCGGTGCGCCGTCGCGACTGGCTGACGCCGCGCTTCATCGCCGTGTGCGCCGCCGCGGCCGCCACGACGGTCGTGCTGGCCGGCACCGACCTCGCCATCGTCGCCATGATGCGCGATGCGGGCCGCGTCGAGCTCGTCGGCGCCGTGCTCGCCGCGTGGGGCGTCTACTCCCTCGCGGGCGGCTTCGTCTACGGCGCGCTGACGCGGGCCGTCCCGCTCGTGGCCCTGCTGGGCGGCCTCAGCCTGTTCACGCTGCCGGTCGGCCTGGTCGGCGACGCGTGGCCCCTGCTGTTCGCGGTCCTGATCCCGGCGGGCGCCCTGTGCGCCCCGACGCTGAGCGCGAGCGTCGACCTGGTGAGCCGCCTGGTCCCGGCCCCGGCCCGCGGCGAGGCGATGGGCTGGCACGGCTCCTCCCTGACGGTGGGCCTGGCCATCGGCTCCCCGCTGGCGGGCTGGGCCATCGACCGCGGCTCCCCGGCGTGGGGCTTCGCCTCGGTGGCCGCCGCGAGCCTCGCGGCCACCCTGGCTCTCCTGGCGTTCCAGTCCTTCGGCCGCCGCACCCCCCAGCCGCAGTCCGCACCCCCCGCCGCACCCTCGACCCCGGCTCCGACCCCGACCGCCACCCCGGCCGCGAACCCGGCCGCCACCGCAACCCCGACCCCGGCCACCACCCAGACCCCAGCCGCCACCCCGGCCACGATCGCCACCTCGACGGCGGGCGCATCCGCTGGCCCGACAGCGAGCACGGCGACGGGCACGGCCACGGACCCGGCGACGGGCACGGCGGCCAGCGCGGCGGCGGACTCGGCCGTTGGCTCGCCGACGGGCACGGTGGCCGGCGTGGCTTCGATTCCGGCGGCAGACACACTCGCTCCGCATCGTCCTGAGCCGCTTGCGGCCGCGTCCTCCGCTCCGACCACTGCGGACGGTGCCGAGTCCGTCGCGATGACGGCCGGCCGCCCGGACCAGCGCCCGGCCGCGAGCACCGCTCGCTGACCGGCGGGGCGGGCGATCCTGGGCCGGCGGCGCGCCGCCGATCGGCCCGCACTCCCGCCAGCCGGACTCTTCGCCCAGCCCGCCGCTTCGCCCGGCCCGCCGCCTCGCCCGGCCCGCCGCCTCGCCCAGCCCGCCGCCTCGCCCAGCCCGCAGTCGCTGCCCGGGCCCGAGTCCTCGCTCTGCCCGCAGCCTCGTTCTGACCTGAATCCCACACGGGCCGCACTCCGTGCCCGGGCCGCGGTCGCGGCCCGGGACCGAGTCCTCGCTCTGCCCACCGGCTCGTCTGACCCTGACCTCGCATGGGCCGCGCCCTCGCACGGGCCGGGCTGGCACCGCGATCGCGGTGGCGGTGCCGCGAACCTTTCTTACTGTGGGCCTCTCGCCGTGCTTCGGGTTGAGTCGGCCTCCACTTCGAGGTATTTGCCTGAATTGCACGGTTGCGGCGAGGGCCACTTGGTCGGGATCGGAGCAGCGGGTCGGTTGCGGTCCATGATCCAGGGAGAGTTTTGGCTGTCTGGGCAGCCAAATGCTTCCAATGATCATGGAGCGACGCCGACTTGGAGGCCGGCCCACCGCCCGCGCCAGCCCGCCCGGCCGCGCCAGCCCCGCCGGCCGCGCCAGGCCCGCCCGGCCGCGCCAGCCCCGCCGGCTGCGCCACTCGCCGCCACCCCCCCGCCAACCCACGAGTGCCGCTCGGCCGGGGTGGGAAGGCGGAGCTCCGGGCCGAGCAGGGGCGTCGATGGAAGGAATCTCCGGCCGGGCCGCGGCGGCTGGGAGTTTTGGCTGGTCGGAGGGGATCTGAACAGAGTCGTCGCGGGCCGGGCCAAGTTAACTCTGAAAAATTCGTCGTGAGAAATTTCTTCAGTTGGTGCCACGCGTCATGGATCTAGGACCGAGGGCGCCGCCACGAACGTGTAGCCCAGTTCCTGGAGGCCCTCAACCAACCTCGGGAGGTACTCCAGGCCCAGGAACGGGTGGTAGAAGAAGGCCGCCACGTTGTCGCGGACCACCAGCTGGCGCCTCGCCGATGTCAGGAGGTCGGGGACCAGGCGGACGCCGTGTTGGTTAAATCTTTGTGTTGCCACGTTTCCTAGTGTTTCGGGGATCACCGGTGTCCCATACGCGTCCTTTACGACGTATGGGAAGTACTGGCTCACCGAGCGTGCACCTCTCGGCGTGCCCGACAAAATTCCCGAGAAATACAGTACCTGCTCAAAACGGGCGCGAATTCCCGACGCGGACGATATCGCTCGGTAGTCCGTTGCGCTCGCTGTGTAGTGAGGGAACTCCCAGATGTCCGGGGGTGTCAAGCCCGCCGCTGCCCACTCCGAGCGGGCGGACTCCAGGCGGGACAGCGCCCACTCCGCCGAGTCGCCCGGGATCGGGCCGTCCAGGACCACCGAGCCCGAGGACGCATCCACGTGGGCGCGGTAGAACTCGTAGTCCTCGGCGCTCACGCCGTACGGATTCGGGGCGCCCGCGAAGCCGTGGGTGTATCCGTGCATGAGCAGCGTGCCGCCGTGGGCCGTCATGTACCGCAGCGCCGAGACCACCTCCGGGGCCGCCTGCAGGGTCTTGTGGACCGGCACGCCGCCGGAATAGATGCCGGCCGCGTCATCGTAAACAGGAAATACCGCAACGGCGAACGGCACCTTACGAGAGGACAGATAGTCCGCGATGGCGCGCAACTGCGCCGGGTTGGAATGCGGGCCCACGTCCTCGATGCGGACCAGCGCGCGGTGCCGGGGCGGCGTCGCCGGGGCCAGCAGGTCGAACAGCAGGTCGGCCAGGGCGAGGTACCGGTCGTCGAAGCTCACGTAGGTGAACGGGACCTCGGCAACGTACGTCAGGCGGCCCACCCGCAGGGCCCACGGGGTCACGCCGCCCGCGGCGTCCACCGCATCGGCCAACGTCGCTGCCTCGACGCCCGGGGAGGCGGCCAGCCGGACCAGCGCGCCGGCCGCGCGGTTGCGGGTGAGGGAGGTGCCGCGATAGCGGATCTCGGTGACCCCGTCGTCGGCGACCGTCGCATTCTGAAAACCGATTCCGGGGTACCGCGAGATCAATTGCCAGATGTTGGCGCCCAGCCACAGGACGGGCGCTCCCGCCGCCACGTCGGCGAGGAACGCGGGCGGCAGGGGTTCGTCGTACGTCGATCCGATATAGATCGTCAACTGGTACTTCTTGGCCGTCCCGGACGTGTACTTCGTCACGGGCAGCGCCTCCCATGATCCGAAGTGGGAGGCCAGATTCCCAGCTTGGACGGCGTACAACTCGCCCAGGTCCCCGTATTGCCCGGTGATGTCATACAGGACGAGGACCCCGCTCGCCGGGTATGCAGGAGAACGGCCCGCCGACGGGCTGGCCGGAGTCGTCCCGATTGGAGAGGTTTTGCAGGCGTTCACCGAGACGACCACGAGGACCAGCACGGCGATCACGGCGACGAGCCCGCTCGGACGACCGTTCGTCACAGCGAGTATTCGGCGGACTGCGGCTCGATGCATGCGCAACTCTCCGGAGAACTCGTCATCAACGATATCAAATCGGACGGAATTCGTGGCCCGGTCGGGCATATTCGCCGGGTCGTCCGACAAACGGGATGGTTGCGTCCGTCACTCAGCGCGGTACGATCCGGCAGAGCCGCCCTGCGGTGATCGGTGCGGAACCCCCTCCGTATCGCTCCGCTCGTGGCACACCCGACGGAGGGCGATCTTGACTACGTGCTGCCCGTTCGCAGCTAGCACGCCGGACCGGCTGGTCCCATCGTGGCCGCCGGCAGTCGTGGCCCCGCGACCGGCAGTCGTGCCCCCGCAAAGCGGCTCGGGTTTCCTGCGTTCTGAGAGGTCCGCATGAGCACGGCGATGCAGGTCCTGCTGCGCCACTGGCCGGGCATGAAGGTCTCCTGGCTCGGTGCCGGAGCGGTCGTCCACTCGGGTGACGAGCCGAGCCCGGGCGCCGCCCAGCTGGTGGTCTCCCCCCACGGCGGTTCCACCGAGTGCGCTGTCGTGATCAGCTCGCACACGGTCAAGCTGCAGCCCGCGATGGTCGAGGAACTGGCCGAGGTCCTGGCCAACGGTCTCCCTCGCGGGTTCAGCGCGATGCGCTTCGTCGCCTGGGACGGCGCCTGCGCCACCAACGAGCGGCCCGCCGCCGCCCACATGATCTCCATGCGGCTCGGCATCGACGTCATCGCCGCCGCCGGCCCGCTGCTCGGCGTCCCCGGCGGCTCGCTGTTCGCGCCGATCGGCCGCGGCGAGCACCGCCCCGGCGGCTTCTGGCGCTTCCGCACCGGCACCAACCCGGTGCGCGTGGGCTGGCGCTTCCCGGCCCCGGCGTGGGAGGCCGACCTCAGCGCCGAGCTGCCCGAACTGCCCGGCGACCTGGTGCTCGACCAGATCCCGGCCGGCCTGTGGCTGCACCGCCGCCGCGTCGGCGCCGTCACCGACCTGGCCTTCTCGGTGCCGACCGACCACGCGCACCCGTCGCTCATCCTGTCGCACCCCGGCGAGAAGCCGCTCCACCGCGAGGAGTTCGCGCACGCCGTCTCCGCGATCCCGGCGCTCGCCGCCGACCGCTGCGTCATCACGCCGTACGGGCAGCAGCCGCTGGCCGACGGTCCGGTGGGGCCGGTCGTGGCGGACGTGCTGGGCCGCGCGGTGCATGTGCGCACCGGTTTACCCCTGTGCGCGCCCGCCGGCCAGCGAGCCGTCGTCACCATCGACCAGAAGGGCCTGCCGCGCTGGCGCACGTTCGCCCGCGAGCTCTGGCACGCCCCGCGCAACGGCGCCCCCCGCGCGGTCGACTGGGTCAACCCCTGCCCCGACCTGCTCGACGACCCGGCCGGCGCGGCGACGTTCTCGCTCGGCAGCGGCTGGGTGCTCGAGGTCGTGCAGGCCGGCCTGTGGATCCGCCCGGAGCACCTGACCGACCCGGCGGACTGGATCCGCGGGCTGCCGGTCGACGTGAACCGCTGCGCGATCGTGGTGGGCGCGCCCAACGCGGCCGAGGTGCCGCCGCCCGGTCACATGATCTCAGAGGTACTGGAGAAGCTGCCGATCGACGCGCGGAAGCGCGCGTACATCGCCGTCCCGCGGGGCGCCGCTCCCACCGTCTTCGTGCTCGCCACCGCGCTGCGCGACTCGCTGCCCGAGCCGGGCGAGGTCGAGCTGGTCGGGCCGACCCCGCACACGCCGTCCTCGGCGCTGCCCGCATACCCGGCGTCGACGACCACCACGGGCTCGTTCCCGGCGGTCGACAACGGCGCGACCTACGGGCGGAGCCGCCGCGGCGACGCCAACGGCCCGTACCTCGTCGACGGCCGCCCGGCCAACGGTCACCCGTCCGGCGCGCACCCGACGGTGTCCCGCCCGGCGTACGAGGAGCGCGGCACGACGTACGGGCAGCGCCCGCACGAGGACCGGCCGTACGACGAGCCGCGCACCAACGGGTTCGCGGCGCAGCACGGGCCGCGCGAGCCGCGCACCGGCGCCCTGCCGCCCATGGACCGCACCGGCGCCATGCCCGCCGTCGACCGCACCGGGGCCATGCCGCCGGTGGACCGCGACCGCACCGGCGCGCTGCCGCCCGCCGACCGCACCGGCGCGCTGCCGCCGATGGACCGCACGGGGGCCATGCCGCCCGTGGACCGCGACCGCACGGGGGCGTTCCCGGCCGAGCCGCGCACCGGGGGCTTCCCGGCCGAGCCGCGGACGGGCGCGTTCCCGCCGGCCGAGGCGACCGGGTCGTTCGCGCCGGTCAGCCCGAACGGCGCGCACCGCCCGAGCAACGGCCGCCACCCGGCCGGCCCGCACGGCGGCCACCCGGCGGACGCGACGTCGGCGTTCCCGCCGGCCAACGGCTACGCCGGCCCGCCCCGCAACGGACAGAACGGCAACGGCCACAACGGCAACGGACAGAACGGGTACCTGAACGGCCACGGTCCCAACGGGCACCCGCCGATGCACCCCGAGCTGCACGTCGCCCCGCCGCGCACGTTCCACCGCGAGGACCAGCCGATCGCGCCCGGGCCGAACGGGCAGCAGGGGTACAGCTTCGACGCCCCCAACTACGACGAGCACCACTTCGACCTGCCCGTCCCGCCGAGCCGGCACCACGACGAGGCGACCGGCCGCATGCCGGCGCAGCGCGCGCCGATGCACGACGACGGCGAGGACGAGCGCGACGAGAACTCGTCGCCGAACACCGGCCGGGAGATCCGCTCGCACAGCAAGAAGGGCAAGACGACCCGCGCCGACGACAAGACGAGCACGCAGGAGCTCGACCGGCTGCTCGGGTTCTTCGACGAGATCCGCCGCGCGAAGGCGTGGGACGAGGACCCGAAGTCGCCGGACCAGCAGGCCGAGCGGCGCGCCGCCGCCGGCCAGCCGCCCGCCGGCCCGCGCCGCGCCCGGCACTGACCATCGACCGCGAACGGCCCGTCCCCACAGGGGGACGGGCCGTCGGCGTATTCAGGAGGATTGTTTAGGATCGCACGGTGCTCGACATCATGCTGCCGCACTACGGTGACCTGCGTCTGCTGAAGCTCGCCGTCGACAGCGTGCTCGCCCAGACCGACGAGCGCTGGCGGCTGACCGTCTTCGACGACAACCCGGCCGGCCGGCACGAGGAGGTGCCGGCGTTCTTCGCGGCGCTGGACGACCCGCGCGTGCGGTACCACCGAAACCCGGAGAACCTCGGGATCACCCGGAACTTTCAGCAGTGCATCGACCGGGCGACCGAGCCGTTCATGGTGATCATGGGCTGTGACGACGTGATGCTGCCCGGTTACGTGGCGCGCGTCCACCAGTTGGTCGAGGCGCACCCGGACGCGGTGCTCGTCCAGCCGGGCGTCGAGGTGATCGACGCCGACGGCGCCGTCGTGAAGACCCTGGTCGACTCGACGAAACGGCGCGTGTACGCACCCAAGTTCGCGGGGACGCTGGTGATGACCGGCGAGGAGCTCGCGGTGAGCCTGCTGCGGGGCAACTGGCTGTACTTCCCGTCGCTGGCCTGGCGCACCTCGGAGATGCAGGCGGTCGGCTTCGACGCCACCCTGTCGGTGATCCAGGACCTGGCGCTCATCCTCAACCTGGTGGTGCGGGGCGGCTCGCTGGTCGCCGACGACACGCTCTGCTTCCAGTACCGCCGCCACGGCGAGAGCCTGTCCGCGTCGTCCGCCGTGACCGGCAACCGGTTCAGCGAGGCCCGCAACTTCTTCCTGGGCGCCGCGGCGCGCATGGAGGCGCACGGCTGGCCCCGGGCGGCCAAGGCGGCCCGCTGGCACCTGTCGTCGCGCATCCACGCCCTGACGATGCTGCCGGCGGCCGCCAAGCAGCGCAGCGGGAGCAGCGTGCGGGTGCTCACGCGGTATGCCTTCGGGCCGCCCCGTCAGACGTCGAGATAGGGCCGGATCTCCACCGACCACCACGGCGCGGCCGGGTGACCGGCCGCGCACTCGATGGCCTCGTCGAGGTCGGCGCACTCGACCAGCTCGAACCCGCCGATCTGCTCGCGCGTCTCGGCGAACGGCCCGTCGGTCACGATGACCTTCCCGTCGCGCACCCGGACCGTGCGGGCGTAGCGGGCCGGCCGCAGCCGCTGCCCCTTGTGCACGATGCCGCGCCGTGCCATGTCGGCCTCCCAGACGACGAAATCGGGCGAGGCGACGATGTCGTCGGGGCTCGGCTCGTCGGGGTTGTCGTCGCAGATGAGCATCAGGTACTTCATGCATCTCCGACGAACGGCAACTGTCGAAATCGACCGCGCAGGAACGTCGTCTCCACAAACCCGATCTTCTTGGAGATGACGATGTACCCCTCGGTGCACTTGAGCGGTGAACAGCCGGAGTCCGAGCGGCGCGAGGCGGACCGGCGCATGGGCGAGCTCGCGCGGTCGGTCCGGCGATGGTGGTGCTGGTTGCGGGGAGGGTGGGAGTCGAACCCACACGGGCGTGAACCCAACGCCGTTTTCGAGACGGGTGCCGGCACCTATCGGCTGGCCTCCCCCGGTCGTGCGCACCCTTGGCAGGATTCGAACCTGCGGCCTCCTCGTTCGTAGCGAGGCGCTCTCATCCGCTGAGCTACAAGGGCATGGGTGTGACGCGGAGAGTGAGGGGATCGAACCCCCGCGGGGTCTCCCCCCGTCGACGGCTTAGCAAGCCGCAGCCTTACCTCTCGGCCAACTCTCCAGCCCCCCCTTCCGCGTCGATCTTGCACTTGTGGTGCCTGACAAACCGGGACATTCTCGGGCTGTCCTGGCACCACAAGTGCAAGATCGACGCGGGGGTGAGCGCGCGGGGCTCGGCGGGCGGTAGGAAGGACCCGCCGAGCCCGATTCAGCGCCGGGCGAGTGCGGCCCACGTCGGAGTCGACGGCTGGACCCGCAGCACCATGCCCGCTTCGGCGGGGGTGCGGTCGCCCTTGCGCTGGTTGCAGGCCGTGCAGGCCGCAACCGTGTTCTTCCAGGTGTTCCGCCCGCCCCGCGAGCGGGGCAGGATGTGGTCGATGGTCATGGCCTCGCGCCCGCAGTAGCCGCAGCGGCGGCCGTCGCGGGCGTGCACGCCGGCGCGCGACCACGCCGGCCCGGCGCCGAAGCGCCAGCGCGTCACCACGTAGCTGACGAGCCGCACCACCCGCGGGAGCGGGTAGACCCCGATCAACCGGTCCGGCTCCGCCTCGTGCACGACGGCCACCTCACGCAGCAGCATGCGGACGGCGTGGCGGAGTGAGACCCGGTGCAGGGGTCCGAGGTCGGCGTTGAGAACGAGAACCGCGGTCACCGGGCCTCCTCCCTTCCTGTCGTACCGAGTTCCAGGTGTTGCACCAAACGATCTTGCGTGCCGTGAGCGGGACTCGAACCCGCACTGATCCCGCTTTGAACGGGGCGCCTCTGCCGATTGGGCTACCGCGGCGTGTACCGAATGGAATTGTCAAACAACAATGCAATGCACGGGCGGCAGGAATCGAACCCGCAACCGTCGGATTTGGAGGCCGGTGCTCTACCGATTGAGCTACACCCGTATGTGTCCGGTTGTGCATGAAAAAAGCCGCCCGATGCTCACCGGGCGGCTACCGAGGCAGGCTGGACCTAGCCTCGCCACCGTCCGGAGCGCAGCGACAACTCACCGGTCAGGGCGCTGACCAGCGCGAAGCCGGGACGTGACCGCCAACTGCGGGACAGGGCGGCTCGACCGAGCGGCGCGCTCGCCGTCAGCCATCGCTCCTTGTGCCCGTTCATCGGTGGTCCTTTCCTTGCCGGCGTGCCGTTGACGTATTCAAAGATACGACCCGGCCCGGACGGCGGCAAGAGATTAACTACGCGGCGGTGTAATGCGCGAGGTACAGGTTCATCTCGTCGGTGGACTCGTCGCCCTCGTTGACGCTGAACCAGAGCGAGTTCTCCAGCCAGAAGCGGTGGATGAACTGCTCGAAGCCGTCGGCCGCGCGGACCATGTTGGCGATGAGGGTCGCGCGATCGACCTCCTCCAGGCCGACGATCTCCAGCAGCCACGGTGAGGCGATCACGAACGGCTGCTCGCCGGGGCGCAGGTAGAGGTACCAGATGACCGCGTCCTGCTGGTCGCGGAGGAAGCGCACGAGCTGGGCGGTCGGCTCCACCGGGCTGGGGACCGGGCGGGGCGCGAGGTCGAAGTCGCAGCCCGTGCACGACGGGATGGCGTCCATGAGCACCTGGCTGCTCATGAACCGCTTGAAGGCGGCCGGCAGCTCGACGTGCTGGGACAGGGCGCCGACCTCCATGGCCCGCAGCGGGTCGTGCGGCGCGCCGGGGACGAGCCAGGCGAACGTCCCCTCGTGGCAGGACTCGTCGACGACCGGCAGGCTCTCCGTGGGGTAGAGCTCGTACGTGCCCATGCTCGCCCGGGCGCTGCCCAGGTCCGTGCCCCACCAGCCGTGCGGGAAGTCGATCGTCATGTGTCGCACGGTACGGCCAGGGGTGGGGTTCTTCCGTCGCCTATCGGACCGACACGGGCGCGCGTTTCCGCAATCGGCTACGCGGAGGCCTCGGCGGGGGCGGGCTCGGGGGCCATCGGCACCACGCCCAGGTAGTTGAGCTTGTCCACGATCGCCTCGGCGGTGAACGGCTTGATCACGTACTCGTGCGCGCCCGCGGCGAGCGCCCGCACGATCTGGCCGTGCTCGCTCTCGGTCGTGACCATCATGAGCGTCATCTGGCGGAGGTGCTTCTGCTTGCGGACGGCCATGACGAACTCCAGGCCGTTCATCTCGGGCATGTTCCAGTCGATGAGCGACAGCCCGGGCTGGAGGTCGTCGTCCCAGATCTGGTCGAGCGCGTCCTTGCCGTTGGTGGCTTCGCGCACCTCGAAGCCCAACGGCAGCAGGATCCGTTTCAGGATGCCCCGCATCGCACGCGAATCGTCGATGACCATGGCGAGCTTGGTGTCCATGCAGGCTTCCCCTCTCCGCACTGCCCATCGGCGGGGGCCCACAGATCCTGAAGGAAACCCCGGTGGGGCCGCCGGCGCACCGGCGGCCCCACCGGCCTCAGGGGTCACGGCGCGCTGCTCGTCCGCCTCATCTGGACCGTCATGGCCGGGTTGGTCAGGCTCATCGCCACCGAGCCGCAGTTGATCTTCATCGGCTGCGGGACCCGGGCGAGCAGCTTGCCGCTGTAGTCCTGCACGCCGTTGCGGAAGAACGTCTCGGTGCCGTTGGGGCGGGGGTCGCCGTACACGACCATGCCGTTCTCTACCTTGAACGTGTAGCTGATGTACCCGCTGAACACGTAGTCGAAGGTGCTGGTGCCGTTGGTGCCGGTGAGGTGCACGCCGTTGCCGTAGTCGAACACCGCGCGGCCGGTGTCGCTGTACCGCTGGAACGTCCCGCTGCTGCGGAACGGGAACACGCCGGTGTTGAGCACGGTGACCTGCTCGTCGTGCTGCTCCTCCAGCCAGACGCCATAGACGCAGGCGGCGTCGGCGGCCGCCGAGGCGCTCGGCGACGCGCTGGCCGACGGCTCCGCCGTCGCGGTGGCGGACGGGCCGGCGGTGACGGCCGGGCTCGCGCTGGCGGCCGCGGAGGCCGAGGAGGTGACCGACGGCGCGGCGGCCGGTAGGGCGTCCTCCTCGCCGCCGGACGTCGCCGCGTAGACGATCACGGCCCCGACGAGCAGCAGCGCGACGACGCCGAAGATCAGGCCGGGGATGAGCAGCGGGTTGCGCGGCCTTGGCGCCGGGACACCGGGATGGCCCGGCGGGTAGCCACCGCCGGACGTGGGCGGCACGGGCGGGAAGGGGCTCGTCGGCGACCGGCCGTAGGCGGCCGGGAACGGGCCGCCGGCGGGCGCCGCGGGGACCCCTCCGGTCGCCGGGCCCGGGGCCGCCGCGGGGAACGCGCCGGTCGCCCCGGCCGGGCCGGGGGTCGCCGGGCCGGGGGTCGCCGGGCCGGCGGGCTGGGCCGAGGTGGCGGGGTAGCCGTTGGTGGGCTGGGGACCGCTGGCGGGGGTCGGTGGCCGGCCGGGCGCACCGGGCTGGGCCGGTGGCTGGGCTGGGCCGGGCACGCCCCGGAAGAGGCGGCAGTTGGCGCAGAATCCCTGGGCGTCGATTCCGTTGGCTCCGCAGCGCGGGCACTGCACAGCGACCCCTCCCTCCGTAGGAGGCCAACCTATCGTGCGGCGCCAAACTCTTGCGACGCCCGACAGTGTCGTCGCACAGCGGGTCGTCCACTGTGGAGGGCCCGGAAATGGGCGAGACCGGCATCCACGGGGGAAGACGCCGGTCTCGATGAAAACTGTAAGGCCCGCCGGGCGTTTCCGCCAGCCGTGCGGGGGCCTGAAACTCCCGGAAACGATTTCGGGTTTCGCGACCGCCCGGCCGGGCCGCGACGGGCCGGCCGGTATGGTGTCCAGCCAGGTGGGCGCGACGCGATGAGGAGGCGGATGTCGACCCTGTTGGTGGTCGTGCTCGGCATCGCCGGCCTGGCCCTGCTCACCGTCGGCGCCGATCAGCTGGTCGTCGGGGCCGGGCGGCTGGCCACCGTGCTGCGGGTCGCGCCCGTGATCGTCGGGGTCATCGTCATCGGGCTCGGCACCAGCGCGCCGGAGTTCGTCGTCTCCGGGACCGCCGCCGTGCAGGGCAACGCCGGGCTCGCGCTGGGCAACCTCGTCGGATCGAACATCCTCAACGTAACGCTGATCCTCGGGGTCGTCGCGATCGTCTCGCCGGTGCTGGTCCGCTCGTCGGTGCCGGTGCGCGAGGCCCCGCTGATGGTGGCCGCCGTCGCCGTCTTCGGCGCCTTCGCGCTGGTCGGCATGAAATTCGTGGCGGGGGTACTGCTGGCAGCGCTCAGCCTGGGCGCGCTCCTCCTGCTGGGCCGCCTGTCCCGGGTACCGCCGGATGATCCGCTCCCGGACGACGTGGCCGCGTTCGTCGAGCCGTCCCCGCCGCCCGACCGCTGGTGGGTCGAGGCCTGCCGGACGCTGCTCGGCCTGGCCGCGACCCTCGGCGGGGCCCAGCTGCTGGTCGCCAACGCCAGCACGCTCGCGTCGCGGTGGGGCGTGAGCGACACGGTCATCGGCTTCACGCTCGTGGCGGTCGGCACGTCGCTGCCCGAGCTGATGACGTCCGTGCAGGCCCAGCGGCGCGGCGAGGGCGACCTCATGGTCGGCAACCTGCTCGGCAGCAATCTGTTCAACAGCCTGATCGGCGGGGCGGTCGTGGGCCTGGCGGCGGGCGGCGACACGATCGCGCCGTTCGGCTTCGCGGCCGTCACCGCGATGGTGCTGGCGGCGGCCCTGGCCTGGCTGCTGCTCAAGCGGGGCAGCCGGATCACCCGGCCCGAGGCGGCGGTGCTGCTGTGCGCGTACGCCGCGATCCTGCCACTGTTGATCTCCGCGAATCCGTGACGTTTCCTCTTCGACCGGTTGGGTACGCGGGTCGAATGGGCGACGCAATGGTCCGGACTCACCGCTCCGACGACGGTCCGGACAGCACGATCGTGGTGGAAGTGCTCGGGCCGCTGGAAGCGGCCACCGTGGGGGCGTTACGGTCGGTGGTCCTCGACACCGTGGATGCGTACCGGCCCCGGACGCTGACCGTGGACCTGCGACGGGTCCCGTTCATGGACTCGATCGGCATCGGGACGCTGGTCGCGATCAACAACAAGACCCGCGAGCACGGTGGCGTGATGGTGGTGAGCAGCCCGTCACCGTTCGTGCACCGCCTGCTGCAGGTGACCGGCCTGACCGACCTGTTCGGCCTGCCGGAGCTGCCCGAGGACGCCCCGGTCTCCGGCGCGGGCGTCATCAGCCTTCCGGAGCGTGGCTGACCGCCCGCCCCGTTCCTGCGTCCTACATGTGGTCGACCGTGATCGTGCCGACGCCCGACGTGGCGTCCAGGTCGTAACGGTCGGCTGCGGCGTCCCAGCCCGCCGACGCGAACGTGGCGCCGGCCGCGACGCCGTTGTTGCCGGCGCCGTCGAGGGTCACCGCACCCGCTCCGCCGCCCGCCCGGACCCGCACCGGGGTGCCCTTCGGGGCGTGCAGGGCCACCGTGTTCGCGCCGCCGGACAGGCGGACGGGCACCGTGCCGTGCGCGGCCGGCAGGGTCAGGTCCACCGCGGCGACGCCGCCGACATACTCGACCGCGGCGAGGTTGCCGAGGTCGCGCAGGTCGGCGGTGCTCGCGTTGGCGCCGGCGGTGAAGCGGACCGTCCAGCGGACGCCGCGGTTGAGGCGGACCTCCACGGCCGCGCCGCCGGGGCCGCCGCTGTCGCCGTCGAGGGTCAACTGGACCACGCCGTCGTCGGTGACCTTGGCCCGCGGCGCCAGCCGGCCGTCGCGCGGGGTCTCGGCCTCGAACAGCCGGTCGCCGAGGTCGGCCGCCTTGACGGTGACCGCGGTGGCGCCGCTGAGCAGGTCGAGCACGGCCGCGTCGCGACCCGCCGCGGGAGCGCTGACCACGTGGTCGCGGGCGTCGGCGGGGTTTTGCGGACCTGTTCGGTACACAACAACGGCGACGACGGCCAGGACCACCACGGCCAGCGCGATCATGCCGCCGATGAGCCAGACCGTGCGCGGCGGCGGGCCGGAGGGCGCGGCGTGGCGCGGCGGGATCTGGACGGTCGTCATGGCGAAGTCTTCTCCCGCATCGACGTGCGCGAAACCCTGCGGGCACCGGCGGGCGCGCGAAACCCCACATCACGGCAAAGGCCGGGGCCGCCGCCACGGGGGAAGCGGCGGCCCCGGCTGTCCTTGGGTTGCCACGCAATGTACTCCACCGCGCGCCGCTCCACAGCCCCTAAATCGTGCCGTCTTGGCGACGTTCGGGAAGTGTCCACTGTGGAGGACAGATCCGCACACGATCGAACAGAACCGCAGTGGCGCAACGGGTCCGGCGCACTACCGGTGCAACATCATCCGGCGGGTAGCTGGGCCGCCCGCCGGGACACCTCGGCCGGGGTCAGCAGCTCGCCGTCGAGGACGACCGCCCAGAAGGCGTCGAGCGGGATCCGCTCGAACAGCGGCGAGCCGAGGCCGCCGAAGACGGACTCGGGCACGAGCTTCAGCGAGGTGGTCACCACGATCGTGGGGACGCTGCGCGCCAGTGCGAGCGTGCCCTTGATGTTGAGGACCCGGGTCGGGCTGATCGCGTCGGCGCCGGCGAGGCCGGTGACCGGCTGCAGGCCCTCGGTGCCGGGGACGTCGACGGTCCCGGCGGGCAGGCCGGCGACGACCGCCTTCACGAGGGCACTGCTCGGCGCGGTGCGGGCCCAGCCGCCGCGCTGGTGCATCAGCCGGGTCGCGGTCGCGACGCTCCGCTCGACGTCGGTGTCGAGCTGATCGCGGATCGCACGCAGGGCGGGCCCCGGGTCGGCGCTGTTGGCGGCCCGGGCGATGTGCCACATCGAGGCGTAGCCGGGCAGCAGTCCCGGCAGGGGCGCGACCACGGTGCGCAGCGCCGGCGGGTCGTGCACGAACTCGGCGAGACCGTCGAGGACCTGCCTGGCCACGCCGGTCGCACCGGACGTCCGGTCCTGCACGGCGGCGGTCAGCAGCGGCGACAACGTTGGCGCGCTCATTTGGCTCAGTTTGCTCCTGTCGATAAAACGGACAACGACCCCAGACAGACTCATGTATGAGACAGCCGGGGTCGATCTCCGTCAAGTAGACAAACGAGCAAGAACCGGTTGGCGCTGCGGGTCTTTACCGACCGGCAATCGGGGCGTAATCGCGGGCGCCGTACCCGGTGTAGACCTGCCGCGGACGGCCGATCTTGGTCTCCGGGTCGTTGATCATCTCGCGCCACTGGGCGATCCAGCCGGGGAGCCGGCCGAGCGCGAAGAGCACGGTGAACATCGTGGTCGGGAAGCCCATGGCCTTGTAGATGAGGCCGGTGTAGAAGTCGACGTTGGGGTACAGCTTCCGGGAGACGAAGAAGTCGTCCGCGAGGGCGATCTCCTCGAGCTGCATGGCCAGGTCGAGCAGCGGGTCGGGCTTGGCCATGCGGCCGAGCACGTCCTGGGCGGCCTTCTTGACGAGGGCCGCGCGCGGGTCGTAGTTCTTGTAGACCCGGTGGCCGAAGCCCATCAGCCGGACGCCGGCCTCCTTGTTCTTGACCTTGCGGACGAACGCGCCGACGTCGCCGCCGTCGGTGTGGATCTCCTGGAGCATCTCCAGCACGGCCTGGTTGGCCCCGCCGTGCAGCGGGCCGAAGAGCGCGTTGACGCCGGCGGACACCGACGCGAAGAGGTTGGCCTGGCTGGAGCCGACGAGGCGGACCGTGGAGGTCGAGCAGTTCTGCTCGTGGTCGGCGTGCAGCAGCAGGAGCATGTCGAGGACCTTGACCTGCACCGGGTCGAGCTCATACGGCGTGGCGGGCACGCCGAAGGTCATCCGCAGGAAGTTCTCGACGTAGCCGAGGGAGTTGTCGGGGTAGAGCATCGGCTGGCCGATGGCCTTCTTGTACGCGTACGACGCGATCGTCGGCACCTTCGCCAGCAGGCGGATGGTGGAGATCTCGACCTGCTCCGTGTCGAACGGGTTGAGGCTGTCCTGGTAGAAGGTGGACAGCGCGCTCACGGCCGACGACAGCACCGCCATCGGGTGCGCGTCGCGGGGGAAGCCGTCGAAGAAGCGGCGCATCTCCTCGTGCAGCAGCGTGTGGTGCTGGATGCGGTCGGTGAACTCCTCCAGCTGCGCGGTGGTCGGCAGCTCACCGTGAATGAGCAGGTAGGAGCTCTCGAGGAAGGTGGACTTCTCGGCCAGTTCCTCGATCGGGTATCCGCGGTAGCGCAGGATGCCCGCGTCGCCGTCGATGTAGGTGATCGACGAGACGCAGGAGGCCGTATTGACGAAGCCGGTGTCCAGCGTGACCTGACCGGTGTTGCTCAGCAGCTTGCCGATCTCGAGACCGCCGGGGCCCTCGGTCGCTTTGCGTACCGGCAGATCGAGTTCGCCGTCCGAATAGGTGATCTTGTACTCACTCATGCGCGTCGTTCCCGTCTCGTCCCGCAGTCCGGCTCATGGCCGCGGCCGCCATTGCCCGCGACCGGCGCTTATGGCGCCGACCGGCAGGATTCCAGATGCATCCGTCCCACCGGCAGCCGGGGCGCGTCACTGCGACATTTCCTACTCGTAACCGCGCCGTACCCCAGGACTTCATCGTCCCATCGTGGGTGAAACCAGGCCATCTTTTCGTGGACGCCCGCTGGCCGCTGTGTTCGCCCGCCCGGGGTGTCGAGCGTTCACCCGGGGTTCCCGGCCAATGAACCCATGCGACGAATGCTCTGCGGCGCCGCGCTGGGCGGCGTGACCGCGCTCCTCGTGCTGCCGGGCGCCGCGGCGGCCGACCCGAGCGCGTCAGCGTCGGCCTCGCCCTCGCCCTCAGCCTCGGCCTCGGCCTCGACCTCGGCCTCCCCGACGGCGACGGTCTCGCCGGCCAGCCCGATCGGGTCGGTCAGCCCGGAGACGACCCAGCCCGGCGGCCGCGTCACGTTCAGCATCGTCTGCGCCGTGGGCGTGCGCTCGGCCGACGTCGCGGGCACCGTGCTGGGCCTCGACGCGCAGATCCCGATGACGCCGGGCACGACCAGCGGGGTGTTCTCGGTGTCGGTGACCATCCCCACGACCATCAGCCCCGGGACGTTCCTCGTGAGCCTGGACTGCGCCGACGGCACCTCGTCGGTCGTCCAGCTGGTCGTCTCGCCGACGGGCGCGGTGCCGGCGGGCGGCGGCTCGACCTCGCGCGGCGTGAACCGGGCCCTGATGGCCACCGGCGGCGGCATGCTGGTCATCGGCGCGGCAGGGGCGCTGATCCTGCGCCGCCGGCCCGACGGCTTGCCGTGACCGCGTACCGCAGCCGCCACGCCCGCGCCACCGCCCCGACCCGGACGGCACCGGGACCGCCGATGGGCAGCTGGCCGCCGGCGCCGGTGCCGGGCGCGGTGCCGCCGGCGCCGGTCTCCGCGGGACGCTCGCCTGTGGGCGCCGGCGGGGCGGCCGCGGCGCTCGTTCCCGCCGGATATTACGGACATATCCGTCATACGAGTCCGGGGGTGGCATGGCGCACGGACCCGCCGCAGCGATGGGCGGCGGCGCAGTCGCAGGTGGCCTGGCCGCCACGGCCCCCGACGATGAACGGGAGCGGGCGGCACGCCGCCGGTGACGCCGGGCCGTTTGCCGGGGGTGGGCCGGCGGCGCCAACGAGCAGGGGTGCCGGGCGCCACGCGGGCGGGCGGCGCCGGGGCGGGGCGCCCGCGGTACACCGGCATGCTCGGCGGCGGGGCGAGCGGTTCCTCATGCGGCCGGACGGATCCTGGCGGGGGACCACCGCCCTGGCGCTCATCGCGACCGTGGTGTGCGGGGTCTCGCTCATCGGGACGTCCTTCGCCGGGACGGCGCCGCCGTACGTGCCGACGGCCGCCGGGGCGTCGGCCGGGATCGGGGCCGCGGTCACGGCGCCCGCCTCGGTGCCGGTGCGGCTGGCGGTCGGAGCCATCGGGGTCGACGCGCCGGTGCGCAACGTCGACGTCGACCAGGTCGGGATGCTCGAGGCGCCGCCGCTGGCGACGCCGAAGGAGGTCGGGTGGTACCGGCGGGGGCCCACGCCCGGGGAGGCCGGCAACTCGGTGCTGGTCGGGCACGTCGACACGGCGGCGACCGGGCCGGCCGTGTTCTACCAGCTGGGGCGGCTCAAGGTCGGGGACGAGGTCAGCGTGTCGCGGGCGGACGGGTCGGCGGTCAGCTTCCGGGTGGACTCGGTGCGGATGTTCCCGAAGACGGACTTCCCGGCCGACCTGGTGTACGGGCCGGCGGCGAAGGCGCAGCTGCGGCTGGTGACGTGCGGGGGGACGTTCGACCAGCGCCAGCGCAGCTACCTCGCGAACACCGTCGTCACCGCGACGATGACGGGGTGGCGTCCGCGGTGAACGGTTCCAGGGTGACGGTGTGGATGCGCTGCCCGGCGACGCGGCGCTGGAGGAGCATGGTGCGCAGGACGCCCACCGCGAAGGGGGAGCCGCTCAGGTAGACGTCGTGGGAGGTCCACTCGGCGAAGTCGACGACGACCTGGGCCAGGGAGCCGCTGAGGTACGGGTGGGCGGGGCCGCGGGCGACGACCGGGTGGACGGTGGCGTGGGCGCAGCGGGCGGCGTGCTCGCGCAGGGACTCCAGGTCGTAGAGGTCGTCGCGGACGGAGACGCCCCAGAAGAGGTGTACCACGCGCTCGTCGCCCCGCTCGGCGAGCCCCGACAGCAGGGCCTTGACCGGCGTGACGTGCACGTCCTCGGCGACGACGAGCACGGCCCCGGCGGAGCCGCTCCCGATGACGAAGTCGCCCTCGGCGCGGTGGAGGCGGATGGGGTCGCCGGGGCGGGTGTCGCGCACGAGGACGCCGGTGGCGTCGTCGCCGGGGAGGGCCTGCACGTGGATCTCGATGCGGTGGTCCTCGGCCGGCGGGTCGCCGATCCAGCAGGCCCGCCAGGCGCCGGGCACCTGGTGCGCCTCGACGATGGCGCGCTGGCCGGCTCGGAAGGGGTACGGCAGGTCGGTGCGCACGGTGAGCACGGCCACGTCGTCGCGGCGCCGGTCGTGCGCGAGGACGGTGCCGGTCCAGAACGGCGCCTCGCCGTGGAACAACTGGGCGCCCTGGCGCAGCCAGCCGACCGCGAAGCGCCACGCGTCCCGCCAGGCGAGCTCGTCGTCGTCGGACCACTCCCCCTCGGCCCGGACGGCGTCGAGCAGTGACTCGGCGAACAGCTCGAACTGCCGGCCCCGGGCGCCCGTCAGCGCGTCGAGCGCCGGAGCGTACGGGGCCAGGGCCGGCACCACGGCGCTCGGCTGGTCGAAGTGCTCGAGCAGCCAGGCGAAGCCGCGCTCGGCCGCCGCGGGGTCGTGGGCGACGGCGGCGTGCAGGACGGTGCGCCGCTTGGGCGGGGTGCCGGCGAGTCGCTCGACGATCCGCCGCGGGTCGGCGCGCTCGCGCAGCTTCGCCTGGAGCTGGGAAAGGTACCCCTGATCGCCCGCTTTCGGCCCGTCCACCGGCCCGTCCTGTGCAAGACTGTCCTGCGGACGATCTTGTTGCCGCTGACGCGGCCGTCCGGGCGCCGGTGGGCGCTCGTGGGCGGCTTGTTCGAGATTCGCCTGCCGCCAGGCCCAGAGCACGGTCAGCGGCTCGTTGCCCCCACCCACCGGTCCAACGTGTGTCACCCGTCCAGTCTCCCGGCTCCCCGGCCCGACGTGCGGGCATTCGTCCAGAATGCACCGCGTCGACGGGAGCGACCTCTGCCCCGCCCGCGTGCGAGAAGCCGCGCTTCGATGTCGGCCGCTCGACGTTACCCGGCCGGATTTTGTCGTACCGGTTTCGTAGAGTGCCGGGCATGTCGTTGGATCTGCTGGAACTGCTGCCCGCCGGTTGGCGGGACCTGATGAAGCCGCATCTCGACCTCGAGGTGGTGCACAAGCTGGAGGCGTTCGTGGAGGCCGAGTATGCGGCCGGCCCCGTCTATCCGCCGCTTCCCGACCTGTTCACGGCGTTCCGGCTGTGCTCGCCCGAGCAGGCCCGGGTGCTGATCCTGGGCCAGGATCCGTATTTCAAGGAGGGCCAGGCCCACGGGCTGAGCTTCTCGGTGCGCCCGGGCGTGTCGGTGCCGCCGTCGCTGCGCAACGTCTACAAGGAGCTGCGCGAGGACCTCGGGGTGACCCCGCCGTCCAACGGCGACCTGACCCCGTGGGCGGCCGACGGCGTCCTGCTGCTCAACGCGGTGCTGACGGTCCGCGCCGGCAAGGCCGCGTCGCACGCGGGCCGCGGCTGGGAGCACTTCACCGACGCCGCGATCAAGGCGCTCGACTCGCTCGACCGGCGGGTCGTGTTCGTGCTGTGGGGCAGCTATGCCCGCAAGAAGGCGGCGCTGGTGACCAATTCGCAGCATCGCATCATCGAGGCCGGGCACCCCAGCCCGATGAACCCGGCGGGCTTCCTCGGCTCGCGGCCGTTCAGCCAGGTCAACGCGGCGCTCGACGAGGCCGGCCTGCCGCCCGTGCACTGGGCCTGACGATGATCCGCGGGGGGCCGGTGTCCGGCCTGGAGGGTCCGCTCTGGCGGGCGCTGCTCGTCTTCCGCATCGCCGCGCTCGGCTACGCGGCGGTGCTGATGGTGAACAACTTCCGGGAGTATGCCTGGCCCCCGGGCGGCTGGCTGGTCATCGCGGTGATGGCGGCGTGGACGGTCGTGGCCAGCCTGGCGTATGCGCGACCCGAGCACCGGGGCTGGCCCCTGCTCGCGGCCGACCTCGCGGTGGCCGGCGGCTGTCTGCTCGCGTCCCGCTGGATCGTCAACCCGGACGGCCTCGGCGTCGGCTCCCCCACGCTGCCGATGGCGTGGGTCGCCTCTCCGGTGGTCGCCTGGGCCATCTCCGGCGGCCGGCGCCGCGGCGCGATCGCGGCCCTCCTGCTCGGCGTCGCCGACGTGGTCGTCCGCAACGGGTTCAGCCAGGCCACGGCCAACGGCCCGGTGCTCATGCTGCTGGTCGGCGTCGGCGTCGGGCACATCGCCCGGCTGGCGATCGACGCCGAGGCCCGCCTGCAGCGCGCGGTCGAGCTGGAGGCCGCGACGCGCGAGCGCGAGCGCCTGGCGCGCGGCATCCACGACTCGGTCCTGCAGGTGCTGGCCCTGGTCCAGCGCCGCGGCGCCGAGCTCGGCGGCGAGGCGGCCGAGCTGGGCCGCCTGGCGGGCGAGCAGGAGGCCACGCTGCGCGCCCTGGTGTCGTCGAGCGGCCCGCTGGCGGCACCCGCGCCCGATTCCGGCGCGCGCGTGCGGCAGACGCCCCACATCCGCCCGGCCCACATCCGCCCGGCGGTGCGCTCGCGCTCCTCCGCCCGCGTCCGGCCGCACGGTCCCGCCGACCTCTCCCCCGCCGGCGCCGAGCGGGCCGACCTGCGCACCCTGCTGGAGCCGCACGCCGCCGCGGGCGTGACGGTGGCCGCGCCGGCCACGCCGGTGCTGCTCCCCGCTCCGGTGGCCGCCGAGGTGGCCGCGGCGGTGGCGGCGGCGATCGACAACGCGCACCGGCACGCCGGCCCGGACGCCCAGGTCTGGCTCCTGCTGGAGGAGCTCCCCGATGGCGTGACCGTCACGGTCCGCGACAACGGGGCCGGCATGCCGGCCGACCGGCTGGCCGAGGCCGAGCAGGCGGGGCGGCTGGGAGTGGCGCAGTCGATCCGCGGACGGATCCGGGACCTGGGCGGCTCGGTGACGGTGACGTCACGGCCGGGCGCGGGGACGGAGGTGGAGCTGCACATTCCACGCTGAGGCTTCACCCACGGGCGCCGCCGCCGGCCCGGCCCCGGCCACCGACTCGGCCACGCCACCACCGACTCGGCCACGCCGCCAGCACGCTCAATGCGGCCGCCGCCACGGGCTCGGGTCCGGCCAGCGCCGACTCGGCCCAGCCCGCCACGCGTGCGGCCCGGCCGCCACCGGCTCGATTCAGCTCCCACCGGCTCGGCTCGGCCGCCGCTGGCTCGGTTCGGCTGCACCGGCTCGGCCGCCACCGGCTCGGCCGCGACGCCGACACGCTCCAGCGGCAGCCCTCAACGGACGACTCCGGTCGGCGCTGACGCCAGCGCGCCCCGCACGGTCCGTGCGACCACCATGGGCTCGGGTGCGGCCGGCGCCGAACCGGCCAGCCCGCCACGCGTGCGGCCCGACCGCCACCGGCTCGGATCGGCTGCCACCGGCTCGGGTCCGCTGCCACCGGCTCGGCCACGCCGGCCGCGCGCTCCAGGGGCCGCCGCCCGAGGGTTGGTTCCGGCCGCCTTCGCTTGGGCCGGCCGGGTGCCGTTCGCTTGGGCCGGCCGGGTGCCGTTCGCTTGGGCCGGCTGTCGGGAGGGGGCTGGATCTCGGGGTCGGGATTGATGCTCTGTTCTGCGGCATCGGAACGACGCCTGTCCGTGTGGGCGTGGTCACCCCCGGCCGAGCGCTGCGATGAGGTGGCGAGGTGGTTGGCGAGGGCCATGATCGATGGAGAGTTCTGGCTGCCATGGCGACCAGGACTCTCCATCGATCATGGCGCCAGGCGGCGCGACGGGTTTCTGCCGTGCGCTATCCGTCGCCGCTTGGGCGACATTTCCGTTAAGTCGGGCACCGAGCGCTGACGGCAGGGCGCCGCGGGGCGGGTGCATCGGGGTGCGGGCGCCGGCGGCTCGGGGAGGTCCATGACCGTGGGAAGGGAATGGCCGGCCCCCGGCCGCCAGATGGTTCCCACGATCATGGGAGCTGGGCGGGCGCCGGTGGGAGTGGCTGCGCCGTTAGGGTGCAGGGGTGGATGGGCGTGCGGCCTTGCGGGTGATGGTTGTCGATGACCATCCCATGTGGCGTGACGGGGTGGCTCGGGATCTGGCCGAGGCCGGGTATGAGGTTGTGGCCGCCGTTGGGGAAGGGGCGCAGGCCGTGCGCATCGCCGGGTCGGTGCGGCCCGGGGTCGTCGTCCTTGACCTGCAGCTGCCCGACCTGCCCGGGACCCAGGTTATCCAGGGGATTCTCGCCAGCTGCCCGGACGCCCGGATTCTCATGCTGTCGGCCAGCGGCGAGCAGCAGGACGTGCTCGACGCCGTGAAGGCGGGCGCCACGGGGTACCTTGTCAAGTCCGCCGCGCGTGAGGAGTTTCTCGCGGCGGTGCGGCGGACGGCGGAGGGCGATCCCGTGTTCACG
Organism: Dactylosporangium sucinum; assembly: GCF_014647515.1. Taxonomy (GTDB): domain Bacteria; phylum Actinomycetota; class Actinomycetes; order Mycobacteriales; family Micromonosporaceae; genus Dactylosporangium; species Dactylosporangium sucinum. Next base: position 43,774 of record NZ_BMPI01000051.1, on the reverse strand, counting down.
CCGGGGCTGGCGGGGCTGGTGCTCGGGGAGTTCCGGCGGCTGGCCAGCGTCACCCGCGCGGAGGGCCCCGAGGCGCCGCGGCTCACCGAGCGGGAGACCGAGGTGCTGCGGCTGGTCGCCAAGGGGGTCACGTACAAGGAGATCGCCGAGCGGCTGGTCCTGTCGCACCGGACCGTGCAGAACCATGTGCAGAACACGCTCGGAAAGCTGCAGCTGCACAGCCGGGTCGACCTGGTGCGGTATGCGATCGAGCGGGGGCTCGACGAGGACGGGTGAGGCTCACGCCACGCCGTAGATGTCCAGCAGGTAGTGGCCCAGCACCGACTCGGTGGACAGGTCCAGCACCAGGACCAGGAACACGTTCGGGGTCTCGCAGTTCACCAGCACGTGCTGGCGGTTGCCGCGCGGCATGTGCCAGGCGTAGGTCACGCTGCCCTCGGAGAAGTCGTGGCCGCCCAGGTCCTCCTCCGGGACCTCGTCGAAGTAGGGCCAGAAGTCGAAGGGTGGCTCGTCCTCCGGCCCGATCTGGATCGGCTCCGGCTCCATCGTCGCCCGGTACTCGGCCTCGGTCAGCAACCGCATCCCGCCAAGCATGCCGTCCCGCAGGGTGGACCGGAAGGACGTACTCAGGCGAAGTTGAGTACGCCGGACGATCCTGAAGCCGGCGGTACCGCCGCATGCTGTGACCCATGGTGACCTATCCCTGCCCGTTCTGCGGTGCGCCGGCCGACCTCGACGCCGGGTGCTCCGGCTGCGGCCGCCCGGCCTACCCGGACGCCGCCGAGGTGCTGCGGCTCAACGGGCGCACGATCGAGTTGTACCGCGAGGTGCAGGGCGCCCGCGCGCAGCTCGACGAGGCGCGGACCCGCTACGGCGCCGCGGTCCAGCGGTTCACGGCCGCCCAGTCGCAGCGCGACCTGCTCGCCGCCCGGGTCCGGCAGGCGGTCGCCATGGCGGGCAGAACCGAGGCCGCAACACCCCGGCCGGCCGTGCAACCGCCGCCCGCCGCGCCGCCGTGGCAGCAGGCGCCCCGGCCCGAGGCCCGCCCGCGGACGGTCCAGAACCTCCTCTTCATCCTCGGCGGACTGCTCCTCGGCAGCGCCGCCGTCGTCTTCGCCGCCGTCGCGTGGGCCAACTTCGGCGTCATCGGGCGGGCGGCCATCCTCGCCGCCGTCACGCTCGTCACGCTCGCCGTCCCGCTGGTCGCCCTGCGCCGCGACCTGCGCGGCACCGCCGAGACGTTCGCGGCGCTCGGCCTGCTGCTCGTGGTCCTCGACGGGTACGCCGCCTGGTACGTCAACCTCGTCGGCCTCGCCGACGCCATCCGCCCCAGCGCGTTCGCCGGCCTGGTCGGCCTGGTCACGGCGGCGATCGGCGGCGGGTACGCGGCCGCCACCAAGCTCCGCGGCCCGCGCCTCGCCGCCGTCCTCGCGCTCCAGCCGGTGCTGCCGCTGCTGGTCACCGACCGCGGCCTGGGCCCGGCCGGCTGGGCGGCCGTGTTCGTCGCGCTGGCGGCGGTGAACGTCCTGCTCGCCCGTACCGTCGACATCCTCGCCTGGGCGTTGGCCGGCTGCGCGTCACTGGTCGTGCTGCCACCGCTCCTCTATGCGCTCGCCACGGCCGACGGGGTGCCCGCCGCCGCCCGCGCGTCGGCGAGCGCGCTCCTGCTGGCGGCGCTGGTCGTGGCCACCGGCCTGCTCAACCGAGTCACCGCCCACGTGGCGACCGGCGTCGCGGCCGGGCTCGTCGCCGCGGCCGGGATGCGGCTGGTCGCCGAGGCCGCGCCCGGGCAGCGGTACCTCGGCTTCGCGCTCGTCGCCGCGCTGGTCGCCGTCGCCTCGAGCGTGCTGCCCGGCCGGGTCCGGCGCGGCGGATGGATCGGCGCGCTGGTCGTCGCCGGCGTGACGGCGCTGCCGTTCGCGGGCGGGGCCGTCGGCGGCGCCGCGATCGCGGTCGAGGCCGCCCTGCCCGCCTGGCGGGCGCACGCGGGGACGATCGACGCGGTGTACGACTGGCAGGTCCCGGCCGCCCTCGCCGTCCTCGGCGCCGCCGTCGCGCTGCTCGTCCGGCACCGCGCGGCCGGGTACGCCACGGTCGTCACCGTCGCCCTCTCCGCACCGGAAGCCTGGACGACGCCGCTCGCCGCGGTCCTGCTCGTGGACGCCGCGCTGCTCGTCGCGCTGGCCGCCGTCGCGCTCCGCCTGGACCGCGGCGCCGCCGTCGCGCTGCCGGTCGTGGCGCTGCACCTGCTGCTCACCGGCCTGGCCACCGCGCCGCTGACGCTCGCCTCCGCCGTGGTCGTCGCCGCGGTGTCCGCGGTGGTCGCGGCCCGCGGTGCCGACCGCCCGCTCAGCCTCCCGGCCACCGTCGCGGCGTGCGGCCTCCTGCCCGTCGCGGCCGCCGCCGCCTGCCGCTGGGTCGTCAGCGGTACCGCACGTGTCGCCGACGTGCCGCCGCCGCTGCTGGCCGCGTTCGCCGGCCTGCTCCTGGGCACGGCGGCGGCCGTCCTGCTGGGCCGCCGCCTGGCGACCGGCGCCGGCCCGCTCGCCGTGTCGGTGACGGTGGCCGGCCTGACGATCGCGGCGGTCACGGTGTCGGCGACGGACGGCGGCCGTACCCCGTTCGGCGTCCTCGCCGCCGCCGCGCTGCTCTGCCTCTGGCCGGTCCGGGAACCGCGGCCGGCGGAGGCCGGCGGGGCGGCGCCGGGGTGGGCCGCGGCCGCCTGGCTGCCCGGTGCGGTCGTCGGCGGGCTCGCCGCGCTGGTCGCGGTGGTGCCGGCGGTGCTCGTGGTGGTGTTCCGGCCGTACCAGTGGCTGACCGCGGTCTGGCGCGGCGCCCCGTCGGGGGTCGGGCTCGGCACCGGGCCGGGCGACGCGCTCGAACCGTTCGTCCCCGCGCTGCGGGCCGGTCCCGCCGCGGCCGGGCTGTTGCTGCTGGCGGCGTCGGCGCTGCTGGCCGCCCGGCGCTTCCGGCTGCCGGTCCGGTCGGTGGCGGTACCCCCGCTGACCCTCGCCGCCGTCCTCGCCTGCGTCGCCGTCGCGGCGCCGTGGCCCGTCGTGCCGGCGGTGACCCTCGCCGGCGGCCTGGTCACCGGCGTCCTGGCCGCGGTGCGTCCGCTGCGGGTCAACGTCGGCGCGGTCACCTGCTGGCTGACGGCCGGCGCGGGCCTCGCCGGCTGCCTGCCGACCGAGGCCGCGACGCTCGCCGCGCTGGGCGCGATCGTGGTGGCCGCCGCCGTCGCGGGGGTCGCCGGGCAGCGGTCCGGGGCGCGGGTCGCCGGCTGGCTGGTCGCGGCGGTCGCCGCGGGCTGGCTGGCGTTCGCCGCCGGGCGGGCCGCCGACCTGCCGCTGCGCTGGACCGCGTACGCCGTGCTCGGCGCGGCCGCGCTCCTGCTGCTGGTGGCGCGGGCGGTGGCGCGGCTTCGCACGGGCGCCGAGCGCCGGCGGGAGGCGCTCGTCGTCGAGGTCGCCGCGCACGCCGCCGCCCTGGTCGCGGTGCTGCTCGCGATCGGGAACCCGGGCGCCATGGCCGGGATCGCCGGGCTCTGGGGCGTCGCGCTCGGGCTGCGGGCGCTGGCCGGCGGGCCGCGCGGATGGTTCGCCGGGGCGGCCACCGGTGCGGAGCTGGTCGCGTACTGGCTGGTGCTGGCGGCGAACGGCGTCGACGTGGCGGAGGCCTACACGGTGCCCGCCGGCGCGCTCGCCGTGGCCGCCGGATGGGTGGTCAGCTCGCGCAACGCCACCGTCACCAGCTGGGTGGCGTTCGCGCCCGGGCTGCTCGCCGGGTTCGCGCCCAGCCTCGCGCTCGTCTTCGTGGGCGACGGCGCGCCGCTGCGGCGGCTCGTCCTCGGCGCGGTCGCGCTGGCCGTCGTCGTGGGCGGGGCCGCGTGGCGGCTGCAGGCGCCGTTCGTGGTCGGCGGGGTCGTGCTCGGCGTCCTGGCCGTGCACGAGGTCGCGCTCTACTGGGACCTGCTGCCCCGCTGGGCGCCGCTCGCCGTGGCCGGCCTGGTGCTGGTCACGCTGGCCACGACCTACGAGCGCCGCCGCCGCGACCTCGACCGGCTGCGCTCCGCCGTGGGCCGGATGCGCTGACCCGGCCCCGGTCGGCTACGGCGCGACGATCGTCGACGTGCGGCGGGCGTGGTCGGCGGCGGCCAGCACGCGCACCACCTGAGCGCCGAAGGCGGCGTCGCACGGGTGCGGGGTGCCGGTCGCCGCGGCCTCCATGAGCGCCGTGGCGGCCGCGCCGAACGCGCCGAGGGCGGTCGTGTCCCAGGTGGGGAGGGTCGTGGCGCCGTGCTCCCCGAAGTACGAGAACCCGAACGACAGCGCGTCGGGGGCGGCGTCGAGCGTCAGCGAGAGGGTGCTGGCGGCCCCGCCCTCGTGCCGCAGCAGCAGGTGGACGGTGTCGCGCGGCCCCTCGGCGGCGGAGAGGTCGACGACCGGCCCGAGCAGCGGCAGGATCACCGAGAGCGCGTGCGGCCCGAGGTCCCACAGCCCGCCGTGCTCCTTCCGCCAGGCCGACCCGGCGTAGGGGTTCCCCGGCTGGAAGATCGAGGCATACATGGTGCCGTGGGCGGCGTACCACCCGCCGAGCGCCGCGTTCTCCCGCAGGAAGGCGTCGACGGCGGGCACGAACCGGTTGGTGAAGAACACGACGGAGGCGACCCCGGTCTCCTCGACGGCCGCCACGACGGCGTCGGCGGACTCGGTGGTCAACGCGAGCGGCTTGTCGAGCAGCAGGTGCCGCCCGGCCCGGGCCGCCCGGATGGCCAGCTCCGCCTGCACGTCGGGCGGCAACGCGATGGCGACGGCGTCCACGTCGGCGAGCAGGGCGTCCACGTCGGCATACGCGCTCGCCCCGTATTCGGCGGCGATCCCGGCCGCCTTCTCCGGATCGCGCCCCCAGACCCCGACGAGCTCCGCATCCGGGTGCGCGGCGAGTGCCGCCGCCTGCGTCGCCCGCGCCCAATGCCCCGTACCCAACACTCCGAATCGCACGCGGCCATTCTCCACGAGCCGGCGGGACGCCCGCGCCCGCCCCGCGACGATCGACGCGAGTCCCGCCCTTCGCTGCCGCCAGCTGCCCCCTGGACGGAACTCCGCCGGGTCCACCCGACATTCCGGAAATGTCGGGCGCAGATCGGGCCTGCTGGCGGCGGACGGCGCGGCACCCCATGATCCATGGCAACTTCTGGCTGCCATGGCAACCAGGACTCTCCATCGATCACGGCCGAACGGAGGGCACGGCCGGCGGAGGCAGCGCCGGCGGAGGCAGGGCCGGCGGAGGCAGGGCGTCAGGTGCGTTCGGCGGGTCGGGTGGGTTCCTCCGGGGCGTGGCGGCCGATCCAAGCGTCGATCTTGGCCCACCACTCGTACAGCCACTCCACGCGCTCCTCCTGGCCCGTCGGGACCTCATCGGGCTCGACCGACCACCAGCGCATGGTGATCGTCAGGTCCAGCGGGAGGTGGCGCCACACGTCGGCCACGGTCAGGAGCTTGTCCAGGCCCGTGTGGGCCACCCAGATCACGCCCGCCTCCGGGGCCGCGTCGAGGGCGGCCAGCGTGCCGCCCGGGCGGGGCGCCAGGACGTGGCGCATGCGCTCCGCACGCTCGGCCATCGTGTGCAGGCCCAGGTCGTGCAGGCGTTGGATGGCTCGGACGCGGCGGTTCGGGGTGAAGTTGCCGCCCTCGGGGAACAGGACCAGGACGTCGTTGTCGTCCAGGCCGGTCGCCAGGCGGCCGATCATCGACTCGGCGCCCTCGGCGACCGTGATGAAGTGGTTCGGGAGGCGGTTCAGCAGCACGTCGATGACCGGGTCCCACTGCAGGGTCGCCTTGAGGACGATCCGCGGCTCGCGGTCGAACCAGTTCACCAGCGCGTGGACCAGCAGGAACGAGTCGCCCGGGCCGGCGTGGCGGCAGAACACGAGCTCCGGCTGGCCCGGGGCGGCCACGTCGGGATCGGTGCCGACCACGGCCACCTTCACGCCCAGGGCCCAGCGCGCCTGGCCGTACAGGATCCGGAGGAAGCGGCCGACGAGCACGTAGTGGGCGCGCTGGAAACGGGGGCCGCGGATGCGCCAGCCGAAGCCGCTGGCCACCCAGAGCACGAACAGGACGACGAGGGCGACCAGCTCCAGGAACAGGTAGACGGCGACCATCCAGGAGACCCGCAGGGCACGCAGGCGGCCGGAGCCGAGCGGGCCCAGGGCGCCGGCCAGCAGCAGCCACACCGGCATCGTCACGAGGACTGCGCTGATCAGGACCAGCGCCACCGGCGCGACGACGATGCGGCGGACCCAGCGGGGCGGCACTATCCCATCGCCTCCAGATAGGCGCAGCTGGCCCGGTAGGCGCGCTCGATGCGGGCGCGGGCGGCGGCGAGGTTGCGGTAGGACAGCGGGGAGTCGTCGCGCGGCGAGCCACCGCCGGTGGGCAGGACGTGCACGGTCACCTCCGGCGGCGCCTCGCGCAGTTCCCGCGCAAAGCGGTGCCGCCGGGCCACCTCGAACGCGACCTGCGCAACCTCCCACGGCCGGCGGGGCGGGCGCAAGGGCCGTTCGACCCGCCCGACCTGCATGACGAAGACCGTTCGCGCGCCCAGCTCCACGGCCCGGCCGACGGGCACCGAGTTGACGATGCCGCCGTCGATGAAGTGCTCTTCCCCCAGGTGTACCGGCGGCAGGAGCCCCGGCACCGCGGCGGACGCGAGGACCGCATCGACGAGCGGGCCGGCGGAGAACCAGTGCTCGGCGGCCCGTTCGATGCTCGCGGCGCAGCACTGGAACGGCACCGGCAGGTCGGCGAAGGTGGTGACGTCGCCCAGCTCGCGCTCCAGGAGCCGGCGCAGCGGGGCCGGCGAGTGCAGATGGGTGCGCCGGGCGAAGCGGCCGAGCTGGCGGGGCAGGGAGTCGCCGTAGACGGTGCGGGCCTCCTCGGACGCCCACAGCTCGACCAGCCGGTCGGCGACCTCCTCGGTCGGCCGGGCGGCGACGGCGGCGCCGTTGAACGCCCCGATCGAGGTGCCCACCACCAGGTCGGGCCGGATGCCGGCGTGCAGCACGGCCCGGGCCATGCCGACCTCGTAGGCGCCGAGCACGCCTCCCCCGCCGAAGACGAACCCGATCGGCGGGGCGAGTGGTTCAGGCACGGACGCGGGGCCTCTTCCTGGTGCGCTGGGCCGGCGGTGTGGTGTAACCGTAGCTCGGCGGCGGCTGGTCGTCAGACCGGCGGCCACCACCCGGCGGGGGCCCGCCACCCGGCGGCGGCCCGCCGCCCGGGCCGGGGTTCTGCGGCCGGGCGGGCGGGCGGTCCTCGGTCTTCGGCGCGTCGATGACGCCGCCGGTGAGGCCGGGCAGCTGCTCGTCGGGCTGCTGCTGGGCGACGCGCGTGTCGCAGTCGGTCTCGTTGAGGGCGAAGCCCTCGGGCGGGATGGGCTGGCCGCCGAACCCGTCGACGCCGAAGGTGACCGCCTTGCCGGGCGGGAGCGACTCCTCGCCGGTGACCCGCATCCCGCCGACCTCCGAGCGGTACCGCAGCACCCCGTCCATCCGCTCGATGCTCTGGCCGCCGGGCAGCCGGAACACCAGCACCCAGGGGTCGAGCGCGCGGTTGCCGGTGTTCGCCACGGTCACCCGGGCCTCGAACGCCCGGTCCTGGCTGCCGAGCGCGGCCGGGCGGATGTAGAAGTCGACCTGGCAGGCGGGGCGCGCGACCCAGGGCCGCCAGATGACCACGCCCGTGGTCGCACCGGTGGCGACGACGGCCGCGATCACGGCGGCCCACATGCGCCGGCGCCGGCGGCGGGCCAGGCGGGCGCGGCGCGTGGGCACGTCGACCCGCTCGCGGACGGGCGTGGCCGATCCCGCCGGGACGGGCGGGATCGGCGGCACGTGGACCTCCTGCGTGGAGGAGCCGTCCTCGCCGGGCAGCACGACGTGGATGCCGGTCGCCGCGGCGAGGACGCGGGCCACCTCGACCGCCGGCGGCCGGGCCTCCGGGTCCTTGGCCAGGCAACGGCCGACCAGGGCCGGGATCTCCTCGGGCAGGCCGGGGATGCCGGGCAGCGGGTGCGGCGGCTCGTAGACGTGGTTGGCGATCATCTGGGTGGGGGTGTCCGCGTGCCAGGGCAGCCGGTCGGTGAGGCAGCGGTACACGAGCAGCCCGACGGTGTAGACGTCGGTGGCCGGCACGACGCCCCCGCCGAGCAGGCGCTCCGGGGCGAGGTAGGCCGGGGTGCCGAAGACCCGGCCCTCGTACTCGTCGTCGGGGTCGAGCGACCCGGTGAGCCCGGCCACGCCGAAGTCGAGGATCTTGGCGCCGGCCGAGGTCAGCATGACGTTGCTCGGCTTGATGTCGCGGTGCACGACGCCGCGCTCGTGCGCGGCGGCCAGCCCGGCGGCGACCTGCGCGCAGATCTGGGTGGCGCGGCGCCAGGACATGGGGCCGGAGCGGAGCCGGTCGGAGAGCAGCTCCCCGGCGAGCAGCTCCATCACGACGTACGGGCGGCGGCCGTTGCGCCCGTCGGCGAGGTCGCCGGCCTCGCCGTAGTCGTGCACGGCGGTGATGTTCGGGTGCTGGAGGCGGGCGACGACCTGGGCCTCGGCGCGGATGCGCTCCCGGTTGCCGGCCTTGCTGGCGAGTTCCCCGGCGAGCAGCTTGACGGCCACGTCACGGTCGAGCACGAGATCGGTGGCCCGCCAGACCACCGCCATGCCGCCGGTGCCAACAGGTGCGATGAGCCGGTACCTGTTCCCGAGGACTTCGTCGGCTTGGCCGCTCACCCAGTTGCCCCTGATCGACTCCGGTCGCTGTTCGTGAGCAACCGTACCGGGCGATGGGCCTGCTGGCGAGCCCCAAAATGTGACCGACCCCGGCAAATGACTCACCGGGGCCGTCAGGTATCGGACGTATCAGATGGTGAGCAGGTTACCCTCCGGCACCACGATCTGGGGACGGCCGTGCTCCAGGACACTGGCGGCCTGCCGGGCGGCGAAGCCGGGGGCCTCGGCGATCGCGGTGCGGTAGACGTCGGCGGTGCTGGCGGCGATCGTGGCCCAGCCGTACCGCTCGCTGACCATGGCCCGGGCCTGCTTGGCCACCCGGCGGGCGAACGGCTCGTCGTCGAGCAGCGTGCCGACCGAGGCGGCGAGCGCGTCGGGGCTCTTGGCCGGGAACGTGACGCCCGTCTCCCCCGGCTCGACGATCTCCGCGAGGCCGCCGGTCGCGGCGACGGCGAGCGGCGCGCCGGCCGAGGCACCCTCGAGCGCGACCATGCCGAACGGCTCGTAGATGCTCGGCACGACGAGCGCGTCGGTGGCCGCCATGAGCGCGGGCAGCTCGCCCTCGCCCATGAAGCCGGCGAAGCTCACCGCCCGCTGCAGGCGCAGGCGTCGCACGTCCTCCTGCAGCTCGGTCCGGTGCGGGCCGTCGCCGGCGATGACGACCCGCAGGCCGTTGTGCCGGGCGCGCAGCTCGGGCAGGGCGGCGATGAGGTCCTGGACGCCCTTCTCGTAGACGAGCCGGCCGGCGTACCCCAGCAGGGGTCCGTCGCCGGCGAACCGCGCCCGGGCGGCGTTGACGGCCCGGGACGGCGCCTTCCAGACGCTCGAGTCGACGCCGTTGGCGACCACCGACACCCGCGCCGGCGCGAGGTCGAGCAGCCGGGTGACCTCCCACCGCATGTACTCGGAGCAGACCACGACCCGGCAGGCCTCGTGGCCGAGCCACCACTCGACCGAGTGGATGCACTTGTTCATCTCGCCGGGCAGCCAGCCCTGGTGCCGGCCGGCCTCGGTGGCGTGGATGGTGGCCACCAGCGGCAGGTCGAGGCACTCCTTGAGGGTGACCGCCGTGTGCGTGACGAGCCAGTCGTGGGCGTGGACGACGTCGTAGTCGCCGCCGGCCGCGGCTCGCAGCGCGGCGCGCGTGAGCGTGTGGTTGAACGCCATCGTCCAGGCCAGGAGCGTGCTGGTCGACAGCGGGAACAGCGGCGGATCCTCGGCGGCGCGGACGATGCGAACGCCCTCCGAATACTCCTCCAGGGGTGCCCCGGGCGCGTGCCGGGTCACCACGGTCACCTCGTGGCCCGCCGTCACCAACGATGTGGCGAGGGCGTGCACGTGCCGCCCGAGGCCGCCGACGACGACCGGCGGATACTCCCACGAGAGCATCAGGATTCTCAATGGCCGAGTCCGCAGTCCGCTGATGTCGTTCACGTGGCCGCCCCCACAGAAGATCAGATCAAAAAAACGCCCGCCCTGATACCCACGCGCGCCAACGGTTACACACGCAAACTTTGTCGGCGTGTGACCTGGTGGGTGGGCTTGAGTCTCATCCTGCCGGGCGAGGGTTACCGGGGAGGCAAATCTCATTTCTAGGGTGTAACGGTCACTCGACGTTTCGGCGGACGCGCAGGGTCTCGGCCACGGACCAGGCCTGGAACGGACACCCGGTGGCCCGGTGCGGCGCGGCCCCGTCCGCCGTCTCGCTGACCGAGCCCACCCCCCACTCCCACAGATGCGCTTCGATGCCTTGGAGGATGTCCGCGCTGGGGCCCGGTCGCGCGTCGGCGTAGGGGCCGATCAGCCACGGCCAGACGGTGCCCTGGTGGTAGGCACCGTCCCGCTGCGCGGGACCGCCCCGGTGGGTCGGCACGAAGGCCGGGTCGGTGGCCCCCAGGCTGCGCGGCCCGAGCGGCGTGAGCAGGGCCTCGACCGCCTCCGGCAGCGGCCGACCGCGCATCGGCCCGCGGGGCAGGCTCCAGGCCAGGAGCTGGTTCGGGCGCAGCGAGGGGTCGTCCCCGGCGGGTCCGTCCACGACGTCGTAGAGGCCGGTCGGGGTCGGCATCCGTCGCTCGAAGGAGGCGTGCGCCGCCGCGCGCAGGCGGTGCTCGGCGGCGGCGTCGCGGCCCAGCCGCTCCTTGAGGGCGGCGACCGCGCCCAGGCCGTTGATCCACAGCGCGTTCACCTCGACCGGCTTGCCGGCCCGCTGGGTGACCGGCACGCCGTCGACGCGCGCGTCCATCCAGGTGAGGGCCACACCCGGGGCGCCCTGCGTGACGAGGCCGTCGGCCGGGTCGACCCGGATGCCGTAGCGGGTGCCGGCGAGGTGCGCCGCGACCACGCCGTCGAGGGCGGGCAGCAGCTCGGCGGCGAGGTCGTCGTCGCCGGTGGCGGCGACGTGCCGCTCGACGGCGTGCAGGAACCACAGGGTCGCGTCGACCGTGTTGTGCTCGGTCTGCCCGGTGTCGGCGGTGTTGGCGAGCATGCCCCCGGACAGCGTGCCGGCGTAGGCGCGCAGCAGCTCGCGGCCCTCGTCCCACCAGCCGGTGGCGAGGAACAGCCCCGCGTAGGCGGTCATCGTGTCGCGCGACCAGGCGCCGAACCAGGGGTAGCCGGCCACGACGTCGGGTGCGCCCTGCGGGCCGGCGACCACGAAGGCGTCGGCGGCCAGGACGAGCGCGCGGTCGGCGGCGTCGGCGGCGTCGTGGACCAGGGCGCGGTTGCGGGCCCGGGCGCGGGCCACGATCCGCTCGGCGCCGCGCGGCGACGAGTCACCGTGCCAGCCCTCGACCTCGATGCTCTCCCCCGGTGCCAGCTCGGCGGTGAAGCTGCCGGCGCACCAGAGGTCCTCCTCCGCCGGCAGGCCGCGCTCCTCCTCGACCCGGGTGCGGGCGCCGCGGTACCACTGCCCGATCGGCTGCCACCCGGGGCCCTCCAGGCGGAAGGCCCGCTCGACCTCCACGCCGCCGGCGGTGGGCTCGACGAGCGGCGGCGGGCCGGCCGCGGTCCGCTCGCCGTGCACGTCGCGCCAGGTGACCAGCGCCTTGAGGGTGAGCGTCACCGGGCCGGGCGCGCTGACGAGGCGGTGCACGATCCCGACGTGTGCGCGCCCGTGGATCATGGCCAGCTCCCGCTCGAGCACGACCGGGCCGATCCGCCAGCGCCAGCGGGGCAGCCCGTCGACGAGCTCGAAGCGCTCCAGCAGGGTGTGGCCCTGGGGGCTCACCGTCCCGCCGGACCACTCGTGGGCGGCCAGCTCGACGGTGGCGCCGGACGGCAGGGTGAGCACCGGGTCGAGCGCGGCGAGGCCGAGGTGGCGGCGGGCGGGCCGGCCGGGCTCGGCGACGACGAGGAGGCCGTGGTACCGCCGGGTCCGCAATCCGGGCACGGTGCCCATGGCGTACCCACCGGCACCATCGGGGACGAGCCACTCACGCGTCGCTCCGATGGACAAATCACCACAAACCTGCGGACCGAACACCACCATGCGCACAATCTTGGTGGCTCGGGGTGGCGGGTGACGAGCGGTTCGCCACAAGATTATTGATCAAGGGATGATCTGGTGTAGGAACAAATACCCCGGAACGGGTCGAACGGCGGCCTCAACTTGGTCGAAACATGGGCGACGGAGAATGGTTACGTGATCGAGGACGATGGGAACGCCGAACGCCGGAGGTTGGCGGAAGCCGACAGCGGGGAGCGCCCATGGCGGGGCTGGGGGCCCTACCTGTCCGAGCGCGCCTGGGGCACCGTCCGCGAGGACTACAGCCCGCACGGCAACGCTTGGGACTACTTCCCGCACGACCAGGCCCGTTCCCGGGTGTACCGGTGGAACGAGGACGGCATGGCCGGCATCTGCGACGACCGGCAGACGTTCTGCTTCGCCCTCGCGCTGTGGAACGGCAAGGACCCGATCCTCAAGGAGCGGATGTTCGGCCTCGGCGGCGACCTCGGCAACCACGGCGAGGACGTCAAGGAGTACTGGTGGTATCTGGACTCCACGCCCACCCACTCGTGGATGAAGTGGCGCTACCACTACCCTCAGCAGGCGTTCCCCTACGACGAGCTGGTGGCGGAGAACTGCCGGCGCGGGCGGGACGAGCCCGAGTACGAGCTGGCCGACACCGGGATCTTCGACGAGGACCGCTACTGGGCGGTGGAGGTCGACTACGCCAAGGCCGGCCCGACCGACATGTGCATCCGGATCACCGCGAAGAACATGGGCCCGGAGCCGGCGACCCTGCACATCCTGCCGACGCTGTGGTTCCGCAACACGTGGGCGTGGGGCCTGCCCGGCCGTGACTACAGGCCGGAGATCCGGGCCAAGGACAACGGCCTGCTGGCCGAGCACCGGCTGCTCGGCCGCCTCGCGCTGACCGGCGACGGCTCGCCCTCCCCGCTGTTCTGCAACAACGAGACGAACGGGCCGCGGATCTGGGGCAAGGCCGGCCAGGAGTACCCCAAGGACGGCATCGGCGACCACGTCATCCACGGCAAGGACAGCGTCAACCCCGACGGCGTCGGCACCAAGGGCGCCCTGCACTACCTGGTCTCGGTCCCGCCCGGCGGCACCCACGAGATCCGGCTGCGGCTCAACCTCAACGCGCCCGGCGCCAAGGACCTCGCCCCGGCCGACCTGCGGGCCGACTTCGAGTCGACGATGAGCCGCCGCCGCGCCGAGGCCGACGACTACTTCGACGCGCTGGTGCCGCCCGCGGCGAGCGCCGAGGAGAAGATGATCGTCCGGCAGGCGGTCGCCGGGCTCATGTGGGGCAAGCAGTTCTTCCACTTCGACGTGGCGCGCTGGCTGCAGGGCGACCCGGTGTCCGAGGCGCCGCCGGACAGCCGCCGCTACGGGCGCAACTCCCACTGGTGGCACATGAACAGCTGCGACGTGCTGTCCATGCCCGACCCGTGGGAGTATCCCTGGTACGCGGCCTGGGACCTGGCGTTCCACTGCGTCGCGATCGCCCGCGTCGACCCCGGCTTCGCCAAGGAGCAGCTGCTGCTGCTCCTGCGCGAGTGGTACATGCACCCCAACGGGCAGATCCCGGCCTACGAGTGGGCGTTCAGCGACGTCAACCCGCCGGTGCACGCCTGGGCGGCGCTGCGCGTGTTCGTGCTCGACGGCTCGCGTGACTTCGACTTCCTGGCCCGCGTGCTGCACAAGCTGCTGCTGAACTTCACCTGGTGGGTCAACCGCAAGGACGCCGAGGGCAACAACGTCTTCGAGGGCGGCTTCCTCGGGCTGGACAACGTCGGCCCGTTCGACCGCTCGGCCGCGCTGCCGGTCGGCGGCCGGCTGGAGCAGAGCGACGGCACCGCCTGGATGGCGATGTACGCGCTGAACCTGCTCGACATGTCGCTGACCCTCGCCGTGCACGACCGGGTCTACGAGGACATCGCCGCCAAGTTCCTGGAGCACTTCGCCTACATCGCCGACGCCGCCTACGAGTTCGGGCTGTGGGACGAGGAGGAGGCGTTCTTCTACGACGTGCTGCGGACCGCGGGCGGCGACCGGATCCCGCTCAAGGTCCGCTCGGTCGTCGGCCTGCTCCCGCTGACCGCGACGACGATCATCAGCTCGACGACGCTGCGCCGGCTGCCCGACGTGGCGGCCCGGCTGCGCTGGTTCCTCACCAACAAGCCGGAGTACGGCGACGTGGTCGGGGCGAAGAAGAGCCGCGGCGGGCAGCAGCTGCGGCTGCTGTCGATGGTCGGGCCGGACCAGCTGATCCGCATCCTGCAGCGGATGCTGGACGAGGACGAGTTCCTGTCGCCCTACGGGCTGCGCACGCTGTCCCGGGCCCACAAGGACGAGCCGTTCACGGTACATCTGGGTGAGCACGCGTACACCGTCGGCTACGAGCCCGGCGAGTCCACCAGCGGCCTGTTCGGCGGCAACTCCAACTGGCGGGGCCCGATCTGGTTCCCGGTGAACTACATCCTCATCGAGGCGATCCGGCGGTTCGCCGAGTTCTTCGGCGACGACCTGCAGGTGGAGTACCCCGCGGGCAGCGGGACGATGGCGACGCTCGGCACGGTCGCCGACGACCTGTCGCTGCGCCTGGTCAAGCTGTTCACCGACGGCAAGGACGGCCGCCGCCCGGTCTTCGGCGACGTCGACCTGTTCCAGCGCGACCCGGCCTGGCACGACCTGCTGCTCTTCTACGAGTACTTCCACGGCGACACCGGGGCCGGCCTCGGCGCCGCGCACCAGACCGGCTGGACGGCGCTGGTGCTGGACCTGATCCTGACCCTGCGCACGCCCCCGCCACCGGCGGCGCAGGGCTGAGGCCCGGCCCGCAGCTACGCGACGGGCCCGACCCGGTGCCGCACGGCCCACAGCGCGGCCTCGGTGCGTGAGGTCGCGCCGGTCTTGCGCAGCAGGTTCGACACGTGCACGGCCACCGTGCGGATGGAGATGCCGAGCGAGCTGGCCACCTGCTGGTTCGTCATGCCGGCGGCGAGGCAGCCGAGGACCTCGACCTCGCGGGCGGTGAGCTCGCCCGGCACGGCCGGGCCGGCGAGAGCGGCCAGCGCCACCCGCTCGCCGGCGTCGGTCTCGATCGGCAGCCGCGACCAGACCAGGGCCTCGGCCCGGGCCGGGTCGCCGGCGCGCAGGGCCACCTCGGCGGCGAGGCGGACCGTGCGGCCGACGCAGAACTCCAGCCCGTACCGCGCGAGCTGGGCCACCGCCTCGTCGCACCGCCGCCGGGCGGTCGTTTCGTCGAGGCGGGGCAGGGTGACCGCGAGCAGCTCGTGGATCGCCCGGCCGCGCGTCACCGGGTCGTGGTCGCGCTCGCGCTCGCGCTCGTGCTCGTGCTCGTGCTCGTGCTCGGCGAGTTGGCGGGCGGCGCGCAGCAGGGCGGCGCCGCGCTCGTGGACACCGCGCCGGGCCAGGGCCGCGCCGAGGGTCACCGCAGCGGGCGCGATGCCGATGCCGGCCCGTTCGGCCGCGGCGAGGGCGGCCTCGGCGAGCGGCAGGGCGGCCCCGGCGCCCTCGGTGTCGAGGGCGAGCTCGGCCTCGGCGGCGAGCTGGCGGGCGACGGAGGCGGGCGAGCGGCCTACGGCGGCGGCCCGGTCGAGCGACCGCCGCTGCCCGTCGTGGTCGCCGAGCGCACGCCGGGCGGCGGCGAGCAGCCGATGCGCGTCGGCGGCCTCGTCGCTCCGGCCCTCGCCGTGTTCGGTCGGTCGACCGACCGAATGGCCGTTACCGTCAGTCGGTCGACCGACCGAATGGCCGTTACCGTCAGTCGGTCGACCGACCGAATGGCCGTTACCGTCAGTCGGTCGACCGACCGAATGGCTGAGCCACTCCGCGGCCAGGTCCGCCGCGGTCGTGAAGCGGCCCGCGACGTACGCCGCCTCGGCCGCCGCCCGCAGCAGGCCCGCGTCGGCGACGCCGGGGAGGCTCAGGACCGTCTCGGCGAGGTCCACCGCGGCGGCCGGGCGCCCGGCGGCCACCAGGGTGCGGACGCCCTCGACGGCGGCGGCGCGGGACTCCTCGGCGCGGCCCAGGGCGGCGGCGTGGCGGGCGCGGGCCGGCGCGTCGCCCAGCTCCAGGGCCAGCTTGAGGGCGCGGGCGTGGACCCGGGCCCGCTCGGCCGGCAGGGCGGTGTGGGCGAAGGCCTCGCGCAGCAGCGGGTGCCGGAACCGCAGCGGGCCGGCCGGGGCCGCCTCCGGGGCGATCACCAGCATGCCCAGGTCGAGCAGGCGGCGCAGGGCCGGGTCGACGTCGGTCGCGCAGACGTGGGCCAGCACGTCGCTCTCGACCGGGTCGCCGAGCAGGGCCGCGGCGCGGGCGACCGTGCCGACCAGGGGCGGCTCGCCGGTCAGCGGCTCGACCAGCAGGCCCGTCACGTGGGCCGGCAGCGAGCGCTGGGTCAGGGCGCCCGCCGTCAGCAGCTCGGTGAGCCAGAAGGGGTTGCCGCCGGTGCGGTGCAGGGCGGCGCGGACGGTGTCGGGGGGCGGGGGCGTCCCGCGGTACCCCTCGATGAGCTCGGCGGTCTCGCGCGCGTCGAACGGGCGCAGGTCGACCCGCAGGACGGCCGGCGCGCCGCCGAGCTTGCGCAGCGTGCGGGCGGCGGCCGCGGCCGCGGGCGGGCGGCTGGTGACCAGCAGCAGGGCCGGCAGGGCGGTCGCGGCCAGCTCACCGACCAGCGTGAGGCTCGCCGGGTCGAGGTCGTGCAGGTCCTCGACGACGAGGACACCGTGGTGGCCGCCGAGCAGGGCGCGGACCACGTCGACCGCCGCGCGCAGCATCGCGGCCGGGGCCAGGCGCGGGGGCGCGCCCTCCGGGGCGCGCTGGGTCAGCTGGGCCAGGACCGCCGCATCGACGACTGCCGAGGACAGCGGGTGGCGGCCGAGCACCGACGCGAGCCAGTCGTGTGGTGCGGCGCCGAGGGTGCGCGCGGCCCCCGCCAGCACCACCGGAGCGTCAATCCTGTCGATGACCTCGGCCACCAGGCGGCTCTTCCCGCTGCCCGCCTCGCCGGTGACCAGCACCACCCGGGGACGGGCGGCCCGCCACGCGCCCGTGATCTCGGCCAGCGCCGAGGCGCGTCCGACGAACGGGGCGGGGGGCATGCCCGTCACCATACGCACAACTGCGTAGAGACGCCGTGTGGTGCGGTACGGCAAGGTGTCATCCATGGCAGAGGAGGAGGGGCGCCGTCCCCTGGCGCTGGAGTGGGCGGCCCGCACCGAGATCGGGCTGGTGCGGGGCAGCAACCAGGACTCGATGTTCGCCGGCGACCGGCTCCTCGCGGTCGCCGACGGCATGGGTGGCATGGCGGCCGGCGACGTCGCCAGCCGGCTCGCGATCGAGGCGATGACGCCCCTCGACGAGGAGTTCGCCGGCAACGACATCCTGACCGCGCTGCGCACCGCGGTCTCCGACGCCAACCGGCGCATCCGCGACGAGGTCGAGACCGACCCGGACAAGCAGGGCATGGGCACGACGCTGACGGCGATGCTGTTCGGCGGCGAGCGCATCGGGCTGGTCCACATCGGCGACTCCCGCGCCTACCTGCTGCGCGGCGAGGAGTTCAACCAGATCACGCGCGACGACACCTACGTGCAGCTGCTCGTCGACGAGGGGCAGATCACGCTCGACGAGGCGGCGATGCACCCGCAGCGGTCCCTGGTCAGCCGGGTGCTGCAGGGGCTGCCGACCGATCCGGTGTACTCCGTGACGCCCGCCCGGGCCGGCGACCGCTACCTGCTGTGCAGCGACGGCCTGTCGAGCGTGCTGCGCGCGGAGACGATCGAGGAGGCCATGCGCGAGCAGCCCGGCGCGCAGGAGTGCGTCGACCGGCTGGTCGACCTGGCGCTGCGGGCCGGCGGGCCGGACAACATCACCGCGGTCGTGGCCGACGTCGTGGGCGACGACGTGCCGGAGCCGGGCGGGCTGCGCCGGCGGCTGCGGTCGTGGCTCGGCCGCAGCGAGGTCACCGGGGCGCGCCTGCCCGCGTAGCCGGCACTCACGGCGTCACTGCCTCCGGCCTCGGCGGTTCCCATTCCGTCACCGCCAGGGCGCTCGACAACGCCGCCCGGTCGGGCAGCAGCCGCGCCGCGGTGCGCACCACGGCGCCCGCCAGCCGCCCCTTGGCCCCCACCAGCCGGCCCATCTGCCAGGACCGGTCGACGATGCGCCGCACCCGGGGCTCGCGCAGTGCCGCGTACCGCCCCAGGTCCGGCGCCAGCGCGGCCAGCGTGACCGCGTCCTCCAGGGCCTGGCAGGCGCCCTGGCCGAGGTTCGGGGTCATGGCGTGGGCCGCGTCGCCGACCAGCGCCACCCGGTCACCGAACCGCATCGGCGCCACCGGATGCAGGTCCTGCAGCGGGTGGTGCAGCAGCGCCGCCGGGTCGGTCGCGGCGAGCAGTCCCGGGATCGGGTCGTGCCAGCCGCCGAGCCGTTCGCGTAGCTCCTGGAGCTGCTCCTGCGGGGTGCCGGTGCGCAGCGGGCCGGGCGCGGCGACGTACCAGTAGATCCCCCGCCGGCCCGCCGGCGCGGCGCCGAACCGCCAGCCGCGCGGCCCGACGGTCTCGCCGCCGCTGGTGAGGCCGCCGTCGTCGGGCACGATCGCCCGCCAGGAGACCTGGCCGCTGTCGCGGATGCGGATATTCGGCGCGTACCGCGCGCGCACCGCGCTGCGGATGCCGTCCGCGCCGACGACCAGGTCGGCGTCGAGGCTGTCCACTGTGGTCACGTCGACGCCGGTGCGCACCGTGACGCTCGCCGGGAGGGCCCCGGCCAGGATCTCGTGCAGGTCGGCGCGGTGGACGACGACGAGGCGGTGGCCCGTCATGTCGACGCGGCTCAGGTACCGCCCGTCGGCGCCGCGCATGCCGCTGCGCTCGGGCATCCGGCCGCCGGCGGCCTCGACCGCCGCGCCGATGCCCAGCCAGTCGAGCGCCCGCAGCGCGTTCGGCCAGAGGGACAGGCCGGCGCCGATCGCGCCCAGCCGGGGCTGCCGCTCCAGCACGGTCACGTCCCACCCCCGCCGCCCCAGCCCGATGGCGGTCGCCAAGCCGCCGATCCCGCCGCCCACCACGATCGCGTGCATCGATCCTCCCGGGTCCACTACATCTGTAGCAACCAACGCTACACCTGTAGCATCGGTCGGGTGAGTGTTCGTGACGGGGATCGCAAGCTGCGGCTGGCCGACGCGGCCATCGACGTGCTCGGCACCGACGGTGTCCGCGCCCTGACCCACCGCGCCGTCGACGCGCGGGCCGGCCTGCCCCAGGGCACCTGCAGCTACCACTACCCGACCCGCAACGCCCTGCTCACGGCCGCGCTGGAGCGCATCGCGGCGCTCGACCTCGCGGATTCGGACGCGAATCCGGATCTCGCGGCGGTCCTGGCGGGCTGGGTCACCGAGGGCGCCACCCGCACGCGGGCCCGGTTCATGCTCATGCTGGACCCGCAGACCCGGGCCGAGCTGGGGCCGGCCGCGGCGCGGCTGGCCGGCTCGTTCGTGGAGCGGGGCGCCGCGCTGCTCGGCTCGGTCGAGCGGGCCCGGCTGCTCATCGGCCTGCTCGACGGGCTGCTGCTGGACGAGCTGACCCGCGGCACGCTGCCCGAGCAGCAGCGCCGCGAACGCATCGACACGGTGCTCAAACTCGTCGGTAACCGCTGAGGCCATGCCTCGTTGACCATGTTGAGCACCTCCCCAACGCTCCCCCTCGAAAGCGGCACGCCCGTGGTCAGCAACCCACGCACGTTCTGGCTCGTCCTGCTCACCGCGGCGGTGGCGCTCGGCGCCGCCGCCACCACCGGGCCGGTGCTCGGCCTGTACGCGGTCCTCGCCGTGGTGACCGCCGGCTCGCTCGCGCACGCCGGCGTGCTCATCCGGCTCGCGCTGCGCATCCATCGGGGCCGCCGCAGCTTCGGGCCGTGCCGCGGCGCCGGCTTCCTGGGCATGGGCGCCCTGGTCACCGGGGCCGGCGCGGCGGCGGCCGGCGTTGCCGCGCTCACCGGCGGTACCGCCGCGCCGGGCCTGATCGCCGCCGGGGCCGCCCTCACCGCCGCGCCCACCTTCCTGCTCGGGCTGCTCCTGCTGCCCGGCGCCGCGCCGACGACCGGCGCCCGGCTGCGCCGGGTGCTCGACGGGCTGGGCATCGGCATCAGCCTGTTCGCCTGCGGGTGGATGCTGTTCCCGGCGTTCGCGCCGGGCGGGCTGGCGGTGTCGCTGACGTGCTGCGTCACCGTGTCGGTCGCGGTCGTCACCGGGCTGCGCGCGGTCCGGCACCGCCCCGCCGCCCTGGCCTGCAGCGGCGGCGCGGCCGTGAGCGTGCTCGGGCTGACCGGCCTCGCCTCGGTACTGCTGGATCACACCGGATCGCCGTGGCCGACCGGGCCCGCCTTCGTGCTCGCCGGCCTGGCCCTGCTGGCCGGGCCGTTCCTCATCGTCACCGGCGCCCGGCGGGCCGACGACCGGCCCGGGCAGCCGCACGCCGCGGACGAGAGCGGGACGTTCGCCGGCTACCCGCTGCTCGTCGGGCCGGCGGTGCTCGGGGCGGGCGTCGCCGCGTACCACTTCCTGACCGGCGGCTCCTTCGACCGGACCACGGTCGTGCTCGGGCTGTGCGCGTTCGGCGCGATGGCGGGGCGGGAGCTGCTCGCCGCGCGGGACATCCGGCGGTACGCCCAAACCCTCGTGCGGCGGGAAGCACGCTTCCGCGCCCTGGTCTCCGGCTCGACCGACGTCGCCGTCGTGCTGGACGACGACCTGGTGGTGCGCTGGCAGTCACCGGCGGCCGCCCGGCAGTTCGGCCTGTCGGACCAGGACGTGCTGGGCCGTCCCCTCACCGACCTGTTGCACCCGGCGGACGCGACGACGGCCGCGGCCGCCCTGCAGTCGGTGCTGGGCAACCCGGCGGGCCGGTCGCACGTGCTCGTGCAGGCCCGGCTGCGCGACGGGTTCGGCCGGTGGCGGGAGACCGAGTCGACGGTCAGCGACCAGCGCGCGGCACCGGAGGTCGGCGGGCTCGTGGTGCACGTGCGGGACGTCGGCGACCGGGCCCAGCTGCAGCGCACGCTCGACGAGGTCACCTGGACCGACGACCAGACCGGCCTGGCCAACCGCCGCAAGTTCGTGGCCGCCGTGGCGGACGCCCGGGCGACCGGCGCCTGCGGGTCGGTGCTGGTGCTGGAGCTCGACCGGTTCGAGAGCGTGGCCGACCTGCACGGCCCGACGGTCGCCAACGCCGTGCTCATCGAGGCGGCCCGCCGGCTGCGCAGCGCGGCCGGCCGCGACGACCTGCCCGCCCGGCTCACCGCGGCGGCGTTCGCGGTGCTCACCGACGCGCCGCTCGTGCCCGCGTTCGCATTGGCGACCCGGCTGGCGACGGCCCTCGCCGAGCCGTTCCACCTGCCCGGCCACACCGTCCACCTGACCGCGGACGTCGGGGTGGCCGACCTGTTCACCGCCGCGACGGCCGAGGAGGCGCTGCGGCACGCCGACGTGGCCCGCCGCCGCGCGCAGCAGGTCTCCCGCGGCCTCCCCGGCGGCCGGGTGGAGTGCTACGACAAGGGCTTCGAGGCGGCGCTCGTGCGGCGCACCGAGATCGAGCAGCAGCTCCCCGGCGTGGTCGGCCGGGGCGAGCTCGACCTGGTGTTCCAGCCGGTGACCGACCTGACCCTGCGCCAGCCGGTGGGCGCCGAGGCGCTGCTACGGTGGCGCCACCCCCGCCTCGGCCCGATCCCCCCGGCGGAGTTCCTGCCGATCGCCGAGGAGCTGGGCCTGGCCGCCGAGATCGGCGCGTGGACCCTGCACCGGGCCTGCCGCCAGCTCTCCCGCTGGCGCGCCGACGGCCGCGAGCTGTGGATGTCGGTGAACGCCTCGGCCCGCCAGCTCGCCGACGCGGGCTGGCTCTCAATGGTGGCCACGGCGATCGACACCCACTGCGTCCCGGCCGACGCCGTCATCGTGGAGGTCTCGGAGGCCGCGCTCCCCGACGACGTGCTGGCCGTCGAGCAGCTCGCCGGCCTGCGCGCCCTGGGCGTCCGCACGGCCATCGACCACTTCGGCACCGGCCCGACCGCGCTGGCCCACCTCCGCCGCCTCCCGGTCGACGTCCTGAAGATCGACCAGGCGCTCTTCAACGAGCCGGCCGGCCACCGCGGCCCGGCGACCCCGATCGTCGACGTCGTGGTGGGCCTGGCCCAGCGCCTGGGCATCGACGTGATCGCCGCGGGCCTGGAGACGGAGTCGCACGTGGACGTGGTGCGGGCCGCGGGGTGCCGGCTGGGGCAGGGCTTCCTGCTGAGCCGGCCGGACCACGCGGAGCACGTGGAGGCGTACCTGGAGCGCCACCGCACCCGCCTGCTCTAGGCGATCCTTTGCCGGCCAGAACTCTCCATCGTTCCGGGCGGGATCGGCAGGGGTGGATCGATGTGCAAATTGGCCAGTTCGCTGTGAGGCGTTGGTCGATCCACCCTCAAGTCGATCTCGGAAACTGAGGGTGGATCGACCGACGTCTGGGAGAGGGCGGGCGGGTGGTCAACTCTGGGACAGGGAGTCGCCCAGGGTCACCACCGCGGCGTCGAGCTCCTCGTAGACGGCCTGCGGCAGCGACTGCTCGCGCTGGCGGCTGCGGAGGTTGTCGCGGAGGGCGGCGATCTTCTGGGCCGCGTTGAGCTGGTTCGACATCAGGTTGTTGACCTGGTTGCGGATGTCCTCCGCCACGTCCGTGCGGATCTCCCCCGTTGCCGCGTGGCGGTCGACGATGTCCAGGACCGCGCGGGCGGCCTGCTCCGGGGTCAGCCCGGGTGCGGACGCGGTCGGGGACGCCGGTGGGCGGCTGGTCGGGGCGGCCGCGGCCGACGTCGTGCGGGTGCCCGGGCGCGGGGAGGCCGTGGTCGTGGGCTGCAGGATGATCGGGGGCGGCACCGACACGACGATGCTGACCTCGGGGCCGGCGTTCGGCTGGGCCGGCGGGCCGTCGTCCTGGAGCAGCAGGACGAGCACCAGCAGTACCACCGCCGAGGCCAGCGTCGCGGAGACCGCGGCCAGCCAGCGGCGGCGGCGCATGGACTGCAGCGGCGGGTTGAGGGTCGCGGCCACCTCGGCGGCCGTCGGGCGGTCGCGCGGGCTGGCCGACAGGCAGCGGTGGCAGATCGCGGCCACGCGGGCCGGGAGGCCGGGGACCGCCAGCGGCGGGTAGTAGCCGTCGGCGAGGGCCCGCTCCAGCTCCTCCCAGGTCGCCGCCGGGTACGGCGTCGCTCCGGTGAGCATCTCGTACAGCAGGACGCCCAGCGCGTACACGTCGGTGGCGCCCGTCGCGGGGGCGCCGACCAGGCGCTCGGGGGCGACGTACGGCGGCGTGCCGAACGTGACCTCCTCGCGCTGGCCCTCCTCGGCCGCGATGCCGAAGTCGAGCAGCTTGACGCCGTCCGTCGTCAGCATGACGTTCTCCGGGGTGACGTCGCGGTGGACCACTCCGCGGCGGTGGGCGGCGTTGAGGACCTCGGCCACCGTCGACGCCACCAGCAGCGCCTCCTGCCACGGCAGCGGGCCCTCCACGAGGCGGCTGGCGAGCGACGCGCCGTCGAGCAGCTGCATCACGACGTACGCCGCGATCCGGCCGCGCGGGGTGACCGTCTCGCCGTAGTCGTACACGCCGATCGCGTTCGGGTGCTCGATGCGCGCGGCGGCGCGGGCCTCCCGGCGGATGCGGTCGCGGTGGCCGCCGTCGGTCCCGATGGGGCCGTCGAGGACCTTGACCGCGACGGTGCGCTCGAGCGTGGAGTCCCACGCGCGCCACACCACCGACATGCCGCCCGTGCCGACGGGCTCTTTGAGGATGTACCGGCGGGCGAGGACGTCGCCCTCCCGGAGCTGTCCGGCGCGCATCCTACGTGGAGGCTCGCACGACGAGCTCGGTCGGCAGGACCGGGTTGTCCAGCGACGGTTCGAGCAGCAGTGCCGCGATGAGCGCGCCGAGCTCCTCCACCGGCTGGCGGACGGTGGTGAGGGCCGGCGTGGTGAACCCGGCGAGCGGCGCGTCGTCGAACCCGACGACGGCCACGTCCTCCGGGACCCGCCGGCCGGCCTTGCGCAGCGCCTGGAGGGCGCCGGCGGCCATCGCGTCGGAGGCGACGAAGAGGGCGTCGAGGCGCGGCACCCGGTCGAGCAGCCAGGCCGCGGCGTGGCCGCCGGACGGGGTGGTGAAGTCACCGTACGCGACGATGGGCTGGCGCCCGGCCGCCTCCACCGCCCGGCGATACCCGTCGAGGCGGTCGGCGGCCGCCGGCGAGTCGGGCGGGCCGGCGATGGTCGCGATCGTGCGGCGGCCGCGCAGGAGCAGGTGCTCGACGGCCTGGCGGGCGCCGTCGCGGTTGTCGACGTCGGCGAACGGCATCTCGATCGGCGGGCGGCCGGCGGCCCGCAGGGGGACCAGCGACGCGGTGAGCGAGACGACGAGCGGGTGCTTGGCCTCGGCGCCGAGCAGGAGCACGCCCGACACGCCGCCCGAGGTCAGGAACTGGGTGGTGGTCGCCACGGTACCGCGGGTGGCCGTCATCGTCACCAGCGGTACACCGGCGCGGGAAAGGGCTTCCTCGGCGCCCCCGAGGAGCCTGGCGCAGAAGTTGTCGTGGAACATCCGGGCCGTCGGCTCGAACACCAGCGCGGCGATGGGGCCGCTGACGGCCTGTCCGGCCTGCCGGGGGGCGCGGTGGCGGACGTATCCGAGCCGGTTGATGGCGTCGTGGACCTGGACGCGGGCGGAGGTGCTGACCCGGACCCGCCCGGTGAGGACGCGCGACACGGTGGCGGCGGAGACCCCCGCCGCGGCGGCGACCTCGGTGACGGTTGGCGGCGAGGGCTCGTCAGGCATCCCGTCTCCTGTGGGAGCGAAACATTTCCGTTACCGGGCAACGCCGCGGGCGGTCGGCGTCGACCCTGCGGTCAGCGTCAGCCACGGTTACCGAGATGTCAACTATGGGTTTCGATCAGCCGGAAGGTCGCTGCAATTCCGACCAAATTGCACTGTGTCTAGCATCGCGGGGACTATCGCAACCGCGACCGAATAGGGAATAGTCGACGATTGTGTCCGGGATCGACGTTGGCCGCAGGGTGCTCGAACGATACCTGCTGGTCCGCCCGATCGCCCGGGGCGGGATGTCG
The DNA here is from genome assembly GCF_014647515.1 of Dactylosporangium sucinum. Classification (GTDB taxonomy): domain Bacteria; phylum Actinomycetota; class Actinomycetes; order Mycobacteriales; family Micromonosporaceae; genus Dactylosporangium; species Dactylosporangium sucinum. The sequence goes on along the minus strand of NZ_BMPI01000051.1, from coordinate 18,349 downwards.
CTGGTGTACGAGGCCGTCGACCTGGACCGGCTACGCCCGGCCGCGGTGAAGGTCCTGGCGCCGGCGTTCGCGCACAACACGCGCGCCACCCACGCCGCCCGCCGCGAGCCGCACCTCATGCAGCGGATGCGGCACCCGACGGTGCCGAAGATCTTCGGGTACGGCGAGATCGAGGCCGGCCGCGTGTCCGTCCCCGCGATGGCGATGGAGCTGCTCAACGGCATCCCCCTCGCCGAGCGCCTGGCCGCCGGGCCGCTGCCCTGGCAGGAGGCGGTGGAGATCGCCGCCTCGATCGCCGAGCTGCTGGCCGTCGCGCACCGCCGGGGCATCGCACACCGGGACCTGACGGCCCACAACGTCATGCTCACCACGGCCGGGGTCAAGATCATCGACTTCGGGCTGGCCGTGCCGTTCGCCCACCCGGCAGCCGTGAAGGCCGAGCACGCCCCCGCCTGGGACGTCTACGCGCTGGGCGTTCTGCTGTACCAGATGCTCACCGGCCGCTCCCCGCACGCGCCCGGCGCCCGGTTGCTGCACGCCGCCCCGACGCCGGTCGTCCTCGCGCCCGGCCTGCCACGGTCCGTAGCCGAGCTGTGCCGGCAGTGCATGGCGAAGCGCCCCGGCGACCGCCCGGAGAGCGCGGCGGTGGCGCTGTCACTGTGGGCCGAGTTCGCACCCGGCTGGCAACGGCCCGACGCTCTCACTGAGAGCTACGGCACACCGAGTAATCACGCTGTGTAACAGCCGCATTTGGCCTGCGTAAGGGCCTTGTCGGGTGCTTGGGCGGACTTCGGTCAGACCAGCCCATCACCCATTGTGATCGCCACTCGGCCGCGACAAGCTTCTCGGACAAGGTGCACGACGGTTGCCGTCAGGGAGCCGGAACGCATCACCAACGGATAGCCGAGGGGAAGCTGTCATGTCATGCACGAAGGTCGCCGGGGGCGCCGCAACCTGCGCCGCGGGTTCGCTGCCCGTCACCGGTAGCCCGGTCCTCGCCATCGTGATCGCCGGTGTCGCGCTCGTCGTCACCGGTGCTCTGATGGTCCGGGCGTCCCGCTTCAACCGCAGCGCCGCCTGACCCATGGCGGCGATCCTGCTGGTCGGCTTCGCGCTCCTGGCGCTGTGGCCGGCGTACAACCTGGCACTGGTGGTCTTCTCCGCCGGTGACTCGGCCACCGCCGCCCACCGCCGGCGGCGCGACGCCATCGCGCCGAACGGGAACGAGCCGCTGACCTTCTGGATCGTCGTGCCCGCCCTCAACGAGGAACGCGTGGTCGGCCGGACGGTCTCCGCCGCCCTGGCGCTGACCGGCCCGGTGGGCACCCGCACCAGGGTCCTGGTGGTCGATGACGGATCGGACGACGGCACCCCGGACGTGCTGGCCGCCATCGACCACCCGGGCCTGACGGTCCTGCGCCGCGACTTCCCCAACGCCCGCAAGGGCAAGGGCGAGGCGCTCAACGCGGCGTTCCGGGCCATCCGGGACCTGACCCTGCGCCACGGCGAGGACCCGTCCCGGGTCGCGGTCGGCGTCATCGACGGCGACGGCCGCGGCAGCGCGAACATCCTGACCGAGGTGTCGCGGCTGATGCGCGACCCCTCCGTCGGGGCGGTGCAGACCCGGGTGCGGATCCACAACCGCAACAAGGTGCTCGGCGCGGTGCAGGACCTGGAGTTCGCCGCGATCGCCAACGCCAGCCAGCTGCTCCGCGACGCGGCGGGGACGGTCGGGCTGGGCGGCAACGGGCAGTTCGCCCGGCTGTCGTCGCTGATGCGCCTCGGCGACGCGCCGTGGTCGCACTGCCTGGTCGAGGACCTGGAGCTGGGGCTGCGCATGCACCTCGGCGGGGACCGGATCCGGTACACGTCGATCGCGCACGTCAAGCAGCAGGGGCTCGTCGACGTGCGGCGGCTGCTGCGCCAGCGGACCCGGTGGGCGCAGGGGAACCTGCAGTGCGTCTCCTACGTGCCCCGGCTGGTCGCCTCGCGGCGCATCCGCAACCACGCCCTGCTGGAGATGCTGTACTACCTGCTCGCGCCGTGGCTGAACGCCTTCGGTACCGCGACGGTGCTGTCCCTGTGGACGGTCGCGATGTGGCGGCTGCTCCCCGGGCACGGCGAGACGTTCATGATCCACTCCTGGGGCCAGATGGGTCACGTCGCCGCCTTCTGGGCGGCCGGCATGACGGCGCCGGGGCTCATCTGGGCGCTCGTGCACCGGCTGCAGCTGCGCGACGAGAAGCTGTCGACGCTGCTGCTGGCGGCGCTGGCGTACCCCTTCTTCCTCATGCTCGGCCTGGTGAGCACCTGGCGGGCGATCGGCCGGCAGGTCGGCCGCCGCCAGACCTGGGCCAAGACCGAACGGCTCGCCGAGGAACCGGCAGCAGCGTAATCAACATTGATTCGTCAACATTGATTTTTCGATGTTGACGAAAATCAACCCCAGAGTGGTCCACAGGACGCGGTCACTCCTCCCCGCACGGACGCGGCCCACCCCGCAAAGGTGACGCACAAGATGCTTCCTGAAGTCCTCCTCATCGCCGGCACCCGTCCCGAGGCCATCAAGCTCGCCCCCGTCGCCGCCGCGATGCGCGCCGCCGGCCGGCTCAGCCCGGTCCTGGTCGCCAGCGGCCAGCACCCGGCGATGGTCGCCCAGGCCCTGGCCGCGTTCGGCGTCGAGGCCGACGTGACGCTCCCGCTGCAGCGGGTCACCGGCAGCCAGCCCGAGCTGCTGACCGAGATGATCAAGCGGCTGGACGCGCTGCTCGCCGAGCGGCCGCCGGCCGCGGTGGTCGTCCAGGGCGACACCACGACGACGCTCGCGGGCGCCATGGCCGCGTTCTGGCGGCGGATCCCGGTCGTGCACCTGGAGGCGGGCCTGCGCTCCGGCGACCTCGACTCCCCCTTCCCGGAGGAGGCCAACCGCAAGCTCGTCGGGCAGCTCGCCGCGCTGCACCTGGCGCCGACCGCGCTCGCCGCGACGAACCTGCTCGACGAGAGCGTCAACCCGGCCAACGTGCTCATCACCGGCAACACCGTCGTCGACGCCGCGCTGGAGATCGCCGCGAAGGAACTGCCGTTCGAGGACGCCGGCGTCGCCGCCGCGGTCGACGCCGCCACCCACGGCCAGGCCCGGCTGGTGCTGGTCACCGCGCACCGGCGCGAGTCCTGGGGCGAGCCCCTCGACCGCATCCTGCGCGCGGTGCGCCGGATCGTCGCGGCGTACCCCGACATCCGCGTCGTGCTGCCCGCCCACGCCAACCCGGCGGTCCGGGCGCAGGTCGAGGCCGGGCTGGCCGGCGTGCCCCGGGTGACGATCACCGACCCGCTGCCGTACCCGGCGCTGGCCCGGCTGCTCTCCCACGCGTACCTGGCGCTGACCGACTCCGGCGGCATCCAGGAGGAGGCGCCGTCGTTCAAGGTGCCCGCCCTGGTGCTGCGCGAGGTCACGGAGCGCGTCGAGTCGCTGCACGCCGGTTGCGCGAAGCTCGTCGGTACCGACGAGGAGCTCATCGTGTCGGAGGCCGCGCGCCTGCTGGACGACCCGATGCTGCGGCAGTCCATGACCGCCGGCGGCAACCCGTACGGGGACGGGCTCGCCTCGCAGCGCACCGAGCAGGCGGTGGCGGCGCTGCTCGGCCTCACCGCCGCCCCGTCCCCCATGCCTTCCCCGTCGTTCGCCTAGCTCGTATCGCTTCGCCTGGCTCGTATCGCTTCGCCTAGCTCGTATTGCAGAGGTTGCTCATCATGCGTAGACGATCCCCCGTCCGCCGTACGATCGCCGTCGTCGTGACGGCCGCGCTGGCCGGTGCCATCGCGCTCACCGTCGGGACCGCGCCGAGCGCCGCCGCGCCCGGCCGCCAGCACCACCGCGGTGCCGGCGACGCGGTCGAGCGCGAGGACGCCAGCCAGTCGAAGGTCCCGGCGCCGCCGCGGCCGGCGCGGCTGGTGCCGACCGAGCGCGTCGTCACCACCGGCCAGACCAAGGCGCGCTCGTCCGCCCCGACCGCCGCCAAGGCGGCCGTGACCACGAACGCGGCGACGAAGACGTCGAGCGGCACCGCCGCGCCGGGCGGCAACGCGGCGACGAAGACGCTGGTCCTGTACGACAACACCGGTCCGTACTCCTGGCTCGGCGAGGACTACGGGATGATGGCGACGAACCTGGTCTCCCACTTCGGGGCCTGGACCGCGCACCCGGTCGGCTCGTACACCGCCGGCGAGCTCAACGGCTACACTGCCGTCGTCTACGTCGGGTCCACCTACGACGAGCCGATCCCGGTCGCGTTCCTCGACGACGTGCTGTCCACCAGCAAGCCGGTCGTGTGGATGTACGACAACATCTGGCAGTTGACGGCGCGCTCCGCCGACTTCGCGACGAAGTACGGGTACACCTGGAAGGGCTTCGACGTCTCGTCGGTCGCCCGCGTCGACTACAAGGGCACGACGCTGACCCGCGACGCGCGCAACGCCGGTGGGATCATGGACTACGCGATCTACGACACCGCCAAGGCGGTCAGCGTCGGTACCGCGGTCCGCGCCGACGGCACGTCGTTCCCCTGGGGCGTGAAGTCGGGCAACCTGACGTACCTCGGCGAGATCCCGTTCTCGTACATCACCGCGAACGACCGGTACCTCGCCTTCTCCGACCTGCTGTTCGACGCGCTCGCTCCGCAGACGGCCGCGCGGCACCGGGCGCTGGTGCGCATCGAGGACGTCGGGCCGGACGCCGACCCGGCCGAGCTGCGCGCGATCGCCGACTACCTGTCGTCGAAGAAGGTGCCGTTCACCGTCGCCGTCTACAGCCGCTACCGCGACCCGAAGGGCGTGAACAACAATGGCAAGGCCGAGGACTACGCGCTGCGTCAGAAGCCACTGGTGGTCAGCGCCCTGAAGTACATGCAGCAGAAGGGCGGCACCCTGCTCATGCACGGGTACACCCACCAGTTGGACGCGCTGAACAACCCGTACGACGGCGTGAGCGCGAACGACTTCGAGTTCTTCCGGGCCCACGTCGACGCCGACGACGCGGTCATCTACGACGGCCCGGTCAAGAACGACTCGGCGCTGAACGTGACGTCCCGCGTCACCGCCTCCCGCGCCGACTGGCTGCTGGCCGGCCTCAAGCAGCCGACCATCTTCGAGCCGCCGCACTACGCCGCGAGCGCGCTGGACTACCGGACGATCAACACGCTGTTCGGCGTGCGCTACGACCGCGGCCTGTACTTCCCGGGCGTCCTGTCCGGCGGCACGGTCGACAACTCGGTGGCGCACATGGTGGGGCAGTTCTTCCCGTACACGGTGCGCGACGTCTACGGCTCGACCGTGATCCCGGAGAACATCGGCAACATCGAGCCGGAGCCGTTCAACCAGCACCCGGCGGTGCTCCCGGCCGACCTGGTCGCGAACGCGAAGGCCAACCTGGCGGTGCGCGACGGCGTGGCCAGCTTCTTCTACCACCCGTACCTGGGCACCTCGTACCTCAAGCAGACCGTCGAGGGCATCCAGGGCCTGGGCTACACCTTCGTCGCCGCGTCCGCGATGTCGTAAGGCTTCCCGCATCGCGCGAGGGGCGGCTCCGGTACTGCCGGATCCGCCCCTCGATCATGAAAAGGTTGTCCACAGGTCCCGGGATCGCCTTGCTCCGAGCTTCACCGGCGGGAAATGCTGGTCCGTGCAACACGAATCACGGGGAATGGCCCGGCTGCGGCTGAGCCAGAAGAGGATTATCGCGGCGGCGCAACTCGGGGACGCGGGGGTCACCAGGGGCCGGCTGCGGTGGGAGCTGTCGAAGGGGCGCTGGCAGACGGTGCTGCCATCGGTCTACGCCATGTTCGACGGTCCGCTGCAGGAGCAGCAGCGGCTGATCGCGGCACTGCTCTACGGCGGACCGGCCGCACAGCTGACCGGGGCGGCGGCGCTCGGCGTGCACGGGCTCCGAAACGTGCCGAAGGACCGGTTCATCCGGGTGCTCGTCCCGGTCGGGCGCCGGGTGCGGTCGAGCGGCTTCGTCCGGATACACCGCACGACCAGGCCCGATCCGTTCGCCCGGCCGAACGGGGTGCTGCGGCTGACCTCGCCGGCCCGCTCGGTCGTGGAGGCAGGGCGGCTGTGTGACGACCGGAGGCGGGTGCGGGCGATGGTCGCGGAGTCCGTGCAGTCGGGGCTCTGCCGGCCGGACGAGCTCGTCCGGGAGCTGGGCCGCGCGGCACGTGCGGGGACGGCTGCGCTGCGGGCGTCGGTGCGGGAAGTGGTCGACGGCGTGCGGTCGGTGGCCGAGGGCGAGGCCCGGACGCTGCTGCGCCGGTCGCGAGTCCTGCCGGAGATGGTGTGGAACCCGGCGCTGTCCACGCCCGCCGGGGCTCCCTTGCCGACGCCCGACGGCTGGGTCGCCGATGTGGACCTCGCGCTGGAGATCGACTCGCGCGCCTATCATCTGTCGCCCGAGGACTGGGAGCGCACGATGCGCCACCACGCCAGGCTGGCCGCGGCCGGGGCGGTGGTCCTGCACTTCTCGCCGCGGCAGGTCCGCGACGATCCGCGCGGGTTCGTGGAGACGGTCGAACGCGCCTACCTGGCCCGGTTGAGCGAGGGATACCGGAGCCGGATCCACGCCTCATGATCTGTCTCTTGATCTTTCTCATGATCGATGGAGAGTTCTGGTCGCCATGGCAGCCAGAACTCTCCATCGATCATGAGGAGCCGAGGAGGAGGTCGGGGAGGAGGCGTTCTACGGCGTCCAGGTCGTAGACGCGGCGGACCTCGGTTACCAGGCCTACCTCGTCGACCACCAGGAACTCGGCCAGGCGGAAGGTCTCGGCGCCCAGCGTGCAGTTGTAGACGAGGGCCACGCGGCCGTCGATCACCGTCTGGGAGAAGACGGTGACGGCGTCCAGCGACGCGGCGTAGTCGGTCAGGATCTCGATGAAGTCGCCGTCCGGGTCGAGGTTGGACTCGATCAGCGGGGCGGCGGCCAGCAGGCGGAACAGGTCGCTCGTCCGGCCGTGTGTCCAGGCCGCGACCCAGCGCTCGGCGATGTCCTCAACCGCGGTCTCCATTGCGCATATCCTCGCATGCCCGCGTTGCCGCCGGGCCGGCCATGGAGGGACGCCCGCGCCGGGTGAGACCGGCGGGTAAGGGGCACGGCGCGAGCAGAGCGCGGCGCGAACCGAAAGCCCGCGAGCCGAGCGCCGCGCGCCGGAGCAGGGCGAACGGTGAGCCGGTGGGCGGGTGCGACCGGCGGGGGAAGTCGGGGCCCCCAGGAAAGGGCTTTCCTCGGTACCATCCGTGCATGTTGCGCATCGATGACGCCCTCGCGGTCGGAGCACTGCGGCCGGCCATGCAGCGGATGTGGGAGCTCTCCGCCGGGAAGATCGACGCCCTCGCGACGGACACCGGGGGCTCGTCGCCCGTGTTCACCGTCGACGGGCGGTACACGGCGCGCGGGTGGACCGAGTGGACGCAAGGGTTTCAGGTCGGCTCCGCGCTGCTGCAGTTCGACGCCACCGACGACAAGCACTTCCTCGAGCTCGGCCTCCGCCAGACGAAAGCCCTCATGCCGCCGCACGTGAGCCACATCGGCGTGCACGATCACGGGTTCAACAACGTCAGCACCTACGGGGCCCTGCTGCGGCTCATGCGCGAAGGGCGCATCGACGACGGCGCGAAGGGCGAGGCCGAGCTCGCGCTCAGGGTCAGCGGGGCCGTGCAGGCCGCCCGCTGGCAGCGGACCGAGGACGGGACCGGGTACATCTACTCGTTCAACGGCCCGCAGTCGCTGTTCGTCGACACGATCCGGTCCTGCCGGGCGCTCGCGCTCGCGCACCGGCTCGGGCACGTCCTCATGGGCGAGCACGACGAGCGGATCGACCTGCGGGAGCGCCTGCTGCAGCACGGCCGCAACACCGCGCGGTACAACGTCTACTACGGCGACGGCCGCGACATCTACGACGTGCGCGGGCGCACGGCGCACGAGGCGCTGTTCAACGTCAACGACGGGCGCTTCCGGGCGCCGAGCACGCAGCAGGGGTACTCCGCCTTCTCCACCTGGACGCGCGGCCTGGCCTGGGCGATGCTCGGCTTCGCGGAGCTGGTCGAGCTGGAGGACGAGCCGGTCTTCGCCGAGGCCGCGAAGGCGACCTGCGACTTCTACATCGAGCACTCCCCCGCCGACGGCATCCCGTACTGGGACACGGGCGCGCCCGGCCTGGCGCGGCTCGACGGGTACCTCGACCGCCCCGCCGACCCGTACAACCCGCACGAGCCGGTCGACTCCAGCGCCGCCGCGATCGCCGCGCAGGGCCTGCTGCGCCTGGGCCGCCACCTCGGCGAGCGGCGCTACACGCAGGCCGGCCTGACGGTCGCGCGGGCGCTGCTCGCCGAGCCGTACCTGTCGGTCGACCCGCCGCACGAGGGCCTGCTGCTGCACTCGGTGTACCACCGGCCCAACGGCTGGGACCAGGTTCACGAGGGGCAGCGCGTGCCGAACGGCGAGTCGAGCATGTGGGGCGACTACCACCTGCGGGAGCTCGCGCTGTACCTCGACCGCCTGGAGGACGGCCCGTACTACACGTTCTTCGCCGGAGTCGAAGGGGGCGTCGCGTGAGTGCCGCCATCGTCACCGGTGGATCGCGAGGCATCGGCCGCGGCATTGTCCTCGCCCTGGCGAACGCGGGCCACGACGTCGTGATCAACTATGCGGCCAACCAGACGGCCGCCGAGGAGGTCGCGGCGGAGGTCGAAAAGACAGGAGCAAAAGCGGCAGTCGTACGGGCGGACATCGCCGACGCCGCCGACCGTGAACGGCTGGTGGCCGCGGCGTACGACGCGCTCGGCCCGATCGACCTCCTCGTCAACAACGCCGGCGTGGCGCCGTCGGTGCGGGCCGACATCCTGGAGGCCGGCGAGGAGTCGTTCGACCGCCTGGTCGGCATCAACCTCAAGGGCCCGTACTTCCTCACCCAGCTCGTCGCCCGGCGGATGATCGAGCACGGGACGCCCGGCCGGATCGTGACGATCTCGTCGATGTCGGCGTACACGGCGAGCGTCAACCGCGGCGACTACTGCGTGACGAAGGCCGGGCTGTCGATGATGACGAAGCTGTTCGCGGCCCGGCTGGCCGAGCACGGCATCACCGTGTTCGAGATCCGGCCCGGCATCGTCGCCACCGACATGACGGGCGCGGTGCGGGAGAAGTACGACCGGCTGATCCTGGAGCAGGGCATCACGCCGATCCGCCGGTGGGGCCGGCCGGACGACGTCGGCCGGGCCGTCGTCGCGGTCGCGCAGGGCCTCTTCCCGTTCTCGACCGGACAGGTCATTGACGTTGACGGGGGCTTTCACCTGCGGACTCTGTAGCGGCCCGCGCGCGCAGCAGGGAGTGGACGGCCTCGATGTCCTTCGGGGCCGTCCGCGACGCCAGCCAGTACATGATCCCCGTCGGCACGAAGAAGACCTGGAACGCCGCCAAGCCGATGGCCAGGTTCGCCGGCGGGGGGAAGCTGCGGGCGAGCGCCGCGAACACGGCCCCCACGAGCCCGTTGCCGGCCGCGCGGCCGACGCCGTTGACGAGGTTGCCCAGGGAGTACACCGTGCCGCGGTGCTCGGGCGGGTTGACGTCGGCGATGAGCGCGAACCAGTTCGGCGAGTTGGCCGAGGTCAGCGCCAGGGCCACGACCGCGCACAGGAACGCGGCGAGCAGGCTCGGCTCGGTGAACAGCGCGTCGGTGACAGTGGCGAGGCCGCCCCGGTCCCCGGGCTCGGGGAGGTGCACCGGGGCGAAGAAGAGGATGACGTACAGCGGGATCCCGGCGAGGATCCCGATCGCCGCCACCTTCGCCCGGCCGCCCGGGTCGCGCCGCTGCCACCGGTCCCCGATCAGCCCGCCGACGATCGACAGGACGCCGCCGAGCTGAAACAGGGTCGCCAGGAGCCCGCCGATCTGGATGGCGGTCTGCTCGTCGTACCCCTGGGCCTCGGCGCGCGCCTGGAAGAGCCGCGGCAGCCAGACCAGCGACCCGAACGCGGCCTGGGCGGTGAGCCCCTGCAGCACCAGCCAGTGGTTGGTCCGCCGGGCGGCGATGCGGGGCAGGTCGGCGCGCGAGATCCGGTGCTCGTACTCCTCCCCCGCCGCGAACACCGCCGCCAGGTCCGGCTCGCTCTGGCCGCGGCGGATGTCGGCCGTCGTAAAGTACAGCGCGGAGGCGACCACGCCGAGCACGGCGAGCACGTAGAACGGCGTGCGCCAGTCGGTGCCGCCCAGCTGGCTGGCGACGAGCACCCCGGCGAGCGTGCCGACGCCCTGCGACAGCCCCCAGAGACTCATCACGAGCCCGCGCCTGCGCGGCGAGATGAGATCGCTGACGACGGAGAACCCGACGGAGCCGACGGCACCGAGCCCGACCGCGGCGAAGAGCTGGGCGGCGAGGAACGTCCAGTAGCCGCCCGCGAGCACGGTCCCGTACGTGCCGGCGGCCCAGATGAGCGTGCCGACCATGAGGACGGGCTTGCGGTCGGTGCGGTCGCCGACGTACGCCCAGGCGACAGCGGCGACGGCCGTGACGAGGTACCCGACGGCGGTCACCACGCCGAGCGCGCCCTCGGGGACGCCGAGCTCCCGGCTGATCGGCGAGTACAGCGGCGGGACGAGGCTGATCGCCACGTTGTCGAGCGACGCGAGGATGATGAAGACCACGACGCTGTAGACCCGGTGCGCTGTCACGGGGCCCATGGGATCACGCTTTCGCTCCTCCTGCCACGCCGCCCGCCGCCGCACCCGCCCTCGGCCCTCCCACTCGCCGCCGCGCCCGCCCGCGCCCGCCCGCCGCCGCGCCCGCCCCTCGGCAATCCCGCCCGCCGCCGGGCCCGCCCGGCCCGCCCGCGGCCGCCCGCCCCTCGGCCCGCCCGCTTGCCGCCGCGCCCGCTCCCAAGCCCGCCCCTGGACCCGCCCGCTTGTTGGCGCAGCGCCCGCACCCCTCTCCTCCGCCCACCGCCGCGCCCGCACCTCGGCGCCCGGCATCCCCCTCTGCCGCACGCCGCCGCGCTCCTGTCCCCCGCCGTGCCTCCGTCCCTCGCCCGCGCTTCTCTTCGTCGCCCGCCTGCCGCGCGCACGCTTCCCTTCCTCGGCGATCTTGGAGTTGCGGTCCCAGAAATGTCGGATAAAGGGGACAAATACGGGACCACAAGCCCAAGATCGCGGCGGGTAAGGCGGGTGATCCTCGCGAGTCGGCGCGGGCCGGCGCGGGCCGGCACGGGGTTGGTGTCGGCGCGGTGCGCGATCGGAGCGGAGAGCGGCGCGGTTGGCGCGGGATTGGTGTGGGAGGACGGCAGCGGCCCGCGGACACCCCCGTCCGCGGGCCGTTGCCGTGTGCGGGTCAGCCGGTCTCGCCGGCCACCGAGAAGGTGCGCAGGCGCTGGACCGCGTAGGCCGACGCGGCGACCGTGAACACCGCGGCCATCACGAAGCTCACCGGGACCGACACCTTGCCCTGCAGGATGTCGGTCGGGGCGAGCCAGTCGACGATCGACAGGACGTACTGCTGGATGCTCAGCTTCTGCGTGCCCGAGAGGATGTTGCCGAGCAGGCCCTCCCACAACACTACGTACACCAGGCCGAGCAGGACCGGGCGGCGGGTCATGACGCTCACCATCACGAACAGGGCCGAGTAGGCGAGCGAGCCGACCACGGCGCCGACGACGAGGGCGAAGGCCAGGGGGAGGGAGTTGGCGATCACGCCCGCCACGAAGAGCGGGGCGCCGGCGAAGGCCGCGGTCACGCCGACCGCCACGGCGAGCTTCGTGAACACGATCTCGGCGCGGGGCAGCGGCTTGGCCAGGATGTGGGTGATCGTGCCGTCGTCGATCTCGGAGCCGAGGACGCCGGTGCCGACGATGAGCGCGATGACCGGCAGCACGGCGGTGAAGCCGAGGCCGACGATGACCGGCTCGCCCCACTCCTGCGGCGTGGCGCCGAACGCGCGGGCCAGCAGCGCCAGGCCGACCAGGATGAGGGGCAGCGGCACGAGCAGCCAGATGCGGCGCCGGCCGAGCAGGCCACGGGCGGTGATCCGGGCGATCGTCGGGTTCATCAGGCACCCACCAGGTAGGAGAAGACGCTTTCCAGGGACTCGTCGGCGGGCAGCAGCTGGCGCACGCGGACGCCCTCCTTGAGCGCGATCCGGGGCAGGGCCCGCGTGAACGTGCCGTAGTCGGAGGCGCGGACCTGCAGGCCGGCGGCGTCGACCTCGACGCCCTTGACCGAGGGCTGCCCGATCAGCGCGACCGCGAGCCGGCGGTCGTCGCTGGAGCGGATCGTGAACACGTGCGGGCGGTTGGTCATCAGCCGCCGGATCGTGCGGAAGTCGCCGGAGGCGGCCAGCCGGCCGGCGACCATCACCTGGACGGTGCCGGAGACCTGCTCGACCTCCTCCAGGATGTGCGAGGAGAACAGCACGGTGCGGCCGTCGTCGCCCATCTTGTGCAGCAGGTCCATCATGTGGAACCGCTGCCGCGGGTCCATGCCGTTGAAGGGCTCGTCGAGCAGGAGGACGCCGGGGTCGTGGACCAGGGCGGCGGCGACGCGGATCCGCTGGCGCATGCCCTTGCTGTACGTATCGATGCGCCGGTCCTGCGCGGGCTCCATCTCGACCAGGGCGAGGGCCTGGCGGGCGGCCTCCTCCGGCTGCGGCAGCCGGTGCAGGCGGGCGCTCGCCACGACGAACTCCTTGCCGGTGAGGAACCCGTGGACGGACTCCCGCTCGCTGACCAGGCCGAGGATCTTGTACACGTCGGGGTTGCGCCAGGCCGGCGTCCCGTCGACGGTCAGCTCGCCCTTCGACGGCGCGAGGAACCCGGACATCATGTGCAGCAGGGTGGTCTTGCCGGCGCCGTTCGGCCCGAGGAGGCCGGTGACGCCCGGCCCGAGCGTCATGGTGACGTCGTTGACGGCCACGACGTTGCCGTACCACCGGGAAACGTGCTGCAGGTCGACGGTGCTCATGTCAGGCGGCCACCTTCCGGTAACGGGCCAGCAGCAGGAGGAGCGTCCCGGCGAGCAGCGCGACCGCTCCGACGCCGTAGACCGGGCCCATGTCGCCGATCGGCATCCCCTCGCCGCCCGGCCGGCCGAAGATCCACTGCTCCAGACCCTGGAGCAGGGTCATCGGGTTGGCCAGGAAGGCGAGGTGCAGCAGCGTCTCGTTGCCGAGCGCGCTGAGGATGCCGACGACGGGCGCGGTGATGACGAAGACGCCGACGATGAAGGCGGCGGCGAACGCCCGGCGCCCGGTCGTGGAGGCGACCAGGATCGCGACGCCGGCGAGGACGACCGCGCGGATCAGGGCTCCGGCCAGGCCGGGACCCATGTCGCCGAGCTCCTTCATGGCGCCGGAGAACCCGTCGGTGCGGGTGAAGATGGCGCCGATGTAGATGAGCAGCTGCGGCACGCCCAGCAGGAGCAGCACGGCCGTCGCCAGGGCGGAGTACTTCGCCAGCGCGTAGTCCGACCGGCTGAGCGGCCGCGAGAAGTACAGCGGCAGCGTGCGGTCCCGCAGGTCGCGCGACACCAGCTCGGGCGCGACGACGGCCAGGAACAGCATGATCGGGAAGGACAGGCCGGCGGCGAAGCCGCGGTACGTGATGAGGGCCTCGCCGGTGATCGACCGGACGGCGATCTCGACGATCGCCACGCCGAGCACGATGCCGATCACCAGCCACGGGAAGATCTTCGCCTTCGCGCCACGGCCGATGCCGAACGCCGTGCGCAGGCTGTGCTCGTAGAGCGAGCGGTTCGCATACCACCGGCCGAGGCGGGCACCCTTGTACCGCTGGTAGCCGATGTCGTGGATGACACTAGTTTGCGGCGCCACGGCCGACCTCCTGGGGTGCTGGGCTGGTGACGGCGGGGCTCTGGAACAGCTCGGCGACCCGGTGCCGGCGCTGGTCGAGCCGGTGCAGGGGCAGGTCGAGCTCGGCCACGGCCTGGAGGATGCGGTCGTAGACGTCCTCGGTGTCCATCGGCACGGTGAGCGACAGGCCCTCGCGGGTGGCCGGGATGCCCAGCTCCGCGAGCCGCTTGGTGAGCAGGTCGACGCCCTCGGCGACCTCGACCGTGAGCACGTCGCGGCTCGTCGTCATGTCCGACACGGTGGCGGAGCGCAGCAGGCGTCCGCCGTCGATCGCGACCAGCGAGTCGCAGATCCGCTCGACCTCGCCGAGCAGGTGCGAGCAGACCACGATCGAGATGCCGAACTCGTTGCCGATGCGGTGCACCAGCTCGAGCATCGCGTCGCGGCCGGCCGGGTCGAGGCCGTTGGTCGGCTCGTCCAGCAGCAGCAGGTCGGGGTCGTGGGCGAGCGCCTGGGCCAGCTTGACCCGCTGCTTCATGCCGGTCGAGTAGCCGCCGATCTGCCGATACCGCTCCTCGTAGAGCCCGACGTGGCGCAGCGCCTCCGACGCGCGCTCGCGGGCCGCGTTGGCGGGCAGCCCGCTCATGCGCGCGAGGTGCGTGACGAACTCGGCGGCCGACACCTCGGACGGCAGGCAGTCGTGCTCGGGCATGTACCCGACCCGGGCCCGCACCTCCTCCGAGTGGGTCGTCGGGTCGAGCCCGAGCACGCGCAGCTCACCGGCGGTCGGCTGAAGCAGACCCAGCATGATCTTGATAAACGTCGACTTGCCGGCGCCGTTGGCCCCGACCAGCCCGATGATCCCCGGCTCCACGGCCAGGGTGAGTTCCGACAGGGCGGTGACGCCACCCCCGTAGCGCTTCGTCAGCGCACGCGTCTCGATGAGTGCCACGTCGCCGACACTACGGACAGTGTGCGGGTTCGGGCCATCCGGATCGCACCTGAATGCCATCACCTAGGGGTTCAACCTGTGAATTCCCTCAGGTTGACCCCCGCTTTGTCCTGATCCGCCAAGGTGCGGGCTGCTCCCGCCGAGGATGCGACGTGGCCGCCGACATCGACGATGCGTTGCTGCGCCAGTCCGCCCACCGCGAGAACTCTCCGCCCGAGGGTTGCGGGTCGGCGGTACGGTTGAGGGCATGTCGTGGTCGATGACCACCCTCTTCGCCGCGTGGTCGAGTGTCACCACGCCGGGCGACGTCGTCGCGGTGGCGACGGCGGTGCTGGCCGCGCTGGCCATCGTGCTGGCGATGCGGCTCATGGCGAACCCGCCGGCCGGGGACACCCGCGCCCGCGTGGTGCCGGTCCGGGTCCGGGCCGGGCGGGTCTCCCGCATCCGGTCGGCCGATCCCGACGCGGCCGGGCGGCCGCGTCCCCGCGCGCCTGGACGTTGATCCTTTCGCGGCTCCCCCGACGGGTTGAGCCGATCTCGCCGTTGTTCTGCAACTGAGACCCTGCCGGGTCCCGGCGCGCCCGCCTGCCTCCAGGCGTGAGCGCTGCGCCGCGGCCTGCGCACAGCGGAAGGAAACGTCCAGTGGTTCATGTCGTGCTGTCCTGGTTCGCCGGCTCCCTCGGGTCGATGCCGGCCGCCATCGTCGTCGCCACCGTGCTGCTGCGGTTGGCCCTGTTGCCGCTCAGCCTCCGCGCCTATCGGGCGGAGAACGTCCGCACCCGGCTCGCGCCGCAGCTGCAGGAGCTGCGGGAGCGGCACGGGGGCGAGCCGGTCGTGCTCGCCGAGAAGACCGCCGAGCTCATGCGGCGGGAGGGGACCGGGCCGTTCGCCGGGCTCGTGCCGAGCCTCCTGCAGGCGCCGTTCGTGTGGCTGCTGTACCGCGAGTTCACCGGCGGGCGGCTGCGGGGGTACGGGTTCCTCGGCGCCGACCTCAGCCACCGGCTGCTCACCGAGCCGGCCATGCTCGCCGGCTGGCTGGTGGTCGCGGCGCTGATCGTCGTCGCGGTCTGGAACCGGCGGCAGCTGCCCGCCGGGACGCCCGGGCTCGTCGGCGCGCTGCAGTTCGCCACCGTCGCGTTCGCGCCCTTCGTGCCGCTCGCCGCCGGCATCTACCTGGTGACCACGTCGGCGTGGACGGCCGCGGAGCGGTGGGTGGTTCGGGCACGCTTTCGCAGTTCCCAACAAAAGTAATGCAGGTCAAGATAAAAGTTCGGTAGGTACTGGCGGAAGCACATGAACGAGTCTTAGGCTGCTGCATGCAGCGACAGTCGGCGATGTCGCCCATGGACCATGCCTTGAGGAGACCGCTGAGGGAGGCCCGCGTGCGTACGGGTGTGTGGCTGGTCGGTGCCCGTGGATCGGTTGCCGTCACCAGCATTGTCGGCGCAGCGGCGCTGCGCGCGGGGCTCACGGAGCCCATCGGATGCGTCACCGAGCATCCGGCGTTACGGTCGGCACGCCTGCCGGCCTACGGCGACCTGGCGTTCGGCGGCCACGACATCGCCACGACCGGGCTGGTGAAGAAGGCCGAGGCGCTCGCCGCCGCCGGGGTCGTCCCAGCCCGCCTGGTCGACACGCTCCACAGTGAGCTGGCCGCGGTGGACGACGACATCCGGCCGCTCCCGCACGGGGCGACCCAGGCCGAGACCGCCGCCGCGATGGCCTCCGACATCGAGGACTTCCGGCAGCGGTACCGCCTGGAGCGCGTCGTCGTGGTGAACGTCGCGTCCACCGAGGCGGCCCCGGCGCCGCACCCGGCGCACGACCGGCTGGACGCCCTGCGCGAGGCGCTCGCCGGGCCCGGCGCCGTGCTCCCGCCGAGCGCGCTCGCCGCCTACGCGGCGTTCACGGCGGGCTGCGCGTTCGTGGACTTCACGCCGTCGACGGGCGCGCGGCTGCCGGCGCTGCACGAGCTGGCGGTCGAGCGGGGCGTGCCCTACGGGGGTCACGACGGCAAGACCGGCGAGACGCTGCTCAAGGCGGTGCTCGCGCCGATGTTCGCCATGCGCAACCTGCAGGTGCGCTCGTGGTCGGGCATCAACCTGCTGGGCGGCGGCGACGGGGCGACGCTCGCCGAGCCGGCGGCCAACGCGGCCAAGTCGGCGAGCAAGCAGCGCGTGCTCAAGGAGACCCTCGGCTACCAGCCGGACGGGCACACCCGCATCGAGTTCGTGCCGGACATCGGCGACTTCAAGACGGCGTGGGACCTGATCACGTTCGCCGGCTTCCTGGGCACGCCGATGCGGATGGAGTTCACCTGGCACGGCTGCGACTCCGCGCTCGCCGCGCCGCTGGTGCTCGACCTCGCCCGGCTGGCCGCCGCCGCGCACCGGGCCGGGCGGTCGGGGCCGCTCACCGAGCTGGCGTTCTTCTTCAAGGACCCGCTCGGCGACGTCGACCACTCGCTCGCCGCGCAGTTCGCGGTGCTGGCCGAGTTCACCGGGACGCTCGGATGAGGCCCGGGAGGACTGGGACGCCCGGGAGGCCCGGCTGGCGGGAACTGGCCGAGCTGGTCCGGGCTCCCGCCGCGCTGTCGGTGCCGGGTGACGTCGTCGCCGGCGCCGCGGCGGCGGGGCGGCTCGGCCCGCGGACGGCCGGGCTGGCGGGCTCCTCGGTGCTGCTGTACTGGGCCGGCATGGCCGCCAACGACTGGGCCGACCGGCACCTCGACGCGGTCGAGCGGCCGGAGCGGCCGATCCCGTCGGGCCGGATCGCGCCGGGCACGGCCCTCGGCATCGCGGCCGGGCTGACCGCGGCCGGGGTCGCCGTGGCTGGGCTGGCCGGCGGCCGGCGGGCGCTCGCCGTCGCGGTCCCGCTCGCGGGCACGGTCTGGGCGTACGACCTCCGGCTGAAGAACACCGCCGCCGGGCCGGCCGCGATGGCCGCCTGCCGGGCGCTCGACGTGCTGCTGGGCGCCTCGGGCGGGCGGCTGCGCAAGGCCTGGCTGCCGGCGGCGACGGTCTTCGCCCACACGTACACGGTCACCGCTCTCTCCCGGGCCGAGGTGCACGGCGCCGAGCCGTCCCTGCCGGCGGCCACGCTCGCGGGGACGGCCGTGGTCGCCGCGAGCGCCGCGGTCGGCCGCCGCAAGCACTGGTTCGTGCCGGCCGGGCTGGCCGCCTGGTACGCCCACCGGTACGGGAGGCCGCAGGTCACTGCCCTGGACAAGCCGACGGCCGAGAACATCCGGGCGTCGGTCGGGGCCGGCATCCTCAACCTGCCGACGCTGCAGGGCGCGCTCACCGCCCGGGCCGGCGCCCCGCTCGTCGGCGTGGCGGTCGCCGCCGCGGCCCCGCTCGCCCGGCAGCTCTCCAAGCGGCTGTCGCCGACATGAGCGGTTCCGGAGCGAAGCGGAGGAGGCCGCTCATCATGAGTTCAGAGTGGAGCTCAGGCGTCCGGAGCGGAGCGGAGGGCGCATGAGTAGCCCTGTGTCAAGCCGCCGGTTGTTGGAGGGCTTGGAGTGCGCCGTGTTTGTCCGGGTTGTAGGGGG
>NZ_BMPI01000050.1:88851-90085 GCF_014647515.1 Dactylosporangium sucinum | reverse complement strand
AGCTGGCCTTCGGTCAGCATCACACCAGGATCGACGACCGACCCGACATAACGCAACCAGCATCACGCAACACTAGATGGTGCCCAGTAGGGTCGTCGCTGCTGCTGTGTGCGCAGGTCAGCCTGCAGATCGGCGAGGGTGGGTTCAAGTGGCGAGTGAGCACGAATACATGGAGTGCATGCGCAAATGAGCGTCTGCGCGTGGGCCAGATTGCGCAAAGGGTCAGTTATGCGTCTGAAGGCACGCTGTCGGCAACGGACGCGGTAGGTGTGCGCGGGGACGACGTCTTGCCCGACCGAATCGTCCACACGGGACCACCCCCGCGTACGCGGGGACGGCCGGGCACACCCGACCTCGCACCACCCCGCCGGCGGACCAAACCCGCGTGCGCGGCGACGACAACTGCTACAGCTGGACCAGGTCCGTGCGGATGGGACCACCCCCGCGTGCGCGGGGACGGCGAGGCCTCAGGAACGAGCCGCGCTCCGGTCATCGGACCACCCCCCGCGTGCGCGGGGACGACCTCTGCGTAGCGGAGGCCCCCGGTGCGCCACCGGGACCACCCCCGCGTGCGCGGGGACGACATCCCCGGCTGTGACGCGGTGGCCGCGGACCCGGGACCACCCCCGCGTGCACGGGGACGACATGTCGCGCTGGCTCACGACGTCGATGTGCTGAGGACCACCCCCGCGTGCGCGGGGACGACGACGCGTTCTCCGAGCGCTCGTACGCCGTGTCGGGACCACCCCCGCGTGCGCGGGGACGACTCCCGGCCGTCGACCCGCCCAAGTCCGCACCCGGGACCACCCCCGCGTGCGCGGGGACGACCAGACGCCGCTGTTGGCCGGGATCTGCCAGCACGGACCACCCCCGCGTGCGCGGGGACGACTCCCGGCCGTCGACCCGCCCAAGTCCGCACCCGGGACCACCCCCGCGTGCGCGGGGACGACCAGACGCCGCTGTTGGCCGGGATCTGCCAGCACGGACCACCCCCGCGTGCGCGGGGACGACGGCACATTCACCATGCGGTGGATCGATCGACAGGGACCACCCCCGCGTGCGCGGGGACGACGAGGCGTAGCCGCCCTCTTTGTGCAGAGCATCCGGACCACCCCCGCGTGCGCGGGGACGACGACGCCGGGTGACGTAGGGGTGTGGGGGAGCTTGGACCACCCCCGCGTGCGCGGGGACGACAGCAGCTCCCGGATCTGCGGCCAGTGGATGGCCGGACCAT
>NZ_BMPI01000050.1:86514-88761 GCF_014647515.1 Dactylosporangium sucinum | reverse complement strand
CGTGCGCGGGGACGACATCACGCACGCGAGTGAGGTGTTCCGCCGCAACGGACCACCCCCGCGTGCGCGGGGACGACCGAATCTCCGGCTACACCCTCGTGTTCCTGAACGGACCACCCCCGCGTGCGCGGGGACGACCACATTGCTGTGCAGGGGCCGGCGGGCTCACGGGGACCACCCCCGCGCGCGCGGGGACGACAGGATCGGCACCACGCCAATTTGCGCACGGCTGGGACCACCCCCGCGTGCGCGGGGACGACAAACCGTCCTTGCTAAGGTGGCCGTGAATGGCAGGACCACCCCCGCGTGCGCGGGGACACAACGCCCAGACGGCCAGGGCGACGGGCTTTTGGGGACCACCCCCGCGTGCGCGGGGACGACCGGCCGGGGGTGCGGCCGAGGTTGAGCCGCCAGGGACCACCCCCGCGTGCGCGGGGACGACGAGGTGTTGATCCGGGCCTGCCACGTCGACGAGGGACCACCCCCGCGTGCGCGGGGACGACGCAGAACCCGACGTGGGACGAGACGTACACCGGGGACCACCCCCGCGTGCGCGGGGACGACAGGACGACTCCCGCCAGCCAGATCACGCCGAGGGGACCACCCCCGCGTGCGCGGGGACGACGTACGCAACCCGCACCGTGAATCTCGGTGCCAGGGACCACCCCCGCGTGCGCGGGGACGACCTTGCCCGACTCCCGGGCCGCGGTGATCCAGCGGGACCACCCCCGCGTGCGCGGGGACGACAGCGGCGCCGTCTGCTGCGCCACGCCCAGTGCGGGACCACCCCCGCGTGCGCGGGGACGACCTCACCCCCGCCAACGACAACGGCGACCCGTGGGGACCACCCCCGCATGCGCGGGGACGACCCGGTGCTGGGCTTGACGGCGAACGCGATGTAGGGACCACCCCCGCATGCGCGGGGACGACGGGCCGTACACCGAGGTCGTGCGCGCCGGCGCGGGACCACCCCCGCATGCGCGGGGACGACTGATGCTGATGAGAATCAGCTTGTCCTTGGACAGGACCACCCCCGCATGCGCGGGGACGACTTGGCTGGACCACCACGGCGCCCGGGATCGTCGGGACCACCCCCGCATGCGCGGGGACGACCGCACCGACGAGACCGTTGTCCGTCGCGTCGAGGGACCACCCCCGCATGCGCGGGGACGACGGCTCAGGAGGCGAGGGGGAGCGTCCCGGGGTAGGACCACCCCCGCATGCGCGGGGACGACCTGAAAACGCTGCAGATGATCGACGTCAAGATCGGACCACCCCCGCATGCGCGGGGACGACGCCACCACGACCGTCTACATCGACAAGTTGATGGGACCACCCCCGCATGCGCGGGGACGACCTCACGATGTTCCGCGTGTGGACTGCCCTGAACGGACCACCCCCGCATGCGCGGGGACGACGCGGCTCGCCGCGCCTCGGCTCGCTCCGCCTCCGGACCACCCCCGCATGCGCGGGGACGACGCTCTGCCGCGCCGCCTCGAGTTCACGGACCAGGGACCACCCCCCGCATGCGCGGGGACGACACCGGCCGTCGAAGCCGGCCACGTCACAGCCACGGACCACCCCGCATGCGCGGGGACGACGCCTTGCCCCACCGAACCATTACGGCGTAACGCGGACCACCCCCGCATGCGCGGGGACGACCTCGGGCAGGCCGATCTCGTGTACGTGTTCGAGGGACCACCCCCGCATGCGCGGGGACGACGCCCGACCCCAAGTACGTCATTGAAAGCTATGACGGACCACCCCCGCATGCGCGGGGACGACGCCGCACCTGGAAGCCTTGCCGCTCAGCTTCCGGGACCACCCCCGCATGCGCGGGGACGACACTGACTCGCCCATTTCTAGGGTGAGATGCACCGGACCACCCCCGCATGCGCGGGGACGACAAACGGCGTGTTCCCCGTGTGGTTCACTCAGGAGGACCACCCCCGCATGCGCGGGGACGACGAACCTCAACGAGCCTGTCAGGGGATGTGGCTCGTGGACCACCCCCGCATGCGCGGGGACGACGGCCGCTCTTCGCACCTTTCGATGGTCGACGGAGGACCACCCCCGCATGCGCGGGGACGACTTCGACGCCGCCAACGTGTTCCTGAGCACGGCGGGACCACCCCCGCATGCGCGGGGACGACCTGATCTGCGTCGACCTGCCTCTGCTGCCCTCGGGACCACCCCCGCATGCGCGGGGACGACGACATCCCCCAGCTCCGCGCCAACGTCGGCACC
>NZ_BMPI01000050.1:0-86417 GCF_014647515.1 Dactylosporangium sucinum | reverse complement strand
ATGCGCGGGGACGACGATCTTCACCGTGCGTTCCATCCTCCGGGCTGGGGACCACCCCCGCATGCGCGGGGACGACGGGAGGGCCTGGCTGTCGGCGGCGCCGCCGCGCGGACCACCCCCGCATGCGCGGGGACGACGTACTGGCGCCACGAGCGGGCTCCGCAAGCTCGGGACCACCCCCGCATGCGCGGGGACGACCGCCGATTCATGCCGAGGGCAGCGCCGGTTTCGGGACCACCCCCGCATGCGCGGGGACGACACCACGACCGGCGCGGGCGGCACGGGCGGGTCGTGACCACCCCCGCATGCGCGGGGACGACGGGACTGCCACCGCGAACGGCGGGTCACCGGGAGGACCACCCCCGCATGCGCGGGGACGACCGACGTCTACTCGTTCCTGTCGGTACCCGCCAGGGACCACCCCCGCATGCGCGGGGACGACCCTCTCCTGAAACACGTGTTCGAACGTACCCCCGGACCACCCCCGCATGCGCGGGGACGACAGCCGGGCTTCTGGTGGGCGGCGTGGGAGCGCCGGACCACCCCCGCATGCGCGGGGACGACCGCCCCTCCCCATGTATCAGCAGCTCAATGGCCGGACCACCCCCGCATGCGCGGGGACGACGAGTGGCGTGTCCGCGCCGGCGAGGCCCACCAGGGACCACCCCCGCATGCGCGGGGACGACGCCGCGAGCCGCCGGCAGATCCGCTTGATGTCGTTGGAGGACCACCCCCGCATGCGCGGGGACGACACGCGGCGTTGGGCTTGCTCTCGCGCTGACGAGGGACCACCCCCGCATGCGCGGGGACGACCGCGAGATGCGCTCTGCGGCCGTCCCGGGGCCAGGACCACCCCCGCATGCGCGGGGACGACCGTGCGCCTCGATCCGGCCGCTGCGGCGGCCGAGGACCACCCCCGCATGCGCGGGGACGACACGTCCTGTTCTTCGGTACCAAGCTGTACGACAAGGACCACCCCCGCATGCGCGGGGACGACAAACGGCTTAGCGCTGCCGGCTCGGCAGACGTAGGACCACCCCCGCATGCGCGGGGACGACCGGCCGGGCGAGGTTGCCGGAGAAGGCTGGGAAGGGACCACCCCCGCATGCGCGGGGACGACGCGGCAGACACCAACCGGAACCCTCACCTGTCGGGACCACCCCCGCATGCGCGGGGACGACACGGCGCCGGCGGGCTTCGCCGGCGACTCCACAGGACCACCCCCGCATGCGCGGGGACGACTGCAGGTCGGCGCCGTCCGGGGTGTGGGGCAGGGGACCACCCCCGCATGCGCGGGGACGACGCGCTTCCTTGGTCACGCGCTCCACAGTGGACGGGACCACCCCCGCATGCGCGGGGACGACGAGGCGGTCGAGCGGGTCGACGTCGCCGGCGAGGGACCACCCCCGCATGCGCGGGGACGACACGCTGTGACAAAGAATAGCAGTTCTACTGCCGGGACCACCCCCGCATGCGCGGGGACGACCCCCTCCGGGTGGCGCTTCCCCCGACGAGCAACGGACCACCCCCGCATGCGCGGGGACGACCGCCGAACCCCCGCTCCGGCCGTCAGCAGCGGCGGACCACCCCCGCATGCGCGGGGACGACATCGCCGTGGCGACGTACACCGGCGTGTCCCGCGGACCACCCCCGCATGCGCGGGGACGACTTGCGTACTTGAATCGGTAGGCCAACCTCCGCAGGACCACCCCCGCATGCGCGGGGACGACGCCGAGCATGCCGAATCCTTGAGTTGGCGGTGGGGACCACCCCCGCATGCGCGGGGACGACTACTTCATCGACTTGTCCGGCTCGATCTTCAGCGGACCACCCCCGCATGCGCGGGGACGACGGCTCGCTGCCCAACAAGAGCAACACGTCGACGGGACCACCCCCGCATGCGCGGGGACGACGGTCGTACGCCCCAGGCGCCCAGCCATAGACAGGGACCACCCCCGCATGCGCGGGGACGACACTTCCTGACCTGGTGCGTTGAAGATCAAGATGGTCGATTTTGTTCACTTGCTGACGACGTCGATCCAACAGTGCGATGACTGGGAAAGCATTGTCGCACTCGGGCCTGGCGAAAAACCACGGGTTGGCCGGCCACCACGACGGTCGGCTCGGGCGTTGGTCGTCTCGGTCAGTTGGGTGTGAGGGTGCCTGAGGTCAGGCCTTCGCTGATCGCGTGGGAGAGTGCGGCACCAGTGGCTCCGGCGTGTTCGAGGGCTGCGCGGAAGTCGGCGAGTTGGCGGAACGCTCGGCCGTACTGCTGTTGTTCGTGCAGGGCGAGGACCGGAATGGTTAGTCGTTTGGGGTCGATCCGGGGTGTTCCGCCGGTGGACGTGCGGCTCGCGGCGCGGATGTTGTCCCTGCGGGACAGGGCTCCCGCGACGAACCAGGGGTCGAACCGGTCCGGGTCGACACGGAGTGCCTGGAAGTCGGGCTGCAGCTCTTCGTCTGTTGTGGCGACTCGGGCGACGAAGTCGCGGCCGACGACGGGGATGAGGATGTCACCGGGACGTACGCGCGTCGCCTCGTTGACGGGTTCGGACGTCGTCGTTCGAGTGCGGTTCGGTGAGCGTAAGACCGCTACGCTGCCGGAGCGGATCAGGTCGGCCAGAGCCGCCTGCGGGGCACTGCGGAGCGGTGCTGTGGCTGTTGCCGGCTGTACGGCGGGCAGTCCGTGGCGGAGGCCGGCGAGGAGCCGGTCGAGGTCGCCGATGGCGGCTATCGTGTGGTCTGGGTCGATGGCGGCGCCGTCCGGGGGTGGCAGGTAGCGCTGCGGCGTGAGGTCGACCTGTTCGTCGAGGATTTCCACGGCCGCGACAGTGCGGTGGACGCCAGGGTTGTCCTGGTGCTGGCCTGTGCGGTAACTGTGCCATGCCTCGCTGATGAGTTCGGTGAGGGGACCGGCGACAGCGGCGTTGACGAACAGGATCCGGTCGGCGTTCGGTCGTGGATCGTCGGGTTGGGTGAGAACCCAGATGTGCAGGCCGATGCCGACTGGTGGCATGAGGCCAGCGCGGAGTGCGATGACGGCGCGAAGGGCTCCGCGTCGGACGAGTTCGGCTCGGATGCGTCGGCCTGCCGGGCGGAGCGCCGCGGCCGGCGGCATGAGCACGACGGCGGTGCCGCCGGGTGCGAGGTGGGCGAGCGCGTGTTGTACCCATGCCAGTTCCGGTTCGGTCCGCGGGGGCAGGCCGTAGCCCCAGCGCGGGTCGTAGGCGAGCTGGTCGTGCCCCCAGTCGTGCAGGCCGAACGGGAAGTTCGCGACGACGACGTCGGCGCGTAGGTCGGGGAACGCGTCGGCGAGCATGCTGTCGTCGATGCGCAGTTCGGGACGTTCGACGGGTTGTCCGGCTCGGCGGCCGCGGTGGTGGACGAACCAGAGGCGGAGCAGTGCGATGAGCGCGTACTGGGGTTTGATTTCCTGCGCAAAGTAGCGGGTTGGGACGCCGGTTGCGAGCGCGCGGTCGGCGGCCATGCGCAGGATCGATCCGGTGCCGCAGGTGAAGTCGAGGGTGTGGGTGCCGGGTCCGGCGATGGCCAGCATGATGTCGGCGACCTGGTCGGGGGTGCCGGCGAGGCCGGACATCGACTGGGCGGACGTGACGTAGCGGTTGTGGAGGAACTCGAATGCGGCCTCGGGGTCCTGTTCCTGGGCGAGTTGGTCGACGGTGCGCAGGATCGTGGTCAGTTGCGGTCCCCATTGGTCGGGCAGGACGCGGCCGACGAGCGTGGCGAGCTCGCGGTCGATGGCTCGGAGTTGCGTGGTGAGCTGTTTGGGGGTGAGCAGGCCGGCGCGTGCCGCTGGCTGGGCTGCCCGGGCAAGCAGGTAGGCGCCGGCGATACCGAGGGCGTCGCCGATCTGGGCGGCTGGCTGATAGCTCTCGATGTGGCGCCATGCCCACTGCTCAGTTGCGGCCTGGTGGAGCTTGCCCTGTCGGCGCAGCCATTCTTCGACGTCGCGGGCGTTGAAGCTGGGGCTGGCCGGGGTCCCGCCGACCGGCACGGGGAAGTCCGCGTAGCGCCGCCGCCAGTTGCTCACCGCTGCTCGGCCGACGTTGGCCAGCTGGGCGATGCCACTGGCCGTCAGGGTGGCATCGCCGATGACCGGGTTATGCTCGCTCGTCACGCGTGAACAGTACCACCTCTAAAGATGTTTGTGGCTTGTGTTCACAATGCGGATCACGCTACGCTCGTCGTGGTCACAACCAAGGAGGGGTCATGGCTCGGCGGGGGCACAGCACCAGCATCGGTAAGTTCGCCAAGGTTCACCACGACCGGCGGGTATCCGAGATCCGGATGCTCGGCGAACTGCTGCGCAGAGAGCGGCAGGCCGGTCCGCCGCTCCGTGAGCGGCATGTCGTGCACGTCGACCGTCCGACCGTCCACCACGACTGAAGGGGGATCATGAACACGATTGTTCGCGTCCGCACTGTCCGCTCCACCGCTACCGTCCTTCGAGCCTGTCGCATACCTGCGTGAGGGTGTCCGCCGGTACTCGGGGCGGGTCCGTGACTCGGTGGCCTACGCCCGGGTGCGGCTCGACCCGGCGCTCGGCAACGCCATCGCCGACGCATACCTGGCCGCTCCTGGCCGCGACGAGCGCGCCTTCGTCGCGTACGCCGAGTTTTGTGCCCACACGATGCGGCAGTACCAGTTCCTTATCGGCCGGGTGGAGTTCGGCGGACTCGGCGTCGCGGTCCGCGTCGTCGACGACGACCCGTATCCGGACGCCGCGGCGATGGTCGAGGATGTACGTCACCGCCGGCTGCGGGTGTTCGCCAGTGCGGCGACGGGCAACCCGCACCCGTACCTCAGCGACGGTGAGAACGACATGTTCCGTGCCGTCCACGACGCGTTCGGTCACGCCGCGAGCGGCCGCGGCTTCGACGCGCACGGCGAAGAGGCCGCCTGGCTCAAGCACGGCGTGATGTACCCGCCGTTGGCACGGCGCGCGCTTACCACCGAGATCCGGGGGCAGACCTGCGCCCTGGTGTTCCGCCGTACCGGCCGCGGCTTCCCGGAGCAGAAGGCGGCGCTGTTGCCGCGGCGGTTCAGCGACCGTCGGACGGTTCTCGTCGACCGGGCGGCGGGGTGAGCGTCATGGTGCGCCGTACCGTAACTGCTCGATCTCCGCCCGCAGGGTCTGCGCCCGTGGGTGCTTGGCGCCGTCGGCCCGCGCCAGATCCGCGAGCACTGCCTCGAACTGGCGCAGTGCACGGTCGCGTTCGCCCGCCGCGACGTGCGCGCGGGCGGCGCGGAGCCGGTACTCGATCGACAGTGGATGGTCGTTGGCGTATTCGTCGGCCAGTTCTCGCCACAGCCGTGCGGCGACCCGGACATTGCCTTGCGCGAACTGCTGGTCCGCCTCCGCGACCCGGTCGGGTAACCCGCCGGTGGTGTTCGGCGCGATGCCGTGCCGGACCGGTTGCCGCCCGACGACGGCCGCGTACGCGCGGACCGGGTCGAGCTCGTCGCTGATCACCCCGGGGATCGGCGGCGGGTCGTCGGCCAGCGCCGCCAGGACCTCGTACACCTCGGCCGCGTCGGCCGGCCGGTCATCGGGGTGCAGCGCGAGCAGCGTGTATACCAGGTCGTCGAGAGCCTCGGGAATCTGTGGCCGCAGCAGTGACGGACGCGGCGGCGGACTGCCCAGCTGACGTCGCACCGTGGTCATCGTCGTGGCGTCGCCGAACGGCGGCTGACCGGTCAGCAGGTCGAACAGGACGCCGCCCAGGCCGTAGAGGTCGGTGCGGTGGTCGGTGGCCGCGCCGTCGATCTGCTCCGGCGCCATGTAGCCGACCGTGCCGGGACCTTCGCCGGTCCGGGTGATCCTGGAGTACCGCTCGTCGTCGTCGATCACGGCGACGCCGAAGTCGAGAACCTTGACCGCACCGTTGCGTTCCACCATCACGTTGCCCGGCTTGAGGTCACGGTGGACCAGGCCGATGCGGTGGGCGGCGAGCAGGACGCTGCTGATCTGCGCCCCGATCGAGCACACCCGGGCGATCGGGAGCTCGTCCTGCCCGGCGATGAGATCAGTCAGGGGGATGCCCTCGATTCTCTGCAGGACGAGGTACGGCTCGCCGTCGTGGCTGTCGAGGTCGAACACGGCGGGCACGCCCGGATGGTCCAGCCGCGCCGTGAGGCGCGCCTCACGGCGGAACCGGCGCAGGAGATCCACGGTGAACCGGCCGGGGTTGATGGTCTTGACGATGACGGTCCGGTCGAGCTGCGTGTCCCGGGCCTCCCACACCTCGCCCATGCCGCTGCGGGCGATCGGGCGCCGCACCTCGTAGCGGTCCTTGAGGCGGTCGGCGGCCTTCACGACCGTCACTGTACCGGGAACGGCAGCGCCAGCCGGAGTGCAACGGCTGTTCGGTGGACCGCCCATCGGCCATCAGTTCGTGAACCCGGTCCATATTGATTTTGCGTGTGGTCTAGGTTCACAATACTGTCACACCGATCGCCGGACGGATGGGGGAGTGACGGCATGGCCGAGCTGGCCATCGATCGAGACTTTCTGCCGCGTTACGGGGCGCTGCCCCGGGCCGTGCAGCGGGCCGTGTTCGCGGCGATCGGCAAGTTCGCCGAGCACACGCACGCCGGCCTGCACCTGGAGAAACTGACCGGCGCCCGGGACCCGAACGTGCGGACGTTCCGCGTCAACAACTTCTATCGCGGCATCGTCGTCGCGCTCGGCGGCGCCAGGTTCCTGCTCAAGGACGTCCTGCCGCACGACGACGCCAACCACTACGCCACGACCCGGCTCTTCACGGTCAACCACGCTCTCGGCATCCTCGAGGACCGTGACCAGGAACGCATCGAGGCGTTCGCCAGCGACCTGCCCGCCACCGCACCGGCCGGGGTGCTCGACCACGTGCCCGGCACCGAACTGACCCGGCTGGGCGTGGACCCCGACCTCATCCCGCTGCTGCGCCGGGTCAACAGCGAACCGCAGCTGCTCAGCCTCTGCAAACTGCTGCCCGAGACACAGCGAACGGCACTGACCGGCTTCGCCGCCGGTCTGCCCGCCGACGAGATCTGGCGCGAAGTATCCGGACTGGTCATGCTCGGCGAAGAACCCGGCGACGTCGACCCGCGCGACCTCGCGGCGGCCGCCCGCCGGACGCCGGATCGGATCGCGTTCGTCAACGGCCCGATCGAGCTCGCCGCCATCCTGGAGCACCCGTTCGACCTGTGGCGGACATTCCTGCACCCGACGCAGCGCGACGTCGCCTACCGCGACGTCTACAGCGGCCCAGCCCTGCTGACCGGCAGCGCTGGCACCGGCAAGACCGTCACCGGCCTGCACCGCGCCGTGTTCCTCGCCGGCCGGCTGCCGGACGACGGTGGCAAGGTGCTCCTGACCACGTTCACTCGCGCGCTCGCCGAGGCACTCGACCGTCAGCTGGACCGCCTGTGCGACACGCCGACGGTCCGCGCCCGCATCGACGTGATCAGCATCGACCGGCTGGCGTATGACATCGTCACCCGTGGCCGGCGCAAGAAGTTCACGATCGGCAGCGACGAGGTACTGGACCCGCTGTGGGCCGCGGCCGCCGCTGCGGGTCCGACCTACCAGAACCGCGCCGGAAGGATCACAAAGTACGGTGGCGCGTTCCTGCGCCGCGAGTGGGAGCAGGTGATCCTGGCTCAAGGGCTGACCACCGTCGACGCGTACCGCGACGCAGCCCGCACCGGCCGGGGCGAAGGGCTGCGGGCCGCGCACCGCGACCAGGTGTGGGCCGCGGTCCAGGCCGTCGTCGACCAGATGACCGCCGGCGGTCTTCGCACCCACACCCAGCTCGCCGACGAGGCCGCCGCCATCGCCGGCACCGGACCCGCCCCGTACCGCCACCTCGTGGTGGACGAAGGCCAGGACCTGCACCCCGCGCAGTGGCGGCTGCTACGCGCTCTCGTCGCCCCCGGACCCAACGACATGTTCCTGCTCGCCGACCCCTACCAGCGCATCTACGACAACCAGGTCTCGCTCGCGCAGGTCGGCATCCAGGTCCGGGGCCGGACCCGGCGCCTCACCGTCAACTACCGCACCACCCACGAAATCCTCGACCTGTCGGTGCGCGTGCTCAGCGGCGACGACACCCTCGGCCTCGACGACGAACACGACACGCTACGCGGATACCGCGCCGTCACCCACGGCGGCATCCCCAGCATCACCACCCACACCGACCGCGACGGGGAGCTCGACGCGCTCATCGAACAGGTCGGCACCTGGCTCGACCAGGGCGTCGAACCACACGCCATCGGCGTCGCCGCCCGCACCGGCCGCGTCGTCGACGTCGTCAGCCGCACGCTGCAGGACGCCAACATCGACGTCGCCGACGACAAGCGCGGCGTCATCGGTGTCCGCGTCGCGACCATGCACGGCATGAAGGGCCTGGAGTTCCGCTGCCTCGCCGTCGTCGGCCTCGACGCCGGGGTGCTGCCCGCCCCGAACGCGGTCACCTCAGCCGCCGACGACCCGCACGCCCACCGCCAGGACCTGCAGCGGGAACGCTGCCTGTTGTTCGTCGCGATGACCCGGGCCCGCGACGTGCTGTACCTGTCGTACAGCGGCGCCCCCAGCACCCTGCTGCCCACCGCCAGGCCCGCACCAGGGACGGCGTCGTGACGCTCATGACGACCAGCACAGGCGGGCCGCCGCTGAGCGACGCGGCCCGCTCGGCGTGGGGCAAGACGGATCGCACCGGCGCAGCCCCGGTCGGCTGGCTGCCGCTGTGGCGGCACCTCGCGGACTCCGCCGACGTCGCCGGCCGACTCTGGGAACACTGGCTCAGCCCCGCGGTCCGCCGCCGCATCGCCGACGAACTGCCCGGCGGCGACAAGGACGGCCGCACACTCGCCGTCTTCCTCGCCGGCGTCCACGACATCGGCAAGGCCACCCCTGCCTTCGCCATCCAGAGCCAGCCGTACGCGCGCCGGATGCACGACCGGGGCCTGACCTTCCAGGCCCCGCTGATCGAGGCCGACCGGCGATTCGCGCCGCACGCCGCCGCCGGCCACGTCGTGCTCGCCGACTGGCTCAACGACCAAGGCTGGGCCGACCCTCACCCCTACGCCGTCGTCGTCGGCGGCCATCACGGCGTCCCGCCCACCGACGAGCTGCTGCAAGGCGTGCAGAGCCGCCCGTACCTGCTCGGCGACCCCGCCTGGCAAGACGTCCAGCGGGAACTGCTGGCCTGGATGGCCGAGCGGTCCGGCGCGGGCGACCGCCTCACCGACTGGGACCAGGCCCCGCTGTCGCAGCCGGTCCAGGCCGCCCTCACCGGCCTCGTCATCACCGCCGACTGGATCGCCAGCGACGAGGAGCTTTTCCCGTACCTGCTGGCCGGCACCGACGACGACCGGCTGCGTCTCGGCTGGGACCACCTCGCCCTGCCCACACCCTGGACGCCCGCCCCCACACCGCATGGCGTCGACGAGCTCTTCGCCGCCCGGTTCGACCTGCCGCCCGGCGCGGCACCCCGACCGGTCCAGCGCACTGTCGCCGAACTCGCCGAAACCATGCCGGCACCCGGCATGATGATCGTCGAAGCGGCGATGGGCGAGGGCAAGACCGAAGCCGCCCTGGCCGCGGCCGAGATCCTCGCCCGCCGGACCTCGGCGTCCGGCTGCTACCTGGCGCTGCCCACCCGGGCCACCAGCGACGCCATGTTCGGGCGCATGCTGTCCTGGCTGCAGCGGCTGCCCGACGCTGACACCGGCCGCGGCGAACGCGACGTCCGGCTCGCTCACGGCAAAGCCGCCCTCAACCCCGAATACGACCGCCTGCGGCACCGCCCGCTACCCAGCGGTATCGCGCAGGACGCCGGCGGCACCGATCTCGGTGTCCACGCCTGGTTCGCCGGCGGCAAACGCGCCCTGCTGTCCAGCTTCGTCGTCGGTACCATCGACCAGCTGCTCTTCGCCGCGCTGCGCAGCAAACACCTCGTGCTGCGCCACCTCGGCCTGGCCGGCAAGGTCGTCATCATCGACGAGGCACACGCCTACGACGTCTTCATGGGCCGCTTCCTCGACCGCGCCCTGCAATGGCTCGGCGGTTACGGCGTCCCAGTCGTGGTGCTGTCCGCGACCCTGCCCGCGCAGCGCCGGGCAGAGCTCATGGAGGCCTACGACCGCGGGAGGCTCGGACCGCCCCCCAAACCCGGCTGGCGGGACCGCGGCAAGCCGAAGATCGACCCGTACGCGCCGCTGCGCACCGACCTGCGCTACCCACTGGTCACCGTCTCCGCCGCCGAACGAGGCGCCACCGCGACCACCTGCGCCGACTCCGGCCGCGGCGCCACCGTCCAGCTGCACCGCCTCGACGACGACCCAGCCGCCCTGGCCGACCTGCTCCGCGAACGACTCGCCGACGGCGGCTGCGCCCTGGTCGTGCGCAACACCGTCGCCCGGGTCCAGCAGACCGCCGCCGACCTGCGCGCCTCCCTCGGACCCGACACACCGGTGGCCGTCGCGCACTCCCGGTTCATGGCCGTCGACCGCGCCGCGAAAGACCGCTGGCTGCGCGAGACGTTCGGGCCGCCCGGCACCGCCGCCCGGCCGCACCGGCACGTCGTCGTCGCCAGCCAGGTCGCCGAACAGTCCCTCGACATCGACTTCGACCTGCTCGTCACCGACCTCGCCCCGGTCGACCTGATCCTGCAGCGCATCGGCCGGCTGCACCGCCACTCCCGCACCGGACGTGCAGCCCGGCTCACCACACCCACCTGCTGGATCACCGGCGCCGACTGGACCACCGAACCGCCGCAGCCCGTCCCGGGCTCGCGCCGCGTCTATCAGACCTCAGCGCTGCTGCGGGCGGCCGCCGTACTGCTGCCACACCTGGACGGCGAAGCGCTGCGGCTGCCAGCCGACATCGCACCCCTCACCCAGGCCGCCTACGGCGACACACCGGTCGGCCCACCCGCCTGGCAGCCGGCAATGGCCGAGGCCCAGGCACGGGCGGAGGAGGAGACGACCGCCAAGAGTCTGAAGGCGGACGGCTTCCGGCTCGCCGAGCCGGGGGAGCCCGGCGCATCGCTGATCAACTGGCTCACCGGTGGCGTCGGCAACCCGGATGAGCGCACCGCCCGCGGTCACGTCCGCGACACCGACGGCGAAACCCTCGACGTCCTGCTACTGGTCCGCACCCCGGACGGCCTGGTGGTGCCACCCTGGATCGACGGGGGCGGCGCGGCGGTGCCGACCGGCAGCGTCCCACGGTGGCCGCTGCCGCGGCAGATCGCCCGCTGCACCCTGCCACTGCCTCGCACGATGACCGCCCCGGAGGTCATCGACGACGTCATCGCCGCCCTCGAACAACGCATCGACCTCAGCGCCTGGCAGGACAGCGCGTGGCTGGCCGGTGAGCTCGTCCTCGACGTCGACACCGACGGCACCGCCACCGTGGCGGGCTTCGCATTGCACTACGACCCGCACGAAGGGCTGCGCGTCGAACGCGCCGCCTGACCCAACCCACCAAGAGGAGGTGTGACCGTGACCGGCTCACCGCATCCCGCCGGGTTCTTGTTGCTGGACGAGGCGTGGGTCCCGGTGCTGGATGCCGCCGGGCAGCGCCGCGACGTGTCGCTGCTCGGCCTGTTCGAGGAGGCCCCGCAGCTGCGCATGATCGCCTGTGAACTGCCGTCGCAGACCTTCGCGATACTGCGCCTGGCGCTCGCGATCCTGCATCGCGCGACCGACGGCCCGGTCGGCGAGACCGCGTGGCGGGCGCTGTGGCGCGACGACCGGCTACCGCTGACCGACATCACCGACTACCTCGGCGAGTTCCGGCACCGGTTCGACCTGCTCCACCCCGACGAGCCGTTCTACCAGGTCGCCGGCCTGCGCGCCGACAAGGACAACACGTACGGTCTGGAGCGGCTGATCGCCGACGTGCCCAACGGCATGCAGTTCCTGACCGCACGGGCCGGGACCGGCATCGACTCGATCTCACCGGCCGAGGCCGCCCGCTGGCTCGTGCACTGCCAGGCGTTCGACCCCTCCGGCATCAAGACCGGCGCCGTCGGCGACCCCCGCGTCAAGAACGGCAAGGGCTACCCCATGGGCATCGCGTCCGCGGGCGCGCTCGGCGGGGTCTACCTGGAGGGCGCATCACTGCGGGAAACCCTGCTGCTCAATCTCATACCCGTCGCGCCGGACTGGCGGGCCGCCGACGAGCTCGACCTGCCGGCCTGGGAGCGGCCAGCGCAGACCGCTGTCGAGGAAGCAGAAAAGACCCGCGGCCCGTACGGAGTCCTCGGCCTGTACACGTGGCAGTCACGCCGGATCCGGCTGTTCGGCGACCGTGCCGGGATCACCGGCGCCATGATCTCCAACGGCGACCCGATCGACTGGCAGGACCGCCACCGGCTGGAGCCGATGAGCGTCTGGGGCCGCAGCGGACCGCGCGAGAAGCAGCAGAAGCGCGTCCCGGTCTACCTGCCCCGGCCGCACGATCACACCCGGGCGTTGTGGCGGGGCCTGCACACCCTGCTGCCGCCGGCACCGCCGCCCGGCAGCGAGCCGCAGCAGCGGCTGTCCCCGCTCGTGCAGCAGTGGCTGGCCCGGCTCACCGTCACCGGCATCGTCGAGTCGGACCGTCGGGTGCTGCACCGAGCGGTGAGCGTCACCTACGGCACCCAGAACGCGGTCGTCGACGACGTCTACGGCGACTCGCTGACCATGAACGTCCTCCTCGCCGACGAGCAGTCGCCCCTGCGTACTGCGGCATTGGATGCTGCCGGCGACGCCGACGCCGCGGTCAAGGTGCTGCGGACCCTCGCAGCCAATCTGGTGCGTGCCGCTGGCGGCTCCGGCACGGAGAACGGTGCGGCCGACCGCGCTGCCGAGGACGCGTACAGCCTCCTCGACCGGTTGTACCGCGACTGGCTGGCCGGGCTCGGCCCGGCCAGCGACCTGGCCGACGTGCGCACCACGTGGCAGCGACGGGTCCAGGGGGCCGTCCGGGGGATCGGTGACGACCTGGTCGCTGCGGCCGGGCCGGACGCGTGGGTCGGCCGTCTCGTCAAGGACCGCAACGATGTCGAGGTCCACCACTCCACCTCCCAGGCCGAGGTGTGGTTCCTGCGCAGCCTGGCCAAGGCGCTGCCGATGGCCGTCGACCGAACGCATCAGCACGAGGAGGTACCGCAGTGACCACGGCAGCGACCGACCGGCCGAACGCGCCGGCACGCAAAGCTCCGACCCGGCCCCGCCGGGCCCTGGGTGACCACGTCGCAGCAACAGTCGGCAAACTGCAGACACAGGTGCTGCATGAGCCGCCGGTGCCCGAGGCGGTCGGCGCGATCGCCCGCCTGCGCCGCGGCATCGGCCGCATCCCCGGATCCGACTACACCCTGGGGATCTACCTGTCGGTGCCCGACGAGCTGCTGCGCGGCCGGCCGAGGAACGACGCCGACGCCTACGACGCCGAGTACGCGGTGCACGACGCGATCACCCTGTACGCGCTGCACCAGCAGTCCCGCCGGGAGCGGATGCACGTCAGCGGCAGTGGACTCGGTGTCGCGCTCGCCGCCCTGGTCCGCAAGAGCGTCAGCCCGGAAGGCGTGCGGCGCCGGTTCGCTGCGCTCGGCACCGCCACCAGCTATGCCGAAAGCATCCACCACCTGCGCGGTCTCGTCACCATGCTGCGCGAGCACCAGATCCCGCTCGACTACGGCCTGCTCGCCGACGACCTCTACACCCTGCGCCAGCCGGCCGGGCAGCCACCCGGCCGACCCTCCGGACGGGCCACCGTCCAGGCCGTGTGGGGCCGCGAGTTCTTCCGCACCCGCCCCACGGCCGGCGACACCAACGACTCCGGCAACCCCACCGACTCCGCCACCGAGACCGAGGAGCGTGCCCAGTGAACCGCACCATCATCGACGTGTACGCGCTGCAGACCGTGCCCCCGAGCAACCTCAACCGCGACGACACCGGCTCCCCGAAGACCGCCACCTACGGCGGCGTCCGTCGCGCCCGCGTGTCCAGCCAGGCATGGAAACGCGCCATCCGGCTCGCGTTCAAGGACCTGCTGGACCGCTCGCAGCTCGGTGAGCGCACCAAGCGGGTCGGCGAGTCGCTCGCGGCCCGGATCAAGGCACTGGACCCGCAACTGACCGACGAGGCCGCATCCACCCTGGCCGCCGAGGCGTTCGCCGCAATCGGCCTCGCCAAGGCCGAGAAGAAGAAGGGCGAGGTGAAGGACGTCGAGTCCAGCTACCTGCTGTTCCTCAGTCACCGCCAGCTCGACAACATCGCCGCCGCGGCCCTCGAGGCCTCCCGGGCCGGCACCGCGCCCGACAAGGCGCGACTCAAGACGCTCGCGAACACCGAGCACTCCGTTGACATCGCCATGTTCGGCCGGATGGTCGCCGACATGGCCGACATCAACGTCGACGCCGCCTGCCAGGTCGCGCACGCCATCAGCGTGCACGCGGTCGACAACGAGTACGACTACTTCACCGCCGTCGACGACCGCAAGCACGACGCCGACGAGACGGGCGCCGGCATGATCGGTACCGTCGAATTCAACTCCTCCACCCTCTACCGGTACGCCACCGTCGACGTGAACCGGCTGCACGACACCCTCGGCGACATCGCGGCCACCCGTGCGGCCGTCGAAGCCTTCCTCACCGCGTTCGCCCGCAGCGTGCCGACCGGCAAACAGAACACGTTCGCCCACCGGACCCTGCCCGACGCGGTCCTGGTCCGGGTCCGCGACACACAGCCGATCAACATGGTCGGGGCGTTCGAGACCGCTGTTCAGGAAACCGAGGCGTCCGGCCGGGTCAAGCTGGCCGCCGCCGCCCTCGCCGACCACATCACCGCGGTCGAAGGCGCCTACGGTGAACAGCCGACCGGAAGCTGGGTCACACACGTCGGCGACCAGACCGCAGTGCTGGCCGACCTCGGCACCGTGGTCACCCTCGGCGATCTCGTCAGCGGGGTGGGGGAGCGGGTCGCGGCAGCGCTCGGCCGGCCGGCATGAGCGTGCTCCTGCTCCAGCTGGCCGGGCCGATGCAGGCATGGGGTGCCTCCAGCCGGTTCGCCCGCCGCAGCACCGAGGTCGCTCCGACCAAGAGCGGCGTCGTCGGCCTCCTCGCCGCGGCGAAGGGCATCCGCCGCACAGAGCCCCTCACCGAACTGCTCGGCCTCGAGTTCGGCGTGCGGTTGGACCAGCCCGGCCAGGTCCTCCGCGACTTCCACACCGCACACACCGCGGACGGCAAGAGCGCCCCGCTGACACACCGCTTCTACCTTGCCGACGCCGCGTTCCTGGCCGCTGTCAGCGGCGATCGAAACCTGCTGACCGGTCTCGACGAAGCGCTACGCCGACCGCATTTTCCGCTGTACCTCGGCCGTCGGTCCTGTCCACCGGCACGCTCCGTCACGCTCGGTGTCCACGAGCAGCCCCTCTACGAGGCGTTGAGCGGCTGGCCGTGGCTCGCCGCCGACTGGCACCGCCGCAAGGCGGCCCGCACCGTCCGGCTTGAGATCATTCGCGACGCCCGGCCCGGAGAACCCGTCGCCGAAACCATCCACGACGAGCCACTCAGCTTCGACCCGGCACACCGCCAGCACACCTGGCGGGCCGTCCACCGCAGCCACGTGACGATCAGCAACGACCTCACCGAACGGGCCGGCGTCACCGAGCACGACCCGCTAAGCCTGCTGGGAGGCTGAGCATGTACCTCACCAGGTTCACCGTCGACACCACCCGCCGCGGCGCGCGGAAGCTGCTGGCCTCACCACAGGCCATGCACGCCGCAGTCCGCGGCGCATTCCCGGTGCCGGAGGACCACGAACGGCCGGGTGCGCGGACCCTCTGGCGGCTCGACACCACCACCGACGGCACCGTCCAGCTCTACCTCGTCAGCCCCGGCCAGCCCGACCTCACCCACCTGGTCGAGCAGGCCGGCCGGCCCACCGCAGAGGCCTGGACCACCCGACCCTACGACGGACTCCTCGCGTCCCTACAACCCGGCCAGCGATGGGCGTTCCGCCTCACCGCGAATCCGACCCGCAGCGGCCGCAAGACCGCCGACGCCAAGGAAACCCAACGCTTCGGCCACCTCCGCGTCGAGGACCAGACCCAGTGGCTGATCGCCCGAGGCGAACGGTGCGGCTTCGCCATCGCGCCCCAACGTGACGGCGAGCCGAACCTCAAGCTGCACCGCCGGCAGACGGTCACCTTCCGCCGTGCCGCAGCCGCCGTCACCCTCACCACGGTCACCTACGACGGCCTGCTCGACATCATCGACGCGGACGCCTTCCGCCAGTCACTGACGGTCGGCATCGGCCACGCCAAAGCCTACGGATGCGGGCTGCTCACCATCGCACCCGCGAACTGAGCAACGAGCCGGGCGATGCCGATTCCCGGAGTACCACCAGCCGAACTCCCCGACCTGACCCGCGCCGAGGACCGCATCAGCTTTCTCTACCTCGAACGCGCCGTCATCCACCGCGACAGTAACGCGCTCACCGCCACCGACGACCGCGGCGTCGTCCACATCCCCGCCGCGTCCGTCGGTGTGCTGTTACTCGGACCCGGCACCAGCATCACCCATCAAGCCGTCGCCCTGCTCGCCGACCACGGCGCCACCGCCGTCTGGGTCGGCGAGCGGGGCGTTCGCTACTACGCCCACGGCCGCTCCCTCGCCACCTCCAGCCGGCTCCTCGTCGCCCAGGCCGCCGCCGTCAGCCACCGCGACCGACGGCTCGCCGTCGCCCGTGCCATGTATGCGATGCGGTTCCCCGGCGAGGACACCACCGGCCTCACCATGCAACAGCTCCGTGGTAAGGAGGGCGCCCGGGTCCGTCGAACGTACCGCGAACACGCCACCCGCACCGGTATCGCATGGAACCAGCGACAGTACGACCGCCAGGACTTCAGCTCCGGAGACCCCATCAACCAGGCACTCTCTGCCGCCCACGCCTGCCTGTACGGCATCGTCCACACCGTCATCGTCGCCATCGGCGCCGCACCCGGACTCGGCTTCGTCCACACCGGACACGAACGCGCCTTCGTCTACGACATCGCCGACCTCTACAAAGCCGAGATCACCATCCCGGTAGCGTTCGACGTGGTCGCCAGCAACCCCACCGACATCGCCTCCGACACCCGCCGCGCCGTCCGCGACCGGGTCCACAACGGCGCCATCCTGACCCGCTGCGTCCGCGACATCCGCGCACTGCTCCTACAACCACAGTCCACGGGCGAACTCGACGAGACCGACGAGCTCGCACTCTGGGACGATCATGGCTTCGAGGTAGCCGCCGGCCGTAACTACGCCGACGGCGAGGAAATCGACTTCTGATGACCGTCATCATCCTCACCGCCTGTCCACCCGGACTCCGCGGTCATCTCACTCAATGGCTGCTGGAGATCTCCGCCGGCGTATATGTCGGCCACATCAGCGCACGCGTGCGCCGCCGCCTTTGGGCACGAGTCAAAGATCTGGCCGGCCCCGGCCGCGCCCTCATCGTCTACCAGATCCCCGGCGAACAACGCCTATCCTTCGAAGCCCACGATCACCACTGGACGCCCGAAGATTTCGACGGCATCACCCTGATCCGGCGCCCCGCCAACCCGGTCTTCAACCCGGCGATGCCGTCCGGCTGGAGCAACGCCGCCCGGCGCCGCCGATACGGCCGCCGCCAACAGCCAACCCGGCGGCCAGCAAGTGAATAGAATCGGCCGAGTGGATCTATAGCGCAGCAGGTCAACTAGTGTGCTCCCCGCGCACGCGGGGATGGTCCTCATTGCAATACGGCTCCACGTACATGCCGTTGGTGCTCCCCGCGCACGCGGGGATGGTCCGCCGGGGTGGGAGACCAGGTTCGGCTACCTGGAGTGCTCCCCGCGCACGCGGGGATGGTCCCGACGTCGCGCCGCTGCGGTCCTCCATCGGCCAGTGCTCCCCGCGCACGCGGGGATGGTCCCCGCACCGCGAACCCGTCTGGCACTTCGGTGCTGTGCTCCCCGCGCACGCGGGGATGGTCCCCAGAGCGGCACCACGTCGGTCGACAACGACGCGTGCTCCCCGCGCACGCGGGGATGGTCCAGTCGGTGTCGTTGTAGTAGTAGAGGAGCACGTGTGCTCCCCGCGCACGCGGGGATGGTCCGAAAGGACCGCAAATGGCGCTTCTAGATAAGCTGTGCTCCCCGCGCACGCGGGGATGGTCCGGCGCAGCCCGCCGGCACGCCGGTGTCGCTGTGGTGCTCCCCGCGCACGCGGGGATGGTCCCGCGATCGCGGCGAGCTCGAGGCCCCACGCGAAGTGCTCCCCGCGCACGCGGGGATGGTCCCCGGTGGTCATGAGGTCGTGCATCTCCTCGTAGGTGCTCCCCGCGCACGCGGGGATGGTCCCTGCGTGGGCACGCTGAGCAGGGCCTCGGCACCGTGCTCCCCGCGCACGCGGGGATGGTCCCTCGCTGCGTGCGGGCTGTTCTACCTGCGCGACGTGCTCCCCGCGCACGCGGGGATGGTCCGTTGAGCACGATCTCGACCTTTTCGCGGGCGTCGTGCTCCCCGCGCACGCGGGGATGGTCCGCCGGCTGTACCACAAGACGGCCGTGGCGACGTGTGCTCCCCGCGCACGCGGGGATGGTCCCAACCGGTGCGTCTACCAGGGGGCCATCTTCGGGTGCTCCCCGCGCACGCGGGGATGGTCCGGGAGCCGCTGTGACGATCCCCGACCTGACCGTGTGCTCCCCGCGCACGCGGGGATGGTCCGCACGGCATCCCGTGCCCGAGGTGCAACGCGTTGTGCTCCCCGCGCACGCGGGGATGGTCCGGTCCGAGTGCTCCTCGGCGACTGCTTGCAGACGTGCTCCCCGCGCACGCGGGGATGGTCCCACCGTCTGGGTGGCCTCCGGCCCGGCCGAGGTGTGCTCCCCGCGCACGCGGGGATGGTCCCTGTCAAGGGAGAGTTGACCGTTGACCACCCCTGTGCTCCCCGCGCACGCGGGGATGGTCCGGAGATGACGACCGGCAGCGTGTTCGTGTTGCCGTGCTCCCCGCGCACGCGGGGATGGTCCCGGCCAGGCCGTGGACCGAGACAACTGAAGGAGGTGCTCCCCGCGCACGCGGGGATGGTCCCGAACAGTGAAGGGAATCCCCCTGTGAGGAAACGTGCTCCCCGCGCACGCGGGGATGGTCCCTACGGGCAGATCGTCTACAACGGCGTCGACTAGTGCTCCCCGCGCACGCGGGGATGGTCCGTCCCGTGGGATGACGTGAGTCCGCGGGCCGCCGTGCTCCCCGCGCACGCGGGGATGGTCCGGGCTGACCGCGCCATGGACAAGCTGATCCGGTGTGCTCCCCGCGCACGCGGGGATGGTCCCTGGCGTGCGGCATGACGTGCGCCGGCAGCGTAGTGCTCCCCGCGCACGCGGGGATGGTCCGTGCGCGGCGCGATCACCAACGTGTCCGTCGGGGTGCTCCCCGCGCACGCGGGGATGGTCCCACCACACCGGACCGGTGCCGGGCGTGCTGGACGTGCTCCCCGCGCACGCGGGGATGGTCCCGGGTGGGCCGACATTGGCGGAGCCCAGGTCCCGTGCTCACCGCGCACGCGGGGATGGTCCCCGACGGACCGGCCAGCACCTCGGCGCCGGCATCGTGCTCCCCGCGCACGCGGGGATGGTCCCACCAAAGGCCGGCACCCTCAGCCCCGAGGGTGGTGCTCCCCGCGCACGCGGGGATGGTCCGGGGCGGGGCTCCACGTCGGCGATGGCCGGGCGGTGCTCCCCGCGCACGCGGGGATGGTCCCGCCTGCGCGATCTGCCGTTCGCTGCACTTGCGGTGCTCCCCGCGCACGCGGGGATGGTCCGGCTCGGCGCCGGGTGGTGTCGTGGCCGCCGACGTGCTCCCCGCGCACGCGGGGATGGTCCGCTCGCGGTGCAGCGCGCCCAGGCCGCGAACAAGTGCTCCCCGCGCACGCGGGGATGGTCCTGCGCTCAATGGCCTCACGCACGAGCTTGATAAGTGCTCCCCGCGCACGCGGGGATGGTCCGACCTACCTCGACACGGTAGCGCCGCGGAAGATGTGCTCCCCGCGCACGCGGGGATGGTCCCTGCGGCGGCACCAGCAGCCCGTTCATCGTGGCGTGCTCCCCGCGCACGCGGGGATGGTCCGGCGCGCGAGACGAGGTTGTACAGGTCTTCGATGTGCTCCCCGCGCACGCGGGGATGGTCCGTCGCGGACAATCGCCCAGATCTCCGGATGCGTGTGCTCCCCGCTCACGCGGGGATGGTCCGACGACGACGTATAACGTGAAGCAGTACACGCTGTGCTCCCCGCGCACGCGGGGATGGTCCCAGAACCCCCGGAGGGGTTCCATCACTATGCGCGTGCTCCCCGCGCACGCGGGGATGGTCCCGCCATCTGCACGGTGTCGCCGGTCGGGTCGACGTGCTCCCCGCGCACGCGGGGATGATCCGGTCGAGCTGGGCAGCGACCAGGGCCAGCAGTGGTGCTCCCCGCGCACGCGGGGATGGTCCCGTCGTGGCCTGCCTCGATCCGTCCGGCGTGCTGTGCTCCCCGCGCACGCGGGGATGGTCCAGGACTGAGCCGATGAGTGAGCACCCGACGCACGTGCTCCCCGCGCACGCGGGGATGGTCCTGGCTCGCGTGCGCGCGCGCACCGGGATACCACGTGCTCCCCGCGCACGCGGGGATGGTCCGGCCCACGAATCCCATTCGGCGCCGACCGACGAGTGCTCCCCGCGCACGCGGGGATGGTCCCCAAATGTCCAACATCACCACGCGACGCACCCTGTGCTCCCCGCGCACGCGGGGATGGTCCCCGGTCGCGCTCGCGGCGGGCAGCCCGCTTCGCGTGCTCCCCGCGCACGCGGGGATGGTCCGGACCGGACGCTGACCGTCACCGAGGCCCGGGAGTGCTCCCCGCGCACGCGGGGATGGTCCCGCTGGCGGCGGGTCCGTCGACAGCGCGGCAATGTGCTCCCCGCGCACGCGGGGATGGTCCCAACGCTTTCACGACGCTCACGACAACGTTTGTGTGCTCCCCGCGCACGCGGGGATGGTCCGCGCTGCGGCGAGGAGGCGGCGGCGGGTGCCTGTGTGCTCCCCGCGCACGCGGGGATGGTCCGCGCTGCGGCGCTGGCCGGGCGACCTCGAACGGCTGCGCCCCCCGCGCACGCGGGGACGGTCCGCAGCTCACGCTGACCGGCGACCTCGGGCAGCTGTCATCCCGCGTGGGGATGGTCCCCACATCGACCCGGCCTGCGCTTGCCCCTTGGCGGGTAGAGCAACAACTGAAAGAGGTTGATCCGAGTTCACCTGTCGGTGAGGCCGCCCGGATACTCTGCGCTTGAATCTGCATTGCCGAATTACTCAACACCCAGTTGGTTGGTCGTCTCAAGGCGATGCGCCTCGCCGGCCAGTAGTGCCAGCGCCCGAGCGACCTCGTTGAGGTCTGCGCGGACGTAGGTCGACGTAGTCCCAGCGTTGGATCGGCCGTTGTGGCCGGCATACGCGCGGGCGACAGCGTAGCCGAAGCGGCGTTCGACCCAGGTCAGGGTCGTGTACCTGATCCAATGGGTGCTGACCTGCTGCGTCGCCACCCAGGGTAAGTGCTTGCCGAGCCGCTGCCACAGATAGTCGTAGCGGCGTCGGGTGACTGGTTGGCCGTTGCGGTAGCGCAGCAGCTGGCTGTGTGCATCGCCGTTCGCGCCGCGTTCGTCGCCATGGGCGATCAGATGGTGCATCAGCGTGGGGGAGACCGGCTGCCATCGGACGGTCTCGCCCTTCTCCCGGAGTCGAATCAGGCATTGAGTGCGGTCGAGGCCGATCGGGCGGAGCACGAGGGCGCCGCCGGGGCGGCAGGCGGTTTCGGTGTGCAAGCGCAACAAGAGGCTGTCCAGCTGGGGGTCGTTGCCGGTCATGCCGGCTGTGGCGACAAGTTCGGCGAGCTGCGTGTCGCACAGCGCGCGCCGGGTGCTCGCCAGCCGTCGAGGCTTTGGAACACGGAGAGACGGATTCGCGTCCTCGGCGACGTGCCCGTCCGCGACCGCATACCTGTAGATGCACCGCAGCGCGGTGATGAGGTTTTCGGCTGCGGTCCTGCCGCCCCGGGAGTTACTCCTGACGACCGCCTGCCCCTTGATTCGTTCGGCCAGTTGCTTGATCTCCAACGGCGTCGGCTCGTTGAGGCGGCGTCCGCCCCATGCTTCTCGTATCCGCCTCCAGTAGCTGGCATACGCTCGACGGGTACCGCCGGAGACGGCTTCGGATACGCGGTCGATGTGTCGGTACCTCGGGCCGCCTGGTTTGATCGGCCAACACTTCGGCGGTGATTCCTAGGTGTTCCAGTAGAAGGCGGACGGTGTTGATGTCGATGTTCGCCGGATCCGGCGAACCGGCGGTCATGATCGCCTCCGTCCGCCGACGTGCCGATCGAACTCCATGACGATGGAGTCCAGAAGCCACATGGGGTAGATCGTCAACTGGTCGTCGTCGACCGCCGCGACCACGTAGAGCCGGTCGCCCTCGGTGACGCCAAGGATGTGCCGCGTCGAGGAGGTAAGTCGGATGCGTCCTTGACTGCTGACGTGTTCCGTCTGACCTGGGCAGGGAACGATTACCACGACGTCGTTTGGTACGGTCATCCGGATTGGCAGGCGTGGCTTCCAGCCCAGCAGTTGCAGCGGCGACCGATCCGCGAGTCGGCCGCCGGCATCGACGCTTGTCACCACCGAGTACCTGCGGCCGGGCTGCCTGCGTGCGCTGAGCGTTGCCAACGGCAGGCCTGGCGCCCGCGTCATCATGACGGTGGCGGCGTCGGAGCTGAGGCCGTGCCGTGTCTCGGCAACGTCATTGTCGAACGTGGCTCGGACCGAGTACGTGGTCCGGATGGGCGCGTGGGACATGGTGGCCTCGTTTCGGATCTCGCCGGGCGTTCCGATGCTCGATTGTTGGCGCAGCGGGTTGTCGAGAGGGCTGCTGCGGGGTTCGTGCTGAGCTACGGCGGGGCTGTCGTGCTGGCGGTGGCGGTACCACGAATCCTCAGGTGACGTGTGTACGTCTTGCGCTGGCCCCCGGGTCGGGCACCTGTAGCGGTGCACGCTCGTCGGCTGGAGACAGTGCCGTTCCCGTCGTCGCGATGGTCC
This sequence comes from Dactylosporangium sucinum, assembly GCF_014647515.1. Lineage (GTDB taxonomy): Bacteria > Actinomycetota > Actinomycetes > Mycobacteriales > Micromonosporaceae > Dactylosporangium > Dactylosporangium sucinum. The sequence continues at coordinate 63,262 of NZ_BMPI01000050.1, read as the reverse complement.
GCAGCTGTTGAGCTGTCTGGCGGGCTGTGCGTGCCTGATGGAGTCGCTGCTGGGCTTCACGCAGGTCAGCGAGGCTGTCCGCGAACCTGGAGAGCTGGAGCACCAGATGGAGAGCGGCGGCGGTGTCGCGGTCGCCAGTAATCCGTCCCGCCACTGCAATGAGCCGAGACAGGGACCGAAGATCATCTGCCGGCCGGCTCCGTCTCGTACGGTGACGGTAGGGTTCGCGGACGGCACGGTCGAACGCCTCAGCGGCCTCGGTCAATGGCCCGCCATTGCGACCTTCGAAGGCCCGTGCGGTCAGCGTGAGAATGTCGCCCACGGACTGGATCAGCGCCGAAGGGTCCTCGGTGGCTTCGTCGATCGGGAGCTTCTCCGTGGCGTGTCGCAGCGCGCTTGCAGCCCGAAGAAACGCGTCGGCACGACGGCCAGCGGGCATGGTGCGTCGTCGTATGCCTGACGGGGGACCGGTGACGTCCGGCCATCGCCCGCGCAGCCGCGGAAGAGTCAGATCCGGCGCGAGACGTCCACCGCTGTACCAGACGGTGTCACCGGTCGCGGTGTGGTGGCCGGGAAGCCCGACGGCGTATCCGGTGACTTCGTCCGGGTCGGCGTTGCTGTGGCGGAGCCGGACGAGCACGCCTGCGGCCCGTAGCGCCGCGAAAAACTCAGCTTCGCTGACGGCGGCTGCCGCGGCGCCGCGCACCTCGTGGCGGAGTCGATCACGTGGAATCACCGAAAGCCCTTGGCGCTCCGACTTGTTCCGCTCGGCTGCGCCAGGCCGGCGATGACTGGTGCGGTCTGATGGACCGACCTTGTACAGCCCGTACCGTTCTTCGAGATCACGTGCCGCTGCCTGTGCCTTGAGGCGCTCGTTCCACGCCCAGACGGTGGCGCCGTCCTGTCGTACCAGCGTGGCGACGATGTGGATGTGTTCCTCCGCGTGACGGATCGCGACCCATCGGACGGCATCGGGATCGTTGTGCGGGGCGATGCCGACGGCGGCCACTATCTCGGCGGCGATGTGCGCTCATTGGGCGTCGGTCAGAGTCCGGTCCTTCGCGTGGTTGCGCACCGAGGTATGCCAGACCGGCTTCTGCGGCGGATTCCTGCCCGCCCGTACCGGCTGTTCGAGCAGCCTGGTGAGTGGTCCGACATCATGGCGATTCGCCGGCTGCAATGACGTGAGCTGACCCGATCCGGACCAGGCAGCCACCAGGCGACCTGGCCCGAACAGATACCGGAGAAGGCCGGCGACGTTCGTGCCGCGCCGGTGGATCGCGAGGATCAGCGCAGCCGCCGGTCGACCTCGCCGACCACGGCGTCGAGCTGTCCGAGCGCCCGCTCGCATCGCGCGACGGCCAGGCCGAGCCACACGGGAGCTTCGTCGGTGGCGTTGAGCGCGGCGACGGCCTGGTTGAGGTTGGTGCCGGTCCGGATGACGGCGGTACGAGCTGCGAAGAGATCCCGCTGGAGTTCGGCGAGCTCGTGCCGGGTCACCGCCGTTCCCGGATCGGCGCGTGCCTCCGACGCGGGCCTCGTGCCGGCGAAGACGACGTGGCTGGCGCCGAAGCCCGCCGGTCTGGCTGTCAATGTAAATGGCCGCCGGCGTTGACGTGCAGTGTCTGCCCCGTGACGTGCCGGCTCGCGGGCGAGACGAGAAATGCGACGGCCTCTGCGATGTCGTCGGCATCGAGCACGACACCGAGCAGGTTCCTGATTGGGGAGTTCTGCACGGCGTGCACCAGTTGGTCGCGCGAATCCCACCGGCGGCGCGCAGCGGGCGTGTCGACGACTCCGGGCGATATTACGTTGCAGGTGACGCCGTAGGGGCCGCCTTCGGTCGCGGCGACGCGGCCGAGCGCAATGACCGCCGCCTTCGTTGCGGCGTAGCCGGCGTGGCCGGATAGCGGGCGCGCCGCAGCGTCGGAGGAGAAGAGCACGATACGGCCTCGCCGACGCGCGCACATTCCGGCGAACACCTTCCGCACCAACTGGAACGTCCCGGTCAGGTTCACGTCGAGTAGGCGCCGCCACAGGTCGTCGGGGAACTCGGACAGTGCCGCCGAGCCTGTGATGGCAGCGCACGCGACCAGGATCGTTGGAGGTCCGAGCTCACCTTCCAGGGTGCGGGCGGCCTCGGCGACGGCAGCCGCCGAGGAGATGTCGCACTCGGCGAATGCGACGTTGGGGTCGGTGGATGCGACGACGTCCAGCACGGCCACCCGGGCCCCGAGCGCCTGCAGCCTGGACGCCGTTGCCAGGCCGATACCGCTGGATCCGCCCGATATCCAGGCGACCTCGTCGCGCAGGACCATCGTCGTCATGGCTCTCCGTTCATCGATGGCGCCGTCGACGGCAACGCCTCGCTGGCCACCCGCGCCAGGAGCGCGGCGTTCTTGTTGCCAACCGTACCAGCGATGTAGTTGACTAGGCTCACTAAGTTGGTGATGAAGCTCGCACGGCGAGATTGTCGACGGTCGTCGACAATCCGGGCGCGGGACTGCAATTGCCTGCTACGGACCGTCCCGTACGAGTGTCGGAGGAGAGGCCATGGTCGACTTCTCGATCGAGCCGGAGTTCCAGGCCAAGCTCGCCTGGATCAAGGAGTTCGTGGAGACCAAGATCCGCCCGCTCGAGTTCATCTACGACTACGACTTCGATGCGCCCTACGACGCCGGCAACACCGCGCTCCGCAAGGTCGTCAAGCGGCTGCAGCAGGAGGTGAAGGGCCAGGGCCTGTGGGCGGCCCACCTGCCGTCGCATCTCGGCGGACAGGGCTTCGGCGCGGTGAAGCTCACGTACATCAACGAGTCGTTCGGCACCTCGTCGTTCGGACCGGTCGTGTTCGGCTGTCAGGGGCCGGACAGCGGGAACGCCGAGATTCTCGCGATGTTCGGCACTGACGAGCAGAAGAAGCAGTACCTCGAGCCATTGCTCGACAACGACGTCTTCTCCGCCTACTGCATGACCGAGCCGCAGGGTGGCTCCGACCCCACGAACCTGCGCACGACGGCCGTTCGGGACGGCGATACGTGGGTCATCAACGGCGAGAAGTGGTTCGCGTCCAACGCAAACCACGCGGCGTTCATGATCGTGATGTGCGTGACCGACCCCGCTGCGCCGCCGCACAACCGCGCGACGATGTTCATCGTGCCCACGGACGCGCCGGGGTTCGAGGTCGTGCGCAACGTCGGCCTTTGGCTCGACCGGCCCGGCAGCGGCGGGCACCCGTGGCTGCGCTTCACCGACGTCCGCGTCCCCGACAGTGCTCGCCTCGGCGAGGTCGGCAAGGGCTTCGTCGTCGCGCAGTCCCGTCTCGGGGGCGGTCGGCTGCACCACGCACAGCGCACGATCGGGCTCGTGAAGAACCTGCTCGACATGATGGCCGAGCGCGCCCTGAGCCGTGAGTCCTACGGCGAGGTGATCGCCGGGAAGCAGTCCGTCCAGCACGATCTTGCGAACACCTTCATCGAGTACCAGCAGTTCCGGCTGCTGGTGCTCTACACGGCGTGGATGTTCGACCAGCAGCGGGAGCACGGCGCCGAGGGCCGCAAGATGATCTCCGCGGTCAAGGCCGCGATGGCGAAGATCGCCGAGGAGGTCACCATCCGTGCGGTCCACCTGCACGGCTCCATCGGTGTCTCGAACGTGATGCATTTCGGTCAGCTGACAGCGCTGGCCATGCACGAGGGCCTGGCAGACGGCGTGACCGAGTTGCACCTGTCCCTGGTCGCGCGGCAGTTGCTCAAGGACTACCAGCCGTCCGGCGACGACTTCCCGACCGACGTGCTCTGGAAGCGCAAGGCGTGGGCGGCGAAGCAACTGCAGCCCATCCTCGACGAGGTCGGCGTCACCTTCGAGGAGAGCCGAGGGACCGTCGACCTGCCGGCAGTCATGCGGCCGGTCGGGAGCGATCACTAGGTATGGACCACGACATCGGCACGCTCATCGTCCGGCTGGCCCTGGGGCCGATGCTGGCGATCCACGGCTGGAACAAGGTGGCCGGCCCGGGTGGCCTTGAGGGAACGACCAGGTGGTTCAACTCCCTCGGGCTGCGACCCGCCTGGCTGCACGCGCGCATCGCGCCCGCTACCGAGATTTCCGCCGGCATCCTGCTCACCGCCGGCCTGCTGACCGGCCCGGTGTGCACGGCGTTCGTCGGCCTGATGGTGGTCGCGGCGCTGACCGACCACCGCGGGAAGGGCTACTTCGTCTTCAAGGGTGGCGCGGAGTACGTGGTGCTGGTCGCGATGGTGGCCGTCGGCATCGCCGCGCTCGGGCCCGGCGAGTGGTCGCTCGACCACGTGCTCGGCTGGAAACTCGCCGGCGCCTGGTGGGCGCTGATCGTGCCCGCGGGCGGCACCGCTGCCGCGCTCGGGCTTCTGGCCACCTCGTACCGTCCCGCGCGGCAATCGGCATAGGAAGCGAGAGAAACCGTGACCGAAGCACTCATCGTCAGCGCCGTGCGCACGCCCGTCGCCACGTCCTTCAAGGGCACCCTGCGGGACACGCCGGCCGAGGAGCTCGCGACCCACGTCGTCAAGGCGGCCCTGGATCGCTCGGGTCTGGAAGCCGAGGACATCGACGATGTGATCCTCGCCGAGGAACTCGCCGGCGGCGGCGACATCGCCAGGTTCGCGGCGATCGCGGCCGGGCTCAACCGGGCACCTGGCCAGGCCGTGAATCGTCACTGCGCTGGTGGACTGACCGCGGTAGGGAATGCGGCCGCCACGGTCCGCGCGGGCATGGACCGTGCCGTGATCGCCGGCGGCACCCACTCCGCCTCCATGAACCCCACGTTGACCTGGCGCGTCCCCGGTTCCGAGGAGGTGCGGCACGGCTTCAACCCGACGTTTCCCTTCTACGACGGTGCCAACGACGACGTGACGATCACGACCGGGTGGAACACGGCCCAGGAGGTCGGCCTGACCCGTGCGGAGATCGACGCCTGGGCGATGCGTTCGCACCAGCGTGCGGTCGCCGCGATCGACGCCGGCAGGTTCAACGACGAGATCGTTCCCATCGAGGTGACCGTCGACGGGCGGAGGGTGCTCTTCTCCGCCGACGAACACCCTCGCCGCAACACCTCCCTGGAGAAGCTCGCCGCGCTCCGGCCGCTGCACCCGGAGATCGAGGGCTTCAGCACCACCGCGGGCAACGCCAGCGGCGTCAACGACGCGGCCTCGGCGCTCACGATCGTCGCCGATACCTTCGCCGCCGAGCGCGGCCTCACCCCCCTGGCCCGGATCCGCTCGTGGGGCGCCGTCGGCGTCGAGCCACACCGGACCGGCCTGGGCGCGACCGAGGTCATCCCGCTGGTCCTCAAGCGCGCCGGGATCGACGTCGGTGACGTGGACCTGTGGGAGATCAACGAGGCATTCGCGTCGGTGCCGCTGGCCGCCTGCAAGCTGCTCGGCATCGACGACGAGAAGGTCAACATCTACGGCAGCGGCTGCAGCATCGGGCATCCCATCTCCGCGTCGGGCGGCCGGATGCTGGCCACGCTGATCTTCGAACTTCGCCGTCGCGGCGGCGGCATCGCCGTCGCGGCGATGTGCGCCGCCGGCGGGCAGGGCGGCGGCATCGTCATCGAGGTGTGACTCGTCATATATAACTTAGATGTACTACTTTGATGTCATGAGCGACTTTGATCTGACCGGGCGCAGGGTGATCGTCACCGGTGGCGCGAGCGGCATGGGTGCGGGCACGGTGCGGGGCTTCTCTCGCCTCGGTGCGCAGGTGGTCTCCCTCGATCTCAACGAGGAAGCCGGCGGTGCTGTGGCGAAGGAGGTCGGCGCCGCCTTCCTGACGTGCGACGTCACCTCGCAGGAGTCGGTGGAGTCTGCGGTGAAGGGCGCCGCCGGCATCCTCGGAGGGCTTGACGTCCTCGTCAACGCGGCCGGCATCGCGCCCTTCGGGTCGGCCGCGGAGACGTCGCTCGCGACGTGGGAGAGGATCATCGCGGTCAACGCCACCGGCACGTTCCTCACCAACGTCGCCGTGTTCCCTCATCTCAGGGACGGCGGCGGCCGCGTGATCAACTTCGCCTCGTCGGCTGGCATCATTGGTCTTCCGGCCAAGGCGGCGTACTCCGCTTCGAAGGGCGCCGTGGTGGCCTGGACGCGGACGCTGGCCATCGAGTGGGCGCCGTACGGCATCACCGTCAACGCCATCGCTCCGGCGATCTGGACACCCATGTACGACAAGACCCGCAGTGAGATGAGCCCCGAGGCGCTGGCCGCGCACGACGCCGCGCTCAAGCGGACGATTCCGCTCGGCGGTCGCCTCGGCGACATCGAACGCGACTTCCTGCCGGTCATCGCCTTCGTCGCGAGCCCGGCGTCGCGGTTCATGACCGGGCAGATGTTCGCTGCCGACGGAGGTCTCCTGCCGATGCGCTGAGCCGGTGCATCGGTCGCGGCGGGACTCCCCGCGGGGCGGCGGCGCAAGTGTGGCCCGGGCGATACTGGGCGGGGCCTGCCGTGCCAACTGGCGAGAGATTGTGTTTAACTAAGAATACTCAGCAATCGATCATCGGACTCAGCGCAGGAGAGACATGGCCTCGATGCCCAACGGCCGCGCGGCAGCCCATCGGATTCCCAAGATGGCAGAGGTCATCGCCGCCGAGTTGCGCGCGAAGATCCTGAAGGGCGAGCTCAAACCAGGGGAGTCGCTGTTGAGCGAGGCGACCCTCATGGAGCAGTACGAGGTCTCCCGGCCGACGCTGCGGGAGGCCCTGCGCCTGCTCGAGGCGCAGGACCTGATCTCGGTCCGGCGCGGTTCGCACCGCGGACCCGTGGTGAGCCTCCCCGACGGCGGTGTGGCCGCCCGAGCCGTGGCGATCCAGCTGCAGATCCGGCAGGCGACGCTGGCCGACGTCTACCAGTTCCGCATGCTCTACGAGCCGACCGCCGCCCGGATGGCGGCCGAGAGCGCGACCCCTGACGGTATTCGCCAGCTGCGCGAGATCCTCGACGAGGAAGCGGCGGCGCTCGGCAGCAGCTCCGCATTCCCGGCGGCCGCTTGGCGGTTCCACTCCGTCCTCATGGGTCTCAGCGGCAACGCCACCATGGCGGTCATCACCGAGTGCCTGCAGCACATCAGCGAGCAGCACTCGGCGAGGGGCCTGTCGACGTCGCCCGACCAGCGCCAGCAGGAGGAACGGTCCCTGAAGGCGCACCGCAAGCTCGTCGATCTGATCGAGAAGGGCGCCGGCGCCGAGGCCGAGAAGTTCTGGGCGCGGCACATGGAGGTCGTGCGCGAGGTCCAGATGGGCTGGTTCCAGGACCAGCAGATCACCGAGCTGCTCGACTGAGGGGACAGGCATGGCCCAGGTGGGCGACACTCTGCCGGAGGTGCGCCGGACGATCACGAAGGTGAGCCTCTTCCTGTTCGGCGTCGCCCACTGGACTGCGCATCGCATCCACTGGGACGAGGAGTACGCGAAGGCCGCCGGCTTCCGGGGCCCGCTCGTGACCGCCAACCTCCTGAGTGCGATCAACGCCGAGCTCGTCACCGGTTGGGGCGGCCCGGGCGCCCAGCTCCGCCGGCTGGAGGAGCGCAACGTGGGCCCGGCCGTCGCCGGGGACACGGTGGTGGCGAAGGGCATGGTCACCGCGGTCGCTCCGGGCGCCGGCGGTGACCGGGTCACCTGCGCGCTCGAGATGAGCACCGCCGACGGTGTCGTCATCGTCAAGGGCGAGGCGGACGTCGTCCTGCCGGCTGGCCCGGCGCGGAGCGCGATCAGCGGAAGATGATCACCTGTCGATACCTCGCCACCTCGACGCCGTGCTGGTTGACGTAGGTCGTCAGCGTGGTTGTGATCGCCATCGGGCCCGAGCGGCCGACCCGCTCGTCGATGGCGACCAGGGTCTCCATCGTCGACAGCACGTCCCCGACGTACACCGGCGCGAGGATCTCGAACGTGTTGCCTCCGGCGAGGGTCTCACCGGTCACACCCTCGACGCCGAGGAACGGGTACTGGCCGTCCGCCAGCAGGTGCCGCTCCGCCACGACGGGCCGGCACGCGGAGTGGAAGAACAACGGCGGCGCCGGCCGGGGATCGCCGTTGTCGTCGAACTCGGTGAAGCTGTCGGGGTCGCCACCGGTCCCAGCGAGGTACTCACGGATGTGCCTGAGCGACACCGGCTCGCTCACGTAGGTCTGGGTGACCGTCCCGATCCTGGAGCGGGCGAGGTCGCTGACTTCGGGTCCCGCGTCGGCCATGTGCCCCTCCCTCACGAGTGGATCAGGTCGGACAGGCGGAGCGCGGCGGTGAGGTCCGCATTCGCCGTCGCCTCGGCGAGGAGTTGGGTGAGCACCTCGTCGGTGGCGGGGTCGTACTGAGCGCCCGGGGCCCGCACCCGCGCCGACGCGAGGATCCCGCGCCGGCGCCAGATCTCCTTGCGGATCGCCGGCCCGGGCTGCTGCTCGAGGACGACGAGGGGCAGGAACCGGGCGTAGAGCGCGTTCGTCGCCTCCGACGCACCCGCGTTCGCCAGCCGCAGAAGCTCGACGAGGAACTCCGGGAACGCGAAGCCCGTGTTGAACCCGTCCGACCCGGCCGCGAGGTCGAACCGCGCGTAGAGCGCGCCCAGGCCGGTGAGGACCGGGACCCGGGGCGCCCGCTGTTTCAGGATGCGGACCTTGGGTGCGGTCGGTATCGCTTCGGCCTTGATGCCGGCCATGGACTCCAGGTCGTCGGCGAGGCGAACCAGCAGATCGGCGGACATCTGCACCCGCGTCGAGGCGGGGTGGTCCTGCACGACGACGGGCAGCGGCGAGTCCGCGCAGACGCCCGCGAAGTACCGGTACACCGCCGTTTCGCCGATGCCGTCGACACTCGGTGGCGCGACCATCACGGCCGCCGCCCCCGACTCGGCCGCCATCTCCACGAACGCCCGGGTGGCCCGCACGCCGTAGCGACTGGCGCCGGCCACCACGGGCAGCGGGCCGGCCGCCTCGACGGCGGTCGCGAGCACGTCACGCGCCTCCGCATCGGTCAGCGCGGCCGCCTCGCCGAGCACCCCGAGCACGGTGACGCCGTCCACCCCGATTGTCCGCACGAACGCCAGCAGCCGCCGTAGGGACTCGAGGTCGAGGTCCTCGTTCGCCAGGAACGGTGTCGGCAGGATCGGGACGACGCCTCGGTAGGCGAAGCGCAATGTGACTCCTCGTGTCGTTGCCGCACTCGGCGGTCAGTAGCCGCGGTACATGCCACCGTCGACGAGCAGCGTCTGGCCGGTGACGTAGGTGTTTGCCGGTGAGCCGTGGAAGACGACGGTGCGCGCGAACTCCTCCGGCGTGCCGTAGCGACCGACGGGGATCGTGCGCTCCGCCTGCGCTCGGACCTCGCCCGCGGTTGTCCCGACCCGATCGGCGCGCATCCGGTCGAGCGAGGCGACCCGGTCAGTGGCGATCTTACCGGCGGCGACCGCGTTGACGAGGATCCCGTCGCCGGCCAGCTCGACCGAGAGCGTTCGGGTGAGGCCGATGATCCCGAGGCGAAAGACGTTGGACAGGAGCAGCCCGTCCAACGCGGCCTTGACGCCCGAACTGGCGTTGTTGACGATCCGGCCGCTGCCGGACGCCCGAAGGTAGGGCAGCGCCGAGCGGGTGGCGCGGATGTACCCCAGCAGGGTCGCCTCGTAGGCCTGCTGCCACGCGGCGTCGTCGAAGTCCTCGAACCGTCCCGCGGCGGGGCCGCCGCCGTTGAGGAAGACCGACCAGATGGCTCCGTCGCGCGCGGCCGCCGTCGCCATGAGCCGGTCGAGGTCGTCGGCCGAGGTGATCGATCCCGATACCACGGTCGGCCGCTCGCCGCCGAGCAGGTCGATCTCCTCCGCTACCGCCTCGAGTCGGCTGGCGTCGCGCGCGAACACCGTGACCACCGCGCCTTCGGCGGCGTACGCGAGCGCGGTGGCGCGGCCCAGACCGCTGCCGGCGCCGAGCACAACCACCCCGCGACCCTCAAGGCCCAGCTGCACTGATCCAGCTCCTCACGCCGATTCCGGCTGTCGCTTGCACCGCTTCCCTATGCTAGGGTCGCTGACTAGGATAGACAAGAGCGGCCCTCCGGGGGTCGGCACGTGGGAGGAATTCAGTGGAGTTTGCGTGGGCTGCGGGCGATGCTGCGTTCCGCGACGAGGTACGCGAGGTGATCGACGCGAACCTGCCCGAGCGGTGGTCCGGCCTGATCCCCGGCGAGGAGGCGGCCTCCGAGTTCACCTTCGAGTTCTGCCAGAAACTGGCCACCCACGGCCTGATGGCACCGCACTGGCCCAGCGAGTACGGCGGGCGCGACGCCTCCGGCTGGCAGTTCATCATTCTCGGCGAGGAGCTATGGAGCGCCGGCGAGCCCCGGGGCTCGCAGTACATGAACGTCAACTGGATCGGCCCCGCGATCTTCATGGCCGGCACGGAGGAGCAGAAGCGGTACCACCTCCGCCGGATCGCCAACGGCGACGTCACCTGGTGCCAGGGCTTCTCGGAGATGGAGTCCGGCACCGACCTGGCCAGTATGCGGACCAGTGCGGTGCGCGACGGCGACGACTACGTCATCAACGGCGAGAAGGTCTGGACCTCCTACGCGCAGGTCGCGGAGTTCTGCTTCCTGCTCGCGCGCACCAAGCCCGAGTCGACGGACGGCCGAGGCATCTCCATCTTCCTGGTGCCCACCGACACCCCCGGGTTCCGGATCCAGCGCATCCCCAGCGTGCTTGACATCCACGAGTTCAACCGGCTCACCTTCGCCGACATGCGCGTGCCGGCGAACTGCCGGCTCGGTCCCGAGAACGACGGCTGGCGGATCGTCCTCGAGGCGCTCGCGCACGAGCGGATCGGCGGCCCGCGGTACGCGCGGGCGGCCCGGGTCGTCGCCCGGTTCCGGCGCATGGCCGACGAGCACGGGTGGTGGGACCGCGACGGCCTGCGCACCAGGATCGTCGCCGCCGAGGCGGCCTGCGCGGCGGCCCGCATCCTTGTCTATCGGGCGATCGACGCGCGGGTCAAGGGACAGCCGGAGGACCAGGTCGTCAGCGTTGCCCGCGTCGCGATCGTGCGCTCGGAGCGGTTGGTGGCCGAGCTGTCCCAGTTCCTGTTCGAAGAGGAGTGCCTCGAGCTCGGCTCGATCGGCAACGGCCAGTTCAAGACATCGATGATCGCGGGGCTCGGTGGAGGAAGCGTGGAAGTACAGCTGAACGTGGTCGCGCGCGGGCTGCTCGGGGCGGGGCGCTGACCATGGACTTCGACCTCACACCGGCGCAGGCCGCGCTGCTGGAATCCGTCAAGGCGACCGTGGCCGGCACCGGTGGCCTGCTGCGGGCGCAGGACCTCTCGCGCGACGGCAAGTACGACGCGCAGCTCGACGAGGCGCTCCAGGAGCGGGTCGACCTGTCCGCCGCCGAGCTGCTGGAGCGGGCCATCGTGGCCGAGTACCTGGCCGAGGTCGGCACGGCCACCACCTTCGGGTTGCGTGCCGTGCTCGGGGCCGAGGTAGCCCTCCCGCCCGGTCCGGTCGCGGTCGCTGACTGGGGGCGGCCAGGCCCGGTCCGATTCGCCACCGTCGCCTCCTCGCTCGTGCTGCTCGACGGTGACGACGCATTCCTCACCCGGGTCGAGCCCGAGCGGATCGCGCCGGTGCGGTCGAGCTACGGCTACCCGTACGGTCGCGTCGACCTCGACGGCACCGCCCGGACGGAGCGCATCGGTGACGGCGGTCGCCTGCGTTCGCTGTGGCGGCTCGCCAACGCGGCGGAGATCGCCGGGAACGCCGCGACCGCGGTCGCCCGGACCGCCGAGCACCTGCGCACCCGCAAGCAGTTCGGCAAGCCGTTGGCGTTCTTCCAAGCGCTTCGGCACCGGCTCGCCGACGCGGCGGTGACCGCGGAGGCGACCCGCTGGACGGTGCGGGAGGCCGCGTTCACCGGCGAGAGCCGCGATCTCGACCTGGCCGCGTCGTATGCCGCGGACGGCGCCGCCAAGCTGGTCCCCGAGCTCGTCCAGATGTGTGGCGCGCGCAGCTTCACCATCGGATTCGAGTTGCAGGCCCATGCCGTGCGGCTGTCCGGGCTCCGGCTGGAGCTGGGCGGCGACGACCGGCTCGCGGCCGCCGTCCTCGCCCACAACGGCCGGGACTCCCGTGCTTGATGGCGCGACCGGAGTGGCGGTGTCCGTCACGGTGAACGGGGCCGGCCACACGCTGGAGGTGGAGGCCCGCACGACGCTGCTCGACGCCTTGCGGGAGCGGCTCGGGCTGACCGGGACCAAGAAGGGCTGCGACCACGGCCAGTGCGGCGCGTGCACGGTGCTCGTCGACGGCGCCCGCGTGCTGAGCTGCCTGACGCTGCTCGTCATGCGGGACGGATCGCAGATCACCACGATCGAGGGGCTGGCGGCCGCCGACGGAGACCTGCACCCGATGCAGCGGGCGTTCGTGGAGTGCGACGGGTTGCAGTGCGGGTTCTGCACGTCCGGGCAGATCATGTCGGCGGTCGGCCTGCTCGCCGAAGGCGTGCCGGACGACGACGGCGCGCTCAAGGAGGCGATGGGCGGCAACCTGTGCCGATGCGGCGCGTATCCCAACATCGTCACGGCCATCAGACGCGCTGCGGGGCGGGACTCGCGATGAAGGACTTCGCCTACGCCGCCCCCACGTCGCTCGAGCAGGCTTCGAGGCTCGCCGCGTCCCGGCCCGACGCGATGTTCGTCGCGGGCGGCACCACGGTCGTCGATCTCATGAAGGAGGGCGTGCTCGCCCCGAACCTCCTGATCGACCTCAATCGCCTGCCGCTGCGTGACACGGTGGTCTCGGGCGGGTCGATCGTGGTCGGCACGCTCGTGACCATGAGCGCGCTCGCCCGCCACCCCGCAATCAGGAGCCGCTTCCCGATGCTGGCCGAGGCGCTGCTCGCCGGCGCGAGCGGGCAGTTGCGGAACATGGCAACCGTCGGCGGCAACCTGCTGCAGCGCACGCGGTGCCCGTACCTGCGGGACCTGTCGGTGCCGTGCAACAAACGCGTCCCCGGCTCCGGGTGCCAGGCCATCGGGGGGATCGACCGCTTCCACGCGGTGCTGGGGACCACCGACCGGTGCATCGCGGTGTACCCCTCGGACGCGGCCACCGCGCTGACCGCCCTCGACGCCGTGGTCGTGGTGCACCGCAACGGCCGCAGCCGCCGCGTGCCGCTCACCGAGCTGCACCTGGCCCCGGCCGTGGCGGCCCGGGAGACGATCCTGGAACAGGGCGACGTCATCACCGGGATCGTGCTGCGGGACGTTCCCGAGGCGCGGCGGGCGTCCTACGTCAAGGTGCGCGATCGGGCGACATACGCGTTCGGCCTCGCCTCGGCGGCCGCCGGCCTCGACCTCGACGATGACGGCCGGACCATCCGCTCGGCCCGCATCGCCTTGGGGAACATCGCCACCCGGCCGTGGCGGGCCACGGCGGCCGAGGCGGTCCTGGCCGGCGCGCAGGCCACCCGGTCGGCGTACGAGGACGCGGCGGAGGCGGCCCTGGCCGGTGCGGTCGCGGGTCGCCGCAACGGCTACAAGATCGGGTTGGCGAAGGGCGCGCTCGTCCGCGCGCTCGAGACGGCGGCGAGCCGACCGTGACCGAACCGCGCTCGGCCATCGGCCGCTCCGTCGACCGCTACGACGGTCGCGCCAAGGTAACCGGCCAGGCCCGCTATGCCGCCGACAACACCTTGCCGGACCTCGCCTACGCCGTCGTCGTGCAGAGCACCGCCGCCGGCGGCGCCGTCACGCACATCGACACCGCAGCGGCCGAGTCGTCGCCCGGGGTGCTCGCGGTCCTGACCCACGCCAATGCGGACCGGATGTTCGACATCCCCAAGGATCTGTTCACCGGCGAGGTGCCCGGCGATGAGGTCGCTCCGCTGCAGTCCGGCCGCATCCGGCACGACGGCCAGCACGTCGCCGTCGTCGTCGCCGACACCCTGGAGCGGGCCGTCCACGGGGCCGAACTGGTGGCGGTCTCCCACATCCCGGACGAGCCGTCGAGCGAACTCGGCGCGGTGCCGCCCTTCCCAGCGCCCGACAGCTTCTACTTCGGCAGCAGGCTCAACGCCGTCGACGGTGATCCCGCCACCGCGCTGGCGGCGGCGCCGATCCGTCTGGATCTCGAGTACCGGACCCCGATCGAGCACCACAACCCCATGGAGCCGCACGGCGTGGTCGCCGCATGGGACGGGGACGACCTCACGCTCTTCGACACGACGCAGCACGTCATCGGCAGCCGCAACGTCGTCGCCCGCCGCCTGGGCATTGCGCGCGAATGCGTCCGCATCGTCTCGCCCTTCGTCGGCGGTGGCTTCGGTGCCAAGACGTTCCCGTGGTCGCACGTCGCGCTGGCCGCGCTGGCCGCCCGGCGGGTCGGGCGACCCGTCAAGCTCGTGCTGACGCGCAAGCAGCTGTTCACGTCGACCGGGCATCGCCCCGCCACCGTGCAGCGGCTGGCGGTCGGCGCCGACCGCGACGGCGCGCTCGTCGCCCTTCGCCACCACGTCACGACGCACACGAGCCTGACCGACAGCTACTGCGAGCCGGCCGCGCTCGTGACCCGCTATCTGTACGCGTGCCCGAACATCGCGATCTCGCATGACATCGCGCGGCTGAACCTCCCCGCGCCCCTGCCGATGCGGGGGCCCGGCGAGGCGCCCGGCGTCTTCGCGCTCGAGTCGGCGCTCGACGAGCTGGCGCACCGGGCCGGCGTCGACCCGGTCGCGCTGCGCCACCGCAACCACGCCGACGTCCACCCCGTGTCCGGCAAACCGTTCTCGTGCAAGCGCCTGCGCGAGTGCTACGACCTCGGCGCCGAACTCATCGGCTGGAACGAGCGCTCACCAGTGCCGGGCACGATGGCCGACGGCAACTTCCTGGTCGGCTACGGCATGGCGACCGCAACCTATCCGGCGAACACCGCCCCGTGCTCGGCCCGGATCTCGCTGACGGCCGACGGCGAGGTGGCCGTGGCGTCGGCAGTCCACGACATCGGCACCGGCACCGCCACGATCATGGCCCAGCTGGTCGCCGAGCTGCTCGGCGTGCGGCCCGAGGCTGTCACGGTGGTCCTCGGGGACAGCGACCTGCCCGAGGGGGCGATGGCGTCGGGCTCCAAGACCACGGCGAGCGTCGGCGCGGCGATCGAGGCCGCCGTCGCTCGACTTCGGGCGGAGGTGGTCCGAGTGCTCACGGCCAGCGGCGGTTCGCCGGCCGACCTGGCCGAGCAGAGGATCCCGCTGGGTGACATCGTGCGACTGAGTGGGCGCCGGAAGATTGCGGTCGAGGGCCGGTCCGAGCTGCTGACCGGCACCATCGCGGACAACCTGGGCGTCGGTGGCCCGGTCGAGCTGAACTCCTTCGGAGCCCAGTACTGCAAGGTCCGGGTCGACCGCGATCTGGGCGAGGTGCGGGTGACCGACTTCGTCAGCGTGCACGACGTCGGCCGGGTCGTGAACCCGAAGCTCGCCACCAACCAGGTGTACGGCGGCGTGGTCTTCGGCCTTGGAATGGCGCTCACCGAGGAGACGATCCTCGACGAGCGCAGCGGGCGATTCGTGACCCGGGACCTCGCCACATACCACGTCCCCACGAACCCGGACGTCCCGAGCATCACCGTGCGGTTCATCGACGAGCCCGACCTGTCGGCCAACTCGTTCGGCGTCAAGGGCGTGGGGGAGATCAGCGCCATCGGCGTCCCGGCGGCCATCGCCAACGCCGTCTTTCACGCGACCGGCGTGCGGTTCCGCGAGCTGCCCATCACGCCCGATCGGGTGCTTGCGCGGCTGCGGGATGCCCGGCCCGGGCCTGGCGCGGATCGAAGTTGACGCCGCTCAGCCCGCTCTCGATCGCCGTGCGATAGGCGAGCGCGGTCTCCGCCGCAGTCTGCAGCAGCGAGTCGTCGAGCCCCAGTCGCTGCCGATCGGGTCCCGACTCGAGCACGAACACCGGGCTCACGCAGTTGATGCGGACCCGATCGCCGAGGTCGGCCGCGGCTGCCCGGCAGAATCCGTCGATGGCGCCGTTGGCCATCCCGACGGCCGCGAACCCGGCAACCGGCTCCTTGCTCAGCACCCCGCTGGTCAGCGTGATCGAGCCGCCGTCGCGAACATGACCCAGCCCGACCCGGGCGAGGTTGAGCTGTGGCAACACCTTGCCGGTGAAGGTCGCCTCGATGTCGGACGTCGACAGGGCCCCGACCCCGCCCGTCACGGCCCGGCCGAACGCCGACACGATCGCGTCGACCGTCCCCACGGCGGCGAACATCGCGTGGATGGAGTCGAGCGCGGAGGCGTCGACCTGGACGTCGCCACCACCTCGGGCCGCGACGATCACCTCGTAGGAGTCCGCGAGGCACTCGGTGACGGCTCGACCGATGGTGCCGGTCCCGCCCACGACGAGAACGCGGGGACGCTGCTGTTCCATATGGCTCCTCCCGAGTCAGAGGCTGCGGCCGCCGTCGACGGTGAAGGCCAGCCCGGTGGTGAACGTGGCGCCGGTGCACAGGAACAGGACGGCCCGGGCGACCTCCTCGCGCAGCCCGATCCGCGCCATTGGGTGCGCGGCGGCGGCCTTCTCCGCGTGCTCCGGGAACTCCTCGCGGAAGCGCAGAAACATGTCACCGGTCGTGGCACCGGGGCAGACGACGTTGACGCGGAGGTCGTCCTTGGCGTACTCCAGCGCCACCGCCTTGGTCAGGCCGATGACGCCGAACTTCGCCGCGCCGTACAACGCCTGCTGGGCCACCGGCGCAATCCCGGAGGCCGAGGCGTTGTTGCAGATCGCGCCGCCCCGCCCCGTCGCCAGGATGGCCGGGATCTCGTGCTTCATGGCCAGGAACGTGGACTTTACGTTGCCGTCCATCAGGTACTCGTACTCGTCGACGGACAGGTCGACGACCGGTGTCCCGCGCTGGCTGACGCCGACGTTGTTGAACGCGTAGTGCAGCCCGCCGAACGTCTTGACGGTCTCGTCGACGGCGCCGGCGATGCTCGCCTCGTCGGTGGCGTCGGCCGTGAACGTGATGCAGCGGACGCCGGCCTTCTCGATCTCCTGTTTGGCTTCCTCGTTCTTGTCGGCCCGCCGTGCGTAGATCGCGATGTCGGCCCCCCGCGCCGCGAACTCGAGGGCGGTGGCCAGGCCGATGCCCGCGTTGCCACCGGTGACGAACAACGACTTGCCGTGCAGCGACATCTCCAGGGTCCTGTCTCGTTGGTGAGCGAGCGGCTCAGCGGGCGGGGAGCATCGGGTTGACGGTGTGCAGCTCGTTGCCGAAGTAGACCTCCAGCCGGCGATGCGTGATCCGCCAGCCGGCCTTGCCACGGGCGAGGTCGTCGTGGAAGGCGCCGTGGGACTCGGACCGGGCGCCGCCGGGGCCGTCGGTCCGCAGCTGATGGACCGCGGCGAAGTCGGTGCGTGCGTGCGCACGGTCCCCGTCGACGGTGACGACGGGAATGCTCAGCATGTGCTGCCAGCCGACGTAGCGCGACATCCGGCCGGGCCTGCCATTCGCGCCCCGCATCCACACTGCCAGCTCACGGTACGAGCACACAGGCGCCCCGGCGGCGGAGTAGTCCGTGGTCGCGTCCGGCGCGAACACCCGGTCCCAGTGCTCGAGGATCGCGTTGTCGCGCTGGTGCCCGTCCTGGCCGAGGGAGTACAACGAGATGACACGGATGATGCCGACGTAGTCCAGCGCCTCCTGCAGGCGTGGGTCGGATTGCACTGCTGCCTCCCGAAGTCAGTAGAGGAGCCGGCCCGAGTCGATCGTGAAGACAGTGCCGGTCGTCTTGGCGGCGTCGCGGCACAGGAAGAGCACCGCCGCCGCCACGTCCTCGGGCTCGGCGGTCGTTCCCATGATGTGCTGCTCCAGGACCTGGTCCCAGTGGTCCGGGTTCGCTTCGGCGTACCGCCGGATCATCTCCGTGTTGACGATGCCGGGCGCGATCGCGTTGACCCGGATGCCGTCGGCCGCATGGTCGAACGCCGCGCCCTTGGTCAGGCCGACGACCGCGTGCTTGCAGGCGGCGTAGATGAGCTGGCGGTAGGGCGCCTTGATGCCGGCGGCCGACGCGGAGTTGACGATCGCGCCCGGGCGTCCGCCGGCCAGCATCGCGGGGATCTCGTAGCGCATCGCGAGCCAGACGCCCTTGATGTCCACGGCGACCAGGGTGTCGAACTCCTCTTCGCTCTGTTCGCCGATGTACGAGGGACGCTGGGGGATGCCGGCGTTGTTGAACGCGTAGTCGAGGCGCCCGAAGCGGGCGACCACCCGCTCGACCGCGTCCTCCACGTCGTCGCGCTTGGTGACGTCTCCGGTGATGGCGAGACATTCGACGCCGAGCTCGCTGATCTCGCGCTCCGCCGCTGCGTTGAGGTCGGCGCCGAGCGAGAGGATGGCGATATTCGCGCCGTGGCTCGCGAAGAGCTTGGCGGTCGCGAGGCCGATGCCGGTGTTGCCACCGGTCACGAAGAACGTTGACCCCTGCAACCCTCGACCTCCCGCCATGCGCTCACACACTACCCACCCCTCTCGTCATCGTCAACATAGGTATCTATGATGTCGATCGGGACCGCACCCGTTCGACGGAAGGACGTTGCGCGATGAGCGTCGTGCTCGTGACCGGCGCCGCCGGTGCCATGGGTCAGGAAGTCTGTTCGTTGCTGGCCGAGTCGGGGAAGCGGGTCGTCTGCGCCGACATCAACGATCCGTCGGCGGTGGCGCAGGGTCTGGCGGGCCGCGGCCACGACGCGATCGCGACGGTGCTCGACGTGACCGATCCCGGCTCGTGGTGCGACGCGGTGGCGCAGGCCCGCGACCGGTTCGGTGGCGTGGACGCACTCGTCAACGTGGCCGCGACGGTCACCGACGGCCCCGACTCGGTCCTCGACGTTGACGTGGCTGAGTGGCGGAGAGTCCTCGACGTCAACGTGATCGGCCTGGCCCTCGGGATGTCCGCGGTCGCGCCCGCGCTGCGCCGGTCCGGCGGCGGCCGGATCGTCAACGTGGCTTCCATCGTCGGGCTGCGCGGGAATGCGACGCACGCCGCGTACTCCGCGTCCAAGGGTGGCGTGATCGCCCTGACGCGGCAGGCCGCCGTCGCGTTGGCGCCCTACCGGATCACCGTCAACTGCGTCGCGCCGGGCGTCATGGAAAAGGCGATGCTGGGCAAGGACACGAACACCGAGGATCGCGCCCAGTGGTTGGCCGGCGTGCCGTTCGCGCGCGCGGTTCGCGAGATCGAGGTCGCCCGCGCCATCGACTACTTCCTGGCGCCCGAGGCCGGCATCGTCACCGGCCAGGTGCTGGCGGTCGACGGGGGACGGACCGCTCGTCTGTAGCCTCCGACGGCGGGGTCACTTGGACCGGATGCGCCGGTGGAAGCCGGCGAAGTCGGCGGCCGACGTCGCAGTGAACGCGGCGAAGAGCTCGCGTTCCCGCTCCAGCCCGGCGTTCATGCGCAGACCGTCGACCTCGTCGTACATCCGCTTGACGGCGCGGGAGGCGGCGCGTGGCATCGCGGCGATCCGCCTGCCCACGCCGAGGGCGGCGGGCAGCAGCTCGGCGTGGGGGTAGACCTCGTTGGCGAGGCCGGTGCGCAGCGCGGTCGCCGAGTCCACCTGCATACCGGTGAGGCTCATCTGCCGGGCGAAGCCCGTCGTCGTGCGCTCGGCCAGGTGCACCGTGATGCCGCCGCCCGGCACCGCACCGACGAGCCCGTGGGTGTCGGCGAACACGGCTCGCTCGGAGGCCAGGATGAAGTCCGCGGCGAGGGCGATCTCGAGCCCCGCGGTGATCGCCGGCCCGTTCACCGCCGCCACCAGCGGAACCACCGACTCGTAGAACGTGTGCACGATCCAGGACGGCGTGATGTAGCCCTCCTTGTCGGCCTCCGCGAGGTCCATGCCGGCGCAGAACGCCGGGTCGGCTCCGGTCAGCACGATGGCGCCCGCTTCCTGGCATGAGCGCATCGCCGCCGTCAGCTGCTCGGCCATGGCCCGGCTCAGCGCATTGCGCTTCGCCGGGCGATGCATCGTCACGAGCGCCACGTCATCGTGCCACTCGACGAGGACCGGTGCGGTTTCGGCGGTGCCGGTGTTCATGACGTGCCCTTCCGTTGGAGTGCTCGTGCGATCGTCACGAGGTGCGGCTGCGCGGCGTCCCCCTGCGCGTAGAGGGTGACCCGGTCGGCGACGCCGCGGTACCGCGTGACGATCTCCTTGGCGACGTCGTCGACCGCGCCGCACACGGCGAACGCGTTGAGGACCTCATCATCGATCATGGCCGTCATCGTTTCCCAGCGGTCGGGATCGTCGACCTGCCGCGCCTCTGCGGCGAGATCCTCCGCGAGGTCGCCCCAGCCGTGGTGGGCGAGCACGCCGCGATACGCCGGAGTCGAGCCGTAGAACGCGATCCGCTTTCTGGCCGCACGCACGGCAAGGGCGATCTCCTCGTCGCTCGTGCCCGTAGCCACCGTCACCGTCGCGCTCAGCACGAAGTTCTCACGGCCCCGCCCGGCCTTCGTGAAGCCCTCGGACGCGATGGGCAGCGTGTGCTCGCGCAGGTACCCACTCGTGCTGAACGCGTGCGCGACGAGCCCGTCCGCCACCTCGCCCGCGACGCGGGTGAGACCGTCGCCGACCGCCGCGAGGTAGATCGGCGGCGGGCCGTGCGGGTTCGGGCCGGGGGAGAAGAACTCGTTCATGAGCGTGAGCTGGTAGAAGTCGCCCCGGAAGTCGAGCTTGTCGCCGGTGGCCCAGCTGTGCCAGACGGAGCGGACCGCCGCGACGTAGTCCCGGGCCCGGGCGGCCGGCGCGCCCCAGGGCATGGCGAAGCGCCGCTCGACGTGGGCCCGCACCTGGGTGCCGAGCCCGAGCACGAAGCGGCCCCGCGAGGCGAGTTGGAGATCGTTGGCCTGGTACGCCACGGTCATGGGGGATCGGGCGAAGGCGATCGCGATGCCGGAGCCCACCTGGATCCGGCCGGTGGCGGACACCGCGCGCAGGCACTGCAGGAAGACGTCATGCCTGGTCTCGCCGACCCAGACGCCGTCGTACCCGTCGTGCTCGGCCGCCTGGGCGATGTCGGGCAGGCGGCCGGCGTCGTCGGCCGCGGCGATGTCGACGATCAAGCCTGCTCCGACCGGCCGCCGCGCCACACCCGGCTGACGAGGTAGTCGCCCTTGAGCGCCGCGCGGTCCCACGAGCCGAACGTCATCGTCGTGCCCCCGTGGCCGGCCGCCGCCGGAACCTGCTTGACCTGCTGGAGGCCCTCCAGGACGCCGTCGGGGTTGAGGTGGGGCGCCAGCCGGAGCGCCTCGCCGAGCAGACGGCCCATGTCGTAGGAGCAGATGCCGATCGGGTTGTCCTGCCAAGGCTGCGGGTCGCGCTCGCGGAGCTCGCGTAGCACGAGGTTGTCGTCGGCGTACATGTCCACGTACACCCAGCCCTCCCACATCGGCCTGCGCTCGGGGTGCATGTGCCCGTACATGAGCGCCGTGTTGGTGAAGACCTGTGGCTGCCAGCCGCCGGCCCGCAGCGCGCTCGCGACGGCGACCGCGCTGTGGCCGAGGCCGAGGTACACGAGCGTGTCCACCCCGGTCGCGCGCAGCTCCTGCACCTCCTTGGTCGTGTCCTGTGTGGTGGGCGAGATGCCGGCCCGCCCGGCGACCGTGACACCGGCCGGCTGCGCGCGGCGTTCGAACCAGCGCAGATAGCTCGCCCCGATCTCCGACCGGTCGAAGACGAGCGCGACGTGCGTGCGACCCTGCGCCACCAACCGGTCGACGATCAGCGCCGGTTCCTCCTCCAGTGAGCCCACCTGGTAATGGAAGCTGTAGCGGCTCCGGGTCTGCTCGTGCCCCGACCAGTTGAGCAGCGGCAGCTCCGCACGGTCGGCGAGGACGCGGGACAGCAGGCAGTTGTCGGTCACGGCGGGTCCGACGATCGCGACGACACCTGCGTCGCGGAGCCGCTCGAAGCCCTCGCGCAGCGACTTGGAGGTTCCGGCCGGTAGGGCGTCGGTCTGTGCCACGACGAGCTCGTAGGGGCGGTCGAGACCCGCGGCGTCGAGCCCGGCGGCCAGACCGTCCCGGTGCGAACGCTCGACCTCGGCGAGGTGCTGGTCCAACAGCACCCCGACAGGTATGGGTGACATCATGCATGAAAGTTAACCAGGCTAGACATGAGACGTCCAGCCGGGTCTACGATGTGCGCATGATTCACCCGACCACGGCGTACATCGTCGACGCGGTCCGCACACCCGTGGGCAGGCGCGGCGGCGGTCTGGCCGCAGTACACCCGCTCGACCTCGGCGCGCACGTGCTGGAGGCGTTGGTCGCGCGGACCGGCATCGACCCGGGCGCGGTCGAGGACGTCGTCTTCGGCTGTCTCGACCAGATCGGGCCCCAGTCCTCGGACATCGCCCGCAACTGCTGGCTGGCGGCCGGGTTCCCGGAGCACGTGCCCGGCGTGACGATCGACCGTCAATGCGGGTCCTCGCAGCAGGCGGTGCACTTCGCGGCCCAGGGCGTGCTGAGCGGCACCCAAGACCTCGTCGTCGCGGGCGGGGTCCAGAACATGAGCCTGGTGCCGATCACCGCGTCGACCTCCATCGGCCAGCACATCGGGCTGCCCGCCGACCCCTACACCGGATCCGTCCGCTGGGCCGGGCGGTACGGCGGCGAGGAGATCAGCCAGTTCCGCGCCGCGGAGCTGATCGCCGAGCGGTGGGGCATCAGCCGGGAGGCGATGGAGGAGTTCGCCCTGTCGAGCCACCGTCGCGCCGTCGCCGCCCGCGCGGATGGGCGCTTCAAGGCCGAGATCGTGCAGTACGGCGACGTCACCGACGACGAGGGGCCTCGGACCGACACCAGCCTGGAGAGAATGGCGTCGCTCAAGCCGCTGACGCCGGGCGGCCGCATGACCGCGGCGGTGTCGTCGCAGATCTCGGACGGGGCCGGGGCGCTGCTCATCGCCTCCGAGCGGGCGGTGCGGGAGCACGGCCTCACCCCTCGGGCCCGCATCCACCACATGTCGGTGCGCGGCGACGATCCGGTCCTCATGCTGACGGCACCGATCCCGGCCACCAGGCACGCCCTGGAGCGCAGCGGGCTGACGATCGACGACATCGACCTGGTCGAGATCAACGAGGCGTTCGCCCCGGTCGTGCTGGCCTGGAACCGCGAGCTCGGCGCAGATCCGGCGAAGGTCAACGTCAACGGCGGCGCGATCGCGCTCGGGCACCCCCTCGGCGCCTCCGGGGCGCGGCTGATGGCGACGTTGCTCAACGCGCTGGAGCAGACCGGTGGCCGCTACGGCCTGCAGACGATGTGCGAGGGCGGTGGTCAGGCCAATGTCACCATCATCGAACGTCTCTGACGGGCGCCGCCCGGTCGGGCTCGCCCTGCCGAACAACGAGCCCGGCGCGGCGGAGGTCTTCCAATGGCTACCCAAGGCGGCCGAGGACTGGGGCTACGACTCGCTCTGGGTCACCGATCACGTCGTCGGCGTTCGGGCGATGGCGGGCGTGTACGGTTCCTACTGGCTGGAGGCCCTCACCGCGCTGACCTGGGCCGCGGCCCGCACCAGCACGATCAGGCTCGGCACCGGGATCCTGGTCGTCCCGCATCGCGACCCGGTGCTGGCGGCGAAGGTCATCTCCACCATGGACGTGCTCTCGGGCGGGCGGCTGGACATCGGAGTCGGTGTCGGCTGGAGCCGGGTCGAGTTCCGCTCGCTGGGCGTCGAGCGCCTCTACGAGCGTCGCGGCGCGGCGACAAACGAAGCGCTGGAGGCGATGCTCGCCTGCTGGCAGGGCGGCGAGGTGGCGTACGACGGCGAGTTCTACTCGTTCCGTCACATCGACTTCGAGCCGACTCCCGCCCAGCGGCCGCATCCGCCGATCTGGGTGGGCGGAGACTCGGGTCCGGCCCTGCGGCGGGCGGCCCGCTTCGCCGACGTCTGGCACCCTCACGACATCACGCCGGCCCGGCTCGCCGAGGCCGGCGAGGAACTGGACGAGCGGGCCGGCCGGAAGGTGCCCCGTTCGGT
The DNA here is from genome assembly GCF_014647515.1 of Dactylosporangium sucinum. Classification (GTDB taxonomy): domain Bacteria; phylum Actinomycetota; class Actinomycetes; order Mycobacteriales; family Micromonosporaceae; genus Dactylosporangium; species Dactylosporangium sucinum. Next base: position 39,190 of record NZ_BMPI01000050.1, on the reverse strand, counting down.
CCGGCTCGGGGTTACCGAGTCCCAGGTCGACGGGATCGCGGAACTGGTCGACTCCTACCTTGAGGCCGGCTGCGTCCGGGTCGTGGTCGAGTTCCGGTCGCTGCCGAGCGAGCACGTGGTCAGGCTGGGGGAGCGGGCTGCCCGCCTGCTGTTCGGCTGACCTCGGGCGGTGGCGGGACGCAGTGGCGGCCGAGCCGGCTCGCGCCGAGCGCCAGCAGCGCGACCGCCACGTCCAGCCCGCCCATCACCAGGAACACCAGGACGTAACCCGACTCCGACGGGACGTGGAGGCTGTTCTCGCCCGCGGACAGCACCCCGGCCGCCCAGGCCACCGCCGCCGCGCCGCCCATGACCCGCAGCGTCGCGTGCAGGCCGGTCGCGGCCCCGGTGCGCTCGTGCGGCACCGCCGCGACCAGCACGCGCATCATCGCCGCGAACGCCGACCCGAGGCCCAGACCCTGCAGGCCGAGCGCGACCGCCAGCGAGACGAGGCTGTCGTGCCAGAATGCCAGCAGGCCCAGCGAGAGCCCGCAGGCCGTCGTCGACACCGCGAGGACCACGCGGCTGCCGACGCGGTCTACGAGCCGGTTGGCGAGCGCCCCGCCGACCACGACGCCGACGGTCAACGGCAAGAGCAGCAGGCCCGCGACCGCGGCCGAGACGTCGACACCGTAGCCCGCGCCGGACGGAGTCTGCGCGAGCAGCGGCACGATGCCGAAGCAGACATACATCCCCGCGGCGACGGCCATCCCGGCGACGTCGACGACCCAGACCGTGCGGATGAGCAGGATCCGCAGCTCCAGGAGCGGGTTGCGGACCCGCCACTCCACCCACACCCAGAGGAGGAGCACGACGAGCCCCGCCGCACCGAGAGCCGCGACGGCCGGGCTGAACCAGCCCCTCGTCGGCGCCCAGCTGAGGGCGAGCGTGATCATGCTGAGCCAGGCCGAGAGCAGCAGGGCGCTGGGCACGTGGGCCACGGGGCCCTGACCGGGTGGCACACGATCGACGGCCCGTAGGATCCACACGATGACGACGGCGCCGTAGGCGGCCGAGATCCAGAAGATCCAGCGGTACCCCACCCAGTCGCTGATGTACCCGCCCAGCACCACCCCGATGCCTCCGCCGAGCGCGACGCGGGACGACAGGATCCCCACCGCGCGCGGCAGCGCCGCCAGCGGCATCTGGCGCCGCGCGACGATGAAGCACACCGGGAAGACACCGTTGCCGCCGCTCTGCACCACCCGGCCGACGACGATTGTGGCGAAGTTGGGCGCCACCGCGCAGAGCACGGACCCCACGACGACCAGGGCGACGCACGCGAGGAGGATGAGCCTCGCGTCCAACCGGTCGCCCAGGCTGCCGAACAAGGGCGTGACCACAGCCCCCGCGAGGAGGTTCGCCGCGACCAACCAGGTCACCTGCCCGGGCGGCACCTCGAAGTCCCGCGCGATGGCGGGCAGGGCGGGGTTGAGCACGGCCTGGACGAACGAGTACGCGATGCACGTCGCCACGAGCGCGAGTAGCAGCCCGCGCCTCCCGCGGCGGTCGGCGGCCGCCGTCACCGGCCGAGCGTGGCAAGCAGCGTGGGCACCCAGGCCAGGGAACGTATGACGTCGTTGAGGTGTGTGCAGGCCGGCGTACCTCGCAACTCCTGGCGAACCCGCGCGTCAATCTCACCGAGCGAACTGCGAACGAGTCCCGAGGCCGAGGCGACCGCGCCGAGGCACTCGTTCCACGGCAGCACGCGCGGTGTCACCTCGACGCCGGCCACGACGAGGCCCGCATCGACGCGCGCGGTCAGCATGTACTCGTGGATCACCGTCTCGAGGCCCTCGGCGGGACCGCTCATGGGCCAGTGGCTGTCCCTGAGGAACGAGTCGACCCGCCACCCCTGATCGTCGGCGACGACGTCGACGAGCCGGTGGCGGCGCATCATCGTCGGTGCTGCGGGCGGGAGCGCATGCCAGGCCAGCGGGTCGCCGAGCGGGCCCGGCGCGACGGCGAGCGGTCCCCGGACGATCCTGATCTCGCCGGCCTTGAGCGACTCGGCCATGGTGCCGCCGTCCCGCCATCCCGCACAGACGTTGGCCGACATGCCGAGGGGAAGTCCGGACACGCCCGTGACCGCTTGCTCGGCGAACTGCGAGTGGCCCGCGATGAGGCTCGCCCCGGGGACGTCGTCGAGCAGGTGGAGCAGGAGGGTGCGCTCAGCGGCCGGGCACAGCTGGTCGAGCCGCCGGCGGAAACCGCTCAGTGTCGGCTGACCGATGAGGCCGGCCAGTTCCGGCCGGACCGGATCGGTGCGCAGGCCGCGTAGCTCCCGCGGCGGGCGGAAGTCGACCTCCGCCTGGAAACCGGCGATGTCGAGGACCGTCGTGTCGCCGGACTCGCGGGTCAGCAGGTCGCGTGCGCGCCCGATCAACCGCAGACCGTTCGCGAAGCCGGCCGGGCGCACCATGTCGATGGAGGTCGTGCGGCGGACCGATCCGGGGGGCCGCGATGGTACCGCCGGCAGAGGCTCCGCCGGTCCGTGACCGGGCTGCACGTACTGGTCCGCCACGCTGTTGCCCCGTCTCCCGCGCGCCCTATATCTTGTCGACGAAGTTACCTTAGATAGTGATGAGGAGGCAACGGTGCCCAAGGCTGCACGAGCGTTCTCGCATATCGCGCTTGCCGTCACCGAGGTTGAGAAGTTGGCCCGGTTCTACGTCGACGCACTCGGCTTCGAGCGGGGCGCGCCGTACGCCGCGGCCGGGCGCCGCGTCGCGACCCTGATGGACGCCGAGCCCGACGGCTTCGACGGCGTGTTCCTGCGGCTCGGTGACGTCCTGCTGGAACTGCTGGCCTACAAGACGCAGCCGGAGCCGGGCGAACGGCCCCGCCGTGCGTCCGAGCCGGGCTTCGCCCACATCAGCTTCGTCGTCGAGGACTTCGACGGCACGATCGCGGCGGTGGAGCGGGCCGGCGGTCAGCTCCACCGGCGGCTCGACCACCGGTACGTCGGCCCCGGCGAGTCGGCGATCGCGTTCTGCCTCGACCCCGACGGGAACCGGTTCGAGCTCGTCTGGCACCCCTCGCCCGAGGAGACGGAAGCCCACGCCGGCTTCCTCGGCCTCGCCGACCTCGGCTGGCCGGCCTGCTACCAGGTCGAGGTGGGGCTTCGATGACGCAGCAGCTCCCCGACTTCTCGCTGACCGGCAAGGTCGCGCTGGTCACCGGTGGCGGGCGTGGCCTCGGCCTGTCGATGGCGCAGGGCTTCGCCGCCGCGGGGGCCGAGGTCGTCCTGGCCAGCCGCAAGAAAGAGGCCTGCGCGGCGGCCGCGGCCGAGATCACGAGGACGACCGGGCGGCCCGCCCACGCGTACGGCTTCCACGTTGGCCACTGGGGCGAGGTCGAGCCGTTCGTGGAGCAGGTGTACGCCGACCTCGGCCGCGTCGACGTGCTCGTGAACAACGCCGGCATGTCCCCGGTGTACGACAAGTTGACCGACGTCACCGAGGAGCTCTGGGACAAGGTCTTCGACGTCAACCTCAAAGGTGCGTTCCGGCTGACCGCGCTCGTCGGGGACCGGATGGTCGCGGGCGAGGGCGGCAGCATCATCAGCACCAGCAGCATCGCCGCGATCCGCCCCCAGCCGCATGCCCTCCCCTACGCCGCGGCCAAGGCGGGGCTCAACGCGATCACGGTCGGCTTCGCCCGCGCCCTGGCACCCAGGGTTCGGGTCAACGCGATCATGGCCGGGCCGTTCGCGACCGCGGTTGCCGCGGCCTGGAGCAACGACTTCGCGGGCGGTGTCACGTCGACGGTGCCCCTGCAGCGGATGGGGGCACCGTCGGAGATCGTGGGTGTGGCCCTCTACCTCGCCTCGCCTGCGGGCAGCTTCACCACCGGATCGGTCATCACCGTCGACGGTGGCATCACCGTCCCACCGGACGAGGCAACCGAGTTCGAAGGCAAGTCCTTCTAGGCCATCGGTGTCGGTACCGAAGAGTACGGCGCCCCCAGCGTGTGGCCGATGGCATCGGCCAGGAACTGGGGCGCCGGCTCGGCGGCCCGCAGCGTCGCCAGCTTGTGAATCTCGGTCGGCTCGAGGCCGGCCTGCTCGCACACGGCGAGGTACAGGCCGACGTCCTTGGTCATCATGGTGCGTGCGTGCTCAACGAACTCGGGATCCGGGACGAGGCGGGTGATGAGGTTGTTGAGGCTGAAACTCTGTGCGCTGCCCGACCGCAGCACGTCGACGACCGCGACGGGGTCGAGCCCGAGCTGCATTCCCGTCTGGATCGCGATGATCCCCAGCTGGCCGGTGCTGTGGGTGAGGGCGTTGTTGAGCACCTTCATCCGCTGCCCGCTGCCGACCGGCCCGAGCAGGCGGATCAGCCTCCCGTAGCTGCGCATCACCGGCAGCGCCCGCTCGAACGCCGCCTGTTCGCCGCCCGTCATGATGGTGAGCGTGCCGGCCTCGGCACCGCCACTCGCGCCGCTGACGGGTGCGTCGAGCACCTGGATGCCGCGCTTCGCGGCTTCGGCCGCGACCTGCTGGGACACCTCGGCCGCGTTGGTGCTGTGGATGAGCAGCACCGAACCGGCGGCCATGCCCTCGAGCACGCCGCCCGCGCCGAGCGTCACCTCGAGGACGTCGGCGTCCCCGAAGACGCACAGGCCCACCACGTCGCTCGCCGCGCCGAGCTCGGCCTTGCTCGCGGCGGCGGTGTAGGTGTCGTCCGCGAACCGGGCCAGGGACTGCGGGCGACGGCTCCACAGCGTGGTCGGGAAGCCGGCGGCGATGATGCGGCCGGCGATGGGTCCGCCCATGTCGCCGACCCCGATGAACCCGACGCGCAGTGTCTCGCCCATGGTGCGCACATCCCTCTGGTAGACAACGAAGATAACTTCGTTATATAAGAGGGTCGGTCTCGCCGCAACGGCCGGGCCGGTGCGGGAGGTGTGCTGGTGCGGTTCAGCTACGGCGCGGCGCTGCGCCTGCAGGCACAACGCGACCCCGGGCGCCCGGCGGTCACCGTCGGCGACGTCGTCCACTCGCGCGCGCACCTCGACAGCTGGGTCGACCGGCTGGCAGCGGGACTTCGCGCGCTGGGGGTCGGGCCCGGGGACATCGTGGCGTTCACCGGCCGCAACCACGCCGGTCTGCTCGCCTGCTCCTTCGGGATCTGGCGGGTCGGTGCGACGCCGCTGCCGATCCCGTGGCACCGCTCGGCCGGGGACATGGCGGCGCTGCTGCGGCTCGTGGAGCCCTGTCTCACCGTCGACCTCCCCGGCCCCGTGGTGTGGCCGGGCCGGCGGACGACGCTTGGCGAACTGGCCGCACTGGCCGCCGCCGCGGGCGGCGCGGTCGGGGACGTCGTGCCGCCGCGGCTGCGGGTCGGCACGTCGGGCGGCAGCACCGGCACGCCGAAGGCCATCGTCATCGACGTTCCGGCCGAGCTCGACCCCGACGCGTCGCCGGCGCCCGGCATGACGCCCGGGGGTACCCAGGTGATGCCACTCAACCTCACCGACGGCGCCGGGTTCGTGATGTCCGCCCTCGCGCTCGCGACCGGCTGTCACGTCGTGCTGATGCCGCGGTTCGACGCGCGGGAATGCGTCCGGCTGGTGGAGACGCACCGGGCCGACTGGATGGCGGCGACCCAGCCGGTGCTCCTGGCGATCGAGAAGCTCGGGGCCGAGGTCGGTGACCGGCTCGCCGGACTCACCGTGTGTCATCTGCAGGGCGGTGTCGGTGACTGGCTGAAGCGCGCGTGGATCGACCGGCTCGGACCCGACCGCCTGCAGTGGACCTACGGCGGTACCGACGCGCGCGGCAGCGTGATCGGCGACGGGAACGTCTGGCTCGAGCGTCCGGGGGTCGCCGGCCGGCCGAGCCCCGGCGTTTGCGAGGTGGAGATCCGCGACGCCGCCGGCGCGCGGGTCCCGGCCGGGACCCGCGGGCGCATCTACATCCGCGACCTCACCGGTCGCCGCAACTTCCACTACATCGGCGCCCCCGCGCCGCCCACCATCGGCGGCGCCGAGTGGATCGGCGACCTGGGCTACCTCGACCAGGACGGGTACCTCTACGTCGTCGACCGCGAGGCCGACGTCATCGAGACGGGCGCCGGTCCGGTGTACCCCGGGTTCGTCGAGGCGGAGCTGGAGCGCCATCCGCTGGTGCGCTCCGCCGTCGCCGTCCAGAGCCCGACGGCCGGCGTGCACGCCGTCGTGGACTGCCCCGGTGTGCGGCCGGAGCCGTCCGAGCTGCTGCGCGGCCTCGCGCTGCGCCCGCACGAGCTTCCGCGGGGATTTACGTTTGTCGACGAGCCGCTGCGCGACCTTGCCGGCAAGGCCAACCGGCGCTCCTGGCGGCGCAGGGTGGCCGCGGCCGGCCGGATCGTCGGCGGGTAGCGGGCTTCGGCGCGGTGGTCCCGCTGTCCGGCCCGCCCGGCTCGGGCCGGCAGACGAAGGCGAGTTCGGTAAGCCGGCATCATGACGGGCATCCAGGCTGACATATCGTCATCAGTCGATGAAAACCATCGATGTACGTGCCCAAACGCGGTGTAGCGGGTCGGCGCGGCGGGCCTCTGGATCGCTGTGGGTTGGCCTGTGACTGTTGACACACCTGTCCATCTTAGTTATACATCTCGGAAGGCGTCCGCCCTCCGGTGACACCCCAACCAGCACCGGAGCGCTCAACCCACCTGACTTTGAGGGGTTATCGTGTCGTTTGGAATCAAGACGCAGCAGCGCCGCCGCATCGCGGCTGCGGGTGTCGCGATGAGCAGCCTGCTGGCCATGCTCACCGCGTGTGGCGGTTCGGACGGATCCAACGAGGCCGGCGGTGCGTGCGACGTGCCCGGCGTGACCGACACCTCCGTCGCCCTTGGCGCGATCGCGGACATCAGCGGTGTGTACAGCTTCCAGGGGCCGTTCGCCGACGGCGCCAAGGCGCGGATCGAGGCCGCCAACGCGGCGGGTGGCGTCAACGGCCGCAAGCTGACCCTGGAGGTCGCCGACGACGCGTCCGACGTGGCCAACAACCTCGCCACGGCGCGGTCGCTGGTGGAGGGCAAGGACGTCGTCGGCGTCCTGATGGCCTCGTCGTTCACCGCCGGCAGCGGCGACTACCTCAAGGGCGTCGGCCTGCCGGTGGTGGGCTACGGCATCACCCTGGAGTTCCAGGACCACGCGAAATACCCGAACTTCATCGCGTACGGCAACAACGTGTCCGGTGCGACCAACGCGACCTCGATCTCCAAGGTCTGGGGTGAGTTCCTGAAGTCCAAGGGCGCCACGACGGTGTACTCCGTGGGCTCGGGCACCCCGCAGGGCGCGCGGTCCGCGACCGCGCTGATCGTCAGCTCCGAGGCCGCCGGCCTCAAGAAGGGCGTGCTGACCACGGATCTCCCCACCGGCACGACCAACTTCACCGGTGAGGCCCAGAAGGCCAAGCAGGCGGGCGTCGACGCGCTGGCCCTCCCGCTCGGCGGGCCGGCGTCGGTGGCCGTGCTGAAGGCCATGAAGCAGGCCGACGTCCCGATCAAGGTCTCGATCCTGTTGTCGGGCTACGACCCCGCCATCCTCAAGGAGGCCGGTGACGCGCTGGAGGGCGCGTCGTTCTGGGTGCCCTTCGCGCCGTTCGAGACCAACGCTCAGGGCATCACCACCTACAAGGACGCGTTGGCCAAGTACGCGCCGAAGGCGACGGTCGGCCAGTACACGATGGTCGGCTGGCTGTCGGCCAACCTGCTGATCGCCGGTATCGAGAAGGCCGGGAGCTGCCCGAGCCGCAAGAACGTCCTCAAGGCGATCACCGAGCTCAAGGACTACGACGCCGACGGCATGATCCCCGCGACCGACTTCAGCGACCCGCAGCAGCAGGCCGCGGCTCCGACCTGCCTGTACGTCGTCACCGTGAAGGGTGGCGCCTTCGTCCCGGACAACGAGGGCAAGCCCTTCTGCGTCAGCGACACCAAGCCGCTGCCGATCCGCTAGGTCCGGCTCGGGCAGACCACGACAAGCTCGGTACGTCGACCAGTTGGGATCAGAGATCATGACCGTCCTCTTCATCGCAGGCCTGGTGACCGGCTGCATCACGGCCATCTCGGCGCTGGGGCTGGTGCTCACCTACGTCTCGTCACGGGTGTTCAACTTCGCGCACGGAATGTTCGGACTGCTCTCGGCGTGGTGCTTCTACCAGTTCAACCACGTCTGGAACTGGCCGATCTGGGCCGCGGCGCTGCTGGCCATCGGGGTCATCCCGCCCGTCCTCGGGTTGACCCTGTGGGCGGTGGTGTTCCGCAAGCTGTCGCGGGCGTCGACCGTGGTCAAGCTGGCCGCCACGATCGGGCTCTCGGTCGTCGTGCCGCCGCTCATGGTCGTCCTGTTCGGCACGCCGGTGGTCACCAGCCCCACCGGACTCGCCGGGAACTCCACCCGCCTGATCCGGGTGCTCGGTGTCAACCTCAACATGAACCAGGTGCTCGTGATCGGTCTCGCCGTGGTGATCGCGATCGCGATGACGGTCCTCATCCGTGGCACGGGCTTCGGGCTCGCGGTCCGTGCCACGGTGGACTCTCCGACGGTGTCCGCGTTGCAAGGGACCAACCCCGACTTCGTCCAGGCGACGTCGTGGATGGTGGGCACCACGCTGGCCGCGCTGTCGGGGGTCCTGCTGCTCCCGTTGCTGGCCTTGGAGACGGCTTCCTACCAGCTCGCCTTCGTCACCTGCTTTGCGGCGGCGGTCATCGGCCGGATGCGGAGCCTGACGGTCACGTTCGTGGGAGCGATCGCGATCGGCATCATCCAGGAGCTCAGCGGGAAGTACCTCCCGCAGAACGAGTACCTTACCGGACTGCGCACGTGCGTGCCGTTCTTCGTCATGATGGCGGTGCTGGTCTTCTACAACTTCTGGCGGCGTGACCGGCGGCCGGTCCAGGAACCGCCGATGATCACCGAAGACCTGAAGCAGGACCTGTCGACCAAGCGGACGTTCTCGGGCAGGAACGTCGCGTACGTCCTGTTCGTGGCGGTGCTGCTCCTGCTGCCGTTCCTGATCCAGCCGTTCTGGCTCGGCCTGGTCAGTGTGGGTGTCGCGATGGGAATCATCTTCCTGTCCTTCACCGTGGTCACCGGCATGGGCTCGGGGATCTCCCTCGCACAGATCAGTTTCGCCGCTGTCGGCGCGCTCACGGCTGCCGAGCTGGCCAACTACCACGGCTGGCCCGTGGCGCTCGCCATCCCGGCCGCCGGCGTCGTGGCCGTGCCGTTCGGCCTGCTGATCGCCCTCCCGGCGATGCGGTGGGCCGGCCTTTACCTCGCGCTGGGCACGCTCGCCTTCGCCTTCCTGGTCGAGAACCTGATCTTCGGTATCCCGCGCTACAACAACTTCGGTTCGGGTATCAGCCTGCCCCGGCCATCGCTGTTCGGGTACGACTTCTGGGACGACACCTCGTTCCTGTACCTGACGCTGGCGGTGTTCGCGATCCTGGCCTTCCTGGTGGTCCGGCTGCGGTCCTCGACGCAGGGCATGCTGCTCGGCGCGGTGCGGGGCAGCGAGCGCGCGACCGCGGCGATGGGGTACTCGACCTTCAGGGCCAAGCTCTACCTCTTCGGGTTCAGCTCGTTCATCGCCGGCATCGGTGGTGGCATGTACGCCTCGTACGGCGGCCGCGCGACACCGCCACAGTTCGCGGCGATGCTCGGTGTCGCCCTGATGGCCGTCATCGTCACCTTCGGCACCCGTTCGGTGCTCGCCGCCCTGCTGGCCGGCACGCTGTTCACGGTGATGCCGCAGCTCTTCAGCTACTTCCTGTCGCCGGGCTGGCAGCAGGTTCCGGCCATCCTGTTCGGTCTGGGCGCGGTCGGCCTCGCCAACGAACCCAGGGGCTTCCTGGTGCATGTCACGGGCGGGATCCAGGGTCTCGCCCGGCGGGTGCGCGGCCCGGCGCGAGATCCGGGATCCGATGCCGGCGGGCCGGGCGGTACGCCGGTCGTCGGCCCGCGCGAGCTCGCCGTCAAGAGCGGAGCGTCATCATGACCGCGGCAGTCCTCGAAGCTCGCGGCGTCACGGTTCGCTTCGGCGGCCTCGTCGCGGTGAACAACGTCGACTTCGTGGTGCCCGGCAACGCCATCGTCGGGCTCGTGGGCCCCAACGGTGCGGGCAAGACCACACTGTTCGAGACGATCAGCGGCTTCATCACCCCGAATGCGGGCGACATCGTGCTCGGCGGCGAGCCCGTCACCCGGCTGAGCCCGCAGGCGCGGGCTCGCCGCGGGATCAGCCGGACCTTCCAGCGCATGGAGCTGTTCCCCGAGCTCACGGTGCGTCAGCATGTGCTGCTCAGCCGGAGGGTCACCCACCGGCCGTCCCGCCTGCGGGAGTTCGTGCTGGGCTCCTACGAGGCACCGGCGGAGCGCGAGGCCGTCGACGGGCTGCTGTCGTCCCTCGGCCTCACCGACGTCGCCGACCGGTACGCGGCGACGCTGCCGCTCGGCGTCGGCCGCCTCGTCGAGGTGGCCCGCTCGCTCGCCGCCGACCCCCGGGTGCTGCTGCTGGACGAGCCGTCCTCGGGCCTGGACGAGACCGAGACCGACCGGCTGGCCGAGGTGCTCCTGGACGCCCGCAAGACCCGTGAGCTGGCGCTGGTCCTGGTCGAGCACAACCTGAGCCTCGTGCTCGGGCTGTGCGACGAGGTCCAGGTGCTCGACTTCGGTGAGACGATCGCCCGTGGCACCCCGGCCGAGGTGCGCGACGACCCGCGGGTCCAGGCGGCCTACATCGGCGACGTGGAGGTTGGGGCATGACCACGGCGATAGCAGCCAGGCCCGCGCTGTCGGTGTCGCGGCTGACGGTCAACTACGGTTTGGCCCGCGCGCTCAGCGACGTCAGCTTCGACGTCGCCCAGGGCTCGTGTGTGGCCGTGCTGGGCGCGAACGGTGCGGGCAAGACCACCCTCGCCCGCGCGATCACCGGGCTGGTCCCGCTGCGCGAGGGGAAGGTGCTGCTCGACGGCCAGGACATCACCGGCTGGGCGACCCACCGCATCGCGCGTCTCGGCGTCACGCACGTCCCGGCCGAACGCATGATCCTTCCGGGCCTGTCGGTGCTCGACAACCTACGCGCGGCCATGCGCTGGGCGGTGCCCCGCAACGGCCGAGCGGCCGCGATCGAGCGGGCGTTCGAGCGGTTCCCGGTGCTCGGGTCGCGCGCCAAGCAACTGGCCGGCACACTGTCCGGCGGCGAGCAGCAGATGCTGTCCCTGGCGCGGGCGCTCGCCGTCCCGCCGAAGCTCGTCATCGCCGACGAGCTGTCCCACGGTCTCGCTCCGATGCTCGTGGCGAGCGTGTTCGAGGCGTTGGCACAGATCCGTGCGCAGGGCTCGACGGTGGTCATCATCGAGCAGTTCGTCGGTGCCGCGCTGGAGCTCGCCGACGAGGCCGTCATCCTGCGTCGCGGCGAGCTGGCGTGGTCAGGCCCGGCGTCGGTCGCCGGCGACCAGCTGGCCGCGAACTACCTCGAGTAGATCCACCACGGGAAGAGGACACCCAGCGCATGACGAAGGTTCTGCAGGGCGTTCGCGTCCTCGAAGTGTCGACGTTCGGCTTCGTCCCCTCCGGCGGTGCCGCGCTTGCCGACCTCGGGGCGGACGTCATCAAGGTGGAGCATCCCGCCTACGGCGATCCCATCCGGCACATCCCCTGTTTCGGCATAGCGCCGGGCACGGGCGGGCTCACGCTGCAGTGGGAGGCGTTCAACCGGGGCAAGCGCAGCGTCGCCCTGGACCTCAAGGATCCCGAGGCCCGCGCGGTACTGCTGGAGCTGGCCCGCTCGGCCGACGTCTTTGTCACCAACTACCTCCCGCAGACCCGGCGGAAGCTGCGCATCGACGTCGAAGACATCCGCGCCGCCAACCCGAAGATCATCTATGCTCGCGGTCACGGCCAAGGTGTGAACGGGCCCGAGGCCGAGGCCGGCGGGTTCGACGTGCTGTCGTTCTGGTACCGCACCGGCATCGCCGACGCGGTGTCCGTCCCCGGCCTGCCCGCGCCCCCGCTCCCGGCGCCGGCGTTCGGCGACGTGCTCAGCGGCCTGACCCTGGCCGGAGGGATCGCGGCGGCGCTGTTCCATCGCGAACGAGGCGGTGAGCCGACCGTCGTCGACGTCTCGCTGCTCGGCACAGGGCTGTGGGCGATGCAGATCGGCATCATCGCCGCCGACCAGGTCGACCACGAGACGATGCGCGGTCCGAAACGCCAGATCCCGGGCAACCCGCTCGTCCACCAGTACCTCACCTCGGACCGCCGCCTGGTCGCCCTGTGCTTCCTCGATCCGCAGCGCCACTGGAAGCCGTTCTGCGTCGCCATCGACCGTCCCGAACTCGCGGACGACCCGCGATTCGCCGACACCGAGGCGCGGCGGATGCACGAGGACGAGTGCGTGGCGGTCCTGGCGGAGGAGTTCGCGCGGCGCTCGCTGGCGCAGTGGCGCGAGATCCTCACCCGGCAGGAGGGCCAGTGGGCGGTGTCGCAGACCGAGGCCGAGGTCGTGAGCGACCCGCAGACCGTGGCCAACGGGTATCTGACCACGATCGAGTACCCCGGCGGTCTGCGGCAGCGGGTCGTGCCGGCGCCGATGCAGTTCGACGAGGAGGTGGGCGAGCTCAAGCCGGCGCCCACGCAGGGGCAGCACACCGACGAGGTGCTCGACGAGGCCGGGATCCCGGCGGCGACACGAGCCTCGCTGCGCGAGCGGAAGGCACTGCGCTGAGCGGCCGCATGCGGGCATGGATGGTCGGGTCCGTGGGTGAGCCACGGGACGTCCTGTCCCTCCGGGACACCCCGGTGCCCACACCCGGTCGGGGCCAGGTCCTCGTCGAGGTGCTGGGCGCCGCCCTCGGCTTCCCCGACGCGCTCCTGTGCCGTGGCGCCTACCAGGACCGTCCGGACCTGCCGTTCGTCCCGGGCGCCGAGGTGTGCGGCCGGGTCGTCGACGCGGGCACCGTCACGGACGTCGCCGAGGGTGACCGGGTTGCCGCGGTGCTTCCGGGCGGACTGGGAGGCCTCGCCCAGTACGCCGTGGCCGACGCCCTCCAGGTCTATGCCGTCCCGCCGAACCTCACCGACGCCGAGGTGGCCGGCCTGTCCACGGCCTACCTCACGGCCTGGCTCGGCCTGCACCGCCGCGGCGCGCTGCAGCCGGGCGAGAACCTCGTCGTGTCGGCCGCGGCGGGCGGGGTCGGCAGTGCGGCCGTGCAAATCGGGCGCGCCGCCGGCGCGTGCGTCATCGCGGTGACCCGGGGCGCGACGAAGACCGCGGTCGCACGAGACCTCGGCGCGCACGTCGTCGTGGACAGCCTCACCGAGTCGGTCGCCGAACGGATCCGCGAGGGGACGGGCGGCCGGGGCGCCGACGTCGTGTTCGACCCGGTCGGTGGCGACACCTACCACGAGCTGGCGAAGGCCCTGGCCTTCGGCGGGCGCATCCTGGTCGTTGGCTATGCCGGGGGCGAGATCCAGACGGCCCGGCTCAACCGGCCGCTGCTCGGGAGCTACTCGATCGTGGGCGTCAACGTCGGCCTCCACGTCCGCAACGAGCCGGACCTCGTGCGCGACGCGATGGCGCGGATCGCCGCACTGGGTGCCTCCGGCGTGGTGCGGCCCCTGCTCGGTGCCGTGAGCCCGATGGGTGCGGCGGCCCGGCAGCTCCAGGCCGTCGCCGACGGCAACACTGTGGGCCGGGTCGTGGTCGAGCCGTGGAACGCGGAGGCATGATGGCCGTCGAGACGCTGCTCGACGAACGGCTCCTGGTGGGTGGCTGTGAGATCGCCTGGGGGAGCTGGGGTGACTTCGGACCCCCGGTCACGCTGATCCACGGAGCGGGGGCCCACTCCGGCTGGTGGCTCGGCGTCGTCCCCGAACTGGCCCGGACGCACCGGGTCGCCGCGCTCGACCTGAGCGGCCACGGGGACAGCGGCTGGCGGGACCGCTACCGCGCCGAGCAGTGGGCGGCGGAGGCCGTGGAGGTGGCGTCCCGGCACGGCGCTCCGCACGTGCTCGTCGGCCACAGCGCGGGGGCGCGGATCGCGCTCGTCGCCGCGGCCCTGTATCCCGACTCGATCCACAAGGTGCTCCTGGTCGATCCGCCGGTCCCGCCGACGCCGAGGTCCGCCGACCGAGCCTCCGGCCGCCGGCGCTGGTATCCGAGCCGGCAAGCCGCACTGGAGTCGTTCGGCCTCCTGCCGCCGCAGCCGGTCGCCGACCCCGGCCTGGTGCACCGGGCCGCGCTGCACTCGCTCCGCGAGGAGGAGCACGGCTGGACCTGGAAGTTCGACCCGCGGACGTTCGGCCATGTCGCGGACGCGGTGGTGGTGCCGTACCTGCCCGAGGTGCGCTGCGACGTCGTGCTCATCCGCGGTGAGCACACCTCGGTGACCACCCCGGAGAAGGCCGGCGCGCTGCGGGCGTTGCTCGGCCGGACCTTCCCCGAGATCGTGATCCCGGGGGCACATCATCACGTGCCGCTGGACGAGCCGCAGCGGCTGGCCGCAGCGATCGCGGCGCTGGTATAGGCGCCGGTATAGGAGCTGACATGGGAATGCTTGATGGAAGGGTGGCCATCGTCACCGGCGCGACCCGCAGCATGGGTGCGGCGATCGCGCGGCGGCTGGCGGCCGAGGGCGCCCGCGTGGCGGGCCTGGGCCGCAGCCCCGCCGAAGGGGAGGCCATCGCGGCGTCGATCCGGCAGGCAGGCGGCGACGCGGCCTTCGTGCCGGCCGACATCGGCTCGGAGGAGTCCGTCGCGGCCGCCGTGCACCGGACGGTAACGACCTTCGGCCGGCTCGACATCATCGTCAACAACGCGGCGGCGACCGAGATCCTGCGGGTCGAGGGCGGTGTCCGCGCCGCCGAGGAGACCACCGAGCGCTTCGACCGCATGATGAAGGTGGGCGTCTACGGGCCGTTCTGGCTGGCGAAGTACGGCATTCCCCACATCATCGCCAGCGGTGACGGCGGCTCGATCGTCAACATCGGGTCGATGAGCGCGCACCGGGTCGAGGGCGCGATGCTCGGCTACTCGACCTCGAAGGCCGCGATCGAAGGGTTCACCCGCCAGCTCGCGCACGACTATGCGGCCGACGGCATCCGGGTGAACAACATCGTGCTCGGCTCCATCGCGAGCGACGAGACGGCCTATCTCCACAACGACCCGGTCAACGGCTCCGCGCGGGCCCGCAACCGGATGATCAAGAAGCCGGGTACTCCCGAGGACCTGGCGAACCTGGTCCTGTTTCTCGCCTCGGACCAGAGCGCCTACATGACGGCCGCGATGGTGCCGCTCGACGGCGGTGCCATGGCCACGTACCCGGCGCCGCGGATCGCGTCCACGCCGGTGCCGACGGACTGACAAGGAGACTGCTGTGACGGTGTCGTACGGTGCGGGTCCGCTGCGCCCGCTCTTCGAGCCCATCGAGCTTCCGGGCGGCCTCGTGCTGCCCAACCGGGTGGCGATGCTCGCCATGACCCGCGTGCGCGCGGAGGTCGACGGCACCCCGAACGCGTTGATGGCCGAGTACTACGCGCAACGCGCCGGCGCCGGTCTCATCATCACGGAGTCCACCCCGGTCAGCGAGGCCGGACGCGGCTTCCTCACGGCGCCCGGCATGTACACGACCGAGCACGCGCTGGGCTGGAAGCGCGTCGTCAACGCGGTGCACGCGCAGGGCGGCCGGATCGTCCTGCAGATCAATCACGTCGGGCGGGCCAACAACCTGCTGCACCGGCCGCTGCCGATGCAACCCGTTGCGCCCTCCGCGGTCCGCATCCCGCGCACCAGCCGCAAGATAACGATCAATATTCCGCGCGTGACTCCCTACGATCGCCCGCGGGCGCTCGAGACGGAGGAGATCCCGCTCGTCGTCGACGAGTTCGCGCGCGCGGCCAAGCTGGCGGTGTTCGCGGGCTTCGACGGCGTCCAGGTGCACGCCGACTCCGGGTACCTCATCCACCAGTTCATGTCGACCAATGTGAACCTGCGGACCGATCGGTACGGCGGGTCGCCGGAGAAGCGGGCGCGGTTCGCGCTCGAGGTGCTCGACGCGGTGATAGCGGTCAACGGCCCGGAATTCGTCTCCATCAAGCTGACACCCGGGTTCGACGTGCACGAGATCGAGGAGACCGACGTCGACGAGAAGTACGGCTACCTCATCGACGAGCTGAACAAGCGCAAGGGGCTCTCCTTCGTGCAGTTCTACTTCAACGACCTCGACACCTCGCCGGTGTTCTCGAAGCTCGCGGCGCAGTACGAGGGCGTCGCGCTCGCCGAAGGCAGCCTCACACCGGAGCGGTACGCTCAGATGATCGCGGACGGTGACATGCAGATGACCGGCTTCGGTCGCCCGTTCATCGCCAATCCGGACTACCTGGAGCGCCTCGCCAACGACTGGCCGTTGTCGCGCGCGGATCCCGACCTGATCTACTACCCGAGCGCCGAGGGCTACACGGACTACCCTCGCTACGACCCCGCCGCCCCGGAGGCGACCGTGGTCGGGGTCGACCGGCCGGTCAGCACCAACACGCTGCTCAAGGCCGAGGCGCAGGCCGGCTAGCCTCGTGCGTCCGGTCGACCAGCTCCAGGTTCAGGCCCCAGGGGGAGCGCAGGTCGCCGAAGCGGATCCCGGCGCCGAGCGCTCCCTCCGGGACTTGCTTGACCTCGCCGAGCAGCTCCACGCCCGGGACGGCCGAGAGGTGGGCGACGGCGGCATCGATGTCGGACACCCGTAGGCCGAGGTGGTGTGCGTCGACGTCCGCGATCGACGGCATGGTGGTTCGCCGCTGCGCGCTCGTCCACTCGAAAAGCTCGAGGTTGAGCTCCGGCGGCACGCGCACCATCGCGATCTGGTAGGCGCCGTCCGCCGGGGCCTCGAGGCTTTCCACCATGTAGCGCGGGTCGCTGGGCGCGCACCACGCCACTGCAGGTGCGCGCCCAGTGCCTCCTAAAAGAAGGCGATGGCCTGGCCGAGATCGGGCACGACGATCCCGACGTGGTCGACCCGCGCGAACGACGGGATCGGCATCAGGCTTCGCTCACCTGCTTGCGGCCGATGATGTGCCGCATCACCTCGCTCGATCCGGCGAGAATCCGCTGCACCCTCGTGTCGCGCCACAGCCGGGCGATCTCGTACTCGTTCATGTAGCCGGCGCCGCCGAAGAGCTGGAGGCAGGCGTCGACGGCCTCCCACTGCCGCTCGGTGACGAACATCTTCGCGATCGCCGCGTCGTCGGCGGTCAGGCGCCCCTCGACGTGCTCGGCGATCGCCCGGTCCGTGTAGACCCGGCACACCTCGGCCGCGGCCTTGACCTCGGCGAGCCGGAACTGGGTGTTCTGCAGCTCGCTCAACGGATTGCCGTAGACCCGCCGGTTCCGCACGAAGTCGGTGGTGAGGGCGAGCGCCCGCTCCATGATGACGGTGGAGGTCACGGCGCAGGCGAGGCGCTCCTGGGTGAGGCCGGCCATGAGATGGTAGAAGCCGCGGTTGAGCTCGCCGACCAGGTTGCGCTTGGGCACGGCGACCTGCTCGAAGAAGAGCTCGGCGGTGTCCTGGGCCTTCAGGCCGATCTTGTCGAGGTTGCGGCCGCGGCTGAAGCCCGGCATGCCGCGCTCGACGGCCAGGAGGCTGATGCCCCGGTGGCCGGCGCCGGGGTCGGTCCTCGCGGCGACGATCACCAGGTCGGACAGGATCCCGTTGGTGATGTATGTCTTCGCGCCGCTGAGCAGCCAGTGGTCGCCGGCGTCGACGGCGGTGGTGCGGATGTTCTTGAGATCGGACCCGGCGTCGGGCTCGGTCATGGCGATGGCGGTGACAATGTCGCCGGAGACGTAGCCGGGGAGCCAGCGCCGCTGCTGCTCGCCGGTGGTGAGGTCGATCAGGTAGGGCGGCATCACGTCGTTGTGCAGCGCGAACCCGAACCCGGTCGACCCCGACCTGACGTACTCCTCGGTCATCACGACGTTGTAGCGGAAATCGCGGATGCCGAGCCCGCCGTACTCCGTCGGCGCCTCCCATCCCAGCAGCCCGACCGCGCCGGCCTTGCGCCAGAGCTCCCGGTCGACCTGGCCCGCGTGCTCCCATTCCTCGGCGTGCGGCGCGCATTCCTTGTCGAAGAAGGAACGGGCGAGCACGCGGAACGCGTCGTGCTCGGCGGTGAAGATGGTGCGTTCCACGGTCACCTCAGCGCTTCTCGAACTGCAGGCCGGACTGTTCGCGGTCCCAGGTGCCGGCTGTGGCGCCCTCGTCGCGCAGGACGTACTTCAGCACCCGGCCGACGGGATTCTTCGGCAGTTCCGTGCGGAACTCGATGTACCGCGGGATCGCGAAGTAGGGCAGCCGGTCGACCGACCACGCGCACAGCTCCTCGGGGGTGAGCGTGGAGCCCTCGATGAGGACCGCGGTGACCTTGACATCGTCCTCGCCGACGTCGGAGAGCACCGAGTGGACGGCCACGTCGATCACGTCGGGGTGCAGGTGGAAGGCGGTCTCCATCTCGAAGGAGGAGATGTTCTCGCCGCGGCGGCGCAGGTAGTCCTTCTTGCGGTCGACGAAGTAGAAGTACCCGTCCTCGTCGAACTTGCCGAGGTCGCCGGTGTGGAACCACATGTTCCTCATCTGGCCCTGGGTCGCCTCGGGGCGGTTCCAGTACCCCTCGAACATCACGTGTGGTTTCAGGGGCCGGCACACGATCTCGCCCACCTCGCCCGGCGGCAGCTCGTTGTCCTCGTCGTCGAAGATCCGCACGTCGAAGGCGTCGTTGCGCTTCCCGGAGCTACCGGGCTTGGCGAACTCGCCCCGAGGAAGGCTGGTGAGCATCGTGCACTCACTGAGCCCGAAGACGTTGGCGCCCGTCCATCCCACGCCGAAGCGGCGCTTCCACTGCTCCTCGAGCTCCGGCGGGAACGGCGCGCCTTGCACGATCTCCAGCTGCCCGAAACAGCGCTCGGCGACCTCGTTGTCGGGCGCGTTCGCGATGAGGCTCAGGATCGTGCCGAGCAGGGTCGTCATGGTCGCGCCGGTGCGTTCGATCTCCGGCCAGAAGCCCGACAGCGAGAACCTCGGGGCGATGGAGGCGGTGCTCTGCATGACCATGGTCGCCAGCACCGTGCAGTTCCAGGCGTTGAGGTGGAACAGCGGCAGCGGCGTCCAGGTGTGGTTGTCCTTGCGGCGGCCGGTCATCTCGAGGTACTGCCTCGTGGTGTTGACCAGGTAGTTGTGGCTGATCGTGCAGCCCTTGGACGGGCCGGTCGTGCCGGCGGTGTAGATGAAGCAGCACAGGTCGGAGGGCCTGGCGACCGGAGCGGGCAGCTTGTCGTCCGCGCCCTCGCGCAGCTCGCTGAGCGAGTACAGGCCGACGCCGTCGTGGTTGCCGAGCGGGCGGTGCGCCTCGCCGGCGGCCGCTGTCTCGCGGCGGACGATCGCCCGCAGGTCGGGCAGGCCATCGGCGACGGTGAAGACGCGCTCGGCGTAGTCCGGCTCGGCGATGACGATCTGCGCTCCCGCGTCGGCGATCTGGTGGCGCAGGAACTCGCCGCGGTAGGCGGTGTTGACCGGAACGAGGATCGCGCCCAGGCGGTTGACCGCGAACATGGCGGACACGATGTCGATGTTGTTGTCCATGACCGCGATGACCCGGTCGCCCTTGCCGACGCCGAGCGCGGCCAGGGCATGGACGGTGCGAGCGGTCAGCGCGGCCAGCTGGCCGTAGGTCGTGTGCTCGCCACTGAAGTCGAGGAAGACCTGGTCGGGCACGGCTTCGAGGGCGCGGTCGAACACCGCGTCAACGGACACGAGTTCGCTGGTCGTCCACCGGGTCACAGTTCGTCCTTCCTGGGGGTGTGTGCTGGTGCGGGGTGCTGGTTCAGCTCGGCTGCGAGGTGAGCAGGGCGCAGCCGGCGACCGGCCCGCCACCGTTGGCCACCATCGCCACCTTGGCGTTGTCGACCTGCCGGGCGCCGGCGGTGCCCCGCAGTTGGACCACCGCCTCGTGGAAGTGGCCGAAGCCGTGCAGCCTTCCGGCTGAGAGCTGGCCGCCGAAGGTGTTGAGCGGCAGCACGCCGCCGAGGGAGATCCGGTGCCCGCCCTCGAGGAACGGCCCGGACTCGCCCTTGGCGCAGAAGCCGAGCGCCTCCAGCCAGATGGCGGTGAGGATGCTGAAGCCGTCGTAGAGCTCTGCGACGTCGACGTCCGCCGGCTTCAGTGCGGTGCGCTCCCACAGGTGGTCCGCGGCGCCCTGCGCGGCCATGCTCGTGAGGTCGGCGTACTGGTCCCAGGAGAGCCGGCCGCGCGATGCCGAGCCGAACGCGTCGACGTACACCGGCCTGCCCGGCATGTCCTTGGCGTAGTCGACGTGGGAGACGACGATCGCGGTCGACGCGTCGATGGGGAGATCGCAGTCGAAGAGGCAGAGCGGACTCGAGATCATCCGGGCGTTCAGGTAGTCGTCCAGCGACATCGGACTCCTGAGCACGGCGAGCGGGTTGAGCGCGGCGTGACGCCGCTGGGTGACCGCGATCTGGCCGAGCTGCTCGCGTGTCGTGCCGTACTCGTGGAAATGGCGGGTGGCGTACAGCGCGATCCAGTTGGCCGGGGACAGGCCGCCGCCGACCATCGACCACCGGCCCATGCCGCTGGCGACCGTCAGGGAGTTGACGAGGTCGCTGCGCGAACCCGCACCCTGTGCCGAGGACTCCGTGACGGTCCGGTAGCACAGCACGTGGCGGGCCAGCCCGGCCGAGACCGCCAGCGCCGCCGCGGCGATCGCACCGAGCTGACCGGGCAGCTCGGCCGAGCCCTGGTACCAGTTGAGGTCGAAGCGCATGACCTCCTGGACGTCGTAGGGCGACGGGCCGCCGTAGCCCATGGTGGGCACCGCGAACCCGCCCGGGTAGGTGGACATGCCGTCGATGTCGGAGCGGTCCAGCCCGGCGTCTGCGATGGCCCGCAGGCTCGCCTCGACGGTGAGGTCGATGTCGGAGCGGCCCAGCCGGCGTCCCACCTGGGACTGCCCGATGCCCGAGATCACCACGTCGCGCTCGTAGGGTGTGCGGGTCATCGGGCGGTTCCTCCGTCCTCTCGGCGCACGAACACGGGGTAGTAGACGTCGTTGCGGTGGACGAAGCGGACCTCGACCGGGAGCCCGACGCGTGCCTCATGCGGTGCGACGCCGACGAGAACCGTCGAGATGCGCACGTCCTGCTGCTCCTCGAGCCCGACGATGGCGATGACGAACGGCTCCTGTCCGGGGATCCACTGCTGGTAG
This sequence comes from Dactylosporangium sucinum, assembly GCF_014647515.1. Classification (GTDB taxonomy): domain Bacteria; phylum Actinomycetota; class Actinomycetes; order Mycobacteriales; family Micromonosporaceae; genus Dactylosporangium; species Dactylosporangium sucinum. The sequence goes on along the minus strand of NZ_BMPI01000050.1, from coordinate 17,881 downwards.
TTGACCGTATACGTGAGGACGGTGCCGCGGCCCGAGACCGGCACGGCCGTCACGCCGTGGCTCAGGCAGGCGGGGCAGTGCGCGACCGGCGGGTGCGTGTAGGTGCCGCAGGCGGGGCAGCGTGAGATGAGGAGCCGCCCGTCGGCGCCGCCGGTCCAGTACGGCGTCGTGAGCGGGTCGAGTTCCGGCGCCAGCCGCTGGAGGAGCGGGTCGTCGACGAGGTAGTCGGCAGCCATTGGGTCGGCAACGTCCTTCCGTGTCGATGATGATCTCGTGATAGTGAGGGTAGTTAGCGATGAAGGTTGTGTCGAGACCCTCCCTCATCGTCGCGCGACCGGACCGGCCGGCGTGCGAAGACGGTCGTGGGCCGAGGTGCACCTCGCCGTCTCGTCGCTCGAGAGCTGGCACGCCGCCGGCGGGCGGATAGCTCGGTGTTGCCCGGTGGCTCAGCTCAGCCGGCGGGCCATCGCGCCGGCCTCGGCGGCGAGGTTCACCGAGATGTCCGCGAAGGAGCCGGCCCGCTCGTGGCGTGCATCGGTCCGGCTGCGGGCCACGCCGCCCTCCAGGATCACAGCCATCTTGAAGCGGGCCAGGACGAGGTAGTAGTCGATGCCGGCGGTCGACCTGCCGCTGTGCTGCTCGTAGTGCGCGACGAGCTCGGCGTCCGGCGGCATCCCGGTCAGGTCGAACTTCGACTCGTTCCAGTCCCGCGACATCAGCACCCAGGCGAGGTCGAGCAGGGGGTCGCCGATCGTCGACAGCTCCCAGTCGACGATCGCGGCGAGGCGGGCCGGCGCGCCGTGGGCGTACATCACGTTGTGGAACTGGTAATCGCCGTGCATGATCCCGGGCGACCACGACGCGGGCTGGTTGCCCCTGAGCCAGGCCGCCGCGTCCTGCAGGCCGGGCAGCGGGCGGAATGCGATCTCGTTGAACTGCCGCAGCCACCGGTCGACCTGGCGCTCGTGGAAGCCGTCCGGGCGGCCCAGACCGCTCAGCCCGCGGGCCTCCCAGTCGACCCGGGACAGCTTGGCCGCGCCCTCGACGAGTTCGAGGGCAAGGGCGCGTCGCAACGCGGCGTCGGCGTCGAAGGGCGCGGGCCACAGGTCCGACGCGGCCGGGGACCAGCCGTCGACGTAGTCCATGACGTAGAACGTCCCGCCGAGTACCGCCGGATCCGCGCCGAGCGCCCAGGCGCGGGCGTGGGGCACCGCGGTGCCCTCGAGCGCGGTCAGGACGGCGTACTCGCGGACCATCGTCCTTCCCGCCCGCTCCGACATTCCGCCCGGTGCCATCCGCAGCACGAGGTCCTGCCCGCCTCGGCGCAGGCGGTATACGAGGTTCGTCATGCCCCCGGACAGCGGCTCCACCGTGAGGCCCTCGTCCTTGCCGGGGATGCCGTTGTCGTCCAGCCAGGACGTGAGGGCCGTCGCGTCGAGGGCCGGAGCTGCGATCGCCATAGGGGCGCCTCCAGGTCGTCGGTGCCGCAAAGGTTAGCCCCCGGGCCACGTCATGTCTATCTAAGTAACTCACCTCGTCGTAGAGTGCTCCCATGCTCTTGTCGAACTCAACGGTGATTGTGACCGGCGCCGCGTCCGGTCTCGGCGAAGCGACCGCGCGCTACCTGGCCGAACGCGAGGAGCGTGCCCGCCTCGTCCTGGTGGACCTCAACGAGGAGCGCGGCAAGGAGATCGCGGCGGAGCTCGGCGGCACGTTCGTGCGCACGGACATCACGAGCCCCGAGGAGGTCGTGCGGCTCGTCGACGCCGCGGCCGCGCTCGCCCCGGTTCGTGGCGTCGTCAACTGCGCCGGCGGCGGGAAGAGCGGACGGACGATCGGCCGGGACGGCAGCTACGTGTCGGCGCACGACCTCGACGCGTTCGTCTGGACGGTCAACCTGAACGTTGTCGGGACCTTCAACGTGATCCGGATCGCGGCCACGGCGATGTCGCGGAACGAGCCCGACGGGGACGGCGCGCGCGGTGCCATCGTCAACACGGCCAGCGTCGCGGCCTTCGAGGGCCAGATCGGCCAGGCGGCCTACGCCGCGGCCAAGGGCGGTATCGTCGGCATGACCCTGCCGATCGCGCGGGACCTCGCGGCCGCCGGGATCCGGGTCAACACGATCGCGCCGGGCACGTTCGCGACGCCGCCCATGCTCGCGGTACCCCCGAACGTCCTGGAGGGGCTGAGCGCGAGCGTGCCGTTCCCCAAGCGGCTCGGCGACCCGTCGGAGTACGCCTACCTGGCCCACCACCTGCTCACCAACTCGTACGTCAACGGCGAGGTCGTCCGGCTGGACGGCGCCATCCGGATGCCTCCCAAGTGAGCCCCCGAAGCGAGAGAGGCGAACCGTGAGTGACTCCTTCCTGACCGAGGTGCGCGGCAACGTGCTGGTCATGACCATCAACCGGGCCAGCGCCCGCAACGCCATGGACGGGCCGACCGCGCGCGAGATGGCCGCCGCGCTGGACCGGCTCGACGAGTCCCCGGAGCTGTTCGTCGGCGTCCTCACGGGCGCCGGCGGCACCTTCTGCGCGGGCATGGACCTCAAGGCGTTCCTGACCGGGGACACGCCCGAGGTGCCGGGACGCGGCATGGGCGGCATCACCGAGCGACCCCCGCGCAAGCCGGTCATCGCGGCGGTCGAGGGCTGGGCCCTGGCCGGTGGCCTGGAGATTGCGATCGCGTGCGACCTCATCGTGGCCGGCGAGAGCGCCAAGTTCGGTGTACCGGAGGTGAAGCGGGCGCTGGTCGCCGGTGGCGGTGCCGCGTTGCGCCTGCCCGAGCTCGTCGGGACCGCCCGGGCCATGGAGCTGCTCCTCACCGGCGATCCGGTCACGGCCGCGAGGGCCGAGCAGATCGGGTTGATCAACCGGGTCGTCCCGGACGGCACCGCCCTGGAAGCCGCACTGGAGCTGGCTGCGGTCATCGCCGCGAACGGTCCGCTGGCGGTCCAGGCGACCAGAGCGGTCGCGCTCGGCGCCCGTGACTGGGACAGCAAGCAGCGGTGGGACCGGCAGCGCCAGATCCTCGGGCCGGTGTTCAGCTCGGAGGATGCGACCGAGGGAGCCACGGCGTTCGCCGAACGCCGGCCGCCGGTGTGGAAGGGGCGATGAGATGAGCGACAGCGGCAACGAGGCGGTGCGCGCCGCCGCGCTGCAGGACGAGGAGGACTACGACCTCCTCACCTACACCGAGGCGGGTCTGCGGCTGCAGGAGGCGATCGCCGCCCAGGCCGAGCTGGCCGAGGCCGACCCGGCGCAGCAGCCGCGGCTGGACGCGCTGCTGGCGGCGCAGGAGCGGATCAGCCACCGCGCGGTCAACGACGAGAACTTCGAGCGGTTCTTCGGGTACCCGGCCAGCGCCAAGCGCTCCGGCGTGCAGTGAACCGGCTTCCGCCGGGCCGGATCCTCTGGGGCGGCACGCTGGCTCCCTTCCCCGTGGCGGAGCAGCTCGTGGCGGCCGAGCACCTGGGGTACCACGCGATGTCGATCTCGCTGGACACGGTGGCCGCCGCCGAGGAGTCGGGCATGCCGGCCGCTGAGCTGGCCCGCCGCGCCGCCGGCCACGGCGTGCGTCTGGCGGTGCTCGAGCCGGTCGTGACCTGGCTGCCCGTCGACCCGCGGTGGGCGATGGCGCGACACGACCTCGACCGGGTCGAGCGGTACGGCGAGGCGCTCGGGGTCTCCGCCGTCTGCGTGCTGGCCGGCTCCGGACTCGGCCTCAGCATCGACGAGATCGCCGACCGGTACGCGGCGCTGTGCCGGCGGTTCGCCGCCCACGGCTGGCGGACCTGCATCGAGTTCGCGCCCATGTCGGGGATTCGCGACCTCCCCGAGGCCAGGCGGCTTACGACCCGGGCGGATCCGGGCACGGCGGGCGTCATCTTCGACACCTGGCACTTCTGCCGCGGCGCCGCAGACCTGGCCGACCTGGCCGCCTCAGGAGCCGGCCTGATCGACTACGTGCAGGTCAGTGACGCGGCCCGAGCGGTGTCCGGCAGTCTGGGCCGGGACACGTACCATCGGCTGCTCCCGGGCGAGGGCAGCTTCGACCTCGCGGGCGTGCTCGGCGTGCTCCGCGGCCTCGGGGCGCTGGGTGCCGTCGGCCCCGAGGTGATTACGCCGGCCTTCGCGGAGCTGACCTGCGTGGAGGCCGCGCGCCGGGCCACGGAGGCCACCGAGCGACACCTGGCCGCCGCGGAGGTCGTCGCGTGGTGACGCGGTGACCGGGCCTCGGCACGGGCGGCTCAGTCGGCGACGGCCAGCCCGGGCATCGGCGGCCCCCCGTCGATCACCAGGGTGTGGCCGGTCATCCAGCTCGACATGTCACTGGCGAGGTAGAGCACGCCCCACGCGATGTCCGCCGGACGGCCCACGCGGCGCAGCGGGACCTCGCGCTCGATGTCCGCGACCGTCATGCCGAACCGTTCCCAGGAGCGCAGCGCCCCCTCGGACGCGACGGTGCCGACCGCGATGGCGTTTGCGCGGATGCCGTGCGGGCCGTGCTCCCCGGCGACCACCTGGGTGAACGCCTGCAGGCCGGCCTTGCCGGCGGCGTAGGCCGCGCCGCCCCGCACGCCGCGGATCGCGGCGACCGAGGAGATGTTGACGATCGCGCCCCGGCGCGCCTCGACCATGTGGGGGAGGGTGTAGTGCGTGGTGAGGTACGGTGCGCGCAGGTTGAGGGCGATGCTGTTGTCCCAGCGGGCGGGGGTGGTGCCCAGGATGGGGAACATGTAGGACCCGCCGGCATTGTTCACCAGGATGTCGATCGTGCCCAGCTCGTCGACCGTGTGCTGCACGAGCGCGGCCACCTCGGCCTCGTCACGCACGTCGGTCCGCACCGGGACGATCCTGCGTCCGGTCCGGCCCGTCACCCGGTCGGCCACCGCGGTGAGGTTGTCCAGCTTTCGGCTGGCGATGACCACGTGGGCGCCGTGGTCCGCGAGCACCTCCGTGATAGCGGCGCCGATGCCCGTGCCGCCCCCGGTCACTAAAGCCACTCTTCCGGTCAGATCGGATCGGTCTTCCACACTGCACTCTCCTGACTCTCCTCGCCGATGAGCTTGTCACGGGGACCTTAGATTACTAAGGTAGATATGAATAGACCCCGTCACATGCTGGAGCGTTGCGATGCCACTCCGGGAGCAGCACAAGATCATCTCGGTCGACGACCATCTCATCGAGCACCCGCGAGTCTGGCTCGATCGGCTTCCGGAGAAGCACCGGGCGGCTGGACCACAGATCATCGAGGACAGTCGGGGCCACCACGTGTGGCGCTATGAGGGCCGGTTCTACCCGCAGATCGGCCTCAATGCCGTCGCGGGCAAGGATCCGAAGGACTACGGCATCGAGCCCGTGCGCTACGAGGACATGATCCCGGGCTGCTACGACCCGAAGGCCCGGATCAAGGACATGGACCTCGACGGTGTGCACGCCGCCGCCTGCTACCCGTCGTTCCCCGGCTTCGCCGGCCGGGTGTTCCTCCAGGCCGAGGACCCGACGCTCGCCGCGCTCTGCGTGCAGGCGTGGAACGACTTCAGCATCGACGAGTGGTCGGCGACCGCGCCCGGCCGGCTCATCCCGCTGGCGATGCTCCCCGTCTGGGACGTCGAGGCCTCGGTGCGGGAGGTCCATCGGGTCGCCGCCAAGGGCGCCAGGACCGTCACGTTCCCGGAGAACCCGGCGCCGCTCGGCCTGCCGTCCTACCACACCGACCACTGGGACCCGCTGTTCTCCGCACTGGAGGAGACCGGGCTTCCGCTGAGCCTGCACTTCGGTTCCTCGAGCCATGTTCCGGGGTACGCCGAGGATGCGCCGTTCGCGGTCGCGATCTCGCTCTACGCCACCAACCTGATGTGGACCACGTCGGACCTGCTGTTCTCCGGCGCCCTCCAGCGACACCCGAACCTCAAGATCGTCCTCGCCGAGGGCGGCATCGGCTGGATCCCCTACATCGTCGAGCGGTGCGACTACACCTGGGAACGCCACCGGTGGTACCAGGACATCGACCGCAAGACCCCGCCGTCGGAGCTGTTCCGCAGGCACTTCTACGGCTGCTTCATCGACGACGTCCACGGCGTCAAGAACCGGCACATCATCGGGATCGAGAACCTCACCTTCGAGGTCGACTACCCGCACTCCGACTCCAACTGGCCCAATACGCGTGCGCGCGCGGCGCAGGTCTTCGCGGACGTCCCGGACGACGAGGTCTGGCTGATCGTCGAGAAGAACGCGGCGAAGCTGTACAACCTCGGATGAGCGAATCGCACACTGCGGACGGAGACATCCGCCGCTTGCACGCCGGCTACGTCTTCTTCGCGGACCGGGCCCGGATCGATGACCTGGTCGGGCTGTTCACGCCCGACGGGGTCTACCGCAACGTCGGCGGTGCGTACGACGGCCTGGTGCACAGCGGCGCGCCGGCGATCAGGAAGTACCTCGCCTCGGTCGTCACCGACCTGGGCGCGGTCGGCGTGACCGGGACCCACCGGCATCACGTGAGCCCGGCGTACGTCGAGTTCAGCGGTGCGCGGGAGGCCCGGGCGGAGAGCTACTTCCTCGCGCTGCGCGCCTCGGGTCCGGACCACTGGGGCGTCTACCGCGACCGGCTCGTCCGGCTCGGTGACCACTGGCGGTTCGCCGAGCGGGTGTGCCGGATCGAGGGCACCAGCGCCGACTCCTGGCAGCACGAGGTGGGCGAACTGCGCCGGGTCCGAGCGTCGACGGGAGCGATGCGATGAAGTGGAGCCTCGTCTTCTCCAGCACGAAGTGCCCGGAGCCCGACCGCGCGGCCCACCTGGCCCGCACCGCCGAGGAGGCGGGGTTCTCGACCCTCTGGGCACCGGAGCACATCGTGGTGCCGGTGCGGTACGCCTCGGCGTACGGCTTCGCGTCCGACGGCAAGATCCAGATCGCGGATGAGCCATTCCCCGACCCGCTGGTCTGGCTCACCTACGTCTCCGCCGTCACCTCGCGCATCCGCCTCGGCACGGGCGTGCTCATCCTGCCCGAGCACAATCCGGTCAGCCTGGCGAAGCGCACCGCCACCCTCGCCGCCATGTCGGGCGGGCGGCTCGTGCTCGGCGTCGGTGCGGGCTGGTTCCGCGAGGAGTACGACGCGCTCGGGATGGACTTCGGCACGCGCGGCGCCCGCATGGACGAGAGCATCGACGTGCTTCGCGAAATCTGGTCGCAGGACGAGGCGGCCTACTCCGGGAGGCACTACCACTTCGAGCCCCTGCGGATGTATCCCAAGCCGCCGGGGCGGGCCGTTCCCATCCATGTCGGTGGGGACAGCCGCGTCGCCGCGCGGCGGGCGGGCCGGACCGGTGACGGCTTCTTCCCGGCGATGTGGCCGACCGAGCGGGTACGGCAGGAGCTGCCGGCGCTGCTGGAGGAGATGCGGGTCTCCGCCCGGGCCGCCGGCCGCGACCCGGACGCGATCGAGGTCACCTCGGGCGGCGCGCGCACCGCTGAGGAGGCGAAGTGGTACGCCGACCAGGGCGTCCACCAGCTGACGGTGGCCGTGCGGGCGCGCGACGAGCAGGGCATCCACGCCGAGCTCATGCGGTTTGGCGAGACGGTGATCGAGCGGACGGTGGATCTGTGACCGAGCCCGAACTCCTGGCCCGCGTTCGTCACTCCGCCCGGCACTCGCCCGGCACGCCGCTGCACTTCGTGGCCGACGACGGGTCGGCGGAGTCCGTGCGGCTGGCCGACTTCCTCGCCGCAGCGGCAGCACAGGCGGGCCGGCTCCGGGCGGCCGGCCTGGGCCGGGGCGACGTCGTGGCGATCCGCGGTGCCGGCGGCGCCCGTTCGGTGGCCGAAGCCGTCGTGGCCGCTCTGACGATCGGCTGCGTCTCGGTGCCGCTCGTGTCGCTGCTCGGAGACGGTGACGTCGACGTCATCCTGGGGCTGTCGGGCGCCCGGGCCTTCCTGTCCGACGCGGCGGTGAGGTCGCGGGACCTCAGGCCGTTCCTCGACGTGGTCGCGTCCCGGGGTACGCCGCCGGTCGTGGGCGGCATCGGCGCGCTGGCGGCCGACCCGCGCTACTCGCTCGCTGCGTCGACCGCGCCCCCGGCCGGCGTCGACCGGGCCGAAGCCACGGTCCAAGACACGGCGTTCGTGCTGTTCTCGTCGGGGACGACCGGGGTACCCAAGGGGGTGCTCCACAGCCACGCCTCGGTGCTCGCGGAGGTGCTGGACTTCGCCGACCAGCTCGATCTGACCGACGGCGGCGTCATGCTCCAGCCGTTTCCGCTGGGCCACATCGGCGGGCTCGCCGGGCTCTTCGTGTCGCTGTGCCTGGGCCGTGAGCTGGTCATGCTGAGCAGCTGGGACGCGGCGACCGCCTTCGACGCGATCGACCGGTTCGGCGTCACGGCGACCGGATCGGCGCCGTACTTCGCCCAGACCCTGTTCGAGGAGTGCGAACGACGCGGCCGCGGCCTGCCGACGCTTCGCACGATGGAGTCCGGGGGTGGGTTCGTCGGACGCGAGCTGGTACTCCGGGCCGACGCCCTGGGCATCAGCCTGTCGCGCGGCTACGGCTCGACCGAGCACCCGACCGCGTGTACCCACCACAGCGGCGACCCGCTGGCCGTGCGGGCCGAGAGCGACGGCCGCCCGCTCAACGGGAGCCAGGTGAGGATCGTCGACGCGTCCGGGGCCGACTGCCCGGCAGGGGCCGCGGGCGAGGTCCTGCTCCGCGGGCCGGAGCAGTTCACGGGCTATCTCTCGGGGGACACGGCGTCGTTCGCGGCCGGCGGCTGGTTCCGCACCGGTGATCTCGGCCGGCTCGACGAGTCCGGCTACCTCACCATCACGGGCCGGCTGCAGGACATCATCATCCGCGGCGGGGAGAACATCGCCGTCGCCGAGGTGGAGAGCATCCTCATGCGGCACCCCGCGATCGAGCAGGCCGCCGTCGTCGCGGTGCCCGACGCCCGCTTCGGTGAGCGCGCCCACGCCTACGTCGTGCGTGCGGCGGGCGTCCCGCCGATCGGACTGGACGACCTGCGGCGGCACTTCGACGAGCTCAAGGTGGCCCGGTTCAAGGTGCCCGAGTTGCTGACCGAGCTGCCCACGCTGCCCCGCAACAGCCTCGGCAAGGTACAGAAGCACCTGCTGCGCGTCGATGGCTCCGGTTGACGGACTCCTCGCTCTCTTATATAACTAAGTAAGCTACGTCTGGAGGAGTCACAGTGTCTATCGCAACCGCTGCCGTCCCGTTGGAGGGCGCGGGTCTGCCCGAGCTCGACCTGCGATCGGAGCGCTACGCCGCCGACCCGAAAGGGGTGCTCGCGGAGGCGTTGGCCGCCGGGCCGATGGCCGTCAGCAAGCGCGGCGTCGAGTTGCTCTCCTACGAGCTGATCTCGCAGGCCTTCCTCTCCGAGCACCTGGACACCGCAGGTCCGGAGCACTACACCAAGCTCGGCGCGGGTCCCAACCTGCTGCGCTGGGTCGACAACGGGCTGCTGTCGACGATGGCGCGGGCCCGCCACGACCCGATCCGCCGGCTGCTGCTGCAAGCGCTCAACTTCCGCAACGTGGAAGCCCAGCGCAGCTTCGTGAACGCGACGGCGCAGCGCATGGCGCGACCGTGGCTCGGCAAGGGCGAGGTCGACCTCGTCGCCGAGTTCACCGAGTACTACCCGATCAACGTGCTCACCGAGATGATCGGCATCCCGAGGGAGGACATCCCCGGCTTCGCCGAGGCGGCCCACGAGCTGCACCTGCTTGCCGCGGTACCCATGGCTCCCGGCCTGCCACGCGTCGAGCACGCGCTCGCGGAGCTGGAATCGTACGTTCGTGACCTGCTGGACAAGCGCCGCGCGAAGCCGCAGGACGATTTCGTCAGCGCACTGCTTGCCGCCCAGCAGGACCAGCAGCGGCTCACCGAGGCCGAACTGGTCGGCAACCTTGTCAACCTCATCTTCGCCGGCATGGGCACCACGACGAAGCAGCTCGCCTCGGCGGTTGCCGACATCGTGGCGGCGGGCGAATGGGAGCACCTCGCCGCGCACCCGGACCTCATCGGGCCGGCGATCAACGAGTCGCTGCGGTTCTCCCCGGTGACGCAGTTCGTCGTGCGAATCGCCCAGGACGACTTCGAGTTCAACGGCGTCGCGTTTCCCCGGGGCACCCGGCTGCTGCTGAACCTGCTGGCCGCCAGTCGCGACCCGGAGAAGTTCCCCGGGCCGGACGTGTTCGACCTGGGCCGGGTCGTCGACGACTCGCGGCTGCCGTTCGGCTGGGGCGTGCACCGCTGCCTCGGGCAGCCGCTGGCCCGGCTGCTGATGGAGGAGGGTCTCCGCGTCATGCTCGCGAACCTGACCGACGTCGTGGTCGTCGAGCGCGACCGCGGCCCGCATCCGGCCGAGATGCTGGGCGGCCCGACCAAGCTGCTGCTCACCTTCAGGCATCGCTGATGCCCAAGGTGGTCTACGTCCACGCGGACGGCACCGAGCGCACGCTCGACGTGAAGGAGGGGCAGTCCGTCATGGCCGCGGCCGTGCTCAACGGGGTGCCCGGCATCGTCGGCGAGTGCGGTGGCGAGCTCATGTGTGCGACCTGCCACGTGTACGTCGTCTCGCCGGAGACCGACGGACCCGCGTCCGACGAGGAGGACGAGATGCTGAACTTCGCGGCCTGCCCTCGCCGCGCGAACAGCCGGCTGAGCTGCCAGCTTGCCGTCGGCCCCGACAGCGAGTTCGTGGTCCGGACGCCCGAGGCGCAGAACTGATGCCCGGCGGCGTGGTCGTCGTCGGCGCTGGACAGGCCGGCGCCGAGGCGGCACTCGGACTTCGCGCGGCCGGCTACGGTAGGCCGGTCACCCTGGTCGGCGCCGAGCCTGAGCTCCCCTACCGGCGGCCGCCACTGTCCAAGGGCTTCCTCGACCACTCGGAGGACGCCGACGACCTCCAGGTGCGTGCCGCCCCGGTGTACGCCGAGCACCGCGTCGATCTCCGGCTCGCCACCCGCGTCACGTCGATCGACCGCGCGAGGCGCAGCGTCGCTCTCGACGACGGCAGCGAGCTGTCCTACGAGTGGCTGGTCCTGGCGACCGGCGCCGTGCCGCGGCGCCTCCCGCACGACGGCGCCCACGCGTCCGGCGTCCACGTCCTGCGCAGCCTGGGCGACGCCGGCGGGCTGCGTGCCGCCCTCGCCGGGGCCCGCGACGTGGTTGTGGTCGGCGGTGGCTTCATCGGCCTGGAGGTTGCGGCGCGGGCCCGCAAGCGCGGCGCCGAGGTCACCGTGGTGGAACTGGCGCCGCGGCTCATGGGACGCGCGGTCTCCGCGGAGCTCTCGCAGTACGCACTCTCCTTCCACCGTGCCCTGGGCACCGCGGTGCTGCTCGGCGACTCGCTCGCTTCGATCGTCGCGCCCGGCGGCCGGGTGCGTTCGGTCACGACGGCGCAGGGCGCGGAACTTCGGGCCGACGCGCTCGTCGTCGGCGTCGGCGTGAGCGTCGAGAGCGGCCTGGCCGTCGACGCCGGACTCGCGGTCGACGACGGGGTCGTGGTCGACGCGTACCTGCGCACCTCTGACCCGTACATCTTCGCGATCGGCGACTGCGCGCGCTTCCCGACCAGGTTCGCGCCCGGGCCGGTGCGGCTCGAGTCGGTCCAGAACGCCACCGATCAGGCCCGCCACGTCGCCAGGGAGATCGCCGGTGGGGTCGACGAGGCCTTCGAGCCGGTACCGTGGTTCTGGAGCGATCAGGGCGACCTGCGCATCCAGCTGGCCGGCCTCACGGCCGGTCACGACCAGACCGTCGTGACCGGTGCACCCGAGGCGGGCCACTTTTCGGTGCTGTGCTTCCGCAACGGCGCTCTCGTGGGCGTGGACTCCGTGCGCGACGCCAGGTCACACCTGGCGTCGCGCAAGCTCCTCGCGTCGCCCGAACCCGTGACGTACGCCGAGGCTTCCGCGCCCGGCTTCGACCTCAAGACCCGAGCGACACCCAGGGCCGTCGCGTCGCGGGCCGCCGGCTAGCTGGCGGGCTCGTCAGCGGGCAGCGCGACGGGGTACGGCTGGTCGGAGTCCGCCGACGCGCTGACCTCCTGCCAGATGCCGGCCTCGGTGATCTGTTCCTCGGAGTACCGGTTGGCGGAGCGGACCGCGCCGGCCCCGAGGAGCAGGTGGGAGGGGACGCGCTCGCGTTTGACCACCCGGACCAGGATTTCTCCCGCCCGCTTCGGGTCGCCGATCCGGACCGCCGGGGTGTTCATGAGGCGTGCCATCGCGCCGACCGTGGCGTCGTATTCCGCCGGAATATCCTGGATCTGCATGGATGGTCCGGACCAGTCGGTGTCGAAGCCTCCCGGCTCCACCACGAGGTACCGGATCCCGAACGGCGCGGTCTCGGCCGCCAGGACGCGGGTGAGGCCGTCGACCGCGAACTTGGCCGCCTGGTAGGCACCCAGTCCGGGAGTGCCACCGACCCGCCCGCCGACGGAGGAGAACTGCACGATCGTTCCGGACCCCTGGCGCTTCATCGCGGGCAGGGCGGCGCGCGAGACGTTGTAGACGCCCCAGAAGTTGGTCTCGATCTGACGGCGGACGTCGTCGGACGGCGCGGTCTCGATCGGGGCGATGTTGGCGTAGCCGGCGTTGTTGACCACGACGTCGATGCGACCGAAGCTCGCGACGGCGGCGTCGACCGCAGCCTGGGCCGACGCCGGATCGGTCACATCCAGGGCGAATGTGCGGACGCGGTCGCCGTGACGGTCGACGAGATCCTGCAGGACCTCGGGTTTGCGGGCCGTGGCGACGACCGGGTCACCCGCATCGAGGGCCGCGGTGACGAGTGCTCGGCCGAAACCGCGTGAGGAGCCGGTGACGAGCCAGACCTGAGGAGACATTGCGCAGTCCTCCTAGTTTCGTGGTACCAGAAATTCGCTGATCAATGTGCCCGCTTCGTCGCTGGCCGCACGCCGGGCGATCGCGTCGGCTTCGCGGTCGAGGTGCTCGGCGAAGCCCTCGGCAAAGCCGGCCCGCAGCAGCCAACGGGCGGCCCCGAGTGCGGCTGCCGGTCCGTGCGCCAACCGCTCGGCAACGGCGTGCGCCTCCGCCGTCAGCGACTCGGCATCGACCACGCGGCTGACGATGCCGAGCTCGAGCGCCTCCTCCGCCGACAATCGTCTCGGAATCAGGGTCAGGTCGAGGGCGCGGCGGAGCCCGATCACCCGCGGCAGCATCCAGGACTGCCCGCAGTCCGGGGTGAGCCCGACCGAGGTGTACGCGGTCGTGAAGCTGGCAGACGGCGCCGCGAGCACGATGTCCGACAGCAGCAGGAGGGAGAGCCCGGCGCCCGCGGCAGGCCCGTGCACCGAGACCACGACAGGCTTGGCGAGCGCCGCCAGCTCACGGACGGCCGCGTGTGCCGCGTCCACCAGTTGGCGCACGTAGGCGCCCCGGTCGGCCGCCGCCCGCATGGATCGGAGGTCCCCGCCGCCGCAGAAGAGCTTGCCCGCGCCGGACAGCAGCACCGCCTTGACCTCGGTCTCTTCGGCTGCCGCGGCGACGGCACGGGCCAGACCCTGACTGAGCGGGACGTCGAGCGCGTTGCCGGTGGCGGGGCGGTTGAGCGTGACGTGGGCGATGCCGTCGTGGACGTCGAACAGGACGGCGTCGTCGTCAGCCAACGGGGGCCCCGACGAGCGAGGGGAGGCGGCGGGTGATGACTTGCTCCGCTTCCGCGATGATGCGTGCCACGACGTTCGCGCACGTGCCCACGTCCTCGATGAGCCCCTGCGCCTGGCTCGCCCACCACAGGCCGCCTTCCATGTCACCCGCGCCGAGGACATCGGCTCGGCCCCGCGCGCCCGAGGCCAGCTCGGCGACGTCGGCGAAGGTCGCGTCGGATCGCGCGGAGATTTCGATGATCTGGTTGGAGATGCTGTTGCGCGCGACCCGAGCGGTGTTGTGAAACTCGCGGAAGACCAGGACCGTGTCCCGTTCCGTGTTGGCCACGATCTGGCGCTTGACATTGTCGTGGATCGGCGCCTCGGTGGTGGCCATGAAGCGGGTTCCCATGTTGGCCCCGTCCGCGCCGAGCGCGAGCACGGCGGCGAGCCCCGCGCCGGTCGCGACGCCGCCCGACGCGATGACCGGGATCGACAGCCGGGCGACCGCGGCCGGGATGAGTACCAGTCCCGCGACGTCGTCCTCGCCCGGGTGTCCGGCGCACTCGAAGCCGTCGATGCTGACCACGTCCACGCCGTGGCGTTGCGCGGAGAGCGCGTGTCGCACGCTGGTCGCCTTGTGGATGACCTTCACGCCGGCTGCCTTGAAGTCGGGCAGGTGCGGCTGTGGACTCGAACCGGCCGTCTCGACCACCTTGACTCCGGACTCGATGATCGCGGCGCGGTACTCGTCGTAGGGCACGGGGTTGATCGTCGGCAGGATTGTCAGGTTGACGCCGAAGGGCCGGTCGGTCAGCTCGCGCGTCCGCGCTATCTCCTTGGCGAGGTCTTCGGGCGTGGGCTGCGTGAGCGCGGTGAGGAAGCCGAGCGCTCCGGCGTTGGCGACGGCGGAGATCAGCTCGGCGGTTCCCAGCCCGGTCATCCCACCGCACGTGATGGGGTGCTGGACACCGAACATGTCGGTGAAGCGCGTGCGAATCACTGTCGGTTCCCTTCCGCCTGACGCTCTCTCTCCGATATCTTAGTACACCAGGATAGCGATGACGGGGACTGTTGGCACCACGTCACCCCACCCAGGAGGTCTCATGCCCGCAGCGCGGATCATGCCGAGCCCGGAGTCGGCGGATCTGTTCGAGCTCACCCGCGACATCGTCGACCGGGAGATGTGGCCGCGGCGGTGCGCTATGCCAAGGCGAGACCGTCGGCAAGCTGCGCAAGCGCACGCGGTCGCGGGGCGGCCGGGCAGACCGGCGTCAGCGGCCTCATGGTCACGCCGTGCGGCATCCTCCGGACCGGCGAGCCGCAGGCACGCACCGGCAAGATGAAGGCGATGGACGCCTTCGCCGAGACGTTCACCGCACGTCAATGATCAGGTGGCTAACCAAGTGTGACATGATGGGAGCACGATGCGGCTTGCCCTCAGTGACGACCTGCTGGAGTTCCAGCGGGCGGTGCGCGCGCACATCGCCGCGCACCGCCCCGATCTGCCACGCCTTCCCGGCACCCGGAGCCCCGAGGTGGCCGACCTGCCGGCCTATCGCGAATGGTGCGCCAGCCTGTTCACGGCCGGCCTGATGGGCTCGGACTGGCCGGTCGAGTGGGGCGGCTCGGGAGTGCTCGACCCGCTGCGTGACTTCGTGCTCGACGAGGAGCTGGCCGCCGCCCAGGTGCCTCGGGCGATCGGCGCCTGGAACCTCGTCTGCGGAGCGCTGTTCGAGCACGGCAGCGACCGGCAGAAGAGCACGTACCTGCCCCGGATCCGGTCCTTCGCGGATCTGTGGTGCCAGCTGTTCAGCGAGCCCGAGGCCGGAAGCGACCTGGCGTCCCTGCGCGCCACCGCGCGGCGCAGTGGCGATGGCTGGGTTGTCAACGGTCAGAAGGTCTGGACCACCCACGCGCACGTCGCGGACCTCGGTTTCCTGCTCGCTCGCACGGATCCCGACGCCCCGAAGCACAAGGGCATCGGCGCATTCATCGTGGACATGCGCTCGCCCGGGATCACCGTCCGGCCCCTTCGCGACATCACGGGGGCCAGCGACTTCAACGAGGTGTTCTTCGATGACGTGCACCTACCGGGTGACGCCCTCATCGGCGCCGCGGGACAGGGCTGGGCGATCGCCCGCTCGGCGCTGGCCCGCGAGCGCTCCCACAGTGTGCGGGAGGACCCAGTTGTCGCCAAGGTGTCCCGCATGGTCGACTACACGGCCCGCAACGCCGACGCCGCCGGCACGCGGCTGCTCGACCGGTCCGACGTCCGGCAGCGGCTCGGGCACCTCTACGCCCGCGCGCAGGCCACCGACCTGCTCGGCTTCGAGGGCGTCCTGCGGGAGGCGGCGGGCGCCGAGCGTCCCTTCGACGCCCCAGTGGTGAAGCTGATGTTCTCGGAGACCAACCTCGACGCCGCGACCTACGCCCAGGAACTCATGGGTGAGTCCGCGGTGTGGGGCGAGGACGAGGCCGGGGCACCAGATGCCGGGTACTGGCAGAAGGCCTTTCTCTTCGCTCGTGGCTACACGATCTCGGCAGGGTCCAACGAGGTCCTGCGCAACCTGGTCGCCGAGCGGGGACTCGGCCTGCCCCGCTAGCCGAGGAGAGGGACGGCAATGCAACTTCCGACCAGTGACCAGGACGACCTCCGCGACGCGTGCCGGTCCGTGCTGGCCGATCATTGCACGTCCGCCCAGCTCAGGGTGGTGACCGAGGCGCCGGCGAAGTTCGACGGCGGCCTGTGGAAGGTCGGTGCCGAGCTCGGCTGGAACGCACTGACCGTGCCGGAGGAGCACGGCGGCCTCGGTCTCGGCGTGGCTGAGGCCTGCATCGTCGCGGAGGAGTTCGGCCGCGTCGCACAAGCCTCACCGCTCGGTGCGACCCTCGGCGCCGCGCTCATCGTGGCGGAGTTCGGTCCGCCCTCCTTGTGCGGGCGGTTGCTGCCACTGGTGGCCGCGGGGACGGCGGTCGTGACGTGGGGATCGGGTCAGGGCGCGCCGCCGTCGCCGGCGCTGCGGCAGTCCGGCGAGGGATACGTCCTCGACGGGGCCTGTGCGTGGGTGCCGGATGCGCCGTCCGCCACCCATCTGCTCGTGGCGGCGACGTTCGAGGGCCGCGCGGTCGCGGTGCTCGTCGACGTTGCGGCCCCCGGGGTGCAGATCGCGCCCATGCAGTCGCTCGACATCGGACGCCGCCACGGCCGGGTCTCATGCGCCGACGTAGTCATCGCGCCCGACGCCGTCCTGCGCCACGGTGCCGGCGACGCGCTCTTCAACCTGGCCGTCACCCTGCAATGCGCCGAAACGGTCGGGCTCGCTTCGACGATGCTCGCGATGACCGTCGAGTACACCAAGCAACGGAACCAGTTCGGTGAGCCGATCGGGAGGTTCCAGGCGCTCAAGCACCGCATGACCGACATGCTGGTCCAGTGCGAAGCGGCCAGAGCCACCACCTGGGAGGCGGCCGCCGTGCTCGACGACGACCTCACACGGGGCGCGGAGGCGGCCAGCGTGGCCAAATCGATCACGGGCCGGGCCGGCAGCTCGGTCGCCTCCGAGGCGCTCCAGCTGCACGGCGGGATCGGCTTCACCTGGGAGCACGACCTGCACATCTTCCTGCGGCGGGCCAAGGTGAGCGAACTCCTGCTCGGCTCCCCGTCGTGGCACGACGAGCGACTCGCGCTGCTGCTGGGCGCGGCCGGTGCCGACGACTGAGCATCCTTCGGCCCTGGACGGGATACGGGTCATCGAGTTCGCGGGCCTCGGCCCCCGGCCCGTTCGCGGCCATGATGCTGGCGGATATGGGCGCCGACGTCGTACGAATCCCACGGCCGCCCGACGGCGGAAAGACGCTCGGTCTGGCGCGGGAGTGACCGCCAGTGGAGGCGCAGCGCGAGGGGGAGCCCGACGATACGGCGGGCTTCGTGGCGGGGATCCACGTTCGCGGACCGCGGCGTCTGCGACCCCCCCGTTCATGTCGATCGTGGCGAGGCCGAGCCACAGTGCGCCAGCAGGGTGCTCGGTCGGCCGTGCGAGGGGCAACGGTCCGCGCAACCTTGCTGCTGCTGCGCGCGAAGCCGTCGAACCGCTCGCCCGTGCACTGGTCCTGCGACTGTCGGCACCCGACCCCGACAGCGTCCGCCAGCAGTGCGTCGCCGGCTACCTCCTCGACGAGCGATTCGATCTCCGACGCTTTGATGTCGTCGAGCTGCGGTCGGCCCATTTTTCATGCGCGCGT
>NZ_BMPI01000049.1:14069-90589 GCF_014647515.1 Dactylosporangium sucinum | reverse complement strand
TGGGGCCGGTCCTTGATGGACCGGCCCCACGAGCGGTGCCTGGCGGGAGCGACGGTCGCGCCTTGCACGGACCCGAGTCCCGCAAAGGATCACTCGGCGAGGACGGTGGCGAGGTGGTGGGCGGTGGCCAGGAGGCGCGTGCGAACGACCTTGGCCGACGACATGAGCTCGGCCGGGGGCATGGCGCAGGCGAGCACCACGCGGCGGTCGGGGTCGCGGTCGTTGACCACCATCACGGCGGCGCAGGCGAGGCCCTGGCGGAACTGGCCGATCTCGATCTGCATGCCGCGGCGCTCGCCGGCGGCGAGGTCGGAGTCGAGCGCCTCGGGCGAGGTCAGGGTGGCCGAGGTGTACGCCGGCATCCCCGACTCCTTCAGGAACCGCCAGCGCTGGTCCGGGCTCAGCGTCGCGAGCAGCGCCTTGCCGAGCGCGGTCGCGTGGGCGGCCTCGTCGTAGCCGGGCACGAGGTCGTCGAACGGCGGCGTCCGCGGGCCCTCGGCCGAGGCCGTGACCGCGATGCGGCCGCCGATGAAGCGGCCCAGGTAGTGGCTGTACCCGGTCTCGGTCGCCGCGCGTCGCAGGCGGTCGGTGACCGCGCTCGGCCCGCGGAAGGCCAGGACCAGCTCACGGTAGCGGTCGGCGATCTCGAGCCCGACCACGTACGTGCCGTTCTCCCGGCGGATGACGTAGCCCTCGTAGGCGAGCGTCCGCACCAGGTGGTAGGTGGTCGCGACGGTGAACTCGCACCGCCTCGCGATCTGCTTGACCGTCAAACCGCGAGGTGACTGCCCTACCGCCTCCAACACTCGCAGTGCCCTCGACACGCTCCGGATGAGATCTGAGGGTTCGGCCTGTGGATCCCGCACCGCCGCCCTCCCCAGCCGCAGCAGTAACTGGAGTCACACCATATGAAACTGGAGAGGGTCAAGGGAACACTTTGATCATTTGTGTGGCGAGGTGGGGGGATGCAGGCCGCCAGCACATGGCGATGAATGCACCAATCTGGACACCCCGATCGTGCCTCTTTCATGCCGACACGCCGTGTCGCTTGAGTAGTGATCGACACAGGTCGCATGAGTCTGTGTAAGTAATGACCCTTGGACTGAGTACTACGATCACAGCCGCACAAAGGCCGCTCCGGCCTGTCATCGGGCCGTCGCGACTTGTCGCCAGACCGGGTACCGGCGCCAGGTGGCATTGAGCAAAGTGCACCATGGCAGCGAAAGCGGGCTCGTGCGGCGGCAAACCTGGCCTGCGCGGAGCGCGGGGAAAATTCCACGCTCGGGGAGGGCCGCCTGAAGGAGCGTGCGAGGGCGCTTGCATGTTGCAGGTGGCCGGGCGGCGTGCCTGCCGCCGCCGGGGCATGCAGGCGGCCCTCAGCGCCATCCACGCTGCCAAGCAGGTGCTGGGCTGGGCCCTCAACGCCGCCGGGGCACGCAGCCGGCCCTCAGCGCCATCCAGGCGCCAGCCGGTGCTTGGCCGGGCCCTCAACGCCGCCAGGGCACGCAGCCGGCTCTCAGCGCTGTCCACGGCCGCCAGCCGGTGTTGGCCGGGCCCTCAACGCCGCCAGGGCACGCAGCCGGCTCTCAGCGCTCCACACGCCGCCAGCCGGTGCTGGCCGGGCTGGATGGCGGCGCGCGCCACGCTGCCTGCCGGTGCTGGCCGGACTGGCGCCTGGCCCGGGTGGCAGCGTTCACCACGACCCTCGCCGGCCCACCGACGTCGTCAGCCCTCAGCGCGTCCCTCATCTCTGGTGGGGTGGGGTGGCGACCTAGCGAGTGCGCAGGTCGGCCGCGACCGCGCGCTCGTTGCTTCGCCGCGCTACTCCCCAAGGTGACGTCGCCCCCGCCGCGCTCCGCGCAGGCCAGCCTGGCCGGGCACGCCATGTACCGCCGGGCGGGGTCGTCACATTGCTCCGCCGCGCCACTCCCCATGGCGATGTCGCCCCCGGCCTGGCCGGCGGGCCACGCACCGCCGAAGCCGGGTCGTCACATCGGCGCGGTGGATGCCGAAACAGACAAAACGCCCCACGCTCAGCCCGGGCAGGCCGCGAGCGTCAGTTGGTGCGGTCGGCGATGAAGTCGCACAGGGACTCGAGCGCCGCCCGGGCCGGGACGTGCGGCAGCGGGGCCAGCGCGGCACGCGCACGGTCGGCGTAGCCGCGGACCGTCTCGCGGGCCTGCTTCAGGGCCGCCGACTCGCGGAGCAGGCCGAGGGCCTCCGCGTGCAGGGCGTCGTCGGTGACCGGGCCGGCCGCCAGGATCTCGCGCAGGCGGACGGCGGTGGCGTCGTCGTCGGTCGAGGCCAGGGCGTAGAGGACCGGGAGGGTGGGCACGCCCTCGCGGAGGTCGGTGCCGGGAGTCTTGCCCGACTGGGTCGACTCGCTGGCGATGTCGATCAGGTCGTCGGACAGCTGGAACGCGATGCCGAACGTCTCCGCGAACGTCGCCAGGGCCTCGGTCTGCTCGGGCGGGCAGCCGCCGAACATCGCGCCGAAGCGGGCGCTGGTCGAGATCAGGGAGCCGGTCTTCTGCGAGATCACCCGCAGGTAGTGGGTGATCGCGTCCTCGCCGTCGAGCGGGCCGGCGGTCTCGGCGACCTGGCCGTGGACCAGGCGGGAGAACGTGCTCGCCTGGATCTTCACCGCGTCGATGCCGAGGTCGGCGGCGAGGTCGGCGGCGCGGGCGAACAGGTAGTCGCCGATCAGGATCGCGAGCGCGTTGCCCCAGCGGGAGTTCGCGCTGGGCGCGCCGCGGCGGACGGTCGCCTCGTCCATGACGTCGTCGTGGTAGAGGGTCGCGAGGTGGGTGAGCTCGACGACGGCGCCGGCCTTGACCACGTCCTCGTTGGAGGGGTCGTCGCCGAAGTGCGCGGCGAGGCCCACGAGCAGCGGCCGGAACCGCTTGCCACCGGCGTCGACCAGGTGGCGGGCCGCCTCGGTCACCAGCGGGTTGGCGCTGTGCACGGCGTCGATGAGCACCACCTCGACGTCCCGGAGGATCGCCGCGATGCTGTTCTCCAGCTCCGGATCGGCAAAGGTCAAGCCGACGGAGGCACTCGACTGCACGGTTCCCGTACTCACCACAGCTCCAACGATGCCATACCCTCAACGGGCGCCTGATACAGGGACGTCCCCGCGTGGAAGGCCACCGGGGACGTCACTGTCGTTTTGCTCTTACCTGAGGAACGCACCGGCGTTCTGCGTCACTTCCAGCAGTGCCCCCGGTGCCACGCCGAGCACCAGCGTAGCCACCGCTCCGATGACGAGCGCGGCGGCCGTCATCGCGCCCGGGATGGACACGGCCGGCGTCGTCTCACCCGGCTCCGACAGCCACATCATCACCACGACCCGCAGGTAGGGGAAGGCGAGGATGGCGCTGCTCACCACGCCGGCGATGACCAGCCAGGTCTGGTGGCCGTCGATGGCAGCGGCAAACACCCCGAACTTCGCGGTGAAGCCGCTGGTGAGGGGCAGGCCGGCGAAGGCCAGCAGGATGAAGGTGAACAGCGAGGCGTAGAGCGGCGACCGCCGCCCGAGCCCGGCCCAGCGGGACAGGTGGGTGGCCTCGCCGTCGGCGTCGCGGACGAGCGTCACCACGCCGAAGGCGGCGAGGACGGTGAAGCCGTACGCGACGAGGTAGAACATCGAGCTCGACAGGCCCTGCTCGTTGAGGGCGAGGACGCCGACGAGCAGGTAACCCGCGTTCGCGATCGACGAGTAGGCCAGGAGCCGCTTGATGTCGGTCTGGGTGACCGCGAGGATCGCCCCGATGATCATCGTGATGACGGCCACAGTGCCCAGCACCGGCTGGATCGTCCACTCGGTGCCCTTGAACCCGACGTAGACGAGCCGGAGCAGACCGCCGAACGCGGCGACCTTGGTGCAGGCGGCCATCAGCGCGGTGATCGGCGTCGGCGCGCCCTGGTAGACGTCCGGCGTCCAGACGTGGAACGGCACCGCCGCGGCCTTGAAGAGCAGGCCGATCGCCAGCATGGCGAGCCCGACGTACAGCAGGATGTCGTCGTTCGCCGAGGCCTGGACGGCGGTGTCGATCGCCTTGAAGTCGACCTGGCCGGCGAAGCCGTAGACGAGCGCGATGCCGAACAGGAAGAACGCCGACGCGAACGAGCCGAGCAGGAAGTACTTCATCGCGGCCTCCTGCGACAGCAGCCGCCGGCGGCGGGCCAGCGCGCAGAGCAGGTACAGCGGCAGCGAGAAGACCTCGAGCGCGACGAACATCGTCAGCAGGTCGTTCGCGGTGCAGAACAGCAGCATGCCGCCGAGCGCGAACATCGTCAGCGGGAACACCTCGGTCGAGCCGTGGGCGCGCAGCGCCTGCTCCCGGTCGCGGTCGGTGTTGGCGGTGATCGCCGCCTGGGCGACGAACGCGCCGCCCGGCTCCAGCGTCCGCTCACCGATCAGCAGCAGCGACACGATGCCGAGCACGATGATCGCGCCGGACAGGAACAGGCCCGGCCCGTCGACGGCGACCGCGGTGTGCGCGGTGATGACCGCGGTGCTGCTCTGGCGGATCACCATGACGAGCGCCGCGACCAGGCCGAGCAGTGCCAGGGTCAGCTGGACCTTGTGCCGCACCCGGCGGGGGACGAAGCCCTCGACGAGCACCCCGATGCACGCGACGCCGAAGAGGATCAGCATCGGCGACAGCGCCGCGTAGTCCAGGTGCGGCAGTTGGAGTTTGTCGTTCACTTGCCGGCCTCCACGGTGCCTGCGGTGGCTTTCGGGTCGGTCTTGCCGACGTCCTGCATGGTCGCCTTCACCGCCGGGTTGATCACGTCGATGACCGGCTTCGGGTAGAAGCCGAGCAGCAGGATCAGGGCGATCAGCGGCGCGACGACGACGGCCTCACGCAGCGACAGGTCGCGGCCCATCGCCTTGATCTCCGCCAGCTTCGGGTTCGGCGTGCCCTGCGTCGTCCGCTGGATCATCCACAGCACGTAGCCGGCGGCGAGGATGATGCCGGCCGTCGCGATCACGGCCACCGTCTTGTTGACCGTGAACGTGCCGATCAGCACCAGGAACTCGGAGATGAACGGCGACGTGCCCGGCAGCGCCAGCGAGGCGAGACCGGCGATGAAGAGGACCCCGGCGAGGATCGGCAGCGTCTTGCCGGCGCCGCCGAAGTCGGTCACCAGCGCGCTGCCGCGGCGGGCCACCAGCATGCCGACGACCAGGAAGAGCAGGCCGGTCGCGAGGCCGTGGTTGACCATGTACAGCACGGAGCCGGTGCCGGCCTGGGTCGTGAACGCGAAGATGCCGATGCCGATGAAGCCGAAGTGGGCGATCGACGTGTACGACACCAGCCGCTTGAGGTCCTGCTGGCCGATCGCGACCAGCGCGCCGTAGATGATGCCGACGAGCGCGAGCGTGAGCCCGAGCCAGGCGAAGTACTTCGACGCGTTCGGGAACAGCGGCAGGCAGTACCGCAGAATCCCGAACGTGCCGACCTTGTCGAGCACGCCGACCAACAGCGCCGCCGCACCGGCCGGGGCCGCGCCACCGGCGTCGGGCAGCCACGTGTGGAACGGGAAGAACGGGGCCTTGATCGCGAAGGCGACGAAGAAGCCCAGGAACAGCCAGCGCTCGGTGTTCACCGAGAAGTCGGCGTTGACCAGGGCCTGCCAGTCGAAGGTGTGCCCGCCGACGACCCAGAGCCCGACCACCGCGGCCAGCATGAAGAGGCCGCCGAGCAGCGAGTACAGGAAGAACTTCACCGCCGCGTACTGCTTCTGGTGCCCGCCGTAGGAGCCGATCAGGAAGTACATCGGCACGAGCATGACCTCGAAGAACACGTAGAACAGGAACACGTCCTGCGCGGCGAAGACGCCGATCATCGTGCACTCGAGCGCCAGCAACAGCGCGAAGTAGGCCGGGACCGACCGCTTGCTGTGATCCGCGTCGTGCCAGGACGCCAGGATCACCAGCGGCACGAGTAACGCGATGAGCGCGATCATCACCAGGGCGATGCCGTCGATCGCGAACGTGAACTTGGCGCCCCACTGCGGGATCCAGGTCCAGGAGTCCTTCAGCTGGAACCGCTCGCCGTTGGCGTCGAACTGCGCCCACAGGCCGACGGTCAGCGCCAGGACGACGACCGACCAGGCCAGCGACACGCGCTTGGCCAGCTCGGGCTTGTCCTTGGGCAGGAACGCGATCCCCGCCGCGCCGACGAGCGGCGCGGCCGTCAGGACGGTCAGGTATGGGAAGTGGCTCATCCGAACCTCACCGCGAGCGTGGCGGCCACGATGAGCACCGCACCACACAGGATGGACATGGCATAGGAGCGCACGAACCCGGTCTGGGCCCGGCGTAGTCGGCTGGATCCGCCACCGACGCCCGCGGCGAGGCCGTTGACCAGCCCGTCGATGCCGCGGTTGTCGAGGTAGACCAGGGCGCGGGTCAGGTAGCGGCCCGGCGCCTCGAACACCGCCTCGTTGAAGGTGTCGGTGTAGAGGTTGTTGCGGGCGGCGGTGACGAGGACGCCGGCTGGCTGCTCCTCCTTGGCCGTGCCCTTGTTGAACAGCAGGATCGCGAAGCCGGCGCCGAGCAGCGTCACCAGCAGCGAGAGCCACGTGACGGCGTCGTGGCCGAGGGCCCCGTGGACTACGGCCTCTTCCTCGTGGCCGAAGGTCGGCGTGAGCCAGTCCGGCACGGAGGTCTTCAGCAGGTACCCGGAGAAGACCGAGCCGACCGCGAGCAGGATCAGCGGGATCGTCATGACCGGCGGCGACTCGTGCGGGTGCTTGATGTCGTCGGTCCAGCGCTCCGGCCCGTGGAACGTCAGCCAGAACAGGCGGGTCATGTAGAACGCGGTGAGACCGGCGCCGAGCATCGCCGCGCCGCCGAACACCCAGCCCCGCCAGCCCGCCTGCTCGAAGGCGGCCGCAATGATCGGCTCCTTGGAGAAGTACCCGGACAGGAACGGGAAGCCGATGATCGCCAGCCAGCCGAGGCCGAAGGTCACCCAAGTGATCTTCATGTACTTCCACAGCCCGCCGAACCGCCGGATGTCGGTCTGGTCGTGCATCCCGTGCATGACCGAACCGGCGCCGAGGAACATGCCGGCCTTGAAGAAGCCGTGGGCGAGCAGGTGGACCAGCGCGAGCGCGTAGGCCGCGCCGCCGAGCCCGACGCCCAGGAACATGTAGCCGATCTGGCTGACCGTCGACCAGGCCAGGACCCGCTTGATGTCGTCCTTGGCGCAGCCGATGATGCAGCCGATCAGCAGCGTCAGCGCGCCCACGATGACGACGACGAGCTGCGCGTCGGGCGACAGGTCGAAGATCGGGCGCGAGCGGGCGATCAGGTAGACGCCGGCGGTGACCATCGTCGCGGCGTGGATCAGGGCCGAGACCGGGGTCGGGCCCTCCATGGCGTCGGGGAGCCAGGCCTGCAGCGGGAACTGGCCGGACTTGCCGGCCGCGCCGAGCAGCAGCAGGAGCGCCATCGTGGTGACCACGCCGGAGCTGAGCTTGTTCGCGCTGTTGAAGACCTCGGCGTAGTCGACCGTGCCGAGGTAGGCGAACATCATGAAGATCGCGATCGCGAAGCCCGCGTCACCGACGCGGTTCATGAGGAACGCCTTCTTGCCGGCCGTGGCCGCGCTCGGGCGCAGGTACCAGAACGAGATCAGCAGGTAGGAGGCGAGACCCACGCCCTCCCAGCCGAAGTACAGCATCACGTAGTTGTTGCCGAGGACCAGCAACAGCATCGCCGCGATGAACAGGTTGAAGTACCCGAAGAACTTCCGCCGGCCCGGGTCGTGCTCCATGTAGCCGACCGCGTAGAGGTGGATCAGCGAGCCGACGCCGGTGATGAGCAGCACGAACATCGCCGACAACGGGTCGAACAGCAGGCCCAGGTCGACGTGGAAGTCCCCGACGCCGATGTAGTTCCAGAGCTTCAGCTCGACGCCGTTGCGGTTCTCCAGCCCGCGCAGCGCGAAGAAGTACGTGAGGCCGAGGACGAACGAGGCGGCGACGCTGAGCACGCCGAGCCAGTGACCCCAGCGGTCGGCCCGCTTGCCCAGCAGCAGCAGGATCGCCGCGCTGGCCAGCGGAATCGTCGGGAGCAGCCAGAACGAGCCCAGCCACCCGGTCGCCACCGAGTAGGTGATTTCTTCCACCACCCGCTCCTTAGTACTTCAGCAGGTTCGCGTCGTCGACGCTGGCCGAGCGCCGAGTCCGGAAAATCGACATGATGATCGCCAGGCCGACGACGACCTCGGCCGCCGCCACGACCATGACGAAGAACGCCATGATCTGCCCGTCGAGCGTGCCGTTGATCCGGCTGAACGTGACCAGCGCGAGGTTGGCCGCGTTCAGCATCAACTCGATGCACATGAACAGCACGATCGCGTTCCGCCGGATGAGCACGCCCACCGCGCCGATCGTGAACAGGATCGCCGCGAGGACGATGTAGTACGTCGGAGTCACTTCTCGGTCCCCTTCGGTGCGACGTCGGCGGACGTCAACTCCCGGGTCGGGAGGATCTTGGAGATGCTGCGGTCCGACGGGGTGCCGTCGGGCAGGCGCGCGGGCGTGGCCACCGAGTCGGAGCTGGCGAACACGCCGGGGCCGGGCTTCGGCGCCGGGTAGTTGCCGGGGCGGAAGCGAGCGACCATGAGCTCCGGCTGGCTGACCTTGTCTTCCTTGCGCTTCTCGATGTGCGCCAGAATCATCGCGCCCACCGCCGCCGTGATGAGCAGCGCCGAGGTGATCTCGAAGACGAAGACGTACTTGGTGAACAGCAGGCGCGAGATGCCGATCACGTTGCCGGCCGAGTTGGCCTCTGTCAGGCCCTTCGGGACGCTCTCGCCGAGCGCCCGGTACATCCCGATGCCGAGCAGCAGCGCGAGGCCGACGCCCAGGGCCAGGGCCGCCATCCGCTGCCCGCGCAATGTCTCGATCAGCGAGTCGGACGAGTCGCGGCCGACCAGCATGAGCACGAAGAGGAACAGCATCATGATGGCGCCGGTGTAGACGATGATCTGCACCATGCCGATGAACGGGCCGGCCTGCAGGACGTAGAACACGCCCAGGCAGAGCATGGTGATGACCAGGAACAGCGCCGAGTGGACGGCGTTGCGGGCCCACACCATGCCGATGGCGCCGAGGACCGCGAACGGGGCGAGGATCCAGAAGGCGGCGGCCTCACCGCCCTTCACGTCACCGGCCGCGGCCAGCAGCTGCAGCGAGGTGTTCACGAGTGGACTCCCTTGTAGCGCTCGGCACCCGCCGAGGTGCCGGGGTTCTCCAGCGCGCCGACGTAGTAGTCCTTCTCGGTGTCGCCGAGGCGCATGTCGTGCGGCGGGCGCTCCATCCCCGGCAGCAGCGGCGCGAGCAGCTGCTCCTTGGTGAAGATCAGGTCCCGCCGGTTGTCGCGGGCCAGCTCGTACTCGTTGCTCATGGTGAGCGAACGGGTCGGGCAGGCCTCGATGCACAGGCCGCAGAAGATGCAGCGTGCGTAGTTGATCTGGTACGTCTGGGCGTAGCGCTCACCCGGCGAGAAGCGCTCCTCGTCGGTGTTGTCGGCGCCCTCGACGAAGATCGCGTCCGCGGGGCACGCCCACGCGCACAGCTCG
Organism: Dactylosporangium sucinum; assembly: GCF_014647515.1. Taxonomy (GTDB): domain Bacteria; phylum Actinomycetota; class Actinomycetes; order Mycobacteriales; family Micromonosporaceae; genus Dactylosporangium; species Dactylosporangium sucinum. The sequence goes on along the minus strand of NZ_BMPI01000049.1, from coordinate 80,984 downwards.
CAGCCGATGCACTTCTCGAGCCCGTCCGGCCAGCGGTTGAGGATGTGGCGCCCGTGGTACCGCGGCGCCGGAGGCTTGCGCTGCTCCGGGTACTCCTCGGTGACCACCTTCTTGAACATGTGCGAGAAGGTGACCCCGAAACCCTTCAGAGTCCCACCGATGCTCATGTTTCTCAGCTCTCCTTGCTGGTCGAGACGGGCTCCCGCTCGACGATCACACGCTTGGCCCGCGGGCTCGGCGGCACCTCGAGGTTCATCGGCGGCAGCGGGAAGCCGTCCTTGCCGCCGACCCGGCCGCCCGGGTGCGGCTTCGGCACGTCGGCGAGCACGTCCTTGCGGCCGCGCTGCATGGCGACCAGCACCACGACCAGCACGACCAGCACGACGATCCCGGTGATGACGCCCACCCGGCTGCCGGTGCTGATGTCGTCCTTCTGCAGCAGGCGCACGCCGGACAGGGCCAGGATCCAGATCAGGTTCGCCGGGATCAGGACCTTCCAGCCGAAGCGCATGAACTGGTCGTAGCGCAGCCGCGGCAGCGTGCCCCGCAGCCAGACGAAGACGAACAGCAGGAGCAGCACCTTGATGGTGAACCAGAGGATCGGCCACCAGCCGGTGTTCGCGCCGTCCCAGAGCGAGAGCGGCCACGGGGCCCGCCAGCCGCCGAAGAACAGCGTGGCGCACAGGCCGGACACGGTGACCATGTTGATGTACTCAGCCAGGAAGAACAGCGCGAACTTCAGCGACGAGTACTCGGTGTGGAAGCCACCGACCAGCTCGGACTCGGCCTCGGGCAGGTCGAACGGCGCCCGGTTGGTCTCACCGACGGCGGACGTGAAGTAGATGATGAAGCTCGGGATCAGCAGAATCGCATACCAGGCCGGGGCGTCGAACGTCCAGCTGCCGATGCTCACCGTGCCGTTGCCGGCCTGGGCCTCGACGATCTGCGAGGTCGACATGGTGCCGGACACCAGGAAGACGGAGACGATGGACAGGCCCATCGCCACCTCGTACGAGATCATCTGGGCGCTCGACCGGAGACCGCCGAGCAGCGGGTAGGTCGAGCCGGACGCCCAGCCGCCGAGCACGATGCCGTAGATGCCCATCGACGAGCAGGCGAGCACCAGGAGCACGGCCACCGGGATGTCGGTGAGCTGCAGCGGCGACCAGTGGCCGAAGATCGACACCGTGGGCCCGAACGGCATCACCGAGAAGGCGGTGAACGCGCAGACCGTGGAGATCACCGGCGCGAAGAAGAAGACGACCTTGTCGGCCATCTTCGGCATGATGTCTTCCTTGAACGCCAGCTTCAGACCGTCGGCCAGCGACTGCAGCAGGCCGAAGGGGCCGTTGCGGTTCGGGCCGGGCCGGACCTGCATCCGCGCGACGACGCGGCGCTCGTACCAGATGGCGAAGAGCGTCATGACGACCAGGAACGCGAAGATGATGACCACCTTCGCGAGCACCAGCCACCACGGGTCCTTGCCGAACTGGTCGAGGTTGGCGTAGTTCATTTCGCTGTACCCCCAGTGCTGATCTCGACCAGCGCACCCTCCGTCACGCCGAGCGTGCGGCGCAGGGTCGAGCCCGGTGAGTTCGTCGGGATCCACACGACCCCGTCGACCATGTCGGTGACGAGCGCCGGCAGGGTGATCGCACCCCGCTCGGTGCCGACCGTCACCGCGTCGCCGTCGACCACACCGAGGTCGCCCGCGGTGCTCTTGGAGATCCGGACCACCGCGGGACGCGCCGTGCCGGCCAGGTGGCCGTCGCCGTCCTGCAGCGAGCCGTTGTCGATCAGGTGGTGCCAGGAGGCAAGGATCGCCTGGCCACTCGCCGGCTGGGGGACCGCGCCGGGTGCGACCGCCGGGGCCGCGCCGCGCACGGTGCCACCCGTGCCGACCTCGGTGACGCCCGGCATCGGCAGCGAGGCGAGCCCGGCCAGCTGCGTGCGCACCGCGGCGACGTCGCTGACGCCGAGGTCGACACCCAGCTCGCGGCCCAGCGTGTCGAGCACGCGGGCGTCGCTCATCGCCTGGGTCTTGAGCACGGTGCCGAACGGGCGGACCCGGCCCTCCCAGTTGATGTAGGAGCCGCTCTTCTCGACCGCCGCGGCGACCGGGAACACCACGTCGGCCCGCTTGGTCACCGCGCCCGCGCGCAGCTCCAGGCTGACCACGAAGCCGACCTTGTCGAGGGCCTCCTCGGCCGCCAGCGGGTCGGACAGGTCGCTCGGGTCGACGCCGCCGACGACCAGTGCGCCGAGCCGGCCCTCGCGGGCGGCGGCGACGATCGCGTCGGTGTCGCGGCCCGAGGCGCTGGGCAGCACGCCCGCGTCCAGGTTCCACGCCTGGGCGAGCTCGGCCCGCGCCGCCGGGTCGAAGACCGGACGACCGCCGGGCAGCAGCGTCGGCAGGGCGCCGGCCTCGACCGCGCCCCGGTCGCCGGCCCGCCGCGGGACCCACGCGAGCCGCGCGCCGGTCGACTCGGCCAGCCGCGCCGCGGCGGACAGGCCGCCCTCGACGTTGGCGAGCCGCTCGCCGACGAACAGGATCGCGCCCTCGGCCGACAGGGCCTCGTGCAGCTGCTCGGACGCGCCGAGCACCTCCGCCTCGGCGCCCGGCGCCGTGAGCAGGACCGTGGCGCCGAGCTTCTCGAACCCGCGGCTGACGAACGGCGCGACCGCGAAGCTGGGCAGGCCGCGCTTGAGGTACGTCTTGCGGGCCCGCAGGAAGATGATCGGGCACTCCTCCTCGGGCTCCAGCCCGACGAAGACCACCGCGGGTGCGCTCTCGATGTCGGCGTAGGTCACCTCGGCGCGGCCGACGACGTGGAAGCCGAGGAACTCGGTCTCCTCCGCCGACAGCGGCCGGGCGCGGAAGTCGATGTCGTTGGTGCCCAGGGCCACGCGGGCGAACTTCGAGTACGCGTAGGCGTCCTCGACCGTCAGGCGCCCGCCGGCCAGCACGCCCACGCCGCCCTTGTCCTTGGCGGCCCGCAGGCCGGCCGCGGCGACCGACAGCGCCTCCGGCCAGCTCGCCGTGCGCAGCTCGCCGGTCTTGGCGTCGCGCACCAGCGGGGTGGTCAGGCGGTCGTTGGCGTTGACGTACTGGAACGCGAAGCGCCCCTTGTCGCAGTTCCACTCCTCGTTGACCGCCGGGTCGTCGCCGGCCAGGCGGCGCATGACCTTGCCGCGGCGGTGGTCGGCCCGCTGGTCGCAGCCGGCCGCGCAGTGCTCGCACGCGTTCGGCGTGGAGACCAGGTCGAAGGGGCGGGCCCGGAACCGGTACTGCGAGCTGGTCAGCGCGCCGACCGGGCAGATCTGGATGGTGTTGCCCGAGAAGTAGGAGTTGAACGGCGCGTCGTCGCCCGGCGAGTCGGGGTCGCCCCGGAAGACGCCGATCTGCTCGTTGGACGAGCGCTCCATCAGGTCGATGAACTTGTCACCGGCGATCTCGTCGGAGAACCGGGTGCAGCGCTGGCAGAGCACGCACCGCTCGCGGTCGAGCAGCACCTGGGTGCTGATCGGCAGCGGCTTCGGATACTCCCGCTTGTGCTCGACGAAGCGCGACTCGGCCTGGCCGTTGCTCATCGCCTGGTTCTGCAGTGGGCACTCGCCGCCCTTGTCGCACACCGGGCAGTCGAGCGGGTGGTTGATCAGGAGGAACTCCATGATTCCCTCCTGGGCCTTCTTGGCCACGTCGGAGGTCATCTGGGTCCGCACCACCATGCCCTCGGCCACCGGCTGCGTGCACGACGCCACCGGCTTGCGCTGGCCCTCGATGTCGACCAGGCACTGGCGGCAGGCACCGGCCGGGGCCAGCAGCGGGTGGTCGCAGAAGCGCGGGATCGAGATGCCCATCTGCTCGGCGGCGCGGATCACGAGCGCGCCCTTGGGCGCCTCGACCTCGATGCCGTCGATGGTCAGCTTGACCGTCTCGACCTTGGGAACCACGTCGGTCATCAGTGGGCTCCTACCAGCTCGCCCTTGAACATCGGCGCCTTGCGGCCCTCGATGTAGTCCAGGTAGTCCTGCTTGAAGTACTTGATCGAGGACGTCACCGGGCTGGTCGCACCGTCGCCGAGCGCGCAGAACGAGCGGCCCAGCAGGTTGTCGCAGGCGTCCAGCAGGGTGTCGAGATCCTGGTGGGTGCCCTGGCCGGCGAGGATGCGGTGCAGGATCCGCACCATCCAGTAGTTGCCCTCGCGGCACGGGGTGCACTTGCCGCAGGACTCGTGGTGGTAGAAGGCGATCCAGCGGTACGTCGCGTAGACGATGTCGTCCTGGTCGGAGAAGACCTGGACGGCCGTGGTGCCGAGCATCGTGCCGACGCCCGCCATGCCCTCGAAGTCCATCGGCGTGTCGAGGTGCTCGTCGGTGAGCATCGGCGTCGACGAGCCGCCCGGCGTCCAGAACTTCAGCTTGTGGCCCGGCTGCATGCCGCCGGCCAGGTCGATGAGCTGCCGCAGCGTGACACCGAGGCCGCACTCGAACTGGCCCGGGTTGTTGACCCGGCCGGAGATCGAGTAGATCTTCGGGCCCGGCGACTTCTCCGTGCCCATGCTGCGGAACCAGGCCGAGCCGCCGAGCACGATATACGGCACGCTCGCGATCGTCTCGACGTTGTTGACGACCGTCGGCGAGGCGTAGAGGCCGTGCGTGGCCGGGAACGGCGGACGCAGGCGGGGCTGGCCACGGTACCCCTCAAGGGAGTCCAGCAGCGCGGTCTCCTCGCCGCAGATGTACGCGCCGGCGCCGCTGTGCACCACGAGGTCCAAGTCGAAGCCGCTGCCCAGGATGTTGGCGCCCAGGTAGCCCTTCGCGTAGGCCTGCTGGACGGCGGCGCGCAGCCGCCGGGCCGCGTGGACCGCCTCGCCGCGGATGTAGATCGCGGCGAAGTTGGCGCGGATGGCATACGACGCGATGATCACGCCTTCGACCAGCGCGTGCGGGTCGGCCATCATGAGCGGCAGGTCCTTGCAGGTGCCCGGCTCGCCCTCGTCGGCGTTGACGACGAGGTAGTGCGACTTGCCGTCGTTCTGCGGGATGAAGCCCCACTTCATGCCGGTCGGGAAGCCAGCGCCACCGCGGCCGCGCAGGCCCGAGTCCTTGACCAGCTGGATCAGCTCGTCGGGGTGGGCCTTGAGCGCCTTGCGCAGCCCCGTGTAGCCGTCGAGCCGCTCGTAGACGTCGATCTTCCACGCGTCGGGGGACAGCCAGCGCTTGGTGAGCACCGGCGTCAGCTTGGACAGCGACTCCTGCGAGGGCTGGTAGTCGAGCGTCATCAGGCCTTCGCCTCCTTCTGCGGCAGCGGTCCGTCGCCGGCCGGCTTGGCGTCCGAGGCGGGCTTCGGCGTGGACTCGGGCGCCGCGGGGGGCGGCGTCTCCGCCTTCTTCGCGATCGGCGTCTCCGGGTCGAATCCCGGGACGGCGACGCCGAAGCGCTCGGCGAGCCGGTTGCCGGCGAGCGTCGGGCCGCCGGCCGGGCCCTCGGCGATGACCTCGTCACCGCGGTCGTCGGCGAAGCCGGCGAGCTGGACCGACATCTCCTTGAGCGTGCAGAGCCGGGTGCCGCGCGTGGGCTGCGGGCGCTCGCCGTTCTGCAGCTGCTTGACCAGGTTCAGCGCGCTGTTCTCGTTGACCTGGTCGAAGAACTCGTAGTTGACCGTCATGACCGGCGCGTAGTCGCAGGCCGCCAGGCACTCCGCGTGCTCCAGCGTGATCTTGCCGTCGGTCGTGGTCTCGTCGTGGCCGACGTCCAGGTAGTCGCTGAGCGCCTGGTAGGCCTTGTCGCCGCCGAGCACGCCGCACATGGTGTTGGTGCAGACGCTGACCAGCCAGTCGCCGGTCGGCTTGCGCTTGTACATGGTGTAGAACGTCGCCACCGCGCCGACCTCGGCCTTGGTCAGGCCGAGCACCTCCGCGCAGAACGAGATGCCGTCCGCCGAGACGTAGCCCTCCTCCGACTGCACCAGGTGCAGCAGCGGCAGCAGCGCCGAGCGCGACCGGCCCTCGGGGTAGCGCGCGATGATCTGCCGCGCACGGTCGCGCGTGAGCTCACTGAACACCATTAACGATCACACCCACCCATGACGGGGTCGAGCGAGGCGCCACCCACGATGACGTCGGCGAGCAGCCCGCCTTCGGCCATCGCCGGAATCGCCTGCAGGTTGATGAAGCTGGGCTCGCGGTAGTGCACGCGGTAGGGGCGCGTGCCGCCGTCGGAGATCGCGTGCACGCCGAGCTCGCCGCGGGGCGCCTCGATCGGCACGTAGACCTGGCCCGCCGGCACCCGGAAGCCCTCGGTCACCAGCTTGAAGTGGTGGATCAGGGCCTCCATCGACTGGCCCATGATCTTCGCGACGTGCTCCAGCGAGTTGCCGAGGCCGTCGCCGCCGATGGCCAGCTGGGCGGGCCACGCGATCTTCCTGTCGCCGATCATGATCGGGCCCGGCTCCAGGCGGTCCATCGCCTGCTGGATGATCTTCAACGACTCGCGCATCTCGTTGAGCCGCACCTTGTAGCGGCCCCACGCGTCCCCCGTGGGCTCGGTCGGGACGTTGAAGTCGTAGGTCTCGTAGCCGGCATACGGCTGGGTCTTGCGCAGGTCCCACGCCAGGCCGGCCGAGCGCAGCACCGGGCCGGTGATGCCCAGCGCCAGGCAGCCGGTCACGTCGAGCACGGCGACGCCCTGCGTCCGCTCGCGCCAGATCGTGTTGCCGGAGAGCAGGTCCTCGTACATGTCGATGCGGTCGGGCATCCAGCCGAGGAGCTCGCGGATCTTCGCCGCCGCTTCCTCGGGCAGGTCCTGGGCGAGGCCGCCGGGGCGGATGTACGCGTGGTTCATGCGCAGGCCGGAGGCGAGCTCGAAGATGTCGAGGATGTACTCCCGCTCGCGGAAGCCGTAGATCATCATCGACAGGGCGCCCAGCTCCATGCCCGTCGTGGCCAGCCAGACCAGGTGCGACGAGATCCGGTTGAGCTCCATCATCAGGACCCGGAGCGTCTTGGCGCGCTCGGTGATCTGGTCCTCGATGCCGAGCAGCTTCTCGACCGCCAGGCAGTAGCCGGTCTCGTTGAACATCGGCGCCAGGTAGTCCATGCGCGTGACGAACGTGGTGCCCTGGGTCCAGTTGCGGAACTCCAGGTTCTTCTCGATGCCGGTGTGCAAGTAGCCGACGACGGTGCGCGCCTCGGTGACCGTCTCGCCTTCCAGCTCGAGCACCAGCCGGAGCACGCCGTGGGTCGACGGGTGCTGCGGCCCCATGTTGACGACGATGCGCTCCTCGGACCCGGCCTCGTTGACGACCGTGTCCCAGTCGCCGCCGGTGACCGTGAAGACCCGGCCCTCGGTGGTCTCGCGCGCGCTCGCGTAGTCGGTGGTCACTGGTAACTCCTCCGCTGGTCCGGCGGTGGGATCTCCGCGCCCTTGTACTCGACCGGCACGCCGCCGAGCGGGTAGTCCTTCCGCTGCGGGAAGCCCTCCCAGTCGTCCGGCATGAGGATCCGCGTCAGGTTGGGGTGGCCGTCGAAGACGATGCCGAACATGTCGTACGTCTCCCGCTCCTGCCAGTCGGCGGTCGGGTAGACCTGGGTGACGCTCGGCAGGTGCGGGTCCTCGGCGGTGATCGCGCACTCCAGCCGGATGCGCCGGCGGAACGTGAGCGACGTCAGGTGATACACCGCGTGCAGGCGGCGCCCGTCGGAGCCGAGGTAGTCGACGCCGGACACCGACGAGAGCAGCTCGAACCGCAGGGCCGGGTCGTCGCGCAGGGACTGGCAGACCTCGGCGATGCGCTCCGGCACGATGTACAGCGTCAGCTCGCCGCGGTCGACGACGATGCGCTCGATCGCGTCGTTGAAGCCCGGGTAGGCCTCCTCCAGCGCGTCGACGACCTCGTCGAAGTCGCCCCCGAACGGGCGCGGCGAGTCGACGTCCACCGCCCGGCGCCGGCGCAGGCCACCGAAGCCCGACGTGTCGCCGGTGCCCTGCACGCCGAACATGCCCCGCCCGGCGCCGCCCGACGGCGGCTGCTGCGCGGGGGCGCCCAGCTCGGCACCGACCGGCTCTACCTGAGTCACTTCGTACCTCCGGACAGGTTCGCCCGCTCTTCCATCCACTTCTGGATGCGCAGTTGCTCCTCGCGGCCCTGGGCCGCGGCCTTGGTCCACTCGGCGCGCTTGGCCTTGTCGAACCGGTAGCTCGACGGCATCGCGCCCGGCGCCACGACGGGGGCGCCCTCGCGCTCGATCCGCGCCTCGATCATGCGGCGGCGCCGGTCACCCAGCGGCTCGGCCATGACCTTGTCGTGCAGCCGCAGGATCGCGTCGATGAGCATCTCCGGCCGCGGCGGGCAGCCCGGCAGATACATGTCCACGGGGACGATGTGGTCCACGCCCTGGACGATCGCGTAGTTGTTGAACATGCCTCCGCTGGAGGCGCAGACACCCATCGACAGCACCCACTTGGGGTCGGGCATCTGGTCGTAGATCTGGCGCAGGACCGGGGCCATCTTCTGGCTCACCCGGCCGGCGACGATCATCAGGTCGGCCTGGCGCGGGCTGGCCCGGAACACCTCCATGCCGAAGCGCGCCAGGTCGTAGCGCGCGGCGCCGGTCGCCATCATCTCGATGGCGCAGCAGGCCAGACCGAAGGTGGCCGGCCAGAAGCTGGCCTTCCGCGACCAGTTGACCAGCTTCTCGACGGTCGTCAGCAGGACGCCGGTCGGTACCTTTTCCTCGATGCCCATGGCTCAGTCCCAATCCAGCCCGCCGCGGCGCCACACGTAGGCGAACGCGACGAACACGGTGACGATGAACAGCACCATCTCCACGAACCCGAAGAGGCCGAGCGCGTCGAAGTTCACGGCCCAGGGGTACAGGAAGATGATCTCGATGTCGAAGATGATGAACAGCATCGCGGTCAGATAGAACTTGACCGGGAAGCGGCCACCGCCCACAGGCTGGGGAGTGGGCTCGATGCCGCACTCGTAGGCGTCGAGCTTCGCCTTGTTGTAGCGACGCGGCCCGACGAACGGGGCCACCGCCACCGAGAACAGCGCGAAGGCTGCGGCGAGGGCGAAGAGCCCGAGGATCGGTACGTACGGCGCGAGCGACATCGTGCTGCTCCGTCCTTTCGGCGAGCCCGGCAGGGCGGTCTGCCCGGTCGGGACCACTCAAGCTGTATGCGGTTTAACACTATTCGGTAATGTCCGGACGGCTTCGTCCGGGGCCACCCCAAATGCGGCCTTGGGCTGTGCTTTTGCGGTCAGGCGGCCGGTGCCAGGCGGGTCATCGCGTTGATCACACGGTCCATCGCGTCTCCGCCGCGGGGATCGGTGAGGTTGGCGAGCAGCTTGAGCACGAACCGCATCAGGGTGGGGTGTGGCATGCCGTGCTTGGTGGCCACCCGCATGATCTGCGGCTGGCCGATGAGCTTGACGAAGATGTTGCCGAGCCGGTAGTAGCCGCCGTAGCGGGCCTTGAGCTCGGCCGGGTAGTGGGCGAGCGCACGCTCGCGTGCGGTGCCCTGGGGCCGGGCGAGACCCTGGACGGCGATCTCCGCCGCCAGCTCGCCGGACTCCATCGCGTAGGCGATCCCCTCGCCGTTGAAGGGGTTGACCATGCCGCCGGTGTCGCCGACGAGCAGCACGCCCCGGGAGTAGTGCGGCACCCGGTTGAAGCCCATCGGCAGCGCGGCGCCCTGCGGCTTACCCTCGGCGTTGGCCGGGTCGGACAGCCCCCAGTCGGCCGGCGTGTTGTCGACCCAGTCGGTCAGCAGCTGGCGATAGTTGGTCTTGCCGTAGGCGACGCTGCTGTTGAGCACGCCGAGACCGACGTTGACCCGGCCGTCGCCGAGGCCGAAGATCCAGCCGTAACCCGGCAGGAGCTTGTCGCCCGACTCGCGGCTGCGCAGCTCCAGCCAGGACTCCAGGTAGTCGTCGTCGTGGCGGGTCTCGCTGCGGAAGTATTGCCGGACCGCGACGCCCATCGGGCGGTCCTCGCGCTTGGCGATGCCCAGGGCCAGGGCGAACCGGCCGGAGACGCCGTCGGCGGCGATGGTCAGCGGCGCGCGGAACTCCAGCGGCTCCTTGTCGGGCCCGGTGGCGCTCACGCCGACCACGCGGCCGGTCCGGTCGAGGATCGGGCCGGTGACGTTGGTGCCCGTGCGCAGGATCGCGCCGGCGTCGGTCGCCGCCGTCGCGAGCATCTGGTCGAAGTCCATGCGCGTGCGGGTCAGCCCGTAGTCAGGGAAGCTCGCCAGCTCCGGCCAGTCGAGCTCGAGCCGGATGCCGCCACCGATGACGCGCAGGCCGCGATTGCGCAGCCAGCCCTTCTCCTCGGTGGTGTCGACGCCCATCTTGATGAGCTGCTTGACCGCGCGTGGCGTCAGCCCGTCGCCGCAGACCTTCTCGCGCGGGAACTCGGTCTTCTCCAGCAGCAGCACGCGCAGGCCGTGGCGGGCCAAGTGGAACGCGGCGGACGAGCCGCCCGGCCCGGCGCCGACGACGATGACATCCGCATCGTTCCCGGTGTCGGTCACAGCCGTCACACCTCCTAAGCCCGTTCTTCTTGCTTCCGTCTTGGCTCGTGAAAGTCTTCACAAAGTCACTCGGGGGAAGTCTAGAACCGAGAGGTCGCCGACTGTCAGTTAGGTGACCCTAATTTCTCACCCAGACCCGTCACCTAGATCGTCGCTTCGGACGACAGCATCCCTGATCGATGGGCGTTTCGCCGGACTAATAGAGATCATGGACCTGGGTTATCCACAGGAAATTTCTCCGGATCGACAGCTGGCGACGGCGTGACGATCCTCGGTCATCATGAACGCCGGACAGCCGGACCGCGACCGGCTCGATGAACACGCCACGGCCCAGCGCGGACTTTTCACCCGCGCACAGGCCATGACCTGCGGATACAGCGCCTATCGGATCCGGACGAGGATCCGTGACGGCGACTGGGTGACCGTCGTGCGCGACGTCTTCACCGACCGCGGGCGGGACCTCACTCCGATGCTGCGCGACACGGCCGCGCTCCTGTCCCTGCCGGGCGCGGTGCTCGCCGGGCCGTCGGCCGCCCGCTGGCACGGCATCCCGGTGCCGAGCGACGAGACCGTCGTGGCCCATCCGCAGCGGATCCGCCGGCGCGGGATACAGGTGCTGCACGAGGAGCCGGACCTCGCGGACGTCTGCACGGTCGACGGCGCCGCGGCCACCACCGTGCCGCGCACCGTCTACGACTGCGCCCGCCTGATGCCCGACGCCGTGGCCCGGGCGGTCCTGGCCACGGCCCTGGAGGAGAGCTGGACCACAGTCCCCGAGCTGGCCGGGCGCATCCGGGCCGCGACCGGCCGGCACGGCACGCCGCGGCTGATCCGGCTGCTCCGGCTGGCGGCCCACGGCGAGGAGCAGGCGGCATTGCGCCTGGTCAGGAACCTGCTGCAGCAGGCCGGCATCTGGGGCTGGATCGAGCAGGTGCCGATCGAGGACCGCTGGGGCCTCATCGGGCTCGGCGACGTCGTGTTCCCCGAGGTGAAGCTTCTGCTGGAGCTCAAGCGCGGCGACCTGATGCCGGAGGCGGCGCGGGAGGAGCGCCGCACCCGGCTGGCCGCCGCGGGCTGGAGCGTGTCGGAAATCACCTGGCACGACCTCACCACACATCCCGACGAGTTCGTCGCCGAGCTGCGGGCCAGCCTCGACCGGCTGGGCTCGTTCAGGTGGTAGCGATGTCAGATCCGGAAGCCGCGGTGCATCGCCACCACGCCACCGGTCAGGTTGCGCCAGGCCACCTTGCGCCAGCCGTTCGCGCCGACGCGCGCCGCCAGGCCCTCCTGGTCGGGCCACGCGCGGATCGACTCGGCGAGGTAGACGTAGGCGTCGGGGTTGCTCGACACCCGCTTCGCGACCTGCGGCAACACCTTCAGGGCGGGGCCCATGTAGGCGGAGCGGAAGGGCCGCCAGGTCGGGTGGCTGAACTCGCAGATCACCAGCCGGCCACCCGGCTTGGTGACCCGGGCCATCTCGCGCAGGGCGGCGTCGGGGTCCTGGATGTTGCGCAGCGCGAAGGAGATCGTCACCGCGTCGAAGGTCTCGTCCGCGAACGGCAGCCGCAACGCGTCGGCGGCCAGCAGCGGCACCGTCGGGCGCTTCTGCCGGCCGGCCTGCAGCATGCCCACCGAAAGGTCGGCGCCGACCGCGAAGGCGCCCGACTTGGCCAGCTCCAGCGTCGACACGCCGGTGCCGGCGCCCAGGTCCAGCACCCGCTCGCCCGGCTTGAGACCGAGGGCCAGCCGGGTCTCGCGGCGCCAGATGCGGTCCTGGCCGCCGGAGAGCACGGTGTTGGTGAGGTCGTAGCGGCGGGCGACGCCGTCGAACATGGCCGCGACCTCGTGCGGCTCCTTCTCCAGCGAGGCGCGCGTCATGAGTTCACCGGCGTCAGCGGGAGAGCGCGGCCGGTGCCGCCGCCGGGCAGGGCGATCGACGAGAAGTGCGACTGCACCCGGTCGTCGGTCGGGTCGTCCTCCGGCGTCCAGTGGACGCGCATGTGGCGGTATTCCGTGTCCCGCTGCGCGGGGATGCGGTCGGCGTCGCGGATCATCTGCACCAGCTCGGTGAGGCGGGAACGGTGACGGGCACCAGCCGAGGAGATCACGTTCTCCTCCAGCATGATCGAGCCGAGGTCGTCGACGCCGAGGTGCAGCGAGACCTGGCCGACGTCCTTGCCGGTCGTCAGCCAGGACGACTGGAGGTGGGCCACGTTGTCGAAGAACAGCCGGGCGACGGCGACCAGGCGGAGGTATTCCAGGCTGGTGGCCTGCGTGCGGCCCTTCAGGTGGTTGTTCTCCGGCTGGTAGGTCCACGGGATGAAGGAGCGGAAGCTGCCCGCGTAGCCACCGGCGACCGCCTTGTCCTGCACGTCCCGGATCATCCGCAGGTGCTCGATGCGCTCGGCGTTGGTCTCGCCGGTGCCCATCATCATGGTCGCCGTCGACGAGATGCCCAGCCGGTGCGCGGTCTCCATGACCTCCAGCCAGCGCTCGCCCGACTCCTTGAGCGGCGCGATCGCCTTCCGGGGGCGGGCGGGCAGCATCTCGGCGCCCGCGCCGGCGATGGAGGCCAGGCCGGCGACCTTGATCCGGTTGATCGCGTCCTCGATGGAGACGCCCGACACCTTGGCCATGTGCAGCACCTCGGACGGGCCGATGGAGTGGATGACCAGGTCCGGGTAGGCGGTGTGGACGGCGGAGAAGAGCTCCTCGTAGTACTCGACGCCGTAGTCGGGGTGGTGGCCGCCCTGCAGCATCACCTGCGTGGCGCCGAGGTCGACCGCCTCGGCGCAGCGGCGCAGGATCTCCTCGGTGCCGTGCGTCCAGCCCTCGGCGTGCTTCGGCGCCCGGAAGAACGCGCAGAACTTGCACGCCGTCACGCAGACGTTCGTGTAGTTGATGTTGCGGTCGATGATGTAGGTGACGATGTTGTCCGGGTAACGCCGGCGGCGCACGGCGTCGGCGGCCTCGCCGAGCTCGTGGAACGGTGCGTCGGTGTAGAGCAGCAGCGCCTCCTCCGGGCTGATCCGGCCGCCGTCGGCCGCACGCTGGAGGATCTCGCTGATCGCCGGTGTCTCCGTCACATCCCAGAGCGTACCCAGCGGGTGAGCCCCGTCGACCGGGCGTGCCTAGGATCACGGGAGTGACTGACATGCAGTATCGCCGCCTCGGCCGGTCCGGGCTCACCGTCTCGGTCGTCGGGATCGGGTGCAACAACTTCGGCGGGCGGATCGACGCCGACCGCGCGAACGAGGTCGTCAGCGCCGCGTTCGAGCACGGCGTGACGCTGTTCGACACCGCCGACGTCTACGGCAGCTCCCCCGGCGACTCGGAGCGGGTCCTCGGCGCCGCCCTCGGCAGCCGCCGCGACGAGGTGATCGTGGCGACGAAGTTCGGCATGGACGTCCGCGGCGCCTACGGGCCGGACTGGGGCGCCCGCGGCGGCCGGCGCTACATCGCCCGCGCCGTCGAGTCGTCGCTGCGCAACCTGGGCACCGACTACATCGACCTCTACCAGCTGCACGCGCCCGACCCGGCCACACCGATCGAGGAAACGCTCGACGCGCTCGACGACCTGGTCCGGGCGGGCAAGGTGCGGTATATCGGGCACTCCAACTTCACCGGCTGGCAGACCGCGGACGCGGCCTGGACCGCCGAGACCCGGCACCTGACGCCGTTCGTCAGCGCCCAGAACCGCTACTCCCTGCTGCACCGCACGCCCGAGCAGGACCTGGTGCCGGCGCTGGAGAAGTTCGGGCTGGGCCTGCTGCCGTACTTCCCACTGGCGATGGGGCTGCTCACCGGGAAGTACCGCCGGGGTGAGTCGGCGCCGGTCGGCTCCCGCCTCGACCGGGTCGGCTTCGCCAAGGTCCTGGCCGACGCTCCCTGGAACGCGATCGAGGGCCTGGAGGGGTTCGCCCGGGAGCGCGGCATCGACCTGCTGACGCTGGCCATCGGGGCGCTGGCCGCCAAGCCCACCGTCGCCAGCGTGATCGCCGGGGCCACCTCGGCCGAGCAGGTCAAGGCCAACGTGGCGGCCGGGTCCTGGCAGCCGTCGGCGGAGGACCGGTCCGCCCTGGACGACCTGCTCGACAACGCCTGAGCGACGGCCGCACCGCTCCACCAGGGGTGGTGCGGCCGCCAGGGATCACAGGGGCAGGTCCAAGGTGCCGACGATTGCGGTCATCGTCGGAGTGTCCGAGCCCCTCTCCGGCTCCACCGTGATGCCGAACTGGGGTTCCAGCTTGTCGATGTAGAAACGGCCGCTGCCCAGGGACGACAGGCCGACCGGCTTCGCGCCGGACGAAGAGTTGATCATCCACAGCTGGTAGGCCTTGCCGTCGTCCGGTTTGCGCATGTCCTCAAGGACCGCCACCGCGGCGTTGCGAGACGGCGAGAGCACCATCGTCACGCGGCCGCCGGCCATCTCCTTGGTGATCAGGCGAGCGTCGGCGGCGGCCAGCACCGCGTCGACCTGGGCGTTCTGCACGCGCATGTCGGAGACGCGCTGCTGGGACAGCGCCCAGGTGCCGAAGCCGACCCCCGTCGCCACGACCGCGGCGGCCACGCTCGCCACCGCCCAGCGGCGGACGAAGCCGGCCGTCGCGCGGGAACGGGAGGTGGGCGCCGCGCCGGGACGGGCCTGCGGGGTGACCGCGATCTGGGCCAGGACGTTGTCGCGGAGCCGGGGCGGGGGCGTCTCGGCGACCGGGTGGGTCAGCCAGGCGGCGGTCTCCCGCAGCTCGACCACCTCGGCCGCGCAGGAGGCGCAGCCCCGCAGGTGCCGGTCGAAGGCCGCGCGCTCGATGTCGTCGACGGCGTCGAGCGCATAGGCGCCGGCCAGGGCGTGGATGTCGACGGTCTCGGGCATCATGCCACCCCCAGGCAGTCCCGCATGCGGATCAGACCGTCCCGCATGCGCGTCTTGATCGTCGGGAGCGCGGTACCGAGCAGGTCGGCGACCTCGCGATAGCTGTTGCCCCCGTAGTACGCCAGCGTGATCGCCTCCCGCTGGAGGTCGGTCAGGCCGTCGAGACAGCGGCGCACCTGCTGCTGCTCGATGCGCGCCGTGGCGGTCTCGACCACGTCGTCGTACGGCGTCTCGGCGCTCACCGACGCCACCCGCCGGACCCGCTCGATCCCGGCCTGCTCGGAGCGCACCCGGTCGACGGCCCGCCGGTGGGCGATCGTGAAGACCCAGGCCGTGGCGCTGCCCTTGGCCGGGTCGAACTTCGGCGCGGTCCGCCACACCTCGACCATGACCTCCTGCGCGACCTCCTCCGACTGGGCGGGGTCGCGCAGCACCCGGCGGATCAGCCCGAACACGCGGGCGGACACCAGGTCGTAGAGCGCGGCGAAGGCCCGCTCGTCGCCGCGGGCGACCCGGGCCAGCAACTCGTCGGCGTCGACGCGCGCCTGCGGGATCGGTACCGCGACCAGCCGCTGCGTGGGCAGCTCCTCGTGTTCGGGTCTCATGTCGCTCATTCGAGGCCGCCGCCCGGGCGGATGGGTCTCATGCGTCGAAGTCGACCACAACACGTTCCGTGATCGGCATCGCCTGACAGGTCAGGACATATCCGGCGGTCAATTCGTCGGGCTCCAGCGCGAAGTTGCGGGCCATCTCGACCCGGCCCTCCACGAGCTTGGCCCGGCACGTCGAGCAGACCCCGCCCTTGCACGCATACGGGAGCTCGGGGCGCTGCTTGAGCGCGGCGTCGAGGATGCGCTCGTCCTGGGCCATGGTGAAGGTCGACTGCCGCCCGTCGAGCAGGATCGTCACCTCGGCGCCGTCGACCGGCTCCTCGACGGTGGTGCGGGCGGCCGGCGGCTCCTCGGTGACGTGGAACAGCTCGGTGTGCACGGCCTCGTCGGCGACCCCGCGGACGCTGAGCGCGACGCGCGCGTCGAGCACCATGCCGTACGGCCCGCACAGGAACCACTCGTCGACCGTGCCCGGCGGGAGCAGCGCGTCGAGGATGCGCCCGACGCGGTCCTCGTCGAGCCGTCCGGACAGCAGCGGCGACTCCTGCGCCTCGCGCGAGAGCACATGGATGACGTGGAGGCGCTCACGGTACCGGTCCTTGAGGTCGGCCAACTCCTCCGCGAACATCACGGTGCCGGCCGCCCGGTTGCCGTAGACGAGCGTGAACCGACTGGAAGGCTCCACCGCCAGCGCCGTAGCCAGCAGAGAGAGCGCCGGCGTGATCCCGGACCCGGCCACGACCGCGGCGTAGTGCCGCACCCGCTCGGCGGCGAACGCGCTGGTGAAGTGGCCGAGTGGCGGCATGACGTCGACCTCGTCGCCCGGGGCGAGCTCGGTCGCGGCGTACGTGGAGAACGCCCCGCCCTGGATCCGCTTGATCCCGACGCGCAGGACCCCGTCCGCAGCGAGCTGGGCGGGCGTGGAGCAGATCGAATACGACCGGCGGACGTCCTCGCGGCGCACCGTGAGGTGCTGCCCGGCCCGGAACTCGAAGACCGGCCGCAGCTTCTCGGGCACGTCGAAGGTCACCGCGACGGCGTCGTCGGTGAGTCGCTCGACGTCGACGACGGCCAGCCGGTGGAACTTCGGCCGCTTCTTGACCGGGCGAACGATGGGCGAAACGGTCATAAGGTCTTCACCGCGTCGAAGGGCTCGGAGCAGGAGCGGCACCGCCACAGCGACTTGCACGCCGTCGAGCCGAACCGGGACAGCTCCTCGGTGTCGGCCGAGCCGCACCGCGGGCAGCGCATGGTCAGCGTCAATGACACGGTCCGCCCCGGCGGCGCGATGCCGGCCTCGGCCAGCTTGGACCGGCCGGCGTCGGTGATCCAGTCGGTGCTCCAGGCCGGCGACAGCACCGTATTGACCGAAATGTCGGAAAATCCAGCCTCGCGCAGGGCGGAAGCGATGTCCGCCCGGATCGCGTCCATGGCCGGGCACCCGGAATAGGTGGGCGTGATGGTCACCGACACCCGCGAACCGTCGGTGTCGACGGCCCGCACGATCCCCAGGTCACCGATGGTGACCGCCCGCAGCTCCGGATCGGGAACCGCGCGCACCACGTCGGCAGCGGTCACCACGTCACCCCCGGATGCGCCCGGTGCAGCACCTGCATGTCGGCGAGCAGTCGCGACAGCGCCTCGGTGTGCACGCCGGAACGACCGCCGGTCGGCGCCCAGCCGTCGGCCGGCCGGGCCAACCCAGCCTCCGTCAGCACCTCGTCGATCACCGAGAGCCACGGCGCGCGCAGCTCGGGGTACCACTCGAACAGCTCATGGCTGTAAGGCCAGACGGCGTCGAGCGCCGTCCGCATCCGCCGCCGCGACTCCTCGGTGCCGTCGCCGAGCCGCACGACCCAGAGCGACGCATGATCGACGTGGTAGGCCGACTCCTTCCGCGCCTTCCCCGCGATACCCGCCAACCGCTCATCCGACGAGGACGCCAGCGACTCGTAGAGCAACCGCTGGTACACCGAGAGCAACAACAGCTTGGCCATCGTGACGGCGAAGTCCCCGTTGGCCAGCTCGACCAGCTGCACGTTGCGGAACTCGCGATCGTCGCGCAGGAACGCCAGCTCGTCCTCGCCCCGCCCGCGCCCCTCCAGCTCGCCGGCGTAGGTGAGCAGCAGACGGGCGGCGCCGAGCTGGTCGAGCGCGATGTTGGCCAGCGCGATGTCCTCTTCCATGTCGGGCGCGCGCGAGCACCACTCGGCCAGCCGCTGCGCCGCGATCAGCGCGTCGTCGCCGAGCCCGAGCGCCTTCTCGAAGGTGGTCATGCGTCCTCCGCTCCGGCCACCTGCCTGCGAACTGAGCCCCTGGTGCCCGGCCCCTCCGCTTCGCTCCGGACCGGTCATATGTGCTCGGCGCCTTCCGGCACGATGTAGAACGTCGGGTGGCGGTACACCTTGTCGGCGGCCGGCTCGAAGAACGCGTCCTTCTCGTCCGGGCTGCTCGCGGTGATCGCCGCGGCCGGCACGACCCAGATCGACACGCCCTCCTGGCGGCGCGTGTAGACGTCGCGGGCGTTGCGCAGCGCGAGCTCGGCGTCGGGCGCGTGCAGGCTGCCGACGTGGGCGTGCGCCAGCCCGCGGCGCGGCCGGACGAAGACCTCCCACAGGGGCTCAGACATTGATTACCGCCTTTTTCGCCGCATGCGCCGCGGCCGCCTCGCGCACCCAGGCGCCCTCGTCGTGGGCCTGGCGCCGGTGCTCGATCCGCTGCCGGTTGCACGGCCCGTTGCCCTTGATCACGCGCACGAGCTCGTCGTAGTCGGGCTGGGTGAAGTCGTGTGCGCCGCGTTCGGCGTTCCAGCGCAGGCCGGGATCGGGGATCCGCAGGTCGAGCACGGTCGCCTGCTGCACGCACATGTCCACGAACCGCTGGCGCAGCTCGTCGTTGGAGAACCGCTTGATCTTCCAGGCCATCGACTGCTCGGAGTGGGTCGAGTCGGTGTCGGGCGGGCCGAACATCGCCAACGATGGATACCACCAGCGGTCCACCGCGTCCTGGGCCATCGCCTTCTGGGCCGGCGTGCCGTGGGAGAGGGTGTGAAGGATCTCGTACCCCTGGCGCTGGTGGAACGACTCCTCCTTGCAAATGCGGATCATGGCGCGCGCATACGGCCCGTAGGAGCAGCGGCACAGCGGCACCTGGTTGACGATCGCGGCCCCGTCGACGAGCCAGCCGATCGCGCCGACGTCCGCCCAGGTCAGAGTCGGATAATTGAAGATCGAGCTGTACTTCTGGCGCCCCTCGATCAGCATCTCGACCAGCTCTTGGCGGGAGATGCCGAGCGTCTCGGCGGCCGCATAGAGATACAGCCCGTGGCCGGCCTCGTCCTGGACCTTGGCCAGCAGGATCGCCTTGCGCTTGAGCGACGGCGCCCGGGAGATCCAGTTGCCCTCGGGCTGCATCCCGATGATCTCCGAGTGCGCGTGCTGCGCGATCTGCCGGATCAGCGTCTTGCGATAGGCCTCCGGCATCCAGTCCCGCGGCTCGACCTTCTGGTCGGCGGCGACGATCGCGTCGAAGTAGCCCTGCAGGTCACCGCGGTCCGAGACGCCCTGGTCGGCGGCCTGCCGGAGGTCGCGCTCGGCGCTGTCGACCTGCTCGAGGAGCGGGGCGAAGTCGTTGCCGTACACACCCCAAGTGTTACAGCAACCGACCGCAGCTGCAAGAAGGTGTCACAGCCGCCCGACGCCCACTGGGGGTCAACTACCAGGGACTTTTGAGGCCGTATTGACGGCGAGGTGATTCGTGAGGCGAGAGACTGGGCACGCATCGGGTGAGGTCCCCCCACCCGCTTACGTCCTGTTAACGCCGGCAACACCTGCTCATGACCGGTGGTCGATGTACTGACGCCGACCGCCAGGGAAGGAACCACCGACCCATGCGCAAGCGCGTCGGATTAGTCGTATTCGTACTGCTCGTCGCCGGCCTCATGGTCGGCGTCCCGTACGTCTGGGGCAGCGGCAAGCTGGCCCGGCACACCTCGAACGCGGTCGCGCCCGCCGACCTGATCGTCGGCCCGACGGCCTCCGAGACGCCGGCCCGCAAGGCCAACCCCGCGGCGCCGACCGCGCCGACCCTGCCGCCCGCCCTGCTGCACCCGGCCCCGGTCGCGGTCGACGCCACCGGCTTCTGGTCGTGGACCGTCCTCGACCGGCGCACGGGCGAGATCGCCGGCTCGGCCAACGCGGCGACCACGCAGCGCACGGCATCGATGATCAAGGCCTGGCTGGCCGCCGACTACCTGCGCCGCACGGCGAACCCCAGCCAGTCGAACCTGCGCCAGCTCAGCGTCATGATCCGCAGCAGCGACAACAACGCGGCGTCGTACTTCTGGGGCCTCGACGGCAAGTCCGCGAGCATCACGCGGCTGATCCAGATCTGCGGGCTGACCGACAGCAAGTACTACATCGACTGGGCCAGCACGATGGTCTCGGCCCGCGACGCGGCGCGGATGGGCGCCTGCATCGGCGACGGGCGCGCCGCCGGCCCGAAGTGGACCGACTGGCTGCTCAACGAGATGCGCAACGTGTCGTCGAGCCAGGAGTTCGGCATCGTGCCGGCGCTGCCCGAGGCCGAGCGGGCGACCACGGCGGTGAAGAACGGCTGGATCGCTCGTAGCGACGGCAAGTGGCACGTCAACTGCCTGGCTGTCGGCACGGACTGGGTCCTGAGCGTCCTGACGGTGTACCCGTCGTCGAAGGGCATGGGCTACGGCGCGTCGATCTGCTCCCAGGTGACGCACCAGCTCCAGGCCTGACGCCCGCCCTCCCTTATGCCCCGCCCCTTATGCCCCGCGTTCTTGGAGTTGTGGTCGTGGAAATATCCGATATATGCGGAAATAGCCGGGACCGCAACTCCAAGATCGCGGGGCGTGGGGGACGCGGAGGCGGTCGCGGGCGGAGGGGCCGCGAGACCGAAGGGGCCGGAGGAGCCGTCGCGGGGCGCGGGCGTCGCGGGGCGCAAGCGTCGCGGAGACGCAGGCGTCGGTGGCGGGTCAGCCCTCGAAGAAGTACGGGCCGTCCGGCGGGAGCGCCGGAACCGCGCCCAGGTCGGCCGCCCGGCGGGCGAACTCGCGCACGCCCGCGACCTGGCGCTCGCCGAGTGAGAAGTCCAGCGCCCGGAAGTACTGCGCCAGCGTCGCCGCCGACAGCGTCTCCCAGCGTGCGGCGGCCTCGGCCACCTCGTCCAGCTCGGTCAGGCACAGCTCTTTCGATCGGAGGAACGCCTCGTGCACGTCCTTCACCAGCCCGGGGTGCGCCAGCGCGAAGTCGCGGCGGACCGCCCACGCGGCGAAGACGATCGGCAGGCCGGTCCAGTCGCGCCAGGCCTGGCCGAGGTCGGTGACCTGCCAGCCGTGCTGCGGCGCGTCGTGCAGCGCGCGCAGGGCCACGTCGCCGATGATCACGGCGGCGTCCGCCTCGTCCAGCATGCGGGCCAGGTCGGGCGGGCTCTGGAAGTACTGCGGCCGCACGCCGACGTGCGTCTCGAGGTACATCTGGGCGAGCAGCACGCCGGTGCGCGACGTCGCGCCGAGGGCGACGCGGCGGCCGTCGAGCCGCTCCAGCGGGACGGTTGAGACCGCGTTCACGGACAGCACCGGCCCGTCGCTGCCCACCGCGAGATCGGGGAGCAGGAGCAGGTCGTCGGCGTTGCGGAGGTACTCAACCACCGAGATCGGCCCGATGTCGAGGTCACCGGCGATGAGCGCGGCGTTGAGCCGCTCCGGCGAGTCCTTGTGCAGGTCGACGTCGATCAGCGCGCCCGAGCGCATGAGGCCCCAGTAGATCGGAAGGCAGTTCAGGAACTGGATGTGGCCCACTCGGGGCCGCTGCAACTCAGGCACATGGCCCATGGTGCCCCACCCGTGGCTGGTCAACCGCAGCGGGCGGCCATTCTCACAACGGCGTACCCTGCTCTGGTGCGACGCCCCCTCGCCGTGATCGCGGTCGCCTTGGCGCTGCTGGCCGGCTGCTCGTCGAAGCAGTCTCCGGCCAAGCCCGAGCGCGTCACGGCCGCGGAGGCGACGTCCGAGGCCCCGTCCCCGGCCCCGTCGGATCCGTCGCCGTCGCCCAGCGGGCCGCTCTTCAACCCCACCGCGACGGTCACGATGAACGTCAAGGGCTTCTGGTCGTGGGCGTTCTACGACCACGTGACGGGTCAACTGTATGGCTCCACGCCGTACACGACGAGTGACACCGCGTCGATGTCGAAGGCCTGGGTCGCCGCTGACTGGCTGCGCCGGCAGGCCGAGCAGAACAAGCAGCCCGGCTCGGCCGCGCTCGCCGAGCTCACCCGCATGATCCGCGACTCGGAGACCGAGAACACGTTCAAGTACCACGTCCAGAACGGCAACCTGAACTCGATCAAGCGCATGATCAGCCTGTGCGGCCTCACCGAGACCAAGGGCACGCAGAACTCCTGGAGCCTGACCCAGATGTCCGCGCGCGACGTGGCCCGGCTGGCCAAGTGCATCGCCGACGGCCGCGCGGCGGGTCCGAAGTGGACCGGCTGGCTGCTCAACGAGATGCGCAACGTGCGCGGCCCGGGCCGCTTCGGGCCGATCGAGGTGCTGCCCGCCGACGTGCAGAAGACGACGGCGATCAAGAACGGCTGGCTGTCGCGGGACGACGGGCAGTGGCACATCGCCTGCATGGCGGTCGGCGACGGCTGGAGCATCGGCATCATGGCGCACTACCAGAGCTCACTGGGGAAGGACTATGGGGCGAAGACGTGCCGGGAAGTGACGAAGCAGCTGCTGACCGTCCACTAGCCCGCCAGAGCGCCGGCCCGAGGAGCAGCACGGCGAGCACTCCCGCGGCGCCGCAGCCGAGCACGATGTGCCGCGGCTCGAACCGTCCCACGAGCACCCCACCAGCCACGTAGCCGACGAGGTTGGCGCCGTTGATCACCGCGCCGAACCGCGCGAAGAAGGTCCCGCGCACGGCCGCCGGCACCCGCCGGGCCGCGAGCACGCCCAGGAAGTTGTTCTCGGCCCCGTTCATGGCGCCGCCCAGCAGCCACAACGGGTACACCATCCACACCACCGTCGCGAAGCCCGACAGCAGGACGGCGATGGCGGTGACCAGGTGCAGCACCACCAGCAGGCGCCCCAACGCCTTGTCGGTGCGCGCGCGGGCCGCCGCCAGCCACCCGCCGGCCAGGAGCCCGGCCATCCACGCCGCCTCGACCAGCCCGAACTCGGCCGGACTCCCGCCGAGCGTCTCGCGGATGTAGAACACGCCGACCACCATGTCGACGTTGAGCGCGAGGACGAGCGCGCCGACGAGCAGCATCAACGGCCAGAGCATGGGTTCCTGGCGGATTTTCCATCCGGTGGTACCGCTGGAGGCCCGCTCCTGCGCCGTGACCCGGCGACGGGTCCTGAGCAGCAGCCCCGCCCCCACGACGGCAAGGTACGTGCCGGCGTCGATGAGCAGCGGCGCCCGCAGCCCGAACGCCCCCACGAGGACCCCGGCGAGCGCCGGCCCGACCAGCGACCCGGCGGAGTTGGCGGTCTGGGCGATGGCCATGGCCCGCCCGACCCCGTCCGGCCCGGCGACGTCTGGAAGCAGTGCGCTGAACGTAGGTGTGGTGATCGCGACTCCGGCGGCGAGCAGCATCGCCAGCCCGACAAGCACCCAGGTGCTGGTCGTGAAGGCCATGCCCGCACAGATGCCGACCTGGATGAGCCCGACGGTGGTGAGCAGGACGCGGCTGTCGACCCGATCGACGAGCCACCCGGCGAGCGGCGCGAGGGCGACGACAGGCAGCACGGATGCGATGAGCACCGCGGCTACGGCCGCACCGCCGGCGCCCCGCTCCTGGAAGGCGAGCACGAGCGACGTGGCGGCCAGGAAGTCCCCGAGCATCGAGACTCCACGCGCGGCCGCCAGCAGGTACACGTCACGGGGAGATGTGAAGGACATACTTCGAAAATAATCCTTCGCATCTTGCGTTGTCTATACCCCCTCCATGCCAACGTGAAGGCAGCGCCTACGGCCGGGGCACGACCCGGTAGCTCACGTCCACCGGGCGGGCACCGGCCGGCGGATCCGTCCGGTTCCGCCGCGCGAAGGGCTCCAGGACCGCCAGGATCTTGGCGTTGAGCTGCTCCATCTCCTCGGCCGTGACCACGACCTGCACCCCGGCGGCCGTGGCGGCCCGATACCACTCGTACGGCTCGTCCTCCCGCCGCGCCAGCCACTCGCGGGCGCGCTGGTCCTCGCGGTCGAGGTACATCTGCGTCAGCTCACGGTCGGCGGCCCGCTCCGCCGCGCCCCGCTCCGGCGGCGTCTCGATGTTCAGGCCGCGCAGCTGGCTCTGCCAGACGCGCTCGCGGCCGTCCCCGCGGCTGGGGGCCTCCTCGATCAGCCCCGCCTTGGCAAGTTCCCGCAGGTGGTAACTGGTGGCGCTCGGGGACAGGCCGCTCACCTCGGCCAGCTCGGTGGCCGTGGCGGGCTCCCCGGTGAACAGCCGGTCGACGATCGCGATGCGCGCCGGGTGCGCCAGCGCGCGCATGGTCGCCGCGTCGCGGACCTGGGCGCGGCGCCCGGGGTTCTCCTCAGCCACGCCACCCAGCGTAGAGCGGGTCACGGTGCGTACCGCACGGCACACATGTCTAGCCACATGCGCAGGAACTGTGATCCCTTAGGAGGATCTCGGAAAGTCTGACCTTTGCCTATCGTCTGCGCTGAAGATCTGCGGTTCGCGAGAGGAACAGCTGTGCGAGTTCGAGGGTACGGTCCCGCGACACCGTGCTGGGCGGTGCTGCACAGCGCCGACGCGGCCGCCGCCGCCGCGTTCTACCAGGAACTGCTCGGCTGGACGGCCACCACGGCCGAGGACGGCTCGACGGTCTTCCTGCTGCGCGACCTGGCCGTCGCCGGGCTGGTCGACGCCCCGGGCCGGCCCTCGATGTGGCTCACGCACGTCTCCACCGAGGACATCGAGGCCGTGGCCCAGCTGGTGGTGGATGCCGGCGGTACCGTCCTGAGGCCCGCGACCGACGTCGGCGCCCGCGGCCGCACGGCGGTCTTCGCGGACGCGAGCGGCGCGGTGTTCGCGGCCTGGCAGCGCGGCCGCTTCGCCGGCGCCCAGGTCGTCGACGAGGCGAGCGCCGTCTGCTGGAGCGAGGTCTGCACCGCCGACGTGCCCGCGGCCGTCGACTTCTACGGCAAGGTCTTCGGCTGGATCGAGCGCGCCGGGGAGACCGAGGCCAACATGGAGTACCACGAGTGGCTCGCCAACAACCGTGTGGTGGGCGGCATCAGCCTGATGGGCGAGCTGTACCCGCCCGGCACCCCGCCCCACTGGCGCACGATCCTGCAGGTCGCCGACTGCGCCGACGTGGTCGCCCGCACCCCGGAACTGGGCGGCCGCGTCCTGGCCGGCCCGATCGACGCGGGCGTCGGTCAGGCCGCCTTCCTGGCCGACCCGGCAGGCGGGACGATCCTGGTCATCGAGGTGATCCCGGAACTGCTGGCCGCCCTGGGCTGAGACACTCGGCCTCCGCCCCCGCGAGACCGGTCACGGATCGTGGTTCAGGACCGCCCGGAGCGCGTCAGCAGCACACCGAGCACGCCCCAGATGACGCCGGCCACGAGGTTGCCGCCCAGCTGGGACAGGATGATCGACGTCACCCAGACGAGGGCGATGCCGATCGAGAGCCAGCGCGGGAGGGTCGGCGCCCGCCAGGTCGCGACCGCCAGCAGGATCGAGCCGACCAGCCAGGCCAGGTTGGCCGGCACGGCGACCGCGCCGAACCACGCGTAGTCCGATCCTCGGGTTCTTCGTCGCCGGGGCGTGGACCTCCGGCCGGCTCGTCCGCCAGCGGGCCAACCAGGCGCTGCGGGCGAAGTCCCAGGCCGAGTCGGCCGCCGCGCGCGAGCGGGCCCGGATCGCGCGCGAACTGCACGACGTCGTCGCGCACTCGCTCTCGATCATCGCCGTGCAGGCGGGCGCGGCCGAGGAGCTGGTCCTGATCGAGCCGCAGACGGCCCGCGACCACATCGCCGCCGCCCGGCGGACCGCCCGCGAGGCGTTGACCGAGATGCGCCATGTCCTGGATGTACTGCGGGACGAGGCGCCGGCCCTGGCGCCGCAGCCCACGCTGGACCGGCTGCCCGACCTCGTCGACGAGGTCCGCGCCGCCGGCCTCGCGGTCGAGTTCACGACGACCGGCACGCGCGGGACCGTCTCCGCCGGGGTCGACCTCGCGGGGTACCGAATCGTCCAGGAAGCGCTGACCAACGTGCGCCGGCACGCGAACGCGGCCCGGACCAGTGTCACCGTCGGCTACGAGCCCCGCTGGATCGACCTGGAGATCCGCAACGACGGCGTACGCCCGGAGCGCCCCGGCGACGGCGGCCAGGGGCTGGTCGGCATGCGCGAGCGCGCCCGCCTCTACGGCGGCAGCGTCCAAGCCGCCGCGGACGGCGACGATTTCGTCGTGCGCGCCGTGAAGACCCACGTGAGCCGGGTCCTGATGAAGCTCGGGCTGCGCGACCGGGTCCAGGCCGTGGTCTATGCCTACGAGCACGGCCTGGTCACGCCCGGCGACGACGAGCTGGTGTAACGCTGAACCACCCGGCGGCGCTCGTTCACCGACGTTGCGTTACAGCGCGACGTCGATCACAGTCCGACGGAAGGGTTCACCGTGAGACTATCTCGTCGCAAGGTGCTGGCAGCGGCGTCCGCCGCCGCGGTCGGTGCCGGCGTCCTGGCCGCCGCAGCGTTACCGACGCAGGCGTGGGCGGCCGGACCGGAAAGCACGTACATCGTGCTCGCACCAAACGGTCAGTCAACCGCCCGGGCGGCAGGCCGGGTCGCCGCGGCCGGCGGCACAATCGTCGCGAACTACAGCCAGATCGGCGTGCTCGTGGTCCGCTCGACCAACCCGGCGTTCACGACCGCGGTATCGGGTTCGGGCGTGGACGCCGTCGCGTCCACCGCGGGTCTCGGTACGGCGCTCGACGACGGCGCCACCGTGGAGGTCGCCGAGCCCGCCGCACAGCAGGCCACGGGTGACCCGACCGGCGAGCCGCTGTTCGGCCTGCAATGGGACATGACCCAGATCAGCGTTCCGCAGGCGCACAAGGTGACCATCGGCAGCCCGAACGTGGTCGTCGGGGTCCTCGACAGCGGTATCTCCAGCACCCACCCCGACCTCGCCACGCAGATCGCGAAGGACAAGAGCGCGTCCTGCATCGGCGGC
The DNA here is from genome assembly GCF_014647515.1 of Dactylosporangium sucinum. Classification (GTDB taxonomy): domain Bacteria; phylum Actinomycetota; class Actinomycetes; order Mycobacteriales; family Micromonosporaceae; genus Dactylosporangium; species Dactylosporangium sucinum. The sequence continues at coordinate 53,734 of NZ_BMPI01000049.1, read as the reverse complement.
GTGGTCGACACCTCCGAGGCCGCCTGGAACCCGACCACCTCCGACCACGGCACGCACGTCGCCGGCACGATCGCCGCGTCCATCAACGGGATCGGCGTCGCCGGCGTGGCACCCGGGGTGAAGGTCGCCTCCGTCAAGGTGGTGAACGACGACGGCTACATCTACCCCGAGGCCGCGGTGTGCGGCTTCCTCTGGGCAGCCGATCACGGCATGCGGGTCACCAACAACAGCTACTACATCGACCCGTGGGAGTTCAACTGCCGCAACGATGTGCGGCAGCGCCCGGTCTGGACGGCCGTCCAGCGCGCGATCCGGTACTCGCAGAACAAGGGTGTGCTCAACGTCGCCTCGGCGGGTAACTCCAACGTCGACCTGCAGCACAAGTTCGTCGACAGCGGCAGCCCGAACGACGGCAGCTTCCCGGTCGAGGATCGCACGATCACCGGCGCCTGCATCGACCTGCCGGCCGAGGCGCCCGGCGTGGTGACCGTGTCGGCCGTCGGCCCGACCCGGGCGAAGAGCTACTACTCGTCGTACGGCCAGGGGGTCGTCGACGTCACGGCGCCCGGTGGCGACGCCCGCTTCCGCACCCGGGGTGCCTCGTCGACGGCGGCCGACGCCGTCCTGTCGACCACCTTCAACACCGTGACGAAGACCAACGGTTGGGGCTACAAGCAGGGCACGTCGATGGCCGGGCCGCACGCGGCCGGCGTCGCCGCGCTGGCGCTCTCCGCCCACCCCGACATGCAGCCGGGGGCCCTGGCATCCTTCCTGGAGCGCACCGCCGACGCGCTGCCCTGCCCCAGCGGCGTGTACAACCCGGTCCCTCTCCTGCAGGGCTACGAGGCGACCTGCTCGGGCGGCAACCGCAACGGCTTCTACGGTGCGGGTGAAATCAACGCCTACAACGTCGTGCGATAGCACCGGCGGTATCAAGGTGGGGTCGCCTGCCCACAAGGCGGGCGGCCCCACCCCCGGTCGACGCATCCAACGGCCCCGCGCCGGCCCCGCTGCGCGACATCATCGCCGCCATCCAGCCCGAGCAGGACGAACCGGCCCGGACCGAGTTCCGACGAGTCACACTCGCCGCGACGAGCCGAGGCGCGCGCGGAGCGCGGCGGCGATCTCACCCGCCGCGACGAGTTGGTCCGGCGTGAGCGCTTCGACGAAGAGTTCGCGAACGTCGCGCAGATGCGGCACCGTGGAACGTCGGAATGCTTCGGCGCCGGCGGGCACGAGCACAACCTCGGCTCCCCGGTTGTCGGTGGCGCAATCCTCGCGGCGGATGAGCCCGCGCCGCTCCATGCGGCCGAGGTGATGGGAGAGGCGGCTGCGCTCCCAGCCGATGTGCGCCGCGAGCTCGGAGGAGCGCATCCGCCGCTCCTGTGCCTCGCTGAGGGCGAGCAGTACGGCGTAGTCGCCGGGCGACAGCGAGGAGTCGCTCTGCAGCCGCGACGTGAGCTCGGACCTGAGCGCATCCGCCGTCTCGATGAAGTCGCGCCAGATCCGCAGCTCCTCCGCGGTCGGCAACTGGCGCCCGCTCCGCCGCTGCGCTGTGTTCTCCGTCATCCAAGCCTCCGATTGACATGTCAATCATACGGAACATAATTGACATGTCAATTGTTCGGACACCCGACGGAGACCCCTCGGTCGTGAGGTCGCTCTCCGGGTCCGCGAACTCCTCGGATTGGAGCCCACCCATGTCTGACCGCGTGTCTGATCTCGTGTTCGGCCTCGACACCTTCGGTGACGTGCCGGAGGACGACTCCGGTGCCCTCGTCTCCTATGCCGCCGCGATCCGCCAGGTCGTCGACGAGGCGGTGCTGGCCGACGAGCTCGGCGTCGACGTCATCGCCCTCGGCGAGCACCACCGACCGGAGTACGCGGTGTCGACCCCGGAGACCGTGCTCGCCGGGATCGCCACACGCACCTCGCGCATCCGGCTCGGCTCCGGCGTGACCGTGCTCAGCTCCGACGACCCGGTCCGGGTGTACCAGCGCTTCGCCACGGTGGACGCGCTGTCGCACGGCCGCGCCGAGGTCATCCTCGGACGCGGCTCGTTCACCGAGTCCTTCCCCCTGTTCGGCTACGACCTGGCCGACTACGACGTGCTGTTCGAGGAGAAGATCGAGCTGTTCGTGAAGCTGCTCGACGAGCAGCCGGTCACCTGGAGCGGCACCAAGCGCGCCCCGCTCAAGGACGCGGACGTCTTCCCGAAAACCGAGTCGGGGCGCCTCCGCACCTGGGTGGGCGTCGGCGGCTCGCCACAGTCGGTCGTGCGCACGGCGCGGTACGGCCTGCCGCTCATGCTCGCCATCATCGGTGGCCAGCCCAAGCGCTTCGCCCCCTACATCGACCTGTACCGGCGGGCCGCCGAACAGCTCGGCACGACCGCGCACCCGGTCGGCATGCACTCGCCGGGCTTCATCGCCGACACCGACGAGGAAGCCAAGGAGGTGTTCTGGCCGCACTACCGGGTCATCCGGGACCGGATCGGCGCCCTGCGCGGCTGGCCGCCGATCCGCCGGCAGGAATTCGACGCCGAGGTCGAGCACGGGTCCCTCTACATCGGCTCACCGCAGACCGTCGCCCGCAAGATCGCCCGCGCGGTCGGCAGCCTCGGCGTCGGCCGGTTCGACCTCATCTACACCGCCGGAGCCCAGCCGACCAGCGCCCGGATGCGCACCGTCGAGCTCTACGGCACGAAGGTGATCCCGATGGTCCGCGACATTCTCGCCGGCTGACCTGTCATGGAGAACGACATGAACGACAGCGCCCGGAGCGGCCGCCCAACGCTTGGCATCCTCGGCGCCGGCAAGGTGGGCACCGTGCTCGCCCGGCTCGCCCTGGCCGCCGGCTACAACGTGCTCATCGCCGGGTCCGGCGACCCCGCGAACATCGCGCTCACGGTCGACGTGCTCACCCCTGGAGCGGTGGCCACCACCGCCGTCGACGCCGCGGCCCGCGCCGACATCGTCATCCTCGCCCTCCCGCTCGGCAAGTACCGCAGCATTCCCGCCGACGCGCTGCGGGGCAAGCTCGTCGTCGACGCCATGAACTACTGGTGGGAGATCGACGGCATCCGCGACGACCTCACCGACCCGCGCACCTCGTCCAGCGAGATCGTCCAAGCCTTCCTCGCCGGCTCCCGGGTCGTCAAGGCGTTCAACCACATGGGCTACCACGACCTCGAGGACGAAGCCCGCCCCGCCGGCGAAGCCGGACGCAGCGCTATCGCGATCGCCGGCGACGACCCCGCCGGGGTTGCCGCGGTCGCCTCCCTCGTCGATGCGCTCGGCTTCGACCCGGTCATTGCCGGCCCGCTCGCCGAGGGCATGCGCTTCGAACCGGGCACCGAACTCTTCGGCGCCGACGTAGCCGCCGACGAGGTCCGGGCCATGCTCGACCGCTTCCCGGAGTCGGAACGCGGGCGGACCGTCACCCGCGCACGTGCCACGACGCCCGCGGAGGCGGCTCAAGGGTGACCTACCACCCGAACGGAGCCGGCAGCCTAACGCCGCTCATCGCCGAGCTCGTTCTCCCGCGTGCGGGTCTCGCGCCTACTGGTTCGCCGTGCTGCGCGACGACGCCGACCTGATCGACGGCGGCCAGGGTCCGGCCGTCAGGTAGCGCACCTCTGGGAGATGGCAGACCCATCTCGCCCGCGTCTCAAGGCGGCTGCCCGCGATCACGCGCAACGGCTGGTAGCGTCCGGCACCCTGCCCAGCGACACGGTGATCGGCCGCTGGTGGAAGGACGAGACCGTCGAGATCGATGTGCTAGGACTCACGGGTGATCGACCGGTGCTCGTCGGCGAATGCCGATGGCAGGCCAAACCGCAACACTGACGAACCGAGGCTCCCGAAAACGTCGCGCTATCGGCGACGTAGCAGGGCGCGAGTGTCGATTTCGATCGCGAACGGACCGTCGGCGGTCAGCGTCTCGCCGTCCTTCGCGACCGCATGCTCGACGTAGTGCTGACCGTCGAGGCGCAGCAGCCTCAACGTCACCGACTCCGGCTGCTCAGGTTCGACGAGCAGGTACCACTGGATCTGCGCAGCAGCGTAAAGCTGCATCTTCAGCACCCGGTCAGCACCCGCGTTGCCGGGTGAGACAACCTCGCCCACCAGCGCAACATCCGGCGCGTCGATCATCGTGACGTCCTCTACGGGGGTCACCACGAGATCGGGGATGAAGATCCGTCCACTCGCCAGGCGGACGTTCACCGCTTCGTAGACCCAGAGACCAGCCGCGTCGGCCGGCGTATCGATCAAGTTGGCCAGTCGCCTGGAGATGTGCTGATGGCGCGTGGTCGGTGCCGGGCTCACCAGCAGACTCCCGTCGAACAACTCGATCCGATTCGTGGTCTCGCCGAGTGCGAGGTATTCGTCCTCGTTCCACGGACCGACATGCTCAAGCACGGCCACGCTCATCGGCGACTCACCCCCTGATGGATCCTGCCACAAGGGTGCCACGCCGACCGCGCTGAAGGGAGCAATACCGGCTTCGACCGGACTCCGATGCAGCGATCCACCCCGACTGTCCCGAACCGGCCGGGCTGGAGCTGCCCCGGCTGCTCGACGCCCTGGTCGACTGGGGGTGCTGGATCGCGGGCAGGACGGCGCGCCAACGCGGCCGGCGGCGTTGCCTTGATCGGCACGCCGACCGCAACGCCGTGGGAGCCGGCGCTCACCGCCGCAATGGTTCGCACCGGACGCGCCGTCATGGAGGAGCGGATCCTCCCGCTGCTGCAGGATCTGTCCTGACAGCGTGGCCCACGCCTTCGTCTAGGTTGAATCTCGTCTTGGATGATTCCGACGCGGAGGATCGACGATGGCTGACGAGACGCTGCTCGACCGGGTTCGGCGACTGCGCGAGCAGGGTGGGTCACCGAAGCAGATCGCGAAGCAGCTGGGCATACGCCCGGCCGACGCCACCGCGTTGGTCCGCCGGCTCGCCACGCAGCAAACGTCCGACGACCCGGCCGACCGGGCCCTGCTCGGCTGCTGGATCAACCAAAGCTGGAGTGTCGGCCTCGGCATGGATCAGGCACCTGTGACGTGGGCGGCGCTCGACCCGCTCGGGAAGGATGCATCCAGCTCGAGCGGTTTCGCCAACATCCTGCTTGTCCGGCAGGATCGCGCCAGCCGGGTCGCCGCCTGCGGGTATCTGGTAGATGTGTACTGCCTGGGTATCAAGAACTCGGTCGGGCCAGTCGGGATGAGCCTCGGTAAGGTCGACGATTTCGTCCGGGACTACTACAGCGCATACGACGAGCCACCCGTGTCGATTCCGATCGAAGTCGCCCAGGCCTTGGTTCACGGCGGGGCGGCGTATGCCAAGGAGCTGGGTTTCGAGCCGCACGCCGACTTCGCCGCCGCGGCGCCATACCTCGGCGTGCCGGACGAGCCCAGCCCGATCCGCTTCGGGCGAGACGGCAAGCCGTTCTACATCTCCGGGCCGTACGACAATCCACGCGACGTCATCGCCACGCTGGAGGCCAACGTCGGCACCGGCAACTACAACATCATGACGCACGTGTAGAGACCCGAGGCAACACATCAGCGCCGTCAGCGGTTGAGCTCCAACGGATTGTCGAGGGGACGTCTAGGGTGCCCCGTTCGTTGCGGCCACGGTGCGTGAGGCGGCATCGTCGACGGCCAAAAAGTGCAGCCGAGTGGGGCGAAGCTCCGTGACGGTCGCCGCGTTCGGTGGGGCCGGCTACCCCTTCGACACGCGCCGATTTATGGGGCATCGCGGGGCGGGCACCAGGCCTAGAATCTGCGCGACTGCACTCATGGGGAGGAACCTGTGCGGCGTTTCAGCATGGCAATTGTCACGGCGACCGCAGCGGTGGTCGGCGCGACAGGGCTCTCGGCACCGGCCTTTGCCGCCGACCCACCGATCATCAACTGGGCCAACAGCATCGACTACGACCTGGGTCGTCTGCGGGTTTCGGTGACGTCCGACAGCGGCGTCGCCTCGATCCGCGCCCACATCGTGTCCTATGCGACGCAGCAGGAGGTCGCGGTCACCGACGGCTTCGAGATCGAGTCGAGCAACGGGGAAACGAGCACCTGGTTCACCACCAATCGGTTCCAGCTGGCCCAGTTGGGTGGCTACCGGGTCGACATCGAGGTCACCGACAACGACGGACAGCACACGTCGCGGACCGATGCCGGCAGCCTGGCCTACTTCGTGGCCACGTCATTCGACCGCGTCGTGGTCAAGCCGGCGACCGTGACCTATGCCCGGCGCGAGGTCACGCTCAGCGGGCGCCTGCTCGGCCGCTGGCCCGACGACGGCCACATCGCACCGCTGGCCGGCTTCCCCGTCAACCTGTCGTCGTATCCCGGCGACTTCGGCGTGGCCACCACCGGGGCCGACGGCACCTTCTCGGGGCCGCTGCACCTCGACGACGCCGGTTCCGTTTACGCCTACTACTCCTACGACAACGACCACATCGGCTACCTGAGCGGCAACTCCGCCGAGCTGCCGGTCGGCATCACCCCGACCTCCGCCCGGGCGACCGTCACGGCAAGCCGGGCCAAGGTCAAGGCCGGCGAGAAGGTCACCCTGACCGGCCAGCTCACCTGGCGCTCCCCCGACGGCTGGCAGCCCTTCGCCAACAAGCAGTTCGGTGTGCTGTTCTGCTACGCCGAGTCGGCGTGCCCCTGGTCGGACTACCCGACGACCGACGCCGAAGGCCGCTACCAGATCGAGGTCACGCCGTTCCAGACCGGCTTCTACCGGATCGGTGTGAATTCGGGCGATCCGTTCATCGCCTCGCCGAGCGCGCAGACGGGAACCATCACGGTGCTCCAGCCGGCATCGTTCTCGTCGTTCTCCGCCGCCCGCACCGAGGACGGCACCGGCGTCTCAGTGAGCGGGCGCATGCAGTTCAGCCCGTTCTCGCCGCAGACGGCGATGGTCGACATCCAGTATTCGCCCGACGGCAAGGCACCCTGGACGACGGTCCGCGTGGTCGAGACCAACTGGAGCTACGAGTTCAGCACCACCATCCCGTCGGCGCAGTCCGGGTTCTGGCGGGCAAGCTTCACCAGCCGGCCCGACTTCTACCAGACCGCGGTGAGCACCAAGGTCAAGGTCGTCTGACCAGCTCGACCCGGCCGGGCACCGGGAGCGCTGACCGCGCTCCTGGTGCCCGGCTTTTCTTGAATTCGGTGGAGTCCGCCTGCGTCAGCGCGTAAAGTGGTGGGCCGCTTGACGGGCGCGGTGAGGTAGGCACCGCAGCGGACGGCCCGACGCGCCGGGTCGGCAAACCCCGGATACGCGAGCGAGCAGCAGCTGAGATTCCCGCAAAGGAAATCACCGTGCCCGCACCGCAAGACGAGCTCGCCGCCGAGCGAGCGCACCTGGAATCGATCTGCGTGCAGGGCACGCCCGGCACCGGGAGCCCCAAACCGGTAATCTGACAAACTTCAGCCAGCCATACGAGTTTGTGGAACTGGTCTCGCACGAGCGCCTCGACTAGGTTGGGCCGGTCGATTCGAGGAGGCCGACGGTGCAGCCGAACCCGCCGTCATTCGGGCTGGACGACTTCAGTCTGGACGACCGGATGCGGCTCTTCAGCTACGTCACGGCGGACAACCGGACGGCCTACCTCTGGGTCCTGCGGTCTCTCGACGCCGCCCGCTCCAGCTATCACGTGGTTCTGCACACGTCCGAGGTGGCAGCCGCCATGGCCGGACTGGCGGCGACCTACCCCGACTGTCCGGATCCTGCCGGACTGGAGCTCCCGCGACTGCTCGACGCCCTGGTCGACTGGGGTGTGCTCGACCGTGGGCAGGACGGCGCCCGCGCAGCGACGCTGGCGGAGTACCGCAACCGTCACTCGGTGTATCAGTTCACCGAGGCCGGTTACCGCGCGCATCGGGCGGTCGAGTCGGTGCTCGCCGCGGGTGTCGGTGACAGTGCCCTGTCCCGGCTGGTCTTCGCCGACCTTCTCGCCGACCTCAAGGCCCTGGCCGCAGCGAACGCCGATGGCGACGCGGAAGAGGTCTACCGCAAGCTCAGCCGGCTGGACCGGGCGCTCGCGGACATCGCCGAACGCGCCGCACGCTTCTACCACATGCTGGGCGACCTGAGCCGCACGCCGGACGTGCGGCCTGAGGCGTTCCTCGCGCACAAGGACGCGCTGCTGACGCACCTGCGCGATTTCCACGACGAGCTCCAGCGGTATACGCCGCGCCTGCGCGAGGCGGTCCTCGAGGTAGAGGCCTCCGGGCTGGACCGCATGGTAGAGGCGGCCGCCGAGGCGGACGAACGACTGTTCGCCACCCCCGCCGAGCGGTTGGACGACTGGCGGCGCCGCTGGGCCGGCCTCCGCTCGTGGCTCGCGCCCCCGGGCGATGGCGTGCTCAGCGAGGCGGACCGGCTCGCCGGTGCGACGATGGCAGCGATCGGTGATGTGCTGGCCTTGCTCCGGCGGGTCACCGAAGCCCGTCGGGGCGGGGTCAGCCGCGAGTCGCAACTGCGTCATCTCGCCGCGTGGTTCACCCGCGTCGGCTCCGTCGACGTCGCGCATGCCCTGTTCGACGTGGTCTTCGGTCTGGGCGCACCCCGCCACGTCGGCGTCGCTTATGCCGACCCGGAACTCATCCCGACCCGCGTGTCGTGGTGGGAGGCACCACCGGTCGAGCTGTCCCGCACGCTCGTGCAGTTCGGCCGTGCTCCCGGACAGGGCAACGGCCGACCGGCCAGGCTCGACCGGTCTCACGGCCAGCGTGACCGGCTGAGGGAACGCCAACTCGCCGAGGAACGTCGCAGCGTGACGGCCGCGGCACGGCTTGTGGAGCAGCATGCCGGCGGGGACCTTGCCGCTGACGTCCCGCCGCTCGACGAACCGCAGACGGCGGTGTTGCGTCGGCTGTTGGATGTGGCGCTGGCGGCCCGAGTGGGCGGACGCGCTGACACACCACTGGCCGCAGCGGCCTACGGGGTGCGGCTCACGCTCACGCCTGCCCCGGGCCGCTTCACTACCGTGGTGACGACGACGGGGCGGCTGCATCTGGACGGATACGCGCTGAGTGTGTCGCCCGCGGAGCACACGGTGGCCAAGCGGGCTGAACCGGCGGCCGAGTTGGCGAGCGTGTCGTGAGGTTCGCGGCGAATGTGTCCGAACTGGACCTGGCCGATTACCAGCGCGCGGTACGGCTCGTCCTGCGCCACCCGCTGATCACGGCGACGTACCCGGACGAGCGGGCGCTCGTCCGGGTCCGGCGGTTCGCCGCCGAGTTGCGCCGCGACCTCACGGAGGCGTTCGGGTACCGGCTGGAGCTGCACGGGTCTACTGCCCGGCTGGTGCGGACCGCCGACCAGCTCACCCCTGACCGGCCGGCCACGACCCGCAACGGCCGCCCGTTCGACCGGCAGCGCTATGCGTACCTCGCGCTGTGCCTGGCGACGCTCGGCAGAGCCGGCGTCCAAACCACGGTGAGCGAACTCGCCGACGCCGTGTCCGCCGACGCGAACCGGATCGGCGGCCTCGGGCTCGACCCCGACTCGGGCGCCGACCGGCGGGCGTTCGTCGACGCGGTGACCTGGCTGGAGGATCGCCGGGTGCTCCAGTTGGCCGACGGGTCGAGCGCGTCGTGGGTCAGCGACCCCACGGCCGGCGAGGCGCTCTACGACATCGCCCGCGACGCGCTGGTCGCGCTTTTCCACCCGCCGCGGGTGTTGCAGCACGTCGACACCGTGCACGCGCTGTTGGAACGCTCGGCGACCACGAGCGGTAACGCCGAGCGGCGGGCGGCGGCGCAGGTCGCGCGTCGCGCCGTCGTCGAGTTGCCGATCGTGTACTTCGGCGACGTCGACGCCGCCGTCGCGAACCATCTGCGCGGCACGGCGCTGCCCGTCGACCTGCAGCGGCTGACCGGCCTGCGGGTCGAGCGACGCGCGGAGGGCGTGCTGCTCGTCGACACGCTCGGGTTCTCCGTGGAACGGTTCCCAGGCACTGGTTCCGTGGCGCAGGCCGCGGTGCTGCTTGCGGTCGCCCTGGCCGAGCGGGCAATGGACCCGGACGGTCGTCGGGTCAGGCGGCTGCCGGCGCCGGATCCTCGCGAGCGACAGGCCGCGCTCGTGGCCGCGGCGGACGCCGGACTACCAGCGACGGCCCGGATTTCCATAGACGATCTTGACCAGGTGGCTGACACGGACGATGCGGGCGGCACCGACGACACCGAGACCGAGTCCGCACGGCTGCCGTTCGTCACGGAGAGCTTCCTGCGCGAGGCCGTCGCGGCGATCCTCCAGCAGTACGGCTCGGCTTTCGGCGCTCCGTGGCACGCCGATCCCGACCGGCTCCGCGTCGAAGCGGTCGAGCTGCTGACCAGGTTCGGTGCGGTGACGCCGGTGCCGGGCGGTGTGCTGGTCCGGCCGTTGATCGGGCGGTACCGCGGCACGGTCGCCCAAGTGCGCCAACGGACCCTCTTCTAGGAAGATTCCATGACCAGATTCCTTCCGACCCGCGCCGGGATCATCAACCTGTGGGACTACCGCGACGAGGAGTTCGTCTTCGTCGACGGCTGGCTGGTGCTGCGCGGCCCGAACGGGTCCGGCAAGACCAAGGCGCTGGAGGTGCTGTTCCCGTTCGTGCTCGACGGGCGGATCGAGCCGCGCCGGCTCAACCCGTTCGCGGGCGAGGACCGCACGATGAAGTCGAATCTGTTGTACCGCGGGCAGGAGACCGCGCACGGGTACGTCTGGATGGAGTTCGGCAACGGCTCGTCGTTCGTGACGATCGGCGTCGGCCTGCGGGCGCACAGGCACAACGACCGGGTCACGCGGTGGCACTTCGTCGCCGACGGCCGCGTCGGCGTGGATCTGTCACTCCTTGACGCCGAGGACCGGCCATCGTCCCGCAAGGACCTCGTCGAACAGCTCGGCGCCGACGCGATCCGTGACTCGACGGAGGAGTACCGCCAGCTGGTCGACGCGAGGCTGTTCGGCCTCGGCCCGGCCCGCTACGAGCAGCTGCTCGACCTGGTGCTGACGCTGCGGAAGCCGCAGCTGGCGAAGGACCTCAACCCGGCGGAGCTGTCCCGCACCCTGCAACGCGGTCTGCGGCCCGTCGAGGACCACCTGCTCACCGAGGCCGCCCGATCATTCGACGACATGGAGGCCGTGGCCCGCACGCTGGAGGGCTTGGCCGCGGCGGACACCGCCACGTCCGCATTCCTCGCCGTGTACTCCACCTATCTGCGCACCCACGCCCGTGCGGCCGCCGACGCCCTGACCGTGCGGCGCGCCGACACCGGCCGGCGCACGGAGGAACTGGCCCGGGGCGAGGCGGAGGCCACGGCGGCGGAGGAGACCACCCGGACCACGCATCGGACGCTCCAGGCGGCCGAGGCCGAGCCCGGCCGATTGCGCGCCCACCTCGACCGTCTGAAGAGCTCCGCCGCCTACCGATCCCACGAGCAGCTTGCCGATCTCGAACGGCACGTCCACGACCTGGCGAGCGCGGCCAGCAACGCCGAGGCGTCCGTGCGCGACGAGGAAACCACCGAGCGACGCCGGCGCGGCGAACGGGAGAGCGCGGCCGTCGCAGCCCGCGACAGCCTGGGGCACGTGAGCCGGCTCGCCGACGACGTCGCCGCCGACGCCCACCTCGCCGGCATCGAGTGGGGCGACGGCGCCGCCGACGTCGAAGGGCTGCCGACCCGGCTCGCGGCCCGGTCGACCGCCCGCCGCGACGACCTGCGCGCCGTGCGCGACCGCTTGGCCCGGCTCGCCGAGGCCGACCGCGACCACGAGCGCGCCGCCGAAGCCGACCGTGCCGTGCGGGCGGCGTTGGACGACGCCGCGCTCGCCGAGTCGCAGGCCGCGGCCGCCGTCGAGAACGCCCACACCGAACTGGTCGACGACCTGCACACGTGGGCCGCTCGGTGGCTGCCGCTGCTCGAGCAGCTCGCCGTACCGCACCTGGCGGACGAGCTGATCGACGCCGTCGACCGCGTGTCGCTCAACGACGTCTACGCCGAGGCCGTGGCGGCACCGCTCGCCACCCACCGGGACACCCTCGCCGCGCTGGTCGTGGAGCGCGCCGCGGTCGAGTCCGAACACGGCGAGGTCACCGCCGAGCGAGGGCGGATCGCGGCCGAGCACGACGACGCCCCGCCGCCGTCCGCGACCCGCCCGGCCCACCGCGACGGCCGTGCCGGAGCGCCGCTGTGGAGCCTGGTCCGCTTCGCCGATCACGTGCCCGAGTCCGACGCGGCCGGCATCGAGGCGGCGCTGCATGCCGCTGGACTCCTCGACGCCTGGCTGTACCCGTCGGCCGACGACACCACCGACGCGCTCAGCGCCGGCATCGAGGACGCCTGCCTCAGCGCCGGCCCGCGGATCGACGGCCCCAGCCTGGCCGACGTGCTCGTCGCGGAGACCCAGGGGCATGTGGCGGCTGCACGGATCGACGCGCTCCTGGAATCAATCGCGCTCGGTGACCTGTCCACCCGCTCGGGTGTCGACGCGGCCGGCCGGTGGGCGCAGGCACACGGCGCCGGCCGGCTGGCCAAGGACCGGTGCGAGTACATCGGGGCCACCGCCCGTGCCATGCGCCGCGCCGCGCGGCTCGCCGACTGCGACCGGCGGCTGCGCACGCTCGAGTCCGACCTGGCGCGGCTCGATGAGGCACGCGCCGCGCTGCTCGCCGTCATCGACGAGGCGAATCGCGCCGGGAGGGCGCTGCCGACCCTGGACCGGCTGCGGGCGGCCCGGCGCGATCATGACCGGACGGCTGCGGCGCTCGTGGTCCGCCGGGAAGCGGCCGTGGAGGCGGGCGGACGCCTCGACGCGGCGGTCGCGGCACGGGCCGTTGCCGGGGCGGCGCTACAACGGGCCGTCGCCGAGCGTTCCCTGCCCGTCGCGCAGATCGACGCCGTCACCGACGCGGTCGCCCGGTTCGAGCGCACCGGCCTGCGCCTGGAGGCCGCGTACCAGGCCGCGGCGACCGCCGCCGAGCGGTCCGCCGAGGCCGGCGACCGGCACCACGAGGCCGTCGAACGGCTGGCGGCCGTGGGGGCCGCAGCGACCGCCGCCATCCGCCGGCACCTGGAGAAGGACGAGGAGCTGCGAACCCTGCGTGACGCCATCGGCGCGGAGGCGACGCAGATCCTGGCCGAGGTCGCCAGGGCCAGCGAGGACATCGCCGCCGCCGAAGCGGCCCTGGTCGCCGCCCGCGACGCCTACACCGAGGCGATCCAGCAGCGCTCCGCGGCGCAAGCCAGGGTCGAGCTCGGCCGGCAGGCCGTCACGACCGCACTGCGCGAGGCCCGGCAGGACGCGCTGCGGCTGCGGCCGTACGCCCGGCCGGACCTCCTCGGGCTTATCCGCTGCCCGCCCGACCTCCAGTGGCCCGCCGTCGAGACCGCCGGAGACGAACTCGATCCGGCCGTGGTCGCACTGCACGACGCCGTGCTTGCCGCCACCCGCGAGCTGACCCCGACCGAGACCTCGCTGAAGCAGAGCGCCACCCGACTCACCACGGCGCTCGCCGACCTCCAGGCCCAGCTGCCGGCCGCCGGCCTCGACCACCGTCCGGAGTGGGACACCGACGACGGTGTCATCGTCGTGCAGGTCGCCGATGAGCAGGGCCTCACCCCGGTCGCCCGCTTCGCCGAACGGATCGCGGCCGATCGGCGCGACCAGGAGCAGTTGCTCACCGAGGCCGAGCAGCGGGTCTTCGAAGACGCCCTGCTGGGGCAGCTCGCCGGGCAGATCCACCGCCGCACGATCGAGGCGCGCGACCTCGTCGCCGCGATGGACACCCAGATGCGGGCCCGGCGCATGTCCTCCGGGCTCACCGTCGGCGTCGGCTGGCGGCTCTCCGACGACCTCGACACCGAGCAGCGCGAGATCTGCAAGCTGCTGGAACGGGATCCGGCCCGGCTCGGCCCGGCGCAGCTGACCTCGATGCGGCGGCACTTCGCCGGCCGGATCAAGACCGCCCGGTCCGCCGCCCCGGAGAAGCCCTACCGGGAGCTGCTCGCCGAGGTCCTCGACTACCGGCAGTGGCGGGAGTTCGCGTTCGCCCTGCACCGGCCCGGCGGTATCGCGGAACCGCTGACCCGCGCCCGCCACAGCCAGCTCTCCGGCGGCGAGCAGTCCGTGTCGCTGCACCTGCCGCTGTTCGCGGCCGCGAACGCCCTCTTCGGTTCGGCCCGGCCCGACGCGCCCCGGCTGCTCGGCCTCGACGAGGCATTCGCCGGCGTCGACGACAACGGGCGCGGCGAACTAATGTCGCTGGCGAAGCAGTTCGAGCTGGATCTGTTCATGACCGGGTACGACCTGTGGGCCACCCACCCGGCGGTCACGGGTGCCGCGCACTACGACCTGTCGCATTCCGCGGTCGACCACACCGTCTCCGCCGTGCTGCTGGTGTGGGACGGCGCGATGAACATCGCCGACTTCGACGGCACCCTGGCGCGCGCGTTCGGCTCGCCGGAGACCCGCCATGCACCAGCACATGCCACCGACTGACCCGCCGACCGACCTGGTGACCGCGCCGGGCTGGCGGCGCCTCCTCGACGCGGCCCGCCGCAGCCTGGAACGTACCGGCGGCAGCCTCGACGGCAGCGTGTCGATCGCCGCGCCGACCGACGACGAACGGTTGGTCGTCATCGGCATCACCGGGGTGTACCGCCCGATCAGCGTATCGCGCCTCACCGTGCGCCTGGACGACTTGGACGCGCACCTTCGGGCCGCGCGCGGCGCCGGACTCGCCGAGGTCCTCGGCCCGCTGCGTGACCGCCCCGGCGAGCGTCAGCGTGCCGCTGTCCAGCGTGACGGGCTGCTGACGGTGGCGGCCGGCAGCCGCCACGCCGCGTCACCTTGGTACCAGGAATGGGTCGATGGGATGCGGCGTGACGGCACCCTCACCCGGATTGCCCGCGGCGGCGTCGACTTCAACGCGGTCGTCGCCGTCCTCGACGCCCTGCCCGCTGCCGAGGAGCCCATGCCGGCGTTCGCCGAGCGGCTGCTCGGCGACACCAAGGCTCTGGCCGACGGGCCCCTGCGGGGCCTGACGCTGCGCGCCCTCGCGGCCTGGCACCAGGTGCCCGTGCCGGCCGGCGCCGAGCAAGAGCGGGCGCTGTGGGATCTGGCCGGCGTCGTGCTCGACGACCTCGCAAGCCAAGTTCTCGTGCTCAACGTCCCAGCCACTGGCGGATTGCTCGGCTCGTGGCTGACCGACTCGGCCGCCGCCGGGGTCCCCGTGCGGGTGACCCTGTACCAGCTGCGACTCACCCCCATCACCCTGACCAGCCCGGAGGTCTTCGTTTGCGAGAATCCGGCGGTACTGCGGGCGGCTGTCGCCGGTACGTCACGGCCGCTGATCTGCACCGAAGGCGTACCGTCGGCGGCCGTCCACGCCCTGCTGCGCGCCGCCGGCCCGGACACGGTGATCCGGTGGCGCAACGACTTCGACTGGACAGGCGTGCGGCTGACCGGTGCCGCGCTCGCCCGCTACCCGAAGGCCGTGCCGTGGCGCATGGACACCGCCACGTACGTGCCTCACGCGGCGAGCGGTGTTCCGTTGATCGGCACACCAACCGCAACGCCATGGGAGCCGGCGCTCGCCGACGCGATGACCCGCACCGGCCACGCAGTAATGGAGGAGCGAATCCTCCCGCTACTGCTGAGCGATCTGTGCTGACGCATCAGGCCCACGGTCGAGAAAGTCGCGCACCGTAGTTCGACAGGCAGCCGTTGGTTCGAGCCGCATGGTGTCACCTGGTCGCCTGGTACGCCGACGGTAGCAACCGCGGTAGGAAGGCGGTAAGATACTCGGTATGAAGGTCAGCGTGAGCCTCCCCGAGGACGACATCAACTTCGTGGATCACTACGCCCGCGACCGTGGCACGACTCGGTCAGCCGTCATGCACGAAGCCGTCCAGATGCTTCGGCGCCGCGACCTTGCCATGGATTACGCGGCAGCCAACGACGAATGGGCGACCAGCGGCGAGGCCGACGTCTGGGAAGCCGTTACGGGTGACGGACTGCGGTGAGGCGGGGGGACGTCTTCCTCGCCGACCTCAATCCGGTGATCGGATCAGAGGCCGACAAACGCCGGCCCGTGATCGTTGTCAGCAATAACGCGGCCAACCGCAGTGCCGACTCGCGAGGACGTGGTGTCGTCACGGTCGTTCCAGTCACCAGCAACACGACGCATGTGTATCCCTTCCAGGTACGACTGCCAGCAGATCCCGCGATCGGCCTAACCGTCGAGTCAAAGGCCCAAGCTGAACAGGTCCGCTCGATCGACGTCAGGCGCCTCGGCCGGCAGCTCGGCACCCTTCCGTCGGCTTTGACGCGTCAACTGGACGAGGCACTCCGGCTACACCTGGACCTTTAGCGCAAGAGTCTCCCGAATCGGGGCCCAGGCCAGCGGCGCCGCAGCCTGGTGCAGCGCCGCACACGCAGCTTGGTGAACCTGGTCACGGAAGCGGTCCAGTTCGACCTCGCTGCCCGGCGGGAGGATGTCTATGCGGCGACCAAGTCTGGCTCGTCGCTTCCGGATGGCCGCACGGGCGGTGCCACCGCCGAGCTCTACGCCGCGCTGGCCGCGGACGCGAAGGCCGCCCCACGAGCAACACAAAATTCGGTGGTGGGGGGCGACGCGGACGCGTAACGTGGTTGGCCGCTTGACGGCCGCGGTGAGGTAGGCACCGCAGCGGACGTCCCACGCGCCGGGTCTGAGCCCGGATACGCGAGCGAGCAGATTCCCGCGAAGGAAATCACCGTGCTCTCACTCGAGACAGACCTGCAGACCGAACGTGACCATCTCGCCGCCTCACGGGCGGCGCTCAAGCGCATGCGCGAGCATGCCGAGGACCTCTACGCCACCGGAGACAAGGTCGCCGGGGACCCGTTCGCCGCCGAAACCCTCGGCCGACACCTGGCACGGCGGATCGCGGACCTCGCCGACAACCCCGACACACCGCTCTTCTTCGGGCGGCTCGACATCGACGAAGACCGGTTTCACGTCGGGCGCCGCCACGTCACCGACGCCGCCGGAGAGCCCATGGTGCTCGACTGGCGGGCCCCGCTGTCCCGCAAGTTCTACCAGGCCAGCGCCCGCGACCCGCAGGAAGTGAAGGTCCGGCGGCGGTTCGGGTTCGTCAAGGGAACGCTGACGAGCTTCGAGGACGAGAACCTCCAGGCCGGCGAGGAGCACGGGACCAGCCGGATCCTGCTGGAGGAGATCGAGCGGCCGCGTGTCGGGCCGATGCGCGACATCGTCGCGACCATTCAGCCGGAGCAGGACGAGCTGGTCCGGGCCGAGCTCGACGAGTCGATCTGCGTGCAGGGCGCGCCCGGCACCGGGAAGACGGCGGTCGGGCTGCACCGGGCCGCCTACCTGCTGTACCTGCACCGCGAGCGGCTCCGCCGAGCCGGCGTGCTGATCGTCGGGCCGAACACCGCCTTCCTGCACTACATTGCCAGCGTCCTGCCGACCCTCGGCGAGGTCGAGGTGCGGCAGTCGACGATCGAGGACCTGCTCAAGACCCCGGTCAAGGCCCAGGACACGCCGCGGGCGGCCGAGGTCAAGCAGGATCCGAGGATGGCGGCGGTGCTGGCGAGGCGCCTGCACGCGAAGATCAGCAAGCCGGAGGAGCCGCTGATCGTCTCCGACGGCTCCTACCGGTGGCGGATCTCCCCCGAGGCCCTCCGCAGGATCGTCGACGACGTGCGCCGCGAGGCCCCGCCGTACGCGATCGGCCGCGAGCGGGTCCGCGCCCGGATCGTCTCGCTGCTCATGCTGCAGTCCGAGGCGCGCCGCGGCGACTCGCCCGGCGAGGCGTGGCAGCGGCGGATGGGCAAGGCCGCGCCGGTCGTCGAGCTGCTCGACCGGGCGTGGCCGGCGGTCACGCCGGAGCAGTTGGTGTTCGAGGTGCTGACGGACCCGGCCGACGATCTTCTTTCCTCCGATGAGCAAGAAGTGATCACCTGGGCGAAGCCGCCCAAGACTGCCAAGTCGGCCCGTTGGACGGCCGCCGACGCGGTGCTCGTCGACGAGGCGGCCGGGCTGATCGACCGCGTCGCCAGCTTCGGCCACGTCGTCGTGGACGAGGCCCAGGACCTCTCCCCGATGCAGGCGCGCGTCATCGCCCGGCGCAGCGAGCACGGCTCGATCACGCTGCTCGGCGATCTCGCCCAGGGAACCGCGCCGTGGGCGACCCGCGACTGGCGCGATCTGCTCGCCCATCTCGGCAAGCCCGATGCCCGAGTTGTACCGCTGACGACCGGCTTCCGGGTGCCCGCCGCGGTCGTCGAGCTCGCCAACCGACTGCTGCCAGCGCTCGGCGTCAATGTCCCCGAGGCCAGGTCACTGCGGTCGGACGGCGCGCTGCACATCGGTACAACTGAATCGATCGAAGAAGAAACAGTGAAGGCGGTGCAGACCGCGCTCACCTTCGACGGATCGATCGGAGTCATTGTCGCCGACGCGTCGGCGGACGCGATCGCGGCGGCGCTGCGCACGAACGGAATCACGATCGCCGATGCCGACTCCGACGGCCGGGTCACGGTGCTCCCGGCGGGACTCGCCAAGGGCCTCGAGTACGACCACGTGATCGTCGTCGAACCGGCCGACATCGTCGCGGCCGAGGCGCGCGGGCTCAATCGGCTGTTCGTCGTTTTGACCCGAGCCGTTTCGCGGCTCGACGTCCTGCACTCACGACCGCTTCCTACACCGTTGGATGGGGTGTCGTGATCACCTGACGGGTGTCACTATCTCGAAACAGTGTGACAACCGGGAGGACGCGGAATGCGAGTAAGGGGTTACGCACCGGGTACGCCGTGCTGGGCGGAGGTGGCAAGCCCCGATCCGGCCGCGGCGCGCGCGTTCTACGGCGGGCTGTTCGGCTGGGCGTTCAACGACGACGGGCATTTCACGCTCAACGGACGGGCCGCCGCCGGCCTGCGCCAGGGCAGCAAGGCCGCCTGGATGATCTCGATCTCGACCGACGACCCGGCCGGCACCGCCGAGACCGTCGCGCACGCCGGCGGCACCGTCCGCGTGCCTCCGGCGAGCATCCGCGACCTCGGCACCGCGGGCGTCTTCACCGACGCCGGCGGCGCGTTGTTCGGCACCTGGCTGCGCAGCCGGTTCGTCGGCGCGCAGGTGTCGTTCGAGCCGGGCGCGATCTGCTGGTACGAGCTGGCGTCCCACGACCCGACCCGCGCCGAGACCTTCTACAAGGAGGTCTTCGGCTGGCACGCACTGGAGGCCGAGAGCGCCCCCGGCGACCCGTACTACGAGTTCCACCACAACAACGACACCGTCGGCGGCCTGGTCCCGATCGACCACCGCTTCCCCGACCACACCGTGCCCGACCACTGGACGGCGTGCTTCATGGTCGAGGACTGCGTCACGGCCTGCAAGCGCGTGACCGAACTCGGCGGCGCGGTCGCCCGCTCGCCCCATCCGGTCGCGGCGGGCTGGTACGCCCGCGTGGCCGATTCGACGGGCGCCTATTTCGCCGTCATCGAGCTCTCCGAGGATTATTGGATATAGCAGTACTGCTGCTGCTTGTTGATGGCGCGGTACGCGCAGTCGGCATACTCCGACAGCAGGAGGGTCGCCTCCTTGTTGCGGGCCGTCTGGGCGGCGATGACGCTCGCCGGTGGGTAGAAGCCGCCCTTCTCCGGTGACGTCGGGAACATCTCGAACGTGTATGCCCAGATGCCCTGCGTCGCCCACAGCCAGTCGATGATCGAGCCGTCGGTGATGTAGAGGCTGCTCGACTGCTCCGGGGTGTAGCCGTTCGTCTTCGCCATCTTCGTCCCGAGCGCCTTGAAGGTGGCCTGCTGGTCGGCGTTCAGGCCCTTCGCGGTCGGGTCCATCGTGTACCCGTACGGCCAGAGAATCAGCTCGGAGTACGTGTGGAAGTCGATCGACGCCTTGATCTGCTGGACGCCCTTGACCCGCCGGCTCAGCACGAAGTCGCGCAGGCGCCTCGTCTCGGTCGCCGAGAACGCCTTGGAGCCGTGGTAGGTCTCGGATGACGGGATGAAGGACGAGCCGCCGCAGCAGCCGAAGTTGTACCCCCAGTTGCGGTTGAGATCGGTGCCGATCGCTCCCGTGCCGGGCGTGGGCTGCCGGTTCTTGCGCCAGGAGCGGTAGGAGCCGGTCGCGATGTCGTACTCGCCGCCGTCCGGGTTCATGTCCGGCACGATCCAGATCTCGCGGGTGTTGACGAGCCTGGTGATCCGCGCGTCCTTGCCGTAGTTGTCGGTGAACAGCCGCACGAGGTACAGCGCCATCTCGACGGTGAGGTGCTCCCGGGCGTGCTGGTGGGCGTTGAAGAGCAGCTCGGGCTCGTCCTCGTCGACGGCCACGTTGTCGGAGATCTTCACGATCGGCATGTCGCGCCCTTGGTACGACTTCCCGATGCTCATCTTGCGCAGGATCGCGGGGTGGTCCTTGGCGGCCTGGTCGAGCTCCGCGACCATCTCGGCGTAGTTGTGGTACCCGGCGTCGGCCTTGGGGAAGTTCTCGGCCCGGTTCTGCGTGATCCGGTATCCGAGCCTGCGGATGGCCCGCGCCTCGGCCGGGGTGGCGGTGACGTCGGCCCGCCCGTCCTCCAGCGCGTCGATGGCGGCGCCGGTGGCGGCCACGCGGTTGCGGTCGTCCCAGGTGCGCACGCCGTCGACGAGGTACGCGCCGCCGGTCCGCTCGGGTGCGGCACTGGCCGGATTCACGGCGACGACGGCGACCAGGCCGACGACGGCGAGCGTGAGCGACGGAAGCAGCCTGCGGGCCATCGGGTCTCCTCGGGTGGCGTTTCACCCGAATTCTCACCCGCAGCAAGCCGACGCGTGGCGATTTGCCCGTTTTGAACACCTGCGCGATGCAGACACTCCCGCCCGGCGACCCGGGCGTTTCATGATCGATGGCAAGTTCTGGCTGTCATGGCAGCCAGAACTCTCCATCGATCATGGAAGAGAGCGAGCGTCGTCGCTAGTCGGTCTTGGCAGCGCCCGGCTCGTCGTCGCCGTTCAGCGCGGCCCGCAACCGGTCACGCTTCTCGGTGCGGCGCTGGGCCGCGCCGACCACCTGGACGGAAGCCTCCTCGCGCAGGCCCCTCAGCAGGAAGAAGGCCAGCACCGCGGAGACCAGGACGGCGATCATCAGCTTCAGCGGCACGCTGACGTCGAGCGGCACCGCGAGCGTCGCCGCGGCGACGGCCACGAAGAGGCCGAGGCGGGCGAGCGTGTACTTCAGGAACGGAGACATGGTTTGCCCAGCGTATCCCCACCCGGCGGAGATCACCCGCCGGGCACCACCGGTCGGATACACGACATCGACGGACAACCGGTGGCCGCCCAACAGGTCGTCGACGAAAGTCGCTCGTTTCCCGCGATGGACGACGGGTAGCGCTGGACCGTACGATGCGGCCTTTCGCACCATCCGCCACTCCAGTAACATGCCTCGATTTCGTCGTTACGGTGCGTTACCATCCCGTTGAGTCCTGTTCACGGTCGAATCGCCCCAGGGGTCACCTTCCCCACCCCGGGCGCGAATCCGCCCGGATCTCGATCCCAGCCGGCCTGGATTCGCACCACTCCAGCTGACCCGCTGACCGGATGGAGAGCCGGCTATGGACATGGGGACGCCGTCGGCGGCCACGCACGAGCATGCCAATTCGGCCTACCCCTGGGATTCGTTCAACCCGACGCAGTATGTGTTGGACAACTACGCGCGGCTCATCGAGGACGATCGCCAGATCTTGCAGATGGTGCGAGATTTCTTCATCACCCGTGCACCGAAGCCCGGTGCGCACGGGGTGGACGTCGGAGCGGGCGCGAACCTCTACCCGATGCTGGCCATGCTGCCGTTCTGCGACAGCGTGACGCTGTTCGAGCGCAGTCGATCGAATTTGGCCTGGCTGGGCGACCAGCTGCCCGATTTCAGGCCGATCTGGGACCCGTTCTGGGCGGTGCTCGCGGCCAAGGAGGACTCGCCCTACGGACTGGTCGACCCGCGGGTCGCGGCCGCCCGGGTGCGGGTGCAGCCCGGCGATCTCTTCCAGTTGGAGCGCGGCCGCTGGGACCTGGGCACGATGTTCTTCGTGGCCGAGTCGATGTCCGAGGAGATGGGCGAATTCGACGAGGCACTGGAGAAGTTCGTGCACGCGCTGCGGCCCGGTGCGCCATTCGCGGCGGCCTTCATGGCGCAGTCCCCGGGGTACACGGTCGGGGGAATCCGGTATCCCGCCGTCGCGGTGACGGCCGACGATGTACTGCGGAGCCTGAAACCGCTCGTTGAAGAGGTCACCGTCGAGCCGGTATTCTCGGGTGAGGTCATCAAGCCGAAATACCAGGGCATGATCCTCGCCCTGGGTCGGGCGGGAGCGGCGATCGACTGAAAAGCGCGTGGTGGGAGGCCCATGAGGATCCAGCCCCGGCAACAGTTGCTCGAATCGTGGCGTGCCGTGGCGCGCACCTCTTTGCAGAAGGGCACCTGGGTCTGGGAAGGCCGGCGCCAGCGCAATTCGATCAGTGATGCCGAGCAGCTGTTGTGCCTGATGGGCCCGGCGACCGAGGTCCCGACCTTCAAGCTCGACCAGCCCAACGAGACCGCCGAGGACGTCGAGCGCGCGCTGGAGGTCCTGGGTGACAGCGTCGAGGTGCCGCAGCGACTGGTGCAGGTCATCCAGGAATACCTCACGACCTACATCGACGAGGACGGACGCCCGACGTTCGGCGGCGGCGGCTACTTCACGTCCGTGGACGGCGCGCAGGAGCCGACCGAGGAGCAGCGCTCGCTCGACGTGGTGGACTCCTTCGCCATCTCGATCCGGCTGACCCTGGCGATCATCGGTTTCGCCAAGGTCTTCCGCAGGGTGCTCACCCGCCAGCAGCTGCGCGACGACGTCCGCCGCATCGAGGAGCTCGCGAGCCAGCGGCTGACCGGCGCCATGATCGGCCTGATGCGCAGCTTCACGGTGTATGTCCTCGACCCCGACTCGCCCGAGGGCGGCAACCTGCTGCAGATGATCAACCAGTCCCGCCTGTCGCGGAGCCGCATCCGGCAGGACTTCCAGGCCGGGGTCGAGGAGATCCGCGCCGGTCTGCGCGACGTGACGTTCGGCCTCGGTGAGGTGCCCGATCTCGACAACGACAACAAGGTCTTCGAGTGCGGCTGGTCCTGGGGCATCACCAAGGGCGCGCCGAGGGTGGACACGAACGCCGAGGGCATCCTGCAGCCGGCGGGCTACGCGCTGGCCGCGCCCTATGCGTACTTCACCGCGGTCGCGCTCGACTGCATGCAGCACCTGTTCTCGGAGCGCACCCGGCTGCTCGGCCTGCTCGACGACGAGCAGCAGCGCCTCGCCCGGGCGCTGCAGATCCGCTACGACCTGACGCTGTCGTACTGGTCGACGATCGCCCGCTTCGGCGACGACCGGTGGCCGCTGGAGAACGTGCCCTGGATGACGGTCGACGGCTCCCAGTCCGACTACCTGAGCCTGCTGGTCTCGTCGATGGTGGTGCTCGACATGAGCGTCAACCGGGTCGAGAACGAGTCCGACCCGGTGCGGATCGGCCAGGTGCTGGAGGAGCTGGCCGAACGCTCCCGCATCACCCGGCGCCCGATCTCCGACGACGATCCGGCGGTCGCCCTGCACCTGCCCGGGTTCCCGTTCCAGCTCGACGGCAGCGAGGAGGTCGGCGGCCCGATGCTCAGCTGGGAGCTGGCCGACTTCTCCACCCAGCTGCTCAAGCAGACGTTGCGCGTCGCCGGCCTGGTCAACCGGGTCGACCAGCGCAACGAGATGACCAACCTGGTCGACGAGGTGTGGGAGCACATCACCCGCCGGCGCATCGAGCAGGGCCCGGCCGCCGGGCTGTGGGACCAGCCGTCGGCCATCTATCCGGCGCTGCCCCCGTCCGACGAGGCCCCGTCCTGGTACTACTCGGAACGGGTGATCAGCTGCCTGGTCGCCGCGGCCAACCTGATCGACAGCCCGCCGCTGCGCAGCCCGGTGCTGATCAACCACGCCACCCAGCTGCTCGCCGAGGCCGACCACATCTACGACCAGGAGCTGTTGCGGATCTCCGCCGACGCCGGTCCGTCGATGCGCGAGGCGCTGAAGTCGGCCGGCGCCTCCCTGCGGCGGGCCCACGACGTGATCCGCACCCGCCCGGGCACCGCCGGTGCCCTGGCCGCCCAGGTGCTCGTCGACCTCGACCGGCTGAGCGCCGCGCGGCGCGACGCCAGTGGGGCCCGATGACATGCTCGTCTTCGCGACCTCGGACAAGGGCGGCACCGGCCGCTCGGTGACCAGCAGCAACATCGTGTACCGCCGGGCGCTGCAGGGCGGCGACGTCTGCTACCTCGACTTCGACTTCGGCTCGCCGACGGCGGGCACGGTGTTCCAGATCGAGGGCCTCATGCACGGCAAGCGCGGCCGCGGGCTGCACTCCTACCTGCAGGGCCGCATCGGCGAGCCCTACTCGGTCGACGTCTGGTCGGAGTCCGAGGGCGAGTCGCTGCGCCACCAGCCGCTGCGCTCCGGCCGGCTGGTGCTCTTCCCGGGCGACAGCGGCGGCGGCGAGCTGCCCAGCTCCCCGGAGATGGTGCGCCGCTGCGCCGACCTCTTCCTCAAGCTGGAGGAGGAGTACGAGCTGTCGCTGGTCGACCTGAGCGCCGGCCGCTCGCACGCGGTCGAGACCGTGCTGGCCGCGACGGCGGAGCCGCAGCTCCAGGCGATCACCAGCCGCTGGCTGGTCTTCCACCGCTGGACCCGCCAGCACATCATCGCCGCCGCCGACCTGGTCTTCGGCGAGCAGGGCATCCTGGAGACCGGCTCCCGGCTCGGCCACGACCGCGACGAGCTGACCCGGCAGATCCGCTTCGTGCGCACCGCGGTCGTCGACCCCAGCTCCGACGACCTCGCCGGCCTGCGCCCGGCGCAGGTGGCCTGGCTGGAGGACTGCAACTACGAGCTGCAGCGCCTGGCGGGCAAGCACGGCCTGGGCCGCACGCTGGTGCTCGGCAGCGTCCCGCTCGATCCCGTGCTGCAGTGGCGCGAGCAGCTCATCGCCGACGACGACGTCAAGCTGCGCCAGATCGCCAACCAGGAGACGCTCGACGCGTTCGAGCGGCTGGCCCAGCGGCTGGTCGACGACAACGCCTGGGAAGGGCTGTAGATGGGCGGTGCGGCGACGTTCCGGGAGGCGGGGGCCGAGCCGCGCAGCGCGTCGCTGCCGTTGTCGCACCTGTCGATCGAGGTCGGTCACCTGTACTTCGAGGACTTCCGCGACGGCCCCGAGCGCCTGAAGGCCCACTTCGCCCAGCTCGCGCCGTGGATCACCGCCGCCACCGACATCCACCGCCGCTCGATCACCGGCCGCTCGCCGCGGCTGAGCACCTGCTTCCTGATCGACGACTACTTCGGGCCGAAGCAGCCGCCGAGCGAGGTCCTGCCGATGCTGCTGGCCGCCGCCGAGGCCAACGGCGTGCGCATCGACTACGTCGCGCGCGAGTCCGCGTGCGCCGAGGCCGATGGGATCGAGCTGGCCCGGCTGGTCGAGGAGCGGATCGTGGCCGACCCGCCGCCCGGCACCAACGGCTCACGGCCGCCGGTCGGCGAGACCGGCTGGCTGAGCAACGGGGAGCGGTCGCCGTCGGAGGGCGGCGGGGAGGCGATGGGCGGGCTGCGGCGCTGGCGCCCGCCGGCCCAGAACGCGGCCAACCGGCACTCGATCTTCGTCGACGTGCAGCTCTGGGACGAGCCCGACCGGCACCGCCGCTGGTCCTGCGCCTACCTGGCGTCGGTCTGGCAGTTGCTGCGGCTGGGCCTGCTGCGCCACGAGGGCCGCGCCGTCGCGGTGCCGCGGCCGTGGGAGGGCGCGTATCCGGGCGAGTGGGGGCGGTTGCCGGCCGTCATGCAGGTCAATCCGGCGGCGGCGCCGTTCAGCGCGTACCGCTCCCTCTCCGTCCTCGGCAGCCGCTTCTTCGCCACCGAGCAGGCGGTGCGGACCATCCTGAGCCAGGTGGCGATCGAAGCGGGCCTGAGCGAAGACGTCGTGCGGCGGGGCGGGGACGAGGGGATCGTCCTACCGCTCGCCGCGGTCGATCGCCTTCAGTACGTTTTCATCGGCTGAGTGGATCGGCCGGGCCGAGCTGTAGAGGTCCTTGAACCGCAGGAGGCGGTCCTTGACCCGGGTCGCGCGCAGTTCCAGGCGGGTGGTGACGATCGTCGGGCGGATCGAGCCGTCGATGCTGGAGGCCGGCGTCGACTCGTAGCTGATGACGTCGTCGAAGAGGATGAAGTCGAACAGCGAGCTGCGCCGGGTGCCGGGGATCGCGCGCGTGTCGAGCAGCCGCACCTCGATGCCCATCTCCTTCTGCAGCAGGCAGTTCTCCATGAACATCGGGTCGTCGGCCAGGCCGGGGCGGTCGAGGATGAACACGCGCCGGATCCGCACCCCGCGATCCAGGGCGTCCCGTTGTACCTCGAGATACCGCTGTCCCAGGTCGCTGGTCCACAGGCTCCCGTCGACGAACCCGGAGCCCCGGGCATCGACCGTGGTGAGGCTGATCGCGTCGATGCTCGACCGGCAGTTGCCGGCCAGCGACAGCATCCAGTCCCGGTCCTCGCCCTCGTAGGTGACGTTCCCGCCCTCGCTGAGCTCCTTCAGGAACTCCGACATCCGGCCGATCTCGGCCTGCGCGAACCGGAACACCAGCTCGGGGGCCTGCGGGTCGATCTGCGTGGAGTGCCGCACGAGCTGGGTGACCGCGTCGGTGCGCAGCGCGGACGCCTCGACCAGGCCGAACAGCTGGGTCGCCTCGTTGATCTTCGCGAACCCGCCCTGCACGACCTTGTCGATCTCGACGAGCTTGTCGCGCAGCACGTCGTCGATCGCGGTGAACCGGCTGTCGACCAGCCCGGCGACCCGCTGCGAATGCTCGGACTCCGCCTTCTCCACCGAGTGCATACGGTTTTCCAGATCATGCATGAACTGGGTCAGAAACGTGTAGCCGCCGATCAGCAACGACAACGTGATCGCCCAGATCTGCGGCTCCTCGATCTGTTCGATCAAGACATTCGTCAGCAGGTAGGCGATCGTGCCGATGCCCACCGACAAGAACATTTTCTTGATGATCTTCGACTGCGCCAGCACGTCCCTCGGACGCGTGGTTCCCCCCTCGGTCACCGGCTGCCCTCCCCGAGCCGTTCGCCGAACAACGCGATCGTGTTCAGCGCCAACTGGTCCCTGATCCGATCGACACACGACCGCCATTGACGACTCATCCCGGGCCGGTTCTCGAGGCTGCGCCACAGCTGCGCCGCCGTCTCGCCCGCTGCTCCGCTCGTCGCGAGCCGCGCCTCGGGCATCCACAGGTGCAGCAGATGCTCGACCGCGGGCCGGAGCCGGGCCATGACCTTGACATGATCGTCGTTTCCCATGCGGCTGCTCTCGATCACGTGGAGCAGGGTGGTCAGCAGCCAGTCGTGCAGCGCGACATCGTCACAGAAGTCACTGATCGTGTCGACATCGACGGCGCGGCACTGCACCACCAACGTCCGTACCCCGCCGCTCGCCACCATGAGCGACGGCCCGTCCAACTCTCCCTCCGTCACCAGGGCCGCCCACCGCAGCTTGGTCCGGCCGGCCCGCAGCGGGGCCCGCCGATCCAGGACGGGCGACTTCTGCACCTCGTCGACCAGGCGCGTGCTGACGCTGGCCAGGTCGAGGACCGTCTCGTCGTGCTCGGCGTCGATGAAGCCGCGCGCCAGGCCGGCGGCGTCGAGCCGCTTGGCGATCACCTCGGCGCGGCCCGGCCGGGCCAGGTAGTGCGACCAGGGCAGCCGCCGCCGGGCGGCGCTGGCCTCCAGGCCGACCCGCGAGGAGGCCTGGAGCAGGTGACCGCCCGTGATCGCGACCCGGCTGGCGACGGTGCCGATCGCGCGCACGCGGGCGCCGTCGTGCGCGGCGAGCCGGCAGTCGACGCCGGTCAGCACGCTCGGCGAGCACACGTGCGCGATGGGCCGCTCGTACCGGCGGACTCGCTCGCCGCCGACCAGCCGGACCAGCCGCTCACACGCGTTGACCGGCAGCGCGGCCGAACTCTGCAGCAGCGCGGTGTGCACCTCGCCGAGCACGAGAAAGGTGCCGGCCGACGGTGTTTGCGACATTGGCACCCCCCACGGCTGTCCGTCGGCGAGATTCGATTCCACCTCATCACCAAGGATCTATGCAACCGCGCGTATTCACTTGATGACGACAATGGCCTACTGTCGTCGTATGCACACCGGACGCGGGGTCGTGGTGGTCGGCGCCGGGGTGTCTGGATTGACGACCGCGATTTGCCTGGCCGAGGCCGGGCACCGGGTCACGGTCCGCGCCGCGGAGTTGGATCTCGACACCACGTCATTCGCCGCGGGCGCGATCTGGGGTCCGTATTTGGCAAAAGATAAACGGATCTTCCCGTGGAGTGATGAAACCCGACAGATCCTTTTGGAGCTGACGGCCGATCCGGCCACCACCGGGGTGCGCGACGGGCACGGGCTGGAGGCCGCGCGGACGCCGGTCGACCCGCCCGCCTGGATGACCGCGCTGCCGGGGTTCCGGCCGGCGGCAGCCGAGGAGCTGCCGGACGGGTTCGTCGTCGGCTGGTGGTATTCGGCGCCGCTCGTCGACATGCCGGTCTACCTGCGGTACCTCCGGGGGAGGCTGGACGCGACGGGCACTCCCGTCGAGCGGCGCGCCGTCGACGCCCTGGCGGAGGCGGCCGAGGGCGACGAGATCGTCGTGAACTGCACCGGGGTCTACGCGGGCAAGCTCACCGGCGACGAGTCGCTCGTGCCCACCCGGGGCCAGATCGTCGTGGTCGAGAACCCGGGGATCGAGCGGTTCTTCTGCGAGCACGACGAGTCGGCGCTGCCGATCGCCTACCTGCCGCACGGGCCGAGCCTGGCGCTCTGCGGCAGCATCGAGCCCGGTCGCTGGGACCGCGAGCCGAACCCCGACGTGTCGGCCCGGCTCATCCGGATGTGCGCCACGATCGACCCGCGCGTGGCGACCGCGAAGGTGCTCGACCACCGGGTCGGGATCCGGCCGTACCGGCCGACCGTGCGCCTGGAGCACGAACGGATCGGCCGGCTGGACGTGGTGCACAACTACGGCCACGGCGGCGCCGGCGTGACCGCGTCCTGGGGCTGCGCGAACGCGGTCGTCCGGATCGTCGCCGGGCTGTCGTCCTAGGCCCAGACCTGCTGTGGCTCGGAGCGGCGCTCGGCCATCGGGGTCGGCTTGTCGTACTCGCGCACGATCTCGTACTTCGTGTTGCGCTCGACCGGCTGGAACCCGGCGTCCCAGATCAGGTGCAGCAGGTCCTCGCGGTGCATGGTGTTGGGCGTGCCGTAGCTGTCCGCGTCATGCGTGATCTTGTACTCGACGACCGAGCCGTCGAGGTCGTCGGCGCCGAAGTTGAGGCTGAGCTGCGCGACCGACAGGCCGTGCATGACCCAGAAGCACTTGACGTGCGGCACGTTGTCGAACATCAGGCGCGACACCGCGAACGTCTTGAGCGACTCCGCCGGGCTGGCCATCTTCGTGCGCGCCTGCAGCCGGTTGCGGATCTTGCCGTCCGCCGAGTCGACGAAGTCGTGCTGGTAGCGCAGCGGGATGAACACGGTGAAGCCGCCGGTCTCGTCCTGCAGCTCGCGGAGGCGCAGCACGTGGTCGACGCGGTGCCGCGGCTCCTCGATGTGCCCGTACAGCATGGTGGAGGGCGTGCGGAGCCCCTTGCTGTGGGCGAGGCGGTGGATGCGCGACCAGTCCTCCCAGTGGGTGGCGTGGTCGACGATGTGCTGCCGGACCTCCCAGTCGAAGATCTCGGCGCCGCCGCCGGTCAGCGACTCCAGGCCGGCGTCGATGAGCTCGTCGAGGATCTCGTCGGCGGGCAGGCCGGAGATCTTCTCGAACCACTGGATCTCGGTCGCGGTGAACGCCTTGAGGTTCACCCCCGGCAATGCCGACTTCAGCTCGCGGAGGACCTTCGGGTAGTACTTCCACGGCAGCGTCGGGTGCAGGCCGTTGACGATGTGCAGCTCGGTGAGCTGCTCACCCTCCATTTCCTTGGCCTTCGCCACCGCCTCGTGGATACGCATGGTGTAGGCGTCCTTCTCGCCCGGCTTGCGCTGGAAAGAGCAGTACGCGCAGCTCGCCGAGCAGACGTTGGTGAGGTTGAGATGCCGGTTGACGTTGAACATCACCCGGTCGCCGTTCTTCTCGGTGCGCACCTGGTGAGCCAGCCGACCCAGCCAGACGAGGTCGTCGCTCTCGTAGAGCGCGACACCGTCCTCCCTGCTCAGCCGCTCTCCGGCCGCGACCTTGGCCTCGATCTCGCGCTTCAACCCTGCGTCCACGACGCCAGCGTACGTCGGACCCTTTGTTCGACCCGCATTCACCTGCCTTCGCCGAAGCTGACATTGATCACCACTCGACGGTTCTCCCCTTCGTACGGTAAGAAAAAGTGGGCAGGAACACGGTCGGGCGGCAGACCGACTGATCGATCGGCAACGGTCGACCTTTGGGCATGGCTATCCGACTGGGGACGGTGGCGATGGTTGGGCTGGTACTGAGGGCTGCGGCATATCCGGGCGACGATTGGCAGGCACCGACATTGGTGCAGGTCAGTCCGCCGATCCCGGAGACTCCGCCCCGGCCTCGGATGCGGCTGCGGCGTGGGCGGCTGATCGCCGCCACCGTGGTCTGCACGGTGCTGTGCTCGCTGGTCCCCCGCCCCGCGTACGCGGACCCGGGCATGGGCATTCCGGACGGCGGCTCGCGGCCGATCGCCTCCGGCTCGCTCGTCATGCCGGGCGCCGGCACGGGCACCGCTCCACCGGTCAGCGTGTCGACCTCCGCGCTGCGCGGCCCGTTCGCGGCCAGGCTGGCCACCGAAGAGGCCGTCGTCACGCAGCTCGGCCAGCGAAAACTCCAGGCGACCCTCGACGTCGAGGCGGCGCAGGCGTCGCTGACCGACGCCGAGGACAAGCTCCTGCGCGCCGAGGAGCGGGTCGTCGAGCTGCGCAGCAAGGCCGACTCGGCCGCCGCCGACGCCTACAAGCACGCGGCCGGCCTAGGCCCCCTCGATCAGTACGCGCACGACCTCCACCAGTTCGGCATGCTCGCGCCGGGCCTCGGCGCGCAGCCGGGCGGCCAGGAGGCGGCCTACGACCTGCTCCGCGCCGAGCAGGAGGAGTCGGCCGCCCGCCAGGAGCTCGCGGTCGCGCGCACCGCGCTGCAGACCGCGCAGGGCATCTACGCGCCGATCGAGACCGAGTTCAACATCAAGAACGCGGCCTACCTCCAGCTCAAGGCCGAGAACGACCAGCAGGTTCTCCTGCTGGAGGCCGAGGAGGACAAGCGCGAGCAGGACCTGTACGGCAACGTGCCGGACAGCCCGAACATCGACGGCATGGTGGCCAACCCCAAGGCCCTGCAGGCGCTCAACTACGCGCTGGGCAAGATCGGCAGCTGGTACGTCTGGGGCGACGAGGGCCCGAACACGTTCGACTGCTCCGGCCTGGCCTACTGGGCCTACGGGCAGCTGGGCGTCAAGGTCCCGCGCGTGGCCAACGACATGTACCACGGGACCCCGAACATCCGGCCCACCAAGAACAAGCTCGGTGACCAGCTCCTCCCCGGCGACCTGGTGTTCTTCGCCAGCGACCCGAGCGACTGGCGCTCGATCTACCACATGGGCATCTACGTCGGGAACGGCCGCATGGTCCACGCCCCGACGACCGGCGAGAAGGTCAAGATCGGCCCGGTGAAGTGGTCGAAGCTCTTCGGCGCGTCGCGGATCTTCCCGGCCGTGCCCGCCCCGAACGCCACCCAGCCCCCGGCGACGACCCAGCCGCCGACCAGCACTCCTCCGACGTCGGTGCCGCCGTCGTCCCAGCCGCCGTCGTCCCAGCCGCCGTCGTCCCAGCCGCCGTCGTCTCAGCCGCCGTCGTCGCAGCCGCCGTCGTCGCAGCCGCCGTCGTCGCAGCCGCCGTCGTCGCAGCCGCCGTCGTCGCAGCCGCCCAGCAACCCGCCGTCCTCGCAGCCGCCGAGCGACCCACCGCCGTCCTCCGACCCGCCGGCGTCGCACGAGCCGGAGCCGTCGAAGCAGCCCGAGCCGTCCGTTCCGGCCTCGTCGGCCGCCGCGTCGAAGTCGGCCAGCCCGTCGGCGAAGCCCTCGGTGACGACGTCCAGCAGTTGACGCTCCTGATCCAAAACCCGACGCCATCCGATCCAGCGTTCCGTGACTCGATGTGGCACCGTGGACGCGTGACCGGCGTGGGGGACGCCGGGCTCGCAACGATGCCTGCGGCAGGCAAGGTCATGGAGGGCACTGATGGACGAGCGGGACAACCGGGACGCGGCACGCGGCGAGGCGGCACCTTCGGGCCCGCCCGGCGCTGAACCGCCCGCGTCCGCCGAGGCCGTCGACCTGCCACCGCTGCCGCCGCCTCCGCCCGTCGGGGCGGAGCTGCCGGAGGAGCCGGTCGACGAGGATCTGCCGGAGGCCTACGAGCCGCCGCCGGCCCCGGTCGACGGCGCGCTCTGGCCGGGCGCCGACCTGGCCGCGGGCGGTGCCCAGGAGGAGGCCGAGGATGATCCGGAGGTCGCCGCGCTGATGGCGGCGTTCGGCGACACCGGCGGCGCGTCCCCGACCGACACGGGCGACGCGGGCCTGGCCGAGGCGCCGCCGGACGACCCCGACTCCGAGCTGGGTGAGGCGCCGTCGACGCAGACGCCGACCTCGGGGCCTTCGGCTCCCACCGCGCCGGAGGAGCCGTCGCCGCCGCGCCAGCCGTGGAACACCGGCCCGTCGCAGTACTCGGCGTCGAACCAGCCCGACGACGCTCCTTCGGATGTCGGCTCGGCCGGCCTTTCCGAGGCCCGCGATCCTTCGTCCGCGGACCTCGGGTCTGCGGGCCTGGCCGAGGCTCCGTCCTCGGGCTTCAGCTCTGCCGGCCTGGCCGCGGCTCCGTCCTCGGACCTCAGCTCTGCCGGCCTGGCCGCGGCTCCGTCCTCGCCCGAGGATGACGTGATCGCGGCCTCGGTCGCCGCTTCGGGGCCGCCGGCGTACCAACTGCCGAGCTTCGAACCGGTCGCCAGCACGTACGGCCCGCCGCCCACCGACTCCACGCCGCCCCCGGTCAACGACACGTTCGAGGACTCGTCGGGCAGCGTGGGCGACCCGTTCGGCCCCGCGCCGGTGGAGGGCTTCGCCCCGGCCGCCGCCTCGGCCGATGATGACTCCTACCGCGCCTCGACCTGGGCCTCGGAGTCCTCCGCCGCGTCGATCTCCGCCTCGCCGCTGCCGTCGTCGCCGCTGGACGACGACTCGGGCCCGATCCCGCCGCTGCCGAGCCGCACGCCGCGGAACCCGGCGCCGGAGTCGTCGTGGGACGCTTTCGCGAAGCCGTGGACGGCGCAGCCGGCCGATCCGTCGCCGTCCTACCAGGTGCCGTCGGCCGAGCCGCCGGCGTCGACGTACGGCCCGCCGCCGTCGTCAGACCCTGCGTCCACGTACGGCCCACTGCCTTCGGACCCCGCGTCCACGTACGGCCCGCCGCCTTCGGACCCCGGCTCTGCGTACGGCCCGCCGTCCGATCCGGCCCCGTACGAGCCGTCGCCGGTCGTCCACCCATTCGCCCGCACCCGCCCGCCGGCTGCGGACGCCGCGCCGCCGGCCTACTCGGTTCCCGGTGCCGAGCCCTCCTCGTCGGCCCCGCCGGCCTACTCGACCCCGAGCGCCGAGCCTTCGCTGGCCGCGTACGGGGCGTCGGCCGCTCCCCCGGCGCCGGCGGAAGCGGCGGCAGTCGGTGGCGTCGCCGGCGCACTCGCGGGCGCGGCAGCGGCCCGGGCAAGCGCCTCGGTCCGCGGCGCCCAGTCGGTCAGCGCGGAGGAGGCAGCCGAGGCGATCCGCGCGCGCTCCGCGACGACCCCCGGCATCTACCGCGCCGGCACGATGACTCCTCCGTCTGCTCCTTCGGCTCAGTCGGTTCCGCCTGCTCCTTCGGTTCCTTCGGTTCCTTCGGTTCCTTCGGTTCCTTCGGTTCCTTCGGCCGAGGCGGCCGCCCCCGGCTTGGGCGACCCGGTGTCCCCGATCCCGGGCCCGGTACCGTCCCCGTTCCCCAGCCCGGAGCCGACCCCGGGCCCGGAGCCGTCCCCGTTCCCGCCGGCCCCGGCCCCGGAGCCGATCCCGTCGCCGTACCCGCCGACGCCGGAGCCGCAGCCGACCCCGGAGCCCGAGCCGGCCCCGCAGCCGGAGCCGGTCCCGCCGTCGCCGCTTCCCGAGCCGGAGCCGACCCCGCACCCGGACCCGAACCCGCTGCAGGCCCCGGAGACTTCGGCTCCCCCGGCGTACACGACGCCGTCCGCGGAACACCCGTGGGGCGGCGGCCAGTCCAACCAGCCCCAGCCGTGGCAGCCGGCCGCGGGCACGGCCCCGTCGTGGGGCCAGCCCGCGTCCCAGCAGCCTCAGCAGCCTCAGCAGCCCTGGGCGCAGCAGCCCGCCGCGGGGTGGCAGCAGCCGGGCCAGCCGGCTCAGCCCGGTCACCCCGGTCAGCCCGGTTTCGCAGGTCAGACCGGCGCGCCCGGACAGCCGGGTCAGCCGGGTCAGCCGGGCTTTGCCGGTCAGACCGGCGCGCCCGGACAGCCGGGCCAGCCCGGTCAGCCTGGTTACGCAGGCCAGCCCGGTGTCCACGGCCCGGCCGGCCAGCCGGGTTACGCGGGCCAGCCGCCCCAGCCTGGATTCGCAGGCCAGGCCGGCGTTCCGGGCCAGCCTGGGTACCCGCAGCCCGGATACCCGGGCCAGCCGGCGCAGCCCGGCTACCCGCGCCAGCCCGGCTACCCGCCTCAGCCCGGCCAGCCGGGCGGCTACGCAGGCAACCCGGGCTTCCCCGGCCCGCAGGGCACGGGAAACCAGCCGCCCCAGCAGGGCTACTCAGGCCACGCCGCCGTTCCCGGCCAGCCAGGCGTTCCGGGCCAGCCAGGCGTTCCCGGCCAGCCAGGCGTTCCCGGCCAACCGGGTACTCCCGGCCAACCCGGGGTTCCGGGTCAATCGGGCTATCAGGGCCACGCGAGCGTGCCTGGCCAGCAGGCCTACCCGGGCCAGCCCGGCTACGCGGGCCAGGCCGGCGTTCCCGGCCAGCAGGCTTACCCTGGCCAGCCCGGCTACCCCGCCCAGCCCGGCTACCCCGCCCAGCCCGCCGCCCCGTACCAGCCGAACAACCCGGCACAGCCCGGCTACCCGGCACAGCCCGGCTACCCGGCCCAGCCCGGCTACCCGGCCCAGCCCGGCCAGCCTGCTCAGCAGGGCTGGTCACAGCCGCCTGCCCAGCCGGGCTGGGCGCCACCCGGAGCGGGCCAGGCCACGCCGCCCGGACAGGCCACGCCGCCCGGACAGGCCGGCTGGTCGCAGCCGCCCGGTACCCCGCCGCAGGCCCAGCCGGGCTGGCCGCAGCCCCCGGCGTCGGGCCAGCCGTCCTGGGGCCAGCCCCCGGCCTCGGCACCCCCCGCCTCGGCGCCGCCGTCGTTCAGCCCGCCGGCCTCGGCACCGCCCGCACCGTCCTGGGGCCAGGCGTCCGCCCCGGCCGAACCTGCCTCGGCACCACCAGCGCCCTCCTGGGGCCAAGCAGCCGAACCCGCCTCGGCTCCGCCAGCGCCCTCCTGGGGCCAGTCGGCCGAGCCCGCGTCGGCCCCACCGGCGCAGGCGGCGTCCACTCCCTCCTGGGGCCAGGCCGCCGAACCGGCGTCGGCGCCGCCCGCCCCGTCCTGGGGCCAGGCGTCCGCCTCCGCCGAGCCCGCGTCGGCACCTCCGGCGCCCTCGTGGGGCCAGGCCGCCGAACCCGCGTCGGCACCCCCGGCCCAGCAGTCCTGGGGCCAGCCGCCGACCTCAACGCCGCCCGCGTCCCCGCCGCCGGCCCAACAGGCCTGGAACCAACCGGCGGCTCAAGGCTGGGCCGCGCCGCCCGCGCCCGCGCAGCAGGGATGGAACCCTTCGCCGGCCGAACCCCCAGCGCCCGCGGAGCCCTCGTGGGGCACGCCCCCGGCGTCGAGCCCGCCCGCCGCGAACCCGCCGGCGCAAGGCTGGGCCGCGCCCCCCGTGCAGCCCGCCTCGGCCCCGGCGTGGGGCCAGCCGGCCGAGCCGCCGGCCCCGTCCCGGGGGCAGGCCGCCGAGCCGGCCTCGGCACCCCCCGCGCCGTCGTGGGGTCAGGCCGCTGAGCCGGCGTCCCCACCCCCGGCCCCCGCTTGGGGACCACCGGCCGAACCCGCCTCCGCGCCGCCCGCGCAGCCCTCGTGGGGGCAGCAGCCCGCGCAGCAGTCGTGGGGGCAGCAGCCGGCCGAGCCGCCGGCGCCGTCGTGGGGTCAGGCCGCCGAGCCGGCGTCCGCGCCCCCGGCCCCCGCTTGGGGACCACCGGCCGAACCCGCCTCCGCACCGCCCGCGCAGCCCTCGTGGGGGCAGCCGCCCGCCTCGACTCCGCCCGCGTCCGGGCCCCCGGCGCAGCAGCAGTCGTGGCAGCAGGGTGCCGGGTGGGCGCCGCCGCCCGCGCAGCAGGGGTGGAATCCGCCGGGTGCGAACGCGCCGGAAGTACCGGATGCGGCCCTGCCTTCGTGGCCGCCGTCCACCCACGAGAGTCCATTCTCGGGCACTGATCGAGAGGGGAACGCAAATGCCGGTGGAAGCTTCCCGGCCAGCGGCGCGCCGAACCGCACCGGGCCGGAGCACCAGCAGCCCCCGGCTATTCCTCCGCCCGAAGAGGAAGTAGCGGAAAAGGAAGACGAAGAGAAGCCTGCCGAGGCCACGCAGCTGGTCGGCAGCGCCTCGGAAAGCTACGGGAAGTGGGCTCGCAACCAGCGACTCTCAGCCGGCACAGTCTATGGCGGGCAGGGCGGAAGACCTGTTTCAGCCGACGGCGGGAGTCCCCTGGAGAACAGCGGCTCGCTCACCGGGCACATTCTCAGCCAGGGCACGCAGGAAACGGACGACGACGAGGAGCCGTCGAAGTCCGGCAATCTGCGGGTGTACATCATCATCGCGATCATCCTGATCGTGCTGGTGGTCGGCGGCTATTTCACGGTCACCGTCGTCCGGGATTTCATGGACAGCACGTTCCAGACGGTGCCGCAGAAGTGAGCCAGGACACGGGATGCGGGATCTTCCGCGGAGATCGGATAAGCTGAACCGTTCTCCAATCGGAAGGTCCCACTCTCCTTGCTGCTCGCCGACGCCAGCCAGTACCCCTCAATCTTCGAAACCTCCGAGCACCCCGAGCCCGCCCGAAGCGGCTTCTCGGGGCTCGGACTGCCCGCCAAGCTCGTGCGGGCGCTCGCCCGGCAGGACATCACCGAGCCGTTCCCCATCCAGTCGGCGACCGTTCCGGACGCGCTGCGGGGCCGTGACGTGCTCGGTCGCGGGCGCACCGGCTCGGGCAAGACGCTCGCGTTCGGCCTGCCGGTCCTGGCCCGGATCGCCGCCAGCGGGCGGTCTCGGCCGCACGCGCCCAAGGCGCTGGTGCTGGTGCCGACGCGCGAGCTCGCCATGCAGGTCAACGACGCGCTGACCCCGCTGGCCAAGGCGCTGGGGCTGTTCTGCAAGACCGCCGTGGGCGGGGTGCCCTACGACCGGCAGATCTGGTCGCTCGAACGCGGCGTAGACGTGCTGGTCGCGACGCCGGGGCGGCTGGGCGACCTGATCAAGCGGGGTGCCTGCCGCCTGGATGCGGTCGAAGCTACGGTACTGGATGAGGCCGACCAAATGGCCGACATGGGCTTCTTGCCCGAGGTCACCGAGATCCTCGCCCAGACGCCGGAGGGTGGCCAGCGGCTGCTCTTCTCCGCGACGCTGGACAAGGACGTCGACGCGCTCGTCAACCGGTTCCTGGTCGACCCCGTGACCCACTCGATCGAGCCGCCCGTCGCGTCCGTCAGCTCGATGGACCACCACGTGCTGCTCGTGCCACCGAACGACAAGGTGGCGATCGCCGCCTCGATCGCGGCACGTCAGGGGCGGACGATCCTGTTCGTGAAGACGCAGGCTGCCGTCGACGAGCTGGTCGATCAGTTTGCGGCGGTGGGTGTACGGGCGGGAGCGCTGCACGGCGGCAAGACCCAGCGGGTGCGCACGCGGACCCTCGCCGAGTTCCGGGAGGGCACGGTCGACGTGCTCGTCGCCACGGATGTCGCCGCTCGGGGCATTCACATCGATGACGTGTCTCTTGTGGTACACGTGGATCTCCCGCGGGATCAGAAGGACTACCTGCACCGGGCCGGGCGGACCGCGCGGGCCGGCGCCGCGGGGACCGTCGTGACGCTGGTGCTGCCGCGGCAACGCCGGCGGGCGGCCGCCCTGCTGGCGAAGGCCGGGGTGACCCCGAAGGAGCTGCGGGTGCGGGCCGGCGATCCGGCATTGGCCGAGGTCACCGGGGCACGCCAGCCGAGCGGGGTGCCCGTGCGGGTGCCTCCGCATCGTCCGGCCGCGAGCGGGTCGCGCCGGCCGCGGACGGGGCCGCCGCGCCACCGATAGCGTTTTTTGTCGTACCGGTCGGATACCTTGCCGGTCATGACGGTGCTTCCACGAGCGTTCGCCTGGCAGAGGACCGACACGACCGGCGGCGAGTTCGCCACCCTGGACGACCGGCGGGGACTGCACGCCCGGGGCACGGCGTTCGCCGCCGACCGCGGGCTCTATACCTGCCGCTATGACCTGCACACCGACGAGGGATGGGCCAGCACCCGGTTCGAGGTGACGGCCGAGGGTGGCGGCTGGCTGCGGACGTTACGCATGGAGCGGGCGGCCGGCCGGTGGCGGGTGACCACGGGCGAGCAGGGCGACCTGGAGCGGGTGCTCCGGGGTGCCCCGTTCGCCGGCATCGAGGAGCCCGACCGCCTGCACAACGTGCTCGACGTCGATCTCTACAACTCGCCCCTGACCAACACGCTGCCGATCCGGCGCCTGGGCCTGCACCGGGCCGCCCCGGGCACGACGGTGACGATCGAGGCGGCGTGGATCCTGCTGCCCAGCCTGGCGGTGCTGCCCGTGGAGCAGACCTATGAGGTGCTGGAGGGCCGGCGCGTGCGGTATCGGTCGGAGAACTTCACGGCCGTGATCGAGATCGACGATGAGGGGTGGGTCACGGAGTATCCGGACCTGGCGACGCTCGCCTAGCCGCCGGCTGACGGGTCCGGCGACGCCGGCTTGCCCGCCAGGCGGCGGGCCTGGCGGCGCTGGCCTCGTCCTGGCCTGCGCGGAGCGCGGTGCAGGTCGAGCGGCGCCCACCGGGCTCCCAGGGGCTCCCCGGCGGCTCGACCGGTGGTCATTGCTGGTCGATCGCCGACTGCGGGCGGCCCTCCCACTTGGTCGAGAGAGCGATCGCGGTCCGCGTCCTGGCGATGCCCTTGACCCGGTTCAGCTCCACGATCAACCGCTCCAGGTCGCCGATCGTCGGCACCCGGGCCTTGCAGAGGAACGACTCCTCACCCGCCATGAAGTAGCACGACTCGATCTCCCGCCGCTCGCGCAGCGCTTCGAGAATGCCTTCGGTATCGCCGCTGCTGTCCTGGACGATGCCGATGACCGCCGTGACCGGCAGGCCGACCGACTCCGGCTGGACCTCCGC
>NZ_BMPI01000049.1:0-14030 GCF_014647515.1 Dactylosporangium sucinum | reverse complement strand
CCGGTAGCCCTGGATCACCCCGGAGGCCTCGAGCTTGCCGACGCGCTCGTGCACGGCCGGCGCGGACAGCCCGACCTTCCGCGCGAGTTCGGCATATGGAAGCCGGGCGTTGTCCCGAAGGAGGTCGATGAGTTGACGATCGATCTGGTCCATCGCGACAAGCCTAATGGGCCGCGTTTTAGCACGGTAATTGCCCAAGAAGTGCGTTTTCCTCGTTTCCCGGACACGGCACGTGAGCGGTGCTGTAATGGGCGTACATCCCAGGATGACTCGCGCTTTCAGCTTCGCAGCATGGGGGTGCGCGGGCCCGGCGAGCCACCCAGGGTAAAGGAGGGGCCGTGGAGACGGGAGATCGTCTGCTGACGCCCGGCGAGGTCGCTGCCTTGTTCCGCGTCGATCCGAAAACGGTGACGCGCTGGGCTGCGGCCGGCCGGATCAGCAGCATCCGAACCCCGGGAGGACACCGGCGGTTCCGGGAGTCCGAGGTGAGGGCGTTGCTCGAGGGGGACGAATCCCTCGACGACACTACTACCGGGAATGGCCGAGCTCACCCGACCAACGAGTGAACAGGCTGTGGGGTACGCCGGCGGCGTCGAGGACTTTGCCGGCAACGAAGTCGACCAACTGCTGGGCGGTGGCCGCGGCACCGGTGGCGTAGAAGCCGGGGCTCGCGGGGAGGACCACCGCACCCGCGTCGTGCAGTGCGATGAGGTGCTCCAGGTGACTGCGGGTCACCGGGGTCTCCCGTGGCACGAC
Organism: Dactylosporangium sucinum; assembly: GCF_014647515.1. Taxonomy (GTDB): domain Bacteria; phylum Actinomycetota; class Actinomycetes; order Mycobacteriales; family Micromonosporaceae; genus Dactylosporangium; species Dactylosporangium sucinum. The sequence goes on along the minus strand of NZ_BMPI01000049.1, from coordinate 13,274 downwards.
CACGACCGGTCGGTGCTCCTTGAGGTTGACCTCGGCGGCGCGCTGCAGCAGGTCCTTGGACAGGCCGATGGCGATCCCGGCGCAGGCGGCGGTGCTGGCCGGGACGACGAACATGCCCTTGACCGGGTATGAGCCGCTGCTCGGTCCGGCGGCCAGGTCGCCGGCCGGCCAGTGGGTGACGTCGGCGCCGTCGAGGGGCGCCTGCAGCCAGGTGGCCAGGTCGTCCTTCCAGTGCGCGTCACGGAAGGAGACGCCGGTCTCGTCGAGGATCGTCAGGCGGGCCGCTCGCGACACGACGAGGTCGACGGCCTCGCCGGCGTCGAGCAGTGCCCGGAGCACGGCGGCGGCGTACGGCGTGCCGGACGCCCCGGAAACCCCGACCACCCACGGTCTGCGCTGGTCACTCACACCCACAACTGTGCCATGGAGCGCACGAGCGCCTACCCGGCGGAAAACTGTCAGTGGGGGTTGCCAAGATGGGTGCATGGCGCGCGGCTTTCCCTTCGCGGATCTCAACGACTTCCTTGCCGCCCTGCAGCGGGCGGACGAGCTGCATCGGGTCGGCGTGCCCGTCGATCCGCACCTGGAGATCAGCGAGGTCGTCACCCGCACCGTGCGGGCCGGCGGGCCGGCGCTGCTGTTCGAGCGGCCGACCCGCGGCGACATGCCGGTGGCGATCAACCTGTTCGGCACCGAGCGGCGCATGGCGATGGCGCTCGGCGTCGAGCACCTCGACGAGGTCGGCGCGCGGATCGGTGAGCTGGCCAAGCCCGAGCTCCCGGTCGGCTGGGCCGGCATCCGCGACGGCATCGGCAAGCTCATGCAGCTCAAGGCGGTGCCGCCGAAGCACGTGAAGAGCGCGCCCTGCCAGGAGGTCGTCTACAAGGGCGACCAGGTCGACCTCAACCGGCTGCCGGGCCTTCAGGTCTGGCCCGAGGACGGCGGCATTTACCACAACTTCGGCCTCACCCACACCAAGCACCCGGAGACGGGCAAGCGCAACCTGGGGCTTTACCGGCTCCAGCAGCACAGCCACAACACGCTCGGCATGCACTGGCAGATCCACAAGGACTCGACGGCCCACCACGCGGTCGCCGAGCGCCTCGGCCGTCGCCTGCCGGTCGCGATCGCCATCGGCGCCGACCCCGTGGTCTCCTACACGGCGAGCGCCCCGCTGCCGTCCGACATCGACGAATACCTGTTCGCCGGCTTCCTCCGCGGCGAGCGGGTCGAGATGGTCGACTGCCTGACCGTGCCGCTGCAGGTGCCGGCCAACGCCCAGATCGTCCTGGAGGGCTACCTGGAGCCGGGCGAGCGGCTGCCGGAGGGCCCGTTCGGCGACCACACGGGGTTCTACACGCCGGTGGAGGACTTTCCGGTGCTGCACGTGGAGTGCATGACGACCCGCAAGCAGCCGATCTACCACTCGATCATCACGTCGAAGCCGCCGCAGGAGGACCACGGCCTCGGCAAGGCGACCGAGCGCATCTTCCTGCCCCTGCTCAAGATCCTGATCCCCGACATCGTCGACTACGACCTGCCCGCGGCCGGCGTCTTCCACAACTGCGTGATCGTGTCGATCCGCAAGCGCTATCCGAAGCACGCGCAGAAGGTCATGAGCGCCATCTGGGGCGCCCACCTGCTCTCGCTGTCGAAGCTCATCGTGGTCGTCGACGAGGACTGCGACGTCCACGACTACGCCGAGGTGGCGTTCCGCGCCTTCGGCAATGTCGACTACTCCCACGACCTGCTGCTCACCGAGGGCCCGGTCGACCACCTCGACCACGCCTCCTACCAGCAGTTCTGGGGCGGCAAGGCCGGCATCGACGCGACGCGGAAGGGCCCGGCGGAGGGCTATCATCGCGGCTGGCCGGATGAGATGGTCATGCCGGCCGAGATCGTGGCGCGGGTCGACAAGCGCTGGAAAGAGTACGGATTCAAGTGACGCCTCAAGTGACGCTGGTCGAGCCACCCACGAGCCGGGTCAAGGCATTCCTGCGACTGGTTGCGATCGAGCACTCGGTCTTCGCGCTCCCGTTCGCCTACCTGGCCGCCCTGACCGCGATGACCGTGCGCGACCAGCGCGTCAACTGGCTCGACCTGCTGCTGGTCACGATCGCGATGGTCGGCGCCCGCACCTTCGCGATGGCCGCCAACCGCATCATCGATCGGCACATCGACGCCCGAAACCCGCGCACCGCCAAGCGCGAGCTGGTCACCGGCGCCGTGAGCGTCCGCACGGCCTGGACCGGCGCCGCCGTCGCCCTGGTCGTCTTCCTGGGCGCCGCCGCCCTGCTCAACCCGCTGTGCCTCGCCCTGGCCCCGCTGGCCGTGGTCCCCCTGATCGTCTATCCCTACGGCAAGCGCTTCACCAACTGGCCGCACGCCATCCTCGGCCTGGCCCAGCTGGTGGGCCCGGTCGGCGCCTGGCTCGCGGTCACGGGCGACCTGCGCGGCTCCGGCCCGGCCTGGGTCCTCGGCCTGGCCGTCGGCCTGTGGATCGGCGGCTTCGACCTGATCTACGCCTGCCAGGACACCGCGATCGACCGCGAGATCGGCGTCCACTCGGTCCCGGCCCGCTACGGCGTCCCCTTCGCCCTCCACCTCTCCACCGCCGCGCACGTGGTGACGTTCGGCCTGTTCGCCTGGTTCGGCCACCTGGTCGGCCTGGGCTGGCTGTGGTGGATCGGCCTGGCCCTGACGGCAGTCGCCTTCGTCTACGAGCACGCCATCGTCCGCCCCACCGACCTGTCCCGCGTCAACCGAGCCTTCTTCACGACCAACGGCTTCGTGGGCATCGCACTGTTCGTGTTCGCGTTACTCGACCTGGTCGCCCTGGGCGGCCTCCGCCCCTAGCGGCGCCGCCGGGCCCCGAGCCCGGGCCCCGGACGCGGGACCCGGGTTCCCGGAGCGCGTGACGGCCGCGGCCTCTGGGGCGCGACGGGCACGCGTACGGGCGCGGGTCCCGGACGCGCGTGACGGACACGGGTCCCAGACGCGAGCAGGCGGGCGCGAGCAGACCAGCAGGACGTCGCGATGGTGCACGGCCTGCGGCGACGGCGGTGAGCCGTAGACGGAGCCCACGACCCGAGGCCGATCGGCAGGCCGCGGCGACACAGATGGCGAACGGGACGGTGTCGGCGGCTGTGACACGGCTGCCGCCGCCGAGGATGTCCGCCACTCTCGCCCACGAGCCGATGCGGGAGCTGGCGCAGTTCCGCAACACGTGGCTGCCCGGATCCGAGCAAGCCCGACCGGCCCAACCCGACCGGCCCAACCCGACCGGCCCAACCCGACCGGCCCAACCCGACCGGCCCAACCCGACCTGGGCTTGCACGGCGGTCACCTCCGCGCGGAACGCATCGGCGACGTCCTCGGCATGCGGATCGGTGTGCCGGTGTTGCCGGCAACCGCCACCGCCCATGATCCATGGAGGGTTCTGGTCGTCATGGCAGCCGGAAGTCTCCATCGATCATGGGCGACCAAAAGCGGTCGCCCCGCGGGCGGCGGGCTCGCGGGGCGATCGGAGAACGGAGGCGGAGGCGGAGGCGGAGGAGGCTACACGCCCGCGTAGGAGTGGAGGCCGCTCGCGACCAGGTTGACGCCGAACAGGTTGATCAGCATCGTGGCCCAGCCTGCCACGGCGATCCAGGAGGACACGCGGCGGCTCACGCTCGGGGTCGAGCGGGCGTGCAGGTAGCAGGCGTAGACGACCCAGGCGACGAAGCTCCAGACCTCCTTCGGGTCCCAGTTCCAGTAGCGGCCCCAGGCGGCCTCGGCCCAGATGGCGCCCGTGATGACGCCGAAGGTCCAGATCGGGAAGGCGAAGGCGTGGACGCGGAACGTGACCCGCTCCAGGGTGCCCGCCTGCGGGAGGCGCTCGCCGAGGGAGTACGGGAAGTTGCGCTTGCCGTTGTCGTAGCCGGAGCGGATCAGGTGCATCGCGGCGGCCACGAAGCCGACGAGGAAGATGCCCGAGGAAATGGAGGCGGCGCCGACGTGGATGACCAGCCAGTACGAGTGCAGGGCCGGGACCAGGGGGCCGACCTGGACGTAGAGGGTCATGCCCGCGATCGACAGGAGGATCGCGGCCACCAGGGTCACGAACAGGCCCAGGTGGCGGACGTTGCGCCACTTGGTAAGGACGATCAGCCACGCGGCGAGGCCGACGAGGGTCGCCATCATGACGAACTCGTACATGTTGCCCCACGGGGCCCGGCCGGCCGCGATGCCTCGCGTGACGACGGCGGCCAGGTGGGCCACGAAGCCGAGCACGGTGAGGCCGACACCCGCCACGCCGGCGTAGCGAGCGCCGGAGGGAGGAACGACCGGGGACGCGACCAACTCCGACTCGGAGATCGACGGGCCGCCCGCGCCGACCAGCTCACGAGTCGCGACGCGGGCAACCACGCTGCGGCCGCCGAACGCGTACTCCACCGCGTACGCCAGCATGGCCAGCGCGTAGCTGACGATCGTCACAACCAGCAGCTGATTGGACAAACCACCCATCAGACGACCTCCTCGCGTTCCCGCACCGTCGCGGCTTGATCAGTCTGCGCCACCTGCTCAGGTACCTCGGCGGCGGGGGGCGACACAGCTCGTACCACCTCGTCGAACTCCTCGACGAAGCCCGGATAGTCGCTGCGCGGCAGGCCGCCGGCGGTCGTGCCGTCCGGCGTGATCCGGAAGAAGATGCGCCGCCGCTTGCCGGTCAGGGAGAGCAGCAGGCCGGCGAGCAGGGCGACCGAGCCGCCGAGCATGATCGGCTGGCCCGGGTCGTGGCGGATCGAGATGCTGACCCACTGTTTGGTGCCCAGGAACTCGATCTTCGTGCCGTCGGGCAGCGTCGCCGAGTCGCCCGGCTTGAGCATGACCGGGTCGCCGAACTTCGTCAGGCGGCCGGCGTCGATCTGCCGCTGGTCCAGCGTGTACACCGACAGCGGCGCCCCGGCGTCGAACCCGAGCACCCCGTGGTACGGCTGCAGCATCAGGCGCGGGTCCCGCTCAGCCGGGAACGCTGACGTGTTGACCGAGGGATCCGACGGTACCGTGGGCAAATAGATCCCCATAAAGCCGACTTGCGACTTCTCGTCCCGCTTCCCGGTCTCCGGGTTCAGGTTCACGTCAGGGAACGTGGCCACGCCGTCGCTGGTCTGCATCCCGTCCCGCGGCAGGAACGTCGAAACGGTCGTGTGCGACTTCCCGTACTTGTCCGTGTACCGCAGCTCCGGCGCGTACCCGTGCCCGAGCAGCGACACGTTCGCCCCGGACAGCCGCACCGGATCGTTGACCTGCAGCACCTTCTTCTCGACCCGGCCGTGCTCGCGCACCTGCACGTCGGCGCGATACTCGACCGGCTGCCCGTTGTCGAGATAGCGGGCCGTGAACTTGTCCATCTGCAGGCAGAACCGCGGCAGGTCGTTCTCGCCGACCTGCGCACCCAGGGCGTGCTCGTCGTAGTTCAGCAGCGTGTTGCAGAAGGCGAAGTCCTGCCCCTCGACCAGCACCCGGTTGCCGTGCCAGCCGAACCACGACCCGTAGGCCACGCCGACGAGCAGCGACAGCAGCGCGAAGTGGAAGACCAGGTTGCCGGTCTCCTTGAGGTACCCCTTCTCCGCGCTGATCTCGACGACGTCGCCCTCCTGGCGGACGACCGTGCGGAACCGGCGCCGCCGCAGAGCGGACAGCACGCCGTCGGAGGGAACCGGCCCGAACGACGCCGACGCCGACAACCGGTCCAGCCGCGCGGGAGGCCGCGGCGGCTTGCGCACCAGGGCGACCGCATGCTGCCGGAACCGCGGCACCAGGCATCCGACCAGCGACACGAACAGCAGCAGGTAGATCGCCGAGAACCACGGCGACCCGTACACGTCGAACAGGAAGAACCGATCGAGCGTCGGCCCCCACTGCTGGTTCGTGTCGAGGTACTGGTTGACCTTCTCCGGCGACACATTGCGCTGCGGCAGCACGGAGCCGGGGATCGCGGCGAGCGCGAGCAGGAAGAGCAGCACCAACGCGGTGCGCATGCTGGTCAGCTGCCGCCACGCGCGCCGGCAGATCGAAACGACGAGACGAACCATCAGATCGGCACCGATCCCGGGCCGATGTTGGCCTGCAGTGCGATCATCCAGTCGCTCCAGACACCGGTGACAAGGGCGAGCCCGACCAGCACCAGCAGCGCCCCGCCGATGCGGGTCACCCAGCGGCTGTTGCGCCGGATGAACTTGACGACGCCGATGAGGCGCTGGAAGCCGAGCCCGAGCGCGATGAACGGTAGCCCGATGCCGAGCGAGTATGCGAGCGCGAGGGTCACCGCCCGGGCCTGCGAGCCGCTGGTCGAACCGAGCAGGATCACCGCGCCGAGCGTCGGGCCGGTGCACGGCGCCCAGGACAGCGCGAACACCATGCCGAAGATCGGCGCGCCGACCAGCCCGGCGGCCGGCAGCCGGCTGATCCGCCACTGGCGCTCGAGGCCGGGGACGAGTCCGATGAAGGCCAGGCCGAGCACGATGACGACCACGCCGGCGATGACCTCGACGAGCCGCCGGTGCACGAGCAGCGACATGGCGGCCTGCGTCGCCAGCACGATGAGCCCGACGAAGACGATCGTGAATCCCGCGATGAACAGCCCGACGCCGGCGACGACCCGGCCGCGGCGCTGGCCCGAGTCGAGGTCGGCGCCGGCCAGCCCGGTCACGTACGACAGGTAGCCCGGCACGAGCGGCAGGATGCAGGGCGACAGGAAGCTCGCCAGCCCGGCCAGCACGGCGACCGCGACCGCCGCCAGCAGCGGCCCGCTCATCGCCAGGTTGCCGGCGTCCATCTCAGGCCTGCTCCGCCAGCAGGTCGCGCACGACCGGCTCCAGCAGCTGCTGGTCGACCTCCATGCGCAGCACGGCGGCCAGCTTGCCGTTGCGATCGACGACGAGCGTCGCCGGCAACGAGTTCGGCGGGACGTCGAAGTCCAGCGCATGCTCGCCGGCGGGGTCGAAGAGGCTGCCGAATCCGGGCTTCACATCAGCGAGATACGCCGCCGCGGGGTCACGCTGATCGCGGACGTTGACGCCGATGAACACCGCCCCGTCGGCCTTCGTCGCCGCATAGACCTTGTCCAGCTCGGGAGCCTCGCTGCGGCACGGCGGGCACCAGGACGCCCAGAAGTTGATCACGACGACCTTGCCCTTGTTCGAGGCGAGGTCGAAGGAGCCGCCACCGATCAGGTCGCCGCGCATGACCGGCGCCGCGACCCGGTCGGCCACCGCGATCTTGCGGCTGCCCAGGACGTTCTTCGACGAGGCGCCGCCGTCGCTGCAGGCCGCCAGCAGCGAGATCAGCGCGAGGACCAGGACGAGCCGACGCATCAGGCCCCCTTCGCCTGGCGGGCCGTCGGCGACATGGCCACCAGGTGGGCGGCCGGTTCGCCGTACGAGATCCCGACGATCTTCGTGTCCTCGAAGTGGAAGCTCGTGTAGCTGGCGAGGTTGCACTCACGACGGCGCGGGTCGTGCCAGAGCCGCTTCTTCTCGACATACCGCCGCAGCGTCCAGATCGGCAGCTGGTGCGACACGCACACCGCCTCGTGCCCCTCGGCCGCCTCACGGGCCGCCATCAGCGCGGCGAACATGCGGGCGGCGATCGCCGTATACGGCTCGCCCCAGGACGGGGTCAGCGGGTCGCGCAGCACCCACCAGTTGCGCGGGTCGCGCAGGGCGCCGTCACCGACGCCGACCCGCTTGCCCTCGAAGAAGTTCGCGCTCTCGATGAGCCGCTCGTCGACCGCGATCGGCAGCCCGAACTGCTCGGCGATGGGCGCCGCGGTCTGCTGGGCGCGCTCCAGCGGGCTGGCGACGACGTACGTGATGTCCTTCTCGGCGACGGCCTGCGCCGCCGCCTTCGCCATCTGGACGCCGAGCTCCGACAGCCGATACCCGGGCAGGCGGCCGTAGAGCACCTTCTCCGGGTTGTAGACCTCGCCGTGGCGCAGGACGTGGACGATCGTCTTCATACCGCCACCGCCGCCGCCCGGGCCGCGTGCGGGAGGGCCGCGGCGATGACCGACAGTGCCTCGTCATCGATGGCGGTCGAGACGAACCACGCCTCGTACGCACTCGGCGGCAGGTAGACCCCGCGGGAGAGCATCTCGTGGAAGAAGCCCTTGAAGGCGGCCACGTTCTGGGTCCGCGCCTGGTCGTAGTCGGCCACGTCGCCGGACGTGAAGAAGATCGAGAACATGCTGCCGGCGGTGGACAGCACGTGCGATACACCCGCTGCGGTCAGGGCATCGGTGGACAGCTTGGCGATCGTGGTCGCCGTCGCGTCCAGTCGCGCGTAGACCTCGGGCGTCGCCAGGCGCAGGGTCGCGAGGCCGGCCGCGCAGGCGAGCGGGTTGCCGGAGAGCGTGCCGGCCTGGTAAACGGGCCCGGCGGGGGCCAGCTGGCCCATGATCTCGGCCCGGCCGCCGAACGCGGCCGCGGGCAGCCCGCCGCCCATGACCTTGCCGAAGGTCCACAGGTCGGCGTCCACCGGGTCGAGCCCCGACCAGCCACTGCGCGAGACCCGGAAGCCCGTCATGACCTCGTCGAGGATGAGCAGCGCGCCGTGCCGGTGCGCGATCGCGGCCAGCTTGCCGTTGAACCCGTCGCGCGGCGCCACCACGCCCATGTTGCCCGCGGCGGCCTCGGTGATGATCGCGGCGATGCTCGACCCGTGCTCGGCGAACGCCTTCTCGACGGCGTCCACGTCGTTATAGGGCAGCACGATCGTTTCCCCGGCGGCCGCCCCGGTGACCCCGGGCGTGTCCGGCAGCGCGAGCGTCGCGACCCCGGACCCGGCCGCGGCGAGCAGCGCGTCGACGTGCCCGTGATAGCACCCGGCGAACTTGACGACCTTCGATCGCCCGGTGAACCCGCGCGCGAGCCGCAGCGCGCTCATCGTGGCCTCGGTCCCGGAGTTGACCAGCCGCACCTGCTCGACGGGCGTGCGCGCGACGATCTCCTCGCCGAGCGCCACCTCCCCGGGCGTGGGCGTGCCGAAGCTGGTCCCGTGCGCCGCCGCCGCGGTGATGGCGTCGACGACGTCGGGATGGGCGTGGCCGAGGATCAGCGGCCCCCAGGAGCAGACCAGGTCGACATACCGCCGCCCGTCCGCATCCGTGAGCCAGCAGCCCTCGCCACCGACCATGAACCGCGGGGTGCCCCCGACCGCCCGGAACGCCCGGACAGGTGAATTCACCCCACCCGGCACGATGGCCTGAGCGCGGTCGAACAATGCCTGCGAGGCCGGTGCGTCACCCGAATAGGGGCCGAGGCCGGCGGAGTCAAAATCGGTCACAGCCTGCCCATTCTGACAGCCGCCGCCAGACGTCGCCGACCGCCCCTGTGTGGCCTGTGCCAGACACCACTACGCTGTGGTTCGTGGATCGGGCCGATCTCAACGTCACCGTGCGCCGCGCACCCGCCGAAATCGTGGTGTCACTGTCCGGCGAGATCGACATGTCCACGGTCCAGCGCCTGGCGGCGACGGTGGACGAGGTCCTGGCCGAACCGCCGGCTCGCGTGGTCCTCGACATGGCCGGCGTGACGTTCTGCGACTCGCAGGGCCTGGGCACGCTGGTCGTCCTGAGCCGCAGGGCCACCCTGGCCCAGAGCTACCTGGTCCTCGTCAACGTGGGCGCCTTCCTGATCCGCGTCCTGGACATCACCGGCCTGCGGAACGCGCTGATGATCCAGGATCCCGCCTAGATCTTTTCGGGACTCGGGTCCGCGCAAGTGACGACCGTCGCTCCCGCCAGACACCGCTGGTGAGGGCGCGACACCCGTCCCGCCCTCACGGAGTTCCCTTCAGTTGACCTTGGTGGATTCCGGTCGCCCCAGCGACGGATTTCCACCAAGGTCAACTTGTGCGGACGGGCCGCCTCGGGTCAGGCCATGCCGAGCTTGCGGGGGCGAGCCGTTCCGGCCGGGGCGGGCCGCGACCGGGCACCCGCGTCCGCCGCCCCACGCACAGACGTTGGTCGATCTACCCTCAACTCGATCTCGAAAAGTGAGGGTAGATCGACCAACGTCTCAGAAAGACGCGCGCTGACCAACCAGCCGCCCGCAGGCAGCGCGGGTCAGGAGTCGTTGCGCAGCGCGAAGAGGGCGATGTCGTCCCGCGGCGGCTCCGCCGAGAAGCTCAACGTCCGGGTCCGCAGCCGGGCCACCACCACGTCCGCCGGGAAGCCGGCCAGCGCGCCCGCCTCCTCGCGCAGGCGGTCGACGCCGAGCAGCTCGATGCCGCGACGGCGCTCGGTGACGCCGTCCGTGTAGAAGATCAGCGTGTCCCCGGGGTACAGGATGATCTGCGTCCGCGGCGTGTTGATCCTGTCCAGCAGGCCCAGTGCCGTGCCGCACGCGCCCACGAGCTCGGTCGTGCCGTCGGCGCGGACCAGGACCGGCTGGTCGTGGCCGGCCAGGTGCAGGGTCACGTCGAGCAGGCCGTCCTGACGGCGCATCACCTGGGCCAGGCACAGCGTGCAGAAGCGGCCCCCGCCGCGCTCCAGCAGCGTCTCGTTGAGCCGGTGCAGCGTCTCCGGCAGCGGGCGGCCGTCGCGGACCAGCACCCGGGTCACGTCGCGGACCAGGCCGGTGACCGTGGCCGCCTGCACGCCCTTGCCGGAGACGTCGCCGACGACGACCAGCCAGCGGCGGGCCGACAGCGGCACCACGTCGTAGAAGTCGCCGCCGACGTCGACGCCCTCGCCCGTGGGCACGTACTCGGCGCCGAACTCCACGCCCTCCGCCTTCGGCAGCTGCGGCGGCAGCAGCGAGCGCTGCAGGGCCTGCGCGATCCCGCGCCGCTCGGCGTGGATGTTGGCGTTGTCGATCGCGAGCGCGGCCCGGCGGGCCACGTCCTCGACCACCGCGACCTCCTCGGCGCGCTGCCAGGTGTCGCGGCCGCCGCCGACGGTCAGCGTGCCGAGGTGCTGCCCGCGGGCGATGAGCGCGACGACGTAGCCCTCCACGGGAGAGCCCAGCGGCACCACCGCATCGGTCCCCATCGCCTCCTTCAACTGCGGCGTCGCGCCCTCCAGCGCGTCGAGCAGGTCGGTGAGCATCGACTCGTCGGCGTGCGCGGCCGCGGCCAGCCGCAGCTCACCACCGGAGTCGGCGGCGTGGATCGCGCACCACAGCCCCAGCCGGGGCACGACCAGGCGCGGGATCAGCGCCAGGGTCAGCTCCACGTCGAGGGACTGGGCCAGCAGCTCGCTGGCGTCGGCCAGGAACGTCAGCCAGGTGCGCCGCTCGGAGTCGGCGCGGCGCAGCCGGTGGTTCTCGATGAGCAGGGTCAGCCGGTCGGCGGCGATGGCGGTGACCGGCCGCGCATACGGGTTGCTGCCCGCGCCGGCCACCAGCAGCTCGGCCCGCCACGGACGGGTCAGCCGCAGCGGCACCCGGCGGCCGCTGTCGACGGAGCCGCTGAGCCGCCCGACGGCGGCGACCGTGTGCGGGCCGTCGCCCTCGTCGACCGTGAGCGAGGCCCCGGTCGCGCCGCTGACGTCGCACAGTCGCTGGAGCAGCTCCTCCGCGGCCTCGGTGAGCGAGCCGCCCTCGGGGCCGCTCAACGCGTTCAGCGCGGCCGGCGACGGAGCGGCCTGGCCGGCGGGCAGCTCGAACCGCGGCGCCCCGAACGGTGCCGGATCGGCACCCGGCCGGTCGAGCCGGAACCACACGCCCTTGCCGCCGGTGAAGTGCAGCGTGCCCCACGCGGTGGCCATCTGGTCGACGAGCAGCAGGCCGCGCCCCCGCTCGTCGAGCGTGCCCGACTGCTCCGCCTTCGGGCCGACCTGACCGGGGCGGAAATCGAGCACGGCCACCGTCAGCGCGGCCGCCGACGCGGTGATCTCCAGATCGACCTCGGTCCCCGCGTGGACGACGCTGTTGGTGGTCAGCTCCGTGACCAGCAGCAAAGCCTCGTCGAGGAGCGGGCCCAGATCCCATTCGTGCACGATCGTCCGGATCGCTTCGCGGGCCAGACCAGGGGAGCTATGGTCGGCCGGGAGGCGAATCCTCCGGACGGTCTGGGTTGTCACACCTCGCAGTCTCCACTGAAGGGTGGTAACAATCCAAGCAGGAAGCACCCCCGACACCCGGTGGAGACGACATGACCACAGTCGAAGACGTCACCCCAGAGACGCTCCTGCTGGAGGAGCTGTCGGCGGCGCTCGACCGGCTCGCGGCCGGTGATCTGAAGATCCGCCTCAGCCGCCGCGACGGGCTGCCCGGCGAGGTCGTCGAGCGGTTCAACCGGCTGGCCGAGATGAAGCTGCGGCACACCCGCGAGCTGCTGCGCATCAGCCGGGTCGTCGGCCGCGAGGGCCGCATGACCGAGCGCCTCGACGAGGAGGGGTTCGAGGGCGCCTGGCTCGACCGCATCCACGCGGTCAACTCGCTCATCGACGACCTGGGGCGCCCGACCACCGAGATCGCCCGCGTGATCGTCGCGGTGGCCGAGGGCGACCTGTCGCAGAAGCTGGCGCTGGAGATCGACGGCCGGCCGCTGCGCGGCGAGTTCCTCACCATCGGCCGCACGGTGAACACGATGGTCGACCAGCTGAGCAGCTTCGCCGACGAGGTCACGCGCGTGGCCCGCGAGGTCGGCACCGAAGGCAAGCTGGGCGGTCAGGCCGAGGTGACGGGTGTGGCCGGCACCTGGCGCGACCTGACCGACTCGGTGAACTCGATGGCGGCCAACCTGACCGGCCAGGTCCGCTCGATCTCGACCGCCGCGACGGCCGTCGCCCGCGGCGACCTGTCGCAGAAGATCACGGTGAGCGCGAAGGGCGAGATCGCCGAGCTCTCCGAGACGATCAACTCCCTGGTCGACACCCTGCGGATCTTCGCCGAGCAGGTGACCCGGGTGGCCCGCGAGGTCGGCACCGAGGGCAAGCTCGGCGGCCAGGCCGACGTGCCCGGCGTCGCCGGCACCTGGAAGGACCTCACCGACAACGTCAACTCGATGGCCTCGAACCTCACCGGCCAGGTTCGCAACATCGCCCAGGTCGCGACCGCCGTGGCGCGGGGCGACCTGTCGCAGAAGATCACGGTGGCCGCGCAGGGCGAGATCCTCGAGCTCAAGGACACCGTCAATACGATGGTGGACCAGTTGAGCAGCTTCGCCGACGAGGTCACCCGCGTCGCCCGCGAGGTCGGCACCGAAGGCAAACTCGGCGGCCAGGCCCAGGTCACCGGCGTGGCCGGCACCTGGCGCGACCTCACCGACAACGTCAACTTCAT
>NZ_BMPI01000048.1 GCF_014647515.1 Dactylosporangium sucinum | reverse complement strand
GCGGCGCGATCGTCCGCCAACGCCCTCGCTGGGGCCCGGCGCGGGTTTCGTCTCTCATGGCACAGCTGGCAAGAAGGAGACCTTTCATGGCACGTATGGCACGGCTCACCGCGGCGCTGGCCGCGGTGGCGACGGTTGCCGCCTGCGGGGGTACCGCGTCGGAGCCACCCGGCACGCCGGGCCTGAGCGGCACCGTCGAGGTCGTGGCGAAGTGGTCGGGCGTCGAGCAGTCCAACTTCAAGAAGGTGCTCGAGAACTTCGAGAAGAAGACCGGCGTCAAGACCGTCTACACCTCCGCCGGCGACGACGTCGCCTCGTTCCTCAACCAGAAGATCTCCGGCGGCACGCCGCCGTCGATCGCGCTGATCCCGCAGCCCGGCACCGTCGCCGAACTGGCGAAGAAGGGCAACCTCAAGCCGCTGAGCGGCGACGCGCTCGAGGCCGTCACGACGAACTACAGCGCCGCCTGGAAGGACCTCGGCACGATCGACGGGAAGGCGTACGGCTTCTACCTCAAGGCCGCCCACAAGTCGATCTGCTGGTACCGCACCGACGCGTTCGCCACGGCGGGCGTGAAGGAGCCGAAGACCTGGGAGGAGTTCATCGCCGCGGCCAAGACGCTCGCCGATGCCGGCATCACGCCGTTCGCGGTGCCCGGCGGGTCGGCCTGGACGCTGACCGACTTCTTCGAGAACGTGTACATCCAGGTCGGCGGCCCGCAGAACTACGACAAGCTGTCCAGGCACGAGATCCCGTGGACCGACCCGACCGTGGTCGAAACCCTGCGAACGATCGGCCAGCTGTGGTCGACGCCGCGGATGATCGACGGCGGCAACGCCGGTGCGCTGAAGATCGACTTCTCGCAGTCCGTCGCGGAGGTGTTCGGCGAGAAGCCGAAGGCGGCGATCCTGTGCGAGGGTGACTTCGTCGGCTCGGAGATCACCAAGGCGGGCAAGTACAAGGTCGGCGACACGGCCAGATACCTGCCGTTCCCGTCGATCAAGGGTGCCAAGTCGTCCGTGGTGGTCGGCGGCGACCAGGCGGTGGCGCTCAAGGACGACAAGGCGACGATGGCGCTCATGGCGTACCTCGCCTCGAAGGAGTCGGCCGAGATCTTCGCCAAGGGCGGCGGGTTCATCACGCCGAACAAGACCGTCGACCCGTCGGCGTACCCGGACGACACGGTGCGCGGACTGGCCAACCTGGTGGTCAGCGCCGACGTGATCAAGTTCGACATGTCCGACCTGGCGCCGGCGTCCTTCGGCGGCGGCACGAACGCCGACGAGTGGAAGCTGCTCCAGGAGTTCCTGGGCAACCCGGGGATGGATGTGAACGCCCTGGCGGGCCGGCTCGAAGACGCAGCCAAGAAGGACTTCGGGAGCAACTGATGGTGCGCGCGTCCGAGCCGGCAGGCGCATTCGACGCCGCACCGGCAGCGAGGAACACGGGCCGGCGAACCGCCCGACCGGTCGGGGGCGGCCTCGCCCGCCGGCCGGACGCGCCGGACGGCAAGCCGAGGCGCCGAGGGCGGCGAGGGCGCCGGGGGGATGTCCCACCCATCAGCCCGGTGCTCTTCCTCGGCCCGGCGCTGGTCGTCCTGGCCACCGTCGTGGCGTACCCGATCGTCGCCACGGTCTGGTACAGCTTCTTCAACGCCGACGGCACCCGCTTCGTCGGCCTGAGCAACTACGTCGAGATGTTCACCGGCCCGGCGACCCGCCGGGCCATCATCAACAACGTCGTCTGGGTCGTCGCGGCCCCGACGACGGTCACCGCGCTCGGGCTGCTGTTCGCCGTGCTGAGCGAGCGGATCCGGCTGGCCACCGCCTTCAAGACCGTCCTGTTCATGCCGATGGCCATCTCGTTCCTCGCGGCCGGCGTCACGTTCACCATGGTCTACGAGGCGGACAAGGACCGCGGCGCGCTCAACGCCGCGATCGTGTCGGTGCACGACGTGTTCAAGCCGCCGTCGAAGTACTACGGGACGAGCCCACGCGAGGAGGCCGGCCTCGTGACCGTGGACGGCGCCGTGCAGACCGCGCAGCCGGCCGCCGCGACCGCGCCGGTCATGCTGCCGATGGTCGGCCTCCCGCCCGACCGGGTGCCGCCCGAGGCGGTCGCCGCGGCGCCCGGCGTTCCCGGGACCGGCCTGCGGGGCGTGGTCTGGCTCGACTTCAGCCCCGGCGGCGGTGGCCGGCCCGGCACCGTCGACGCGAACGAGAAGGGCCTGCCCGGCGTGGTCGTCGAGGCGGTGCGGGACGGCACGGTGGTCGCCACGACCCGGACCGATCCTGCGGGGAGCTTCGCCTTCGCCCAGCTCACCGGCGACGGGTACACGATCCGGCTGGCCGCGTCGAACTTCGCGCCCCCGTTCAACGGGGTCACCTGGCTCGCCGGCGGCGTCGTGACGCCCGCGATCATCGCCGCGTACATCTGGATCTGGGCCGGCTTCGCGATGGTGCTGATCTCGGCGGGCCTGTCGGCCATCCCGCGGGACGCGCTGGAGGCCGCCCGGGTCGACGGCGCCACGGAGTGGCAGGTGTTCCGGCGGGTGACGATCCCGCTGGTCCGCCCGGTGCTGGTGGTCGTGCTCGTCACGCTGGTCATCAACGTGCTGAAGATCTTCGACCTGGTGTACATCCTGGCGCCCGACCCGGTGACCCAGGACCGCGCGAACGTGGTGGCGCTGCAGATGTACCAGACCGCCTTCGCGCGCCAGAACACCGGCCTGGGCAGCGCGCTGGCCGTGCTGCTCTTCGCGCTCGTGCTGCCCGCCATGCTGTACAACGTCCGCAGGCTGCGAGGGGACAGGGACCGATGAGCTTCGTATCCACCGCCAGGGTGCCGACGATCGAGCCGGCCGGCACCGCGGTGACCGGCCCGCCGAGGCGCGGCCTGGTGTCCCGGATCGTCACGCGGCTCGGCAGCGGGCTGATGTACACGATCGTCGTCCTCGTCGCGCTGATCTGGCTGCTGCCGACGACCGGCCTGCTGGTGGCCAGCCTGCGTCCGGCGTCGGCCAGCGCCGCCACCGGCTGGTGGCACGTCTTCACCGAGCCCAGCGAGCTGACCCTGGCCAACTACGCCAACCTCCTCGACAACCGCGACATGGTCGGCGGCCTGTGGAACAGCGTGCTCATCGCCGTGCCGTCCACCATCCTGGTGGTGACGATCGGGGCGCTGGCCGCCTACGCCCTGGCCTGGCAGGACTTCCGCGGCCGCGACGCGCTCTTTGCCCTGGTGGTCGCGCTCATCGTGGTGCCGATCCAGATGGCCATCATCCCGGACGCGAAGCTGTTCGGCGCGCTCGGCATCTTCGGCACCCTCGCCGGCGTGATCGTGTTCCACGTCGCGTTCGGGCTCCCGTTCGCCATCTTCCTGCTGCGCAACTTCTTCATCGGCATCCCGCGCGACCTGCTCGACGCGGCCCGGATGGACAGCGGCACCGAGTTCATGATCTTCACCCGGGTGGTGCTGCCGATCGGCTGGCCGGCGATCGCGTCGCTGACCATCTTCCAGTTCCTGTTCGTCTGGAACGACCTGCTGGTCGCGAAGGTCTTCGCCGGGGCGTCCAGCAAGCCCATCACGTACGTCCTGCAGGAGCAGATGGGCACATTCTCCTCCAACGTCGACGTGATCGCGCCGGGCGCGTTCCTGTCCATGCTGCTGCCGTTGATCGTGTTCTTCGCCTTCCAGCGGTACTTCGTGCAGGGCGTGCTGGCAGGTTCGGTGAAGTAGCCAGTCATCCGCCGGGCCGGCCAACCCAACCGAGGCGGTCGGCTCGGCGGGCTCCACCCCTGTCGAGGGGTCACGGGACGCCATGGCGGCCGGCCGATGCGCCGGCCGCCATTGCCGTACGCTGTTCGGGCTCGGCCTGGCCGAGCGTGGTCTGCGCGATGCGGTCGAGGTCGATCCTGTCCGCGAGTGGCCACCCGATGCCGACGAGCCGGCCCGACAGCACGCGGGGGTGCGGCCGCGACGGTCTCGCGTCGCAGCCGCACCCCTCGCCCCGGGGAACCCCGTGCCCGGGGCCGGTCAACCGCTCGTTGCCGCCGCCAGGGTCAGGGCATCCGGACCTTCGGCGCTCAGCATGCGCGGCCGTCGTTGATGCAGTCGACGATCAGGGCCATCAGGTCCTCGGGCATCACGTTGGCGAAGCCGGCGTGGTCGGTGTGCGGGCTGCGGCCCTCGCCGGGGAACGCGTCGAGGGCGAAGCTGCGGCCCGGCGGGATGGCGGCGTAGGTGAGGGTGATGACGAGTTTCGGGACGGCGCGCGTGCCGTCGGGGCACCTGCCGTCCTTGTCGGGGAAGGCGGTGTGGCTGCGCACGTCGTTGCTGCGGGTGTCCTTGCCGTTCCAGCAGCTCGGGTACTCGATGACGCGCTGCACGGCGCCGTCCGGACACAGTGGGTACTTCTCGGTGTACCGGTCCTTGAACCCGGCGCATCCCCACTGGGAACGGGCGTCCTTGAGTTTGCTCGTGATGGCTTTCGCGTTCCCCGTGAACAGGCGCAGGAACAGCGGCATCGGCACGACCTTCGCCTGGGCGTTGCCGAGGAACTCCATCCGGGCCTCCGCGAGGGGAAGGATCCGGCCGTGGTTGCCGTCCTTGCCGCCACCGACCTGTGCCGCGTCGGTGCCGGTCTGGGTGATGTCCCGCAGCACCGGCCAGAAATAGGACGACAGGTCGCCGAGCCGGCACGAGGTTTCCGTTGCTGCCGCGAGGCTTTCGTCGGTGGTGCGCCAGTCCACCGACTGGTTGCCGAGGTAGTCGTGCATGTGGTGGGCGCCGCTCTGTTTGCCCGGCACGACGATGAAGTTGTCCGGGTTGTAGAACCCGTTCTCGTTGCGGCCGCAGTCGTGGCGGTAGCTGCCGGTCGACGCGTTCGGGCCGGCCTGCGGAGCCTGCCTGCCCGCCGGCACGCTGAGGATGTCGACGTAGTCGCTCGCCGCCGGTTGGCCTTCGTGCTGGTGCGCCGCGGGTGCGGCCGCCGCGGCGTCCGGAGGGCTGGACGTCGCGGCGGTGTTGCCCCGCAAGACCCACCACAGGCCGGTTGTCGTCACCAGCGTGAAGACGGCCACCCACACCATGGCGCGAGCGGACAGCAGGCGTTCGCGTCGTGGCTCACCATGTTCCAGGGTTGCCCGGTAGCTGCGCGGACGGTCGTATTCGACCAGGCTGTCGTTCGCCGCTGGTGCTTGTCCGCTCAAGGACCATCGGTGTCTGGTGGGTGTTTGGTAACTCATGTCGGATCACCTCTCTCGACGGGCTACGGGTGCTCGCCCGGTGGGTCGTGTCGACAGGCCGGCCCCGCACCGGCCGGCGCCCGGCCGAGCCGTCCCCGGTCAGCCCGGTTCCGGTCAGGGCGGCGACGACGACGGTGACGGCGAGCATCAGCCAGATGACGGCCGGGTGGATGCCGTCGTCGCGGTGCAGCCCTGTCGTGGTCAGTCCGGCCGCGTGTGGCGGCGCGGGGAGTTCGTCGTACCGGACCAGGCCGCTGGCTTCCAGGTATGCCATGTGCCGCAGGACCGTGCTGCTGGCGGCCGCGGCGAGCTCGCGGATCACGGTGTTGCGGGTGCCGGTGCGGGTTTGCGCGCCGGCGAACAGCAGTGCCCCGTCCGCCGCACGGAGCTGGTTGACGAAGGCCCGGTCGAAGTCCGCGCCTCGGGCGGCCTCGAGATCGGTCAGCGCCTGCTGCTGTTCGGCGCTCGGCCGGTCGGGTGGCGGCAGGTGCAGCCGTTCGACGGCCGACCGGACGGTCCGGTTGAGCTCCCGCGCCTCGTCGGTGATCAAATCGCCGGCCTGCCTGATGTCCGCGCGGGTCGCGCGTTGCTGGGCCAGGATGCCCGCGAGCTGCTGCCAGAGGACGGCCTGGCTGAGGCGGGCGAGGAACGCCTGGTCGGCCGCGTCGGCCGTGGCCGCTGCCGGGCGGCTGGCGAGTCCGGTGCTGTCCAGGTAGTCGAGGTGGCGTGCCACGTAGGCGTCGGCGGTGGTCGCGAAGGCGCGGACGGCGGTGTTGCGGGTGCTGGCCCGCGCCGCGGCGATCATCGGGAACGCCCGCTCGTACGCGGCACGGAGCCGCCCGACGAGCATCTCGTCGAACCGGTCGGCCGGCGTGGCCGCCAGTTCGCGGAGGAAGTCCCGGTCCTCGGCGGTCGCCGTGGCGGGTAACGGCACGCCGACCTGGACGGCGGTGGCGCGGGTGAGGCTGTCGAGGTTGGCGTGTTCGATGGCGAGTGTCTCGCCGGTCCTCCGGATCTGTTCGCCGGCGGCCCTGTCGCGGGCGGTGAGGCCGGCCGGATGGGTCAGCAGGCCCAGCAGGCGAACCTGGACCAGGAGGTCCCGGTCGGCTGTGCTGAGGTCGTCGGCCGCGGTCAGGGCCGGTCTGGCGAGTGGAATGGCCCAGGCCGCGGCGGCGACGAGACTGGCCACCGCCGTGGCGAGGTGCAGGTGCTTCACGCCGTGCCTCCCGCTGAGAGATGCCGTCGCCGGCGCCGGGACGACGTGGGCAACCGGATTCGATGATCGGGACGGGTCGGCTCCCCGGTTCCGTGATCGGACGACGCACGGAACCGGGGAGCGGCGGCCGCGATCACATGCCGGACGGCGTGGCCCGGAAGATGTCGCTGCCCTCGACGCGGATCGCGACCTCGGGCAGTGCGCCGGTCGCCGGGCCGTTGACGACCGCGCCGTCGGCCACGGCGAACTTGCTGCCGTGGCAGGCACAGTTGATCGTGCCGCCCTTGACGCCGGACACCGTGCAGCCGTAGTGGGTGCAGCTCGAGGTGAAGCCTTTGATCTCGCCCTTGACGGGCTGGGTCAGCACGATCTCCTGGTCCGGAAGCACCAGGCCACCGCCGACCGGCACGTCGGCCACCTTGGCGAGCGCGGCGCCTCCCTGGGCCGGCGCGGCCGCGCCGGCCGGTTCAGGGTTCGTGGCCGGTTGTGCCGGTTGTGCCGGTTGGGTCAGCGGGTTCGCCGGCTCTGCCGCGCCGCCGCACGCGGTCACGGCGGCTGAGATACCGACCGCGCCAGCGCCCATGAGCATTGTCCGCCGGTTGGCACCGCCCATCGGGCGACCTCCTCGTTGTCGTTGTGTGCGATGTGTCGGGGTCAGGGTTGGGTCAGGTTTTCGCGGGAACCGCGGGTCAGGAGTCCCAGATCGGGCCGAACGCGGGGATGCCGAGCCGTTCGATGCCGGACACGACCTGCCAGGTGACCTTGGTGCTCGCGATGCAGATGACCGCCTCCGCGCCGGTGCGTTGCAGGGCCTCGTAGGCGAGGGCGAACACGTCGGGTCGTCCCTGGTCGTCGGTGTTCCAGATCGTGGCGTCCGGCTGGACGGCGAGGATCTCGTTGACGAGCTCGTCGCCGTACGTCTCCCTCGGGCTTCTCGTCACCCACACCAGGTGGCCCGGCACGTTGTTGGCCATGAGGTGCGCCAGCATGGGGCCGATGCCGCTGCCGGTGGCGACGAAGACGACCCGTTTGAACAGGTGCCGGACGTTGGCCATGCCGGCGGTCGGGACACCTCGCACCCAGACGTGGGACGGCGGGTCGGCGATGAACGCCGACGTCCAGTCGCCGGCGCGGGACACGGCCATCCGGTAGCCCAGCGGGCTGCTGCGCGGTGCCGGGATGTTGGCGAACGTGTGCCAGCCCCACAGCGGATGCAGGCTGATCGGCCGGACCGAACCCACGAACGGTTTCACCCCGTGGTCGTCGAACCGGACGACGGCGACGTGCGATGACGGTCGCTGGACCGTGATGGGCACCCGGCGCAGCCGCAGCCACGGCAGTGCGGTCGAGGCCGTGCTGGCCAGCATCAGCCAGATCGAGGGTGCGGTCACCACCGCGTCGAGCACCGGGCCCGCTGCCGGCTGGGTGGTCACCACCAGGATCGTGTTGATCCAGGCGAGGACGAGGACCGTCCAGCCGCCGAGCCGGTGGGTCACCTCGAACCTGTCGTGCGAGCGCGTCCGCGCCGAGGGGCGGGCGCACACGACGATGAGGACCAGCAGCAGCACCAGGGCGTACGACGTCACCAGGCTCGCGGGGAACCCGGGACCGCGCAGCGCCTGCCTGGTGTGCGACGCGACAAAGAGGACGTACCACGCCGTGCCCGAGACGGCCATGCCGACGTGCAGCCCGCCGAAGTGGTACACCTTGGCCAGCGCCCACCGCAGTCGCAGCGGCCAGGTCGTCGGTGCCCGGGTGGCGAGCCGGCACACGAAGTTGACGACGTGCTGCTGCCGTGCGATGACCGCGCAGGCCAGGTTGGCCTGCGCCAGGGTCAGCAGCGTCGTCGGGTCCGCCCATGCCGCGTGCCGCGTGCCGAGCCACAACGCTCCCGCGTTGAGCAGCACCACGCCGACGGCCAACCGGTTGTACTGCATGAAGCGCCGTTGCCGCAGCGTTCTGCGGACGGCGGCGGTGACGCTGTCGGGCGCCTGGTAGGCAAGTTCGTTCGGCCGGTGCGCGGCCGTGGTGTACCGGATCGGACGGATCGGCTCATCTATTGAGACGGACACTGCCAAGGCTCCCGTCAGTCAAGACACCGCCGCGCGTCCCCAGGCGGAGTAGGTGGACCACACAACGGATGCCGTCGGAGGGCGGTTCAAACGAAACCGTCGAGATTCTGGCGACGAGCCGGCCGGCGGGGAGCACCGATGCCATCGGGGCGCTGCCGGTTGAACCACGGCGCGGGAGCTTCCGTTGTAGCGACATGCGATTCGGGCAGGTGGGCATCTCGCTGCACCAGGTGCTGCTTCGTGCCGCCGGATGGGCACCGGACGAGGTCGTCTGCTCGGCCCGGGACTGGCTCGCGCAGGGGCGGGCGACCGAGGTCGCTCAAGCGGTGGTGTTCGTGGCCCTGGCCGGGCGCATACCGATCACACCGGCCGACCTCGACGTGCTCCAGGCGGTCCTGCAGGACGACGCCGCCAACCACGACCTGCTGGCCGATCTCGACGTTGCCGCCTCGGCGGCGGCGCCGTGGTGGTACACGATGTCCCCCGCATACCCGAAGCGCCACGCCGAAACCCCGGAGGACATCCCGCACAGCCTTGACCTGACCACGGACCCGACCGACATCGACCACCTGGGCGCGATCGACGCGGCCGCCGTCACGACGGTGACCGGCATCGAGATGGACGATCTGGTCGACGGGCTGTGGCGGGCCTGGCGATTCCCGGCCGCACCGACCCCGTGGCCACCACCGCGGAGGCTCTACCTGGTCCAGGCCACCGACCCCGGATCGCTACCGGCACTCACCGCCACGATGCAGCGCGCGCTGACCCTGGCCGGCGAGACCGCGCCGCAGGTCGAGGCGTTCACCGACGCCGACGACCTGCCCCCGTACCAGCGGACGGCGCTGGCCCACTCCGCGCTGCTGTGGACGACCCGGCCGACCACCTCCGTCCGCTTCGCCGAGCTGTTCGACCCCGTGGACGAGGTCGGCGGCCCCGGCTTCGCCGCCGACCGGCCCACCCTCGACAGCCGGGAGCGCCGTGAGGTGCTGGAGTACCTGGAGGCGGCGAGCGCGGTCCTGACCACCACGACGCTGATGGACGACGTCGTCAACGGGCGGCGCCGCGGCGCGGTACCGATGAACATCCGCACCGACGGTGCGTGGGTCTGGACCGATGCGGTCACCTACTACCTCCGCAACTACGGACTGGCCCCCGACCCCGACCTGCTCCAGCACATCCGCACCCGCCGGTACGACCCGCCGCGGGTCGACGCCGTGGCGATCCACCGTGCCCTGGCGGCGCTGCATGCACACACGCCCGGCGAGGATCACTGAGATGAGTCCCTGGCGACCCCGCCCGGGTAGCGAACTGATCGTCGACGAGATCGGCCACGCGCTGCTGGTGCACACCGCCGGCGACCCGGCCACCGCGCTGACCGCCCTGACCCTGGCGCTGCAGCCCGAGCCCGGCCGCGTCGCGGTCGTCACCACGCCGTCGATCACGGCGCGGTCGGACTACCTGCACCTCGTCGGACAGATCGCCCACCGGGTACTGCGGGGCGACGACGCCGGCGTGCGGCTGGTCCCCCTGGGGCACGCCGCGGCACTGTCCGCCGTGGAGCCGCAGCTGCGCGCCCTGTCCCACGACCTCGACCGGGACATCGTCGCCCCGCTCGGATCGCTGACCGTCGCCACGGACGGCACGATCGCCGTGGCGGCACCCAGCTACGCGGGCGGCGGCTGGGCAACCTACCCGCCCGGTCGACCGCCGCACTACGAGCCGGCGTGGTTCCCGGCACCCGCCTGGGCCAAGGACCTCCCGCCGGAAACCGCCGGCGTCACCGCATACGGCGCGGCAGCCACCTACGCGGTGCCGGCCGGATACTGGATCCTGCCCCGCGGTGTCACACCCGGACGGGCGGGCACGGCCGCCAGCATCCCACCCGATCCCACCACCGCAACGGTGTTCCTCGGCGGCTTCGGCGAACTGCCCCTCGCCCTCGACGACGTGATCCTGTCCCTGGCCGCGCTGCCGCTGCCGGACACATACCGGCTGGCGCTGCTACCGGGCGCGCTGCGAACCAGGGGGGACACCGCCTACCTGCGTGCCTACTGCGATCCGCCGGCCCGGATCGCCGCCGCGGTCCCCGTGCGGTCCGGCGGGAACACCTGGGGGCTGGCCTTCATCGGGCCCACCGGGGACCTGACCGGCCTGCCACCCCACGACGCCGGCCGCGCCGGTCCCCGGCCCGGCCGGGGCGGTGCCGGCAACGCATCGCCGGCCGGGCTCGGGCACCGGGACCCCGGCGGGTCGCAGACGGCGGCCGGCTGGTCGTTCGTCGCCGAATCGGAGCCGGTGGGCGTGGTGGCGACGCCGGCCGGCTTCGTCGTCGAGGTGACCGTCGAGGCGCGCCTCGACCCGGCCGGATTCCGGGTCCACGGCCGGCCGGTCACCCCGGACCAGCTGGCCGGCCTGATCACCGCGGTGTGCCCACCACGCTGCCGGACCGTGGTCGTCGTCGCGCACGGCACACCACCCACGGGCCACACCGCCGACGCGCTGTTCGGCGCCCTGGCGAGCGGACTCGGCCGAACCGTCGTCGCCGCCGACGCCGAGGTCTCGATCTCCCGGACCGGGCTGCTGCACACCTCCGGACTGTTCCACTCCTGGCGCGGGCTGCCCGAACCGCCGGGGACCGGACCGCACCGCCGGGGACCGGCACCGCTCGGCGACACCCTCCCACCGCTACCTGCCCCGGTGCTCCCGGTGCCGGGCCGGCCCGTGCTCACACCGCGGCCCGCCCCTGCACGGCAGGTCGGCGCTCCACCCGCGGCGAAGCCGGCGGTGACAGCACCGGCCGGACCGCGGTGGATCACCGAGGGGACCTGCGACACACCGGACCGGCACCGGCTCCGGCAACTGCTCGACACCAGGTACGAGACGCACGCCCGGATCGTCGTGCGCCAGCTGTTCAGGGGCGAGGAGTCACCCGATGCGCGGCCCACCGCCGCCACGGTGAGCGGACTGGTCGCAGCGCGCGCGTACTGCGCCACCGAGCGCGACGCCCTCAACAACGAACTCCGGGGAACCGGCCCGGCAGGGGACGGCACGGCGGCGACGCTGATCGCCGAGTGCGCCATGTACGGCCTTCGGCAACTGCCCGTCGTGACCGGCCCGGTCTTCGCGACCTGCCCGATCCCGCTTCCGATGACGGCGTACGAGACCGGCACCGAGCTCGTCGAACCCGCCTTCGTCGACGTCGGTCCATTACCCGACCGGGAACCGGGCGACGGTGTCGACTACCACATCTGGTCCCGCAGCGCCCGCAGGCTCGGCTCGATCGCCCCGGACGGACGCACCACCGCGATATTCACCGCCGGAAGCCGATTCCTGATCCTCGGCGTCGACGCCGGCCCGGAACGTCCGCGGGTCATGCTGCTCGATCTTGCCGTGCCGGCCGGCCCGCACGACGAACCGTCCGATACCGGACCCCGGACCGAGGAGATCGTCGAGATGCTGCTCCACGGCCGGCTCCCGGCCCGCCGAGAACCCGGACCGGGACCGGGACCGCTGGCCTTCCCGATCGGACTGGACGGCTCGGGGCAGCCGTACCGACGCCGCGACCACCGGCGCCACGCGGCGGAGGCACCGGCGGTCAAGCTGCGCCGGCGCGCCCTGCGGGGACCGGTGAGCGCTGCGGCGCCGACGCAGGTCACAGGCGAGCCGCCGTCGAGTCGCCGGGTGGGTCGCGGGCCGGCCGGGCCGGTGTGGACCGAGCAGACGGAGTTCGGCGGGGTCGGGGTGGTGTCGGCGGCCGGCGTGCGGGCCGAGGTCCGGGTCGCCGCGCCCGCCCGGACGCGGTGGCTCGACCCGGGAACCCCGGAGCCGGGCGCGGTGCTGCCGGCGGTGCTCGGTGAGGACGGGCAGCGACGGCTCTTCCTCGACCTGGCGACCGTGCCCGGCGTGCTGACCGTGACCGGAGCGCTTCCGCTGTGCCGACGGTACGCCTTGGGCATCGCCAGGACGATGTCCGGCCGTGGCTGCCGGGTGACCGTGGTCGGCGATGCCCTCGACACCGCGGTGCCGTCGCACTGGCATCGGCGGCCGGACTTCCCGGAGATCGACGCCGCGGACGCGGGCTCCGGCATCGTCATCGCGGAAGGGCTCCGCGAGGGCGGTTTTCATCGTGCGCGCAGCCTGGCCCGGCGTACCGGGGGCCGATTCGTCGCCGTGGTGATCGGCGACGTCCTGCGCTCGCCATGGTCGGTGAACATCACCGGGACTGCCTCGTGATCGCACTGGACGAGGCTCGTGCAGCAGTGGGTGTGGCGGGAGCGGCGCGCGCCTCGGGGCGGCGCAGAGCGAGGAGGGTCCTGTGGAGAGCCGGTTCCCGGAACTGCATCCGGTGCTGTCGACGCTCGGGTTCGTGTCCCTGGGGCTGCTCTGGCTGGGCGTCGTGACGGGGTTCCTGCTGCATGGCTCGTGGCGGCCGCCGTTGCTCGGCCAGGCGGCGCTCCACCCGATCCACCGGGCGACCGCGGGCCTGGGGCTGAGTCTCGGGGCCGTGCACGGCGTCGGGCAGTTGGCGCTGCCCGGCGGTTCGATCACGGTGCTCGAGCTCGTCGTGCCGTTCGCCGACCCGGACAACCGCATCGGCACCGGGGTTGCCGTCATCGGGTCGGAACTGCTCGCCGCCGTCGCCCTGTCCATGATCGTCCAGCGCTGGTCGGGACCCGCGCGCCGGCGTGCGCTGCACCGGTTCTCGTACGTCGCGTTCATGCTCGTCGTGGCGCACGTGCTGATCTCGGGCACGGACGTCACGCCCGTCCAGGTATGGCTGCCGATCTTCTGCGGCTGGCTCATGACCGTCGCCATGTGGCTGGCGACGGCGTCGCGGCGAACGCCGCCGCCGGACCCGTCGCCCCCGCGGCGTCCCGCGCCACTGCCGATCGATGCGCCCCGGTACGGAGACATCAGCGCCGTGCCGGGGGTGCGGCGCCGGCCACCCACCTCGCGCGGTGACCGCTGAGGGGCAACCCTATCGACAATCGCCATTGAACCCCGACGTCAGTGCCGACGTTGTACCCGGTACATCGACACTTTGTGACGCAGGAGGCGTGATGTCAGGCGGCGCCGGGCGCGGCCCAGCGCTGGCCGGCGGCCCCGTTGCAGGTCATGAGCTGCACGAAGGCGCCGGGCTTGCTGCTGTCACCGGTAATGCTCAGGCACAGCCCGGAGGCGGAGTTGACCAGGCGTCCGCCGGTGAAGCGCCACTGCTGGGAGCCGCGCCCGTCGCACGGGTCGATCTCCACCGGGGCGCCCGGACTCGGCGAGTCGTCCCGCGGCTGGGCACACATGGCCACCACGCGCAGCGTCCCGTCCGTCTCGGCGGTCCACAGTTGGGCGTCGGTGCCGTTGCAGGTCCAGGTCTTCACGTGGTTGCCGGCCGCACCGACCCCGCCGTCGAGGTCCAGGCACAACCCGGCCAGGCCGACGACCGGACCCTGTCGGCGCGCCGACGGGTTGGTGGTCGTCGGAGCGCCGGCGGATGTCGACGGGCGGGGCTGGCCGGAGGACGTCGGGCCGGCGGAGCGGCCCGGCCCGCCGGGACGGCCGGAGGTGGGGCCGCCCCCGGGCATGCTCGGCATCGCCAGCGACGGGACCAGGTCGAACGGGTTCAGGTCGATCACCCTCGGCGTCCCGTACGGTGCCACCACCAGCGGTGGGACCAGCTGGTCGTGGCCGTCTTTCAGCAGCGAGATCAGGGCATCGACCCGGCCCGTCTCGTAGGGCCATACCTGCTGGTGCGCCGGCTCGGCTGGATCGGCCAAGGTCGATCGGCGAACCTCCAGGAACGCCTCAAGCCAGCGGCGCTCGTCGATCTTCTTGGGGGTGCCGCCCGCTTTGGTCTCGGCCTGCCGCAGCAGTGCGAGCAGCCCGTCGGGGCCGCCGCTGCCATGCTGTATCAGCGAGTCGTAGATGACCGCCAGCCCCAGCGGCGTACCGATGCCGAGCTCGCGAGCCTGCAGCAGGGCCGGGGTGAAGTAGCGCTCATGGAGGACGTCGCTCTGCGCCTGACGGAACGACGGGTCGACGCTGGCCAACTGCCATGCCTCGGTGAACCCGTCGAGGCCGGTCACGTCGTCGCTGTGCGCCTCGGCCAGCGTGGACAGCGGGGTGCTGTACTTGCGGCTCAGTTCGTTCGCGCCGTTGCGGGCGGTGTACACGTGGATCACTTCCAGCGCCTCGCCGCCGGCGGTGGAGAAGTCACCGATGCCGGCGGCGTAGCCGCGCTGGTCGAACTCGTTGACCACCCGCCCGTACTGCGGCACCACGGAGTCGTGCAGCAGCACGCTTTCCAGCCGGTCGACCACGGTCCGCTGGTCGGCGCTGAGCTGCAGGCCGGGACCGTCGTGCCGCAGCAGCAGCACCGTCAACGTGGCGGTGGCGGCCACCGCGATGCAGGAGGTGACGAGCAGCTTCGGACGGCGCGTGCTCACGCCACGGGCGTTCGTCACCGGTACGTCCTCCTCCGTGTCTGTCCCGTCGCGCCGCAGGGTCGGCCGAACGCACACCTCGGCCCGCGACCGGGGTCGAGTGATTGTTGCGTACAGATGAACTCCTCGTCACGTCCAGAAGATGGGACGGCGGGATGCACTTCGACGGTGACGGGCCGGCACCCGGCGACCTCGGGCACCGTCGCCGGCCCGCCCCGACGGCCGCCGAGGCCGGCCAGGTCACCGCTATGGTCAGCCGGCCCGCACCAGGCGCCAGGTCTGGTTGGGCCGCGGCGCCGCCGGGTCCCCGCTCAACTGCTGCACGGGCGCTCCGTCCGCGCCGCCGCTGGCGGGAACCGCCAGGAGCATGAGGCTGGCCCGGTTCTGGATGGAGTACCGTTCGCCACCCACGGAGCGAAAGCACCAGCTCTGGTTGACGTTGCCCGGGGCGAAGGCCCACTGCTGCATCGTGGCGCCCTCGCCGGTGTTCGGATTGTCGAGCGCCAACCCGGAGTGCACGTTGAGCAGCTGGAAGCAGCCGGCCCCGGCGCCCTGGACGCGCCACTGCTGGGCCTCGCCGGTGCCGCCTGACTGCACGATCCGGGCGCCGTTGCCGACCGCGCCGGCCGCCACGCCCGCGGACAGGTCACTGTGGCCGCTGACCAGCCGGACCGTCACCCCCGGCGCGGGCACGACCGGCCCGGTGGGCGTCGCGCCGGCGGTCGGTTGGCTCGTGACCGGTGCGCCGGGCGACTGCGCCGGGGTGCTGGCCGCCGGGTTCGCGGGCGTCGTGGCGGGACTGCGGGATGTCGAGGTCTGTCCCGGTTGCGGGGACGCCGCGGCCGACCCGCTGGTGAGCGGGGCGCCGGCGCCGGGCTCGGGCCCCACCGCCGGCGGGGCGCCGGCGCCGGGCTCAGCCGTCCCCGAGGGGTCCGTCGCCGGCCATGCCACCGTGGCCGCCCACGCGATCGAGCTCAAGGCCAGCGCCACGGAAACGACGCTCAGCACGCGCCAGGCGAACGGAAGCCGCGGGGCCCGGTGTGACAGCACCGGCGGCCGGTTGCCGAACTCGAGGGCGTCGCCCGACGGGTCACCGTCACCGGCCGCGCCGGTCCCGTGCGGATCGGTCGCGGGCGGGTCCGCGTTGTCACTCACGGGGCGTCTCCCCATCCTGGTGTGCGTTCTGCCATGGCGCCACAACGGTCGACGTCCGTGGGCGGTTCGATCGGCCGGCCGCCGGTGCGGGGCGAACTGCCGGACGGGCCTCAGAAGACGGTCGTGACCAGCAGCAGGCTGCCCTGGGTCAGCGCGAAGAATCGGACCTTGTCCCGCGCCACCGGCACGGAGCCGACAATGGTCTGCGGGCCGCCCGCGGCCACGCCGTGCGCCGCGACATGGTTGCGACCATCCGTGCCGACCGCGATCAGGTCGTACTGCTCGCCGGGACGCAGACCCACCGCGACCGCCCGCACGTCGGTGCCGCCCGCGCGTTCGGTCGCGGTCACGGACAGTTGGCCGCGACTACCCGTCTCGCTCTGGTCGCCCACCGTCACCGGGTCGGGGTCGGAGCTCGGGTACAGCCACGCGCCGCCGACGCCCAGGACGGCGCCGACCACCAGTGCCGCCGCGTAGCTGAGCAGCCGACGCGCGCGCGACCCGGGGCGGCCGGGCGGCCGACCGGCCGCCGGCCCGGTCGCGGTGGCCGGGACCGCCCGCCGGGTCGTGTTCGATGCGGCAGCGCGATCGCTGGTGCTCCGGCCGGCGGCTCCGGCCGGTGCGGCGGTATCCGTCGCCTCGAGCTCGGCTGCCAGCTCGGCGGGCAGCGCGGCCACCGCGACGGCGAGCTCGCTCTCCCGGTCCGCTTGTTCCCGACAAGCCTCGCAGAACAGCAGATGCTCCTCGAACTGCTCCTCCTGCTCGGGGGTGAGCGCGTTGGTCAGGTACAGGTCGATCTGGTCATGGACATGCGTCGCCGCGTTGCCAGATCGGTTGTTTGATCCCATCTCACGCTCAGCTCCTCTGTACCCGCGGTTGGGGCAGTCGGGTTGTTCATCGTCGCCGCGGGCACGGTTGGTCCGACCTATGAGAGGATCGCACATCCCGGAATGGAGTGGCAGTTGCCACGTACCCCGGCCCCGACCGCCTGCTGCGCTACTTCGACATGGCCGGTGCGGGCCGGACGTCGACGGCCAGCAGGGTCTTCAGTTCGTCCACGGACGGGTCGGCCCGCCCGCGCAGCCGGCCCGCCTGTCGCGTCATCGCCTCGCCGAGCAGTTGGCGAGCGTACCGGCCGTTGCCGAACGATCGTCCCGTCGGCACCGACGTGAACTGGGCCCGCAGCGCGTCGAGGGTCTCCCACGGGCATTCGTACCCGCTGGCGCCGGCCAGGTTCTCGAAGATGGCGACCAGTTCGTCGGGGGTGTAGTGGGTGAAGTGGATGTGCCGGGTGAACCGGGACTCCAGACCGGCATTGGCGGCGAGGAACGAGGCCATCTCCTCGTCGTAGCCGGCGACGATCACGACGACCTCGTCGCGGTGGTCCTCCATCAGCTTCACCAGCGTGTCGATCGCCTCGCGTCCGAAGTCGTTGCGGGCGTCGGGTGGGCTGAGGGTGTACGCCTCGTCGATGAACAGGACGCCGCCGCGGGCCCGGTCGAAGGCCTCCCGGGTCCGGTGCGCCGTGTGCCCGATGTACTCGCCGACCAGGTCGGCGCGGGCGACCTCGACGACCTGCCCGCTGCTGAGCGCGCCGAGGGCGGCCAGCAGGCGCCCGTACAGCCGGGCCACGGTGGTCTTTCCCGTTCCGGGTGGGCCGGAGAAGACCAGGTGGCGGGAGACCCCGGGGGTGGGCAGGCCGGCGCGGGCCCGGGCGCGTGCGTTGGCGAGCAGGTCGATGAGCTCGGCGACCTCCCGTTTGACGGCACCGAGACCGATCATGGCGTTCAGCGAGTCGAGCAGGGCGTCCACTTCGGCGCTGCGCGCCCCGTCCGCACCGGCGGGTGAGGTCGGGGCGTGGCCGAGGTCCTGCGGCAGGAGTTGGGCCAGCGCCACCCCGCTGGGCGTCGCGTCGCCGGAGAGCCGGTACGCCTGGCGGCCGACCATCTCCTCGAAGATCTTCCGGGCGACCCGCGCGTTGCCGAACGACTCCGTCCGGGGCATCCCGTCGAACAGCCGCGCCAGCGCGGTGCGGGTGTCGTACTCCAGCGAGTAGTGGTGGGTGCGGCAGCAGTGCTCCACGATGGTGACCAGCTCGTCGGTGGTGTAGCTGTCGAACTCGATGGTGCGCGAGAACCGCGAGGCCAGCCCCGGGTTGCCGGCCATGAACTGCCGCATCTGCGGCGAGTAGCCGGCGACGATGACGACGACCTCGTCGCGGTGGTCCTCCATGAGCTTGACCAGGGTGTCGACGGCCTCCCGGCCGAAGTCGTGCCCGCTGCCCCCGTCGACCGGGTTGAGCGTGTACGCCTCGTCGACGAACAGCACGCCACCGAGCGCCTCGGTGAACTTCTGCGTGGTCTTCATCGCGGTGCCGCCGATGTGCTCGGCGACCAGGTCGGCCCGGGACGCCTCGACGAGCTGGCCCGAGGTGATGACGCCGAGGGCCGCGAGGATCTGGCCGTAGAGGCGGGCCACCGTGGTCTTGCCGGTGCCCGGTGCCCCGGCGAAGACCAGGTGGCGGGACATCGGCGGCCGGGGCAGCCCGGCCTCGGCCCGCCGTTGCGCGATCCGGTGCAGCCCGACCAGGGTGGCGACCTCCTCCTTGACGGCGGCGAGGCCGACCAGGTCGCGCAGCTGCGCCAGGAGCGGGGCGGCGGCGTCGCTGTCGCCCGGCGCGGCGCCCGTCGCCGGTGGCGGCCCGTCCTGGTGGCGCGGTGGGCCCGGCTCCGGCGGTTGCCAGACCGGTGCGGAGCCGGGGGCGGCGTCGAGTTCCGGGGGGTTCGGCCCGGACTGGCCGGCCGGGCCGGGTGCCGCGCCCGCCCGTCGGACCTGATCCCGATGGTTTCCACTGACCGACGAGCCGGTGAGGTCGACCGGTTCGGCGGTTTCCAGCAGCACTCCGTCGGTGCCGTTGTCGAAGATCTCGGACTGGATCACCGCGCCCCGCGAGCCGGGCGCGAAGCGCACGCCTACCGCGTCGCCGTCGCGCACCCGGCTGCGCCGCAGCCGGAGCTCTCCGGTCGACTCGACCAGGATCCCGGCCACGCTCGCGGTGTCGATCTCGCAGGCGTCGACGCTTGCCTGCCCGCCCGGCGCGACGATCAGGCCGTGCCGGCCGCCGCGCAGCCGGGAGTCGGTGAGTGCCGTCGACGCGTCGGCGAGCCGGACACCGGCCACGCCGCAGTGCTCGACGGTGCAGTTGCGTACCGTGCCGCGGCCGCCGTCGATGCTGTGCACGCCGTACTCCGTGCAGCCGGTGACGGCGGTCTCGTCGATGACCGGGTCGGCGCCTCCCCGCACCAGCACGCCGGTCCGGCCGCCGGTCACCTCGCAGCCGACGAGGACGCCTCGGCCGCTGCCGTCGAAGAGCGCGGTCACCTCGCCGGAGCCGCTCAGGTGGCACTGTTCCAGGGTGGGCGACGCGGTACCGGTGACCGCGAGCACCGCGACCGGGGTATCGCCGAGCTGGCAGTCGACGAGCCGGCCGGCGCCGGTGTCGAGCGCGAAGACGGCGTGGCCGCCGCTGCCCTCGATGCGGCATCGCACGAGCGTGGGATCGGCGTCGCCGGCGATCACGACGCCGTGCCCGTCGACGGCCTGGATGAGGCAGTCCTCAAGCACCGGTTCGCCGCCCGTGGCGACCACACCCGGGCCCGACGTGTCGTGGACGATGCTGTACCGCAGCTTGATCGCTCCCCGGTCCTCGACGGCCACCGCCGGCCCGGCGATCGCCGTGAGGGCGCAGCCGACCAGGCTGCCCCGGCCGTCGCGGGTGGACAGGACGCCGGGCCCCCGGACCCCGGTGATCGTGCAGTCGGCGAACTCCGGGTCGGCGCCGCTGGCGACGACGATCCCCGCACCGCCGACCTCGCGCACCGTCGTCGCCCTGACCGTTCCCGTCGTCCCCTGCTCCAGCAGCAGACCGGCACCGGACGCGTTCTCCACCACGCAGTCGTGCAGGTCGAGGCGACCGTCCCTGGCGTGCAGCCCGACCACGCCGTCGGCGCGCAGTTCGCAGTCCGACATCCGCAGCGCGCCGCCGTTGACCTGGATCGCGGGGAAGGACTCGCTGCCGCCGACGACGATGATCCCGCGCAGGGTCACGGTGCCGGCGCCGACGAACACGGCGACCCCGTCCGGCGCGCGGAGCACGACGCTGCCCAGCCCGTCCTCGGCGGCGAGCGTGACGTCGCCGATGAGCCGGAGCTCTTCGTGGTACGTGCCCGGCTGGAGCATGACGGTCGTGCCCGGCCCGGCGACGGCCAGCGCGTCGGCGATGCGGGGCATCCCGCCCGGCTCGGTGTGCGACACCGACACCACACTGGAACTCATGGTCACCAACCTCCGGTGGTGGGGCGGAACGGGTCCGGTATGAAGGGGCGACCCCACTGGTCGAGGCCGATGGGAAAGCCCAGGGTGCCCGGGTGCTCGGCGGCGACGGTCGTGCTGTGGCGCAGCCGCCGCAGCGTCTCGTCCCACCGTCCGGCGGCGTCGGGTCGCTCGCCGGTGCGGTCCCGCAGCAGGACCCGCAGCGGCCCGTCGGCGGCCGGCTCGTCGACGGCGAGGACGGCGAACCGGCTGCCCGGTGGAAAGGCCGCGCCGGGCTGCTCCTGCGGCAGGAACCGGTCGACCCGCCGCGCGCTGACCGACCAGATGACGTACTCGACCGCGGCGCCGGTGCCGGTCGCGCCGGTCAGCCAGACGTCGACGAAGGCGGGTTCGACGAGCTCGTCGCCGGCCCGGTAACCGGCTCCCACCGCGGCCTGACCGGCGGCGAAGACCGGGCCGATGACGGCGGGCAACCGGCGCAGCCCGCTGGTGGCACCGCGGGCGATCAGGCTCTCCGCGCCGTCCGGGCGCCCGGCCGCGCCCCGCAGCGCGTCGTTGACCGCGTCCCGCTCGTGCATGTACGCGCAGAGCGCCACCAGGTCGGTGATCAGGTCGGCACCGCCACCGGCGGCCCGCAGCCCGGGCTCCTCGGCGAGGGTACGGGTGACGACGCGAGCGTACGCGTCGTACCGGTGCTGCAACGTGCGCCGCAGCCGGGCCCGGTCCTCGGCGCCCCAGCCGGCCGCATCCAGCCAGCGGGGCGCGCCCTCCGGCGGGGCCGCGGGAGGCGGTGGCGCGGGCGCGGGCCGAGCCGGGGCCGCCGCCACCGGGGCGTCGACGGGCGGGGACGGCTCCGGTGGTCGGGCGACCGGCAGCGCGGGCAGCCCGCCCCACCGGCTCGACCAGCGGCCCGGATCGAGGACGTTCGCCCGCGAGCCCAGCGCCTCGGGCGTGTCGTTGACCCGGGACGGCCGGGGCGTCGGCGCCGGCACCGCCGCGGTTCGCAGGGCCGGGAGTGGCCTCGGTCTGGTCAACCGTTCCTCCCTGTTCGGCCGGTCGGCGATGGACGTGCACGTGTCCCCGAGACAACGGATCCCGCGGCCGGCGGGTTCGACGGCCCGCCGGCCCTTGTTCCTGGAGCCCGCTCGGAACGCCACGCGACCCGGAGCTGACCCGACCACCTTGCCGCCGCCTACTCGGAGCCGTCGGCCTGCTCGAAGCCGCCGTCGAGCTCGATCTCGTCGTCCAGCTCGATCTCGTCGTCCGCCTGGCTGTCGGTGTCCGGCTCGTCGCTGATCGGTGGCACCAGTGGTTGCCCGGCGGAGATCGGATTCCGGGGCGCGGTCGTGACCACGATGGAACGCCGGAGCTCGTTGTTGCTCAGACCGTCCCGGCGGATTCCGGGGAGGGCGTCTCCTCGTGTCGTCGAAGCGAAGGTGATGAACCCCGGCGGCCATCGGCGCGCCGGTCCGGGCGGGTTGTACTTGCTGATCAGGGATCGGAGGGCCACGACCAGCGCCTCGGCCCGCCGGCGGCCGACGAGGTCCGCCCCGTCGCTTCGCCGTCCTCCGTTTCCGCCGCCCTCGACCGTCACCCGGATGCCGGTGCCGCCCCGCTGGTACTCCTGGATCGCACGCGCGTAGATCCGCTCCGCCAGCACGGTCCATCCGCGCCATTCGTAGCTGACCCGCGTGCTCCCCTCCGGGACCGGAACCAGCTGGCCGATCTCGGTCGGGTTGCCGGGTCCGGTGCGCCCGAGCGCTTCGATGATCCGGCTGAGGTCCGCGATCGCGCGTCGCTCGTCGGTTCGAACGACGTCGGCTCCGCGTGCCGTGTCGCGAAGTCGTTCCAGCGAGGTGATCAAGCCCTGGACGTTCGGGTTCGCGGCGACCGGGGCCGGATCCGTGATCGGGGCGACGGCGCGGATCTGGCGCAGGACGGTGGCGAAATCGTCGTCCGTGCGGAGCGGGGCCAGCCCGTGATCGGTGCGCCAGTAGAGGGTCCGCAGCGCGCCGATGATCCGGTAGGCGACAGTGGTCCATGATCGCGTCGAGACGTTGGACCCCGCGAAGCTCGCCGGTTCATGCTCGTGCTGGTAAGCGAACCGGGCGACCGCGGCGATCTCGGCGAACTTGGCGTCGATGGCCGTCCTGGGCATGGTGTCCGAGGGCTCGATCAGGCGCAGCTCGAACAGCCCGAGCGGGCGTTCGTCCCCGTGGGTGAGGTCGAGTTCGGCGTAGGTGTTCTCCATCCCGAGGGCGCCGTCCGGGCCGACCGGGCGCGGTGGATGCTCGTACAGGGCGGCGTCGAGAACCTCCGAGTGTGTCGGCGACGCCACATTGCCGTCCCACGGGATGACAAGGTCGAGCAGGTCGTCGGGGTGGTCGCCGCGGCCGATCGAGGGCCGCCTGGTCGCGCTGCGCTGGCCGTCGGTCAGGTTGGGCCGGCTGGCGCGGTAGTGCTGCTTGAACAGGTCGCGGATCTGGTCGGCGTGCGACTGCAGGAAGTCCCGCACCGGCTGCGGCAGTGCCGATCGCAAGTTGCCGAACGAGGTGCGGGGCGCCACCGCGACCATCGACTTCACGATGCCGTCGCTGTCGTGCGACAGCAGCCTGGCCGCGACGACGGCGTAGACCAGCGCGCCGTACGCCCGTAGCGCCTCGACAACGGGCTCGTCCCGGGCGAGGTCCACCAGGTCGGCCCGCAGCGGTCGGCCGTTCGCCGCCAGGTATGTCGCGGCGAGGTCGTTGGCGAAGGCGGTCGCCTCCGCGGCCCATACACTGTGCCTGCGATGCGGTTGAAGGCGCTCAGGCGTGTCGAGCCAGCTCAAGATCGCATAGAGCCCGCGTACCATGCTGGCCCCGACCGTGACCTGAAGGCGGATGGTGGGTTCTCGACCGGGATCGGGATTGGCGACCCGAATCGCGGTCGCGCTCTCGGCGACCTCGTAGCCGTCCCGCTTGCGGAAGATGTCGGTGAGCGGCGTTCCGTTCCGGGCGGCGGACACCCGGGAGAGGCGGCGCAGGACATCGTCGATCGCCTCGGTCATCTCCGGCCATCGCGGAGCCGTTTCGCCTGGCAGGACCGAGACCGGCTCCGTGACGACCTCCAACCCGAAGGTCCGTTCCTTGGTGCGAGACTGATCCATGACATGGGCGAGGTCGATGTCGCTCCAGTACTTGCCATCGCGAAAGTGCCCGATCGCCTCCACGACGAGCGAGAGCAGGCCGTTCCCCACGAGGGTGCGTCCCTGCATCGGCCGATCGTCCCTGGGGTACACGAGGATGAGGTCGTTCAGTTCGGCCTCGACCCCCATCATGCCGCCGGGCAGCCCCGCCGGCCAGCCGAACTCGACCACGCGGCCGGCGACAGCGTTGGTGTAGTCCCGGATGTTGTGCCGCCGGTGCGACCCGTCGGTGACCAGTTCCCGCCATTCGGCGTACACGTCGTCCCGGTCGAGGTGCGCCAACCCATGGGCCGCGCGCCAGGCGCGAACGTCGGCGTGGTCGTTGACCTCCCGGGTCAGTTTGTCGAGCGACGCGTTGCGAGCGGTCCGGGCGGCGGCGATCGCGGTCCCGCGGTCGGTGGCCCGGTGCTCCTGGACGTGGTCCGCCGTGGTCAGGTCACGGTGCCGGACCAGCCATCCGCCGTTTTCGGGGGTGGCGACGATGGTCCCCTGCGCGATCAGGTCCGCCGTGGGGACGCGCGGGTTCTCGTGGTCGGCCCCGTCGTCGGAACTGTCGTCGGTCCTCTTGCCGGTCCGGTCGACGACGACCACCTGCTCCCAGTCGTTGCCGTCTGGCCGGTCGAGCGGTTCCGGCTGCACCAGTTGCCGGCTGCTCGGCAGGCCGGTACCCAGGGCGGCCAGCCGCTCGAAGGCGAGGTTGTAGGCGAGCAGGAGGTTGCCGAACTCGGCGCGGGTCGTGGCCAGGGTGTCCTCGGTCACGGCGTCGATCCGCCCGCGCAGCGACGCGAGCCCGTCGACGAAGCTCTGCCAGGCGGCTCGGGCGTCGTCACCGGCCACGCCCCTGCCGGCGACCGACGCCAGCACCCGGGCGTCGAGCCCGTCGACGCGCCGTGCCGCGGCGTCGACCTCGGCCCGCAGCCGCGCGACCCCGGCCACGGGACCGGTGGTGGCCCGCGGCGGCGGCGTGTCCCAGTGCACCTCGGCCGGCAGGACCGTGGCGTCGTGACCGCCGCCGGCGTTTTCGGTACTGTCGGGCGGCCGTACCCGGGTGGGCATGAAGTGCTCGAGGACCAGCACGATGACGTGGGTCGGGTCGACGTCGGGGCCGCCGGGCTCCAGGTACGTGATCTCGTCGGTCCCCCCGAGGCCGTGGAGGTCCACCCGGAGGTCGCCGCCGGCGTCCGCCGAGATCCGGCTCGCCCAGCCGAAGAGCCGGTGCATGACGTAGAGGAAGTGGTTTCCCGCCGGGTGGTCGTAGTTGCCGTAGTTCCGCAGCGCGGCGGCGAAGCTTTCGATGGTGATCGCCGTCTCGGGCCTCAGGGTGGGGAAATCGGGACTGTCCGCCGGCAGGATGGAGACGCCCCCGAGCGCCAGCTCCCGCCGTACGGTGGCGTTGCGCGGCGTCAGTTCCACGAGGTCGGCGAGGAAGCCTCGCAGGGCCGTCGCGTCGTCGATGCGGCCGGGGGCCGGTATTCCGGCCGCGTCGGCGACCAGCCTGGCGGCATCGGTGACGACGTCCGGCGTGATGGTCTCCAGAGCCGCGGCGAAGGCGCAGTCGCCGTTGTCTCGCACCCAACCCACCTGCCGCCGGTTGGTCACGAGCCATTGCCGCTGAGCGAGCGTCGGGGCGTGGAAGCCACCGGGAACATTGCGGGTGCCCGCGTACCACCAGAGGTCCCGATCGTCCGCCGGCGTCGACGCCGGCACCGTCGCCTCGGCGTCGTCGTCGCTGGTGGACACCTCGTCCTCGTCGCTCCGGTTGACCTCGTCGCCGTCGTCGGTGCGGTCGGCGGGGGCAAGGTCTTCCCGGTGGAACCGGTTGAGGAGACGGCGGAGGGTATCGGTGAGGGCGAGGGTTTCGCTGACGCTCTCGCCCGTGTGGGTCCCGGCGTGCGTCTCCACGAGCTGGATTCTGGCCGCCGCCCTCGGGTGGCCGGCGACGTAGTCGCGGAGCTGCTGTTCCGTTGCCGCAAACTCGTCGCGGGCCGCGCGCTGCCGGGCCAGGAAACGGCTCAACGTGGGCTCGGCCGGCCGCACCAACGGTTCCGCGTGCTGCTCGCTGTCGTTGCGTTCCTCGCTGTCGTCGTCGTTACGCTGCTCGCGATCGGGTTCGCTGTCGCTGTGCTCCGGGGTGTCGCTGATCGGCACGCTGTCGGCGATCAGGTTGCGGTGATCGGTGTCGGAGCCGTGGGTTTCGGTGGTGTCGAGGTCCTCCCGTCGGTACTGGTCGAGGAGGCGGCGGAGGGCGTCGATGCGCTCGCCGGCACCGGTGTTCTCGCCGACGGACGCCGAGGCGAGCATCTCCACCACGGGCAGCCGGGCCCCCGAACCCGGGTGGGTGGCGACGTAGAAGCGGAGTTGCCGCTCCACCTCGGCGTACTCGTCGCGGGTCGCGCGCCGCTGCGCCAGGTAGCGGCTCAGGCTGGGCCGGGACGGCCGCTGCACCAGGCGGTCCGCGCGCCGCGTCGCCGCCTGCACCGTGCCCAACGGCCCGGTGGCCGTGCCACCCGGACGCGAGGGGAGGGGCGGCACGGCATCGGCCGAGCGCGTGTCGGCTGGGCCGGCCGGGGACTGGTGGGCCGCGTTCAGCAGGGGGAGCGCGTGATCCACGGCCTCGTTCAGGCTGTCGGTCAGCCGCAGCGCGTTGGATTGGCGGTGGACGACCGCCCACTGCCCGAGGAACCGATCCCGCAACACCACAACCCGGTCCCGGCTCAGGCGGCTGACCTGGCGGCTGCGGTACAGCGACTCCCGGTCGGCGACCGCGTCGCCCAGGTGCGGCAGCACGATGACCCGGCCGTCGCCGAGCGAGCCGGGGCGCAGCAGCCGCTCCGCGATGGCGGCGTCGTCGGCGGTGTCCATCACGTCGCCCGTGGCCGCGAGCCGGCCCCGATGGACGACGAGTTGCCGGCGCAGCTCCCAGCCGTGCCGCTCGAGCAGGTCGTACAGCTCGACGAGGACGCTCGCCGGACGTACCCGTGCGTCGGGTCGGCCGCCGGTCAGGCCATCGCTCGTGTTGAGGAGCTGCCCGCCGCCGAGCATCAGCCGCGCGGCCTGGAACACCCGGTCGCCGTCCACGTCCGCTGCGGTGGCAGCACGGTCGCGCCGTGCCTGCCGTACCACGTCGCGCAGGGCCGTCAGGTCGTCCCTGCGGACGCGTCTGGCGGCCAGCAGCGGCTCTGACCGGTCACCGTCGAAGGAACGGAGCCGGTTCGACGCGAACTGCAGGACCTGGGCGAGCCACCGGTCGGCCCCGTCGTCACCGGCCCGGGACAGGGTGATGGGTCCCCTTCGGGCCACCTCCGCCGCGAAGCCGGCCACGTGGGATCCGGCATGGTCGAACCGCACGACCGCCTGGCCGGTGAGGGGGCCGAGCCATTCGAGGTACGTCTCGGCGTCGATCGGATCGGTGGAGTGCGCGGTGCGGATCAGCCCGTCGGCGTCCACCCAGCCGGGCTCCCGGATCACGGCGACGAACGAGAAGTTGTCGTTGAGGAACTCACCCATGGTGGCGTACTGCGGCTGTGCCGGCGCCGGGCCCGGCATCATCCTCGCCAGCAGCTGCCGCGGGTCGGTCAGCTGCCACGCGTGCGGAGCCGCCGGGTTCGGGATCGACCCCGATCGGTGCCGTGTGGCCGGCGGCGCCGGTCGTTCCCGCTCCGCCGGTACGGTCGAGACGTCGCTGATCGACTCCGCGTCGCCGGTCGGCGGGGTGCCGGGTGGCTCGGCCACCCTGCCGTGCTCGGCCGGCGCGGGCCGCTCCCGGGGTACGAGGGCGGCGTAGTGGCCCCCGCCGAGCCGGACGTGGATCGGACTTCCGGTCGGGTTCGGCGCCGTCACCGCCTCCACCCCGTAGTGCCGGTGGACGTTGATCGTGCGGCGCAGGAGGCGCATGAGCAGCGGCATGGTGAGATCGCCCGCGTCCTCGTTCCAGTCCGCGTAGACCGCGGCCGCCAGGGACCGCCGCAGGTCGTGCTCCACGTCCGGACGCTGCACGGTTGGATGCGCCTGGAAGAAGGCAACGAGCGTGGCGTCGTCCATGTCTTGCACGTGCCGGACCACCCGCCGCCGGACGCCCTGCGCGATGTCGCCGAGCTCCGCCCAGCCGAGACCACGGGGGAAAGCGGCCGGGTAGCGGCGGAGGACGGCGAGCCGTAGCAGGAACTCGCGTTGCTGTGGCGTCCAGCCTCCCAGCGCAAGGACGGCTTCCGGATCCGCGACGATCACTGCGTAGTAGGCGCACCACCCGTCCGCTCCCACGGCGACCTCGAGGAAACCGTCCATCCCGGTCGGGGTCGGTCCCGCGAACGGTCGGTGACCGGCGCTGGTTGTGGGTGCGGCCGGTGGGGACGGTGGGTTCGGGCTCGGGGTCGGGGACGTGCTGTGCTGTTGCGCCGCCGGGCTCGTGGGCAGCGGGCTGGCGACGCTGGTTGTGGGTGCGGCCGGCGGCGACGGTGGGTTGGTGTTCGGCGTCGGGGGCGTGACGTTCCGGTCGGTCGACGGTTCCGTTGCCGAGTCGGCGGCCTCCGGAAGGAGCGGCGTTTCGTCGAGGTCGAGCGGCGGGATCGAACTGCCCTCTTGCGGGCCGGTGAGCGGCGCCTCGACGATCACGACGACCCGGTCGCCGACCTGGACGCGGCGCACCGAGTTGCGGGGCACCTCCAGCAGGGTGCGCCCGGGCCCCTCGTCGCCTTCGAGGAAGGCGTAGTACTGGTTGGCGGAGTCGGCTTGCCGCGCGCGGGCGGCCTGGTACCAGCCGTTGACCGCGGCCGGCACCGCCATGGCAACGGTGTCGAGGGCGCCATCGTCGTCGGGAGAACCGACGAATCGTGAATAGAGAAACGCCTGTTCGACCTCCGTATGCACGATCCCACGCTCCGCCCGTATCGCCATGAGCAGCAGCAGGGCCTGGTCGGCAGCGTCCTCCAGGTACTGGAACGGCGCGCCGGTCCCGAGTCGACTGGTCACGGCCGCCCAGTTCTGGCGATCGGTGTCCCAGACGATCGCGACCGAGCCGTCGCTCAGGCCGGCGGCGAGCGCCGCGGAAAGCTGCGCCCAATCGGTCCGGGAATGGAGAGCCGGCATGATCAGGACCCGGCCCCGGCCGTCGGTGTCGTCCGCCGCCAGATACTCCGATATGCCCGTCGTGCCGGGTCTGGCGCGGTGCTCGATCCGTTGTCCATCGTCGGTCAACTGACCCGAGTCGACGACGACGGCATGAAGGATCGCGTCGCCGCGCCGGTTGGTGACCGTTCTCAGGCTGTTGTAGATGGCGGCCGACACAGTTCGCAGACCTTCGGGTGCTCCGGTCAGATAGATGTGTTGCGCCAGGTCGAACGGCGAAGGAGGACCCGAGGGACTGGCCGTCACGTCGTCGTGGGGAAAGCGCGGGAGATCCTCCGGACGTGTCTGCCCGGGCACGCCGAACAGCCGCAACCACTCGTCGACCAACGACCGGTACGCGGCCGGTCCCTCGGCGGCGGCCGACCGGGCGACCTCGATGGCCGCGTCGAGCGAAAGCCCCATCCGGAACGCGACCCTTCCGGTCGTGTCGGGGAGGAGGCCAGGCGCCATGTAGCGAGGAAGGTACACAGACCAGGTCTGCGATCCGACGATCGCCGGAATGCCGCGGGTGGCGAACTCGATTGCCACCCGAATCGGGCGGCGGTGAGCGCCGGCGGGCACGATGACAACCCAGGGGGCTGTCGGATCCCCCGCATCCGGTACCGCGGGCCGTGGATCTGCCAGCACCTGCGCGGCGACCTGACCCGGTTGATGAAGGGCGCCGTCGTCCACGACCA
The DNA here is from genome assembly GCF_014647515.1 of Dactylosporangium sucinum. GTDB lineage: Bacteria > Actinomycetota > Actinomycetes > Mycobacteriales > Micromonosporaceae > Dactylosporangium > Dactylosporangium sucinum. The sequence continues at coordinate 65,497 of NZ_BMPI01000048.1, read as the reverse complement.
GAACGCGTTGGTCCAGCGGCGCCGGCAGCACGTGCATGCCGGCCGACTCCGGCGTCTGCGGAAGCGTCAGCACGACCTGGCTCGCCTGCCCGCGGACGGTGACGTACATCTGGCGGTACACCGCCGGCGAAACCGCCACCGTACGCTGCGGCGGGTGCGAGTACGCCGATCGGAAGACGGCCTCGCCGCGCTGGATCGCGGCGACCTCGCCTTCGGCCAGTGGGAGATTGACCCACGACGCGGGTGCGGGCAGATGGTTGGCCACGATGCTGCGCAGCAGCGCGTACGGCGGCTGCCATCCCAGGACGAGGAGCGTGCCCACGACATCGGCCAGGCCGGCCAGGGTGACGTCGATGGGGCGACCGTCCGGTCTCGTGATCGTGGTCCGCCACCGGCCGACCCGGTCCACGGGCCGGTGGATCGGCACGACGCCGAGGCCGCGCAGGTCGGCCAGGAACTGGACGTCGGAGCTGACCGGCTCGGCGAGGATCAGGATGCGCGGTGCATCGGGCCACACCACCTCGGTGACGTACTCCTGCGCGGTGAGCGTTCGCCCGGACGGGACGCGGATGGTGGCGCCGTCGATCCGGCCGGCCTCGAACACGAGGTGTCCGCTGTCGAGGAGCCCCTGCGTCACCGACGGTGGCGGCGCCGAGGGCAGCAGTGCCGTCAGCGGCGCGACGACGGTCCCCGACTCGTGGTAGCGGGTCACCGCCACGGGGTCGGACGGTCGCCCGACGAGCGCGATCGAGGATGCCTCGTTGCCGTCGACGGCGGGCAGTTCGGCGACGTCGACGTCGATCCGGCCGTACGCCCGGACGAGCACAACTGGCGAATCCCCGGGACCGACCCGGGCGGTGAGGGCACCGTCGCGTACCGCGGACCGGATCGCCTCCGGCGACGGATCGTCGAGTTGGAGCATGAGGGAGTCTTGCGGCGGCGACTGGACAACCAGCCCGAATTCCCGTGCCCAGGTCCATGACTGGGCTTCCCGTCGGAGCAGCCCGTCCTCGAGCCGCGCGGTCAGGGCGTCGGCTGAGACCGGGTTACGAAGCGCTTCCTCGAGGTGGACCACGGAGCGATGGTCCAGGCCGGGGACGGTCCGCACGGCCGCGACGGGCACCCGGAGGTGGATGTCGTCCCGCTCCGCGCGGCGGGAGTCCACGACGAGGAACGGCCTGGTCCGGGCCAGCTCGACCAGGTTGCGGACCCAGTCGAACCATTGCGCGGTGGGTCCGCCGACGAGCTCGCGCCGTATCACGATCCCCGTCTCGTCGGTCCCCTCCTCGGCCCGGTCGCTCGGCGGCGACGTGTGGTCGAAGAGGCGGCGCAGCCCGGCGGCATCGTCGTCGGTCGCGGTGCCGGCCTCGACCCGTCGAACCAGCTCGCGCAGCACGGTGGTGTGGGCCACCTCGGCGAGGGTGGGAATCCGGGACCGCGTCGAGCCGTCCGGCTCCCAGACACGCCACCTGGTCACGACGACGCCGTTCACGAGCGTCACGGCCTCCGGAGCCACGACGGCGACCTGCTGCGCCAGGGCCCGGATGAACGGGCCGCCGTCGTCCGCCCGCGGTTCGGCGTCGGCGAGCACGACGAGCAGCGGTCGCCGGTCCGCGGGTTCGGGCAGCCAGTCGCGGAGGTACTCGGCGGCCTCCACGGGCCCCCGGCTGAGCCGCAGCGAGCGGTCGTCCTCGGTGAGCCTTCCGCGCTCGACCACGACATGGCGGGCCGTGGGCCAGCCGAGCTGGTCGACGAACGCCATGAGCTGGTCGTGGAGGAAGGTCGACGGGTACCGCCCGGGTAGGCCGTTCTGCACGGCAAGCGCCACGGCTTCCGGTCGATCGGGGAACTCGCGGTCCATGAGGAGGTGGTGCACATTGCGATGTCCTGCCGGCACTGCCGACAGGTTGGTGAGCAGATCAAGGTAGTATCTCTGCCCGGTCACTTCCAGGTGTTGAGCCCAAGGCCCGACCGCCAGGCCGTCCCATGCGCCGATAGTGGTGGCCAGATACTGCTGCAATTCACGCGCCGCGATGCGCGGGTCGTCGACAAGGTAGGCGGCGTCGGCCTCGGCGTCATCAGGCCGGCGTCCGTCAACCCGTGGATACAGCGCCGGCCGGACTCCATTGATCCACATCCCCGTCGGATAGCCTCCGTTGAGGATCACGACGACATCGGCGGGTGGTTGGTTGCCCTCCTGCGGCAGCGTCATTCGGCGCCCGTGCGCCTGGGCCGGAAGCACCCACGGGTATTCGCCCGCCGCGCCGGGCTGCCCGGTCTCGGCGGGCACCGGCCACACACCCTGCAGGGCCCACTGGCGCCAGGACTCCGCACCCTGGAAAGGACCATCCAGGGGCACGGGCAACTCGGGTGGCGGCGGGCCGATGACGTCGTAGGGTGGCTCTGCACCGACCACATGCCCACCGACCATGCCGCGGACCCGGTGGAACAGCCTCCTGGCCCTGCTCTCGGGGTCCAGTGGGCCGAACGTGACGCGGTACGTGTCCCTCGTGGTGTGGTCGACGACGGTCAGCGTCCGCACGAAGAACTCGCCGGTGGTCCGTCGCTCACGGTTGGCCTGCACCAGCAGGTGGTGGAACTGGCGTGCCGTGCCCGGAGCCGCCTCGGTGAGGACCACGGTCACCCGATCCTCGGCCGAAGGGAGGCCGGTGCCCCGCACTTGCCCAACCGTGTTGATGTCCCTGAGCAACTCGCCGGCGTTCAGCAGCCGCACCATCTCCACCATCGCCGGCCCGGGCCGGCCCGGCGGCTGCTGGAGGAGGAATCCACCGGCGACGACGGCGGGCAGCGCCGACTCCCCGTGCCAGAGCCTGGCCACCACCGTCAGACCGGACTCCGGCTGGGCATACTCCGTCGCGACGCTTTCGGCCAGCCACCGCAGCCGCTCGACGGCGGCGCGCCCCACGTCGTCCTCGTTCAGGTACGCCGGTTCGAGGACCACGGCGCCGTACGCCCGGGGTCCGTGGGTGGGGTCGTCGGCCTGACCGGGCGCGACCGCGGCTGGAGCCGCCAGCCGCCAAGCCCGCAGCATGCCCTTGGGTTCGACCGGCCGGGGCTGTTCCGCGACAAGGGCGCGCGCGCCCCGCACCTCGGCCTGCAGCCGCACGGCCCGGACACGCACCGCCACATCCGCGGAGGCGGGACCCTCCGTCCGCGCGTGCTGGTGGATCTCGAAGCGGATCCGGGGGTGATGGGTCTGGTCGATCTCTTCCCGCAGGATTCGCTGCACCGCGTCCGCGCGCCGCTGCCCGGCGTTCACGGCCTCCGGCTCCGAGCCGGCGTGACCGTCGGCCTCGATCGAGACCCTGATCATCTCCGTCTCGGGCGACTGCGCCAGCTCCGTGACCGCCTGAACGACGTCCGCCAACGTTTCGATCGAGTTCGGCTCGACCGTCAGACCGTCCGGCCGCAGGCGCAGCGACCACGAACCGTCGGGTCCGCGAACGACGGCGAACCGTGGCTGGCCGTCGCCGCCGGCGACTCCGCCATGGTCTGCACCTGGCCGCTCCGCCCCGTCGCGGGCGATCTCGACCCAGTCGGTCCGCACGTCGACGCGCTGGAACGTGGCCCCTGGGATCGCGGCCTCGAGTTCCGTGATCGTCGCCATGATCCCGGCCGGAACCAGCTCATCGCCGAAGCCGACCGCGAATCTCGGCGTACCCGCAGCATCGCCGACCGCGGTGCGGACGGCGTCGGGGGTGCTGGCCGGACGCAGCCAGATCCCGCGCGGCAGGACCTGCAGTTCCCAGCCGTCCGGCAGCAGGTAGGTGTCCGGTGCGGCCAGGCGGTTGTTGAGGACGCCGTGCACGTCGACCGACGAACCGGCATACCGTACGGGCCGGACCTCGGCGGCCTCGGCCAGCGACACGAACGTCCGCCGGCCGAGCCGGTCCGTCGGTACCAGGGTCAGGTGAGCGGGCAGGGCATCGCCGACCGCGAGTTCGCCGGGCGGCAGCACGACCGCTACGTTCAGGTGATGCGCGAGGTCGGTCGCCGACCAACGCAGGCCCGATCCGGTCGTCGGGCGGTCGGCGAACCGCAGGTCGACCACCAGCCCCAGGCGTTCCGGTTGGTGCAGCGCGGAGACGACGGCGACGACGTCCCGTGCCCGAACCGGACCCAGCACGACAAGGCTGGCACGGCTGGTCGCCGGCAGTTCCCGGACCGGGTCCAGCCGGGGACCGTCCGTCGCCCCCATCACGAACCCCGCCGGTACCTGTACCAACGGGTGATCGCTCCTCCGGAGGGCAGGACCGACGTAGGGCCACCAACGAGGCCGCCCCGGGTCGACGAGCTCGATGGTTGGCGCGAGCCCCTGGAGGTCGATCTGACTGAGCACCCACCGCCGGACCGAATCGGGAACCGCGGCCGCGGGCTGTCCGGCACCGCCCAGGACAATGGTGTTCCTTCGCACCTCAGGCGGCGCGACATCGCCCGGTAGCTGCCCGGGGCGGACCCACGCACCCGCACCGACATCCTGGATGGCCCACCCGTCGGCCAAGGGCAGGAAGCCCCCGACCGCACCATCGGTCGGGTTCGGCAGGACGTCGTAGCTGCGGGCGAGGACGCGGGCCGTCTGCCCCCCGGTGACATCGGTCGGGATGACGAACTCGGGCCGGGTCGCGGCATCGATCAACCGATCCGCCGGCACGATCAGCCGACTCGCCCACATCCGTGCCGCATGCTCGATCAGGTGATCCGCGGTGCGCGCGGGCCCGTCCCAGTTGGCGGTGACCCAGGCGGCCACGGCATAGCGCACCAACTGGCCCCATCGACCCTGCCCGGTGGGGGAGGCCTGAACGAGATGGATCGGCGGTTCCTCGCCTCCCGGCCAGAACATGGCCGGCGGCTGGTCCCGATGCCAGACCAGCACCGGGCGGTCGACGAGGCGTCCGAGGAGGTCCAGCAGGATGGGTTGCACCTCGGGGTGCGGCTCGGCGGCCCGGACCTGCTCGGTCACCCAGGCCCGCAACCGCTCCATGTCGGCGTCGTGGATTCCGGGTACCTGGTGCGCCAGCAGCCGCGGCCGGAGCCGCTCGATCGTGTTGTCGGGGAGATCCGTCACGAGCTCCGCGAGCCGACCGCGGACAGCGGTCTCCACCGCGCCCAGGAACTCCGTGTCGTACTCGGGCAGGTGCCCGTCCGTCGCAGGGTTCGCCAGCCGCTCGAAGATGTCCTCCTCGGCCTCCGTCCAGCCCTCGATCGCCTGCAGATCGTCCTGCGCGGCAACGATCGCGGCGGCGAACGCCGCGTGCTCGCCCACGCCGTACGCGACCCGTGCGTCCACCGGCGGCCGAGGGCCGTTCCGGGTCGCTCGTACTCCGGAACGGTGCAGCATGTGGAGGAGGTGCGCGCCGAGCAGGAACGTGTAGTCCGAGGCACCCGCGGGAAGGCCGTGATGTTCATCGCGCACGGCAAGCCAGAGCGCCTGGTCGACGGTTTCCCTGGCTATCCGCACCATGCCGTCCAGTGCCCACACGCGCCGCTGGATCGGGGCGACCGATGACTCGACGTCCCGCCGCTCCTCGGCCCGCGCTTCGTCGATCAGCGCCGCCAGATCCTCGTTTTCCAGTTCGGCGACCAACCTACCGGTGCGGATCTCCACGTACACCGCACGCCACTCGACGACCTCGGTGTCCTCCTCGGACGCCCGGGCAATCAGGATGACGCCCGGTCGAGCCAGGAACTCGACGTCGGCAGCGGTCGCGGCCGTAAAGATCAGAACCTGAGGCCCGTCGATCTGTCCCCGGTACTGCTGATCGACCATCCCGGCGAGCCGTGCCGGCAGTTCGACGCCCCGGTGGATCAGGCCCGGATCGATGCCGACCCGACCGTCGGCGAGGACCCGCAGGTCGAGCGACGGATCCAGCAGCCGCGCGGCGGCCCGAACCGGTCCGAGCTGGAAACCGCCGTGCCGGCCGATGGCGGCGTGCACAACCTGCCACAGGTCCGCGGCCGTCACGAAGTCCTGACCGGCCTCGAAACGCCGACGGCTCACCTTCAGGGCGAGGGCGGCCAACCGCTGGACGTACCCCGCGCGAAGTTCCTGGACCAGGCCCACCAGACGATCGGAGGAGGGGTTCAACAGCGACCCGTCGTCCCAGTTGGGCGCATATCCCCAGTATTGGTCCCGCTGATCGGCATCGGTCGCCTCGATGATCGCGAGGACGCCACGCTCGGCGAGGTCCTCAACGAACTGCGGACCGACGTCGGTGGCCGTTCCGATGAGCACCACGACCGGGATGTCCTCCGGGGTGGGGTTCGACGACGGAGGCGTCGTTCCCCTCCAGTGCCGGCCGAGGTACTCCGTCGCGGTCAGGCGCGAATCTGGCTGCTCCGGGTCCCGCACCAGCGGCACGTGGTGGATCAGCAGGTTCCGGCCGCTCGACGACGATCCGCGGGCGGCGCCGGACCCCTCGGCCGGCGTCGTGCCGGACGCGTCCCTGTCCGGCTCGGACCCGTCCCCGTCCGAGTCGGGCTCGGACTCGTCGTCGGACGGGTGGTCGCGCCGAGCGCTGAAACCGCCGCGCAGCCGCAGCACTGCGCCGGCCGGCGGCTCGGCGTCGTTGCCGGAAGTGCCGTCGCCGGCTTCCGCGGCGAGGTTGTCGTCCGTCATCGCCTCGTCGCCGGAGGTCAGCTCGGAGTCGTCGTCCGACATCGCGCCGGTGTCGTCGTCGGCCTCCAGTGACGCCAGCAGATCCGGGTCGAGGCGCTGTCCGGTCAGCTGGAACCGGTACTCGTCCAGTGCCCGGACGACGCCGATCCACCGGTCGCGGGATTCCAGCAGGACGTCGCGATGTGTGTCGCGCACGAGCTGGCGTCCCCCATTCAGCCTCCGCGCGTACCGGGTGGCCACGGCCAACGCGGGGTCGAGCAGCGGCCGCACGTCGTCGCCGGCCATCGCGGCGGCCACCAGTTCCAGCAGGTGCAGCCCGTCGGTGTCGTTCAGCCTGGTGTGCGGGTGTTCGTCGACGTCGGCGGCCAGCCAGTCCGCCGCCAGTTCACGTGTCTCGACCAGCGCCGTGCGGAGCTCGGCGATCGCCGCAGCGACCGGGAGGTCCGCCCGGCTGCGGGCGATGGCCGACAGCACCCGCCCGCGCAGCGGGCTCGGCCGGGACCCGTCGGCCGCCGGCCGGTCGTATCCGGCGTTGACGATGTAGTCGAAGGTGGCGAGGTGCCGGTGTAGCTGGGGCTCGTCGACCCACTGCTCGCCGAAGTGGCGGACCTCCACGACGGCCAGCGGCTTGCCGAGCCTTCCTCCGTTGTCGTCCATCGTCGGCATGTTGGCGCCGATCTCCAGCGCATCGTGTTGGCTCACCGGCGGGTCTCCCGGTCCGAGCGGCCGCAGCGCGTTCGCGAGGTAGGTCCGCACCGTGCCGGCGCCGGGGTTCCACAGCGGCAGGTCGAGCAACTGGTCCGGGGGCACCGGCGACTTGACGCTCGTGATGAAGGTGTCGAGCAGCAGCGCGGTGATCTCGTCGTGGTGCTGGTCCAGGAAGTCCTGCCCGGTGGACGGCAGTCCCGCACGGAGGCCCGCCAACGCCGTACGGGCGGCGGCGGCGACGTAGTTCTTGCTGAACACCCGGTTCGCGGGCGGCCTGGTCCCGTGGTCCAGCACCGCGGCGACCTGCGCGTACACGAGCGCGAGGTAGCCGCGCAGCTCGTCGGCACCCGGCACGTCGGTGAGGAAGGGCAGCGCGAACGTCGGCACCCGTTGCCCGAGATGCTCGGTCAGGTACTCCCGGGTCACCAGGGTGCCGAAGTCGAGTCCGTTGAACAGGTGCATGCGCGACCTGGGGTTGTACGTCGTGCCCTCCGCCACGACCTCCAGCGGTGCGACCAGGGCGTGCGGCGCCGCGCCGACCGTGAGCTGCACGTACAGTTCGCCGGGCGGGTTGGACCGGGGCCGGATCACCACGTCCGGCACCTCGTGCGCGAAGCCGTCCGCCTCCGGGCCGTCCGCTTCCGGGAACACCGCGGTCAGCGGCGTGGGCCCGGTCACCGCGGCCAGCCGGGCGCGCAGATCGGCGAACGCGTCGAGCACCAGGTCGGGGTCCGCCCGGTTCTCCTCGCCGAGGACGCTGGCCATCGGCAGCGTGCGGACCTCCAGGACGTTGCCGACGTCGGCGGTGGCCGACAGCAGGTTGGGCCTGCGGAACAGCTCCCGGTCGATCAGCCGCTCGACACCGCCGGGATGTTCGAGCTCGAACCCGCCGAACTCGACCTCGAACGCGACGGCGCCGCCGAGCAGCCCCGCGGGCTCGCCGGGACGGCGTGCCCGCCGTACGCCGGGAGCGACCGGCACCCCGTCCCGCGCCGCTGCCGGCGGGTCCGGCTCCACCAGTTCGCGGCTGCGTGGCAGGACCGTGCCCAGGTCGGCGAGTCGTTGGGCGGCGAGGCCGTAGCCGAGGAGCAGACTGCCGAACTCGGTGCGGGTGGTGGCCAGCGTCTCCTCGGTCACGCCGTCGATCCGGGCACGCAGCGACGCCAGCCCGTCGGCGAAGGCCCGCCACGCGGCCCGGGCGTCCTCCCCGGCCTCGCCCTGGTCGGCGACGGCCGCCAGTACCCGCGGGTCCAGTTCGTCGGCGCGCCGGGCCGCCGCGTCGACCTCGGCCCGCAGCCGCGCTGCGTTCCGGTGCGGAGGCGGAGTGAGCGGTGACCGGGGCAGGTCGAACTCCACCTTGGCCGTCAGCACCGTCGCGCCGCCACCGCTCTGGCCGGAGCCGCCCTGGCGGGATGCGCCCGACCGGATCCGGGTGGGCAGGTAGTGCTGGTCGACCAGCACGATGACGTGGGTCGGTGCGTCGTCGGTGGCCCCGGCCAGCACCGCCTGGCCCTTACCTTCCGAGAGTCCCTGCAGGTTCACCCGGAAACTGCCGCCGTTCGCGTTCGAGATGCTGCTCGCCCACCGGAAGAACTGGGTCACGACCATCCAGTAGTAGTCACCCCGCGCGTTGTCGAACTCGCCCAACTCTGCCACCGAGCTGGCGAGCTCCTCGATGGTCAGCGCCGCCGATCCTTCGCGGACGATGGGGTGGTTCGCCGGGTAGATCGCGGCAAAGTCGAGGTGGAGTTCCCGCTGAATGGTTTCGTTCACCAGCGATCGCCGCAACAGACTGGCGAGGAACTGCCGGAACCCTTCCGCGCTGTTGATGTCGCCGGGGACCGGGAGCCCGGCGGCGCCGGCGACCAGCCGGGCGGCCTGGGTGAGGAGTTCCGGCGTGACCGTCCTGAGCGCCGACGCGAAGACGCAGTTCCCGTCGGACGGCACCCAACCCACCTGAAGGCCGTTGTCCGCGAGCCACTCCTGCTGGAGCGGCCTCGGTGCGTACGTCCGTCCGGGCAAGGTGTCGTTGCCCTCGTACCACCAGATCGGTCCCTGCTGCTGCTGGCCGGTGTCCTGGCCTTCGTACCGTTCCCGCTGGCTGTCGAGAATGTTCGCGATGAACTGGTCGCCGATCCCCGACGTGAGCAGACTCTCCAGGTTCCGCAGCCGGTCGCCATCCGGGTCGGGACGGCTCGCGATGTAGCTCCGCAGCCTCGTTTCGGCCTGTTCCCGTCTGGTCCGGTCACTGCCGGCGGTCTCGTCGCGTTCGGCCGGCTTGTCCCGGGACGGTTCCGCGTCTCGGGGCCGATGCGGCCGCGCGACCGGGCTACCGGGCTGGGCGGACGGGCCGGCGGCGGAGCGCACGGCGATGCTCTGGAGGGGTACGGCTGTTTCGTCGTCCTCGAACGCTATCGCCATTTCGCTGTGGTCGTCGTCGCCCAGGCCGATCTCCAGGTCGGGATCCGTTGCGGGAGCGGTGGGCCGCTCGCGCGGGCGCAGCACCGACGGGTGGAGGTGATCCTCCTGCCGGTACTGCTGCAGCAGGCCGCGGAGCTCATTGACGAGCGCCCAGGTCCTGGTGACGTTCATGACGGTGTCGGTGCTGATGTGGCTGTGCACCAGCGCCCGTCTCGCGGCTTCCTCGGGATGACCCTCGATGTACACCTCGAGCTGGGCCAACACCGTGTCGTACTGGTAGTCCAGCTCGCGCCGCTCGGCGCGGCTCGGGCTCAGGTGAGCATCGAGCGACGTGCCCCCCGTTTCGAGGTCCACGGGGAGAGCGGGGACGCCGATGGACTCATCCGGGCGATCGGCCGGCCGGGCCGGGTCGTCGAGGTCCTTGTGCGCCAGCGTCAGGCTGATCCGGCGGGGCGAGGGCGGCGGGAACGGCGCAAGAATCTCGAACGTCTCGCCGGGTCCGCCCCTGAGGATGCTCTTGGGCAGGTTCTCGTCGGCGGTCGACCCGGTCGGCCCCGGCCATCCGGGCGGTTGGGTCATGCTTGCCGGCCTCTCGACCGGTTCGGTCGGGCGGTACTCGTTCTCGCCCACCTCGACCAGCACGAGCGGCTGGCCGGTCTCCGGCCCGCTGATGGTCGAGACCCCGCTGCCGGTCATCGTCTCGATCCGGATCCCGAGCATGGTCGCGATGGCCGACCGTGGCGGCAGCGGCGCGTCGTCCGGCAGCCCGCGCAGCTGCGCGATCAGCGTGCGAAGCTCGTCGGCGGTCGTTTCCGCGATCTGCTCGATCGCGGCCGAGGGCCAGGGGTGCTGCCGCGCGGTCGCGATGAGCGACTCGAGCCACGAATCCGGCCCGGGCTCCTGATCTTCCGCCGTGAGCCGGCGGTCGGCCAGCGCCGTCTCCTGCTCGGGCGTCAACGGCAGGGTCGCCAGTTCCGACGCCGGTTGCCGGCCGCGGATGAGCTCCTCCACGTCGGCCGAGATGTCCCGCCGGCGGCCGCGGGCCAGCTCGACCAATTCGTCCCGGCTGATGCCGAGGCGCACGCACTCGTCGAGCAGTCCGGCAGGCAGAGCGTCGACCGCGAGTTCCGCCTCGGCCGGGCGCGCGCTGCGGGTGTTGGTCTCGAGCTCGGTGTACCACCCGTCCGGCGCCACGCTGAACCGGGCGGTCACGTCGCCGTCCTCGTCGCGTACCCGCAGCTCGACCGGGGTGTGCAGTTCGCGGGCCAGTGCGCGGGCGGTCCGCAGCGGGTCGTTCTGCAGGTGTGCCAGCAGGGGCGGCTCGCGCCTGGGACCGGCCGGCTGGGCGTTGTTCACCGCGGCGGTCATCAGGGTCACGAGGTCCCGGCCGGCGCGGTTCTCCGCGTACTCCGCGTGCACGGCGGCGATCTCGCGCCGCGTCAGGTGTTCCGCGGCCCAGGCGTTGAGCTGCCGGTGCTGGTCGGGGGTGCGGGCCTCGACGACGACCACATCGCCCCGTCGCGGCCGGAGCCGCCGGCCGAGCTCGCGCGCATGGGCCCGGAGGGCGAGGTCGGGTCGATCCGCGGGCACTCCCGCGACGGCCTCCGGATTGAACCTCCCGACGGCGTCGGCCAGATCCAGGGTCGGTGAGCCGGGTCCACCGACCGGTGCCCTGCCGCGCCCTTTCCGGTCCGTCGTCCTGCCGAACTCGGCGCGGCGCTGCCGCTGTACCAATGCGTCGTACTCGGCCTTGAACATGACGACGTACACGTCCCCGCCGAACTCGTCGCTGGTGCGGCGCCGGCCCGTGGAGGTCGGGCGCCACCAGTGCACGACCCGCTTCTGGCCGTCGAGCCGGTACCTGCCGCGCAGCCGCACGAGCACGGCGGGCCCCTGCTGTTTGACGTGCTCCTCGCGCCGGTGCGCGTCGGCGTACGTGCTGGTGTGCGACTTGGGCGCGTCCCGGCTCAGGCCGGTGTCGCCCTCGGTGCGGTGCGCGCCGTACGACTCGCCGGGGTTGGCGTCGTCGGTGACCGTCAGCCTGGCCGGGCCGCCCGCGTCCATGCTGAGCGCGACATAGGGCGTGTCGTGGGTCGTCGAAGCGCTCACGCCCTGCTGGTACTTCACGTACCGGCCCGTGCCGGTGCCGTCGAGCGCGCTGACGACCTCCATCTCCTCGAGCCGGCCACGCAGCGTGAGGTCCGCCCGGCGGCTCGAGTGTCCCGGCACGAACGCGCCGGTGGCGATCGGCACGCCACCCGGGGCGAAGGCGGCATCGATGAGGTTGGCCGCGAGCAGGTCGCGGGTGGTGAGCGCCCGCACGGACACGCTCGTGTGGTACCCGGGGCGGGTCACCCAGCGCGACGGCCACCAGCGGTTCCACTTGACCGGGCGTTCGAAGAGCGCACCGAGCAGCCGGCGGCTGGCGGCCTCCGCGCCGTGGAACTGTACCGCGTCGACGAAGGCATCCTCGGGCAGCCAGGCCGGGTTGAGGCTCGCGCGGAGGCCGGTGGGCTGCGAGAGCTTCGTCGCCTCGGCGACGCTCCGGGGGATCTTGAGCTGCACCCGGCCGGTGACCGTTCGACTGAACTCCGGTCCCCGGTCCCGGCGGCGTTCTCGCCGGCGGGAGATCGGACTGGCCAGCCACCTGGCGAGGTCGCCGACGACGGCGGCCGTCACGCGGACGGCAGCCAGGGGCGCCCGGAGCACGGTCGAACGGTTGCGCGGTCCCGACATGAAGTACCGGAAGCGGGCGATGACCCGGTTGGTCAGCCAGTTGGTGACGCGGCGTCCGCCGAGCTTCTTGCGCCGGGCCGTGACGATGTACTCGACGTCCGCGTCGGCGTGGTACTGATTGCCCCAGTCATAGACCGTGCTTTCCTCGGTCCACTGCTGGTTCTCCGCCGATGCGAAGGAGTACCCGTCGGCCCACCGGATGCCGGGGCCGCCGGTGACCTTCTGCTGCGTGTCGCGACGCTGCTCCTCGGGTGTCGGCGTCGTCTCGGGCCGGTTGTCGAGTGTGCCCTTGAAGCCGACGGAGGTACCGCGGGTGAACTGCCGCCGCGTCGCCGTCCGGCGTTCGACGTACCGGTGCCGGTACATCTCCAGCCCACTGCCCTTGATGTAGTCGCCGAACCGTGGCTCGCTGACCAGCCGAGCCTTGACGTTCACCTCGATGACGTTCTCGCCCAGCCAGGCGTGTGGGTTGGGGAAGGGGATGGTGAACCCGTCCGGGCTCAGCGTCTGTTCGAGCAGCGCCTGTTCCCGCCCCCCGTCGAAGAGGGCCTGGATGGCGTCGACCCCGGCCTGCAGCCTCCCCACGTACGGGGCAGACTGCGGGCTGCGGTGCCACCACTTCCGGCGGGCCGGGTCGGGCGCCGTCGGGATGTTGGCGTGGGTCTTGCCGAACAGGCCGGGCGCGAGGCTGTCCACGGCCTGCATCACCAGGTCGGACAAGCGCCGGTTCTCGGCCAGGTTCAGCGAGTGGACGCCGTTGTGGCCCAGCGAGGCGTGCCCCGGTTTCAGGTACGGCGGCACGCTGAGCCGGCGGGTCTGCATCGGCTCGGCGAGGTCGACCCCGAACTCGGCTCGGAAGTCCCGGGCTACCTCGTCCGGCATCTCGAGGTCCGCCCAGGCGTGGCCACGGGCCAACTCGCGGGCGGCGTCCTGGCGCAGTTCCCGATGCGGATCCGACCCGGTGGCGGCGGCGGTCTTCGCCCACCGGGTGAGGACGCGGGCCCTCAACTGGGGAGAGCTCTCCAGTTCGCCGCTGCTCCACGCGGCGAGAATTTCCAGGAGTTGATCCGCGTCGAGCGGCACCTCGCCGTTCGCGTAGGCCTCCAGCGCGTCCGGCTCCGACAAGACGTAGATCATCGGCTCGACGTCGTCGATGGTGCGGTCGGCCGGGACGTGGTTGCTGTTCGGCAGCAGCTTCGCCCGCTTCGTCTTGCCGATGCGGAGGTTGTACGAGACGGGCGCCCGGAACGCGTACCCTTTCTGGAAGCCGAGTCCCAGTTCCTCGCGACCACCGGTCTGCCGGGTCGCCCGCTCATGACCCGCACCCCACCGCATCGCGTGGCTGACCGATCCGCTCAGCCCGGTCACGTCGGTATGCCCAGGATCTCCGCCGGCGGCGACGTCGAGCGGGGCGACCCCGAGGCCCTTTCGCCGGCTCGTGGACTGGCCGGCCTGGGTCAGGGAGAGCTTGATCAGGCCGAGGACGTAGGGGTCGTTCGTCGCGCCGACGAACTGCGACGGGCCGACGTCGGCCTTCAACGACACGATGCGGTGCTTGTCCCGGAAGAACCTCGTCTTGAAGGGCCCGTCGGTGGTGACGCCCTCGGTCACCTCGGCCCACTGGGACAGGACCTGACTGTGGCTGAGGAAGGTGGAGAGCTCCTCGTCGGCCGTGCCGCCGGGCTTGGCCATCCCGCCCATGTGGGCACGGGCCGTCGGCAGCAGCCCGGTGACATCCAGATAGGCGACAGCGGCCTTCTTGAAGATCGACTTCGGTGTGTTCTTCCGCCCGGGCACTGTCTCCGCCTTCGAGACGCGGTGGGACGGCTTTGTGTTGAAGGCCGGCACCACCCGCACCGTCGCGGTGGTGGAGATAGGGGGAAGCGGGTGCGGAAGGCGGTGGTCGGTCACCGACCCGATCCGCGGCAGGCGCAGCCAGCCCAACACGTGGTTGAGGAGCCGCTGACCTCGGCGCCACCACGACTGCCGCTCGTCGTGCTGGATCACGACCCGGATGTTGGTCGTGTGGTCGAACTCGGTGAGGTCCTTCTGGTACTCCATCAGCCGGGGCATGTTGCTGACGTGGTTGACCGATTCGTCGCCGCTGACGCCCAGGTCGAACTCCACCCCGATGCCGGCCCCTTGCAGCTGCTTGCCGGCCTTGGACGGCATGAAACGCAACTTTGCCCCGGTCGCGAATCCCTGACCTCCGCCAGCGGACGCGCCGGCGAAGTCGAGCCCCATCTCGAGGTTCACGATCTGCCGCTCGTTGGTGAGCCGCGGATTGGCGGTCGGATCCTTGATGACGGTCCTGCCCGTTCTGTCCTCGTTCGTTGCAGGGCGCGCAACAATCGTCACCCGTGCCGAGCGCACGCGGAAGTTGGTGAACCAGCCGGTGTGGCGCTTGACGAGGCTGAACTCGAACCCGTTCTGATGGATGCCGTCGAAGTTCGCCCGCAGCGCCGCCTCGGAGAGGAGCTTGCGCAGCCGCACGCCGTTGTTGACCTGGCTGTCGCGCTTGCGGCTGAACCAGTTGTTGCGCTTGAACGTGTCGTCCGGGTCGCGGACCAGATAGCCGTACTTGTCCAGTTCCTGTTCGATCCGGTGGACCAATCTGTCGACGAGTTCCGGATCGATCTCGACGAGCCCCATGCCGACGCCTCGGCCCTTGCGGACGTGATGCGGGACGGTCGGCGGTGTGGTGGTGGTGAACGTCGTCGGTGGTACCTCCGGCGGTACCACACCCGGCGGGGTCGGCGGTTCGATCGAGTACGCGACCGCGTCGGCGGTGGGAACCCGGACCATCGCCCGGCCTCGAATGGTTCTCGGCTCGTAGTTGGAACCAGCATGCCTGAGCCGGGTCGTCGGCCGCGCTCTGCGTGCGGCGTCCCGGGCCCTGACCAGGACGTTGCGGCGCCGGCGGACCTGCACGGTCGCCTGGTGCTCGAGCGCCATGTCGTACGCGGAGGTGTAGCTGGCATACCTCGACACGTGGACCCAGAGACCGATCCGGCCGGAGGAGGTGCCGTCCCGATCGTTCCACGACCAGCGTGCGTAGGGCAGCTTCAACCCGAACTTCAGCTTGGGGACCTTGACGAACAGGAACTCGAGGCTCGGCTCGACGACGTCCTCGTTGGTGATCGACGTCCCGGCCGTCGTGCCGGCGATGGCGGTCTGCACCTCCTCGACGTGCGCCTTGTTGCTCGGGCCACTGATCGGACGCGGTGGTCTGCCGGGGGCGCGACGGGTCCGGATCCGGACGTTGGCGGTGATCCGTCCGTCCTCGACGAGCGTGAACTCGTAGCCGCGATGCCGGTTGACCGCCTTGTCCAGATGGGTGTCGAGATTGGACACCCGATGCCACACGGAGTCCCGCAGCGGGTGGCCCAGCGGTATCGGTCCGCGCTCCTTCTCCAGTTGTTTGATGATGTCGTCGGCGAGCAGGTGCAGGCTCGTCAGGTTCGAGGCGTAGAAGGCCTTCGGCAGGCGCTGATCGGCGTTGACGGGGATCGACTGCTTGGGCCGGATCGCGGCGGCCAGTGCGGCGGCCTCGCCGGGCTTGCCGCGGGTCAGGTACTTCTCCGGCAGCGCGAGGGTCAGCCGTTCCGTGGGGCGGATCTGCGTCGGGGTGATCTTGTCCCAGGTCTGCGCGGCACGCGTCCGGACGCGCAGGTGGTACGTCGCGTCGGCCGACAGCAGAGCGCCGTCCTCGCGGGTGTCCTCCACCCGGCCGACCTCGGCGTCCCGGACCGTGCCGGTCGAGCGGTTGATGAGGTTCCGGACGTGCCGCAGGGCGACGCCGAGCCGCACCGACATGAGCCTGTCAGCGATGCCGAAGGAGAACCCGATCGAGCCGCCGAAGCGGAACCAGCCGGTCGGGCCCGAATGGCTTTCGCTTTGCGCGCCAACCTGGAAGTTGCCGTGGATCGTCTCGTTGGCCCGGACCTGACCGGCTCGGCCGGCGGGACTCTCCCGGGCACCCCGGGTCTTCCCGGCCTTCGCGCCCCGGCCCTTCTTGCCTTCCTTCTCTTTCTCGTCCTCGTTGTCTTCGGTTTCTTCTTTGTCCTTCTTCTCCTTCTCGTTCTCCTTCTCGTTCGGTGTGTCCGCTGACTCGGGCCACGCGTTCTCCCGGCGGGGGTTCGTCAGATCGAGCCGGACGAGCACCTCGATGTTGCCGAGGACGACGACCATCCCGTCGCCGACCAGATGCCGGTAGTTTTTGAAGAGGGTCTCCGGGAGTTGGTCCCCGGCGTAGGTCTTCTCGTCAGCGCCGTGCTGGTCGGCGTACCGCCGCAGCGTGGTGACGAGACCGGCGAGACCGGGCAGCGTGTTGACCGGAATCCCCGCGGCGAATGCGACCTCGTCGAGTTGGCCCCGTTCGCCCACCCGCGCGGCGGGGGCTACCGGCCGGAAGTCGTTGAGCGGCGCGCGACTCGTGTACCACGAGTCGGCGATGTCGACGTGTACCGTCACCGTGCCGCGGCCCCCGCCGTCCCCGGTACCGTCCGGCGTCCGGGTCCTGGCCCGGTGCCGGAAGATGACCATGGGCGCGTTCTCTCCCTTGGTTCTGGCGAGTTCCCTGAGTTCCCCCTGGACCAGCTCCTCCAGACGAGTGGCTGCCGACTCGGCCCGGCGCCGGCCCAACTCGGTTGCCGACAGGATGCGGGGCAGGCTCCGATTGCCGGTCGTGATGCCGAAGCGGTGACCGTCGCCGTCGCCTTCGAGGGTGACGATGACGGGCGCACCCTCGGGCGGTCGGTTGGCTGCCATGCGGGCGACCCGCCGCGCCACCTCGCGGGCGACCCCATTCCACGCCGGACTGGACGCGCGGAGGGTCTGCGCGCTGCGAGGGAGGAACCGCAGCGCAATGGGCGGGGTGTTGACGACGGACGCTTTCTCGAGCGCCGGCGGGGGCACGGCCGGGACAACGGCGGGGGAAGGCTGCGGCTGCGGCGGTGGCTGGGGGAGGAAAGCGTGGAACTCCGCCTGGCCGGTGCCGCTCTGGACACGGCGGTAGAGCCGGACCGGTTCATCGGTCGTCCCGGTGACGTGGAAAAGGACGGACCCCACACCGTCGTCGACGACGACCGAGCGAGCCAGCAGGACGGCGAGGAGCACCGGCGCGGTACTCGTGCGATCAAGCTGGGCGTCTGGTCGCAGCAGGTCCCCCAGCGCGGCACGCAGCGCGTCGTCGTCCCCGTGGGGCACGGTGTCCAGGAGCGGGCTCCCGAGCTCCCGGAACGAGGCGAGCTGAGCCGGCGTGAGCCGGTCGAGGCGGGTCAGGAGGTGCTCGCGCAGCTCCGTCACGACGTTGGCGAGCGCGGCCGTGCTGACCGCGCGCCGGGTCTCGTCCCGATCAGCGCGCAAGCGAGCCAGCTCGGCCCTGGCGTCGTCCCCCCAAGCCACCAACCGCTCGATGGCATCGAGGTCGGAGTAGACCAGCGCGGCGAGGAGATGGTTCCCGTCACCCAGGAGGAAGGCCCGGTCCTCGGATCGCAGCCGAGACGGTTCGGCCAACGGCGTCGCGCTGCGCCCCGGCGGGTCTTCCGGTTGGATCGCAGGCTCGGCGGGCGTCTGCGAGCCTTCGCTGCCCTTGTGGGACGCCGGTCGTTCCACGCTGAAGACGTCCGCCATCGTGAGGCCATGCTCGGCCACGACGTCCGGAAAGGTCCGACCCTCCTGTTCCAGGTCGTGCAGGTACGCCTGCCACAGCTGAGGATTGTTCTTCGTGAACGCCTCGAAGCTGTTGTCCCTGGCTGGGGGAAGCTGGTCGAGTCCGTCGGGAAGATCCTCGTGCAGCAGGTTGTCGCGGTTGATGCGCAGCATGTCCAGGTAGGCATCCACGCGATCCGACACGGTTGCCGTCCGCAGTCGCGCGATCTCGTAGAGCGGGTGTATCTGCCTGGTTGTCCGCCATGACGTCTCGGTCGGGAACTGCAGCTCCAGCAAGTTGCCACCGGGGTCTCGCAAGGGCACGTTCAGCCCGTACCACCCGTTGCCGGGGCGCCAGAAGTTCTTGATCTCGTTGTCGCCGGGCACCTCGTATCCACGCTGCGCCAGCCCGGCAAGCAGTTCGCGAACCGTGCGACCGTATCCCGCTTTGGAGACCTGCACCGAAAATCGGACGGTGTCTTTGATGTCGGCGAGGAACGAATCCAGTGTGACTCTTGTCGCGAGGTTCCGGATGCGGAACTTCCGCGCCAGGGAGGCCAGCGTCTTGGCCCGATGCTCGGTGCCGACCAACCGGGCCCGCTCGCCGTTCGGATCGATCTCGTTGATCGCCTCCTGCATCACCGACAGCGCCTGATCCGCTCGCTGCCGCGCCGTGTCAGCCGCGTGCTCAAGGATTGCCCGCTGGCCGGGCTCGAGCACTCTGAGCAGTTCCTGCTCGACATCCTGTGTATCGGTCGAATGCTGGCCCGGTGACGTGTCCCCGAACTCCCGTCGGGGTGGCGCCGCGTCCGTGGGTGCCGCCGGCGGTTCGGAAATCGTTGCCCGTCGAGGTGCCTTCCTGACCGGCAGGCTCGGTTCCGGCGTTTGCGGCTGCTGACTGCCGGTAAATGCCGACGGCGCGGCGGAAATGGTTGCCCGTCGCTTGGATACCGTTCCGCCCGGCAGGGTCGTTGTCTGCGCGTCCGACTGCTCGCGCGGCGACGCCTCGCTGGACGAGCGCGGTTCGATGGCGACGGATCCCCGGCGCGGGGTTGGCGGCAGGCTCGTCCCGTGTGCCTCGGGAGTCGCTCCTTCCGGGTCGCGCTGCTTGCGAAGGAGGCTGACGAGCAGCGGCAGGCTTCCCGCAGGCTCGGCGAATTCTTGCCGGCGGGGGGGACGGCGGCCGGGGAACTGGTGGTAGGGCCGGTCGTGGAGCCCGAGGTGTTCCGGACCGGGGAGTTCCGCCATGGTGAGACCATGGTCGGCGACGACGTCCGCGAAGGTCCGACCTGCCCGTTGCAGGCCGTCAAGATAGCCCTGCCATTGTTCGGGTCGCGCCCTGGTGATTTCCGCGAGGCCCTTCTCCTGAGCCGGGGGGAGTAGGCCGAGCTCATCGGGCAGGGTTGCGTTCAGCCCATTGTCCCGGTTGATCCGAAGCAGGTTCAAGTAGGCGCTGATCCGATCCGCCATCGGTGCTGTCTTCAGGCGCACCACCTCGTGGTGCTTGCGCGCCTGCTTGGCCGCCTGCCACGATGTCGCGGTCGGGAACTCCAGCTCTATCAACCGGTCGTCGGGGTCCCGCAATTTCATGGTCAAGCCGAACCATCGGTTGCCGGGGCGCCAGAAGTTCACGATGTCATCGTCGCTGCGTAGTTCGTAGCCTTGCTGCCTCAAGCGGTCCAGCACCTGGCGGACGGTCGAGCCGTAGTTGGTTCGGGACACCTGTACCGAGAACCGGACGGTGTCTTTGTTCTCGGCAAGGAACGACCGGACGTCGATGCCTTCCCACAGATTCAGGTCGCGGAACTTCCGAGCCAGGTCGACCAGCTTCTTCGCTCGGTGACGTGTGCCGACCAGCTTGAGCCGCCTGCCGGTCGGATCGAGTTCCCCGGTCACCCGCAGCATGACCGCGTGCGCCTCGAGAGCGCGCTGGTCCGCCGCCTTGGACGCATCGAAGAGAGCGTCGTAGTCGGCCGGCTGCAGGCCTCTGAGCAGCTCCTGCTCGAACCGTTGGACGTCGAGCCGTGGCCTCTGGCGCGCCAGCACGCGCGATGGCGGCCGGGCCGGCGATGTCTTTCTGGCGGTCGCGGTCGGTAGGTCGACGCCGGCGGTGTCCGTCGGCAGGGGCACGATCGTGCGGGGCGACCCCATGGCGCCGGTCGGCCTGGAACTTCCGCCTTGCTCGGCATGGTCCTGCCGGGAAGTACGCGCAGTCGTTGGCCGCCCTCGTTCGTCGTCGAGCATGTTGGGTGACCAGGGTGCGTAGGGATCGTCCTCGTCCACGAACTCCTCGACCACCTCCGGTATCGGCGGCTGTTCCCTGGCCGCGTTCAGGCGGGTGAACGGGGGTAGCGAGGCATGCGCGCTGACCGGGGTGGTCGAACCGAGTGGGGTGATTGAGGGCAGTGGGCTGGTGGAGGGGTGCGGGCTGCCTGGGGGCAGCGGGCTGGTGGAGGGGTGCGGGCTGCCTGGGGGCAGCGGACTGGTGGAGAGGTACGGGCTGATCGAGGGCAGCGGGGTGGTCGACGGCAGCGGGGTGGTTGGGGTGGTCGACGGTTGGCCGGTCGCGGCGGAGAGCTGTTGCAGCCGCTGGAGGAAGCGGCGACGGACGGAACCCGTGGCCTCCGAACGTTCGCCATGGTCCGGCTCGGCCGCCAGCGGGCGCGACGACTGCGCGGGCGACATCGACAACGGCCCGGTAGGCGTCGGCTGTGGCGTCGCCGGCTGTGAGGGTTGCTCGGACTGTTGCTCGGGCGGCTCTGATCCCATCGACGGCATGGTCCACGACCGGCTTCTGCCCCGGCGGGGATTGCTGCCCGCGGCCCGTGCGCCGGTCGGCGCGTCGGACAAGCCCCGGGTCCGGGCGTCACGTCGCTCGGCGCCGAGGTCGACCGCCCGGCCGTCCGGTCCGAGCACCAGGATCTCGGAGTCGGGCGAGCGGAGCTGGCTCGACCAGAACTCGGTTTCCGGCGTGGTCACCCGGGCGTCGTGGGTGAACGAACCCGGCTGCTGCGGGTCCACGAAGCGGGGCACGACCTGCGTCCCGCTACCGGCCGAGACGACCCAGTAGACGTGCGAACGAAACTTCTGCGGCCGGGAGACGACGAGCGCCATGGCGCCCGCGTTGTCCGACAGGTACGCCAGCACGCTGTCGCCGTCGTTGGTGGTGGGCGTGTCACCGCCGAGCGCGCGGACGAGCTCGGACGCGTCGACGGCCGACGGTCCGTGCCGGACCGCCTCGGCGAGGCCGGATCCGGCCAGGCCGTCGCCGCGGGCGGGGTTGGCCCGGCGACCGTGCACCTCCGCGAACACGTCCCAGGCCAGCGGCACACAGTCCACCGCGGGCTCGCCGGTCCGGCCCGGCCGGTGTTCGGCCTGGCGGATCCAGTCGTCGAGCGCGGAGATCCGGGATGCCGGGTCGGTCGGCAGGGTGCGGTCCCATGGGCGTACGCGGTCGGTGTCGGCGTGCAGATCTGCGGTCGCCTCGCCGGCGGCCAGGGACGCGTCGACGCTGGCCGGGGCCGGCGGGTTCGATGCCGTGCCGGGAAGCGGCGTCCCGGCCGGCGGGGTCGCGTCGGGTCCGGTCTTGACGTCCGACGTGTTCGTGCCGGACGCAGAGTTGGAGGTCTGGTTGCCGGGTGTGGTTCCGCCGGGTGCGGCAGACGTAGCTGCCGGGCCTGCCGTGCCTGCCGGGCCGGCCTGACCGATCGGGGCGGCAGCGACAGCCGGGGTGACCGTCACCGCCTGCGTCGGCCCGTCGCCGCCGACCGGCCCCGGGCCCGGCTGCCCGGTGGACACGCCGACCGTGTCGGATGCGTTCAGTCCGAACGAGGATTCGTCGGTGGTGAACGGGTCCCTGCCGGACCACGGCTCGGTGCCGTCGAACGAGTCCGCGCTGGACATCGAGCGGTCGGAGAAGCTGGTCACCGAGGAGGTGTCGGAGAAGTCGGTGTCGTCGAACGACGAAGGGCGGGACCCCATGTCGTCGAAGGGCGAATCCCCGTAGGCCGCGCCGTCCCAGTCCTTGGTCGCGGACCAGGCGGGCTGGGCGGTTGGTTCCGTGGTCGTGTTGACCGGTCGGGCCGTTTGGGTGCCGTTCGTGGAGGCTTCCGGCGCTGCGGCGCCGCTGGTGGCGGTCTCGGGGGTCCTGGCCGGGTCCGACGAGCCGGTTCCGCTCCCGGCGGCAGGACCGGTCGTGCTGCTCGGTCCGGTTGTGGTGGTCGCGGTGGCCGGATCCGTGGTGGTCGTCGTGGTTGGGGTGGTCGTCGTCGTCGGGGTCGTGATGGTCGGGTTGATTGCCGTTCTCGTGGTGTTCGGGTCGGACGTGCCGTGGAACTTCTCGTTGAGCGCGGTGCCGGCGGACTCCCCGCCGAAGTCGAGGGTGCCGCTGAAGGCCCCCGAGGTGGCCGTCCCGCCCGTGACGGTGAAGCCCTGGCCGTTGACGGCCATGACGGTGCCCTCGGCGACCACCTCGATGGAGATGTCGGCGCTGACCGCCGTGCTGTACTCGGCCGAGTGTTCGCGCACCCGCTCGGCGACCGTCGGCGCCGGCTGCGGCGCGCGTGGCGGCGTCGGCGAGGGCACCGGGTCCGGGGTCCGCGCCGGCGGGGTCGGGACCGGCCGCGGCGTGGGGGTCGGCGCCGGCGTGGGGGTCAGGGTCCGCGGCGGTGGCGTCGGGTCCGGGGTGGGGGTCAGGGTCCGCGGCGGTGGCGTCGGGTCCGGGGTGGGGATCGGCCTCGGTTTCGGGCCGTCGGGGATCATGTTGGTCGGCACGTGGGCCCTGGTCATGAGCCTGCCGACGTTGGCGAACGCGGGGCCGAGGAGGGACCCGATGACGCCGGCGATCGTGCCGTCGCGCACGGACTGCCAGAACTGCGACTCGTCGAAGTTTCGCCGCGTGCCGAGCAGCATCTGGATCCGCTGGATGATGGCGTCCATCAGGCCCTCGGTCGCCGACTCGCTGCCGACGACGAGCAGCGCCGCCAGGACCAGGCGGGCGAACAGGATCCGGATGATGAAGCGGAAGATCGCGATGCGGGCGGCGAGCCAGGCCAGCGCGGGTCCCGGGTTCGCCAGCGCGAAGGCGAAAGCGATCACGAACGCGGCGAACATCTCGACGGTCGACGCGAGGATCATCATCTTCTGGTACTGGACCTGGGTGCCCGCGTCCTGCGTGGTCTTGGCGACGCTTCGCAGGTGGTCCGCGGCGGTGGTGACGTAGCCGGGCGAGCTGACGTAGTCGTTCATGCTGTTGAGGAAGGCCTCCTGCGACCTGCCTCCCACGCCGTCGCGGACGCGACGGACCGCGACGGCGAGCTTCGGGCGGGCGGCCTCGGTGCCGTCCGCCGCCGCGAAGAACCCGGTAGCCAGCTTGAACAGCCGCATCGCCTTGGCGCCGGGGAACTTCTCCCCGGTGATCCAGTACAGGAAGGCGGCGAGCCGTTCCGAGATCTCAATTTCCACGGCTGCGCCTTCGTTGATCGGGGCCGGCGTCATGGCGACGCCGGCCGTCAGGTGGTGGTACGGCCGAAGTTGGCGACGTCGGTGTTGAGGTCCTCGACGCCGCCGATCTGCTGACGGAGGTACTCCACCTGGCCGGCGTCGCCGGCGGAGAGGTCGCGAATGCCGAGCATGATGAGGCGGGCGTACTCCACCTGCTCGGCCATGCCGTCGTTCAGGATCTGGTCGGACGAGTCGCGGATCGTGTCCGCGATCGGCAGGCAGTCGCCGATCGCGGTCTCGAAGTCGTCGTGGACGCCGTCCATGTGCCCGACGAACGGCTCGAACGCCTCGCTGCGCAGCAGGTCGGTGTCGCCGTGCAGTGGTGCGGTCACGGCCGTCAGCTCCGATCCGGGCTCGGCGCGCCGGGCATGTCGGGCATCTGGCGCATCACCTCGCGCATCATCTCGTCGATGTCGGCGGTGCCGTTCAGCATGTCGGCGATCGGCGTCGCCTGGGGAAGGACGGCCGAGAACATGGACGCGAGCTCGGCCGTAGCCTGCCGGCGGGCCTGTCCGATGGTTTCGACCAGCAGCGCGCTCAGCTCGGGTGTGGGCATCGAGCGGTAGGCGCGCGTGGGGAACTTGACGTCGAGCACCTCCCCCTGCGCGTCGACGACGACGGAGACTGTCCGGTTCTTGGACGTGGCCGTGATCGTCCGGCCGGCCATGTCGTGCTGCACCTGGGCGATGGCCTGCTGGCTCTGTTCGAGCTCGGCGTACGCCCGCTCGATTTCTTCGTGCCATGACGTGGACATGCTCTTGCCTTCCGTTTTCGATTACCGGGTACCGCGCCCGCGCGAGGGCTCGTACGTGGGCGGCGTCGTGCGGGGCTGGGTGGGGCGGCGGGACGGCCGGGTCGCCGGCTCGGGCTCGACGTCCTCCCTGCCGATGACGGCGGCCGTGACGTCCGGGTCGGTACCCCAGACGTCCTCCTCCTCGGCCAGCCAGGTGGTGCGTTCCCGCTCCTTCTCGTTCTGGTTGCCGGAGTTGCCCATCCCGCCCATGGGCGGCATGAACGGCATGCCGCCCATGGAGCTCGCGGCGCCGGTGGAGCCGCCGTCCGACGCCGGCGTCGGGTAGGCCATGGCGCCGGGCAGTCCGCCGATGTTCTGGCCGCCCGACGCGAGCGCTCCACCGGCCACGGCCGCGGCCGGGAAGTTGGTGATTCCCGATGGCGTGTAGCCCGCTGGGGGAGTTCCCAGCGGCCCGAGGACGAAGCCGCCGGACCTGTCCGGTGTCAGGCCGCTGCCCGAGCCGAAGCCGCCGAGATCGCCGCCGGTGGTGCCGCCGGAGCCGAAGCCGCCGGACCCGCCGAAGCCGAGGTCGTCGGGGTCGAGTGGGGACGGCGTACCGCCGGCGAGGCCACCGGTACCCAGGCCGGCCCCGGTGTCGTCATCGGAACCGCCGCTGCCCACGACCGCGCCGGACCGGCCGCTGCTGCCGAGCCCACCGGTGCCGAGGCCCGCTCCGGTGTTCATGCCGGCTCCGATCACGCCGCCGAGGCCGCCCGTGCCGCCGCCCGAGCCGACCCCCGAGCCGTCGAGGCCGGTCCCGCCGAGGCCGCCTGAGCCGCCGCCGAACTCGGTTCCGCCGATGCTGCCCGAGCCGCCTCCCGGGCCGTCGAGGCCCGCGCCGAGCTCCGTCCCGCCGATGCCGCCCGAGCCGCCGCCCGAGCCGCCGCCCGCGCCGTCGAGGCCGCCTGTGCCGGCGCCGAACTCCGTCCCGCCGATGCCGCCGGAGCCGCCGCCGGAGCCGCCGCCGAAGCCGTCGCCCGCGCCGTCGAAGCCTCCGCTCTCCGACGGCGGTGGCACCGAGCCGTCCGAACCACCGGTCTCGGGCGGAATGTCGCCGGTCCCCGGGCCGTTGAACTCGTTCTCGTTGCCCGGCCCCTCGCCGAAGGGGTTCGTCCCCGGGTACGGCAGGTGCGGAAGGTTGATGACACCGCGCCCGAACGCCGCCAGCAGGTCGTTGTAGCTGCTGATGAGGTTGCGCGTGGCCACCTGCGCCGCCTGGTCGAGGTCGTCGTAGTGGCTGATCCACTCCTGCTTCAGGTCGTCGTTCAGCCGGACCCACTCGGACTGCTGGATCAGGTCGTAGGTGGCGTTGCCGGCGCTGCTGAAGAGCCAGCTGAAGTCGAAGGTCCACGCCTCCTGCCGGTCGCCGTCCCCCGTGTAGTTGAGTCTGTCGGCGATGTCGACCTGGTGCTCCATCGACTTGAGCAGGGCATCGACGAGAGTGTTCGGGTCGTAGTGCTCCCATGCCGTGTACGCCTGCCACGCGTTCCACAGGCTGTCGCGGAACCGGTCGATCTCCGTGGCCGCCTCGTCCAGCACGTACGGCCAGCCGGTGTTCACGTAGATGTTGTGGTCGACCAGGAACCGGCCGCTGATGTTCGCGCCGAGTTGCTGCATCCCGAGGAACATGTCGCGGATGGCCCAGGCGAAGGCGTCCGCCGCCGAGCCCTCGATCACGCCGCCGTTCTCGATCTCGTCATAGATCGAGCGGAGCTGCGTCTGGCCGTCGCCGGTGAGGTAGTCGTGGACGTTGCGGAAGCGGGTGGCTACGTCACGGAACATCGCCGGGTCGAGATACTGGTTTGTGTCGATGCCGTCGATGATCGACCGGCTGGTGTCGACCAGCAGCTTGGCCTGTTTCGACGGCGAGTTGTCGCCACCTTCGTAGAAGTAGACCGTGGCTCGGATGAGCTGGAAGTTCGTGCTGTCGCCGTCCTTGCGCACCCGGTACAGGGTGATCTTGTTCCAGTCCGAGCCGTTGGGCATCCAGTGCTCCCACGGGCGCTGGTAGTCCTCTTCGGTGGACCACCGGGACTCCCAGAACGACATGTCGAGACCGATCCAGGCCGGGTTGCTGACGCGCGTCGAGTCGATGTCCTCCTCCGCGCCGAGGATGTCGCGGACCGTGGGGGTCCAGTCCATCGGCTGTGTCATCGTGGGGGCTCCTCAACTCATCACGCCAGCGAGCTGCGTCAGTCGTGGCCGGGCGGCCGGCACCGCGGTGCCGGCCGCCCGGGGTGGGTCCGGCTAGCCGCCGGTGTTGCCGGTGGTGGATGACGACGTGTTCCACGCCGGCGCATCGCCGAGGAACTCCTGCGCGCGGATGTCGTTCATGTTCTCGGCGTCGTCCGTGACGGTGGCGAACAGGTTCGCCTGGGCGGCGCGGTTGTTGGCGGTGCTGCCGATGTCCGTCAGCTTGGCGTGCAGGTTCACGCCGACGGTGGCGACCGCCGTCTGCACCTGGGTGCCGAGCGAGAACCTGGTGTGACCCGGCTTGAGGGTGATGGTCTGGATGTCGCCCTGCGGCGAGACCGTGACCTCCTCCGCGACCGTCAGGTTGATGTTGACCGCACGCCCGAAATAGGCGTCGTCGCTGGTGAGTGGCATGCCGTCTCCTTCGGCCTAGACGTTGCCTTCGAACAGCGACGCGCCCTGGGTGTCGGCGATCTGGTAGTTGCTGCGGATCTCGTCGATCGCGGTGGCGCCGCGGTCCAACGCGGCGTTCATCTGGTCGAGGCCGCTGTTCCAGGTGGTCTGCGCGACCTGGTACGACGAGGCCGCGCCACCGGCGTTGGCGGTGATGAACTGGTTGACGTACCCGTTGAGGTCGGCCAGCGCGTTCTCGATCGACCTGGTGACGCCGCGCAGCTCCTCGCTCGAGTCGAGCAGGCCGTTCGGGTTCAGCGAATAGGTTGCCATGTGCGATTCCTCTCGGGTCCTCTCCGGCCGGTCAGGCGTACCACTGGGCGTGCTGGGCCGACTCGTCTTCGGCATTGCTCGAGATGCTCAGGTGCTGGGTCATCGACGAGCGGAGCTGCTCCAGACCGTTCTTCACGGTCTGCACACCGTTGATCCAGTCGGAGAGGGAGGTGCGGTACTTGTTCGCGGCGACCCCGGTCCACGGCACGGACGAGCCGACGGCTTCGACCGCCTGGATCGCGGCATTGACATTGGCCATGGTGGTTTCGAAGGCGTTCAGCGTTTGGGTGATGGTGTATTCGTCTACGGAGTTGCCCAGCGGCGTGGTCATTGGTGCTCACCTTTCGTATCTTCGTTGCAGGTGGTGCCGGTTCGGTCCGGCCGGATCGTCTGTGGCCTCACCTCCTCGCCGCCGCCACGTCCAGCACCGGCCCGGTGGGCAGCAGGGACAGCAGCGCGGCGGGCACTGTCCGGGCTCCCTCGAGGGCGTAGCCGAGCGCTTTCGCCGCGTCGGCGCTGGCGATCGGGAACTTCACCCCGGCGTCGGTGACGAGGAAGTAGCTGGTGCCGTTCGCCTGCCCGGCGCGGCCCTGGCGGACCAGTCCGCCGACGCCGGGCGCGGCCAGCACGGCGGTCGCGGTCTGCTCGGTCCGGTCGACGACCGGCGCGTCCCCGGCGACCGTCACGGCCGGGGCGGCGCGCATGGTCGCCCGGGCCGGTCCCTCCGGCGTGGCGCGTTGCACGCACCACGTCTGGCCGGCCGGCAGGCCCGCCTGGGCCGGCGGCCGTTGGGGGAGTCCGGCCGGGAGCGCCGGCTGGGTCGACATCGGCAGCTGGGCGAGCGCGCCCGCGGTGAGTTCCAGCGGGCGCACCGGTGAACCCGGATACGCCGCGCCGGTGTCCGGGTTCCCGAGCACCAGTGCGACCGCCGTCGCGCCGATCGGGCTCAGTCCGTCGCGCAGCAGCAGGAAGTAGCGGTCGGGGGTACCGACGACGCGGGCGACGAAGACCTGCCCGACCCGGGTCTGCCGCCCGTCGACGACCGGGCCCGCGTCACCCCGGCCCGCGACGTCGACCGGTGCGATGTCCGGTCCGGGCGGCACCTGGTTGAGCCAGTTCGCCGCGACCGCGGGGGCCGCGGAGTAGCCGAGCACCCGCGGGATCCACGACCGGGTCAGCGCGAACCGCTGGCCGTTCCAGATCAGGAAGACCTGGCCACCCGGCGCGGTCACGGTGAAGCCGCTGTCGTCGCCGACCGTGGTGCCGCCGCCCCGGGCGAGGACGAGGAGCGTGCCGGTCCGCGCCGCCCCGGTCGGGTCCGTCCCACTGAGCGCACAGACCTCCCACCCGACGCCCGCGAGCCCGGCGGCGTCCGGGGTCGACTCGGGCGCGCCGACGATGCCGATCGGCATACCCCGCGGGACGGACCGCAGCGACGCCGCCGACACGGTCACCAGCGCGGGCCGCTTGCCGAAGATCAGGGCCGCGGACGCGTAGTTGTACACCGGTCGAAGCCGGCCGTCGACCAGCACGAACCGGCCGCCCGACTCCTTCTCGACGATGAGCGTCTCCGGCTCCTGCCATCGCTTGGCACCGCCCGGCTTGAGGAAGCCGAAGACGGTGAACCCGCCCACCAGGAGACCGCCGATCAGCAGCCCGGCGAGCATGCCGGTGAGGACCCGCCGATGGGGGTTCTCCAGCGCCTCCGGCTCGGCCATGACCAGGGCGGCCGTCAGCCGGCCGAGCGTGTAGGACTGGGCCTGGACCTGGTCTCGTCTCGACTGCACCGCGCTCAGCCGCCGATTCCGCGGACGAGACCGTACACGTTCAGGACGGCGAGGAACACCGGCAGGATCGCGGTCGCGGCGAGCGTCTGGAGCAGGTCGCCGGCGCGCCCCCAGTACGGGGTGGGGCGGCGGCCGGGCAGGATCCGGGCGATCAGGAGGAGCAGCGCGACGCCCAGCGGCACGGCGAGCGCCGCCCCGGCGACGCGGGTCAGCGGGCTGCCGGATGCCGCCCACGCGAGGGCAAGGGTGACCCCGCCGGCCGCGGCGGGCAGCAGTTGGGCCAGCCGGTGCCAGCCGCTCGTCATCGGGCGGGCGGCCAGGCAGCGGACCAGCACGACCAGCCCGGCCAGGGTCGCCGGTGCCCATCCGGGGGCCGCGCCGACGATGACGACGCCCGCTGCCGTCGGGGCGGCGAGCCCGCCGTACAGCGCGCTCATCAGCCGGTCGGCGGTCGCGGCCCGGGGCAGCAGCGTGGTGCTCGGAATGGGGTCGAGCTCCTCCTGGAGGTGCTCGGGCTTCGTCGGCAGCGGCGCCAGCCGGAGCCCGGCGAGCCGGAAGGCCAGCAGCGGGACCATCATCGCGGCGAGCGTGGACGCCACCAGCAGCGCGGCGGCCGACTCCACCATGCCCAGGCCGGCGAAGGCGCCCAGCGCCGTCGCCCCCGCGGTCAGCAGGCCGGCCACGACGACGCCGAGCAGGAGCGGGCGGGCATGGGCGATCGTGAGCGCGGCGATGCCGGCCATGGCCACGACGGCGACCGCCCCGGTGAACAGCGCCGGAGCGTCCGACCGGAGGCCTACCACACCGACGCGCGGGTCTGCCGCGAGCAGGCCGGCGAGCCCGGCGTACCCGACGGCGGCGACGGCGAAGGCGACGCCGAACGGCCGCTCGCCGACGGCGAACGTGGCGACGACGGAGCCGACGAGGCAGGCGAGCGCGAGCCCGCCGGCGGCGAGGGCGCGGTGACCGGCGTGGCCGGGGAGCCCGAGCGCGGCGACGCCGGTGGCGAGCAGCAGCGCGGCCGCCGCCAGGGCGGCCCACCGGGTCAGCGCCGGCTGCCAGCGGCCGGGTCGCTCCTGCACCCCGGTGGCGATGCCGTCGATCAGGTCGTCGAAGTCGACCGGCGGGATCTGCTCGGCCCGGGGCCGGAGGTGGACCATGTCGCCGTCGTGCAGCCCCAGTGCGGCGACGGTCGACCCCTGGTCGAGCGGGGCGGCGCCGAGGCGCTGCAGGACCCAGCCGCCGTGCAGCAGGCCGGACTCGACGAGGTTCTCGCCCAGCTGCTCGACCAGCACCGGCAGGAGGTCGGACACGACGACATGCGCCGGTACCGCCACCTCGACCTGGCGGGACGGCCCGCAGATGGTGAGGCGGCACATCTCGCCGGCGGCCGCGACAGTCATGGCGATGACAACGCATGAGCGCCCGCGGAGTTCACCGGATGGCGAAAATTCTCCGCGTCCGGTGATCCCCGCGCGTCGTGCCGAGCGTTGTAGTGCGCGCCGGCGCCCGCCGGCGCGGGAGGTGAGCGGTGAGCACCGTCGTGTTCCGTCGCCCGGCGCGGCGGACCGGTCCGGAGCTGCCCACGGGCGAGATCAGCCTGCAGGAGCCACCGGTGCTGCCCGAGGTCACGCCGCAGGGGCTGCGCAGCGTCATGACCATCCTGCCGATGATGCTGATGTCCAGCGTCATGGCGATGATGTTCCTGGGCGGCAGCCGCGGCATGCTCACCTGGGTCATGGCCGGGATGATGGGCGCCGCCATGGTCGGCATGATCGCCGGCCAGCTGGCGATGAGCGCCGGGGAACGCAAGCATCGCATGGGCGGCGACCGCCGTGACTACCTGCGTTACCTCTCTCAGCAGCGCAAACGTGTCCGCAAGTCGATCGACCAGCAACGCGAGGCGACCGCCTGGCGGCACCCCGATCCGTCCGCGCTGTGGTCGGTGGTGCTGACCACCCGCCGGTGGGAGCGGCGCCCCAGCCATCCGGACTTCCTGGAGATCCGGGTGGGCACCGGCCGGCAGCGGCTGGCCACCCGGATGGCGCCGTTGCAGACGAAGCCGATCGAGGACCTGGAGCCGCTGTCGGCGAAGTCCCTGCGGCGGTTCATCAACGCCTACACGACGGTCGCCGACCTGCCGGTGGCGCTGTACCTGCCCGGCTTCCACCAGATCCGGATCACGGGCGACGCCGAGCGGCGGCGTGCGTTCGCGCGGGCACTGGTCGCGCAGGTCGCGACGTTCCACGCACCCGAGGAGGTCATGGTCGCCCTGTGCCTGTCCGACGAGGCGGTGGCGGCCTGGGAGTGGGTCAAGTGGCTGCCGCACGTGCAACACCCGACCGAACACGACGCGGCCGGACCCGCCCGGCTCGCGGCGGAGAGCATGGACGCGGTGGAGCGCCTGCTCGGCAAGGAGTTCCTGGCCAGAAGCCGATGGGAACAGGGTGCGACGCCGAGCCGCGACGAGCCCTTCGTGGTGGTGATCTGTGACGACGGGCGGATTCCGGCGGGGTCCCGGATGCTGTCCGGCGGCTACCGCAACGCCGTCCTGGTCGACCTGGGCACGCCTCCCTCGACGGTTCCCCGCGGCCTGCTCTGGGCCGACCTGACCGAGTCCGGGCTGGAACAGGTCAAGCACGACCAGGTCGGGCGGGAGGTCCGGTCGAACCTGGCGCGGCCGGACGGGCTGGCCGTGACGGAGGCCCGCACCGTGGCGCGGATCTTGTCGCCGTACCGGCTGAGCATCACCACCGAGCCGGCCGCGGAGGCGCTGGCCACCGACTTCGACCTCGGTACGCTGCTCGGCGTCGCCGACCTGAGCAACCTCGACCTGACGGAGGCGTGGGCGGCCCGGCCGGACGCGCGCCGGCTGCGCATCCCGATCGGGGTGGATGCGGAGGGCGAGCCGGTCGAGCTCGACATCAAGGAGTCGGCGCTCGGCGGCATGGGACCGCACGGCATGCTCATCGGCGCCACGGGATCCGGCAAGAGTGAACTGCTGCGGACCATCGTGCTGGGCCTGGCGATGACCCACTCGCCGGAGATCCTGAACTTCGTCCTGGTGGACTTCAAGGGCGGCGCCACGTTCCTCGGGCTGGACGATCTGCCGCACACCTCGGCCGTGATCACCAACCTCGCCGACGAGGCGGCGCTGGTCGGCCGGATGCGCGAAGCGCTGCACGGCGAGCTGGTCCGCCGCCAGGAACTGCTGCGCCAGGCCGGCGGCTTCGCCTCGGTCCTGGAGTACGAGCGGGCCCGCGCGCAGGGCCAGCCGCTGGACGCGCTGCCGACGTTGTTCGTGGTCGTCGACGAGTTCAGCGAACTGCTCGCCACGCACCGCGACTTCATGGACCTGTTCGTCATGATCGGGCGGCTCGGCCGGTCGCTCGCGGTGCATCTCCTGCTGGCGAGCCAGCGGCTGGACGACGGCCGGATCGCCGCGCTGGAGACGCACCTGTCCTACCGGATCGGCCTGCGTACCTTCTCCGCCATCGAGTCCCGCACCGCCATCGGCGTGCCCGACGCCCACGAGCTTCCGCCCCAGCCCGGACACGGCTTCCTGCGGGTCGACGTGTCGTCGTTGATCCGGTTCAAGGCGGCCTACGTCTCCGGCCCGCACCGGCCCAAGCACCAGCGGCTCGACCCGGCGGTGGTCCAGAGCCAGGTCGTCTCGTACGGGCTGCGGCACACGCCCTACCCGGCGGTGGACGCACCCGAGCAGCCGGAGTCCCGCGAACCGGCCGATCCGGCGGACGAGCGCGTGCCCAGTGTGCTCCAGGTGGTCGCCGCCCAGCTCACCGGCAAGGGCTCACCCGCGCACCAGGTCTGGCTGCCGCCCCTGCTGCGGCCACCCACGCTGGACCAGATGCTGCCCGCGCTGGCCCCGGATCCCGAGGCCGGGCTGCGGGCGGTGGGCTGGCCGGGCAACAGCGCGCTGGCGGTACCGGTCGGGTTCGTGGACAAACCGTTCGAGCAGGCCCGGGAACTGCTCGCCCTGGACCTGTCCGGCATCGGCGGCCACCTGGGCGTCGCGGGCGGCCCGCAGAGCGGCAAGTCCACCCTGTTGCGCACGCTGATCTGCGCGCTGGCGCTGACCCACAGCCCGCGCGAGGTGCAGTTCTACTGTCTCGACTTCGGCGGCGGGATGCTGTCGACGATCAGCGAACTGCCGCACGTCGGCGGCGTCGCCAGCCGGCTCGACGCCGACCGGGTCACCCGGACCGTGGCCGAGGTGACCGCGCTGATCGCCGACCGGGAGCGGCGGTTCGCGGCCCAGGGCATCGACAGCATGGCGGCGTACCGCCGCCAGCGGGCCGCCGGCCTCGTCGACGACCCGCACGGCGACGTCTTCCTCGTCGTGGACGGCTGGTTCACCCTGCGACAGGAGTTCGAGGCGGCGGACCCGGCCATCCGCCAGATCGTCGCGCGCGGCCTCAACTTCGGCGTGCACCTGCTGCTCACCGCGGCCCGCTGGTCGGAGGTCCACCACGGCATGCGGGACCAGATCGGCACCCGGCTGGAGTTGCGGCTCGGCGACCCGGTCGACTCGGCGATCGACCTGCGCGCGGCCGCGACCGTCCCGCACGTTCCGGGCCGGGGGCTCACCGCGCAGAAGGCGCACTTCCTGGGCGGGCTGCCGCGCATCGACGGCATCGCCGACGCGGCGAGCGTGGCCGACGGCTCCCGGGCGCTCGCCGCCGCGGTGCGGGACTTCTGGGACGGTGCCCCGGCGCCGCGGGTGCGCACCCTGCCGGCGGTGCTCCCGGCCCGCGACCTGCCGCCACCCGACGGGGACCTGCGCCTGCCGATCGGCGTCGACGAGGAGCGGCTGCAGCCGGTATGGCACGACTTCGACGAGCTGCCGCACTTCACGGTGCTCGGCGACGCCCAGAGCGGCAAGACGAGTGTGCTGCGGTACGTGGCCGACTCGCTGATGCGGCGCTTCACCCCGGAGGAGGTGCGCATCATGATCGTCGACTTCCGGCGGGTCCTGTTCGACCGGGTACCCGAGCGGTACCGTGTCGGGTACTCGGTCTCCGTCGACTCGACGCGGGCCACGGTCGGGCAGGCCATCGAGGGACTGAAGCGCCGGATGCCGGGCACCGACGTCACGCCGGAGCAGTTGCGGGCCCGGGACTGGTGGTCCGGTCCGCGGCTGTACCTGCTCGTCGACGACTACGACATGCTCGGCGGGCACGAGAGCCCGCTGCTGCCGCTGATCCCGTACCTGGCGCAGGGCACCGACATCGGCTTCCACGTCGTCCTGACCCGGGCGGCTGCCGGCGCGATGCGCATGTCCATGGATCCGTTCATCCGGCGGCTCCAGGAGACGAACAGCCCGGACGTGGTGCTGTCCTGCCCGCCCGGCGAGGGGCCGCTGCTGGGTAACACCAAGCCCAAGATCCTGCCCCCGGGACGCGCGCTGCTGTGCACCCGCCGCGGCAGCAGGGTGATCCAGACGCCGTACGTGGAGGCCGGTGCGCCGGCCACCGAGGCGGCCCCGTAGCGAGCGGATCTACGTCGTGCGGCGCCGCAGGCTCCTGCGGATCCACAGCGTGGCGGCGACGAGGAAGGTCACGACCGCGATCGTGACGCAGACCAGTCGAGCTCGTGCGACGGCCTGGTCGGCGGCCGGTGCGGCCTCGACGACGACGGGGACGGCCGCGGCCCGGACCTTCCGCAGTGCCTCGCCGGGCTCGACGGTGGTGACGGCGGCATAGGGGTCGACGGTGCCGGCCACCGCGTGCGGTGGGCGTTCCGCCGTCACGACCAGACGCTCGCGTACCTGGTCGGCCGTGAGATCCGGACGGTACCCACGGACCAGCGCGGCGGCGCCGGCGACGTACGCGGCAGCGATCGCGGAGCCACCGACCGAGTAGTGTCCGGGCCCCGAGGGGCCGGGCACGACCGCGTCGACCGCGGCGGCCAGCACGTCGAGTCCGCTCGCGGCGCCGGTCACTTCGGTGGCCCGGCCGTCCGCATCGACCCCGCCGACGGCGAGGACCTGCGGATAGGCGGCGGGATACCAGGCCGGCGGCGCCTGGCCCGCGACCCCGGCCGCCTGGTCGTTGACCGGCGCGACGACGAGGACGTTCTGCCCGGCCGCCCGGGCGACCGCCGCTTGCAGCTGCGCGGTGCCGGTGACGTGGCCGGTGCCGAGCAGGATGACGCCGGCGCCGGCGTCCACGGCGGCGTCGATGCCGGCGGCGATGGCCTCCGGTGTGACGTCGCGCCGCGAGCCGATGACGCGGATCGGCAGCACGGTGGCCTCGGGGGCCATCCCGACGATGCCGGAGCCGGCAGTGGGCCGGCCGGCCACGATCGAGGCCAGGGCGGTGCCGCGGCCCAGACAGTCCGATCGGGCGGGGCCGCCGGCGACGACGTCCTGGCCGGCGGTGACCGCTCCGGCGAGGCCGGTCGCGTCGCCGCTGACACCCGAGTCGAGGACCGCGACGAGCACGCCCTTGCCCCGGCTGAGGGGCCACGCCTGATACGGCACCATGCGTGCGGTCGGCCACGGCACCCGGTCGCCGTACACCACGGGGGACGGGCCGACACAGCCGCTGGCGGCGACGGGAAGTGCGGGCGGGGCGGCGTCGGCCACGGCCGGGGCGGCCGTGGCCATGCTCAGCCCGGCCGCGAGCAACAGGGCCGCGCAGGCGCGGGCGCGACGTCCGTGGGTCGTCGGCATGGATACGTCCCTACTGGTCGAGATGGGAGCGCAGCGCCTGCTTGGCGTAGTAGGCCCGGGACTTCACGGTTCCGAGCGGGATGTCCAGCATCTCCGCAACCTCGCTGGGGGAGCGGCCGTAGTAGTAGAGCTGGATCAGCACGATGCGGTGCTCGGGGCGCAGCCGCATCAGGGCGTCGCGGACCGCGTGGGCGGACACCAGGTTGCCGATCGTGTCGTCGGCGACCGACAGGCGGGCGAGGTCGTCCACCATCACCTCGGCCGGTCGCGACTTGCGGGACCGCAGCATGTCCACGACCAGCCGCCGGGCCACCGTGTACAGCCAGGGCCGGAAGGCGTCGAGATCGGTGTCGTCATATCGGGACAGATGACGCCAGGCGCGGACGAAGGTCTCCTGCAGGATGTCCTCGGCAAGCCGCGAGTCGCCGAGGGTGAGCTTCACCAGATACTTGAGGAGTGCGTTGCTGTGCAGCTCATGCAGCTTCGCGAGCTGGGTGTCGGCCATGGCCGCCGGACCGGTCGGGGAGCCGGGCTGCGCGGGGGAAGGCTGCGACGACGGGTTCGAGGCGACGTGGCCGGCCATCGCGGTCCTCCGTTCCCTTCACCTGCCCGACGCTCCCGCGTGACGGACGACATTCGGCTAGCCAGGAAATCTTTGCCGGGGTGTGAACTTTTCGTCTCCGGCTGACGAAGTAGCGGTCGCAGGCATGTAAATGTAGCAGCATCATTGGGCCCCAGGGAGGGCACAGGTGACCGTCGTCGCGTTTCACCACCTGTTGCTTCGCCTCGCCGGGTGGGCACCCGACGAGTTCATCGGCGTCGCGCGGGATCGCCTTGCCCGGGGCGGGATCGACGACGTCGCGGCGATGATCGGGTACGCGGCGGCGGCCGGCCGGATTCCGTTGGCCGAGCGGGACGTCGAGCTGCTTCGGGCCACGCTCGACCCGGTGCCGCCGGTGGCCCGGGCCGGTGCGCGATCGGCCCTTCCGCCGGTCGCGTTCGCCCCCGGATCCGACCGGAGCGACAGTCTCGACCAGGCGGAGGCGGCCTGCGTGGATGCGGTCGAACTGGAGTCCGAAGGCACGGCGCGCGCGGTGTGGCGGGCCTGGCGGTCACCGGACCGGCCGACGGTGTGGCCGCCGCCGAAGCGGATCCTGCTCGTCGAGGCCGCGGCGGACGGGGAGCTGCTCGCGCTCGTCGCGGCCCGGTTGCAGGAGGTGCTCGAGCACTCGGGCGAAACGGCCCCGCAGGTGGAGGTCTTCGCCGACGCGGACGGGCTGCCGCCCTACCAGCGGGCGGCGCTGGCAAGCGCCGCGCTGATCTGGGGCGATGCCGGGCACCGGCCCGGTCCGGCCCGGCCCCGGGTGGCGAGCCTGTTCGACGCGGGCGTGCAGCCGGGGTTCACCGGGAGGAGGGAGAGCCTCGCCGGGCCGGAGCGCGACCTGGTGCTGGCGTTCCTGGCCGGCGGCAGCCCGGTCCTCGCCGCGTCGGCCCGCATGACCGACGTCCTCGACAACACGCCCGCCGTCGTCCCGATGACGTGCCGGTCCGACGGCGCATGGGTGTGGCCGGACGGCGTCTCCTACTATCTCCGCGTTCACGCCGTGGCGCCGGAGGACGACTTCCTGCGGCACATCCGGGCAGCCGAATATCGGGCGGACCCGATCGACAGCGTCGCGGTCCACCAGGCGCTGGAGGCCGTGACCGCCACCGGGACGGGAGAGCCGTGGTGACGGGGAGCCGTGGCTGACGGCGGGTGGGGGAGGCCGGTGCGGCCCGGCCCGCCGGCGGTCCGCGTGGAAGCACTCGGTGATGCGCTGCTGTTGCGCGCGGGCACCGGACCGGCCGGCGCGCTGCGGGCGGTCACCTCGGCGCTCGGCCGTGGACACCGGGAGACGGTGGTCGTGACCGCTCCGGCGGTCACCGGCCAGGACGGGCTGTTCGATCTCGTCATCGACGCCGTGGCCGAGGCCGCCCCGATCCGGGCCGGCATCCGGACCGAGATCCGGCTCGTGCTGCTCGGCGCAGGTCCGGACCGGGACACGCGCGAGGACGGCATCCGGCGGGTGGCATGGCGGCTCGGCCGGCGGGTCACCGGCTCGCTGGGTCCGGTCGTGGTCGCCTCGGACGGCACCTGCGTCTCCGTACCGCACGGTGCGCACGGCGACGCTCCGGACGGCGACGGGTGGCGGTACGGCTGGTACGGGTCCGACGGCACCGGCCCCGACGGCGACAGCTGGGAACCACCCTGGTCGCCCGAGCCGCGATGGCCGGTCCTGCCCGCTCCGGAGAGCCGGACCCGCGACCAGGCCGGCCCGGGCCTCGTCGCCCACCCCGTACCCGCCGGCCTGTGGCTGCTGCCCGCCGGCGTCCGCCCGGGTCAGGCCGGGGTGGTGGGCAGCCTGCCGCGCGAGCCGGACGCGCCGACGATCTTCGTCGGTGGGTGCGGCCGGCCGGTGGCGGCCGACGAGGTGGCGCGAGCGGTGGCGGCCATGCGACCCGATCCGGCGTCGCGGCTGGTGTTGCTGCCCCGGGCCGTGCCGGACGGGGCCCCGGCGGACCGGTTCGACGGCCTGCCGGTTCGGGTGCGCTCCGCCGTGCCCGTGCTCGGCGAGACGGGCTGGCGGCTGGCGCCGGTCACCACCGCCGGCACCGTCGTCCCGCCGGCCGCGGCCGAGGCTCCCGCCGGCGACGACCGGCCGGCGAGCCCGGCCGTCGCGCCGGCGCGCTCGGGTCCGTACACGGAAGGGCGCCGCCCCGTCCCGGGCCGCGCCACCGCCGCCGGGTGGTCGTTGCTGGACGACACCGACGCGCTGGGCATCGCGCCCGCGGCGGCGGGCGTGCTCGTCGAGGTCGCCACCGGCCCTCAGGGGTTTCTCGTCGGGGGCGCGCCCATCAGCGTGGCGGACTTCGCAGACCTGCTCGCCGCGGCGCTCGGGCCCGGCCCGGCATCCCTGGTCCTGGCCGGGCCGGACCACGACCGGCCCGTGACGCTTCTCGCGGAGCTGGCCGAAGTGCTCGGCGCACCGGTGTACGCGCCGGCCGGCCCGCTGGCGCTCACCGCGACCGGGGTGCTGCTCGCCGCTTCCGGCTTCCACGCCTACGTTCCGGGTGCGCCCCCCGAACCGGCCGGACCGGTCCTGCCGGCCGGGTGCGCCGACGCCCGCATGGCGGGCCTGGCGACGCGGTTCGCGCCGATCGCACCGGCCGGGCCGGGGCGGTCCAGGTCCGTGCCGGCCCGGGCCGGCATCGCCGGCGTCACCCGGCGACCGGGCGATGCGCCGGCCTCGGCGGTCCGGACGGCGGCCAGGGCGGCCGAGCCCCGACCCGAGCCCCGACCCGAGGCGACGGAGCTGCAGGACGCGCTGGTCGCCGCGCTCGGCCCGGAGTACGACCGGCACGCCGCCGAACTCGACGAACCAACTCCGGAACTGGTCGCGCTGCGGGCCTACGCCAACGGCGCCGGACCCGGTGTCAACGCCTACCTGCGCGGAGCGCCGATACCCGAACCGGGCGCCGCGACCGGGCCGTGGGGTCCGCCGGCGGTGGTCGCCGCCGGCGCCTTGCTGGCGTTCCGGCAGCTGCCCGTGGTGTTCGGTCCGGTCTTCGCGTCGAGCGCCGCGCCGGCGGGGTCCTACGCCGCGGGCGTGGACCTCACCGAGCCGGGATTCGTCGAGGCCCACCTCGGCCCCGGGGCGCACCCGGACGCCAGGACCGAGTACGCCATCTGGTCGATGACGGCGCGCCGCGTGGACGCCGCCGTTCGTGCCGGAGCGCCGGTCGCGTGCTTCGCTCCGGGCAGCCGGTTCGCGGTCCTCGCGGTCGAGCGGTTCGACGGGCGGATCCGTGTGTACCTCGCGGACCGCAACGCCGGCCCCACCGCCGACGCCGGCACGCTGCTCGCCAGGCTGCGCGCCGGCGCCGCCGCACCGAGCACGGACCGGCCGATGATCGCGCCGATCGGGTTGACGGACTCCGGCCGGCCCTTCGCGTACGATCCGTGATCCTGACCGGTGCCCCCTCTCTGGGCGGCCGTCAGGAGACCAGGACGATCCGCCAGGTCTGGTTGGCGTTGGGCGCCGCGGGATCGGCGTTCCACTGCTGGACCGCGACGCCGTCGGCGGTCCCGCCGTCCCGGACGTCGAGCAGGAATCCGCTGGTCATGTTGCGGATCGAGTAGCGGTCCGAGCCGACACCCTGGAAGCACCAGGTCTGGTTGGTGTTCTCGTCGAAGTTGGTCCACTGCTGCATCTGCCGGCCGTTGACGGACGTGCCGTCGGTGTTGTCGAGCGCCTTGCCGGAGCGGACGTTGACCAGATGGAAGCAGCCGGACTGGGCCGCCACGATCCGCCAGTGCTGCGCGGTGCCGGCGACGTCGGCGCTCTGGGCCACCCGGGCACCATCGGCAGCTGAGCCCTGGCTCACCCCGGCGGACTTCCCGCTGGCGAGACTGACCAGGCGGACGGTGATGCCGGCCCGTGGCGCGGTGTACGTGGGCGCGGCCACGGTGGTGGTGGCCTTGCCCGAGGGTTTGGCGGCGGACGCCGTGACGGTGGTGCGCGGCGTCTCGGTGTTGCGGCCGGGCGGCGTCGAGTTCCGGGCGGGTGGCGGCGTCGTGGCCTGGGTCGGTGCCGATGCGGCCGCCGAGGCGGCGGGTGTGCCACTGGGCTCGGGTACCGGCTCGATCGGCGGGTAGGTACCCATGGCGGCGCCGCCCTGGGCGGGCGGCCCGGAGTTCGCCGGTGCGGCCGGTGGCCCGGACCTGCCCCAGCCGGCGGTCAGGCCGATCGCCGCCACGACGGTCAGTGCCCCGACCACGACGAACGCCATCGTGAACAGCCGGCGGGGCTGCGGGCGGCGCTGGTGGACCGTGGGGTCCGCTGCGGGCGTGGGATCGTCGTCGGCGGCGTCGTCGACGCTCCACACCTCGCGCGGTTCGTCCCGGCCCGACCCGTCGGCGACGAGTTCCCAGTCCTGTGCCTGATCCCACTCGTCCTCGCTGGATCCTCGGTTCACGGTGTGCCCTTCCTCCGTTGTGTCTGCAGGTGCCGGGGCGGCCTCGGCGGGCGCTCGGGGCCGGTCCGGGCACGGGCACTACGTACCGGGCGCGGGCGCGGTTCACGAAGGGATCGCCGGCGCCGGTACCGGCGGCCGGTCGATGATCAGGCCGGGACGAGCCTCCAGGACTGGCTGGGTTGTGGTGCGGCCGGATCGCCGGCCCACTGCTGCACGGCGTCGCCCTCACCGGAGCTGCCGGCGCGGACCGCCAGCAGGAGTCCACTCGCCCGGTTCCGGATCGAGTACAGCCCGCCGCCGGCCTCGTAGAAGCACCAGGTCTGGTTGATGTTGCCGGGCGCGAAGCTCCACTGCTGCATCTGGGTGCCGTTGCCGGTGCTGCCGCCCGGATTGTCCATCGCCATCCCGGAGTGTGCGTTGGCCAGCTGGTAGCAGCCGGCACCGACATCTTCGACGCGCCACTGCTGGGCACGGCCGCTGCCGCCGGTCTGCACGATCAGGCCGCCGTTGCCGGTGGCGCCGCCCGCCACCGCGATCGTGAGACCGCTCTGCGCGTTCACCACCCGGACCGTCAGGCCGGCGGCCGGTGCGACCGAGCCGGGTGGTGCCGAGGCGCCCGGCGTGGCGGGTGCGGGTGTTCCCGGCCGGCTGGCCGGCGCGGTCGTACGGGCCGGTGCGCCCGGTGTCGACGGCGGTGTGACCGGCGTGCCGCTCCGGCCCGGCGCGGGACTGGGCATGACGGCCGGTGCGGAGGAGGTGGTGGAGTGGTCGGGCGCCGGACGGTCCGGCACGGGTCCGTACTGCCCGGGCGGCGGTGCGTCGTCCGGGCTCTGGCTCGCCGTCCTGGCGGACCCTGGCGCCGGCCAGTCGACCGGCGCGGCCCACGCAGCCGTCGTCAGCGCCAACGTGAGTACGGCGATGCGCGGCAACCGCCGGCGGGACGCGCGGCGGGGCGCGCGGTGCGAGATGATCGGTGGCCGTTCGGGGAACAGCGCGTCGTCGGTGGACCAGTCGGTGTCGGCGGCCGCACTGGTCCGGCCGGAGGCGCTGGACGACTCGGGGAACCGCCGCACAGCGCCGTGACCGGTCGGGGTGGGTTCTGCCACGCTCAGCCCCCGGCGAAGGTCGGCTCGGTGCCGCACTTGGCCTTCGCGGTGAGGCAGATCTTCACCAGCGGGCCGAGGTTCTCGGGCTTCCACGCGTTCATGAAGTCGCCGTGCATCGAGGAGGCCATGCCCGACGAGAGCTGCAGTCCGTCCCCGCCGAGCGACTCGTAGTTGACCATGAACGAGAGGTTCGGGACGGCGACCGGGTACTGGCCGGTGCACTTGCCGCCCTGCATCGGGCCCATGTGGGACCTGTGGTCGGGCGAGTCGATGTGCCTGCCGTCCCAGCAGTCCTGGAAGACGAGCTGGAAGATGAGGTTGCCGCCGGGGGCGCAGACCGGCCAGTTGCCGTCGGCGCTGCGGCCGGTCTCGGCGCTGCCGGCGCACCAGAACTGGCCGCTGGCGCCCTTCGGCGTGGCTACCTGCCGCTTCGCGTCACCGTGCACGACGAGGAGGCCGGGCGGGAAGGGTACCGTCACCGACGGGTCCGCCAGCCGTGACCCGTAGTACACCCGGAAGCTTTTGATCTTCACCGGCTGCCCGTTCCGGAGCAGCTGCGGCACCCAGTAGGCGCTGTTGTCGCCCGGCGCGTTGCAGGTCGTCGGGCGCTTGAGCAGATCGTCCGGCGTGGTTGCCGCGTCCACGGTCGGGCCGAAGAACGTGTGCATGTGCGAGGCGCCCGGCAGCCCCGGCAGCACGATCGGGTCGTCCTTCGCCTCGTTGGACACGGTGCAGTCGGTGTGGAACTCGGCGACCCGCGTCGTGCCGGGCGGGACCGGCAGCTGCTTGATCGCGTTGAAGGCGGCCAGCTCCCGCTGCCAGGCCGCCTCGTCGACCGGCACCCAGCCGCCCCCGGAGTTGCCGGTCGGTGCGGAGCCGGACGGCGCAGGCGGCGCGGCGGTGGACGGCGCGGCGGGCGAGGAGCTACCACCGCCCGGGGCCCCGACGGTCGCGGTGGCTGGTGCGTGTGTCGCGCCGCCGGTGCCGAGCGTGAAGTAGTTGATGTTGACGAAGTCCGCGTGCTGCTGGCTCCGCATCACCGCGACAAGGGTCTGCTTGCCGGCGGGCACGCTCGCGGCCCGGGCGGTGACGGTTGTCCAATGTTGCCAGCCACCGGTGCCGGTGACCGGGAACGTGGCCAGCAGCGTGCCGGCCGGCGAGTCCAGGTGCAGCTCGATCGAGCCGCCGGCCGGGTTGTGCGCCGCGACGCGGGCGGTGAGGTCGGCCCCGCCGAGGGTCACGCCGTCGTACCGCATCCAGTCACCGTCGGCCAGCCAGCCGACGTTCTCGCCGCCGCCGGTGTCGGTGGTGTGCTCCGTTCTGGCGCCGGACTGCGCTGCGAACGCCTCCGCTTCGAGCCGGGCACC
This sequence comes from Dactylosporangium sucinum, assembly GCF_014647515.1. Taxonomy (GTDB): domain Bacteria; phylum Actinomycetota; class Actinomycetes; order Mycobacteriales; family Micromonosporaceae; genus Dactylosporangium; species Dactylosporangium sucinum. The sequence continues at coordinate 22,159 of NZ_BMPI01000048.1, read as the reverse complement.
CGGCCCGGCGACCTCACCGGCGCTGGCGCCCGCGAGGTAGAAGCCGGTGGCGCCCAGCGCCAGGGCAACGGCGGCGCCGAGCATGGTCTGCGCTCGGCGACTGAGGTGCCAGGCCGGCCTGGCGTGGCGCTGCGAATCGGTACGCATGCTGACTCTTCCTTGCCGCCCTCGGGAGGCTGCTGGCTTCGTTGGTGCCAGCAACAACGGGCAGTGGCGAGGCTGAGTTCATGGCGCACGGAGATTTCGGTCCCGCACGCCGTCGGCGGGCGGCCGGGCGGCGACGCATGCGGTGCGGGACGGCACCGCATGCGCCACGCCGGCCCGGGGTTACGCGGTCGGGCCCATCGTCGTCAGCCGGGCGTAGAGCTCGGGGCGCCGGTCGCGCAGGAACGGGCGCTTGCGCCGGGACAGTTCGACCAGGCTCAGGTCCACCTCCGCCACGGCCACGCCGTCGGCGCCGCCGGCCTCGGCGAGCACGTCGCCGTCCGGGCCGTAGACGGCGCTGAGGCCGAAGTAGTCCTTGACGCCCTCCTTGCCGACCCGGTTCGAGCAGATCACGAACATGCCGTTGAACACCGCGTGCGCGCGCAGCTCGAGCTGGAAGACCTCGCGCATGGGTGCGCTGGCCGAGGCCACCGGCACGCAGAGCACCGACCCGCCGCGCAGGGCGACGATCCGGCTGAGCTCGGGGAAGTGCCGCTCGTAGCAGATGATGGTGCCGACGCGGGTCTCTCCGGTGTCGACGACCTCGGGTTCCGAGCCGCCCGGCTGGAAGTAGAACTTCTCCGGGAAGCCGTTCGAGAACGGCAGGTGCGACTTGCGGTACACCGACCTGAGCTCGCCCGCGACGTACGTGCAGGCGGTGTTGTAGTACACGCCCGGCACGTCGGCCGCCTCGAAGATCGACGAGACGATCGTCATGCCGTGCTGCCGCGACCGTTCGGCGGCCATCCGGTTCGAGGGGCCGTCGAGGCGTTCGGCCAGCTCGAAGTACTCGAGGTCGGGCTCCGGCTGGACGAACGGCACGGCGAAGAGCTCCGGCAGCAGGAGGATCCGGGCGCCCTGGCCGGCGGCGTCGTCGATGAGGTCCGCGGCGCGCCCGATCGTCTCGGTGCGGTCGGCGGAGGCCTGGAGTTGCAGCGCTGCGAGCTTCACGCGTGGACCCTCTCCTGGGGGGCCTGGGTCAGTCCGGTGATGGCCACCCCTGACCGGGTCTTGTACCGCTTGTTCACCGAGATGAGCACGGCGGTGAGCGGCTCCAGCTGGCGGGCCAGCCGGAGCCGGCCGGCGTCGACCGCCCGGCCGCCGGTCACGTCGACGGCCAGCCCCATGACGAGCTCCTTGGCCGCGTGGTCGTCGCCGCACACCAGGACGTCCTCGTGGCTCAGGTCCGCCTCCGGGTCGAGCAGGAGCGGGGCGGAGAGGTGGTGGAACGCACCCACCACCGTGGCGGCACCGGTGATCTCGGCGGCGGCGAGCTGCTGCCGCAACTGGGCGGCGGCGTCGTCGGCTCGGGCGGCGTCGCGGGATCCGAGCACGATGGAGTGTCCGGCGCGGGCCAGGCGGTAGGCGAGCCCGCGGCCCTGCGGGCCGGTCCCGCCGATGACCGCGATCCGCGTGGGCGTCGTGTGGGTCATCGGCTCAGGCCTTCGCGGCCTGGGCGAGCCGGGTGAGGGTCTGCTCCTTGTCGCCCAGGGTCGAGATGATCGGGCTGCGGACGCCGGCCTCGTGGTACGACATCAGCTTCTGGTACGCGTCGTCCGTGGAGCCGCAGGCGGTCACGTTCTGGACCAGGCTGTTGGGGACGAGCTGCATCGCCCGCTTGATGTCCTCCGGGGTGGCCGGCCAGCCGGCGATCTCCTGGAGCCGGTCGACCAGCTCGCGCTCGACGCCGCAGTGCTCGGCGATGTGCGGCTGCTGGCACAGGTACAGCGTGAGGAACGCCTTGCAGGCGTCGATGGCCTCCTGCGGGTCCTTGTCGTTGACGCTGCATGAGACGATCTGGGTGAGGTCGATCTCCTGCTTGCCGTCGGTCCGCTTGGCGATGCCGCGGTCGATGGCCGCACGAGCGCCGGCGAGGTACGACGGCGGCAGGAGGAAGTCCATGTGCACGCCGTCGCTGATCTCACCGGCCAGCTCCAGCATCTTGGGGCCGACCGCGCCGATGTAGATCGGCACGTGGACGGGCTTGTTCTCGCGGTACATGCTGTCGAACCGCACGCCGCGCATCTGCACGAACTCGCCCTCGAAGTCGACCAGCTCGTTGCGGAAGAACGACTGCAGCACGGTGATGTACTCGCGCATCGACGCGATCGGCTTGGTCAGGGGCTGGCCGACCTTGGTCGCCAGCGGCTCCCACCAGGCACCGATGCCCAGGATCGCCCGGCCGGGCGCCACCTCGTCGAGCGTCTTGAACGTGACCGCCATCAGCGCGGCGTTGCGGCTCTTGTTGTTGACGACGCCGGTGCCGATCTTCACGTTGCGGGTCCTGCTCGCGATGATCGCCGCCGGCACGATGCCGTCGCGGGCGAGCCGCCCCTCGGCGACCCAGACGGACTCGAACCCGTTCTGGTCGGCGAACTCGGCCTGCCAGTAGGTCTGCTCGAGGCTGAGCCGCTCGCCGACATGGATGCCAAGAGGAAGGTTCATCGTATTGACAGCTCCGTTCTCGATTCAGAAGAGGTGCGGCGTGCCGCGCTCGGCGAAGGCTCCCCGGCCCGCCGCGCCGTCGAAGGAACCCGATGCGTCGACCAGGTGGTCGCCGCGCGAGAGGACGTGGACCGGCTTGCCGGTCACCCGCATCCCGTCGTACAGGTTGTAGTCGGTCCGCATGTGCGTGCCCGCGGTGGTGATGACGTGATCGGCCCGCGGGTCCCACACCACCAGGTCGGCGTCGGCCCCGACCGCGACGATCCCCTTGCGGGGGAAGAGGCCGAAGAGCTTGGCCGGCCGGGTGGACACCAGGTCGACGAACCGGCACGGGTCGATCCGCCCGCTCGCCACACCGCCCTCCCACAGCACCATGAGCCGGTCCTCGATGCCGGGCACGCCGTTGGGCACCTTGGGGAAGTAGCCGGGGCTGCGCAGCTTCTGCGGCGGGAGGTCGTCGGGCTGGTGCATGCAGAAGCCCGCGTGGTCGGTCGCCACCGTCGCCAGCGCGCCGGTGACGAGCGCCTTCCACAGGCCTTCCTGGTTGCTGCGCTCGCGGATCGGCGGCGAGCACAGGTACGCGGCGGCCCGCTCGCCGAGGCCGGCGTAGTCCTCGTAGGCGACCTGCAGGTACTGCGGGCAGGTCTCCGCCCAGACCCGGCGGCCGTCGGCACGCGCCCGGCTGATCTCCTCGGCCGCGGCGGCGCTGGAGACGTGCACGACGTACAGCGGCGCGCCGACGGATTCGGCGAGGACGATCGCCCGGTGCACGGCCTCGGCCTCGGCGTCGTGGCCGTGTGCCGTGGCGTGGAAGTGCTCGGCCGTCCGGCCGCTGTCGATCAGCCGTTGCGTCTCACGGGCCACCATGTGCCCGTTCTCGGCGTGCACCATCGGCAGCACGCCGAGCTCGCGAGCGAGCTCGAACCCCGCCAGGAGCTCACCGTCGTCGACCATCTGGGTGCCCGGGTACGCCATGAAGAACTTCCAGCTGGCCGCCCCCTCGTCGGCCAGCCGGCGGAGGTCGTCGAGCACGTCGGGCTGCTGGTCGCGGGGCGGGACGATGGCGTGCAGACCGAAGTCGACGACGGAGCGCCGCGCCGCCGCGTCCCGCCGGCGCAGGTACGTGTCGTACAGCGACCGGCCGGGCTCCTTCTTCACGAAGTCGAGGATCGTCGTCGTGCCGCCGTGGGCAGCGGCGACGGTCCCGGTGTGGAAGTCGTCGGCCGTCCTGGTGGTGAACCCGTCGATCGGGTACTCCAGGTGGGTGTGCGCGTCGATCCCGCCCGGGATGACGAGCTTCCCGGTCGCGTCGATGACGTGGTCGGCGGTCCAGTCCGAACCGATACCGAGCGCGACGATCCGCCCGTCACGCACCAGGACGTCGGCGCGGATCGCCGAGTCCGCGTTGACGACCGTGCCGTTGCTGATCAGTGTCGATCCCATGTCGTTCCCCTCGTGGGCGGGTTCGGTGGTGGGCTCAGCCCTGGTAGTGGTCGTCGGCGAGCGAGAGCACCTCGTCGAGCACGCCGAGCGCCAGGTCGATCTCGCCGGAGTTGATGACCAGCGGCGGCGTGAGGCGCAGAACGTTGAAGTTGGCGGTCAGGTACACGCCCCGCTCCATCGCCGCCTTGAGCAGGCGGCTCACCGGCGCCGCCGCGGCCCCCTTGGCGTTGAACGGCACGAGCGGCTCCCGGGTGCCGCGGTGCTTCACCAGCTCGACGCCGTAGAAGAGTCCGCGGCCGCGGATGTCGCCGATGCTCGGGTGCCGCTCGGCCAGCGCGGCCAGGCCGGCGCCGAGCCGTTCGCCCATCGCCCGCGAGTTCTCGACGACGCCCTCGTCCTCCATGATCCGCAGCGAGGCCACGCCGGACGCGCACGCGAGGGGATGACCGGCGTAGGTCATGCCGCCCCAGAACATGTTGTCCTTGAGCCACTCGGAGATCCGCGCGGAGACCGTCATGGCGCCGAGCGGGACGTAGCCGGAGTTCAGGCCCTTGGCGGTGATGAGGATGTCGGGCACGACGTTCCAGTGGTTGCAGGCGAACCACTCACCGGTGCGGCCGAAGCCGGCCATCACCTCGTCGAAGATCAGCAGGATGCCGTGGCGGTCGCAGACCTCGCGCAGGGACTGCAGGTATCCGTCCGGCGGATAGAGCAGGCCGTTGGTGCCGGTGACCGGTTCGACGATCACGGCGGCGACGGTCTCGGGGTTCTCGTACTGCAGGATCTCCTCGAGGTGCGGGCCGCCCGAGCAGACGGGGCAGGGGTCGGGGTGCCCGGCCGGGCAGCGGTAGGTGTACGGGTCGAGCATGCGCACCACGCCGCTGATGCCCGGTTCCGCGGCCCACCGGCGCGGGTCGCCGGTGAGCGACATCGCGCCCGCGGTGGCGCCGTGGTACGAGCGGTAGCGGGCGACGATCTTGTGCCGGCCGGTCACGTGGCGGGCAAGCCGGACGGCGTTCTCGTTGGCCGCCGCGCCGCCGGTGGTGAAGAAGCTCATCTTCAGGTCGCCGGGGGTCAGCCCCGCGATCATCTCGGCCAGCTCGGCGCGCGAGCGCTCCGCGAACCCCGGCCCGATGTAGCACAGGTCCGCGGCCTGGGCGCGGATCGCCTCGACGAGGCGGGGGTGCTGGTGGCCCAGGTTCAGGTTGACGAGCTGGGACTGGAAGTCGAGGTACTTGCGCCCGTCGTAGTCCCAGAACCACGAGCCCGACCCGCCGGCCACGGGGATGGGGTCCAGCGCGCCCTGCACCGACCAGGAGTGGATCACGTACTCCTTGTCGACGGCCTTGACGCGCTGCGCGGTCCAGGCCTCGGTCTCGGTGATCGTCATGAGCCGGCCTTGACCTCTGCGCCGAAGGTGGCGAGCCGGGCAAGCGGGCGTCCGGCGTTGGCCGCCGCGCAGATCACGAAGATCTCGCGAGGCCGCGGCACGTCGGCGACCTGCAGCGTCACCGTCTGGTGGTGGGAGCGCGTCTTGGCGTCCAGCTTGTGCTTGAGCGGGATGTCGATCGGGCTGCCGGGGAGCCCGACCTTCTCGGCCGCCGGCAGCAGTTCCGTGCCGCCGGCCGCCTTGCGGAAGACGTTGCCGAACCGCAGGTTGTGAATGAGTGCCGATCCGTGCTCGACCTCCCCGTCGATGCCGACGAGGGCCGCCTTGCCGAACGCCTCGACCTCGTCGCCCAGCAGCTCGACGCAGGCGGGCCCGATGAGGCTGCCGATCTCCTCGCCCAGCTCGTCGGCCAGGGTCACCAGATCCTGCACGTACGCGCTGGGGTAGGGGTTCTCGATGACGACCCCGACGAACGCGACGCGGTGGCGGGGCTGCACGTCCTGACCGTTCTCCAGCCAGGTCTCCTCGAGGTGGCGAACGATCTTCCGGACCCTGATCACGATCATTCCTCCTGTGTGGTTCACTCATCGAACCGTCGGTTCAAATACTGTCGATATTGCGATGGACTGTCAAGAGTCCTGAGGCTCGGACAACGCCGAGGTGATCCGGCCCGGAACAGGGCATGCGGCATCGGCCGGCCGCTACCGTGCCGGGCTCACGCCAGCTCGAGGATCCCCGGGACCAGCCCGGGGACCAGCCCGAGGATCAGCTCGAATACAGGTCGGTCCGCCGGTCGGCGAGGGGCTGGTTGAACGGGTTGTCCCGGCGCTCCCGGCGGGTGCCGATGAGGTCGACCTCGGCCGTCACCAGCTCTTCGCGGTCGCGGCTCGCGGGATCGGCCAGCGGCCAGCCGTCGGGGCCCACGAGCACGGACCGGCCGACGAACTCCTGCCCGCGCTCGACGCCGATCCGGCTGATCCCGGCGACGTAGCACTGGTTGCTGTGCGCGCCGGTCATGCACATCAGGTGCGCCATCGCCGGTCCGTCGTCGGGCTGCCCCGGCACCGGCACCCAGTTCGACGGCAGGACGACGAGATCGGCGCCCTGCACGGCCGCGCTGCGGAACGTCTCGGGGAACCAGGCGTCGTAGCAGATGCCCACCCCGATGCGCCCCAGCGGCGTGTCGAAGACCGGGAAGCCGTCCGTGTTGCGGTCGTAGATGCGTTTCTCGTCGTTCCACAGGTGCGCCTTGCGGTAGGTGCCCAGGTGGCCGCCCGGCCCGAGCACCACCGCGGAGTTGTAGATCCGGTCGCCGTCGCGCTCGGTCACGCCGCCGACGATCCAGACCCCCAGCTCCGCCGCGAGCGCCGCCCAGCCGGCGGTCGTGGGGCCGTCCGGCACGGGCTCCGCATACCGCGCCGCCTCCGACCGGTCCGTGAAGACGTAGCCCGCCGACGCCGCCTCGGGCAGCACCACCAGCCTGGCCCCGCGGGCGGCCGCCTCGCGGATCCAGAACGACGAGGCCGCGAGGTTCGCCCGCACGTCACCGAAGACCGGCCGCAGCTGGACGCCGGCCAGCAGGAAGGCGGTCACCAGGCCGCCCGGACGGCGGTGTACTTGATGTTCAGGTACTCGTCGATGCCGACCCGCCCGCCCTCACGGCCGAGACCCGACTGCTTCACCCCGCCGAACGGCGCGGCCGGGTTGGAGATGATGCCCTGGTTGAGCCCGACCATGCCGCTCTCGAGGCGCTCGCTGACCCGCAGGCCGCGGGCCAGGTTCTCGGTGAAGACGTAGGACGCGAGGCCGTACTCCGAGGCATTGGCCATGCGGAGCGCCTCGTCCTCCGCGTCGAACGCGACGACTGGGGCCACCGGGCCGAAGATCTCCTCCCGGACCGTCCGGACGTCGCCGGGCACCCCGGACAGGACCGTCGGCGCGAAGAAGTAGCCGTCGCCGGCGATCGCCGCTCCGCCGGTCACCACCTTGGCGCCGGCCGCCGTCGCGTCGGCGACCAGCTCACCGACCGACTGCACCGCATTGCCGTCGATGAGCGGGCCCACCTCGGTCTCGGGGTCGAGCCCGTGGCCGACCCGGAGGCCGCCCAGCCGCTCGGCCAGGCCGCTGACGAAGCGGTCCAGCACGGAGCGCTGGACGTAGAACCGGTTGGCGGCGGTGCAGGCCTCGCCGACGTTGCGCATCTTCGCCTGGACCGCACCCTCGATCGCCAGGTCGAGGTCGGCGTCGTCGAAGACCAGGAACGGCGCGTTGCCGCCCAGCTCCATGGAGGTGCGCAGCACCCGGTGCGCGGCCTGGCCCAGCAGCGTCCGGCCCACCTCGGTCGAACCGGTGAACGACACCTTCCGCAGCCGCCCGTCGTCGAGCAGCGCCGAGCTGGCCGCGCCCGACCGCGACGTGGTGAACAGGTTGACCACGCCGCGCGGGACGCCGGCCTCCTCGAGGATCCCGACCAGCGCCAGCATCGACAGCGGGGTCTGCTTGGCCGGCTTGACCACGACCGTGCAGCCGGCCGCCAGCGCGGGCCCGATCTTGCGGGTTCCCATCGCCATCGGGAAGTTCCACGGCGTGATGAGCAGGCACGGGCCGACCGGCTGCCGCATGACGACGACCCGGGAGCCGCCGCCCGGGGCGGTGAGGTAGCCGCCGTCGATGCGGACGGCCTCCTCGGCGAACCAGCGGAAGAACTCCGCCGCGTAGCTGACCTCCGCCTGCGACTCCGCGAAGGCCTTGCCCATCTCCAGGGTCATCAGCCCGGCCAGGTCGTCGCGCCGCGCGAGCATCAGCTCGAACGCCCGGCGCAGCACCTCGCCGCGTTCGCGCGGTGGCGTGGCGGCCCAGGCCTGCTGAGCCCGGTCGGCGGCGGCCAGGGCGTCGAGGGCGTCGGCGACGGAGGCGTCGGCGACCTCCGCGATCACCGAGCCGGTCGCCGGGTCCTCCACCGCCAGCGCCTTGCCGCCCTGGGCCGGCCGCCACGCTCCGTCGATGTACAGGCCCTTCGGCACCCGGCCGGCCACCGCCGTCGCCGCGGCCAGCGCCTCCTCAAATGCGGCCATTGCATCCTCCTCCACCGGCCGGTCGTCCGGTCCGGTCAAAACGCCGGCGCTCAGCGCCGGCCGAGCCCACTGGGCAGGTCGATATCGGTGTTGCTGAGCAGCTCGCTGAGTTGCCGCGCGGCCTTCATGACCGACTCCGCCACCTCGTCGATGCGACCGCGGGTGAGCCGGTAGGTGGGGCCGCCGATCCAGACGGCATACGGCGTCGTGCCGCGGATCTGCACGGGTGCAGCCACGGAGGCCGCGCCGACCTCGAGCTCGTCGTAGGCGAAGGCGAACCCCCGGGCCCGGACCGCGGCCAGCGAGCCCATGAACGAGTCCAGGTCGCCCACCTCCTGCGGGGCGTGGGCGGCGAACTCCTCGGCGAAGTCGTCGCGGACCTGCTTCGGGTCGAGCGCCGCCAGCAGCACCTTGCCGGTGGACGTCGCCCACACCGGCTGGGTCCGGGGCACCGGCTTGAGCGTCTGGCCGATGAGCGACGGTCCCGGCACCTGCGCCACGACCATCACCTTCGGCGCCAGCAGGACGTCGAAGCCCGCCGTCTCCCGCGTCTCCCCGGCCAGGCCCCGCAGGACCTCCCGCATGTGCCCGTACGCACCGCCCCCGTCGAGCAGGCCGCCCACGATGGACAGCAGCCCGAGCGACACCCGGTACCGCCGCGTCACCGGATCGAGCGTCAACCAGCTCTCGCGCTCGAGCACCGTCAGCACCCGGTAGCAGGTCGCCTTCGGGATGCCCGCCTCGCGGGCGACCTCGCTCAGGCCGACGCCTTCGGGATGGGCCGCCACCGCTCGCAGCAGCCAGATGGTGCGCCGGACCAGCCCTGCCTCACCAGACGCCATCGAGTTCCTCCGTATTCCGCGTGCCATCGTCGGCGGCAACTATTCTGCCGCCATCCTGGCAGGCTCTGCCTTCACCGGGATGCCGGACGAGCCCGCGGGCCGCCCGGCACCCCGATCGCCTACTTCCCGCCTTCGGTGATGGTCACCGATTCCGGCTTGTAGGAGCTGCCGATGACGTCCACGCCCGAGGACTTGAGCTCTTCTCGCGCGCGGTCGGACAGGTCGGTGCGGTACGCGTCGCTGTCCGGCTTCTGCTTGAGCACACCGGCCTTGACGGCGATGTCGATCGTCTGGTCCCAGGCGGCCTGGTCCATCGCCCCGACGCCCTTCGGCGAGGGCCAGACCAGCTTGTTGACCTCGCTGAGCATCCAGGTCTGGTGCCCCGTGCCCAGCGCGCTGCCGTGCGCCAGCACCGTGTCGACGCAGCCCTTGAGGTCGTCGCGGCAGTAGCCCCAGCCACGGTACGTCGCCTTGAGGAACTTCACGGCGGTCTCCTGGTTGGCCTGGTCCTTCAGCCAGTCGCCACGGCTGTAGATGCCGTCCTCGAGGCTGGTGTACCCGGCGTCCTGCAGGCTGATCGCGGTGAAGTCGGACGGCTGGTACAGCTGTCCGGTCTTCGGGTTCTTGGTCTCCAGCAGCTGGGCGTACTCGTTGTAGGTCTTCGCCTGCGCGGCGTCGACCTCGCGCTTGAGCAGCAGGGACATGTCGAACGGCTGCTGGATGATCTGCGTGTCCTTGGTCGGGTCGACGCCGGCACCGCGCATCGCCGCGTACAGCACGAGCTCGTTGCCATAGCCCCAGCTGCCGACCTTCTTACCCTTGAGATCGGCGAGCGTCTTGATGCCGGAGTCGGCCCAGGCGACCTGCAGGTACGCGCCGCGCTGGAAGACCTGGCCGATGTTGACCAGGTCGGCGCCCTGCTCCCTGGTGACCATCGTCTTGGTGACGTGGCTGACGGCGAACTCGGCGTTGCCGGACGACAGGACCTGCTGGGGGACGATGTTCACGCCCCCTTCCTGGATGGTGACGTCCAGGCACTCCGCGTCGTAGAACCCCTTGTCCTTCGCCGCGTAGTAGCCGGCGAACTGGGCCTGGGCGACCCACTGGAGCACGACCCGGACCTTGGTCTTCGACTTGCAGTCCTTGCCGGCGTCGGACGCGGCCTGCGTCCCCGTGTCGGACATGCCGCCACAGCCGGACGCGAGCAGCGCGGTGGCCGTGAGGACGCTCAGCGCGGACCCGACGCGGCCCGGCCGCGTGGATAACCGTCTACGAAGGAACATGCTGACTCCATGAGTGTTGAGGGCACGACGACGGGCCATGGCCTACGGGTTCTCGTCGTGCAACGAGGCATGCCAGGGCATGAGGAGCCGTTCCAGAAGGGACACGACACCGAACATGGCCAGGCCGAGGGCGCTCGCCACGAGGATCCCGGCCCAGGCGTACTCGAACCGGGGCAGTGCGGCCTGATAGGCGATGTAGACGCCGAGCGCGTTGCTCGGCCCGCCGAAGTACTCGGTCACGATCACGCCGATCACGGCGAGTGTGGAGCCGAGCTTCAGCGCGTTGAACAGGAAGGGCAGCGCGTTGGGCAGCCGCAGCATCAACGCCACGTGTCGTGGCTTGGCCGCCAGCGACTGCATGAGCTCCAGGTGCAGGGGTGAGACCTGGAGCAATCCCCGGGTCGTGTTGACCAGGACGGGGAAGAACACCATCACGGCGGCGACGCCGGCCTTGGAGACCAGGCTGGTGACACCGAACCAGTTGTTGAAGATCGGCGCCAGGGCCACGATCGGGGCGCAGTTGACGATGACGGCGACCGTGAGCACGGGACTGGACACGCTCGGGAAGCGGCTCAGCACCAGGGCCACGACGACGCCCCACAGCACGCCCATGAGCAGGCCGAGCAGCACCGCCTGAACGGTGATCCGCGAGGCCGACATGATCGTGGTGAACTGGCTGACGAACGCGGACAGGACCTCGCTCGGCGCCGGGACGATGAACGACGGCACGTCGAACACGACCACGGCGAGCTGCCACACGCCGAGGATCACCACGGCGGTGACGGCGACCGGGAGGTACCGGCCGAGGTGGGTCCGCAGCCTGGTCCCGGCCCCGGGCGACCGCAGCTGCGCGGCCTGGGTCACGCTCATCAGGCGGCCTGCTCGGCGGGTGCGCCGTGCAGCGCCGCGCGGACCTCGGTCACCTTGGCGAAGAACTCCTCGGTGGTGCGGGTCGCCGCGGTCCGCGGGTACGGCAGGTCCACGTCGATGCTGGCGGCGATCCGGCCCGGGCGGGCCGTCATCACGACGATCCGCGAGGACAGGAAGACGGCCTCGGAGATGCTGTGCGTGACGAACACGACCGTGGTCCGGGTGTCCGCCCAGATCCGCAGCAGCTCGCCCTGCAGCCGCTCCCGGTTCATCTCGTCCAGCGCGCCCAGCGGCTCGTCCATGAACAGGATCTCGGGATCGGCGGACAGCGCGCGGGCGATCGCCACCCGCTGCTGCATGCCGCCGGACAGCTGCCACGGGAAGTGCTTGGCGAACTCGGCCAGCCGGACGAGCTCCAGCATCTCGTGGGCCTTGGCCCGCCGCGTCTGCTTGTCGGCGCCGGCGACCTGCAGCGGCAGCTCCACGTTGCGCTGCACGCTTCGCCAGTCGAACAGGCCGGCCTGCTGGAAGACCATCCCGTAGTCGCGGTCGGTCCGGGCCGCCCGGGGCGACTTGCCGTTGAGCGTGACCGTGCCGCTGGACGGCTCGGTCAGGTCGGCCAGCACGCGCAGCAGCGTGCTCTTGCCGCAACCGCTCGGGCCCAGCAGCGACACGAACTCGCCGCGGGCGATCGACAGGTCGATGTCCTGCAGCGCGGTCACCGAGCGCTTGCCGCTGTTGAACTCCTTGTTGACTCCGCGCACTGAGATGATGGCGGGCTCAGACATCAGCGCCTCCCGGCAGGTGGTGAACAGGCATGTGTTGACGGGGACGGGCTCACCGCGCGTGGCGATGCCGGAGCGCGAATCGCTCGATCAGCCCCAGCAGCTGCACGAACACGATGCCGGCGACCGCGGAGACCAGGACGGCCGCGTACAACTTCTCCGGCCCGTTCGAGTAGTAGTAGGCGAAGGTGAGGATCGACCGCCCGATGCCACGACCGGTTCCGGCGGACAGCTCACCGACGATGGCGCCCACGACGCTCGCCGTGGCGGCCAGCCGGAGGCCGGCGAACACGAACGGCAGGGCCGCCGGGATGCGCAGCCACCACAGCACCTGCCGGCGCTTGGCGCCGACGCTGTGCATGAGCTCCAGGTGCACCTTCTGCGGTGACTTCAACCCGCGCAGCGTGTTGATCGTGACCGGGAAGAACGCGAGGTAGGCGGCGATGCCGGTCACGGCGATCCAGGGCGGGGCACCGGCCTTGCCGCCCCAGATCACGATCATCGGCGCGATCGCCACCAGCGGCACCGTCTGCGACGCCACCAGCCAGGGCATCAGGCCCTTGCTGACCGGGACCACGTTCAGGAACACGACCGCCAGCAGCAGGCCGAGCACGGATCCGGCGACGAGCCCGTAGAGGGCCTCACGCAGCGTCACGGTGGTCTCGCCGATCAGGTATGCGCCCAGCGACATCGGGTCGCCCCGCCGGGCGGGTTCGACCAGCGAGCGCAGGATCGTCGAGAGGTGGGGCATCGACAGATCGTCGGTGGCCACCGGAAAGCCGATCGTGGTTCCGGGCACGACGTCGCCGACGCTCTGGCCCAGCGCCTTGTACCCCTCCCAGAGGCCGGCCAGCACCGCGACGACACCGATCGCGCCGACGGTGTTGATGGCATGTTTCTTCACGTCAGGTCCGCGGAGGGACCGGCCCTGCGTCACCCGTTCCGTGCGCTTGGCGCGACCCGTCTCGGCCGGTGTCGGCGGCGGAACGATCTTTGTCGCGGTCATGTGCAGGCACTCTCCGAAGCCTCTCGGGAGCCGTCGTCCGGCGGTGGGATTCACTGAGTGAACCGTTGGATCGGATCACTCAGTGAACTGGTGGTTCACGATAGAGCGGTGACTCAGGCCACGTCAATGGATCTGCGAAGCCGGATGTCGGGGGCTCCGGCACCCCACCAAAACGCGGATGACCTGGGGATTTCCGGCTGTTGCCGGCGTGTTTCGGGTCAGCCGTCCGGCCAACCGGGCCTCGGCCGATGGTGCCCGGCCGAACGGCCGTTCATCCGGCGACCGGGGGCAGCGCCGCGCGGACCGCATCAACAAGAGCGGTGAGATCCGTTATGTCCTGGTAGCTCGTGATGTTCCATATGCGCCTTTTCCCGGCCCGCCGGGTCGAGAGTGTCTCGGCGCTGCGTGCCGTTGGCGGTTCTTCGTAGCGCGCGACTCGTGCAACCGAACTGCACGCCGCCGTTGAGCGAGGCCTCCGACGCTGCCGGTACGCGAACTCATGGAGGAGACCAACATGGTGCATGCGAGACGGCTCGCCGTCGCGGCGCTGGTCGCGCTGTCGTTGTCGGCGGCGGCCGGCGGTTCCGTGTATGCCAGCGATCCGAAACACGAAACCAGCGGCGATCCGAATCCCAAGGTGCGAGCCCTCACCAACGGTGACCCGCACGGCGGAAGCGGCGGTGGCGGCGACCCCGTCGGCTAAGGCGGCGTCCACCGACGTTGGTCGGAGGGAGAGGTGTCCCGGTCGTGCGCTAGCCGCGGCCCTTCGGCGGCCGGTCCAGGACGGCCAGCGCGGTCGCGCCGACCCGCAACGCGGACTCGAGCGCGGCCAGCACGTCCCGGGGCGGGTCGGGCACGGCCCGCGGGCGGACCTCCGCGAACAGCTCGGCCCTGCCGCCCAGCAGGGCTTCGAGATCGCGCGCCGTCACCGAGAAGTCGAGCCCGTTGGTCGCGTCGTAGGTGCGGGTGGCGCGCACGCGGTCGTCCGGGTCGAGCACGGAGGCCTCGACCCGCAGGATCCTCCGCTCGCCGCCCTCGTAGACCTCGGCCGATCCGTGGCTCCAGTGCCGCAGCACCGCGGTCGGGGGCGTCAGCTCGGCCATGCCGGGTGCGGCGCTCATCGGCTCGGCGTGGCACTCCTGCGGCCGCAGCTGCGTCTCGAATGCGGCGCGCGGCTCCCCGGGCGCGGCCGTGGACCCCAGCGTGACCCGCAACCGCACCCGTTCGCGCGTGCGGTTGGTGAGCTCCAGCGCCGTGTCGGTGAGCCGGAGGTGGATGACGTCCGAGGCCCGCACGGCCGGCGGAGCGACGGATGGCGCCGGCGGGGCGGGCCGGGCGGCCGGGGCGCTCTGCCCGACCCCGGCCGCGAGCTCGATGAGCGCGGCGACCTGTCGCGCCACCTCGGCGCCGTGGCGGGCGTGCACGGCGTCGAACACGAGCACGACGTCGGCGTCGGGGTGGGCGGCGACGACCGCGGGCGCCTCGGCCGATCCGGGCGGGACCGCCATGACGATGACCGCGGGCCGGGCGGAGAGCGTGTGCAGGGACCGCTCCGGGCGGGGCTCGGCGCGCTCCCGCCACTGCACCACGGCGGCGCGCAGGCCCGCGCGGGCCGGGATGCCGGGCTGCGCGGCCGAGGCCGCAGCGCCGCGTCCGTTGACGTGCTCGACCCGGCGCCCGCTCGCCGCGGCCAGCGCCGCGCCGACGTACAGCTCGTGTGCCGAGACCGCCCCGCCGGGGGAGAGCACGGCCACCGGTCCGTGCCGGGGTGCCGCGGTGGCCGGGAGGACCACGACCGTGAGCGGCCGCGCGTCCGCCGACTCCGCGGATGCCTCCGTCGCCGCCGCCAGGCGGGTGGCACCGCCGGCCGGCCAGGCGCGCGCCTCCCGTCCGCCGCCGACGACGACGGCCAGCGCGTCGTGCGCGGCGCCGAACCGGATGGCGCCGGCCAGGTCGGGCAGCGCGCCCGCGCCCGGCTCGCCCTCCGCGGGAGCACCGTCGCCGGGGACCGAGATACCCAGGCCGTACAGCCGATCCCGGGCCGCGTCGTCGAGCCGGAACGGCGGGGCGAGGACCGCGGTCGTCCCCATCCCGTCAGGCCGATGCCGCTTGGCGGATGGCCTTCGGGGTACCGCCGGCCCGCCGCGCGAGCTGCGCCCGCAGGCGGGAGGCGGTGCCGAACCCCGACCGCTCGGCGACCTCGGCCACCGTCAGCGCACGATGCGCGGCCAGGAGGTCGCGGGCCGTGGCCAGCCTGCGCTCGGCCAGCATCGCCGCGACGCCGCCGTCGGGGGCGTGCCGGTGCAGCTGCCGCCGGGAGATCCCCAGCTCGCGGGCGACCTGCGCCACGTCCAGCCGGGAGTCCGTGTGGCGGGCCTCGATGAACGCCCGCAGCCGCGTCGCTGTCGTCGCCTCCGGTGGCGCCGTGCGGCTCGCGTCCGGGTGTTCGAGCACGATGCCGCGCAGCAGGCTCAGGAGCACGTCGTCGATGCCGAGCCCGAACCGGCGGCCGTCGTGGTCCAGGTCGCTCAGCAGGCCGGCCATCATCGAGCGCGACGCGCGCACGAGGGGGGTCTGGTCCAGGTTCGTCGCCGGCGCCAGCGCCGCGTTCGTCACCCGCGTCAGCGGCGCGGCGAGGGCCAGCGTGTGACCGCCCCGGGACTCCGATGGGACCGCCCGCGGATGCGTCACCAGCAGGGAGCGCGGCGGCCCGGCGCCGGGGTCCTCGGGGTCGCCGGGGTCGCCGGGGTCGCGCTCGTCGAGGCGATGGACGAGCAGCAGCCGCGGTTCGCGCGAGGGCCTGCCCAGCAGCCCGGCGATCGCGCCGAACCCGCCGGCCACGATGGAGCATTCGGCGTGGAGGCCCGCGCCGAGGCGATCGGAAGCACACACCAGCCCGCAGTACCCGCCTCGGACGGGTGCATGTCGCGCGGCCCTGAGGGTCACCCCTGGTCGAAGCGCACCCGGATCTTGACCAGGGCGGCGTGCACGCTCGTGCGGTCGGCCAGGTAGGCCGAGATGGCGTCGGCGTCGGCGCCACCCGGCAGGGGTGCGGTGCCGATCACCAGCACGATGTAACGCCGGCCGATCGCGTTGGTGGTCCAGTCGTCGGTGACCTGATGGCTGAGCCACACCCGGTCGGGCGTGCAGAGCTCGACCCGCATCGCCTTCAGCGACGCGTAGAGGGTGTCGGTGCCGATCGGCAGGATGTCCCCGCCGGCGTCCAGCCGCCGCAACCCGAGGTGCTCGATCGTGTCCGCGAACGTCCCGTCGTCCGGGGCGGCGCTCGGGTGGACCATGACGAAGGCCGTGGGCTCGCCGAAGGGGTTCGGCGCCGACCACGCCGTCACCCCGACGTCGAGCGTCGTCCCGGAACTCGGCTCGGTCACGCTTGGAACCTACCGATCCCCGCCGCCCGTCCGCCCGGGGCGGCGGGGCCTGCCCCCGGATCTCGCCCCGCAGCCGCGCTCAGGTGAGGGCTCCGGCGATGGTCGGCACCGTGCGGGTCCCGGTCCTGGCGTCCGCGGCCCGCAACGGGGCCAGCGCGTCGGTGACCGCGACCAGGCGGTGCAGGTGCCTGCGCAGCACGCCGGTGGTCTCCGCGGAGCCCGGCAGCCGGCCGTGCTCCAGGACGAAGCTCAGGCCGTACGGGTTGCCGTTGTGGACGTTGAGTCCCTCGTCGGCGGTGCCGGGGGCGACGATCACGCAGCCCCAGGCCGCGCCGACGGCGTTGAGCTCATCGACGACGCGCTCCTGGCCGGCGTGCGCGTAGCCGGACGTCGCCATCGCCGTGAACGTCTTGTTCAGGTGGGCGCCGGCGGCGGCGCTGTCGTGGTGCTGGTCGATGAAGGCCTTCATCGAGGCGGACAGCAGGCCGGTGTGCGAGGGCGAGCAGAACACGAACCCCTCGGCCCAGGTCAGATCGGCGCCGGTGGCGATCTGCGCGCCCTCGGCCGCGGCCTGCTCCTCGCCGGTCAGCGCGACCTCCCGGACGCGCCGGACCCGGACATCCGCGCCGGCGGCGCCGAGGGCGGCCTCGGCCAGGGCGGCGAGCTGTGCGTTGGCCCCGAAGAGGCTGGAGTAGACGAGCAGGATGCGCGCCATGGCCTCACCGCCGCGCCTTGGACCGGTCGTACCAGACGACCGGCGCCGGCGTGTCGTCCAGCGGCAGCGACTCGACGAACTGGGTGGTCACGTTGAGGTGATCGGCGACGACCTTGGCCGGGTTCGACGCCAGCCACTTGTTGGCGGAGATGTCGGAGTACTCCGGGTGCTTGAACACCTCGATGAAGATCAGCTTCTCGTCGCCGGTGTTCTGCACGTAGTGCCCGGCGACCAGCGGGACGATGCCCACGTCGCCGGCGGTGAAGTCGAAGGTCCGCGACAGGCCGTTGGAGTTGAAGACGGTCATCCGGGCCTTGCCCTGGATGTAGTACTGCCACTCCGCGGCCTTCGGGTGCCAGTGCAGCTCGCGCATGCCGCCCGGCTCGACCTCGACGATGGCCGCCGAGATGGTCTTCGCCGCCGGGAACCGGTTGACGTCGACGATCCGCACCCGCCCGGCCTCGGACTCGATCGGCTCGACGTCATCCATGTGGAGGGTGAACGGCGAGGGGACCCGGCCGTCCGGCACCGGCCGGTCGACCTCGGCGATGGGGCCCGGCAGGTCGGCCTGGAAGATGTACTTCTCGTGCTTCGGGAAGGTGCCGATCTCGGCCACCGACTTCTTCAGGTTGGCCGCCACGACGTCCTGGGGCGTGTGCGCGAACCAGTCCGACAGCAGGAACGTGAAGTTCTCGGAGAAGTCGGGGTCGCTGAACACCAGCAGGAACTCGACGCCGTCCGCCAGGCCCTGGATGGAGTGCGGCAGCCCCGCCTCGAAGTTCCAGATGTCGCCGGCCTTGACCTCGTCGATGAACGAGCGGCCGTGCTCGTCGATCGCCGTCAGGCGGCAGCTGCCGACGAGCACCAGCCCCCACTCGGCCTCCTTGTGCCAGTGCAGCTCGCGGTAGGCCCCAGGCTCCAGTGCCATGTTCACCCCGGCCAGGTCGAGCGACGCCGGGATCTCGCGGTTGGTCACCTCGCGGGCCCACCCTCCGCTCTCCAGGCGCTGGTGCGCGTCGGAGAAGGAGTACCGCAAGTTGGGGAACGTGCCGCTGTCGGTGGCCGGCGGGATGAAGACGTCCGGGTTCTCCTGGTCGCGGCGGATGTCCCGGGGGCCGAGGTCCAGCCATCCCTTGCCGTCGGACTCCCGGATCGGGTGAGGCGGGCTCTTGACCTGCGTCATGACGGGTGCCTCCTGAGCGTTCCGCGGTTGCCTGAGGCTCCACGGTAGGCACGCGACGGCGGCGCCCGGCCGGCATGACCCAAGTCCGATGCCGCGATGGCCCGGAACCGAGGTTCGCAGCCGGTCCGGACCGCCGGGCCAGGGTCGGCACGCCCATAGGACCCACCCTGTACCGGCAACGCCGGCGCCGTACTCGGCCCCGGACGTGTGGGCGCTGTGCCTGACGGCATCGGGCATCGTGGCCTGCGGGGTGCTGTTGCGCCGCGACATCGCGGCGCAACGCCGCCGAGGTGACGCGGGCTAACGCAGTGGGTCGAACGGGGCCAGCTCCGGTGGGGCCTCGCCCTTGAGGACCGTCTGGGCCATCAACTGCCCGGTGACCGGTCCCAGCGCGACGCCCCACATGCCGTGGCCGCCCGCGGCGAAGACCCGTGGGGCGGCGGTCACCCCGGCCAGCGGCAGGCCGTCCGGAGTGCACGGGCGGGAACCGACCCATTCGTCGCGCCGGTCGTCGAGATCCACCCCGCGCAGAAACGGCCGCACGGCATCGACGATGGCGCTGATCCGCCGCGGGTCCAGCGGGTCGGCGGGGCGGCGGAACTCCATCATCCCGGCCACGCGGAGCCGGTCGTCCAAGGGCGTGCACGCGACCCGCTGCGTCGGGAAGTACAACGGTCCGCCCGGCATCCGTTCGGCCGGGACGCTGAAGCTGTAGCCACGGCCGGCCTGCACCGGCTGCCGCACCCCGAGCCGGGTGGCCAGTTCACCGAACAACGCTCCGGTGGCGACCACGACCGCGTCGTGCCGCTCTTCCTGCCCGGACCGGCACACCACGCCGACACCACCGGGCCCCGGTCGCAGCCCGGTCACGTCGCCGCCCTCGACGATCCGCCCGCCGCGGGCACGTACCGCTTCGGCCAGGGAACGGACGAACCGCGGCGGGTTCAGGTAGCGCTGCCCGTAGATCTGGATGGCGGCACCCACCCGCTCGGTCAACACCGGCTCCAGGACCCGGGCCCGCAGCCCGGGCACCGGGTGGAAGCGCACGTCCTGACCGGTGGCGCGGATCTGCGCCAGCTCGGCCAGCAGCCCCCGCCGGTCCCGCTCCCGGGCGTAGCAGGCCAGGAAGGTGCCCGCCTCGGTCGTGGTCGCGGAGACACCGCCGGCGGCCAGCACGTCGAACGCCTCCAGCGACCGTTCGTTGAGCGGCACGTAGGCGGCCATGGCCCGGCGCCATTGCCGCGCGGTGCTGTGCGCCACGAACGACACCAGGAACCGCAGCAGGCTGCGGTCGGCGCGCAGCGGCAGGTACACCGGTGACCGGGCGCTGAGCACGGCCCGCAGCCCGTAGCGCAGCACCGCCGGCTCGGGCAGCGGCGCGGCCAGTCCCGGCGTCAGCCAGCCCGCGTTGCCCCAGGACGCGCCGGCGCCCACGCGGCTGCGCTCGTACACGGTGACGTGCACGCCGGCCTCCTGCAGGAACCATGCGGTGGACAGTCCGACCATCCCGGCGCCGATCACCGCCACGGTGTTCGGTGCCTTCTCCAGGAACGCGGGACCGTTGTGCCGGTCGGGTTGCGAAGACATGCCGCTCCTCTGTTGCGATACGTCCCGACGCAGCGGGTCAGCGCTGCGTGGGCGTATCTGGACGAATTGCCGGGTACCGCTCGTGGCGGATTGCGCGATGCCGGTGGTCGGACGGTGCCGGCGGCCGGGCGTCGCCGATGCATGCGGGGCAGCGGTCTGCTGCCGGGTGCCGCATCAGGTGGTCGATGGGAATGTCGTTCCCGCAGCCGGTACAGACGCCATAACCACCCAGTTCAAGCGCGCGCAGTGCGCGGTCGACGTCGTCGAGCCGACGCCACGTGACCGCGGCCAACGTCGACTGGTCGACGGTGCCGGCGTCGTGTTGCTGCGGCCGCGGTTGGTCGAGCAGGCGAAGCTGGGTGCGGTACCGGCCGCGATGCTCTTCCAGCAGTACCCGCAGGAACGCGAGCTCTCGCAGCCGGCCGGCGTCCCTCGCCGCGCAGGGTCTGCCGCCGCGGGCGATGCCCGGGCTGGTGTCGATGTCCATTCGGGTCTCCCGTCAGGCCGTCGGAAAGCGGGTGGGGACGCGCGCGCCGGTCAGGGCCGCATGGCGCTGCGACGCAGCGCGGCGAGGGCGGCCAGGCCCGCGCCGCGCACCGCGGCCAGATGCGGCGCGACGGGACGGCGCACCGGGGTGCCGGCGGCGCCGGCGACGCGAGCAGCCAGCCGCGGGCGGATCGCGCCGCCGCCGACGAGGAGCACGCCACCGCGCACCGCCGTGGCGATGGCCTGGCGGTGGCTGGACTGGAGCCGGACCAGGCCGATGAGATCGGCGACGGCGGCGACGACCGCTGCATCGGGGTCCGGTCCACCGTCGTGGTCGTGGAGTCCGACGTTGCGCCGCTGGGCCGCGACGATCACTCCGCCCGCGAGCACGGCGACCTCGGTCAGGTGGGCGCCCACATCGGCGATCAGCACCGGGCCGGGTGCCGCGCCGGCACCGATCGCCGCGGCGCGCAGCGTGTCGACGAAGAGCAGCCGGGCCGGCTCGAACACGGTCGTCAGCACCTCGCGCAGGGCCAGTTCCGCCCGTGCGTCGCTGCCCACGGGGCGACATGCCACGACCACGGCACCGGCGGGCAGCGGCCGTCGCTGGCCGGACAGGAGACCGGACAGCACCCGCTGCACCGGCTCGGGGTCGATGATCCGGCCCCGGGCGACCGGACCGGACCATGGCGCGGCGGCCGGCGCCGGATTGGCGGCCTGCACGGCACCGCGGCCGGACGCCCAGATCCGGATGTTGGCGCTGCCGAGGTCGACCCCCACGGCCGCGGGCTCGCGTGGCGTGGTCTCGCCGGGGCGTCGAGTGGCGTCCGGGCGTTCGAGGGCGGCGTTGTCGGTCGTTGTGGTGCGCACTGGTGCTCCTCTCGGGTACCCGGACGCGGTCCCATGACGGTGGTGGGGAAGCTGGCTGCCGGTCCGGGCACGGCAAGGGCGAGCCGCGGACAGCTGAGCGGTCGACGCGCCGGACCGACCCGGCCCCGGTCGCCGCGTGCGCTATCGGCGCGACGCTGGGCGGACGGGAGTCGACACGCCGATCCGGCCGGGCGGACCGCTCGGCACGGGGCGGGCTGCGACCGGGACGGCAGGTCGCCTGTCGTACAGCGCGCCGGTCGTCATCGCCACCACCCTTGCCAGCCGTGCCGGAGGCACTTCCAGCATCGGCCACCGCCCACCGAGGCGCACCAGCGCCGGTCGGCAACCTCCCACCGGCCCGATTGCCGATCAACGGCAAGGTCGCTGTCGTCGAGTCGCGCACCGCATGTCCTTCGGCGACGGTCCTGATCGCCCGGCGGACAGCCGGACGGCCGGTCCCGGACGCGGGACCGGCCGTCAGGGAGGTGCTACACCTGGGTGAACCGCCACTGCTGGTTGGTGCCGCCGTGGCAGGTCCACTGCAGCAGGCGGGCGCCGTCGGCGGTGGAGTTGCCGTTGACGTCGAT
>NZ_BMPI01000047.1:18134-95357 GCF_014647515.1 Dactylosporangium sucinum | reverse complement strand
ACACCGGCAGGCGACGACGAACTTACGACTCAAGGTCCACTACACGAGCTCACCTCCGAGTCTGCTTGGCGCACGAAAGACCGAGGCTAGGCCGCTACGAATAGGTCATGGAGCATCTCTACTGGGACCTTGGTTCCTTCGCCGGCGGCGCTCAGTTTGAAGTGACCCTCCGAGGTTCATCTGCCAGGGTCATGCTCATGGATAGGGACGAGTATCAGGCCTATCTCGACGGCGAGGAGTACGAGTACTTTGGCGGCTTCTTTGACTTCAGCCCGCTTGTGCTTGAGGTGCCGTACGACGACCGCTGGTACCTGGTCGTCGACAGCAACCTCCACCGAATCAGCGTTGAGTTCCAACAGGTTTTCGGCTGAAGGCAGAGTTGCGTAGGGCTTACCCTCGCCGACTCACTGCGTGTCCGCGCGGCGCAGCAACGTCGGAGTAGCGCGACTGCATGATCGGGTGCGCGGACATGCCGCCGTTGGTGCGCGGCGGCAGGCCCGCGTACGTCACAGCGGGTGACCAGCGCAGCGAGGCTAAGACTTCCTGTCCTGCCGAATACAGTGCACCCGATCATGGCGCCGGGTCACTCCGGTACTTCTCCTGGCGGCTTGGCGCTTGATGCAGGCAAGATCGGTCGATGGTGACGATAAGACGGTTCGACAACGCCGATGCCCTCGCCGTGGCGGGCCTCATCGAACGCTGCCTACGTGAGGTCAACAGTCGCGACTATCCGAGCGAGGTCATCGAGCGGATGTGCGACCACTTCACCGAAACACGCGTCAAGGAGCTCGCCACGCAGCGGCAGATGTTCGTTGCCGAGACAAGCGGGATCGCCGGCACGGTCTCCCGCGACGGCAACAAGGTCTACACCATGTTCGTGCACCCCCGGGCCGCCGGTCGCGGCATAGGACGGCTCCTCATGCGCCACATCGAGGCGCTGGCCGTGATCGACGGCTACGACCACATGGAAACCGGCGCGAGCATCACAGCGCATGACTTCTACCGCCGGCTCGGCTACATCGACGTCCGATCCACCGAGACTGAATTCGGCTTCAACTACGTCCTGCGCCGGGATCTGCCCTGACGGAAACAGCCACCGAAGCCGGACAGCAGGTACGCGCTCATGCCGCTCTGTGCGTGGCCACTTCAGCTGGCAGGGTCATACGACCAGTGCAATGCGATGTCGGGCTTCATCCGCAGCCACAACGTCGAAGCAGGCGATCCGTCAGGGAAGTCCAGCCTCAGTAGTTCGCGACCATGGAGGCGTTCGACTCCGACGGTCCGGACACCGCGCAGGTCAAGGTCGAGCAGTTCCGCGTCCTCGGGACCAGTCCGCAACTGCAGCCGGACGAGCTCGTAACCAGGTTCGATGTACATCTTGATGCGGTGGGGTAGCCAGCCCGAGTGGTCTGGAATGTGACTGCCGTGTAGGGCCATAGCTCTCGCCAGTCGAACTCGTAGCCGGCCTCACGGTCATCGCCCGCGTATCGATAGATCGGCTCGCGAACAGCCAGATCGAATCCTCGTAGCTGGGGACTGGTTCCATGATCACCCGGAAGATCCTTACACGGCCGACCGGGCAGCTGAACGGCATCCGGATTTGCCGCGAATAGCTCGCCACGGAAGGGCATGGGGGCTGTCGCCAGGCTCGCTCGCGGACACTGCCGAGATCCGTGCACCCTGTCGTGTGGGGCTTGACGTGTCGCGGTCATCTGGTCCCAAAGTGCGCGGTGCGCCGCCTGGCACCGTCTGGGCATGGACGGCTGCGGCTACGATCCGAGCGTGGCCGGCAGGGTGATCATCGGACTGGCGTTGCCCCCGTTGATGGGTTGGGTTCTCTACAACTTGTTGTCACCCGCACGTGCGATCTGGCGGGGTGAGGCGTCGCGGGTGCCCGTCGTTCCCGGAATCCGTCCTTCCCAGCGGGCGTATGTGCCGTATCTCCTCTGGACTACACCGTTCTTCGGCGGGATCGGATTGGTCGGTGTCGCGATTCTGTTGTTCACGCTGTTCACTGGCAGCTGGGCGGGCCTTGTGTTCGGCATTCCCGGGTTTGGTCTGATGCTCGTCGTGGCCCCTCCGTTCATGCTCGTCCACTTGATCGCGTGTTTGTTCAATCGGCCGCGCTTCCTCATTACACCGACTTGCCGACACGAACCCGGTTGGGTCCAAACGATATGGCATTGGCTGCGCCGCAGTGGAGGAGACGCCGCAGGCCGTCGGTGAGAGGACGACTCCGGTGGAGTCCGGATGCATCTCATCTGCCGCGTGGCGTGCGATGCATTACGACGTGAATGGCGGGGGCTCCGCCGAGGATGCTTCCCGGAGTCCGCCTATGGGAGGTGTGCGACGCGGTCAGTCGCCCACGAACACCAGGCGGCGGTCGATTGGCCGGCGCGGTGCCGGCGTGATCAAGTCGGCCAGCCTCAGAACCTCCGCGATCGCAGCCACCTGCGATCCCTCGCTATCGGCATGCGCCGCGACCAGGACGCCATCACCAACGGCCTCACCCTGCCCCACAGCTCAGGAGCAGCCGAAGGCGCAGTCACCAGAGCCAAAGCCATCAAACGCGCCATGTACGGCCGCGCCAACCTCGACCTGCTCCGCAAACGCATCCTCGCCCAGAACTGACATCGCCATCCGTCGATCACCGGATGAGTGCCAGAGCCGAATTACGTTAGCGTCCACAATCGCAACGAGAGCGGATTGACAGCGATTTGGCGTGGCCGTCCGAATTGCGATCTAGTGACTGCTGACGTAAAGCGCGAAACAATCACGGCCGCAAAGGGCCCAACACTCATATGAAAGTCGCCAGCCAAACCGTTCAAGGACACCAACGGGAATTGCCCGTACTGAGGGCGTCCCGCTGTTCGGAGCCCGTCGATTGTGCGTCCCGAACACGGCGGTCCTGGTGGGGCTGAGGCATGCGTGTCGCAATCACCGCGAGGCCATCCGCTTCGCCTTGTTCGCAACCATCGCCCGCGCCCTCGTCGAGCTACGGTAAATGCAAAAAACACCCAAATGAGTCGCGCCTTAGGAACTCAGGTCCAAAGCCTGGCGCACAATTTGGCCGAGTTCATCCTCTTCGATAGTTGACGATATATTTAATTCGGCGTCGGGAATGTGTTCGAATCCGCGGCGACCTTGGTTCCGCGTCGGCAATAAGGAGATCTGGGCTCCACTCAGGGTTACGGTAACTAGGCGGTTGTCCTGCATGAACCGTGACTCTGTTTTTACGCTGGCAGTGGCAAGGAGCTTGAGGAAATTCGGTGGCGGTTCGCGGAAATCTGGCATCGGAACATTGCTTTCGGACGCATTGAGTGCCTCCCTGACCAATCGACCTAGGGTTTCCGGAGCCAAGTCCGGATCGCCGCTTTCGATCCAGCCGTTGTTGACCGATCCCCCTTCGCCATCACCGAGGAACGACTCGCTCGCAACAATGATCTTGGCTTTGCGTAGATAGACGCTAGCCCTTCCGGCAGTAGTGGTCATCGACGGCAGGGGTCCTTTCAAGTCGCTAGCCAACAACAACATACGTTGATCTGGATGCCCTGACTGCGTGCATACTGGTAAGAGCGCGAGAGTGCCGCATACTGCTGCCCTGTGATCAAGGGCGGTATCGCAACCTTAAAGTTCTCGGCTCCTGATTTTCGTTCGCAGTGATCGTAAGACCGCCCTTTTGATCACCATGGAACCTTGCGAGGTCATTAGTATACCCGTTGATTCTGCTCGACAATGCATTGGCGTCCTGATAGGACTTATCCATTAGGTTGATGCTCTTGATGCTGGTTGCGTGACCGGTACCTGCATCCCAAATGTCAATTTTAGGAATGAGTATGGTGTGTTGTTTCCGAGGAGCTCGTCGATGACGTCGCCGCGTCGTTTCGAATTCATTGCCCAAAGCGCCTTGTTCGTCGCCAGCTGGGTTTGGTGGTAGGCCCCGGGCCAGCGACATGTTTCACAGGTTCGATCACCGAACGTAGCACCGTCGTACCCGGATGAGGAACGGGGGATGCCTCCGGACGGCGCAACCACTGCTCAAGCGCCGTTTCGGTGAACCTCCGAGCACGCTCCGCTTCTCCGCACAAAGCCGCAGCCCTGTGCGAATTAGCCGACATGTCCCCATCTTGACGCTGTCTTTTCTGTCCGGTCGTCTGACTGTCAACCAAGCTATGTCGACATAAGGCGAGTTATTACCCACGACCGCGGTTGGCGGCGTGAGCGGACGTCCGCGTTGGTGGGCGGCGGACCTGGCGATCAGACTTCGCCGGGGAGCATGTACCAATCCGACGAGTAGTCGACACGAATAACGAGATGTCCGGTCGCATAGTCTCCGTCGTCGTCCATGGCGGCGTTGGTGACGACGAACTGGTCGTTACCCCATGGGTCGGGATGGCCGGTGCTGGGCGCCTGCGCCACCTCGACGCGCAGGACCGTATCGTCGGACAGGCCGCTCAGTGCGTGGCGAAGCTGGCCGACGGTCCATTGCTCGATGTCGTGCCAATAACGGCCGTTGCGCTCGTCGATGGCCATGTTCGAACGTTACGTGATCGCCGCGATCGATCCGACGGCGACCGGGCTCGGGTTGTTGTCGAGTTCGAGTGCACGGACATCGGCAATCGCGGGTGCCGAGCGTCAGCCCAGCTCGTCACGCTGCGCCCCGCGCGGATCCGGGCTTGCGCCATCCTGATCGAGCGCCTGCAGGACGAGCACCATCGCCACCTCGTTCGCCGTCCTCGACGGCGAGGACCGCGAACCCCGCTGGATCGGCAAGCCGGCGACGAACCTGTTGTTCTGCCTCGGCGATGCCCGCATCGGCCAAGTGCCCGACACGGGTCGTCAACATCAGCCCCACAGTACTGCGCGTGGTGTCGGCGCCACCCTGTCATCGGCTTCACGGGCCGTCCGACCTCGCCCCCATGACGTTTCCGCAGCGAGCTGATCGCGGCAGATCCGTGCACACAATCGCGAGGCAAATACGCGCTCGCTCTGATCTGGTCACAGGCTGCTGTTGTCCGTCACGGGCACAAGACCCAGAATGCTGCCGACCGCCATCACCATGACGACAAGGCCCATAAGCGCGAACAGCGCCCCCATGAGGCGGGCGAAGACGATCCTGTCGTGTTCGTCCATCGGGTGCGGTAGGCGCTTCTGTCCCAGCCCTACCGAACGGGCTGACTGCTCGGCGCGCCGGGCGAAGGTGACGGCGAATCCGCGGTAGTTGACGGCGAGCGAGCCGCCGCCGAAGAAGAGCAGCCCGCAGCAGAACCCGGCAACCGGCCCGGCGATGTCCATACCATCATGATGCGCCACGAGGAGCGCCGCCCAATCTGTTGGTGAGCGCTCATCGGCAGTTCAGCGCACCGGCCGGCGCCGTACGCTCGTCACGCGGCGTGACGGAGTTCGCCGACCTTGCGCTCGCGGTCGGCGGCATGTGCGGAAACCTGATCAAAGCCGCGAGCGTGCCCGTCGCGGCATGGCGCGGGCGCCCAGGCGAGGGCCGGACCGACGCACCTGGTCGTCTTCAGCGGGGCGGGTGGTCCGCTGCTTCGAGGGCGTCGATCGCGCTGGCCCATGGACGCTCCGTCGCTGGACGAACCTCCTGGTTGAGGTTGCGGTGCATCCCGGCCTGCCTTCTTCGACGGAACCGTCCCGCATTTGACGTCAGCGCAGCGCGAGACCTTGGCCGATCTCCTCGCCGCGCGCACCCGGAACATCCCTGGCTCACGGATCTGTCACCGCACATCGCCGCCATCGCCGCCCTGACCGTGGCCGTCAACGCGGCGCTGGTGGTGGCGTTCGGTGCGCTGGTCGGCCGTGCCGCTCCAGCAGCTCGGTGAAGTTGAGGTACCCCCAGATCCGTTCATGGGCGGTGAACGCGCGCAGGACCTCGGGCGTCGGGCCCTGCGCGTCGAGCAGCGCGGCGGCCAGCCCAATCGCGCTGACGGCGGGGATCTTCGCGAACTCCTCGGGCGTCGGCACCGCCCCGAGGCGGGCGAGCGCCGCCCGCGCCTCACCCGTGGGGTCGTACCCGATCCAGAACGACTCCCTACACTCCTCGGGCACGTCGGTGAGGATCGCGGCGCCGGCCGGGTCGCCGAGCCGGGCCAGCGCGAGCGCGGCACAGAACCGCTGCCGCCGGTCCGTGGCTTCGAGCTGCCCGTACAGCCAGCCCACCGCCGCCTCAGTCGGCGGCCAGATCGACAGGCCCAGGGTCAGCTCGGCCTGGGCCAGGCCGGTGGCCCGCTGGGCCGATGCGAGGGTGTCGCCGCCGGCGGCCGACAGCAGCCGCGCTGCCCACGGGCTGCCGGCCTCGGCCAGCGCCCGCCAGTGCTCCCGCTGGGCGGCGACGGCCGGCCGGATCGGACTGTCCTGGGCGGCGGCGGCGAGATAGCCGCCACCGGTGAGCATCTCCCACAACAGCTCGATGACGCGGTCACGCCGCTCACCGGGCAGCTCGACGGCCGCCGCCACCAGCGCCGGCGCGACAGACTCCGCGGCGGGCGCGACGGTCCCCTGCACGAACAGCGCGTGCCGCAGGCTCCTCAGCGCCTGGTCGAACGCGCCTTCATCCCTGAGCCCGTCGAGATGCCCCGGCAGGTCGGACAGCTCCCCATTGAAGACCATGCCCTGATGATATTGAGCGCGCCACGTCCTGGCTTCGGTCCGGACGGACCGGACCCGGCCGCCAGGAACGACACCCAACATGGGCCGGCAGCACGAACAGTAGGTTCTCCTGACGGCTGCTCCTGGCAAGCGCTGCGACGATCGCTCATCGGCACGAGCGCGCACCGGACCGTGCGTCAGGGCCGACCAGAGCAGCTCACGGAGCGTGATGTTCGATGCCGGCCGCAGCGCCCGGTCGGCGGCAGATGTGCGCACGGCCGCCTGCATGACTGCCAGATCGCCGTTGCCGGAGAACTTCAGACAGTCCCGCTACGACGGTAGCCCGATGGTGACGGCGAGCGCCGCCGCGAGGTCCCGGCCGATGACACCGGCCTCCCCTTCCGAACTGGCATACAGCACCGGCCGGGACGGACTCGGCTCACCGCACAGGAAGAACGCCCCGCCCGTGTAGTCACCGGCGACGCCCTCCAGTGGCAGCCCGGACGACAGCCGGACAGGGCTGTAGTACCCGGCGCGTTCGAGGTCGAACTCGCAGACGTCCCACAGCAGCGCCGTCACCTCCGGGCCTCGGCGGATCAACTCCAGGATCTCCGCGTCGTCCCTCACCGGCGCACGGTAGCAGTCGCGTCTCGAACCGGCTGCCGCCCGTGGCGATCAGTGGGACGCGAGCCCACAGCGGTAGATGAGGATTCCAAGATCGGAGGCTTCTGGTCTGCGTTGCTGGGGCCTGGTCCGCGCGCAGCACGACAGCAACGTGGTGCCACTTGATCGAAGTAGTTGGGCCGCAACGGTTCACGACGTCACAGCAGCTGCCAGTCTCCAAGATCCTCGACGCGGCCATGGCGGACGAACTCTGCGATCGCCGCACAGGCTCGGGCGGTCCTCAGTACGAAACCGCCGGTGAAGGGTGTCTCGTCGACGTCATCCAAAATAGGAAGTGTGACGATCTCCCGGTTGGCGACGATACCGTCGCCAACCAGCAGAAAGACCTCGTCTGCGGCGGAGAACTGGTGGACCACGGCGTGCTCGGCCCTGAATGACATGTCAGGTGAGGAAAGGCCGCATCGGAGCGGCTCACCTCGGAGTAGCCCCAGCCAAGGACGCGTAGTGCCGCGATCCGCGTCAGGTACTCCTCCGTGCTGGAGCGCTGTTCCGTCAGCGACAGTCGACCACTTCGTGGATCAGTCGCAATCCAATCTACGTTCATCCATTACTTCCAGTCCTCGGCGTCGCTGTCATTGTCGACCACGCGGCGAAGCGTCGCCGACCGTACGGACCGCCGGCTCGGGCCCGAACCGAATTCAGCCAAGATCAGGTGAGCGCTCATCGGCATGAGTGCGCAGTGGACCATGACCCGGACGGTGTTTGGGTTGCTCGGTGGTTGCTCGGATGTTCGCTACCCAGAACGGACAGACCCGAACGGCTCAGGAACTTCCGTCGTAGCGCCAAGTGCCGGCCGCGGCCCCCTGGCGAGTGGAGCCCTCTGACCAGCGCGGAGAC
Source organism: Dactylosporangium sucinum (assembly GCF_014647515.1). Lineage (GTDB taxonomy): Bacteria > Actinomycetota > Actinomycetes > Mycobacteriales > Micromonosporaceae > Dactylosporangium > Dactylosporangium sucinum. The sequence continues at coordinate 87,230 of NZ_BMPI01000047.1, read as the reverse complement.
GGCCGGAATACCCGGGACGCGAGCCGCCTACCAAGGACTTTTCCTTGCTATGCTTGAACTTGAGCGAGTTGATCGTCCACTTCGGACTTTTAATCCGTTGGATCCGTGCTAATAGTGCCGGCCGACATGCGGGTCCATTTCGCACGATCCACTCGACATAGGTCGTGGCGTCTCCCGGTGTATACCCCATAACGCAATGGAGCGTCCTAGCGTGCGTTAGCGCGACGGACCGGTTCGAGCCTGACCGGCACCGCTTTCCGCAAATCGCGGGCATTCCCCGGCCGCCTCGTGATCCTGGCGTGCCGTTGTGACTCTCGGAAAGCATATGACTACGGATTGGAGGGCCCGGTCGGTCGAACCGCTGCAGCCGCACGTGACGTGGCCGAGATGCAGGGCGACAGGAGTCCTGGCGACAGATGATCGCGCCACCCTCCGTCGTAGGTGGAGGATTCCGCCGACGCAACCAGCAGTCACCAGCCGACACGTAGGCGCGCCAGATGATCTTGTGCTCCCCGTTTGCTCCCACTGTATGGGGTGGAACGCGTAACGCCCCTTACCAAGGTTTCGGTAAGGGGCGTCTGACGTGCAAAAACTCACGGTGGGCGATACTGGGATCGAACCAGTGACCTCTTCGGTGTGAACGAAGCGCGCTCCCGCTGCGCCAATCGCCCGCGTGCATCGAACTCTACCGGATGGGTTGACCGGTGTGCACCCCGGGTGCCCACCCGACGGTACGCTGCCCTCCGTGGCGCTTCCACGTCGGCATGTGTGCTGGGCCTATGACGAGCCGCAGGGGTTTCTCGTGCGGGCCCGGGAGTGGGTTGCCGAAGGTCTGGCCGCCGGGAACTGGGTCTGGTATGTGCCCGGTGGGTCCGTCGAGGCTGTCGAAGGTGCGCACGTCGTGCCGCCCGGGGCGGCCTACCCGGGGCGGTTCGATCCGGACCACCAGGTCAGGGTCTACCGGGAGGCTACCGAGCGGGCGCTCGCCGCAGGGTACTCCGGGCTGCGGGTCGTCGCCGAGGCCACCATGCTGGCGAAAGGGCAGGTGGACCTCTTCGCGCGGTATGAGCACCTGGTCGATCGGTACATGCACCGGGCGCCGATGACCGCGTTGTGTGCCTACGATCGGACGGTTCTGGCGAAACGGGACGTCGGGCGGCTCGCCTGCGTGCACCCCGAGACCAATGACGACGTGGGGTTCCAGTTGTACGCCGGGGACGACCTCGTGCTGACCGGGGAGCTCGACCATACCAACCACGAGCTGTTCGCGGCCGCGGTCGAGCATGCCCACGGGGTTCGCGTTGACGTCGAGCGGCTGCGGTTCGTCGACCACCGGGCGCTGCTGTACCTCGAGCGGCGCGGCCGAGGCGGAGCAGACCTGCTTCACGCTCGTCAACGCGAGCGCGGCCGCCGGGCGGCTCGTCAAGCTGCTCGACCTGCGCCGGGTGCTCGTCGGATGAGGACCGGAGCCGCCGCCGGGCACCAAGGGTACTTCCACGAGGCCGTCGTGTACGACACCGACGCCGACCTGCTCGCCGTCGCCGTGCCGTTCGTGCTGGACGGGATCGCCGCCGGGGAGCCGACCGTGGTCGCGTTCGGGGAGCGGACGGCCGGCCTGCTCCGGGAGGCCGCCGGCACCGACGGCATCGACTTCCTCGCCGGTGACGCCGTGTACGGGCGGCCGGCCGCCGTCATCCGAGCCTACCGGCGGCTGCTCGCCGGGCTCGTCGCCGGCGGGGCGACGCAGATCCGGCTCCTCGGCGAGCTGCCCCCGGAGGTGTTCGGCCGCACCTGGGACTGGTGGGCCCGCTACGAGGCCGCCGTCAACCACGCCTACGACGAGTTCCCGCTCTGGAGCCTGTGCGCGTACGACGCGCGGCTCGCACCGCGGGCGGTGATCGACGACGTCGAGCGGACCCATCCGCGGCTGGCGACGACCGACGGGCAGCACCTGGACAGCGGGCTGTTCGTCGACCCGGTCGGTTACCTGCGCACGCCGCGGGCCGGCGCGGACGACCCGCTGCAGCGGCGGCCCCCGGACGCCGCGTGGGAGGACCCCAGCCCCGCGGTCGCGCGGCAGGTGGTGCGGGCCGTGGGCGACGGGCAGGGGCTCCGCGAGGAGCGGCTGGACGGGCTGGTCATCGCGGTCAGCGAGGTGGTCACGAACGCGCAGCGGCACGGCCGGCCGCCCGTCGGGCTGCGGGTCTGGGGCGGCGGCGGCCGGGTCGTCGTGGAGGTCACCGACCGCGGCGAGGGGCTCGACGACCCCTACGCGGGCCTGCTGCCCGGCGGCCACCAGGCGATCGGCGGGCTCGGGTTGTGGATCACGTACCAGTCGTGCGACCACGTCCACGCCACCCGCACGCCGGCGGGGTTCGTGGTGACGCTGACAGTAGGCTGAGTCGCCTATGGCCCGTTACGCACTGCTCATCCTGCCGTCGACCAACCGCGTCTACGCCGACGCCTCCGTCGCGCTGACCCGCGCCGAGCTGGCCGCCTTCGGCCGCGTCCTGCGGGAGCCGCTCCACGAGATCGAGGAGACGACCATCGCCGGCGTGCCGTACGTGACGTTCGAGGCCGGCGGCCTCGGCGACCGTGACGTGGCGCTGCTGTCGAACCTGTCCGCCGCCTACGCGCTGTTCGAGCTCGACGGCGACCGGTTCCGCCCCGTCGCCCTCGACAAGCTCGACCGCTTCGACGACGACCTGCTGACGATCCAGAAGTACCAGGGAAAAACCAACGAGCTCTTCACCAAGCTCCTGCTGAACGTCACGCTGCTCGCGACGGACTTCGCCGGGGAGCTGCTCGACCGGCGGTTCCGCGTGCTCGACCCGCTGTGCGGCCGCGGCACCACCCTGAACCAGGCGATCATGTACGGCTTCGACGCCGCCGGGGTCGACCGCGACCAGAAGGACTTCGAGGCGTACTCGACGTTCATCCAGACCTGGCTCAAGCGCAAGCGGATCAAGCACCACGCCGAGCTCGGCCCGGTGCGGCGCAACCGGCAGGTCGTCGCGCGGCGGCTGCGGATCGACCTCGCCGCCGACAAGGACGACTACAAGGCCGGGCAGACGCAGGCCCTCGACGTGGTGAACGCCGACACGGTCCGCTCGGGCGAGTTCTTCAAGCCGGGCACGTTCGACGTGGTCGTGGCCGACGCGCCGTACGGCGTGCAGCACGGCAGCCGGACCGCCGGCAAGGGCCTGACCCGCGACCCGGGCGACCTGCTCACCGAGGCCGCGCCGGTGTGGGCCGACCTGCTGCGCCCGGGCGGAGCGATGGGCATCTCGTGGAACACGTTCGTGGCCAAGCGGGAGGCCGCGGCGGCGGCGCTCGAGGGCGCCGGCCTGCGGGTCGTCGAGGACGAGCCGTACCTGTCCTTCCGCCACCGCGTCGACCAGGCCATCCTGCGCGACATCCTGGTGGCGGTGAAGCACTAGGCGCACCCCGGTCGGGTGATGCCGCCTCAGGAAGGTGTACCGCGCGAGCCTGCGTAGGCTGGCCCGGTGAACGGCGCCGACACGCAGATCGAGGACGTGGTCCGCGGCCGCGTGGACTACGAGGACGGCCTCGACCGGCTGTCCGTGGCGCCCGCCGCCGACGTCGACCCGGCGCTGTTCGCGGCGCTGGCCGCGGCGGCCGCGCGGCTGTTCGAGCGCGGCTGGCAGCCGGCCGAGCTCCAGCGCGCGGCGACGCGCCGGGGGCGGCCGTCGCTGGCGCCGCTCGTGGCCGACGCGGTGGCGGCGCACCTGCGGCGGTACCGCCGAAACACCGTGGACGAACGCTGGCTGGAGCAGGCGGACACGCTCGGCGCCGGGGTGTGGTGGGCGGACGACGCGGCCTACGTCGGCGCGGTCGCCGCCCGCCGCCGGTCCGACCGGGTGCCGGTCCTCGACGACCTGCTGACCCTGCTCGGCGTGCTCGCGGAGCTGCCGCCGGTCGAGGTGCTCGTGCCGCCGCCCGGCAGCGCGCCCGCGGTCAAGGGGGCACGGGTCGACGAGCGGCTGCTGGACCGGGTCCGCGCGCTGCTGGCGAAGGCCGAGTCGACGACCTACCCGGCCGAGGCCGAGACGTACACGGCCAAGGCGCAGGAGCTGATCGCCCGGCACAGCATCGACGAGGCGCTGGCGTACGGCGCCGGCGGGGCGGACGCGGCCGTGGTGCCGTTCGCCCGCCGGATCGGCGTCGACCACCCGTACGAGAGCGAGAAGGCGTCGCTGCTGAGCGCGGTCGCCGAGGCGAACCGCTGCCACGCGGTGTGGTCGCCGGAGCTGGGGTTCTCCACGGTGTTCGGGTTCGACGCCGACCTCGACGCGGTCGACCTGCTGTACACGTCGCTGCTCGTGCAGGCGCACCGGGCGATGGCCCGCTCGGAGCCGCCGGGCGGGAAGGCGGGCAAGGCGCGGCTCAAGGCGTTCCGCCAGTCGTTCCTGGTGGCGTTCGCGGTGCGCATCGGCGAGCGGCTGACCCGGGTGGCCGAGGCGGCGCTGGAGGCGGCGGCCGAGGCCGCGGACCTGCTGCCGGTGCTGCGCTCCCGCGACGAGCAGGTGCAGGAGACCATGCGGCGGGTGTTCCCGCGCACGGTGCGGGGCCGGGGCAGCCGGGCCGACAGCCTGGAGGGCTGGGAGTCCGGCCGGGCCGCGGCGGACGCGGCCGAGCTGCCCGTTCGGGGCTGATCTCCGGCCGGACGGCTGACCCGGGCTCCGCCGGCAGGCAGAAGAATCTTCGCGTTCTGCCGATTCCGACGAGGAGCGTCAATGCCCATGGTCACCATCCCGGCCGGCCAGGTCGCCGCCGGGCACCTTCCGCCCGTCTGCGCCCGGCACGGCGAGCAGGCGACGGCGATGAAGAAGGTCAACCTGTTCTCGAAGCCGCCCGCCTGGGCCGCGGTGCTGATCATCGCCGGTGTGCTGCCGTACCTCATCGTGGTGATGGCGCTGCGCAAGACCGTCAAGGCGCCGGCCTGGCCGTGGTGCGCGAAGTGCACCGCCCAGCGCACCCGCAACCTGCTCATCGGCCTCGGCCTGATCGTGCTGGCGTTCGTCCTGATCGTCGTGTTCGCGTCGGCCCAGAGCGACGCGGCGGCGCTCGGCCTGCTGCTCGCCTTCGTCGCCTTCCTCGCGGGCATCATCGTGGCCACCCGCTCGTCGACCCAGGCGGTCACGGGCGCCTTCGTGTCGAAGGACGGCAACCTGGTCGAGGTCGCGAAGGCCGACGAGCGCTTCGCGTACGTCCTCAGCCACCCGGGCGCCCGCCTCTAGGGTCCGTTCCGCGCCCGGGGCCGGAACGAGGTTGTACGCCTCCGGCGCCAGACCGTGAGGGATCCGTTTCGTACCCGGGGCCGGAACGAGGCGGACAGCGCGACGCCGCTGACGGGACGGGCCGCGCCGTCCGCCAACGATGCGGCGCGGCCCGCCTCCCCCGCCCTCAGGGGGAAAGCGCTGCTAGAGAGCGCTCTCTCAAGCGTTCCTTGTCGTGGTGCCGCATGTCAAGGCCGGCTGGTGGGAGAGCGCTCTCTGGACCTTGCGCTCGGTCGCACAATGACGGCATGGAACTCGCGCTGTCGGGTGAGGTGTTCGTCTGGTGGTACGGCTTCCTGGGGGTGCTCACGGCCGTCGGCGTGCTGATGTGGCGGCGGCCCGTCACCGGGGGCCCCGAGGTCGGCGACCCGACGCCGCTCGAGCTGGCGCTGCTCGCCGGCGGCGGCGCCCGGGCGATCGCCGCGTCCCTCGCCGCGCTGCGCGTCGCGCACGCCGTCGCCGCCGACGGGCTCACGCTGCGCCGCATCGGCCCGGCCCACGACGAGGCGACCGACCTCGACCGGGCCGTCCTCGACGCCGTCGCCCGGTCGGCCGCGCCGGACGAGGACCCCGAGGTGCGGCGGATCGTCACCGCCGCCGGCCGCTCCCTCGCCGCGCGGGGACTGCTGATCGACGCCCCGGCGCGGCGGCGCCTGCAGGAGGGCGTCGCCCCGATCGCCGGGCTCGTCGCGCTCGCGCTCACGTTCATCGTGGTCCGGCTCTGGTACCACCACCCGGTGACCCTCCACCTGGAGGCGACCCTGGCCGTGGCCGCCGGCGGTGCCGCGCTGCTGCGGGTCCCGCGGCTGCCCCGCCGCACCCGCGCGCTGCTCGCCCGCCTGCGGGCCGAGGGCGGGTTCCTGCGCGACGACTGGCACACCTTCGGCCCGCCGACCGCCGCCCTGGCGGTCGCCGTCCACGGCCCGGACGTGATGGCGAGCATCGACCCGGCCTTCGCCGCCGCCGCGTCACGCTCCACGGTGGACATCCCGCTCGACCGCCGGCCCGCCTCGGACGAGGGCCGTGACGAGCCCGGCTTCGACGCCGGCCCGAGCGGCCCGATCGGCTGGTACTGGTGGGATCGGGAGTAGCCGCCGAACCGCGCGGCCGCGCACCGCGCTTCCTCCTTCGCCGCCGCAGCCGAACCGCGCGGCCGCGCGCCGGCTTCCTCCCCCGCCGCCGAACCGCGCGACCCGGGGCGGCCCATGATCGAGGGAAGGATCTGGCTGCCAGGACAGCCAGATGTTTCCCACGATCATGGGGGCACCGCCGCCACCCAGGGACGACGAGCCCACAGCATCGGGCTGAACCCGACAGTTCGGGCAGGATCGAGGGATGCCTGGCCGGGCGCGACGGTGGCCGGGCCGGCCACCGTACGCAGCGCCGCAGCTCGGCGGGGGTGTCCGGGGCCTATGAGACCGCCGGCACAGCGGAAGGGGCCGGCCCGGACGCCGACCCAGGCGGGGACGCCGGCCCGCCGGACGCCGGACCAGCGGACGGCGGCCCGGCGGACCCGGCCGGCCCCGGCGGAGCACCCGGGTCGGCGGACGGCGCTTGGCGCCGGGGTAGCGCGGGCAGCGGCGAGGCCCCCGGCGCCGATGAGGCCGACGGGGCCGAGGCGCCGGCCGGACCCGCCGAGTCGGCCGAGTCGGCCGAGTCGGCCAGGCCGCCGGTCGGGGCCGGGGCGGAGCCGGAGCGGGTCGGCGGGCCGCCGCGACCGGGCAGGGCGTGGGCCGCGCGGCGCGGCGGGCGGCGGCCGAGGGAGAGCAGGGCGCCGGCCACCGCCAGCAGCAGGCCGGCCAGGGCGGTGAACAGCGGCAGGGACGGCGGGATCCCGAGATACACCGTGATGCCCAGCATCCGTGACAACCCCCACGGCAGGAGGGCCAGCTGGTCGTTCCAGACCGTGAGCGCGCGCTCCAGGCCGATCGCCGACACCACCGCGGACAGCACCGCGAGCGGCGCGCCGAACGTGGCCAGGGCGGCGCCGACGACGCGGCGGAGCGGGAGACCGTAGCGGTCGCGCAGGACCAGGGCGGTGGCCACGAACAGCCAGGCGAAGGCGGCGAAGGCGACCACCACGTACGCCGCGCGCCAGCCGGGCTCGGTCCAGAACACGAACCAGTAGTGGCCCGGGCCGCGCAGGGCGAGCGCGGCCAGCAGCAGGGCCGTGCGCAGGAGGGCGACGCCGCCGATCGCCGCCCAGAGGTGGAACGGGTCGCGGCGGCCGGCAGCCAGGCGGGCCGTGGCGGCGAACAGCGCCCAGCCGCCGAGCGTGAGCAGCACGTGGGCCGGGGCGGCGAACCAGGTGAAGACCAGGCGGCTGGCCACCAGCGCGGTCAGCGGCACCGCGATGACGAGCACCCGGTCGAGCCGGCTCGGCGCCTCGTCGAAGTCGGCCAGGCGCCACGGGCGGGTCGCGCCGAGGAAGAGCGCGCGCAGGCCGCCGGCGCCGGGCGAGCCCGGGCGGCGCAGGGCCCCCCGCAGCAGCAGGAGCAGCACCAGGAGCAGCAGGACGCGGGCGGTCCAGGCCATCGCGACGTCCCGGTCGGCCCGCTCGGCGCCGAGGTCGGCCGCCGTGAAGTTGTACGCGGGCAGGTCCACGTCGCCCGCGAACCGCACCAGGTGGGCGTCGCGGGCCGCCCGGTAGCGGGTCTCGGCCTCCTTCCACGCCTGATACGAGCTGGAGGAGCCGGTGTCGAGCCACTGCGCGTGGCGGAGGAACATCGTCCGGTAGGCGTTCAGCGTGCGGAACAGCTCCACCTCGTACGACAGCGCGTCGAGGAGCCGGGCCCGCTGGGTCGCGTCGCGCCAGGTCGCCGGGTCGGTCGCGGCCACCTCGTCGCGCATCTGCGCCGCGAGCGTCTCCGCCCGCTCGCCGTCGGCGATCGCCTCGTCGACCCGGTCGCGGCTCACCGCGTAGATGCTGTCGAGCACGGCCGAGTCGCCGGTGACGATGTCCCACTCGAAGATCCACATCATCGGCGGCGGCTCCAGGCCGAGCGCGCGCACCGAGTTCTCGGCGTAGGGCGCGAGATACAGCCCCTTGGTCACCGCCTCGCGCGACATCGCCATCATCCGGCCGATGGCGGCGACCGTCCGCGGGTCGTCGGAGAACGTCTGCCGGGCCCAGTCGGCGGTGATCCACGCGGCCGGCGTCTGCGGGTCGCGGGCGAGCCGCCCCAGCGCGTAGGAGTTGAGGTCGTAGAGCTGCCAGAACCCGCTGCGCAGGAGCAGCGACATCGGCCCGGCCCGCAGCGGCCCGCCGTCCTGCGTCCAGGTCCACACGCCCTCGACGTGCGGGTTGGCCGCCAGGAACCGCTGCAGGGCCCGCTGGTGCAGCACGGTGAGGTCGTTGGGCAGCGCCCCGAAGCCCTCGAACTCCCGCCGCGACTGGAACTCCACGATCCGCCGCTGCTTGCCGGTCATGAGCGTCGGGTTGAACGGCAGGTGGCTGTAGAAGTCGCCCGCGCTGTACTTCGTGGACACGATCAGGTGCGGGTCGTCGATGCCGCCGAGAACCTCCTCGTAGGAGGCCGGGTTGGTGTGCAGGTCGCCGACCGCGCCGACGCCGACCGTCCAGGTGCGGAAGATGACGTCCTTGCCGACCTGGCCGGCCGTCTGCAGCAGCGCGGTGAGCATGGCCCGCACCCCGGCGGCGGTCGTGACGGCGATCCGCGACGAGTAGTCCCAGCCGGGCTGCTTGAAGATGTCGCCGCCCTCGCCGATGCGCACCATGAGGCCGCTGACGAAGGGCATCCGGTCGAACAGCTCGCTGAGCCCCGCCTGGTAGACCTGCCAGAACCGCGCGCTCGTCGGGTCGAGCCCGCCGGTCGTGCGCTCCAGGAAGCGCTCCAGGGGCGGGGACAGCGCCAGCATGTCGGTGACCAGGTAGACCCGCATGCCCATGTCCCGCGCGTAGCGCAACACCGGCCCGAACGCCGCGACCAGCGCCTCCGCCCGGGCGATGTGGTCGTCGCCGGCCGGGTAGACGGCGTGCCCGTCGCCGATCGCCGAGAACGTGACGTATTCCAGGAAGCCCGGCACGACCACGCCGTTATACCCCTGGGCGAGGGCGTGGCCGACGAAGCCCTGGAACTCCCGGGAGATCCGGTCGACGGCCGCCTTGTCCACCCACGGCGCCTCGGGCAGCAGTGCGCTGCCGACGACGTCGGTGTTCAGCGAATAGTCGGTGCCGGCGCCGAACGCGGCGACGTCGGGCTCGCGGCCGACGGCCCCGGCGTCGGTGAGCCGCAGCCCGAGCCGCGGCGTGACCACCTTGCCGCGCTGGTCGGCCGGCAGCACCTCGGCGCCGGACCGGATGCGGTCGGCCACCGTGTAGAGCCCGGTCGCGGCCCCGGCCAGGTCGCCGGCCTCGACGACCAGCGCGCCCGGCGAGCCGGTCAGCCGGAACGACTCGGGCGCCACCCCGGGCACGAGCCGGACGTCGAGCCCGCCCGGGGCGGTCTGCTCCCCCGGCGTCTCCTGCACGACCGCCGGCCGCGGGCGGCCGCGCTGCTCGAGCGCGTCGGCGACGGCCGTCGCGGCGAGCCGGAGCCGGGCCACCGCCGGGACCCGGACGGCGGTGATCACCGGCGGGTGCGCGGCGTCCTGCGGCGGCGCGGCCTCAGCCGGCTCGGCCGGCACCTCGGCGGGCGTGAAGCTCAGCCCGAGCGCGCCGGAGATGCCCCAGGCCATGGCGGCGCCCAGGGCAAGGACCACTGCCGCCGCGACGAGCGGCAGCAGCGGCGAGCGGACCCGGCGATCGATCACGGGGCACATCGTAGGTCGCCCCACCGACAATTTCGCTCGGCCGTTCCGCCGTGGGATTCCGCCCGCAAAGCCGGGCGGAATCGTGAAATTTCCGGGAATGCGGCCCCTAACCGGCCCCGAAGCAGACGAACGAGTCGGTGCTCGGCCGGTCCGCCGGCGCCGCCTCCGACTGGGCCAGCGCCAGCGCCGAGGCCGGGCCGTGACCGGCGGCCAGATGGCCGTAGAAGGCGCGCATGAGCACCCGGGTCGCCCCGTCGTCGACCGGGCCCGTGGAGGCGATCACCGTCGACGTCCCCATGTTCAGCAGCGCCGCGACCAGGCCCATCAGCTCGTCGCCCGGATGCACCGCCGCCAGGCCGGTGTCGCAGCCGGACAGCACCAGCAGCGCGGGAGGGCGGCGAAGGGCGGTCAGGTCGTACACCGTGAGCTGCCCGTCCGCCAGCATGAGGAACGAGAAGAGGGGGTTGTCGACGCGGAACTCCCCGTGCGACGCGATGTGCCCGATCGCCGCCCCGTCCAGGGCCGCCAGGGCGGGCGCCACCCGGGCCTGCTCGCCGGCCAGGACCGTGGCGCCCGGGCGGTCGAACGCGATCTCGCGGACCTCGTCGGCGGCCTGCGCGGCCGAGGGCGCCCCGACCAGCACGAGCGCGCCGTCGGCGGCCGGCTTGGCGACCGCGCGCCACCAGATCGCGGCCGAGGGCGCGACGGCGATGGAGCGGCCACGCAGGCGCGGGAGCATGGTCCAGGGCAGGGCGTGCAGGGCTCCGGTCGGCACCAGCACGATCGGGCCGGTGCCGATCAGGTCGGCCAGCGGGTCGAGGAGCAGCCGATCCAGCAGCAGCACCTGCCGCGACAGCCGCTCGGCCGCGGTGCCGCCCTGGCCGAGCACCTGGCTGCGCAGCGCGAACCGCAGCGACTCCAGCTCGGCGGCGACCTCCTCGATCTTGCCGACGACCCGGTGGGTGACCCGCCGGCCGCGCACGACCAGGGCGTGCAGCAGGCCGTCGAGGTCGAGCAGCTCGACGAGCACCCGCTCGCCCAGCGCCGAGGTCAGGTCGGCCAGCGGCAGCTCCTGCGAGGAGGCAGCGGTTGACGACGTGCCCGGCGTGCGCCACGTCCGCCGCCGGATCTCCGCCTCCAGGAACCGCTGCCGGCGCAGCAGCCGGTTGGTGCGCTGCGGTCCGGTCGGCGCGGCGGCCAGCTCGCCGCCGATGCGGCGCAGCTCGGTGAGGTGCCGGGCGACGACCGGGTCGGTGGACGGGCGGGCCGGTGGCAGGGTCAGGGCGGCCGAGCGGCAGCGCTGGGCCCAGGTCAGGGCGGCCGACGGGCCGTGGTGGTCGAGCGCGAGCCGCAGCCGCAGCCCGGCCAGGGCGGCCGTCTCGGCGCTGCCCCGCACCCGCAGCTCGGTGGCGCCGAGGCTGGCCCGGTAGGCGTCCGCCTGGCGCAGTCCGGCGGTCGCCGCCCGCACCGCGTCCGGCACCGAGCCCGACGCCAGCTCCAGGCGGGCCCGGATGTGCCACCAGCGGACCCGCAGCTGCGGCGGGCCGAGCTTGGCCGCGGGGGCGGCCTCGCTGAGCAGCTCGCGGGCGGTGTACGGCTCGCGGAGCTCGACCGCCAGCTGGGCCGCGTCGAGCAGCCCCTCCCAGCCGGGCTGCAACCAGCCGGCCTCCAGCAGCCGGCCGGCGGCCGCGCGCAGCTCGCGCAGCGTGCCCCGGGTGGCCCGGCCGAGCGCGACCACGGCCGCCAGCTCGGCGACCCGCGCGCGGGCGCTCCACACCGGCCGGCCCTGCTTGACGAAGGTGCGCCGGGCGGTCGCCGCGGCCGTGCGGGACTCCGCCGCGTTGCCGGCCGCGAGCAGGATGCGGGCCAGCGTCAGGTGGGCCTTGCCGAACATCGAGTCGAGGTGCCCGTCGGCGCAGGCGTCGATCGCCGCCCGTACCGCCGCCTCCGCCTCCGGCAGCAGCCGCACCGACACCAGCAGGTCGGCCCGGTCGAGCAGGCCCGGGGCGGCGACCCCGGTGGCCCACAGCCGGTCGTGCGCGCGGTCGTAGCGGGCCAGCGCGGTCGGCACGTCGCCCGCCTGCGCGGCGACGAAGCCGAGGTTGTGCTCGACCTGGGCGGCGGCGGTCGCCATGCCGAGCCGGTTGTAGAGCGTCTGGGCGGCGCGCAGATCGGTCTCCGCCTGCTTGAGATTGCCGCGGTACCCGTGCAGCACCCCGCGGTTGGTGAGGGTGCGCGCCTCCCACACCTCGTCGCCGGAGGTGCGGAACGCCCGCAGGGCGCTGCGGTACAGCCCCATGGCCTGACGGTCGTAGCCGAGCCGGTCGAGGATGAGCGCGCGCTGCATCGAGGCGCGGGCGCGGCGGTGGCCCCGCAGCTCGGCGAGCGCCCGGTCGATCTCCCGCAGGGCCGCGGTGGGCTTGCCGAGGTCGTCCAGGATGAGGGCATGGCTCATCCGCGCCTCGGCCTCATGGACGCGAAGTCCGGACTTCCGGGCGACCGCGATCGAGGCCCGCAGCAACTCGGCCGCGCGCGCCGCGTCGTGCCGCGCGCGGGCCGCCAGACCCAGCGCACGCAGGGCAACCGCCTCCGAGGCGGGGTCGCTGTCGCGCCGCGCGTCGCGCAACGCCGCGTCGGCGAGTGCCTTGGCCTTCATCGGGTCGGCCATGACAATCGGGAGCAGCCGCTGCGCCAGGTCGTCCGCGGGGGTGAGCACGGGCGCTGCCGTCATGGTTGCATCCTGCCAAAGGCTCGCGTGTGTATCACGGGGCCGGGGCCGCGTCTCTAGTCACTGGTTGTGCTGTCGGAAACGTGTCAATGCGTCGCTATGAACCCTTGAGGAGCATTCATGTCCGTTGCACGCGAACGTCTCGAACGCTGGTTGCAGCACCGTGACCGGCGCCTGGACGGCATCCCGTGGCTGCGCACGGAGCGTCAGGACGGACGCACCGTCCGCTTCGTCCGCGACGAGATCTTGGTGCAGGAGTCCGGCACCGGTGTGGCGCACCGCACCCTGACCGGCCTGGGGCACCGCACCAGCGAGATCCGCGAGGACGAGCCGGCGGCCGGCCTGCGCCGCCTGCGCACGAAGGACCTGGACGTGGCCGCGGCCGTCCGCCGGCTGCGCGGGCAGCTGCCGGGCGCCGTCGTCGGCCCCAACCACGTGTTCACCTCGACCCCGTACGACCACGGCGGCCCGTTCGGCCCGCCCGTCGCCTCCACCGCGCTCGACGCCAAGCTGGCGCCGCTCGCGTCCGGCGCCTCGCCGGTGCGCGTCGTGGTGCTCGACACCGGCGTCTGGGTCGACAGCCCGCTGCCGGCGGCCTGCTACTCGGCCACCGCCGACAACCACGAGACCGTGCTCGACGGCGACAACGACGGCGAGCTGGACTCCGACGTCGGGCACGCCAACTTCATCGCCGGCGTCGTCGTGCAGAGCACCGAGGGTGCGCAGGTGCGCATCGTCAAGGTGCTCGACAGCTTCGGCATCTGCACGGAGGCCGACCTGGCCGCGAAGATCAGCGCGCTCACCGACGTCGACGTGCTCAACCTGTCGCTGGGCGGGTTCTCCATCGGCGACCAGCCGCCCGCGGTGCTGCACGCGGCCCTGCAGACGTTCCTGGAGGGCACCGGCCGGGTCGTGGTCGCGGCCGCGGGCAACAACGGCATCGCCGACCGTCCGTTCTGGCCGGCCGCCTTCTCATCCAGCGGTACCGCGTGGGCCCCGCAGATCCTCGCCGTCGCCGCCCACAACGGCACGACGGTGTGCGACTGGAGCAACCACGGCCCCTGGGTGACCCTGGTCGCCCCCGGCGAGGACATCGTCAGCACGTTCATCAACCACCCGAGCTTCACGAGCGGCTGGGCCCAGTGGAGCGGCACCTCGTTCGCCGCCCCGAAGGTCGTCGCCGCGATCGTCGAGCGCGTCCCCGCCGCCGGCTCGGTCACGGCCGCGGCCCAGCAGCTGCGCGCGGCGGTCGCCGGCCAGCCCATCGGCGGGTACCCCGCCCTGCAGTGACCGGGTGACCCCTGTCCCGCCCGGCGGGACAGGGGTCGTTCCGACAGGCTCCGATCAGGCACAGTGAACCGGCCGTTAGGCTGAACCGCCACCGGGCCGGACAGGTGGTGAACTGTTGCGTTGATGCACGGGCTTTGGGCGGGAGCGGCAGGTTGAGCGTCACACTCACGGACCGGTACCGGCTCGACTATCCGGTCGGCGCCGGCGGCATGGGCATCGTGTGGCGGGCCACCGACCTGCGGTCGCAGCGGCACGTCGCGGTGAAGGAGGTCCGGTTCCCGGCCACGCTGCCCGAGGCGGAGCGCGCCGAGCTGACCGGCAAGGTGGAGCGTGCCGCCCGGCTCGACCACCCGCACGTCGTCAAGGTCCACGACGTCGTCGTCGACGACGGCCGCCCGTGGATCGTCATGGACCTGGTTGCCGGCCGCTCGCTCGAGCGCCTCGTCCTCGACGACGGTCCCCTCTCCCCGCGCGCCGCGGCCGAGCTGGGCCTGGCGCTGCAGGACGCGCTGGCCACCGCCCACGGGCAGGGGGTCGTCCACGGCGACGTCAAGCCGTCCAACGTGCTCGTCGCGGCGGACGGGACGGCGCGCCTCACGGACTTCTCGGTGGCCCTCGCCCTCGGCCCGGGGACGCTGCTGGCCTCCCCCGGGTACGTCGCTCCGGAACGGCTCCGCGACGGTGTGGCCGACGCGGCGGCGGACCACTTCTCGCTGGGCGCGACGCTGTACTTCGCGGTCGAGGGCCGCAACCCCTTCCAGCTGGCCGGCGAGGCGCTGTCGGGCCTGTTCACGGCCGCCTCGGACCCGCACCCGCGCCCGGCCCACGCGGGGGCGCTGACGGCGGCGATCGACGGCCTCCTGGACAAGTCGCCGCAGACGCGCCTGACCGGCGAGGCGGCCCGCGACGCGTTGCGCGAGGCGCTGGAGTCGGCAGTGACGTCCGCCACGTCCCCGGCGGCGGCCCCGTCCGACCAATCGGAAATGTCCGTCGTGGACACTCAACCGCGCGAAGAACCCACGGAGGACCATCCCGACGCCCAGGCCGTGGCCGACCCGGGTGGCGAGGCGATCGACGAGACCGCGGCGCCGGCCGACGAGACCGCAGGCCAGGGCCAGGCAGCGGCAGCGGCAGCGGCAGCGCACGATCAAGCGCCGGCCGATGAGCGCCTCGCCGGCGAGCGCCCCACCGGCGAGGACGATCCCGCCGGGGCGACCCGCCCGATCGCCGGCGCCCGGCCGAGCAGCGCGGACTGGCCCGTCCTCGACGACGATCCCACCGACGAGACCCCGCCGATCACCGGCGGCGCGTACGCGTCCGGCTACCCCCGGCCCGCCGCCGGCGAACGGCCCGGGGACGGCCGGCGGAAGCGGCGGCGGGCCGTGCTCGCCGGGCTCGCCGGAGCCGCCGTCCTCGCCCTCCTCGTCACCGTCGGCCTGGTGACCCGCGGCGGCGAGCCCGCCTCCGTCACCGGCGAGCCCGCCCAGGCCCTCGTCACCACGCCCAGCCCGTCGCCCCAGCCGAGCAGCGCCCCGCCCGCCGTGACCGCCGAGGCCTCCCCCTCGGCCAGCCTCTCGCCGTCCGGCAGGACCCGGTCGACGACCAGGGCGGCCAGCCCCAAGCCGCCCACCACCACCGGGGCGGCGCTCAGCTTCGACACCACCAGCTACTCGGGACGCTGCCGCTGGGGCACCACGGTCACCGCCACCGTCACCATCCGGGTCAGCGGGAGCGCGACGACGACCGTGCGGTACCAGATGCAATCCGACGCCGGATATGCCGGCGGCACCGTCGAGGGCACCGCCCGCAACGGCGTCTACACGGAGAGTTTCACCGTCGGGATCGGCCTGGGCGATCGCAAGACGACCGAGTTCTGGTTCGAGGTGACGACGCCCACCGGACGCGAGTCGAACCACGTCACGTTCCGCAACTCGTGCTCCTGACGGCATACTGTCGCGGGTAACCGAGCGGGAGCGGGGAGCGGGCGGAGTGGACGAGGACGACATGACGCGCGACGGGCTGCCGCGGTTTCTCGACCGTGAGCCGGGCGAGGAGTACGCGGAGGAGGACCCGCAGAGCGCCGAGGCGGCGGCCGCCGCCACTCGGCGCACGATGGGCCTGCTCATCGCCGGCGGGCTGTCGGGCACGCTGATCATCGCGCTGGTCGTGGCCGCCCTGGTCAGCGGCGGCAACACCGACGCGTCCGACCAGCAGGCGGCGGCCACCCAGTCGGCGCTGCCGCCGGTGGTCCCGGAGGCGAGCCCGTCCCCGGAGGCGACGACCGAGGCGACCCCGTCGGTGGAGGCCAGCAGCGCGTCGCCGTCGCCGACGAAGAAGCCGACGGCGACGAAGACCACCACCCCGCCGAAGGGGTCGGTCACCTCCGTCTCGCTGGGCTTCGACCCGCCCGGCTACGCGGGGCGCTGCGTCGACGGCGAGGACAAGCAGGTCACGGCGACCCTGCGGATCCGGGTCAGCCAGGCCGGCACCTCGGTCGCCTACACGGTCGACGGCGAGCGGTTCACCGGCACCGCGCAGGGCACGACGTACACGCGCACCTGGACGTTCTCGGTCCCGCAGGAGAACGGCTCGAAGAAGGTGTCGGTCGCGGTGACCTCGCCCAGCTCGGCGAGCGACTCGGCGACCTTCGTCGTGCGATGTAGATAAATATTCATGCCGACCGCACGTTTGGTTACCATTGAGGTACCAACCGTGACGGGATCGGCATGGGTCATGATCACCGAACGCAGCCTGCTGGTGCACTGCGCGGCGAACCAGGCCCTGCGCTGCGCCCCGATCGCCGACCGGCCGCGCGGCGGGCTGGTCGTGTCGCCGCACCGGCGCGACGAGGCCGGGCTGCTCGCCACCGCCGCGTACCTGCTGCGCCAGCGGGGCTTCGGCGCGCCGCTGCTGCTCGACGCGGCGCGGTACGCGGGCCAGGCCCGGCTGCCGGCGAGCGCCCCCTTCAACCCGCGCTGGCTGCGCCGCCAGCGCGAGCTCGGCCTGCCGGTGCTCACCGACTCCGGGTACGTCGACGCCGACGACGAGCGCGGCCTCGCCGGCCTGCTGCACCGCGCGGCGGCCGTGCCCGGGGCGATCGCGGTCCTGCCGCTGGACCCGTCGTGGCTGCACGACCGGATGCGCCGCGCGGTGCTCACCGGGCACGTCCGGGCCGCGGCGGTACCGGTGGCGCTCGTCCTCGAGGCCGCCCGCGACCCGTTCGCGCTGCCGGGCGTCGTGGCCGGCCTGCTGGAGCTGCTGCGCTGCGAGGTGCCGGTCCTGCTGCTGCGCAGCGACGTCTCGGCGCTCGGCGCGCTGTGCCACGGCGTCGCGGCGGCGGCCGTCGGCACGGTCGGCGCGCTGCGGCACCTGGCCCCGCGGTACGAGGTGGCCAGGCCGGTCCCCCGTCCCGCGCCGTCCACGGTCTTCCGGCCCACGCTGTCGTACCGCCGGCTCGGCGCCATCGCCCGGGCGAAGCGCGGCCACCGGGAGCCGGCGCTGTGGGGCTGCGCGTGCGAGGCGTGCGACGGCCGGGACGTCGACTGGATGGCCGGCCTGCCGGAGCGCGACCGCGAGGTGCCGGCGTTCGAGCACGCGATCCGGGTGCTGCAGCAGCTGCGCGACGAGCTGCTGGACGATGCGGTAGCGCCGGCCGCCGCCCGCCGCAGCTGGGCCGCACGCTGCGCGGACGCCGTCCACCGGTCCCGCGACCTGGGCTGGGCCCCGGCGCCGATGCTGACCCGCTGGCGGGAGGAGGCGCCGGCGACGGCGGCGGCACGCTTGTCGGCGTGAACATTGCCGGTTCCGGGCGATCCGCCCTGGTCACCGGCTCCACGCAGGGCGTCGGCGCCGCGATCGCCCGCGGCCCGGCCGGAAACCGGCCCTAGACCCCACGGGCGGCGACCGGCAGAATCGGCGCCGGCAGATTTCTGCCGGAGTCGTGCCGCACGGCACCCGGTCCAAGGCGTCGGATGGAGCTATCGTCCCAAGTAGCGCCGCTCGGCGCCCTCATCGAGCGCTTCCGGCGGCGCGCCGGACTCACTCAGGAGTCACTCGCCGCGCGCAGCGGGATGAGCGTGCGCGCGCTGCGCGACATCGAGCGCGACCGGGTGCGCCACCCGCACGCGGCGTCCCTCGAACGGCTCGCGGCGGCCCTGGGCCTCTCCCCCGCCGAGCGGGCCGAGCTGCTCGCCGTGCTCGACCGGACGGGCCGCGGGCGCGAGACGACCCGCATCGGCGTGCTCGGCCCGCTCGCGGTGACCCGGGCCGGCCAGCCGATCGGCGTCGCCACCTCGGCCCAGCGCGGGCTACTCGGCCTGCTCGCGCTGCAGGTGGACCAGGCGGTGTCGCGGGACGAGATCGTGGAGACGCTGTGGGGCCCCCGGCCGCCGAAGACGGCGGCGACCCAGGTGCACGCGGCCGTCGGCCGGCTCCGCACGATCCTCGACCCGGCCGGCGACCGGGCCGGCGCGGGCGGCGTGCTGCCCCTCGCCCAGGGGCGGTACCGGCTGAGCGTCCCCGCCGACGCGGTGGACGTGAACCGGTTCGCCGGCCTCGTCGCCCAGACCGCCAGCACCCGACCGGAGGAGGCGCTGGGCCTGCTCGACGAGGCCCTGCGCGGCTGGCGCGGTCCGGTGCTGGCCGACGCCAACGCCCGGCTGCGGGCCCACCCGGCGGCCACGGCGCTCGCCCAGCAGCGCCTGGCGGCCGCGCTGCGGCTGGCCGACCTGGCGATCGAGCTGCGCCGGTACGCCGAGGCGACCGGGCCGCTGCGCGAGCTGACCCGCGACGAGCCGTTCCACGAGGGCCTCCACGCGCGGCTGGTGCTGCTGCTGGCCGGCGGTGGGGAGCGGGCGGCGGCGCTGCGGCTCTACGCCGAGGTGCGGGCGCGACTGGTCGACGAGCTCGGGGTGGAGCCGGCCCAGGAGATGCGGGCCGCGCACGTGCGGGTGCTGCGCGAGGAGGTGCCCGGGCCGCACGAGGTGGTCGCGGTGGCCGAGCGGCGCTGGACGGTGCCGGCCCTGCTCCCGCCCGACATCCCGGACTTCACCGGCCGGGCCGCCGAGGTCGGCGCGGCCGTCGAGCTGCTCACGGCGCCCCGGCCGGCGCTCGCCGTGGCCGGGGTCTCCGGCATGGGCGGCGTCGGCAAGACGGCGTTCGCGGTGCACGTGGCGCACCTCGTGGCCGGCGCGTTCCCGGACGGGCAGCTGTACGCGAACCTCCGCGGCATCGACCCGTCCCCGGCGACGCCCGCCGAGGTGCTGGCCCGGTTCCTGCGGGCGCTCGGCGTCGACAGCCAGGCGGTGCCCGACGACCCCGTCGAGGCGTCGTCGCTGTACCGCAGCCGCCTCAACGGCCGCCGCGTGCTCGTCGTGCTCGACAACGCGGCCGGCGAGGACCAGGTCCGCCCGCTGCTGCCCGGCGCGGCGAGCTGCGCGGTCGTGCTCACCGGCCGGGCCCGCCTGGCCGGCGTCGAGGGCGCGCGCTGGTTCGACCTCGGCGACTTCCCGCCGGACGACGCGCTGCGGCTGCTCGCCGAGGTGGCCGGCGCCGAGCGGGTGGCGGCCGAGGCGGACCGCGCGGCCGAGCTGGTCGGGCTCTGCGGGCGCCTGCCGCTCGCGGTGCGGGTCGCCGGCGCCCGGCTGGCCGCCCGGCCGCGCTGGCGGATCGCCGGCCTGACCGCGCTGCTGGCCGACGAGCGCCGCCGCCTCGACCGGCTCGCCGCCGGCGACCTCGCGGTGCGGGCCTCGCTGACGCTGTCGTACCGCGGCCTCGACCCGGTCGCCGCCCGGCTGCTCGCGATGCTGGGCCTGTTCGACGCGCCCGACGTGCCGGTGTGGCTGGCCGCGTGCCTGCTGGAGGTGCCGCCGGACGACGCGGTCGAGCCGCTCGACGCCCTCGTCGACGCCCAGCTGCTCCAGCTCGCCCGGACCGACGCGATCGGCCAGGTGCGGTACCGCCTGCACGACCTCGTCCGGCTCTACGCGCGCTCGCTGGTGCCGCCGGACCAGGTCGCCCGCGTGCTCGCCCGCGGGCTCGGCGGCTGGCTGTCGCTGGCCGAGCGGATGGCGCCCGGCGTGCCCGGCCCGTGCTTCGCGGTCCTGCACGGCCCGGCGGCCCGCACGCCGGTGGCGCTGCCGGCCCGGGTCGACCCGCTCGCCTGGTTCGACGCCGAACGGTCGGCGCTGCTGGCCGCGGTCGCCCAGGCCTGCGACCACGGCCTCGACGACTTGGCGTTCGACCTCGCCGGCTCGCTGGAGAAGTACTTCGACCTGCGCGGCATGTACGAGTCGTGGCGCAGCACGAACGAGCGGGTCATGCTGCTGTGCCGGCGGACCGGCAACCGGCTCGGCGAGGCGGTCATGCTGCGCGGTCTGGCCGAGGTGCGGGCCTGGAACACCACGCACGCCGACGGCGGGGCGATGGCCGGGCTGGAGGCCGACGGCAACCGGGTCCGCGAGCTGTTCACGGCGGCCGGCGAGCCGCGCGGCACCGCCGACGCGGAGGTGATGCGGGCCTGGGGCCTGTCGGCGCGCGGCGCGCACGCGGAGGCGGTCGCGGCGGCCGGCCGCGGGCTGGAGCTGGCCACCGCCACCGGCCACCTCGGCGGGCAGGCCCGGGCGCACATCGCGCTCTGCCTCGCCTACCGCGAGCAGGGCCGCTTCGAGCCGATCCCCGAGCACCTGGCGGCCGCGCTGACGGCGGCCCGCGCCCTGGGCAACCCGCGCTACGAGGCGGCGGTGCTGCAGTTCACCGGCATCGGCCACGGCGAGATGGGCCGGCTGGACGAGGCGCTGGCCTTCCTGGACGAGTCGCGGGCGATCTCCGAGCGGTACCGCGACCACTACGCCGAGGCGCTCACGATGCTCGCCTACGCCCGGGTCCACGCCAAGCGCGGCGACGACACCCGCGCCCGGTCGGCGGCGGCCGCGTCCCTCGCGCTGGGCCGGGAGTACAACATGACCCACCACGTCGCCGACGCCCTCGCGGTGCTCGGCGAGCTGGAGCTGGCCGCCGGCCGGCCCGCGGCGGCCGTCCCGCTGCTCGTCGAGTCGGTGCGGCTGTGGCGCACGCGGGGCTGGCCGTCGTTCCTCGCCGCGGCCCTGACCGCGCTCGGCGACGCACAGTCCACACTGGACGGCGCGGCGGCCCGCTCGGCCTGGACCGAGGCGAGGTCCCTCTACACCGCCGTAGGCGCCCAGGACCGCGTAGCGTCCCTCAACACCCGCCTAACGCGTTGATCTTGCAGTTGTGGTGCCGCGACACTCCCGCGATGTCCGGGTTTGTCAGGCACCACAACTGCAAGATCGACGCGAGAGGGTCAGCGGAGGAGGGAGGACGGGGTGATCGGGAGGTCGCGGACCCTGATGCCCGTGGCGTGGTACACGGCGTTGGCGACCGCGGCCGCGGTACCGACGATGCCGAGCTCGCCGATGCCCTTGGTGCCCATCGGGTTGAGGTGCGGGTCGTCCTCCTCGATCCAGCGCGCCTCGACCGCGGGCACGTCGGCGTTCACCGCCACGTGGTAGCTGGCCAGGTCGTTCGTCACGAAGTCGCCGGTGCGCCGGTCCATGACCCCGCGCTCCATGAGCGCCATCGACAGGCCCATCGTCATGCCGCCGATGAGCTGGGAGCGGGCCGTGGTCGGGTTGACGATCCGGCCGGCCGCGAAGACCCCGAGCAGGCGGCTCACCCGCACCTCGCCCGTGTCGGCGTCGACGCGCGCCTCGCAGAACTGGGCCCCGAAGGCGTACCGCGCCAGGTCCTCCCGCGCGGCGACGTCCTCGGTGGTGTCGGCGGAGCAGAGCACGCCCTCGGCCGGCACCCGCCCGTGGTGGACCCGGTCGACGCGCTCGCGGACCCGCCGGCACGCCTCGGTGACCGCCCAGCCCCACGACGACGTGCCCATCGAGCCGCCGGCGACCGGCGCCGGCCCGATCGCGCTGTCCCCGACCGTGATCTCGACGCAGTGCTGGGCGACGCCGAGCGCGTCGGCGGCGATCTGCCGCAGCACCGTACGCGCGCCGGTGCCGATGTCGGCCGCGTTCACCTGGACGTGGAAGTGGTCGTCGGCGGTCGCCCGGGCGATCGCCGTCGAGGGCCAGGTGATCGCCGGGAACGACGACGCGGCGACCCCGGTGCCGACCAGCCAGCGCCCCTCGCGGCGGACCGCGGGCCGCGGGTCGCGGCCGGCCCAGCCGAACCGCTCGGCGCCGTCGCGCAGGCACTCGGCGAGGTGCCGGCTGCTGAACGGGACGCCCAGCTCCGGGTCGACCCGGGTGTCGTTGGCCAGCCGCAGCCAGACCGGGTCCCAGTTGCCGGCCGCGGCGAGCTCGTCCATCGCCGACTCCAGCGCGAACGCGCCCGGGCACTCGCCGGGCGCCCGCATCCAGGTCGGCGGCGGCACGTCGAGCGGCGCGACCCGGTGCGTGGTCCGGCGGTGCGGCGCGGCGTACATCATCCGGCTGACCACCGCGGTCTGCTCGACGAACTCGACGACCTTCGACGTCTGGCTCACCGCGTCGTGGCCGATCGCGAGCAGCCGGCCGTGCTCGTCGGCGCCGAGCCGGACCCGCTGGATGGTCGGCGTGCGGTACCCGGCCAGCGGGAACAGCATCTGCCGCGGCATGGCCAGCCGCACCGGCCGGCCGACGTACCGGGCGGCCAGCGCGGCCAGGACCGCGGTCACCCGGCCCGGCCCCTTCGAGCCGAAGCCGCCGCCGACGTGCTCGTTGACGACCCGGACCGCCTGCGGCGGCAGCTCGAACAGCGCGGCGAGCGCGTCCCGCACGCTCGTCGAGGACTGCGTCGAGTCGAACACGACGAGGCAGCCCCGCTCCCAGAACGCCGTCGCGGCGTGCGGCTCCATCGCCACGTGGTGCATCGGCGGGGTGCGGTAGGTGGCGTCGACCCGCACCGCGGCGGCGGACAGGCCGGCGTCGAGGTCGCCGAGCTCGCTGGTGCCGGGGTAGCCGGCGTTGACCGTCCCGGGCGTGTACAGCGCCGGGTGGTCGGCCCGCAGCTCGGTGTCCGCCGGATCGGGCCGCTCGTCGACGACCACCGCCTCGGCGCCCGCCCGGGCCTGCTCCAGCGAGGTGGCCACGACCAGGGCGACGACCTGCCCGCGGTACTGGATGCGGGGTGACTGCAGCACCAGCAGGCCGGGGTCGCCGGCCGGCTCCAGCCGTGGCGCGCTGCCGTGCCACACCACGGCGAGCACGCCGTCGAGGGCGAGCGCCGCCGCGGTGTCCACCGTGGACACCCGGCCGGCGGCGACGGTCGACAGCACCGGCCAGGCGTGGGCGGCGCCCGGCACCGGATGGTCGACCGCGTACGGCGCGTGGCCGGTCACCTTCTCGCGGGCCTCCAGCCGCGGCTGGGCGACGCCGATGCTGCGCACCTCGGCCGGGCGGATCCGCGCGGTGCTCACCAGCCCGCCTCCGTCATGCTCCGCAGGACCGCCACCGTCAGGTTGCGCAGCAGCGGGACCTTCCAGCCGTTGTCCGGCAGCGGCCGCGCGGCGAGCAGTTCCTCGTCGGCGCCGCGCGCGAACGTGTCCACGGTGGCCGGCGCGCCGCGCATCGCGCGCTCCGCGGCCCACGCGCGCCACGGCAGGTGGGCCACCCCGCCCCAGGCGATGCGCACGTCGTGGACGGTGCCGTCGCGCACGTCGACGGCCGCCGCCACCGAGCCGGCGGCGAACGCGAACGACGCGCGGTCGCGGACCTTGCGGTAGGTGGAGGCGGCCGCCATCGGCAGCGGTGGCAGTACCACACCGGTGACCAGGGCACCCCGGGGCAGGTTCGTGTCCCGGTCGGGGCGCTCGCCCGGCCGCCGGTAGAGGTCGTGGACGCTGATCCGGTCCAGCCCGTGCGGGCCCAGGAACTCCACCTGGGCGTCCATGATGGACAGTGCGACGGCCAGGTCGGAGGGGTTCGTGGCGACGCAGTGCCGGGAGGCGCCGAGGATCGCCAGGTCGCGGTGCTCGCCCTCGACGGCGGCGCAGCCGGCGCCCGGCACCCGCTTGTTGCACGCCTTCGTGACGTCCTGGAAGTACCGGCACCGCGTGCGCTGCAGCAGGTTGCCGCCGAGCGTGGCGCGGTTGCGCAGCTGGCCGGAGGCGCCGGAGAGCAGGGCGAGCGACACCGCGGGGTAGCGCACCCGCACGTCCGGGTGGGCCGCCAGGTCGCTGTTGGACACCAGCGCGCCCGCCCGCAGGGCGCCGCCCGGCAGGGTCTCGACGTCGCGGTACGGCAGGTCGCCGACGTCCACGACGACCTCGGGCGCGCTGACCCCGAGCTTCATGAGGTCGACGAGGTTCGTGCCGCCGGCCAGGTACACCCGGCCCGGCCGGGCCATGGTGGCCACCGCGGCGGCCGGCTCGGCGGCGCGCTCGTAGGCGAACGGCTTCATCGGCCGGCCGCCTCGGCAACGGCGGCGACGATGTTCACGTAGGCGCCGCAGCGGCAGATGTTGCCGCTCATCCGCTCCCGGATCTCGTCCTCGACGCTCACCTTGCCGGTGCTCGTGAGCACGCTCGGCCAGCCCTGCTCCAGCTCGTCGAGCAGCCCGACGGCCGAGCACACCTGGCCGGGCGTGCAGTACCCGCACTGCAGCGCGTCGTGGGCCGCGAACGCCTCCTGCACCGGGTGCAGCCCGCCGCCGTCGTTGAGCCCCTCGACGGTGGTGACGGCGGCCGCGTCGACGCTGACCGCGAGGATGAGGCAGCTGTTGACCCGCCGCCCGTCGAGCAGCACGGTGCACGCCCCGCACTGCCCGTGGTCGCAGCCCTTCTTGGTGCCGGGCAGCCCGAGCTCCTCGCGCAGCACGTCGAGCAGCGTGGCCCGGTTGTCCGTGCGCAGCTGCTGCCGCTGCCCGTTGACGTGCAACGTCAGGTCGCTCGTCGTTCGCATGTCCACCACGCCCGGCGTGCTGCCCGCCCCGCGCCGGATGATGCGGGGCGGGGCGCGACTTCACCCGGCTCAGCAGTCGCAGGAGACGGCCCGGCGCGGCGCCGTGAGGTCGTCGGCCGGGCGGTGCTCGCGGCCCGTGCGGGTCTGGAACGTCAGGCCCTCGCGCACCCAGTACTCGTAGCCGCCGAGCATCTCGCGCACCCGGTAGCCGAGCCTGGCGAACTCGAGCGCGGCCCGGGTGGCGCCGTTGCAGCCGGGGCCCCAGCAGTACGTGACGACGTCGGCGTCGCGCGGGATCTCGGCCGGGGCGCGCAGCGCGATCTCGGCCGTCGGCAGGTGCACGGCGCCCGGGACGTGGCCCTGGGCCCAGGCCTGGGGGCCGCGGGAGTCGACCACGACGAGGCCGGGGGTGCCGGCCTCCAGCAGGGCGTGGACGTCGCTGACGTCGGTCTCGTAGGTCAGGCGGGCGGTGAAGTGCGCGATCGCGTCGGTCGGTGTGTCGGTCATGGCGTCGATCGTCGCCGCCGTGCCGGCGCTGCGACAGTGGCGCTCACGACGCTGTGCGCTAATATCCCGCCATGCGGCGCGTGGCGGTCCTGGCGTTCCCGGGGATGTCGATGTTCGAGACCGGGATCGTGACCGAGGTCTTCGGGCTGCCCCGCCCGGAGTTCGAGATCCCGTGGTACGACCTGATCGTCTGCGCACCGAGCGACCGCCCGGTGCCGGTCCTCGGCGGCGCCGAGCTGCGCACGCCGCACGGGCTGGCCGAGTTCGCGGCCGCCGACACCCTCGTCGTCCCGGGGGTCGCGGGCGTGCACGGCGACCCGCCGCCGACGGTGCTCGACGCGCTGCGGCAGGCGCACGAGCGGGGCGCGCGGATCCTGTCGATCTGCTCCGGCGCGTTCGCGCTCGCCGCCGCCGG
Source organism: Dactylosporangium sucinum (assembly GCF_014647515.1). Classification (GTDB taxonomy): domain Bacteria; phylum Actinomycetota; class Actinomycetes; order Mycobacteriales; family Micromonosporaceae; genus Dactylosporangium; species Dactylosporangium sucinum. Next base: position 61,304 of record NZ_BMPI01000047.1, on the reverse strand, counting down.
GCTGCTCGACGGGCGGCGGGCCACCACGCACTGGCGCTACGCGGAGGTGTTCCGGCGCCGGTTCCCGGGCGTCGACCTCGACCCCGACGTGCTGTACATCGCCGACGGGCCGGTGTGGACGAGCGCGGGCAGCGCCGCCGGGCTGGACCTGTGCCTGCACGTGGTCCGCCGCGACCACGGCGCCGCGATCGCCAACGCCGTGGCGCGGCGGCTCGTCGTCCAGCCGCACCGCGACGGCGGGCAGGCGCAGTACATCGAGAGTCCCATGCCGCCGGCGGCCGAGGACGACCGGATCGCCGGCAGCATCGCGTGGGCGCTGGAGCACCTGGCCGAGCCGATGACGGTCGACGGGCTCGCCGCGCGGGCGCACATGTCGCCGCGCACCTACCTGCGGCACTTCGCCCGGGCCACCGGCACCTCGCCGATCCGCTGGCTGGTCCGCCAGCGCGTGCAGGCCAGCCTGGCGCTGCTGGAGACCACCGACGAGCCGGTCGAACGGATCGCCGCCGCGGTCGGGTTCGAGACGCCGGTGACCTTCCGCCACCATTTCGCGGGCGTCATGCGCACCTCCCCGTCGGCGTATCGAAATGCGTTTCGGGCCGGGGCGGCGGTGCGGTAGCGTCATTCGCCGTGTCGGCGTGGGGGACGCTCATCGGGCTGGGCTTCCGGCGCTGGTCGGCCTATCGGATGGCGGCGTTCGCCGGTGCGTTCACCAACAGCGTGTTCGGCCTGATCCGGGCCGGCGTGGTCCTGGCGACCGTCGGCGTGGCGGGCGGGACGCTCGGCGGCTACGACGCGAGCAGCGTCGCCACCTACGTGTGGCTCGGGCAGGCGCTCATCGGGCCGGTGCACCTCGGCGCCTGGAACGACCTCGCCCAGCGCATCCGCACCGGGGACATCGCCGTGGACCTGGCCCGCCCGGTGGACCCGATGCTCGCGTACCTCGCCGCCGACCTCGGCCGCGCCGCCTTCGTGTTCCTGCCGCGCGGCCTGCCGCCGCTCGCCGTCGGCGCACTCGTCACCGGCCTGTCGCTGCCCACGACGCCGCTGCCGTACCTGCTGGGCCTGGTGAGCGTCGCGCTCGCCGTCGGCGTGTCGTTCGGCTGCCGCTGGCTGCTGAACCTCAGCGCGTTCTGGCTGCTCGACCTGCGCGGGCCGACCACGCTGTACCTGGTGCTGACCGCCCTGCTCACCGGCCTGGCGGTGCCCGTGCACTGGTTCCCGCCGTGGCTGGCCACGCTCGCCGCCGCCACGCCGTTCCCGGCGATGCTGCAGGTGCCGATGGACGTCCTGGGCGGGCGGGTCACCGGCGGTGCGGCGGTGGCCGCCCTGGCGGTCCAGGCCGCCTGGCTGGCCGGGCTGCTCACCGCCGGCTCGCTGGTCTTCCGGCTCGGCGCGCGCCGCCTGGTGGTGCAGGGTGGCTAGCCCCTACCTGACGCTGGTCGCACTGCGGATGCGCTCCCAGACGGCGTACCGCGGGTCGTTCGCGATCGAGGTCGCCGCCAGCCTCGGTGCGACCGCGAGCGGGTTCGCCGAGCTGTACGTCATCTTCGCCAACGTGCCGGTGCTCGGCGGGCTCGCGTTCGACGCGGCCCTGCTGGTGTTCGCGCTCGGGCACATCGCGTTCAGCCTCGCCGACCTCATCGTCGGGCACCTCGACACGCTGCCGAACTACCTGCGGGCCGGGACGCTCGACGCCTTCCTGCTGCGGCCGCTGCCGGTCCTCGCCCAGCTGGTCACCGCCGACCTGTCGCTGCGCCGGCTCGGCCGTACCGCCGCCGGATCCGTGATCGCGGGCGTGGCCCTGGCCCGGACCGGCCCCGGCTGGAGCCCCGCGTCGGTCGGGCTCGTCGCGCTGACCATCGTGAGCGGCGCCGCCATCTTCGCCGCCCTGTTCGTCGCCGCGGCGGCGGTGCAGTTCTGGATGGTCGACGGGGCCGAGTTCACCTCGTCGTTCGTCTACGGCGGCAGCTACGCGGCGCAGTTCCCGGCGAGCGTCTACACCACGCCGCTGCGGGTGCTGTTCACCTTCGTGGTGCCGGCGGCGTTCACCGCCTACCTGCCGGTGCTGACCCTGCTCGGCCTGCCCGGGCCGTTCCCGTCCTGGATCGGCTGGTGCACGCCGGTCGCCGCGGCCGGGGCCTGGGCGGTCGCGCTGCTGGGCTGGCGTGCCGGGCTCCGCCACTACACCGGGACGGGATCATGATCATCGAGGTCGAGGCGCTGGAGCGGCGGTTCAAGGCGGTCAAGGCCGTCGACGGGCTCACGTTCGCGATCCCGGCGGGCGCGGCGGTCGGCTACATCGGCGCGAACGGCGCCGGGAAGTCGACCACCATCAAGATGCTCACCGGCATCCTCAAGCCCACCGGGGGCCGGGCCCGCACCTGCGGTCTCGAACCGCTGCGCCACCGCCGCCAGCTGGCCCGCCGCATCGGCGTCGTCTTCGGGCAGCGCAGCCAGCTGTGGTGGGACCTGCCGCTGCGCGACTCGTACCGGGCGCTCGCCGCCATCCACCGCCTGGACCGGGCGGCCGCCGGGCGCCGGCTGGACGAGCTGGCCGACCGCCTCGATCTCGGGGAGTTCCTCGGTACCCCGGTCCGGCAGCTCTCGCTGGGCCAGCGCATCCGCGGCGAGGTGGCGGCGGCGCTGCTGCACTCGCCGGAGCTGCTCATCCTCGACGAGCCGACGATCGGGCTCGACGTGCTGAGCAAGGAGCGGCTGCGGGTGTTCCTCACCGAGCAGCGCGAGCTGCACGGCACCAGCCTGCTGCTGGCCACCCACGACATGGGCGACGTGCACCGGCTCACCGGCCGCATCCTGGTCGTCGACCACGGGCGGCTCGCCTTCGACGGCACCCTCGCCGAGCTGGCCGGCCAGGTGGGCGCGGAGCGGATCGTCGTGCTCGACCTGGCCGAGCCGGCCGCGGACCTGACGGGGGTGCCCGGCACGCGGTTCATCGGCGCCGAGGCGGGCGGGCTGCGCCAGCGGCTGGCGTTCGCCCCGGGCTCGTCGACGGTCGCGGCCGTGCTGGCCGCGGTGGCCGAGCGGGTCCAGGTCCACGACCTCACGATCGAGGAACCCGACATCGAGGCCGTGGTGCGCCAGCTGTACCTGCTAGGTTCGGCGGCGTGACGATGAGTGGCGGAGACGTCCTGCGCGCGGTGGCGCTGGTCCGGGAGGCCTTCGGCGACGTGCCGGACGACGGCTGGGGCCGCCCGGCCGGCACGCTGACCTGGTCGTGCTGGGAGACGATCGAGCACATGGCGGACGACCTGTTCGCCTATGCCGGTCAGGTCGCGCTGGCCGACCCGCCGCAGGACGCCTACCTGCCGATCGTCTGGCGCACGATGCGCGACGACGGCCCCTCCAGCACGATCTTCGTCGAGGCCGGGGGCGGCACGCTGGGCCTCATGCGCGTGCTCGAGGCGTGCGGCACGATGCTGGCCGGCGTGGTCGACACGGCCCCGGCGCACCGGCGCGGCTACCACCCCTACGGCGTCAGCGATCCCGAGGGGTTCGCGGCGATGGGCGTCGTCGAGGTGCTGGTCCACGCGTGGGACGTGGCCGACACCGTGGGGCGGCCGTGGAAGCCTCCGGCGGACCTGTGCCAGGCGGTGCTCGACCGGCTGTTCCCCGGGGTGCCGCCGGGTGACGATCCGTGGCAGGCGCTGCTGTGGGCGACCGGCCGCGCCGAGCTGCCCGGCCACCCGGCGCGCGAGGACTGGCGCTGGGACGGGCGGCCGCTAGCCGAACGCGGCTAACGTCTCGACCGGCGGGATCACGTAGTAGGCGCCCGTGAGCGGGGTCGTGTAGCGGGTCAGCGCGTCGCGCACCCCGTCGCCGACCCCGGCCATGCGGCGCAGCATCTCGGCGAGCGGGTGCTGGCTCGCGCAGAAGCCGACGAACATCGTGCCGTGGTCGCGCACCGTGCCGTAGGCCGTGTTGCGCCGGAAGATCTTCAGCTCCTCGCCGTCCTCCTCCACGACCGTGCGGGAGACGTGCGACGTGGGCGGCTGGCGGTCCTCGCCGAGCTCGACACTGTCCGCCTTGGTGCGGCCGATGACGAGCTCCTGCTCCGCGACGCTGAGCGCGTCGAAGGCGCCGGTGTCGTGCCGCCACTGCTGGACGAGCGCGATGGCGGTGCCGTCGCGCGTGGCGACGCTCGGGGCGAGGCTGCGCGGCGGGTTCTCGGTGCCGTCGATGAAGCCGGTCAGGTCGCGGTCGTGGTGGTACACCCAGCCGGCGACCTCGGTGGCGACCGTCACCACGGGGTCGAGGACGCCGAGCGCGGCCCGCGTGTAGTCGAACAGCGCGGTGCGGTCGGCGCCGGCCAGCCACAGCCAGGCGTCGTGCTGGGTGGCGGGCATCGTGAAGCCGTCGGGGCCGGTGACCGGCTCGGTGAAGTCCCCGGCGTCGCTGCCCCACAGCGACGGCCGCAGGCCGGCCACCACGTTGATCGCACCGGTCGCCGGCATCGGCTCGCCCACCGCGTTGAGCGCTCTGATCAGGTCTTCCCTGCCGCTGCCCGGTCTCGCGTCGAGCTCCAGGTAGACGTGCTCGGCGAGGGCCGCCGCGAAGATGCCGGGCTGTGGGGTCGGTGCCATGCGCGGATGGTACCGGCAGGACATTTGTCACCGCGTTTGCTGGATCGACTGCTCTGCACCCTGCGTCGATGCGTTCCTACCGTGAGGTCATGGACGCGGTTGCGCTCGAGAAACTGTCATACGCCTACGGCACAGTGCAGGCCGTGGAGGACGTGTCGCTGCGGATCGCCGCCGGGGAGGTCGTCGCCGTGCTCGGGCCCAACGGGGCCGGGAAGTCGACGACGCTGCTGATGCTGCTCGGGCTGCTGCCGCCGCGCACCGGCACCGTGCGACTGTTCGGCCGCACGCCGGCGGCGGCCGTCGCGGCCGGGCAGGTCGGGGCGATGCCGCAGGTCGGCGGGCTGCTGCCGCACGCGACCGTCGGCGACCTGCTGCGGTTCCTCCACGACGTCTATCCGAAGCCGATGCCGGTCGCCGAGGCGCTCGACCTGGCCGACCTCACCGAGCTGGCCCGCCGGCCGGCCGAGCGGCTCTCCGGCGGGCAGGCGCAGCGGCTGCGCTTCGCGATGGCGGTCATCGGCCGGCCCGACCTGCTCGTGCTCGACGAGCCGACGGCGGCGCTCGACGTGTCCGCGCGGCGGGCGTTCTGGGCGGCGATGCGCGGCTACGGGCGCACGGTGCTGTTCTCGACGCACTACCTGGAGGAGGCCGACGCCAACGCCGACCGCATCGTGGTGCTCGACCGGGGCCGGGTCATCGCCGACGGCACCGCGGCCGAGGTGAAGCGGCGCGTCGACGTGCGGACGGTGAGCGTCGCCCTGACCACTGCCGACTATTCGGTGCTGCCGGGGGTCGTCGCCGTCCACCGCCGCAACGACCGCGCCGTCCTCACCACCACCGACGCCGACGAGACGGTCCTCGCGCTCGCCGCCGCCGGGCTGCTGCGCGACCTGGAGGTCGGCGGGGCCGACCTCGAGTCGGCGTTCCTCGCCCTGACCGCCCGGGAGGCCTGATGCTGCCCTACGTCCGCCTGGAGCTGCGCCGGCTGGTCCGCATGCCGGGGCTGCTCATCTTCGCCGTTTTCATGCCGCTGCTGAGCTACCTGCTCTTCACCAACCTCACCACGATCACCGGCCAGGACCAGGCCACCGCCGCCACCTACACGATGGTGTCGATGGCGGCCTACGGCGCCATCGGCGCGCTGCTCAACTACGCGTCCGGGCTGGTGCTCGACCGCTCGATCGGCTGGCTGCGCCAGCTGCGCCTGACCCCGCTGCCGCCGGTGAAGGTGGTGCTCGGCAAGGGGGTCACGGCCCTCGCCACGGCGCTGGTGCCGGTGCTCGCGCTGTGCGGGGCGGCCGTCGCGGTCAACGGGGTGTCGCTGCGGCCGGGGCAGTGGCTGGCGATCGTGCCGTTGCTGTGGCTGGGTTCGCTGCCCTTCGCCCTGCTGGGCATCGCGCTCGGCTGCCTGGCGACGGCGCAGACGGTCCAGCCGCTGAATCTCCTGGTGTATCTCGGGCTGTCGATCGCCGGCGGCCTCTGGCTCCCGCTCGACATCCTGCCCGGCTGGCTGGCCGACGTCGGCCGGTGGCTGCCGACGCACGCCTACGCCGACATGGCCTGGCGGGTGGCGTTCGGCGGCGCGCCCACGCTGACCGACCTGCTGACGCTCGCCGCGTGGCTGGTGGCGTTCACGGCGCTCGCCGTGTTCGGCTACCGGCGCTCCACCCGCAGCGTCGCGGTGCTGTGACAGGGTGGACGACGTGAGCCGGAGATGGTGCCCCTCGATCGCGGGGATGATCTGGGTCGGGGTGTGGACGTTCCCGCTGCTCGACACGATGAGCACGGTGCGCGGGCCGGTGAGCGGGACGGCCCTCGTCCTCTTCTGGGCCCTCTACATCTACACGGCGGCGCTCGGCTTCGAGGGCAACGAGGTCACCCGCACCAAGCACACGTTCTTCGCCGCCGTGGCGGCGCTGGGCCTGACGATCGCCGCCGTCCACGGCTCGCACTGGCTGGTGGTGCTGCTGTTCGTGTCGGTGTGCGGCATCGCCGTCTACGGCGGCGCCCCGAAGCCGGTCGCCGCCCTGACCGTGTTCCTCGCCGCGCTCGCCGCGATCGCCGTGATCGGCCTGGCGCACGGCGTCCCGACCGCCGAGCTGGCCACCACGCTGATCGCGACGACGCTGTCCTCGGCCCTCGTCGCCGTGGTCCGCCAGCTCAACCGCACGGTGGCCGAGCTGCACCGCACCCGCGAGGCGCTCGCCGTCGCGGCCGTGGCCGAGGAGCGGCTGCGGTTCTCCCGCGACCTGCACGACCTGCTGGGCCACACGCTGTCCGTCATCGTGGTCAAGGCGGAGGTGGTCCGCCGCCTGGCCGAGCGCGACCCGGCCGCGGCCGCCGCCCAGGCCGCCGACATCGAGGACGTGGGCCGCCGCGCGCTGGTCGAGATCCGCGAGGCGGTGACCGGCTACCGCGAGAGCGGCCTGACGGCCGAGCTGACCCGCGCCCGCGGCGCCCTGTCCTCCGCGGGCATCACGGCCGAGGTCCAGCGCGCCGCCGCCCCGCTGCCGGACCCGGCCGACCACCTGCTCGCCTGGGTCCTCCGCGAGGCCGTCACCAACGTCGTGCGCCACAGCGAGGCCAAGACCTGCACCATCACCCTGACGACCGACGACGACGCCGCCACGCTGTCGGTGGCCGACGACGGCCGCTTCACCGCCACCACGTCCACGCTCCCGGGCAACGGCTTGCGCGGCCTGACCGAACGCTTACGCGCCGCGGGCGGCACCCTGGAAACCGGCCCGCGCCCGGGCGGCGGCTTCAGCCTGCAGGCCAACGTTCCCCTGGCCACGCCCGCATGACGCCGCCAACGGCCTCCCCGCGCACGGCCTCCCCGCGCACGGCCACGCTGGCATGCCTCGACCGCGTCTGCTTGGGGACGTCCCTCCGGCACGCCGCCTGGACCGCCCGCCGCACCTGCCCCACGGCCGCGACCGCGCCGCACCACCGCGACTTGTTGCCTGGCCTCGTTCCCGCGGGCCGTTCACGGTTTCGTCGTCGTCGAACGCGGGTCGCGTATCTTGGGCCGGTGGCGGTAGGCGGGCGGCTGTGACGATCCGGATTCTGCTGGCCGAGGACCAGGGGATGATGCGCGGGGCGCTCGCGCTGCTGCTGGGGCTGGAGCCGGACCTCGAGGTGGTCGCGCAGGTCGCGACCGGGGACGCGGTCGTGCCGACGGCGGTGCGGGAGCGGCCCGACGTGGCCCTGCTCGACATCGAGATGCCCGGTGGTGACGGGCTGACCGCGGCGGCCGAGCTGCGGCGGCGGCTGCCCGGGTGCCGGGTGCTCATCCTGACGACGTTCGGGCGGCCCGGATACCTGCGGCGGGCGATGGAGGCCGGGGCGAGCGGGTTCCTGGTCAAGGACGGGCCGGTCGAGGAGCTGGCGGCGGCCATCCGGCGGGTGCTGGCCGGCGAACGCGTCGTCGACCCCGCCCTCGCCGCGGCCGCGCTGGCCGCCGGGCCGGATCCGCTCACCGACCGGGAGCGCGACGTGCTCCGCGAGGCCGCCGACGGCTCGACGGTCGCCGACATCGCCGCGCGGCTGCACCTCTCGGAGAGCACCGTGCGCAACTACCTCTCGGCCGCCATCACCAAGACCGGCACGCGGAACCGCATCGAGGCCGTCGGCGTAGCCCAGTCCAACGGCTGGCTCTGACCCCGCCCGAAGTCGGTCAACTTGACCTTGGTGAGTTCCGGTCGCCCCGGCAACTCTTCAGTCCCCCGGCAACGGAAATCCACCAAGGTCAGCTTTGGGGCGGGCCAGGCCGCGCCACCACACGCGGGCGGCGCGGCCGAGAGCGCGTGAGCCGCGGATCGCCCACACGCGCGGGCCCGCGGCGCGCGGCGGGCGGACGGGGCGCGGGCGGGCGAGGCACTGGGCGGAGCTGCCGCAGGCCGCGGGCGCGGACGGGGCCCAGCCAGCGGGCGCGGGCGCCACTGGGCGGAGCCGCCGCAGGCCGCGGGCGCGAGTGGGGCTCAGCCGGCGGGCACGGGTGGGCGAGGCACTGGGGGGAGCTGACGACGAAGGCCGCGGGCGCGGACGGGGCTCAGCCAGCGGGCCGGCGCGCGCGGCCAGCAGGCGGGCGCGGGCTCGGCCGGCGCGGGAGCGGCCAGCGGGCCGGCGCGGGAGCGGCCGGCGCGCAGCGCGCGCAAGCGGGACCACCGCGGCAAGGCGCGATCCGTCGACGCCCGCGCACGCGTGAACGGCGCGGGCGTCAGCCGCGCGCACGACGACGCTAATCCGTATTAGTCAACGGCGCAAGACGGTAACGAATCCCCTCCAGCGCATTGACCCGGCAGTGCGGCAGCGCGCAGGATTTGCCGCCAACGGGTGCTGATACGCATTAGTCAACGAAGGCGGGGCGACGATGGTCGGGCGGAGGGTCACGCAGCGGGACATCGCGCGGATGACCGGGGTCAGCCAGGCCACCGTTTCGCTCGTGCTGAACGACCGGGCCGACAGCGGGGTCCGCATCGCGCCCGAGACGCGGCAGCGGGTGCTCGACGCCATCCGGGAGACCGGGTACGTGGCCGACGTCGTCGGGCGCCGGCTGGCCGATCGCAGCAACCGGATCCTCGGCGTGTTCACGTACGAGCCTGTGTTCCCCAGCGCGGCCGCCGACTTCTACCACCCCTTCCTCATCGGCATCGAGGAGCGCGCGGAGGAGCTCGGGTGCGACCTGCTGCTGTTCACCAGCACGCCGGTCGTGGACGGGCGGCGGCGGCTGTTCGAGGGGGACAACCGGATGCGCCTCGCCGACGGCTGCATCCTCCTCGGTCGGTCGATCGACCGAATCGAGCTTGAGCGGCTCGTCGCCGAGGGGCAACCGTTCGTGTGCGTCGGGCGGCGGGACGGCGAGCGGGTGCCGTACGTGGGCGCGGACTACGCGACCGCGGTCGGTGCGCTGGTGCGCAGGGCCGTCGCCATGGGGCACCGCCGGCTCGCGTACGTCGGCACCGGCGGGCCGGCCGAGTCGCACGCCGACCGGCTGCGCGGGTTCGCCGAGGCGTGCCTGAGCACCGGGGTGGGCGGCGTCCACCATACCCGGCTCGACCGGGCCGTCCGCGGCGACTTCACCGCGATCCTGCTGGAGGAGCCGGCCGACGCCGGCGAGGCGATCGCGGCCCTGGAGCACCACGGCAAGCCGGAGGTGTCGGTCGTCGCGCTCGGCGAGCCCACCCGGAAGCCGGCGACGCCGGCACCGAGGGAGATGACCCGGTTCCGCACGCCGCGGCGCGAGATGGGCTGGCAGGCCGCCGACGACCTGACGGCCCTGGTCAACGGGAGCGCGGCGCGGCAGCGGCTGCTGCCGTGCGAGCTGGTCGACGGCGTAACCCTGAGTGCAGTACACCATTGATCAAGGAGTGCATGTGAAGGAGATGTCGGCGGACGTCCTCGTCGTGGGCGGCGGCCTCGGCGGCGTCGCGGCGGCCCTGGCGGCGCTGCGGGCCGGCCGGTCGGTCGTGCTCACCGAGGAGTTCGACTGGCTCGGCGGCCAGCTCACCAGCCAGGCCGTGCCACCGGACGAGCACTCGTGGGTGGAGCAGTTCGGCGTGACGGCGAGCTACCGCGCGCTGCGCGACGGGATCCGCGCGTACTACCGGCGCCACTACCCGCTGACCGACGCCGCCCGCCGCTGGGTCCACCTCAACCCGGGGGCCGGCGGGGTGAGCCGCCTGTGCCACGAGCCGGCGGTGGCGAAGGCGGTCATCGAGGCGATGCTCCTGCCGTACCAGAGCGGGGGACGCCTGCGGATCCTTCAGCCGTACAAGGCGATCAGCGCTGACACGGACGGCGATCAGGTAACCGCGGTCACCGTCACGAACGGCGATCAGCAGCGCACCATCCAGGCACGCTACGTCATCGACGCCACCGAGACCGGCGAGCTGCTGCCGCTGACCGGGACCGAGTACGTCACCGGGTTCGAGGCGCAGTCCGACACCGGCGAGCCCAGCGCGCCGGCGGCGGCGCAGCCGATGAACATGCAGGCCGTGTCGGTGTGCTTCGCGATCGACCACGTCGACGGGGACCACACCATCGACAAGCCGCAGAGCTACGACTTCTGGCGCGCGTACACCCCGCCGTTCTGGGGCGGCCCGCTGCTGAGCTTCCGCTCCCCCAGCCCGCGCACGCTGGAGATCGGCGAGCGCGGCTTCACCCCGAACCCGGACGACGACCCGCTCAAGGTCCGCGCCGACCAGCGACTCGACCCGGGCGACGGCAACCTGTGGACGTTCCGGCGCATCGCCGCGCGGAAGCTGTTCCAGGACGGCCACTACGCCAGCGACATCACGCTGGTGAACTGGCCGATGATCGACTACTTCGAGGCGCCCGTGATCGACGTCCCCGACTCCGAGACGCAGATCATGAACGCGAAGGAACTGTCGAAGAGCGTCCTGTACTGGCTCCAGACCGACATGGGCTTCAAGGGCCTGCGGCTGCGCGGCGACATCACCGGCAGCCGGGACGGCCTCGCCCAGGCGCCCTACATCCGCGAGTCGCGACGGATCAAGGCCGAGTACACGATCGTCGAGCAGGACCTGTCCCACGCCGTGCGCGGCGACAAGGGCAGCGTCGCCTACCCCGACTCGGTCGGCATCGGCATGTACCGCATCGACCTGCACCCGTCGACCGGCGGCGACACGTACATCGACGTCGCGTCCAGCCCGTTCCAGATCCCGCTGGGAGCGCTCATCCCGCGCCGGATGGAGAACCTCCTCCCGGCGAGCAAGAACCTCGGCACCACCCACATCACCAACGGCTGTTACCGGCTGCACCCCGTCGAGTGGAACATCGGCGAGGCCGCCGGCGCCCTCGCCGCGTACTGCCTGGACACGAAGAGCACCCCGCGGGCCGTGCGCAACGACGAGGCCCGGCTCAGCGCGTTCCAGCACCGACTCACCGAAGACGGCGTCGAGCTCGCCTGGCCCGACGTCACCGGCTACTGAACACACACCCCTCAAGGAGAACCGCCATGCGCTGGAAGTCCACCGCGGCGATCGCCACCGCCGCGCTCCTCGCCCTGTCGGCCTGCGGCAAGGGCGACGACCCCAAGGAAGCCGACGGCCCGGTCAGCCTGCGGATGACGATCTGGACCGCCAACGACGCCCACCTCAAGCTGTTCAACGAGATCGCCGCCGAGTACAAGAGCACGCACTCGAACGTCACCGACATCAAGTTCGACTCGCTGCCGTTCGACACCTACACGACCGCGCTGACGACGCAGATCGCCGGCGGCAACCAGCCCGACCTGGCCTGGATCCTGGAGAACTCGGCGCCCGACTTCGTCAGCTCCGGCGCCCTGGTGCCGCTGGACGACACGCTGAAGAAGGCCGACGGCTACCAGTTCGACGACATCGCGGCCGGACCCAGGAAGCTGTGGGAGGCGCAGGGCAAGCTCTACGCCTACCCGTTCTCGACCAGCCCGTTCGGCATGTTCGTCAACACCGACCTGGTGCGGCAGGCCGGGCAGCAGACGCCGGCCGAGCTCATCGCCGCCGGGCAGTGGAACTGGGACAACGCCCTGAAGCTCGGCGCGGCCGTCAACGCCAAGTCCGGCAAGGCCGGCCTGGTGGTCCGCGACTTCGACTACAAGACGTGGAACAACCTGGCCAGCTTCTGGGGCGGCTGGGGCGCGGAGGCGTGGAGCGCGGACGGCAAGACCTGCGGGTTCGACAAGCCCGAGATGGTGGAGGCGATGACGGTACTGCACAAGGCCGTCTTCACCGACAAGGCGCTGCCCGGGCCGGGCGTGAGCGCCGACTTCTTCGCCGGCGACGCCGCCATGACGATCACCCAGATCAGCCGGGCGTCGCTGCTGAAGAACACCTTCGGCTGGGACCTGGTGCCGCTGCCGCAGGGCAAGGTCGGCTCGTACGCGGTGTTCGGCCAGGCCGGCATCGGGGTGTTCAAGAAGAGCAAGCACGCGGCCGCGGCCGAGGACTTCCTCGCCTTCATGACCAGCCCGGCCAACTCGGCGAAGCTCGCCGCGTACTTCCCGCCGCCGCGCACCAGCCAGCTCACCGCCGAGACGCTCGCCAAGACCAACCCGCTGCTCAAGCCCGACCAGCTGCAGAAGGTCGTGGTCGACGGCATCGCCAAGGGCAAGGTCGGCCCGAGCCACGCCGGCTTCGCCGAGCTGAGCCAGACCGTCCGGGCCTCGCTCGACCCGCTGTGGCAGCCGCAGGCCGACGTCAAGGCCGTGCTGTCCGGCGTCTGCTCCAAGATCGCACCACAACTGGCGAAGTCGTGACGCTGCGCCAGCGGACCGCCGACCGGCTGGTGGGGTACCTGTTCATCACCCCCCAGCTGGTCGGCTCGGCCATCTTCGTGATCCTGCCGCTGTGCCTGGTGCTGTGGTACAGCCTGCATGAGTGGAACGTGCTGGCCGACAGCTTCGAGTACGTCGGCGGCGAGAACTACCAGGCCCTGCTCGACGACCCCTCGCTGCCGGCGGTCCTGCGGGCGACGGGGCTGTTCTCGGCCGGGCTGGTGGTGTTCAACCTGTCGCTGGCACTGCTCCTGGCGGTCCTGCTCAACCAGAAGCTGCGGGGCCTCACGGTGTACCGCACCCTCTTCTTCTCGCCGGTGGTGGTGTCCCTCGTCGCGTGGACCATCGTGTGGGGCTTCCTGCTGCAGTCCAACGGCGGCATCAACGGCCTCCTGGACGCGGTCGGCGTCGAGGGCCCGAACTGGCTGCGCAACGGCGCGTCCTCGATGGTGTCGGTGGTCGCCGTGCAGGTGTTCAAGAACGTGGGCCTGAACATGGTGCTGTTCCTGGCCGCGCTGCAGGGGGTGCCGCACGAGCTGCACGAGGCGGCGCAGCTCGACGGGGCGTCGGCGTGGACCCGCTTCCGCCGCGTCACGATCCCGATGATCAGCCCGACGATCCTGCTGACGTCGATCATCACGGTCGTCGGCTCGCTGCAGGTCTTCGCGCAGATCGCCGTGCTCACCCAGGGCGGGCCGGGCACCTCGACCACCGTGCTCGTCTACTACCTCTACCAGCAGGCCTTCCAGTTCCACCACTTCGGCTACGGCTCGACGCTGGCCATCCTGCTGTTCGTCATCGTCCTGGCGCTGACGCTGGTGCAGTGGCAGCTGCGCAAGAGATGGGTCTTCCATGAATCGTAAGGTCGTCGTCTACGGCCTGCTCAGCGTGCTGTGCATCCCGTTCGTGTTCCCGACCTGGTGGATGGTCACGTCGTCGTTCAAGCCGACGAGCGAGATCTTCGCGTACCCGCCGAAGCTGCTGCCGTCGCACTGGCAGTTCGGCGCCTACCGCGAGGTGTTCGAGCTGCAGCCGTTCGCCCAGCAGTACTGGAACAGCCTGTACATCGCCGCGATCGTGACGGTGGGCACGATGGCCGTCGCCTCGCTGTCCGGGTGGGCGTTCGCCCGGATCAGGTTCCCCGGCCAGAACGTGCTGTTCGTCGTGGTGCTCACCGGGCTGCTCATCCCCAGCGAGGTGACGATCGTCCCGCTGTTCCAGCTGTTCAACCGGGCCGGTCTGATCGACACGCACTGGCCGCTGATCCTGGTCCCGATCCTCGGCGCGCCGAGTGTCCTCGCGACCTTCATCATGCGGCAGTACTTCGTGACGCTCCCCAAGGAGCTGGAGGAGGCGGCCCGCGTGGACGGCCTGGGGCGGTTCGCGACGTTCTGGCGGATCGGCCTGCCGCTGGCCCGGCCCGCGCTCGGGGCCGTCGGGATCTTCACGTTCCTGTCCAGCTGGAACCTGTTCCTGGAGCCGGTGGTGTACCTGTCCACCAAGGAGAGGTTCACGCTGCCCCAGGCGCTGACCCAGTACGTCGACGCCTACGGCGGGCCGATGTGGGACGTCCAGCTGGCCGCGGCCTCCCTGACCGCGCTGCCGGTGCTCGTCGTCTTCGTGATCGCGCAACGCCAGTTCGTCGAAGGGCTGGCCCACACGGGCCTGAAAGGGTGATACACCTTCCCGCATGAGTGGTTCCGGAGCGGAGCGGAGGAGGCCACTCATCATGGGCTCAGCGTGGAGCTCGTGCGGCCGGAGCGGAGCGGAGGACGCATGAACCGTCGTGTGACGCAGCGGGACATCGCCCGGATGACCGGGGTCAGTCAGGCGACGGTGTCCCTCGTGCTCAACAACCGCACCGGCGACGACGTGCGGATCGCGCCCGAGACCCGGCAGCGGGTCCTGGAGGCGATCCGCCGCACCGGTTACGTCGCCGATCCGGTGGCCCGGCGGCTGGTGTCCGGCCGGAACCGGATCCTCGGCGTGTTCACCTACGAGCCGGTCTTTCCCAGCGGTACCGCGGACTTCTACCACCCCTTCCTCGTGGGCATCGAGGAGCGGGCCGAGGAGCTCGGCTGCGACCTGCTGCTGTTCACGTCGGGACGCGGGCGGCGGATCTTCCACGAGGACAGCCGGATCGGGCTGGCCGACGGCACCGTGCTGCTCGGCCGGCACGTCGACGCCTCGGACCTGCGGCGGCTCGTCGCCGAGGGCTCCGCGTTCGTGTCGGTCGGGCGGCGGGACACGCCCGGCGTGCCGTACGTCGGGGCCGGCTACCCGGCGGCGGTGGCCGAGCTGGCCGCGCGGGCGGTCGCACTGGGGCACGAGCGGATCGGGTACCTCGGCACCGGCGGCCCGGCCGAGTCGCACGCCGACCGGCTGCGCGCCTTCCCCGGCTTCGTCCACCTCCCCGGCGCGGACCTCGGCGCGATCCGCGCGGCCGGGGTGACGGCCGTGTTCACCGAGGAGTACGCGGACGCCGTGGCGCTGCTGGGCTCGGGGCTCTCGGTGGCAGCCCTCGCCGAGCCCAGCGGGAACGGGCCGGTGGCCCCCGAGCTGACCCGCATCGTGATCCCGCGCCGGGAGATGGGCCGGGAGGCGGTCACCGTGCTCACCGACGCCCTCGAAGGCGCCCCGCCGGTCCAGCGCCTGCTCCCCTGCGCCGTGCACCGGGGCGAAACGCTGCGGAGCCCACGCTGAGCATTCCGCGGGGCGGGAACGACCGCCCGCGCAAGATCGAGGTCGGCACGGCGAGCCGGCCGGCCGGTGTCCGCCGAACCCGATATTGCGCGACGAGCCGCGGCCCGGACTCCGGGTCGCGGCGCGTCGAGTTTCGTATGCGATTCGAATCGATCGGCGTCGCCACTACACGTAATTCACGGGACGCCGCCGGTGATCATCCGGCGTCATTTTCCGCCGGCCGTCCCGCTCCCCGGCACCGCGCCTGGGCCGCCGGAGCATTTCGCGGCGCGGGTCGCCCGCGGGGCCGGCCAAGGGCCACCGGGCCATTTCCGGTGACCCTCCGGCCGGCATTCGGCCGGGCGGTCCTACCGGCCGGCCTCGGCGTGGTAGCGGTCGACGATGTCCTGCTTGATCCGGCCGCGGTCGGAAACGTCGATGCCCTTCGCCTGGGCCCACTCCCGGATCGCGCGGTTCTGGTCGCGGTCGCCGCGGGTCACGCTGCGCCCGCGGACCTCGCGGCCGCGCCCGGTGGCGACGACGCCACCCCGCCCGACCTTCGTCGCGGCGGCGACGAATGGTGCCACCGCGTCCCGCAGTTTCGCGGCGTTGGCGGCGGACAGGTCGATCTCGTACTGCACGCCGTCGAGCGCGAAGACGATGCTCTCGGCAGCAGGCTTGCCGTCGATGTCGTCGATCAGCTCGTGGATGACGCGTTTCGCCATGAGTGGCCTTTCCTCGGTGGTGCCCATGTGTACAGAACCGATGTGCACGGAACCGATCCGGATCTCGCCGCTGAGCGGACCGGCCGCATCATTCGGTTACAAACAAGATACTGGTGACAAGGTCGGGGTGACATGCCACACGGCGTTCCGGGCGAGATTACTCCAACGGTAGCCAACTCGCGCGCCGGTGTCGAAATCACCACGTCACGAAACGCATACAACACAAACGCGCACGATCGGTAAAGCCGACACGCGATTGCGGGCTCGGCAGAAAGAACCCGGGCCGCGCCGGATCATCCACCCCGGCAGGATGGCCTCGACTCACCCCGCGACCCCGACCATCGCAGTTGTGGAGTCAGGCGAGCATCCGCAACGACAGCAGCAACGCCCCACCGACCACCAGGAGGAGGCCGCCGACCGAGACGATCCGCACCAGCCACGAGCCGTCCCGGACCAGTTTGGTCCATCGCAGCAGCTGCTTCCGGGTGAAGTGCAGCAGGCGCTTGGCCCAGTGGAACTCCATCGACAGGATCGCCAGGCCGCCCAGGATGATCACCCAGCCCGGGCCCGGCAGCGGCAGGAGCACCACGCCCACGCCGATGATGACCGTGCCGAGCACGGCGACGACGATCTTGACGCTCAACCGGCCGAGCGGCGTCGAGTGCAGGCGACGGCGCCAGCGCAGCAGCCGCGCCCGCAGCCGGGCGGTGCGCATCCGCCACGCCGCGGGAGTGTTCACACCGAGGTCCTTACCGCTGGGATCGGGAACGTCGCCGACAGCGACACGCCGGGAGTCACCCGGGCGTGCGTCGGACGGTCCGGAATCAGGCGTAACGCCCGACCCGTCCACCTCACTGTCGCGCATTTTCTGTTCCCTTCACTCCTTAACCCGTCACTCCCACGGACCACTGGACGTTACCGGAATGAATTGACGAACGGCCCACGCGGCTCGTCAAGGACCCCGGTCGCGCCCAGAAAACCAGACATCGCACGCATGGTGTTCGGTTGACGGCAAATCGGGCCCAGAAACACTACAGAGTGAGATCGTAGAATCACTACGCGTAACACTGGGAATCGCCTCAACATAGGAGAGGCGGGGCACGGCATGCTCCGCAGCGGTGCCGGGGGGAGTACGACATGAGCGCTATCCGACCATCGACCGTCGAGGTCGAGACATCCCTACGACTCGTCGCGCCCGACGCGACGGCGCTGCCGGTGCGAGCCAGCCTGCGCTACGACCCGAACGACCCGTACGCGGTGCACGTGCTGTTCCACGCGGAGTCGGCCGGGGGCGAGCCGGTGAGCTGGTCCTTCGCCCGGGAGCTGCTGTTCACCGGGCTGGACGAGCCGGCGGGCATCGGCGACGTGCGGGTCTGGCCGTGGAACGGCCCGCGGGGCGACTTCGTCGCCCTGGCCCTGTCGTCGCCGGACGGCAACGCACTGTTCGAGGTGCCGCGCAGCGTGCTGGTCCGGTTCCTCCGCCGCACGTACAGCGTCGTGCCCCGCGGTCACGAGACCGATCACCTCGACGTCGACAACGCGGTCAACCGGCTGCTGGCCGGTCGCTGATCCCGCTGCTCACGCCGCCAGCGGCAGCGCGGTGGCCAGCGGCCAGGCCAGGACCACCGCGCCGACCACGGCCACGAGCCAGCCCGGCGCACCCCGGCGGCGCAGCGCCGCGGCCCACACCGCCTGCCAGGCGAGCAGTACGACCAGCAACGGCACCACCAGTACCACGAAACCGGGCGCCACGCCGACCACCGCCGCCGCCAGCAGACCGCAGGCGGCCAGCGCGAGGATCAGCGCGTGGCGCCCGACGCATCCCCCGGACGCGGACTCGGCGCCGAAGAGGAACACGGCGCAGCACAGCGTCACCACGGGCAGCAGCCACCAGCGGTCGCCGACCGGCCACGCGTTCGTGAGCGCGAGGTGGATCGGCACCGCCACGGCGGCGACGGCGTACCCGACCAGCACCAGGCCGGTCGCCGGCACCCGCTCGAACCGGGGGCGCCGGCGGCCGGCCGCGGTCAGGACCAGGCCGATGATCAGGAAGTACCCCGCGGCGTAGTTGCCGACGGCGAGCGGCAGCGGTCCGGCCAGCTTCGCGCCGAGCGCGGCGACGGGCACCGCCGCCCCTGCCCACCACCAGGCGGCCGGCGCCCGCGCGTCCGGCGTCCGGCGGCTGACGACCCGCGCCAGTGGCAGCAGGCCGAGGATCGCGCCGAGCAGCAGCAGCGCGCCCGGCACGACGCGGTCGCGGGGATGGACCGCGCCCGGGGCGGCGCCGAGCCACTCCGCGGTCTCCTCGTGGGTGCGCCCGGAGAACAGCACCGAGATGTGCTCGACGCCGGGCACCTCGACGACCTGCTGCGCGGCCCCGGCACGCAGCGCGTCCTGTGCGGCGGTCCGGAACCCGGGGAACTCCAGCCCGCCGTAGATCACCAGCAGCCGCTGCGGCCGGCCGAAGCCCTCGGCGCCGAGCGAGATCGCGACGGTGTCGCGGATCGCCGGGTCGTGCGCCGCGAACTCGGCGACCGCGCCGGCCCCCATCGAGTGCCCGACGAGCGCGATGCGGTCCGGGTCGACCAGCGGCGACGACCGCAGCAGGTCGACCGCCGTCCGCAGGTCGCGCTGGATGGCGGCGTCCCAGGCGGCGCCCTCCTGCGGCAGGTGGTGCGGGTTGGCGCCGTGGCCCGTCAGGTCGGGCAGCGCGACCACGTAGCCGCGCCGCGCGAGCGTGTCGGCGAACCCGCGCATGAGCCGGGCGCTCCCGGCGTACCCGTGCACGACCACGACCCCGGGAAGCCTCCCGGTCGCGCCGTCGGCCCGGACCAGCTCGACCGGCAACCCACCGGCGGTCCGCTGCTCGCGCACGATCCCGGCGTCGGCGCGCACCAGCCCGAGCACGCCGGCGACCACGCAGAGCAGGGCCACCACCGAGGCGAGCACCATCCGTCGCACACCGTGGACCATAGTCCCAGCCGCGTTGAGGGGACCGCATCGATCGGGATAGCCTGCGCAGCGTGACGGGGGACGTGGGGGCGGGGCGGCGGTCCGTGCGCCGAGGCCTGTCCGACGCGGTGGGCTTCATCGGGACCGCGTTCCGCCTGCTGTGGCGGCACTGGCCGGTGCTCTTCGCGCTGGCGTTCGCGGGCCAGGCCCTGCAGTGGCTCGTCCTCAAGGGCGCCGTCCGGTCGAGCAAGCTGGACCCGATCGCCGGCTTCCTGGTCCTGATGCTGGTCCCACTGGTCGTCCTGAGCACGTATGTGCTGATGATGCGCGCCGTCCGCCCGTCCCTGCCGTTCGCCCGCGCCGCCCACGCCGCCGCCACGGAGCACCGCAGCGCCCTGGACCACCTGGGCAGCGTCCTGATCCCGTTCCTCGCCGTCTGGTCCGCGCAGGGCTACCTCGACGACACGGTGAACTCGTACCGGTACGAGGCCTTCATGGCCACCGTCGCGGACAACTTCGACATCGCCGCGAAGAACATCACCACCGACGGCCCCGACCAGGAGATGTTCGGCCTGACGTCGCGCTTCGACGTCGAGCTGTCGTGGGTCGTCGTCGCCGTGGTCGCGGCGGCGTTCGCCGCGCGGTGGGCGATCGGGCGCCTGCGGCGGCCCGCCGACCCGTCCCAGCCCCCGCGCGGTCCGCGCTGGCTGGGCATCATCGGCGCGTACTTCGAGTCGGTCTGGCTCATGGTCGTCCTCATCCCGCTGGCCGTCGTGCCCGGCCTGCTGTTCGGCTGGGTCGCCAACCGCCGCATCATCGCGTGGTCGGTCGGCGTGAAGGACGACGTGGTGGGCCGGCTGGGCGACCTGAGCCTCCCGGTGAACGAGGCGCTGGCGTGGGTCGGCGCCGTCTTCGCCAACGTGGAGACGGTGATCCTGGCTCCGGTGGCCTGGCTGACGGTGGGCGCCGTCGTCTACGGCCACCGCCTGCCCGACCTCTCCCCCGCCGACGGCCGCCGCGCCCGCCCCCGCACGGGCTTCACCGGCTGGGTCTCGACGCGCACCTCCACCGGCTTCCGCGACCGCTTCGGCCCGATGCTGGCCGGCCTGCGCCTCCTGGCCCGCGGCAGCACGCGCCCGCTGCTGCTGTTCTGCCTGCTGTACCTCCTGGTCGCCCCGCTGGTCTTCGACGGCACCCGCCGCCTGGGGCTGTCCGCGTGGCTGTGGGAGCTGGTGCGGCTGGCGGTCGGCCCGCGCAACCCGGACACCTGGTTCTTCCTGGCCGCCATGACGGACCCGCTGTTGACGGTGATCGAGCAGGTGGCGCTGATCTGCCTCCTGACCGCGGCCATCGACCGCCTGGTCCTGGCCCAGCGCGTGGACCGCGAGCTGCGCGCCCCCGAGCCTCCCGCTGACGCCCCCGCCGACCCGTCCGTGGCGCCCGCCTCGACGGCGCCGGCGGCGGCCGCTCCCATCACCGCGCCGCCCCCGCCGCCGGCTCCCGTCTCCGTGCCGCTGCCGGTGGCCGTCCCAGTTCCGGTGGCTGCCGCGCCGTTCGCTGCAGTCACCCCGTTTGCTGCTGCCGCGCCGTCCGCTGCTGCCGCGCCGTCCGCTGCTGCCGCGCCGCTTCCTGCTGCCGGGCCTCTTCCTGCTGCCGCGCCGGTCCTGGTTGGCGGGCCGCCGCCAGTGGCTGCTCCACCCCCGGTGGCCGAGCCGTTTCCGGCGGCGGCTTCGCACCTCGCGCCGGGTGTTCCGGCACCGGCTCTGCAGGCGTACACCCTCGATGCGGCCATGCTCTCCGACGACACGGTCGACACCGGTGCCGCCCCGCTCCGGGCCCCGATCTCGGGCTCGACCGACTCGGACGCCGAGCGGACCCTGCCGGGCGTCCTCCTCGGCCTCACCGACCAGCCCCCGCAACCGGCCGGGTCCGCCGGGCCGGCACCGGTCTCCGGCTCGACCGACTCCGACGCGGAACGGACCCTGCCGGGCGTCCTCCTCGGCCTGACCAACGCCGCCCCGCCCCCACCCGCCCCGCGGCCCCCACACCTGCCCGCGCCGCGACCACCCATGCCGCAGCCGCCCGTGGTGCAACCGCCCGGTCCGTACGCGCCGGTCGCTGCGCAGCCGCCGGCCCCGCCGGCACCGGTGACGCGAGGGTTCTCGGCGCCTCCGCACCACGGCGCGTATCCGCCGCCCGCGGCAGCCAGCACCGCGTACCCGGCACCGGGTTCCGCACCGCCGCCCGCGATGCCGCAGCCACCCGCGCCGCAGCATGGACGGCCCGTCCCGATCCCGGCGCCGCCCCGTCCGCCGCAGCATCAACCCGGGTTCGCGCCGGCCGCGCCGCCGACGGGGGCCATCCCGGCCGGGTCCCCGGCGCCGCCCGCCGGACCGATGCCGCCCCGCCCGCCCGCCGGACCGATGCCGCCCCGCCCGCCTGCCGGGCCTCCGGTGCCGCAGCCGCCCGCGTACCATCTCGCTCCGGCCGCGCCCGTCCACGCCGGAACCCCGCACGCCCCGGCGGCTCCGCCCGCGCCCGCGACATCCACCGGCGCGCCGGCTGGTGCTGCGCCCTGGGCGCCTCCCGCGCAGCGGGCGCCGCAGCCGGACGAGGGGCCGGTGTTGTGGCCGGAGGAGCCCTGAGCCGCTACGGGCGGGGGAGGCGGGCGTAGTTCGGGTTCTCGATCGGCACGGTGACCCAGAGCGCGGACGGGGTGGCGTCCGGCGGGAGCAGGAAGAAGTACGTCTTCAGGTAGCGGGCGCCCGGCGGGGGTGCGCTCCTGCCGGCCGTCGTCGGGCGGGTGCAGCCGCTGCCGGACGGGAGATTGGCCCGGGACAGCTCGTTGGGGCGGTCGCTGAAGCGGCGGCCCGTCGTGTCCTCCAGGTAGACGGTGCAGGCGGACAGCTTGGGGTTCTCCTGCTGCGGATCGTCGTACGCCACCGTCGCCTCCCACACGACCGCGCCGCCGACGGCGAGTGGCTTGCGGTCGCGGTCCACGACGTTCTTGACGTCGGCGAGCTTCTCCAGGCGCATGCGGGCGCCGGCGAACGCGACCCAGCCGGCCTCGCCGGTCCCGACCGGGACGCGGGGCTCCGTCGGGTCGGACAGGTACACGCGTCCGTCCTCCCACCACGGGCCGAGGAGGGCCGCGGCCAGCATCGGGACGAGCAGCAGGAGGCCCCAGCGGTTGCGCCGCCACCAGCCCGGCGGGCCGGCGACCGCTGCCGGTCCGGGCGCCGGAGGGCCGGGGAACGGGGGCGCGGCCGTCGGGGGCGCGGCCGTCATGGGCGGCGGCACGGCTCCGGGCGGGAACTGGCCGGGAACGGGCGGCCGGAACTGGCCGGTCGGCGTGGCGTACGGGCCGGGAGCCGGGAACGGGGCCACCGGGCCGGCAGGTGGGAACTGACCGGTCGGCGTGGCGTACGGGCCGGGAGCCGGGAACGGGACCGCCGGGCCGGCAGGTGGGAACTGGCCGGTCGGCGCGAAGGCCGGGGCGGCCGGCGGGAACGGGCCGGCGGGCGGGGCGGGGTACGTCATTCGGCGACCTTGGCCGACGGGACCGTCACGGGTTGCTCCTCCGTGCGCCAGGCGTCGACGGAGGCCGGCACGTCGATCTGCGCGATCGCCTCGAGATAGGTCTTCACCGCGCTCGACTTCGTCGACAGCAGCAGGGTCAGGGTCTTGACGTCCCGGGCCACCTCGAACACCAGCGGGCCCTCGACCGGGACGCCCGGCTGGAAGGTCCGGCCGCCCGCCAGCGGCTGGCCGAGACGGTTCGAGACCTCGAACACCCGGTCGCGGTCGTCGCGCAGCTGGGCCAGGCCCAGCAGGACCGGCTGCTCCGTGGCCACCACCCGCACGCGGACGGTCACCCACATGCCCGGGGTCTCCAGGACCGCCTTCGGGCCCCGGAGCTTCAGGGCGCCGGTCGCGTCGAGCAGCGTCACCGTGATGGTGCGGGCGGTGACCGGGCGGCCGGCGGTGCCGGTCACGTAGAACTGGCGCTGCACGTCGTCGGGCTGGCGCTTGGTGAGGATGACGACCGTGCCGCCGACCAGGGTGGCCAGCACGAGGAGCGCGGTCAGCAGGCGCGAGCCGAGGCTCGGGCCACGCCGGCGGTGCCGGCCCGAGGCGGGGTCCGGGCCGGCGGCCGGAACGGCCGCCGGAGCAGCGGCCGGAGCAGTGGCGGGCGCGGTCATCAGGGCACCGGCTCGGTGTTCACGGGCAGCGCCCGCATGGCCCGGGGCGGGCCGTCCGCCTCGTCGGGGGACCAGCCGTGCAGGCCGGTCAGCTCGTCGACCTCGTAGGTCATGCCGTAGACGCCGACCTGGATCTCGGCCGGGACCGGGGCGCTCGCCCGCTGGTCCCAGAAGAAGCCGAGCCGGGCCGGCACCCCGGGGTGCAGCAGCGGGCCGTTCGTCGCGTCGGCGGCCAGGGTGACCCGGTCGGCGTGCTTGGCCGGCACGCCCTCGATGCCGCGCACCTGCAGCGCGTCCTCGTAGAACGTCGTGCTCGCGCCGTAGCCGGTCACCTCGACCGTGGCGATCACGATGATCCAGCGCCAGCCCTTGTCCTCCTGGTGCTTGAGGGGCGGCAGCTCGTCGAGGGCACGGACGGAGTGGATCGTGACCTTCCAGGCGGCGGCGTCGAACGGCTGCTCGACCGTGAGCTCCGGGATCTCGGACGTGTGCGGATCGACCTTGTCGAAGCCGCCGAAGGCGCCGGAGACCAGGACCACGACGGCGGCCACGGCGCCGGCCAGCCAGCGCAGCGGGGCGTTGAGCAGGGTTGCCCGCAACCGGCCGATCGGCACCGACCCGGCCGGCCCTCCCCCTTGGTCCGCCACGCCGGTGAGCATACCGACACCGCTACTCCCCCGGCGCCCGTGCCGTCGCCCGGTCGCCCGGTCGCCCGGTCGCCCGGTCGCCGAGCGGAGCCGGCGGGCGTCGGCGCTAATCCCGGACTGAGCGGTTTTCTCTGTGATCTCTTCCATGCCGGGATCGCGGGACGACGCGGACCGGGCGCGCTACTGTTTTTCATGTCGGTGTGCTGTGTGTCCCCGGGCCTCACCACACTGCCTTCACGGAATACCGTTCGGCTGGAGCCGTGTCGCGCCTATCGCCGCGAGGCGACCTGGCACACCGACCCAAAACTTCTCCTCAGCTCAGCACCGCGTAGACGACGACGTTGTCACGGTACGAGTGGCGGGCCGAGTCGAACGCCCCGCCACAGGTGATGAGCCGCAGCTCCGCCACGGGCGTCGGCCCGTAGACCCGCTGGGTCGGGAAGTGCGCCTTCGCGTAGTGCTCGACCGCGGTCACGCTGAAGGCCAGCCAGGCGTCGCCGCGCAGGACGAGCACCTTGTCGCCGGCCTTCAGCTCGTGCAGCTTGTAGAACACCGCCGGGCCGGTCTTCGAGTCGACGTGCCCGGCCAGCACCGCCGGGCCCGGGTCGCCGGGCATCGTGCCCTGCGCGAACCAGCCCGCCTCCCCGTACGCCTTCGGCGAGGCCAGGACCCCGGCCGCGTCCATCGTCAGCGACTCCAGCGCGGTGTCCACGCCCAGCGCCCCGATGCGCAGCCGGCTCGGCGGCGGGCCCGCCCCCGCGGCGTCCGTCGCGGCGTCCGCCGGCAGGTCGATGCGGTTGGGGACGATCCAGGTCGACTCGCCCGCGGCGGCCTCGACGCGGCGGCCGACGAGGGCCGCGGTGCCGGCGTAGACCGGGGCGGCGAGGGCCAGCACGCTGAGCACGAGGGCCGCGGCACGACGGCGGGCGGGGGTCAGGCGGTACCTCCGATGCCTGACCACCCGCCCGTCCGACGCGCGCATGGGTGCAGCCTAGGCGCGCGCCCGCATCCGGGTGCGCACGAGCAGCCCGCCGGGCACGGCCAGGAGCAGGGCCGCGGCCGCGCCGATCGGCAGCCAGGGCAGGCCGCCGTCCCGCTCGTCCGCCGTGCCACCGCCGCCGGTGTCCACGCCGCCGGCCGGCGCGGCGCCCGCGCTCGGCACGTCGGTGCGCAGCTCCGCGGTGAGGCCCTGCTTGCCGTCGATGACGATCAGCGAGTACACCGCCCCGGCCTTGAGCGAGGCGCTCACCGTCGCCGCCGAGGCGCCGCCCGGAGCGGAGAGCTTCAGCGCGAAGCGGCCCGGGTCGACGGTCTGGTAGCCGGTGGTGGTCGCGAACTGCACGCCCGAGGCGATCGTCGAGCCGCCGCTGACGGCGACGTCGAGCACGGGGTGCTTCACCGACGCCTGGACGACCCGCACCTTGGCCTTGCCGCCGTCGGGCGCGCCGAGGTCGTCGGGGATGACGCGCAGGCCGAGGTCGGCGTACTTGCCGACGCCGGCCACCGTGTAGGCCTTGCCCTCCTCGACGGTGGCCTGGGTGCTGAGGACGGGCGCGCTGTCGGCCGGAGCGCCGGGCGAGCGCATCGCCACGGCGTAGGTGCCCGGCGGCAGGGCCAGGTACTTCGAGACGACGCCGTAGCCGACGGCCGGGAACTTCTGCTGGGGCACCGCGCCGGTCACGGAGCTGAGGTACACGTCGACGGCGGGTGTGTCGGGCGAGAGGTGGGCCAGCCGGACGTAGCCGACGCCGGCGGCCGACGCCGGGGAGGCGTCGGCCAGGGTCAGCCCTAGGCCCAGGAGGGTCGCGGCGACGAGCGCCGCCAGCCGCCGTCGCCGGGGTACAACGGTCACGTTCTCTTCCCCTTGATCGAGGTGCTGAGCTCGATGTGGAGTTGCGGGTGGTGCGCACCCGCGTAGAGGAAGTGACGTGAGTAATCCCCGCGGGCACCGTAAGCACTGACCGCGGTGAGTCTGGCACGTCGTTGAGCAACGCGCCACCCACTCGGTCGGCCAGGTGTACGGTGCCGGACCGCGCAGCCCTATCGAGGAGAGCCGAAGTCCTGCGTCCAGTACCAGGGCTTGCCGGTGACGTGGTACGCGCCGACGCCGAGGTCCTTGAGCCCGCAGTTGAGGATGTTGGCGCGGTGCCCCTCACTGTTCATCCAGGCCTGCATCACCTTCTCGGGTGAATCCTGGCCCATCGCGATGTTCTCCGCCGCGCCCGACCACTTGTACCCCTCGTTCGAGATCCGCTTGGCGAAGTCCACCCCCTCGGGGGTCGTGTGCGAGAAGTACTTGCGCTGGTACATGTCCTGCGAGTGCTTGCCCGCGGCCGCGGCCAGCTTCGCGTTGAACGCGAGCGGCTTGCAGCCGGCCTTGGCCCGCTCCGCGTTGACGATCGCGAGGACCTCGGCCTCCTCGGCGGAGAAGCCGTTGCCGGAGGCCGCCGGGGCGGTGGTCTTCGGCTTGGCCGGCGGGGTCGTCTTCGTCGCGGCCGGCGCCGCCGAGCTGGGGGCGGCCGAGGCGGTGGCGCCCTCGGTCGGGGCGGCGGACATGCTGCCCGCCTCGCCCGGCGACGGGTCGCCGGCGGAGGCCGACGAGGCGGCGCCGGCCAGCGCGGACGGGTTGCCCGAGTCCTTGCCGGAGCCGCCGAGCAGGACCGAGCCGCCGAACGCGGCGGCGCCCACGACGAGCAGGGCGAGCACGCCGGCGCCGACGGCGAGGACCAGGCGGGAGGTCTTGCGATGCCGGGGGGCGTGCTCCTCCTCGGCGCCGTACGGACCGGGGCCGTAGCCCGAGCCGAAGCCGCCGTGGCCGGCGTCGCCGTAGCGCGGATCGCCGTAGCGCGGGTCGTTCTGGCCCGGGTCGCGATAGCGCGCGTCGCCGTAGCCCTGGTCGCCGTAGCCTTGGTCGCGGTAGCCCTGGTCGCGGTAGTCGCCGTAGCCGGGAGCCGAGTCGTGGCCGGCGGCGCCGTACGGCGCGTAGGGCTGGTACTGGTCCGGACGATCGTCGCCGAACGCTGACACCGGGCTCCTCCAAAGGCGTGAACCGAACCGACCGTCCCGAAGCCTAGGAGGTCGCCGGTCGCCCGGAGTGTCCGCCGATGCCGATTTAACGGCGGTCTAAGCGAAACTTATGCCGTCGGTGCGGCCGGTAGCAGCGCGCTCACGACGTGCCGCAGCACCGCCGTGGCGCCCGGCACGTCGAGGTGCAGCTCGTCGCGCCACATCGACCAGCCCGAGGACGTCACGGCCACGGTGAGCGCGTCCATGATCCGGCCCCGGCCCTCGCCGGCCGCGGCGAGCTCCGGCGCGAACAGCGTCTCGAGCTCCTCGCGGGCGGTCGCGATGTACCACGCCCGGTTGCGCCGCAGCTGGGCCGAGAACGGCTCCCGGATCCGCGCGGCCCGCGCGGCGGGGGCGATCAGCTCCAGCAGGCGGGCGCGCTGCTCGCAGTACGACGTGATCCGCTCCGGCAGCGGCAGCTCCGGCGGGACGGGGCGGAACTCCGCCACCTGCCGCTCCATGAGCCGCTCGCCGGCCGCCGCGAACAGCCGCTCCATGTCCTTGAAGTTGGTCCACAGCGCGCGCAGCGACACCCCGGCCCGCTCGGCGATCCGCTCCGCGGTCGGCTTGAGCTCGCCCTCCTCCAGCAGGGCGAGGTGCGCGTCCACGATCGCGCTGCGGGTGCGCTCGGCCCGCAGGGTCCGCCCGTCGACCCGCTGCCGCACCCCTGCGTCACTCATGACTCAGCAGCCTACGTGCCGGCGCGCCGCCGGACCCTCTACGGTGAGGTACGTGGCACTGCGCACCGTGCACGACATCGACATCGAGCTTCCGACCCTCGACCCGGGCGAGCTCGAGCTGGTCAGCGCGCCGTGGGGCGGCAACCTCAACGACGCGCATGTGCAGACCGGCCGCGCCATCCGCACCACGCTCATCGACGCCCGCCTGCGCCGGGCCCACCTGGAGAACCTCGACCTCAACGGGGTGGTCTGGGAGGACGTGACGATCAGCGGCTGCCGGTTCGACAAGGTCGACTTCACGGCGGCCCGGCTGACCGGGCTGACGCTGGAGCGGGTGCATCTCGTCAACTGCAAGCTCACCTGGGCGCACCTGTCCGAGTCGAAGCTCAGCAACGTCCTGTTCGAGGGCTGCCGGCTCGACGCGGCCACGCTCGACGACGTGACGACGGCCGGGCCGACCGGGTTCGTCGGTTGCGTGCTCGTCAACACCGTGCTGCGCGACTGCGTGCTCGACCAGGCCGCGATGCAGGGCTGCCGGCTGCGGCAGATGGCGTTCGAGAGCTGCGACCTGCGCGGGGCCGACCTGCGCGGCAACCAGCTGTCGGAGGTGAGCGGCATGAGCAGCCTGCGGGGGGTGACGATCGAGCCGGCCCAGCTGCCCGGGCTCACCGACGCGGTGATGCGGGACCTCGGCGTGATCGTGCGCGGCCCGAAGGGTTGACCCGCCAGCGCGGCCGGCGGCTGCGCAGGACCGGCCGCTCGTCGACGCAGTTGGCGGCGGCCGGCGGGCCGCCGGTGAGCAGGTCGCGCGGGTCGGCCCCGACGGCACCCTCGACCGTGGCGAACACGGCGATCGCGCTCATGCCGGCGGCGACCGGCAACCACGAGCGGATGGCCGGTGACGGGTCGGCGAGGCGCACCTCGCCGCCGCGGTCGCGCGCCAGCTCGGCGACGCTGACGAGCAGCGCCGCGCCGGCGGTGTCGCAGACGGTGACCTGCGACACGTCGAGCACCAGGCGCGGCTCGTGGGCGCCGAGGCACCCGGCCAGCACCGGCTCGACCGTCGCCACGGTCCCCTCCACCAGCAGCCCGTGCAGGGCCAGCACGACAGGTGTCCGGTCGGAACTCATCGGGTCCGACGGTACTGGGGCCGGCCGCCGGGCCACAGCGGTCACACGGCCGACCCCGCCCGGGTCACTCGTGCACCTCGGGATCGGCTATGCGTTGATCGCGTCGAGCGCCTTCTTCAGCGCCTTCGGCTCCATCGGCTTGGTCGGGGCCTTCGGGCGCAGGTCGATCATCCGCTGGCCGAGCTGCTGGAGCTGGTTGCGGCCCAGGCCCTCACGGACCTTCGGGAACCATTCGTGCTCCTCGTCCTCGACGTGGTGCAGCACGTTCTCGATGAGCACCGTGACCTTCGCGTCGAAGTGCTCGTCGTCGGGGGACATCGTGGACAACTCCAGGCACAGCAGGTCGGCGACGTGGTGCTCCTCGTACGACTCGAGGATGTCCTCCTCCAGGGCCGGCAGGAGCCGGCGCACCTCGGGGTACATCACCTCGTTCTCGAGGTACGTGTGCACCGTCAGCGCCTCGAGGATCTGGCCGACGATCGTCGACTTCTTGGCCTTGGGCCCGGCCTGGGCGGCCTGGAACTCCTTGAACAGCCGCCGCATGTTCTTGTGGTCTTCGCGCAGCAGCACGATGGCATCTGTGGACATGCCAGCGGTGTACCCGCGCGCTACCTCCTCACACTCACCACCACACCCGAGCCGAAGTCCAGCTCGGCGCTCACCAGGTCCGGGTGCTCGACGAGCGTGCGGCGCACCCCGCGCTGCGCCGCCTTGAAGTCGTCCGGCCAGCCGTCGATCTCGGTCATGTCGTCGACCACGAGCGTTCCCCGGGGATTGAGGCGCGCGATCGTACGGTCGAGCCCCTCGGTCTTCCCGCCCCGGCAGTCGGCGAAGATCAGGTCGTAGCCGTGCCCGGCCGCCCGGAGGAACTCGACGGCGTCGCCGACCCGCAGCTCGACGAACGACGGCCAGTCCCCCGTCGCGGCGACCGCCGCGGTCTGCGGGTCGAGCTCCACGCTGGTGACGGTGACGTCGGTGCGGGGCAGCAGGCCCGCGGCCAGCCAGGCGGTGCCGACACCGGCCCCGGTGCCGAGCTCCAGGACCCGGGCGCCGGGCGGGAGGGCGGCGGCCAGCGCCGCGAGCAGGCGGCCGACGGGCACCTCGCAGGACAGGCCGAAGCCGTGGGCCTCGGCCCGAACGTAGGCGTCATCGACAAGTGTCACGGGAGAGACCCTAGCGATCGAGGCGCCACGGCGCGTGCAAAGCTAGTCCCCCGTGAAGTCACTGCGGATCATCACGATCACCGCCGCGCTGCTCGCCCTCGGCGCCTGCGGCACGCCGGACACTCCCCCGCCGTCGGCCGGCAAGGACGGGTCGGAGCAGAGCGCGACCAACGCCTACGAGGTCAAGGACGACGTGAGCGTCGTGGACGTCGACAGCCAGGGCGGCACGATCAAGGTGTCCGTCGGCAGCGGGACGACGATCAAGGTGACGGAGATCCAGAAGTACCGCAGCGACAAGCCCGGCCGCAAGCAGAGCGTGGAGGGCGGCGAGCTGGTGCTCGCGTCGACCGGCTGCCCGAAGTCGGACTGCTCGATCTCGTACGAGCTGCAGATCCCGTCGACGCTCTCGCTGCGGCTCGACAGCTCGGGCGGCGCGGTCACGCTCAACGGCATGACCGGCCTCATCGACGTGTCGACGGACGGCGGGCCGCTGTCCGGCGAGGCGCTCGCCCCGCCGGAGCTCACCGCCCGCACCGGCGGCGGCCTGGTCGAGCTGACGCTGGCCCAGGCGCCGGACCGGGTCGAGGTCGACAGCGGCGGCGCGAACGTGAACCTGCGCCTGCCCGGGAGCGAGACCTACGCCCTGCAGGCCGAGCTGGAGGGCGGCAAGCAGGCGGGCACGGTGAAGATCGACGCGGGCGCCTCCCACAAGCTGCACGTCGTGACCGGCGGCGGCAACCTGACCTTCGCCTGAGCCGTCCTGCCCTGCATTGAGAGTTGACCTTGGTGACCTACCGTCGCCTGGGCAGCGGAAAACCACCAAGGTCAACTCGCCGTGCGACGGCGCGACGGCCGCGGACGACGGCGCGACGGCGGCGCGACGGCCGCGGACGTCCGGCGCGGGCGGGAGCCCGCGGGCCCTTGGGACGACGGCGACGGCAGCGTCGTGGGGCCGGTCCTTGATGGACCGGCCCCACGAGCGGTGTCTGGCGGGAGCGACGGTCGTGCGTTGCGCGGACCCGAGTCCCTATTCGATCAACGCGCTGTAGACCAGCTGGCGCAGCTGGGGGCGCAGCGGGTGGGTGCTCGACGGCAGGAGCTGGGTGAACAGGGCGACGGTGAGGCGCTCGGCCGGGTCGATCCAGAAGGCCGTGCTTGCCGCGCCGCCCCAGTAGTAGGTGCCGGGGCTGCTCCACACGCGGGCCGGCACCGGGTCGCGGACCACGGCGAAGCCCAGGCCGAAGCCGACGCCCTCGAACGTCGTCTCGGCGAACCCGCCGGTCTGCAGGGCGTCGAGGTCCACGCCGCCGGGCAGGTGGTTGCGGGTCATGAAGCCCACCGTGCGGTGGCTGAGCAGGCGCTGGCGCTGGAACGTGCCCCCGTGCAGGAGCAGCTGCATGAAGCGGTGGTAGTCGGCCGCCGTGGAGATCAGGCCGCCGCCGCCCGAGGCCATGGCCGGCGGCTCGAACGCGGCCTGGCCGACCGCGTCGAACCGGGCCGCCTTGCCGTCGGGGCCGGGCACGTAGAGCGCGGCGAGGCGGTCGGTGCCCGGCTCGACGGACCAGCAGGTGTCGGTCATGCCGAGCGGCTCCAGGATCCGCTCCCGCACGAAGTCCTGCAGGGTCTGGCCGGACCAGAGCTCGACGAGGCGGCCGAGCACGTCGGTCGAGACGCCGTAGCCCCAGCCGGCGCCGGGCTGGAACAGCAGCGGCAGCGCGGCCCAGTCGCGGCACGCCTGGGCCAGGTCGGCGCCGGGCTTGGACTGGATGTCGTAGCCGGCCTTGCGGTACAGGGCGTCGACGACCGAGGTCTGCAGGAAACCGTACGTCAGGCCGGACGTGTGCGTGAGCAGGTGCCAGACCCGGATCGGCTCGACGGCCGGCACGGTGAACGGCGCGCCGGCCGAACCCTTCTGGTACACCCGGACGTCGCCGAACTCGGGCAGCCAGCGGCTGATCGGGTCGGTGAGCTCGAAGTGCCCCTCCTCCCACAGCATCATCGCGGCGACCGAGGTGACGGGCTTGGTCATCGAGTAGATGCGCCACTGGGTGCCGGGCTCGACCGGCAGGCCGGCCTCGGCGTCGCGCTGACCGTAGACGCTGCTGTGCGCCACCCGGCCGTCGCGCGCGACGACGATGTGCCATCCGGCCAGCCGGCCGTCGTCGACGTAGCGGGCGAAGTGGGTGTCCAGCCGGGCCAGTCGCTTGGCGTCGAAACCGGCCTGCTCCGGCGCCACCTCAACGTCGATGCTCACCCGCGAACTGTAGCCCTTAGACGGCCAGCTGCTCGGCGCCCTGGACCACCCGGTCCACGAATCCGTAGTCGACCGCCTCCGGGGCGGTGAACCAGCGGTCGCGGTCGGAGTCGGCCGCGATCTGCTCCTCGGTCTGGCCGGTGTGCTCGGCGATGAGCCGCTGCACCGTGCGCTTGGTGTGCAGCATCTGCTCGGCCTGGATGGCGATGTCCGCCGCCGTGCCGCCGATGCCGCCGGAGGGCTGGTGCATCATGACCCGCGAGTGGGGCAGCGCATACCGCTTGCCGGGCGTGCCCGCGCTGAGCAGGAACTGCCCCATCGACGCGGCCATGCCCATGACCACGGTCGACACGTCGTTGCGGATGAACCGCATGGTGTCGTAGATGGCCAGGCCCGAGTGCACGGCCCCGCCGGGTGAGTTGATCCAGAAGCTGATGTCCTTCTCCGGGTCCTCGGCGGCGAGCAGGATGAGCTGGCCGCAGATGCGGTTGGCGCTCTCGTCGTTCACCTCGCTGCCGAGCACGATGATGCGCTTGCTGAGCAGGCGCTCGAAGACGGCGCTGTCGAATGGGATGTCAGTGTCGGCCATCGGTGGCTCCTTCCCGGGTCCTGCCTACGACGGTATGGACACCGACCGCCGTTGAGATCCCCGGTTCGCTGAGAGCGTGTTCGCTCTCAGCGTGCCTCCTCGATGATCGGCCGGATGGCGTCGAGCACCGCCGGGTCCTCGATGGTCGACGGCACCGGCTCGTCCCGGCCGGCGGCGATGCCCCGCATGGTCTTGCGCAGGATCTTGCCGGACCGGGTCTTCGGCAGCGCCGGCACCACCCGGACGCTCTTGAGGGAGGCGACCGCGCCGATCCGCTCGCGCACCATGGCGACCAGCTCGTCGGTGAGGGAGTCGCTCGCCTCGGCGCCGGCCTTGAGGACCACGAAGCCGCGCGGCACCTGCCCCTTGAGCGGGTCGTCCACGCCGATCACCGCGCACTCGGCGACCGCCGGGTGGGCGGCGAGCACCTCCTCCATCGACCCGGTCGACAGCCGGTGCCCGGCGACGTTGATGACGTCGTCGGTGCGGCCCATGACGTACAGGTACCCGTCCTCGTCGAACCGCCCGCCGTCGCCGGTGAGGTAGTAGCCCGGGAAGGCGCTGAGGTAGGACGCGACGTACCGCTCGTCGTCGTTCCACAGGGTCGGCAGGCAGCCGGGCGGCAGCGGCAGCCGGATCGCGATCGTCCCGTCCTCGCCGGCCTGCGCCGGTTCGCCGTCCGGGCGCAGCACCCGTACGTCGAAGCCGGGCACCGGGACCGAGGGCGAGCCGGGCCTGGTCGGCAGCGCCTCCAGGCCGAGCGGGTCGGCGGCGACGGGCCAGCCGGTCTCGGTCTGCCACCAGTGGTCGACGACGGGCACGCCCAGGCGGGCGCCGGCCCAGTGGTACGTCTCCGGGTCGAGCCGCTCCCCCGCCAGGAACAACGCCCGCAGCGAGGGCATCGCGCCGACGAGGCGCCCGTCGGGGTCCTCCTTGCGGATCGCCCGGATCGCGGTGGGCGCGGTGAAGAGCACGTTGACGCCGTGGTCGGCGACGACCCGCCAGAAGGCGCCGGCGTCGGGGGTGCCGACGGGCTTTCCCTCGTACAGCACGGTCGTGGCCCCGGCGAGCAGGGGCGCATACACGATGTAGGAGTGGCCGACCACCCACCCGACGTCGGACGCGGCCCAGAAGACGTCGCCCGGCCCGACCGCGTAGACGTTGGCCATCGACCAGACGAGCGCGACGGCGTGCCCGCCGTTGTCCCGCACGATACCCTTCGGCCGGCCGGTCGTCCCGGAGGTGTAGAGCACGTACAGCGGGTCGGTCGCGGCCACCGGCACGCAGTCCACGGCGGCGGCGTTCGCGATCGCGTCGTCCCAGGTCAGCTCGTGCTCGCGGAGCTCCGCCTTCGCCTGCTCGCGCTGCAGGACGACGACCCGGCCGGGCCGGTGCGCGGCCTCCGCCAGCGCGGCGTCGAGCAGCGGCTTGTACTCCACGACCCGCTTGGCCTCGATCCCGCACGACGTGGCGACGACGACCTTGGGCCGCGCGTCGTCGATGCGGGCGGCGAGCTCCTTGGGCCCGAACCCGCCGAAGACCACGGAGTGCACCGCCCCGAGCCGCGCGCAGGCGAGCATGGCGATGACGGCCTCGGGCACCATGGCCATGTACAGCACGACCCGGTCCCCCTTGCCCACGCCGAGCGCGCGGAGCGCTCCGGCGAAGCGGGCCACCTCGTCGCGGAGGGCTTCGAAGGTGTACCGCCGCAGCCTCCCGGTGACGGGGCTGTCGTAGATGAGCGCCGTCTGGTGGCCGCGCCCGTTGGCGACGTGCCGGTCGAGGGCGTTGTGGCAGGTGTTGAGCTCGGCGTCGGGGTACCACCGGTAGAACGGCGGCCGGTCGGCGTCGAGCACCCGGAACGGCATACGGTCCCAGTCGACCCCGGCCGCGGCGGCCCGCCAGAACCCGTCGGGGTCGGCGAGGCTCCGCTCGTACGTCTCGCGATAGGCGCCCATCCACTGATCCTCCGCCTTCGCCGGCGGTTTGCGCCCTCCCACGACCCCCCGATTTCCCACCCCGCCCAGCGCCTGTCAGCTGGCCGCTCTGCGGGGGGCGGATATGTCAGGCGCGCAGCGCCGGACATATCCGACATTTCGGTTATGTCGGCGTGCGCAAATGGCGGCGAGGGGCGGGGCACGCCATGATCGTGGGAAGGATCTGGCTGTCATGGCAACCAGAACTCTCCCTCGATCATGAGGCGACCTCAGCGAAGCGGCCGAGCCGACACGCCACCCCGGGCGGGCGCGCGGAGTGCGGGTCGCGAGCGAGGCGCAAGCCGGAGGCGGCGTCCGGGTCGCAGGCGGCATCCGGGTCGCGGCCGCCGGAATGAGGCGGCGCGCTGGCAAGAGCGGCTGGGAGGAGACGGCATCACTCAACGGAGGGCTGGGACGACACGGCGCAGCACAGCGGAGCGGCTGGGACGGGGCGGCGCCGACGGCGGAGCGGCCAGCCTGGAGACGTTGGTCGATCTACCCTCACGTTGATCGGCTCACGTGAGGGTAGATCGACCAACGTCTCAGCGATGGTCGCGGACGCGGCCCCCGCCGGCAGTGCAGCGGAGCGGGCGGAGCGGCGCAGGGCGGAGCGGGGCAGGGCGGAGCGGGGCAGGGCGGAGCGGGGCAGGGCGGAGCGGGGCAGGGCGGCGCGGGGCAGGGCGGCGCGGGGCGGAGCGGCGCAGGGCGGAGCGGGGCAGAGCGGAGCGGAGCGGAGCAGGGCGGGGCGGAGCGGAGCGGGGCAGGGCGGAGCGGAGCGGGGCAGAGCGGAGCGGAGCGGAGCAGGGCGGAGCGGGGCAGGGCGGAGCGGAGCGGAGCAGGGCGGAGCGGGGCAGGGCGGAGCGGAGCGGAGCAGGGCGGAGCGGAGCGGAGCAGGGCAGGGCGGGGCGGAGCAGGCGGGGCCGTCAGGTGGTGGTGGCGCTTGCCAGGCCGGCCGGGGCGTTGGACAACGCCGTCTGGATGGCCGCGACCAGGGCCAGCGCCGCCTCCTCGGTCAGCTCCACCGCCACCCGCGCGGCGGGGCCCAGGGACGGGTTGGCGAAGTCGATGTTCAGCGTGTGGGCGAACGGGGCGTGGACGGGGTGGTCGACGTACACGGCGGCTCGGGTCAGCGGGAACCAGCCCTCGGCTCCCTTGCCGGAGCCCTCCAGGTCGGCCGTCTCGGTCTCGTACGTGCACACGTCAGGCTCCCAGGTGGCGGTCGAAGAAGGAGAAGATGCGCTGCCAGCCGTCCACGGCCGCGGCCGGGCGGTAGCTCGGGCGGTCGACCGAGAAGAAGCCGTGGCCCGCGTCCGGGTAGCTGTAGTACTCGAAGGACTTGCCGTGCTGGACGAGCTCGGCCGCCAGCTCGGCCACCTCGGCCGGGGACGGGAACTTGTCGTCGTCGCCGAACAGGCCCAGGACCGGGCAGCGCACGTCCGGCAGGCGGTCGCGGATCGGGCGGGCCCGCAGGGCCGACGTCGACGGCGGCGGCTCCAGGGCGAACGCGCCGTAGCAGTCCACGGCCGCGTCCACCGGGGTCGCCGTCGACGCCAGCAGGGCCTGGCGGCCGCCGGAGCAGTGGCCGATGACGCCGACCATGCCGTTCGCCGAGTCGAGGGCGCGCAGCGCCTCGGCGGCGGTGGTGACGTCGCGGATGATCTGCTCGTCCGGGATGCCGCCCTGGGCGCGGACGAAGGCAGCGGCGTCGTCGGGGGCGGCGCCGGGGGCCTCGCGCCAGTACAGGTTGGGGCAGATCGCCGAGTAGCCGTGCACGGCGAACCGGCGGACCATCTCCTTGGTGGCCTCGTCGTAGCCGGGCAGGTGGTGGATCACCACCACGCCGGGATACCTGCCGGGGCCGAGCGGGCGTGCCTGGTACGCCTGGATCTGCTCGGCGCCGATCGACACCGTCTCGGCGCGGATCGCATCTGACATGGCGGCTCTCCGGTGTGCGAGATGTGCTTAGCCCGGCTAACCATATCTCGCGCACCGGAGCGCCGGGTCATGCCCGGGGAGCTACACGCGGCCCGGCTCCAGGCGGCGCAGGGCCAGCCGGGCCAGGCCGATCAGCGCGCCGATCTGCACGAGCAGGATCAGCACGGACCGCCACCAGGCGCCGGTCGTGTGCGCCCACAGCGAGTCCTTGAACGGGATCATCGACTGCAGGTCGACGGTCGACGCGCCCGCCGCGAGGCCCCAGCGGGTCGGGAAGAGCCAGGAGATCTGCTCCAGCACCGTCTGGCCGTCGAGCTCGAACAGGCCGCCGGACAGCACGAGCTGGGCCATCACCACGACGACGAGGACCGGGGTGGTCTGCTCGGTGGTCTTGGCCAGGGCGCTGACCAGCAGGCCGAACGCCATCGACGCGAGGGCGACCAGGGCGACCGGGACGGTGATCTCGAGCAGCCAGTGCTCGGAGAAGATCAGCGGGTCCTTCGGCTCCTTCTTGCCGAGCAGCGCGAGCCAGGTGAACAGCGCCGTCTGCACGATGATGATGAGCGAGAAGACGAAGACCTTCGAGGCGAGGTACGCCCCCGCCGACAGGCCCACGGCCCGCTCGCGCTTGTAGATCGTCGACTCGTTGACGATCTCCCGGATGGCGGCGGCCGTGCCGAGGAACGCGGCGCCGACGGCGAGCACGACGAGCAACCGCTGGGCCTCCAGGCTGAACCGGGTGGCGCCGGGCGCCAGGCCGTTCTCCCCCGGCACGGTGCGGGTGAGCAGCGCGAGGGCGAGCGGCAGGCCGAGCATGAACAGCGCGAAGCCGCGGTCGGCGCCGATCACCCAGAACATCCGCAGGCACAGGGTGAGGAACTGGCGCAGCGGCGCCGCGGGGTGCACGACCCGGCTGCGCAGCGAGGCGCCGCCGAGCTTGACCCGGGCCCGCCCGACGGCGGCGCCTCCCCGCCCGGTGCCACCCGCGGCCGAGATCGTCATGCCGGAACCGGCCGCCGCCGGGTCGCCGGCCGGGCGTGGCGGCATGGCCTGCTCGTCCGTCGGCGAGTCACCGGGCGTGCCGGACCCGCCGGCCGCGGCCGGGCGCGGCGGAAGCTGCTGCTCGGCCGTCGAGGCGCCGTCCGGGTCCGCGCTGGTCGCGCCTCCGGAAGCGGCGGTACCGCCAGCAGGCGCTCCCGCAGCGACGCCCACGGGAGTGCGGGGCAGCGGCACCGTCGCCCGGTCGATCACGGCCGGCTTCGGCGGCGGCGCCTCGGCGACCTGCTCGGTGACGTACCGCGCGTAGAGGTCCGACCCACGGTACCTGCGCACCCAGTGCTCGGCGTTGCTCGTGACCTCGCGGAAGACCTTGGCGTAGTCCTCGGCGCCGAAGAAGTCCAGCAGCTCGCCGGGCGGTCCGAAGTACCCCATGCGACCGCCCACCGTCAGCACGAGCACCCGGTCGCAGAGGTCGAGGTGCATCACGTTGTGCGTCACCACGGCGACCGTCCGGCCCTTGTCGGCCAGCTCGCGCAGCTCCTCCATGACCTCCTTGTCGAGCGCCGGGTCGAGGCCGGAGGTGGGCTCGTCGAGGAAGAGCAGGGAGGGCTCGGTGAGCAGCTCCAGCGCCACCGACACCCGCTTGCGCTGGCCGCCGGACAGGTTGTCGATGCGCTGCTTGGCCCGCTCGGTGAGGTTCAGCGTGTTGAGCACCTCGGCCACCCGCTCGCTCCGCTCGCGGCGGGGCACGTCGTCGGCGAAGCGCAGGGCGGCCGCGAAGCGCAGGGCCCGGCGGACGGTGAGCTGGCGGTGCAGGACGTCGTCCTGCGGGACCATGCCGATGCGGTACCGCAGCTCCGCGTAGTCGGCGTAGAGGTCGCGCCCGTCGTAGCGGACCGTGCCCTGGGTCGCCGGCCGCAGCCCGGCGACCGCCTTGACCAGGGTGGACTTGCCACAGCCGGAGGGGCCGATCACGGCGAGCAGGCTGCCCTCGGACAGCGCGAAGCTGACGTCGTCGAGCAGCGTGGCGTCGCCGATGCGCACGGTGAGGTCGTCGGCGATGAGCGACGACGGGCCGCCGTCCTCGAACTCGTGGAGGCGGGCGCCGTCGAAGATGAACTCGTGCCGG
Organism: Dactylosporangium sucinum; assembly: GCF_014647515.1. Taxonomy (GTDB): domain Bacteria; phylum Actinomycetota; class Actinomycetes; order Mycobacteriales; family Micromonosporaceae; genus Dactylosporangium; species Dactylosporangium sucinum. The sequence goes on along the minus strand of NZ_BMPI01000047.1, from coordinate 22,296 downwards.
CCGACCGAGATCATGTCGCCGGGCTGGAGGACCTGGCGGGTGACCTGCTTGCCGTTGTGGAACGTGCCGTTGCGGCTGCCGAGGTCGACCACCTCGTAGCCGCCGGAGGGCAGGCGGCGCAGCTCGGCATGGTTGCGCGAGGTGCGCAGGTCGGCCAGGACCACGTCGTTGTCGTCGCCGCGGCCGAGCCGCACGAGGGCGCCGGCCTCGTGCCGGCTGACCTCCCGGCTCGGGGGCGGCGGCGGGGCGGCCACCTGCTCGGTGACGGTGACCTTCCGGAACCGCACGGCCGGGCCGTCGGCCGCACCGAGGTGCACCTCGCCGCCGTCGGTGGCGGCGATGTACGCCGCCTTCTCCCCCTTGACGAAGGTCCCGTTGCGGCTCTCCAGGTCCCGCAGGAACCAGCCGTCGGTGTTCCAGATCACCTCGGCGTGCCGCCGGGAGATGAGGGTGCCCTCGACCACCAGGTCGTTGGCGGCGTCGCGGCCGATGGTGACCGTGTCGTCGGGGCGGACCAGCGCCTTGGCCGAGCCGCTGGTCACCTCCAGCACGGTGAGCTCGCGGGTCACTGTCTGCTGATCGATGTCCGCCACGGGCCTCATCATGCCGCGCGGGTGTGATCGCGGACAGCCGGGGTCAGTCCCGGTCCCGGGCGATCTCCTCCGCCATGGCGCCGACCAGCGCCGGCAGGACGCCGGGCTCGATCCCGTCCGGGACGACCCGGCCGTCGACCAGCGCCCCGGCGGCGGCCGACCAGTTCGCGACCGGCTGGCCGGGCGGCACCGCGCCGGCCATGAGGTGCGCGGCCTCGACGATCGCGCCGAGGAGCGCGTCGCGGGCCGGCGGGCGGTGCCCGGGGTCCTGCGGCAGCCCGGCCTGCAGGCGCCGCTGGGCGGCGTCCCGGGCGGGCTGGTCGAGCAGCAGCTCGCGGCGGCCCATCCCGAGGAAGACGGTGCCGGCGTGCCGGAGCCGTCCGGCCGCGGTGAGCCGGTCGAGCCACGGGTCGAGCCGCCCGTGGTGCTCCCGCCGGATGATCTTGCGCAGCTCGCGGTACGGGGGCAGCGGCTGCCAGGAGAGCACCGCGGGCACGAACTCGGCGGCTCGCAGCGCGTGCCGGATGCCGGGGTGCGCGAGCAGGTTGCGCGGTTCGGTCGCGTGCACGGCGAGCATGAGGATGTCGTCGCCGAGCGCGGGCACGGTGGTCGTCGAGGTCACCCGGCCACCGTAGGGAGCGGGGCGAACCCGGGAAATCACGAACCGGCGACCGATGTATCAGGAAGGCGACTCGGCCCCTCTCGTTTTCCGTAGCAGGTGAGGAGGGGTGGATGGCACCAGCGGAGCAGTGGCGGACCCGCCGCGCCCGGCGCCTCGCCGGGGTGTCGTGGGTGCGCCGCGAGACCCGGGCGGACGGTAGCCCGGTGCGGTTCGTCGCCGACGAGCTGCTGGTGCTCGACGACCACTTCGCCACCGCCCGGCAGGCGTTCGTGGAGCAGGGCCTCGCCGCGCGGGACGTCATCGAGGAGGGGGACGTCCCGAGCGGCTTCCGGCGGGTCCGGGTGCCGGGCCTGGACGTGGCGCGAGCCGCGCGCCGGGTCCGGGTGCAGGCCGAGGCGGCCGGTGACACCCGGGTCGCCGCCGGGCCCAACCACGTGTTCGTCGCCGCGGCGTTCGAGCACGCCGGGGCCTACGGGCCGCCCCGACCGGCACCGCCGGGCCGGCTCGCCGAGCCGGACGGGACGGCCGAGCAGGTGGGGGTGCTCGTGCTGGACACCGGCGTCTGGCTGAACAGCCCGCTGCCCAAGGACCGGTATGTCGCCGACGAGCCGTCCGACGGCGACGTCGACGACGACGGGGTGGCGGACGGGGACGCGGGCCATGCCAACTTCGTCGCGGGGGTCCTGCTGGGCCGGTCGCGGCAGGTGCGGCCGCGGTTGATGAAGATCGTCGACACGTTCGGGGTGTGCCGGGAGACCGACCTGGTGGCGGGCCTCCGGCAGGCGGACGACTATCAGCTCATCAACCTGTCCCTCGGGGGGTACACGCTCGACGACCGGCCGCCGGTGCTGCTCACGGCGGCCCTGACCCGGCTGCTCACCACGGGTGACCGGGTGGTCGTCGCCGCGGCCGGCAACGACGGGCAGCACAACCGGCCGTTCTGGCCGGCCGCGTACGCGGGGACCAGCGCGCCGTGGCGGCGGCGTGTGGTCGCCGTCGCGGCGCACGACGGGAGGCGGATCTGCGAGTGGTCGAACTCGGGCACGTGGATCACGGTGGCGGCGCCGGGAGCCGACGTCACCAGCACGTTCGTCGACCACGAACGGTTTCCGGAAGGCTGGGCGCGGTGGAGCGGCACGTCGTTCGCCGCGCCGTACGTCACGGCGGCGATCGCCGACGCGTTGCCGGCGGCCGGATCGGCGCGGCTGGCCGCGGAGGCGGTCATGGCCGGGGCCGACCGGCGGTACGGCCGCTACCCGGGGCTGGGCTGACCGTGATGCATCACACCAGGGGGAGGGGGGTGACGGGGTGCGGCACGCTGGTCGCCGCATCCCGTCACCCCGGGGGCGCGATGCTACCCTTCGGGACCATGGCCGAGCCTGACAACGCTGCTACGTTGCGTGCCGCTGCCAGCGGGAATCAGCAGGCCTGGGAGTCCATTGTGGACCGATATGCCAACCTGGTCTGGTCGGTCGCGCGCAGTTTCGGGCTGGGCCAGTCCGACGCCGCCGACGTGAGCCAGGGCACCTGGCTGCGGCTCGTCGAGCACGTCGGCGACATCCGCGACGCCGACAAGCTCGGCTCCTGGCTGGCCACCACCGCGCGCCGCGAGGCGATCGCGCTGCTGCGCAAGAGCGGCCGCGACGTCCCGGCCGGCGCCGCCGCCGACTTCGTCGGCCACCTCGGGGCCCAGCTGGGCCTTGACCAGAGCGCCGACGAGCCCGACGCGGGCGTGCTGCGCGACGAGCGCGACGCCGTGCTCTGGCACGAGTTCCGCGCGCTGTCCGGCCAGTGCCAGCAGTTGCTGCGCGTGCTCATCGCCGATCCGCCGCCGAGCTACGCCGAGGTGTCGGCCGCGCTCGACGTGCCGATCGGCAGCATCGGTCCGACCCGCCAGCGCTGCCTGGGCACGCTGCGCCGACGATTGGCGGCTTCCATATGACGCGCTGCTGCTGGGCAGGGCCGACCCGATGATCGGGGAGGAAGAGGTGCTGAGCTCATTGCGTGAGATCGCCGGCCGGCAGGACCCGGTGCCACCGGCCGTCCTGGCCGCCGCCCGGGCCAGCCTGGCCTGGCGCAACCTGGACTCCGAGCTGGCCGGACTGGTCCGCGACTCGCTGGAGACCCGGCTGATCGCCGTGCGGGGCGGCGGCCCGCGGCTGCTGACCTTCCTGGGCGGCGCGCTGACCATCGACGTGCAGGTGACGTCGCGCGACGGCACGGTCGAGGTGGTCGGCGAGCTGGACCCGGCGCGGCCGGCGAAGGTCGTGGTCGAGTCGCCGGCGGGCACCGTGGAGACGGCGGCCGACCAGCAGGGCCGGTTCAAGGTGTCCGGGGTGGCCTCGGGTCCGGTCCGGCTGCGCTGCGAGCCGCGGGACGAGGGCGCGTTCGCGCCGGTCCGCACGGAATGGGTGCAGTTGTAGATCTTTCGCCACGAGGCGGACACTTCCGGCGGTACCGTGCGAGGCAAGTGTCGCGACGTCGCGAGGAGTCCGCCATGCCCATCGATCACGTGCAGATCGTGTCCATCCCGGTGAGCGACCAGGACCGTGCGCGGGACTTCTACGTCAACGCGCTCGACTGGGAGCTCGTGAGCGACAACGACGAGGGCGACCGGCGCTGGGTCGAGGTCGCCCCGCGGCACGGCCAGACGTCGTTCACGCTCGTCACCTGGTTCGACTCGATGCCGGCGGGGTCGATGCGCGGCATCGTGCTCGACACGGACGACATCGAGCACACGTACCAGGATCTCGCCGAGCGCGGGATCATCTTCGAGGGCCCGATCGAGGAGGGCCCGTTCTCCCGGCTGGCGACGTTCAACGACCCCGACGGCAACGCGTTCGTGCTGCACCAGCTGTACCACCCGCGCAGCCGCGGCGGCCGGGTGTTGAGCTATCCGGCGGCAGGCTAAGCTACCCGCCGGCAGGGCCGTAGCGCAGAGGTCGTC
>NZ_BMPI01000047.1:0-18080 GCF_014647515.1 Dactylosporangium sucinum | reverse complement strand
GCGCCGGCGCAGCAGGCTGGAGGACGCCGGTTCGATTCCGGCCGGTCCTGCCACCGGTCCCAGCCCCACCCTGCTCGCACCCCGACGGGGCGCTCGCCGTGGGAGACTTCGCCACCCACACCCCCTCCGGTGGTCGCTGCCCGCGCGTTGGTGTGCGGCTAAGCTCTGCGATCGGTGGGCTGTAGCGCAGAGGTCGTCGCGCCGTCTTGCCAGGACGGAGGACGCCGGTTCGATTCCGGCCGGTCCACCGCCGGTGGCCGGCAGGGACTACGCTTCGGCGGTGCCCCGCCTGGACCCCGACGACGTCGCCGCCTTCCTGCGCGTGCTGGCGGCCGTCGAGGACCCGGCGGACGGCGCCGACGACCCGCAGGTGACCCTCGTGCGCCGCGCGGTGCACCAGGCGTACAAGAGCCGCAAGAAGCAGCAGAAGACCGAGCGCCGCCATGCGGTGTCCGCCCACGACCGGCGACTGGTCACCGAGCCCGCCACCGACGGCGCCGAGCTGCTGCGGGCCCGGGACTGCTACGTGTGCAAGTCGCCGTATCGACGGGTGCCCCTCGCGTACCCGCAGATGTGCGAGCGCTGCGCCACCGACAACGTCGCCCGCCGCGACGCCCGCTGCGACCTGCGCGGCCGGCGGGCGATCGTCACCGGCGGCCGGATCAAGATCGGGTTCCACACCGCGCTGAAGCTGCTGCGCGACGGGGCCGAGGTGATCGTCACCACCCGCTTCCCGCGCGACGCGGCCCGGCGCTTCGGCGAGCAGCCCGACGCCGCCGGCTGGCTCGACCGGCTGCACGTCCACGGCGTCGACTTCCTCGACCTGCCCGGCGTCGTCGGGCTGGTCGACGCGGTCACGGCGCGCTGGGACCACCTCGACATCCTGGTGAACAACGCGGCCCAGACGATCCAGCGGCCCGCGCAGTACCATCGCGAGCTCCGCCGCGCCGAGGGACTGGCGCTGACCGGCCCGTCGTCCACAGTGGACTTCTTCCCGGCCGGCCGGGTCGACGAGACGGGCGAGCCGCTCGACCTGCGCCCGGTCAACAGCTGGACGCTGCGGCTGCACGAGGTCACCCCGCGGGAGTGGATGGAGGTGCAGGTGGTGAACGCGTTCGTGCCGTTCCTGCTCATCGCCCAGCTCCGGCCGCTGCTGCAGGCCTCGCCCCACCCGGACCGCTACGTGGTGAACGTGTCGGCGATGGAGGGCAGCTTCAGCCGCCGCAACAAGACCAGCCGGCACCCGCACACCAACATGGCCAAGGCGTCGCTGAACATGCTGACGCGCACGATCGCCGCCGAGTACGTGCTCGACGGCATCCACGTCACCAGCGTCGACACCGGCTGGGTCACCGACGAGCGGCCCCAGCCGGCCAAGGAGGCGCTGCACGAGGCCGGGTTCCGGGTGCCGCTCGACGTCGTCGACGGCGCCGCCCGCGTCTACGACCCGATCGTCCGCGGCGTCCACGGCGACCGCGTGTCCGGTGTGTTCCTGAAGGACTACCAGGTGGTGCAGTGGTAGAGATCGCATGCCCCGTGCTCGAGGTCCCGGCGGTGCCGCCGGCCGACCCGGCGCTGCTGACCCCGCTGCTGGAGCGCCTCGGCGACCCGGCCCCGGTCGCGGGCACCGAGCGGTTCCCGCTCGGCACGCTCCAGCCGGACGGGCGGGTCGACCTGTGCAAGCAGGGCCTCGGCGCGGCCGGCGTGACCCGCGTGCTCGACCGGGTGGTCGGCTCGCCACACGCGGTACACCTGCTGCTGGGCACGAACAGCCTCGGCGCCGAGGGCACCCGCGCGCTCGCGGACGCGCTCGGGCCCGAGCACCGGTTGGAGACGTTGTACCTCGGGTGCAACGCGATCGACGCGGCCGGCGCGGCACCGCTGTTCGACCGGCTGGCCACCGACGGCAGCGTCCGCGCGCTGTGGCTGAAGCGCAACCCGCTCGGCGACGAGGGCGTCACCGCGCTCGCCGCGATGCTGCGCCGCAACGCCGCCATCGACACGCTCGACCTGGTCAACACCGGCCTGACCACCGCGAGCCTGGCCGTGCTGGTCGACGCGCTCGCCGCCCGTGAGCGGCCGGTCACCCGGGTCTTCCTCGGCGGCAACGGGATCGGCCCGGCGGCCGCGCCGCTGCTCGCCGCGTTGCTGCGCGACTGCGGCGTCACCGGGCTGTTCCTGGCGGCCAACCACCTCACCGACGCGGGCGCCGCCGAGGTCGTGGCGGCCGTGCACCGGCCCGGCACCACGCTCGGCCTCGGCGGCAACGGCCTCTCCCCCGCCACCGTCGACCTGCTCGCCGACCGGCTGTCCACACTGGACAGCATCGATCTCAGCCGGCCGCAGTCGCTGCGCGTGCTCGGCGCCCGCGACAACGTGGTCGGCGACGAGGGCGCGTTCCGGCTGGCCGGCGCGCTGCCGGGCAGCCCGCTCCAGCGGCTCGACCTGCGGCACACCGGTGTCGAGGGGCGCGGCGCGAAGCGGCTGCTGGAGGCGCTGGAGTCGGGCCGCACGGCGCTGCGCCGGCTGGCCCTCGGGCCCGACGTGCCGCGCCGCGTGAAGCGGGCCGTGACGGCGCTGCTCCCGGCCGGCGAGCCGGCACCCGCCAGCGAGATCGTGAGCGTGTACCGGTGAGCGCCCTCATCTCCGCCGCCGACCTCGGCGCGTGGCGGCGCATCCGGCACTACGCGGTGCCCGCCCGGATGATCCGGGCCGCGACCGAGGCCCGGCTCGCCGGCGACTGGCGGGCCGCCTGCGCCGCGGCCGGCGTCGACGTCGACGTCGACGCGGACTTCGCGCCGTTCGCCGACGACCTGCGGCACTTCGCGCCCGACCTGCTGCGCTGGCACCTGCCCCGCGACCCGGGCCGCGGCGACACGACCATCACCCCGCGGCTGCTCATGGCGCTCGCCCGCGTCGCCGGGCGGGTGCTCTGCGTGGAGCTGCCCCGCCTCGGCTTCGGCTCGCAGCGGCTGCGGCTGGTCGTCCTCGACGAGGGCGAGGTGAACAACGGCGGGCGGTACCACGGCCTGCACGACCTCACCGAGCGCCGCCACCTGTGGGACGCCCGCGAGGCGTCCGAGCTGCTGGCCCGCACCTGCCCCGGGTTCCGCGACTCGCCGGTGCTGGCGCTGCAGGACGCCGGCCGCCAGGTCGACGCCTGGAACGCGGCCGGCGTCGAGCTCGCCGAGGCGCCCGAGGACGAGGACAACCCCTGGCGCGGGCGGTACTTCCGGCGCGCCCTCGCCATCTTCGACCTCGACCCCGCGGTGGTCCTCGCCACCGCCCGCCGGCTGGGCATGGACACCGTGCGGCTCCGCGTCGGCTGGTACCACGAGATCTGCATCACCGGCATCACCGCCGGTGACCGGCCGCGCGGGGAGTGGGTGCCGAACGACCGCGAGGGCGGCCACGATGCGATCGAGGCCGACACGCTGCGCCGCCCGGTCGACGTGCACCTGGTCCGGCTCGGCGTGCTGCCGGTGGAGCGCCTGCACCCGCTGGTCATGGCGGCGTTCGACCCGGCCGCGACCTGGCGGCCGTTCGAGCCGCCGTCCACCTCCCCGGTCCGGGTGCGCTGCGGCGACGCTTCGGGACCGGCATGGCACGACGTGCGCATGGCCGGCGGCCGGTTCGAGGTCCCGCACACCGACGACGAGCGGCGCCGCGAGGAGACGATGCGCGCCCTCGGCGGCGAGTCGCACGGCTGCTTCGCGGCCGAGCGAGCCTGGCGGCACCGCGGCGAGCGGCTCCCCCGGCGGCTGGAGGAGCAGCGACGCGACCTCATGCTGCGGGCCCAGCACGGCGACCTGGCCGGGGTGAGCGCGCTGCTCGACGCCGGCATCGACCCGCACGCCCGCGACCAGCACGGCCGCACCCTGCTGCACCTGCTGGCCTGCCTCGGCGGGGACCCGGCCCTGCTGGAGCGGCTGCTGGCCGCCGGGCTCGACCTCGACGACCGGGACAACCGGGGGTACAGCGTGCTGCACTGCGCCGTCCGCGCCGGCGGCTCGCCCGAGCTGATCCGGGCGCTGCTGGCGGCCGGCGCCGACCCCGACACCGAGGACTTCGTCGGCGACACCCTGGCCGGCGACGTGGAGCGCTTCCGCGAGCACGACCTCGCCTTCCTCGTCGCATGACGGAGCTCAAGGCCTGGGCGCGGCTGCGGCGGTACGCCGTGCCGCGCTGGATGATCGAGGACGCGACGGCCCGGCGGCTGGCCGGCGACTGGGCGGGCGCGTGCGCCGCGGCCGACGTCGAGCTCGGGCCGGAGCTCGCCGCGGTGCCGGACGCGGTCGCCGAGGACCTCCGGCACCTGGTGCCCGACCTGCTGCGCTGGCACCTGCCCCGGGACCCGGTGACGCACGACCTGCCGCGCGACCCGATCCCGCTGGCGCACTACGCCGACGGCCACGCGCTCGTGGTGCAGCGGCGGCACTCGTGGGGCGAGGGGCAGCGGCTGATGCTGCGGTACCGCGGGAGCGACCCCGCCCACGAGGGCGACGGCCTGCACCTGAACCGGGAACGCTGGGACGGGCGGCGCACCGCCGGGCTGCGGGTGGACGCCGACCCGGAGCTGCTGCGGCTGCAGGACGCGGGCGAGTGGCGGGCCGCCTGGACCCGCGCCGGGTTCGACGTCGAGCAGTTCGACGACGCGACGGCGCCGCGGTACGCCCGGGACGCCGCCGATGCCCGCCTGCGCGCCGGCGACCACGACCTGACCGGCCTGGCGGAGGCGGTCCGCGCGACGGCGGACCGGCACCACGCACCGGCGGTCCGGCTGCCGCTGCGGTGGCGGGACTCGGTCGTGATCGACGCGGCGACCCTGCGGGTCAGGCACGCCGGCGCCTGGAACCCCGCCCACTCGGCCGAGGGACCGCTGCCGGTCCTGCCGGCGGCGCGGGCGCTGCGGCCGGTCGACTTCGACCTGGTCCGGCTCGGCTACCTCCCGGTGTCCGCGCTGCACCCGCTGGTCGCGTCGGCGCTGTTCCCGGGCGCGCCGGCGGCCGCTGTCGCCGAACCGGTCGCGGTCGAGCCGATCCGGGTGCGCTGCCTCGGCGACTGGCACCTGGTCACCATGGCGGCGTCGGGGTTCACGACGCCGCACGCGCCGGAGGAGCTGCGGCGGGAGCAGGCCATGCACGCCCTGGGCGGCCCGCCGCCGACGGGGTGCTTCGCCGCGGTCACCGGCTGGAGCGACCCGCGGGTCCGGCTGCCGAAGCACCTGCGGACCCGCCGCCGCACGGTGGTGCTGCGGGCCGCGCACGGCGACGCGCCCGCCATCGAGGCGCTGCTCGACGCCGGCCTCGACCCGTCCGTGCGCGACGGGCGCGGGCGCACGCTGCTGCACCTGTTGAGCTTCTGCCCGCATCCGGTACCGCTGCTGCGCCGGCTCGTCGCCGCCGGGCTGGACCTCGAGACGCGCGACCAGAACGGGTACACGCCGCTGCTGCACGCGGTCGCCTGCGGCGGCACGGTGGCGCTGGTCACGGCGCTGCTGGAGCTGGGCGCCCGCCGCGACGTCAGCCTGCCCGACGGTTCGAACGCGGTGGAGCTGGCGCGGCGGTACGGCAGGAACAACGAATTTTCTGTCGTACTGGGTCGCTAACCTCTGCGGCATGAGTGTTCTCGCCGACGCCGACGAGCTGATCGCCGCCACCCGGGCCACCCGGGTGGAGCTGCGGCCCAATGTCCAGTTGGAGGCCCTCGCGCTCGCCGTCTCCGCCAACCTGCCGGTGCTGCTGTGGGGCGAGCCCGGCATCGGCAAGTCCTCGGCGCTGCAGCAGCTGGCCGACCGGCTCGGCGTGATGATGGAGACCGTCATCGCGAGCATCCACGAGCCGTCCGACTTCGCCGGCCTGCCCGTCGTCGGCGAGGACCCCGCCACGCAGGGCGTGCCGATGGCCCCGCCCGACTGGGCGGTGCGCCTCAGCAGGCGCGGCGAGGGCATCGTGTTCTTCGACGAGCTGTCCTCCGCCCCGCCGGCCGTCCAGGCCGCGCTGCTGCGCGTGGTGCTGGAGCGGCGGGTGGGCAGCCTGGAGCTGCCGCCCGCGGTCCGGGTGGTCGCCGCGGCCAACCCGCCGGCCAGCGCCGCCGACGGCTGGCACCTGAGCCCGCCCCTCGCCAACCGGTTCGTGCACCTGCAGTGGACCCACGACCCGGCGGTGGTCGCCCGCGGCCTGGCCGGCACCTGGCCCACCGCCACGCTCCCCCGCGTCGAGCCGGGTCGCACCACGTCGGCGCTGGCCCGCGCCCGCGGCACGCTGTCCGGCTTCCTCACCGCCCGCCCCGGCCTGACCCACCACCTCCCGGCCGACGCCGAGGCCCGCGGCGGCCCCTGGCCCTCCCCGCGCACCTGGGAGATGGCCCTGCGCCTGCTCACCTTCGGCATGGCCAGCGACGCCGGCCGCGAGGCCCTGTCGACCGCCCTCGTCGGCGCGATCGGCGACGGCGCCGGCCTGGAGCTGGTCAACTACCTCGACGAGCTGGACCTTCCCGACCCCAACCGCGTCCTGGCCAACCCGGACGCCTTCCAGCTGCCGACGCGCGGCGACCGCCAGCTCGCCTTCCTGACCGCGATCGTGGCGGCCGTCCAGTCCGACCTGACCCACGCCCGCTGGGACGCGGCCTGGACGGTCCTGGCCAAGGCCGTGGACGCGGGCGTCCCCGACGTGGCGGCGCGCGCGGCCCACGACCTGGCCGTGATGCGCCACAAGTCGTGGGCGGTGCCCCCGACGATCGACGCGTTCGTCGACATCCTGCGGCTGTCAGGAGCGTTGAGCTGACCACCGACCAGGCCCCGTCGCCGACCGCGCCGCCGGCCCCGGGCGGCACGGGGATGCCGCCTGCCCACGACCCGGCCGCGCCCGGCGCCACCGACGACGGCGATGCGCACCACTGTGCGCATCCGCAAACGGCCGCGGGAGACGCGCTGGACCGGACCAAGCTGCTCGCGGCGCGGTTCCGGGCCGCGAAGCTGCGGCCGTATCTGGCCGCGGCGCTGTATGCGTTGTCGGTGGTGCCGAGCTGGCATCTCGCGACCATGGGCGTGGACCGGCACTGGCGGCTGTACGTGAACCCGGAGTTCGTCGGCGAGCACGACGTCGACGAGCTCGCCGGGGTGTGGATCCACGAGGCCGCGCACCTGCTGCGCGACCACCACGGGCGGGCCGACCGGCTGGCGACCGCCGACCGGATGGACCACCACCGCGTCAACCTCGCACAGGACTGCGAGATCAACGACGACCTGGTGGCCGACGGGCTGGCGTTGCCGGCGTCGCGGGTGGAGCCCCGCACGTTCGGGCTGGCGGAGGGTCGGCTGTTCGAGGAGTATCTCGCGGGGATCCCGCGCTCGCCGGTCGTCCACGTGCAGTGCGGGTCCGGGGCGCACGGGATCGCCGTGCGCGGGGAGCTCGGCGAGGGCGGGGCGCCCGAGGTGCGGCCCGTCGAGGCCGACGCGATCCGGCGGCAGACGGCCGGCGCCATCCGGGCGCACGTGCGCTCGCAGGGCACCGTGCCGGCCGGGTGGCAGCGGTGGGCCGACCAGATCGCCGAGCCGGTCGTGGACTGGCGGCGGCTGCTCACCGGCGCGCTGCGGCAGGCCGTGGCGTGGGCGAGCGGGGCGGTCGACTACACCTACGCGCGACCGGGGCGGCGCAGCGCCGCGCTCCGCGGGGTGGTGATGCCGAGCCTGCGGCGGCCGCTGCCGCGGGTCGCGATCGTCATCGACACGTCCGGGTCGATGGGGCCGGACGACATGGCCGCGGCGCTCGGCGAGGTGACCGGCGTGCTGCGGGCGGTCGGCATCCGGGGCAACCGGGTCACGGTGCTGGCCTGCGATGCCGACGTGCACGCCGTGACGCGCGTGACCAAGGCCGAGCAGGTCCAGCTGGCCGGGGGCGGCGGCACCGACATGCGGGTCGGCATCGCCCGGGCTCGCCGCGGGCCCGAGCCGCCGGAGATCGTCGTCGTCCTGACCGACGGCTTCACGCCGTGGCCCGACGAGCCGGTCGGCTGCCGGCTCATCGCCGGCCTGGTCGGCGCCAGCCCGCCGGCCACGCCCACCTGGGTCGAGGCGATCCACATCACACCGGCGACCTGAGCGCCCCGACAACGTCCCGCGCGGCGGGCGCGGGCACGGCGGGGCGCCGGGCGGGCGCACGGCGGGTGGGCGCACGGCGGGCGGGTGCACGGCGGGTGGGCGCGGGCGCTCGGAGGCGACGGGCGGGCGCGGGCGCTCGGTGGCGGCGGGCGGGCGGCGCGGCAACGCTGGAAGCACGGCCAGCACCCGGAGCGCAGCCAGGGCCTCAGCGCCGCAAGCACCCGCACCCGGGTCCGGGCCGGGCTCCGCCCCACCGCCCGGAGCACCCGGCCGGCGCGAGGCCGACCGGCTCCACCGCGCGGTAGCCAACTTTTGGCGACTGTCCGCGGCGCGGGCCGACTGCCTACCGTGAGCATATGCCTGATCACGTGCTGGGGCTCTCGCGCTTCGACCGGGTGCTGCTCTGGGGCGGGCTGCCCCTGCTCGGGGCGCTCGCCGGGTGGGGGTTGCCCGTCGTCGCGCGGTGGCTGCTGTCCCTGCCGTGGACGCCGTTCGCCGGGCCGCTGCGGCTGGTGGCGGAGCTCGGCGACGGGCTCGGGCGGTACACCGGGGTGGGGGCCGGGGTGCTGCTCGGGGCGGTGCTCGCGTTCGTGGCCGTGTTCGAGACGCTGCGCGTCACCGTCAGCGACGCCGAGTTACGGATCACCGAGGGGGAACGGACGCGGACCGTGGCGCGGTACGACGTCGACGCCGTGTTCGTCGACGGGAACCTGCTCGTGGTGCTCGACAAGCAGTCGCGGCAGGTGGTGCGGGACAAGCTGGAGGGGGCCGGCAAGCCCGGCGTGGCGGAGGCGTTCCGCGCGCACGGGTACCCGTGGCAGGCCCACGACCCGTACGCGGAGCTGTTCCGCCGCTGGGTGCCGGACCTGCCCGACCTGCCGGTCGCGGTCAACGCCGTGCTCGCCGCGCGGGCCGTGGCGCTGAGCAAGAAGAGCGCCAAGGACGCGACCGAGCTGCGGGACGAGGTGCAGAAGCTCGGGTACACCGTGCGCGACGACGGCACGACCCAGCACTGGCGACCGCTGGTGAGATCGTGAGGCGCGCCCGCGACATCCTCGTCGACACCACCGCGACCGTGCTCACGGTGCTGGTGTGGGCGATGGCGGCCGGCGCCGGGCTCGACAACGGGTCGCTGTCGGACGAACGGTTCCTCCTCGGCTCGCTGCTCACGCTGCCGGCGGTGCTGCTGCTGTGGTGGCGGCGGCGCTGGCCGGTGGCGGTGGCGCTGCTCATGCTCATCCCGGCGGCGGTCACCGACATGGCCGGCGGCGCGGCCGCGATCGCCGTGTTCGGCGTCGCCGTCCACCGGCCGCTGCGGGTCGCGCTGTGGGTGGCGGCGGCGCACTTCGTGGTGCCGATCCCCTACAGCGTCGTGTACCCCGACCCCGACCTCAACCCGATCGGCGCCAACACGATCGCGCTGATGATCCTGTCGGTGGCCGTCGCCTGGGGCGTCACGGTGCGCAGCCGGCGGGAGCTGGTCGCGTCGCTGCGCGAGCGGGCGGCGCGGGCCGAGCAGGCGGCCGAGCAGCAGGCCGAGCTGCAGCGCGGCCTGGAGCGGGAGCGGATCGCGCGGGAGATGCACGACGTGCTGGCCCACCGGATCTCGCTCATCAGCCTGCACGCGGGCGCGCTGGAGATCCGCAAGGACCTCTCCCGCGAGCAGGTCGTGGCGGCCGGCAGCACGATCCGGGCCAGCGCGCACCAGGCGATGGAGGAGCTGCGCGAGATCCTCGGCGTGCTGCGCACCAGCGCCGACGAGAGCCTGCGGCCGCGCCTGGACCTCGGCGACCTCGATGAGCTCGTGCAGGAGGCGCGCCAGGCCGGCACCCCGGTCCGCCTCGACAACCGGCTCACCAGCGCCGAGACCCTGCCGCCGGTGGTGAATCGGACCGCGTTCCGGCTGGTCCAGGAAGGGCTGACCAACGCTCGCAAGCATGCGCCGGGTGCCGCGGTACACCTGGAGATCGAGCGGACCGAGGACGGCGACCTGCACGTCTGGCTGCACAACCCGCTGCCCGCCCAGCCGGTGCGCCCGGCGCTGCCGGGTTCGCGGTCGGGGCTCGTCGGGCTGGCGGAGCGGGTGAGCCTGGCGGGTGGCAGGCTGGAGCACGGGCCGCGGCGCACGCCCGGTCCCGCGGTCGGGTTCCATCTGGAGGCGTGGTTGCCGTGGCCGACGTGATCCGGCTGCTCGTCGTCGACGACGACCCGCTCGTGCGGGCCGGGCTGGGCATGGTGCTCGGCGGCGACCCCCGCCTCGACCTGGTCGGCGAGGCCGGCGACGGCGCGGCGGCGGTCGCGGCGGCGCGGTCGCTGCACCCGGACGTCGTCCTCATGGACATCCGCATGCCGCGGATGGACGGGCTGGCCGCCCTGGCGGCGCTGCAGGCGGCCGGGTCCGCCCCCGCGGTGATCATGCTGACCACGTTCGACACAGATGATCATGTACTTCGGGCGCTGCGCCTCGGTGCGCACGGGTTCCTGCTCAAGGACACCCCGCCGCAGGCGATCCTCGACGCGGTGCGGCGGGTCGCCGCGGGCGAGCAGATGCTCTCGCCCTCGGTGGTACGCCGGCTGATCGCGCACGTCGTGCACGACGAGGCCGACGAGCGGCGGCGCGCGGCCGCCCGGGCGCTCGACGCGCTCACCCCGCGCGAGCGGGACGTCGCCGAGGCGGTCGCCGAGGGCGGCTCCAACGCGGAGATCAGCGCGGCGCTGCACATGAGCGTGGCGACGGTGAAGACCTACGTGTCGCGGATCCTGGCCAAGCTCGGCTGCGCCAACCGCGTCCAGGTCGCGATCTTGGTGCACGAGGCGCGGCTCAGCGGTGGTAGCGGTGCGCGATGAACCCGGGCTCGTCCGGTAGCTGAGCGGCCGGCAGCGGCGGGGCGGTGTGCGCGCCGAAGCCGCGGGCGAGCGAGCGGACCTGCTCCTCCATCGCGGGCACGCTGGTGCGCGCCTGCCGGCGCATGACCAGCTCGGCGAGGCGGCTGCTGAGGAACGTGCGCAGCCAGTACATCAGGGCCACGCTGCGCGGCACGAACACCTTGCGGCGGCGGCGCTCCAGCGCGTCCACGAACCGCTCGGCGCACCGCTGGACCGAGGTGGTCGACCCCATGGGCGGCGGCAGCCGGCGCAGCGTCTCGCGGAACGCGGGCAGGTCGTCCTGGGCGTCGCGCACGAGATCGGTGTCGATCCAGGACGGGTGCGCGGTGCCGACGGCGACGCCGTGGTGGGCGACCTCCAGGCGCACGGCGTTGCCGAAGTGCTCGACGCCCGCCTTCGAGGCGCAGTACGGCGCCATGCCGGGCAGCGCGGCGAACGACGCGGCGGAGGCGACGATCAGGAGGTACCCCCGGGAAGCAATGAGGTGCGGAAGACAGGCCGCGGCCGTGCGCATGACGCCGACCAGGTTGACCTCGACCGTGCGCACCAGGGCGGCCACGTCGCCGGTGGCGATCGTGCCGCGGCTGGCCACCCCCGCGTTGGCCAGCACCGCGTCGATGCGGCCGTAGGCGGCGACGGTGCCCTCGACGGCCGCCGCCAGGCTCGCCTGGTCGGTCACGTCGCAGGCGAACCAGACCGCGCCGAGCTCGCCGGCGAGGGCCTCGAGCCGGTCCGGTTCGAGGCCGACGAGGGCGAGTTTCGCGCCGCGGGCGGCGGCGAGGCGGGCGGTGTGCTCACCGATCCCGCGGGCCGCCCCGGTGACGAGCACCACCTGGCCGGACAGACTGCGCTGCACCGTGGGCCCTCCCATCGGCGGTACCGTTCAGTACCAGGCAAACTAGCACCAGGAATCATTCTCGCGGAAGGCCGGCAACATCACATGACGAGCACCAGGACCGTCGATGAGCTCCGGGCCGATCTCACCGGCGGGCTGGCCGAGTCGATCGCCGCGAAGGGCTACGCGGCGACGACGATCGCCGACATCGTGATGCACGCGCGCGTGTCCAAGCGCACGTTCTACGAGCACTTCACCGACAAGGAGGCCTGCCTCATGGCCCTGTACCAGCAGGGCTGCGAGCACCTGCTGGGCGTCGTGCGCGGCGCGGCGGTCGGCGGGGACAAGTCGTGGAAGGAGCTCGTCAACGACGGCGTGACCGCGTACCTCAACGCGCTGGAGGGCATGCCCGCGGTCACCCGCACGCTGCTCGTGGAGATCCAGGCGGCCGGGCCGAAGGCTTTCCGCCTGCGCCAGCAGATGCAGCGGCGGTTCGCCGATACCCTGGTCGAGGTGGTCGACGCGGCCCGCGCCGCCGACCCGGCCATCCCGGCACTGTCGCCGCTGCTGGCCATCGCCCTGGTGGGAGGCGTGCACGAGATGATGCTGCAGGTCTCCGATCCGTACACGGGCGCCGGCCCGTCGTTCACCACGCTGGCGCCCGCGGTGGACGAGCTCGTCTACGCGATCCTCACGAATCCCTGGGCGGCGCCGGACGGAAGCCGGATGGAATGATCTGACGGACCGACGGGTTGCAGGACTAAAAAAGGGAGGCCGGGTTCCGGTGCTCAACCCAAGCGAGCTCTACACGCTCACCGACGACCCGCCGGCGGTCGACCGTCCGGTGCTCGTCCACGCGCTGACGGGCTTCGTCGACGCCGGCAACGCCAGCCGGCTCGCGCGCGAGCACCTGCTCACCGTCGGCTCGCCCCGCACCATCGCCACCTTCGACCTCGACCAGCTCTACGACTACCGCAGCCGCCGCCCGGCGATGCTGTTCGTCGAGGACCACTGGGAGCACTACGAGCAGCCCCAGCTGCTGCTGCGCGTCCTGCGCGACGCGACCGGCACCGAGTTCCTGCTCCTCGACGGCCCCGAGCCCGACCTGCAGTGGGAGCGGTTCACCGCCGCCGCGCTGGAGCTCATCGAGCGGTTCGAGGTGCGCGCGACGGTCGGCCTGACCGCGATCCCGATGGCCGTGCCGCACACCCGCCCGACCGGGGTGACCGCCCACGGCACCAGCCGCGACCTCATCGCCGGCTTCGAGCCGTGGCTGCAGCGCGTGCAGGTGCCGGGCAGCGTCGGCAACCTCCTGGAGTACCGCATCGGCCAGCAGGACCGTGACGCGTTCGGCTTCGCCGTGCACGTGCCGCACTACGTGGCCCAGGCCGAGTTCCCGGCCGCGGCGGAGAAGCTGCTGCAGTGCCTGTCCGACGCGACCGGCCTGCGCGTGCCGACCGAGGAGCTGCACGCGGCCGCCGAGGCGGTCCGCGCCGAGATCGACGTGCAGATCGCGCAGGCCGACGAGGCCGCGTCGCTGGTGCGGGCCCTCGAGGAGCAGTACGACGCCTACACCCGCGGCCGCCAGGGCAACAACCTGCTGGCCGAGTCGCCGGCGCCGCTGCCGACGGCCGACGAGATCGGCGCCGAGCTGGAGCGGTTCCTGGCCGAGCACTCGCGCGGCGAGGAACCGCCGCTGGGCTGAACCCTGTCGAGCGCGGACCGGAGCGTCCCGCACGCGCCGCGCTCGATAGGCTTCCGGGGTGAAGCTGCTGCACTCGGGCAAGGTCCGCGACGTCTACGCGGACGGTGACGATCTCATCCTGGTGGCGTCGGACCGGATCTCGGTCTACGACGTGGTGCTGCCGACGCCGATCCCGGACAAGGGGGCGGTGCTCACCCGGCTGTCGCTGTGGTGGTTCGAGCAGCTCGCCGACATCGTGCCCAACCACGTGATCTCCGCCGAGGACGTGCCGGCCGAGTTCGCCGGCCGGGCCATCCGGTGCCGGCGGCTCGAGATGCTGCCCGTCGAGTGCATCGCCCGCGGCTACCTCGCCGGCCTGGGGCTCAGCGAGTACACCTCGGGCGGCCAGATCTCCGGGGTGCCCCTGCCCGCCGGTCTGGTCGAGGGCTCGCGGCTGCCGTCGCCCGTGTTCACCCCGACGACCAAGGCGGCGGTAGGCGAGCACGACGAGTTCGTGACCCTCGACGAGGTGCGCGCGGAGATCGGCAAGGACGTGGCCGACGAGCTGCGCGACCTCACCCTGCGGGTCTACGCCCGGGGCGCGGCGGTCGCCGCCGAGCGGGGCATCGTCGTGGCGGACACGAAGCTGGAGTTCGGCCGGGACGCCGACGGCCGGGTGCTCCTCGCCGACGAGGTGCTCACGCCGGACTCGTCCCGCTTCTGGCCGCTCGACCAGTGGGAGCCGGGCCGCACGCAGTTCTCCTTCGACAAGCAGCTCGTCCGCGACTGGGCGCTCGGCACCGGCTGGGACAAGACGGCGCCGGGCCCGGAGGTGCCGGACGAGGTGGTCGCCCTGACCCGGGCCCGCTACGTCGAGGTGTACGAGCGGCTGACCGGCCTGACCTGGTAGGTCTGCGGCCTACTGCGTGATGGCCGGCCGTTCCTGCCGCGCCAGCGCCGTGCGGATGAGCACGTCGCAGAGGGCGGGGTAGTCCAGGCCGGCCACCCGGAACATCTGCGGATACTGCGAGACGGCGGTGAACCCGGGGAACGTGTTGACCTCGTTGATCACCGGTTCTGTCCCGTACCGCAGGAAGAAGTCGACCCGGAGCAGCCCCCGGCACTCCAGGGCGCGGAACGTGCGCACCGACAGGTCCTGCAGCCGCTCGACGATCTCCGGGTCGAGGCGCGCGGGGATGTCGAAGATGGTCGACGGGTCGAGGTACTTCGCCTCGTAGTCGAAGAACTCGTGCTCGTCCGGGAAGCGGATCTCCAGCGGCGGCCCCACCTGCAGCGACCCGTCGGGGTGCTCCAGCACGCCGAGGTCGACCTCGCGCCCGTGCACCATCTCCTCGACGAGCACCTTGGCGTCGCTGTCGCGCGCCTCGGCCAGCGCGGCCTCCAGCTCGCTCCAGTCCTCGACCTTCGACACGCCGAGGCTGGACCCGGCCCGCGACGGCTTGACGAACACGGGCAGCCCGAGCCGCTCCTTCTCCGCCGCGCTCAGCGTGCCCGTCCCGCCCCGCAGGACGACCCCGTCGGCGACCGGCAGCCCCTCGGCGACCAGCAGCTTCTTGGTGAACTCCTTGTCCATCCCGGCGGCGCTGGCGAACACGCCGCTGCCCACGTACGGCAGGCGCACCATCTCCAGCACCGACTGGATCGTGCCGTCCTCGCCGTACGGCCCGTGGATCGCCGGGAACACGACGTCGGCCTCGCGCAGGGTGCCGATCGCCTCGGCCAGGCTGGCCAGGGCGGCCTCGCCCGTCTCCTTGGTCAGGGCGAGCAGCCCCTCCAGGTCGAGTTCCTCGGGCGAGGCGGCGTCGGGCCCGAAGACCCAGGTGCCGTTCGGCGTGATCCGCACCGGCACGACGTCGTACCGCGACCGGTCGAGATACCGCACGATGCTCAGCGCCGACTTGCACGAGACCTCGTGCTCCCCGCTGCGCCCCCCGAAGACGACGGCGACGCGCCTGCGCTCCTCAGTCATGCGGTTGCTCCCCAGTACGTCCGCGGGACCCGGGCCCCGATGCCAGTCAAGATCTCATGTGGGTTGGTCTGGGCCCACGCCGCCCACTCTTCCACGGTCGGCTCCCCCGCGCTGCCGTCGCCGAACAGCGTGACCTCGTCACCGAGCGCGACCGGGAGGTCGCCCGCGTCCACCACGAACTGGTCCATGGCGACCCGCCCGGCGATCGGCCGCCGCTCCCCGTGGACGCTGACCTCGCCCCGGTTGCTGAGCAGCCGCGGCACCCCGTCGGCGTACCCGACCGGCACCAGCACCATGGTCGCCGCGGTCCCGGTGACGTACTGGTGCAGGTACGACACCCCGGTGCCCGGCGGCACGCGCTTGACGTTGACGGCCCGCGCCCGCAGCGTCATGGCCCGCCGCAGTCCGGCGGTGACCCCGGGGACGGGCTCGACACCGTACAGCGCGAGCCCGGCCCGCACCAGGTCGTAGTGGGTCGCCGGGTGGTCGACGATCCCGGCCGAGTTGGCGAGGTGCCGCAGCTCGGGCTCGATGCCGGCCTTCCGGGCGATGTCGAGCGCCTCCTCGAACCGCTCGATCTGCTGCCCCACGGAGGGGTTCCCGGGATCGTCGGCCGACGCGAGGTGCG
The DNA here is from genome assembly GCF_014647515.1 of Dactylosporangium sucinum. Lineage (GTDB taxonomy): Bacteria > Actinomycetota > Actinomycetes > Mycobacteriales > Micromonosporaceae > Dactylosporangium > Dactylosporangium sucinum. The sequence goes on along the minus strand of NZ_BMPI01000047.1, from coordinate 1,956 downwards.
ACCAGATCCCCCGCACGGTGACGTTGCGGGCCAGGGCGGCGGCCTTGACGAGCGCCGGCCACTCCTCCCACTGCACCCCGTTGCGGGTCAGCCCGGTGTCGACCTTGAGATGCACCCGGGCGGCCCCCGCCGCGGCGATGGCCTCGAGGTGCTCGGCGGTGGACACGGAGAGATCGATGTCGTTGCGGATGGCGGTGGCGAAGTCGTCGTCATGCCCGTACAGCCAGGCGAGCACCGGCGCGTCGATCCCGGCCTCGCGCAGCTCGAGCCCCTCGGTGATGGACGTCACGCCGAGCCAGCTCACCCCGTTGCCGAGCACGGCCCTGGCGACGGGTAGCACTCCGTGACCGAACGCGTTCGCCTTGACGACGGCCATGGTCCGCGCCCGCGGCCCGGCCAGCCCGGCGAGCAGCCGAGCGTTGTGCACGACGGCGCCGAGGTCGACCACGGCCTCCGCGACAAGCCCCACCCCGGCCACCCCTTTCCGCCCTGTTCGGCCGTGTTCCGGGCCGATCATAGTGACAGGACGCGTCACACACCGTCACAGGTTGCCAAGCCGACACCCACCGCTGCGCACGCGGGGTGCATGCCGAGGCTCGCCGCTGCGCACGCGGGGTGCGTGCCGACACCCGCCGCCCCGCACGCGGGGTGCATGATCACGGACGTTTCCGTACCGAATACGAACCAAGAACGTCCGCGATCATGAGGCACCCGCCTCGGGCCCGGCGGTGCAGCCGGATCGGCCGCAGCTCCGTGGCTCGCCGCGCCAGCCCGCGGCACGGAGCACCCTGGCGACCTGCACGGCGACGGCACACGGATCGCCGACGACCTCGGCCCAGCCGTACCGCAGCGTGCGCCGCCCCTGCTCGGTCGCCCCGTTGTCCCGCCTGCGGTCCCTGGCCCGCTCCTCGTCGGGATGTGCGAGCCGCCCGTCAAGCTCCACGACCAGCCCGAAGCCGGCGTACTCCACGTCCGCGTACTCGCTCGCCCCGCCCTGCGCGAGCGGGGACTGACGCAGGCCGATCGGCAGGCCGTGCGGGCGCTCGACGTCGGTGAGGTACCGGGCCTCCAGTACCGAATGACAACCGTCCCCCTCGTCGGACAGCAGCAGCTGCAGTCGGCGCCGCCAGCGAACGCGGGGCCGCTCGGCGAACGCGGCCCGCAGCCGAGCCACGGTGGTCAGCCGGCGCCCGCAGGCTCGGGTGATCCACCCGATCGCCTCGTCGAGCGACGCTGCCGTATCGGCGAGGTCGACGACGGTGTCCTCGACCCGTGTCCGCGGCGGCCGCAGCGCCGGATGCGCGGCCCGCTCGACACGGCCAGACCGGTGGAACGCCACACCGGGCGCACGCCGGGGACGCCGCCCGGCGGGCACCGTCACGTGGACCAGCGGGGCCGGCTCGTCGGCGAGGCCGTGCAGTTCGGCCGCGGTCCGGTGGCTGAGCACCGCACCGGCGCCGGCGTGCAGCACCACCGCGTCGAGATACGTCTCCCGCGGCACCGGCCCGCTGAACGTGACGAACGTGCCGGGGAACACCCGCTGCCACCGCCCGCTGGCGAGCCGCCGGCGGATCACGGCATCGGAGATCCCGGCCCGCAGGGCGTCGGCCCGGCTGACCACGCCACGCCGGTCGCCATCCACGACGCCTGCAACCCGAGGCTCGCCGCGCTGCTTTCCCGCACCGCGACGCGCGCTGCCCGCACGGAGGGCCGCGCCGGACCGGTCGCTGTCCGGCTGGTCTCCAGGCTCGCGCGGTGGGGTGTCTCGCTCGTTCGCCACGCGGGTCAGGATCGCGCCGTCGACGGAGGTGGCGCCACACCGCGGTCGTGGCCTGTGGACAACCGGCTCGATCGTCCACAGGCCGGGCCGGCGGCTCGGCTAGGAGACCGCTGAATAATCCGGCGTGCCGTCGCACCGGTTTGATCGGGTTTGGTCGATAATAGGTGGGTGCAGGG
>NZ_BMPI01000046.1:41386-96296 GCF_014647515.1 Dactylosporangium sucinum | reverse complement strand
GGTCATAGGGGTTGGCCCGGCGCACCGCCGCCCAGTCCGGGGCCGCCACCAACCCCTCCTGGATGAGCGAGTCGAGGGCCGCGAGGGCGACATTGTCGTCGGCGAACGGCGAACCGGCCATGCGCGCCACCCTAACGGGGGCCCGGCCGCGCGACCAGCACCGCGGACGGGACACTCGTGCACCACGGCGGCGCCGGTCCACGGACGGTCGGGCGCCTGATCGTCAGCCGGGGGAAGCTCGGCGTGTGTGGGACAACCGCGGCCGGGTAGCTGGAGAACCGGCCTGCGTTCGCAAACCGGGTGCACCCTGCCGCGACGGTCAAAGGAAGTGCCGATGCCCCAGTCGAAGATCCGTGATCGGCTTGCCGGAGGGTGGCGGCTCACCGGTTACGAGGTGACCGTCGGTGGCAAGACCGAGCACCCGCTGGGCGACGACCCGCGCGGTGCGATCCTCTACACGCCGGACGGCTACATGGCCGCGCAGCTGGCCGGGCCGGGACCCTACGCCGATGACGGCGAGCCGGATGCCTACTACATCGCATATTCCGGGCCGTATGACGTCGACGAGGACAGCGAAACGGTGGCCCATCACGTGCAGGTGTCGGTGATACCGAGCTGGCTGGGCACCACGCAGATCCGGCAGGTGCGGTTCCACGGCCCGGATGGCCTGACGTTGTCTGTTTCGGAACGCCGCCGCGGCGGCGTGATGAGCACAACCTCGATCAGCTGGGTACGCCAGCCGCCACGATAGGGGAATCGCATGACAGCCACCCGGTCCGCACTGACCTACGACGTCTTCGTCGCTCCGGAAAAGCCGTTCGTCGCCCCGACGCCCGCTGTGGGCGACGCGCCGGCCTGGGACCCGACGACGTCGACGTTGATCTTCGGTGCCCGCGATGCCGTGCTTGTGGACCCGCTGATGACCGTACGCGAGGCCACTGCCCTGGCCGACTGGGTGGCGCTGCACGATCGGCGCCTCACGACTGTCTATATCACGCACGGCCACGGTGACCACTATCTCGGCCTGCCGGTTGTCCTTGATCGTTTCCCGGACGCGCGGGTGGTCGCCACGGCAGGAACGGTGCGGCAGATGCAGGACGGCCAGGGGCTGGACATCTCGCTCAGGACGCGGTTCCCCGGCCAGATCGCCGACACGGTCCCGCTGCCCGAACCGCTCACCTCGCCCGAACTCCAGCTCGAGGGTTGCCCCATCCTGGTGATTGACACCGGCCACACAGACACGGCGGACACGACCTCGCTGCACGTGCCCGACCTGGACCTGATCGTCTCGGGCGACGTTGCCTACAACCACTGCCACATGTTCGTCGGCGCGACGACACCGGAAAGCCGGGCTGAGTGGATTGCCGCGCTCGACCGGCTGGCCGCACTCCACCCCGCTGCCGTCGTCTGCGGGCACAAGGATCCGACCCAGGGCAACCCGCCCGCGGTCCTCGGCGAGTCTCGCGGCTACCTCGAGTACTACGGGCAGCTCCGCGACGCAGCCATCCCCGATGGAGAGCTGTTCGACGCCATGGTCGACCGCTACCCGGGCTGGGTCAGCCGCCAGCAGTTCCTGATACTCGGCGCTGCCACAACGCCGTGATGCCTGCTCGTCGGTGCAGTGCCCGCGGGCCTTGACTGCCCTGCGGTGGCGGGCGGACATGCGGGGGCCGCGTACGCTGCAACGATGGCTTACGGCGTGCTGCTCGGGATTGACTTCGGCACCTTCAACACCGTGGCCATGGTGCGGCGCGGCGACGGTGAAGCACGTTCCCTGCTCTTCGATGGGTCACCGTTGCTGCCGTCGGCGGTCCTCCTGGAGGGCCCCGGCGACGTGTTGTCCGGTGCCGAAGCCGTGCGGTCGGCGCGGGTGCATCCGGATCGGTACGAGCCCAACCCGAAGCGAAGGATGGCAGACGGGATCGTCCTGCTCGGCGGCGACGAGACCGACGTGGTCGACCTGGTCGCCGCCGTGCTGGGACGCGTGGCGTCGGAGGCGCGGCAGGTCGTCGGCCAGCTCCCGGATCGTGTGGTGATCACGCATCCGGAGATCTGGGGCACGTCGCGGTTGAGCCGGTTGACCGCTGCGGCCGTCCGTGCCGGCCTGCCGGAGCCGACACTCGTGTCGGAGCCGATCGCCGCCGCCGCTTACTTCCTCGGCCAGGTCGGCCGGGTCGGCGCCGGTCAGTGCGCGGTGGTGTACGACTTCGGGGCAGGCACGTTCGACGCCGGTGTGGTTCGGCGCGGCCCCGGAGGAGCGCTGACGGTACTGGCCAGTGAAGGGCTGCCCGAGGTGGGCGGCCTGGACCTGGACGCCGCGTTGGTGGAGCACCTGGGCCGTCTGATCGCGCAGCGGGCCCCGGACGCTTGGGACCGGTTGCGGCGACCGGTCACCGCCGCCGACCGTCGTGCCCGGTGGCAGCTGTGGGAGGACGTTCGGCTGGCCAAGGAGTCGTTGAGCCGGCGTTCGCAGACGCTGGTGCATCTGCCGGTCCTGGACGACACCGTTCCGGTGAGCCGGGACGAGTTCGAGCAGCTCGCCGAACCGGTCATCGCGCGGACGGTCGCGGTCACCCGCGCCGCGGTGCGGAGCGCGGGCATCGGGCTGTCAGACGTCGGTGGCATCTTCCTCGTCGGCGGGTCGAGCCGCGTCCCACTCGTCGCGACGCTGCTGCACCGCGCGTTCGGGATGCCGCCGACGGTTCTGGAGCAGCCCGAGCTCGTGGTGGCGGAGGGTTCACTGATCCTGCACGATGCGTGCGAGGAGCGCACGCCGACCGGTGTCACGATGCGGCTGCCCGCCGTCGCCGGGGTCGAGGAGACCGTTGCGCAGGCGCATGGAACGGCCGCCGGCCCGTCACCCGGGCCGCAGGACGCACCGCAGCGGGTCATGCAGGTATCGCCGGCCTCGACGACGGCAGGCCGCGCGTCGCGCGTCGACGAGGTCGTCGAACCGGGGCGGGGGCGATCGATCCGCCCCCACCTCGTCGATCCGTGGAGTGTGGCAGCGGCCGTGCTGCTCGGTGCCCTGAGCGGCATGATCGGAGGCCTCGCCGGTGCGAGCGCGGCGGCCGCGCTGACTGCGGGAGCCGTGGTCACCGTGGTCGTGCATACGGTGCGGGTGGCCCTCGGCATTGTGTTCGACCGCTGAAGACGCGGTTGTCGGACGTTGCCCGCTAGAAGTTACTCAGCACCGAGCTGAATATCTTGTCGACGCTGGCCGGGTCGCGCGCGTCGTAGGCGGCTGCCCGCGACACTTTCGCGATCTTTTCGAGCGTGTCCAGGTCGGCCTCCTCGCCGAAGGCGATACCGAAGATGCGAACCGAGTTCTCCAGGGGTGACCCGTCCAGGTCGCGGAGCAGCTTCGCCTGGTCGTTGTCGGCCGGATACTCGTTGTGCCCATCGGTGAGCAGCACGACTGCGTTGATGCGGTCGGCGTCCAGCCGTTCCCGCATGTAGAGGTCGGCGGCGCGGGTCGTGTGGTACAGGGCCGTGCCGCCATCGGCGCTCAGCGCCCGGATGATGCCGATGAGTTGCTGCTTCGCGTCACGGATGCGCGACGTCGGCAGCCGCTCGGTGTAGGGCTGCGCACCGTTTGGTCGCTGCCCCGAGAACGTCCACAGTGCCACCTCGTCGTCGGGATGCAGCAGGTCGAGGCTCGCGATCGCCGCGTTCTTCGCGGCTTCCAGCTTGCTGATGTCACCGGCCGCCGTCTCCTTCATCGAGCCCGAGACGTCGAGGACGAGCAGCACCCTCGCCTTCTTGCGCAGGTCGTCCCAGCCAGCGAGGATCTTGTCCAGGACCTCTCCGACGGGTGACTGGATCAGGCTGAGCTTCTGCCCGGCCGGGATCTGCAGGGTCTGCGTCAACTCGGGGCCGGCGTTGCCCTGGTGGTCGCGGAAGCCCATCGTCGCGAACGCGGCCTGCTGGTCCGGTTGCTGCAGGAACGCGAGGAAGTCCGCGGCCGCTTCCCGTTGTGCGTCACTGGCCGAAGGCAGCACCACGTACGGGTGGTCGAGCATCAGCGTGCCGTCCCGCGGCACCATCGGCACGAGCGGTACCGTGGGCGCCTTGCCTTTCACCTTCGGGTCGCCGGTGGTGTTGCCCTTGTTGTAGAGGAAGGTGAGCTGCTCCTGGTGCACGACGGCGCTCACGTACGACATCGCGGCGCCCTTGGCGTCGGCTTCGGCCAGGTTGGCGAGGAACTTCACCGCATCGTCGGTGTAGTGCAGGACCCCGGCCTCGACGCCGCGGACGAAGTTGATCACATTGGGCTGGGTGAGGTCGGCCGCCGTCAGTTCGCGGGACAGGCCGGTCGCCGCGTAGTACGTGGCGACCGTCGCGGCCAGGCCGGACGTGGACCGGTGCGGGTTGTCCTTGCCGAAGGAGAAGCGCCCCCACTCGGGATGGCCGTACCGGCCCCACCCCTGCGGGTCGGACGCCAGTGCCAGCACGTCGCTCCACCCGAACTCGCGGTTCGGCCAGCCGAACGCCTCGGCCATCGGCTTCGGCATCGAGATGACCAACGGGCTCTGCGCGATCGACGGCATCCGCGTGCCGGCCGCCGGCACCACCTGCTTGCCGCCGGCGGTCTCCCGGTGGCGGGCCAACTGGAGCCACAGCGATGCGGTGGGCGTCCACACCTGCGGCGCCGGCCCACCGTCGCGCTGTTCGTCCCAGCCGGAGCCGAGCGCCTCCGCCGCCGCGCCGGACGTGAGCCGGTGCACGGTCACCGACGCGCACCGCTTGCCGCCGTACAGCGTGTCGGAGGCGTTGTACCGGCGCGCCAACTCGATCATCAGGTCGGCCTTCTCGGTCGACGAACTGACCTCGATGGGTTCGCAGCCGGCCCGCTTGTCGGCGCCCGCCTCTCCGGGGTCTCGACGGAGCACCACGTAGGTCACCACGACGGCTATCAGACCGACGATCACCGCAATCACCAACGGCATTCGCGTACGTAGCCCCGTGGCAACACCCATCGACGGTCTCCTGTTCAGCAACGGAGCCCCGCATCGTAACCGAGGGCCGCAACGTCGCCGCTGCCCGGCCGGATGCGGCCACCGGACCGCCCGCTACGGAGGGTACGCATCGACTCCTGGCGGCTCAGGCGCAGGTGACGCGGACGCGGCTCCATGCGGTGTTCATGTAGCCGAGTGGGTTCCACACGTTCTCGGCCCGCTCCGGCTGCACGGTGGCGCTGGTGTCCCATGCCCTCGCCACGATCTGCGCCGGGCCGGGCGGCAGCTCCAGGCTGATCTGCCACAGCCGCCAGGCCCACGGGTCGTCCGTCTCGCCGAACTCCGCCTGGCGCCAGTGCCGGCCGCGGTCCACGGACACGTCGACCCTGGCGACGCCGCGGCCCTCGCCGGCGACCGCGTAGCCGCTGACACGCACCGGGCCGGCGAGCAGTGCCTGTCCGTCGGTCGGGGTCAGGATCGCCGCGTTGAGCGCGGCGACGCCGAGGGACAGGCCGTGGCCCTCCTCGGCCTCGGCCCGGTCGGCGTCCGGGGGCAGCATGCGGTAGTCGGCCGCCTGGAAATGGTTGTCGGAGGGCTGCTCCTGCGCGGTGACGCGCTGCAGCCACTTGACGCTCCGCGCGCCGATGTAACCGGGCACGATCACCCGGACCGGCCCGCCGTGCACGGCGGGCAGCGGCGCACCGTTCATCTCCCAGGCGAGCAGTACCTCCCCGGCCGTGGCCTTGCCGACCGGGATGGACCCGCCGAACACCGGCCACTCGCCGGCCTTCGGCTGGGTGTGCGCTTCGACAAAGGCAATGTGTTCGGCCTGCGGAAGGAGGCCGGCGTCGGCGAGCACGTCCGCAAGCGGTGCGCCGACCCACCGGGCGGTCGAGATCGCGGCCGGACCCCACAGCACCTGGCCGGGGATCGGCCGCACGGCGGTCAGCTCGGCACGCCGGTTGCCGGCACACTGCAGCGTGGCCACCACGCCGCGGTGCTCGTACCGGCGCTGCAGCTCAGCGAGGGAGAAGGTGCGCGGGCGGTCGACGAGCCCGTCCACCCGCAGCCGCCACGCATCCGGATCGATGTGCTGGATCATGCCGTGGTTGCGGCCGAAGAAGGTGCCCAGCGGCGTGAGCGGATGGCGGTCCAGTGCGGCAGGGGCCGGCTCCGCGTTGTACGGCGATTCCTGATGGACGATCATGTCGTCGCGTTTACCCCATTTCCCCATATTTGCAGCGTATGCCGTAAGCGTCTGCGGGCGCGGGTGGAAGTCGCCCCACTCCCCCTGCGGCGGTGGACGTTCGCCCATGACGGGCCGGGGCACCCGGCGACAGCGGTAATCGGTCGGCAACGGCCGAATCGGATGATTGGGGGACCCATGGGATCATGACGTCATGTCGACCCAGAACGACGGCGGTGACAACGACGCCGTTGACACGGTGGCGAGCGGCCCGGCCCGAGGAACTGCAGATCGCGGCGGGTTGTGGGAACGCCTGCGGGAGTTCAATTCGGCCGGCAGGGCGCTCGGCCGTCGGCGATCTGGTCTGGTGCCGCTGATCTGCCTGGCGCTGGTGGGCGGCCTGTCCGTGGCGATCGGCTGGTCAGTGATCAGGAGGTCGGAGCGGAGCGTCGCCGCCGAGAGCGCAGTCGAGGTCATCTACTGCGCGGGCTGGGATCCGCAGATCCGCAAGCCCGTCGGCGTGATGAATGCGGACGAGGCCCGGACGCGCGATTCGGCCGGGAACCCGTACGCGGTCCTGCTCACCACCAACACACAACCCAAGGCGCTGTTGCACATCGACTGGGGGCGCCGCTACCTCGGCCTGTTCCTCTTCGAGCAGCACGGCCGCCGCGACCGCGCCTACGACTACCGCGAGCTCGAGCCGGGCCTGCTCCATCTGATCCGCTACGAGCAGTGGCGTTACGCGTCTGCGGACGCGCCGGAATTCCCCGAGCGTGGCTGGCACCTCACCCTCACGGCCCGGCCGGACACCGACACCGCAAGTGTGGAGCTGGACCATGGCAGCCTCCTGCAGACGGCTCACGACATACCTGAGCGGTACCGCAGCCTGCGCAGGGCCCCGTTCGGCGACTGGATGGCGTACGCGCACGGCCGGATGCTCGGCTTCGATCCCGGTGCGGGAGGCATCGGTGGCGTGAAGGTCGTACCGTCCCCTGACGGGGGGTCCCAGGAGCCCGCAACGCCGCTGTGGCGGGCGCCGTCGGGCATGCAACCCCGCCATCTGCAGGCGCTGTTCACTCCCGGCAGCCGCTTCTCCGGCACCGACCTCGACACCGCGGTCGTCACCGAACCCGAACCCGCCGGAGTCCTGCAGGTGCCCACAGGTGCGGTGATCGCCGCCGACCCCGGCACCCTCCACAACAGCGACGAGCCGTTCACGGTGCTGGTCACGCCCGGGAACTACCCCGTGCTGATCGCCGGCCTGCGGTGGGAGGGCAAAAGCTGGGGCGAGACAACCGCAGCCATGCTGCGAATCCTCGACAAGCCCACCGCGAGCTGGGAACTCGCGGTCCGTCCGGGGCAGGACGTACGGCTGCTCGGGGACGACGAGTTCTACGGCTTCGGCGTGGACTCCGGCACAGGTGCATTCTTGGACGCGTCCGGACGGGACGCCCTCGCCGCTGCACACGAGCAGGAACAGCAGAGCGAGGCCTCGGCCGGCGGCAAGGCGACGGAGACCGCCGACCCGAAGACCGGCACCAATATGATCGTCTACCCGAGCGGAAGAGGCGACGGCTCCTACCCGGTCTGGATCGGTCGCGCCGCCGACGGTGCGGTCACCTGTCTGGTGGCCGACATGCTGCTCCTCCGCGACATGAAGCCCCTACCGCCCGCCACACCCGACACGGCCGTCTTCCTGACCCCGACCCCGACGCGCAACGGCGCGCGGCCGCAGCCGAAGCCGGCGCGCCCCGAGGCAACCGCCGAGTTCCTGGCCACCGTGGTTGCCGACGCCGAGGCCATGAAAGAGCGGATCAGCCGCCGCTGACGCACCGCCCGCCCGACGGCGTCCGGGTCCGGGGGGCGAGCCGGTCGCGTCGGCGGCGGCCACCCTCGCACGCATTTTCAGGCTTCTCGCCGTCGCAAGCTGAGCAGCACAAGGACAGCGACCATCGCGACCAGCGCGGAGAACACACCGCCCGCCCATCGCAGGCCGGCGATCTCGATCACGATGCCGACACCGATCGCGGGGAGCACGAGCGCTGCGTACAGCACCACGAAGAAGACGGAGAACGCGCCGCCGCGCCGTGCGCTGGGCACGCGTGAGTTGATCGCACGGAGCCCGGCGCTGAAACCGACGCCGGTACCGAGCCCGACGACGACGACGGCCGCCGCGAAGAGCAGCGATAGCGAGGACGCGAGCACAGCCGCGGCGATCAGCGACGACCCGGCGGCCAGTGCCGCGCAGGCCGTCGGCAGCGACACCGCCGGCGACCGATCTGATCGGACAGTTCCCCGAGCGCGACCAGGCCGGTAACAACGCCGATGGCATACACCCCGAACAACACCGTGACATCGAGGGGATCGATGCCGTACCTGCGCTCGTACAGCGGAAAGAGCGGTGTGGGTACCGTCGTCCCGAGCAGCACCGCCAAGAATACGAACACCGTGATGGCGACACTACGCACCGGGCTGCGATACCCACCCCCAGACGCCGGATCGGGGGAAATCTCGCACGGCGAGGGCTAACACGTGGTCAACTCGGCTCAGGCCAGCGCGAGCACCGCGGCGCTGACGTCCTCGCGGCCGTGGCCCGCGTCGACGGCGGCACGCCACTGGCGGGACAGTGCTTCGATCAGCGGCAGCTTGCTGCCGCCGGCCGCGGAGATCGCCAGGTCCACGTCCTTGAGTGCCCATTGCAGCGGGAACTCCGGCGCGAAGTCACCGCGCTCCATCTTGTGCAACTTCGCATCGGCGATAGGTGCGTCCAGCGGCCCGCCCTCGATCGACTGGGCCAGGGCGCCGGCGTCGACATCCAGCCGGTCGGCGAGTTCGAGGGCTTCGGCCACGCCTTCGATCAGGATAGCCATGTAGGCGTTGAGGACGACCTTCATCGCGCTGCCTCGGCCGGCGTCGCCCAGCCACAGGGTCTTGCGGCCGATCGCGGCGAACGCGGTGTGCACAGTCGGCTGCGCGGCAGCCGGACCGGAAGCGAGGATGAGCAGCTGGCCGTTCTCGGCGGGGCCCTTGGTGCCCGAGACGGGCGCGTCCACGAACAGCACGTCGGGCCGCCGCTGGGCGAGCCGGCCGGCAAGTTCGGTGATCGCCGCCATGCCGATGGTGCCCATCTGGGCCCACACGGCGCCTTCGGCGAGCGCGTCCACCGCCTTGCCGGTGAACATCACGGACTCCACAGCGTCGGCGGTGGGCAGCATGGTGATCACCACATGGGCATCGTCGACCGCCTCCCGGGCCGACCCGGCCACGTGCGCGCCGGCGACGGCGAGTGGTGCCGTCGCGTCCGGCGAGCGGTCCCATACCGTCGTGCTGAGCCGGGCGTTGAGCAGGTTGCGCGCCATCGCCGAGCCCATGATGCCGGTCCCCAGCACGGCCACCTTCTGACCCGGCTCCGCGCCGGCCGTCCGTCCGGCCGATGTCGTATCACTCATGACTGTCCCCTCGCTCGGTTGCCCGTCGTCGACCGCTACAGCCTCGATGACGGCAAGGACGCCTACGTCGCGGTGGCGAACCGGGTGCACGGCCGGGTCACTATCTGCCCCTGAACCCGAGCCGCTCCGACGCCCCGGGGCTGAGGGTCGCTCAGCCCCGGGGCGCCGTGCCCTCCCGCCGTGTTCCCTACCGCAGGCCGGGCGTCGTGCGACGCTGCCACGGACGGAGCAGGCCGAGGCCGGCCAGCACCATCGCGAGGCCGCCCAGCGCCAGCGGGCCGGTGGGCGCGCCGGTGACCGGCAGGCCACCCGTCGACGTGCTCGCCGCCACCGTGACGGTGAGCTTCATCGCGCGCGGGTTGCCCGACGGTGCGACGCCCTGCGCGACCAGCGTGTGCACGCCGGCGGCGAGGGAGTGCGGCACGGTGACCGGCTTGCTGAAGTCACCGTTGCCGTCGGTGACCACGGTGCCGAGCGTCACCGGTGTCGAGTACAGCGTGATCGTCGCCGTGGAGTAGGCGGCGAACCCGGTGCCGATCACCACGATGTCCTGCCCGGGCGCGGCCCTGCTGATGACGCCCTTGTCCGTGGTCAGGGTCAGCGGAGTGTCCGGCGGCGCGGCCGGCACGACCGGCGCGGCCGGTGTGACCGCGTTGCTCGTGGCCGGTTCCGAGGCTCCGGCGGCCGAGTTGGCCACGACCGACACCGTGTACTGCTGGCCGGCCGTCGCCCCCAGCACGCAGCCGAGCGGGTTCGGGTCGGTGACCAGTGTGGTGCAGGTCGCCGGGCCGGGCGTGGCCGTCGCGGTGTAGCCGGTGATCGGCGAGTCGTTCGGCGTGGCCGCCGTCCAGCTCACGATGATCGACGATGTACCGGCGGTGGCCGTGACCGGGCTCGGCGCGCTCGGCGGGGCCGGGCAGGCTGGGGGCGGCAGCTGGAAGAAGACCTTCTTCATCCTGGGCGCGGCCGCGGCGTCCGCCTTGGCCTTCGCCTTCGCCTTGGCTTTCACCTTGGCCTTGCCGGCGGCCTTGTCCGCCTGCTTGGCGTCCTGCTTGTTCGCCTGCTTGGCGTCCGCCTTACCGGATGCCGTACCGGATGCCTTGCCGGATGCGTTGTCCGCCTTGCCGGACGCCGGGGGCTTGGCCGGCTCCAGCGTGGCGTCCTTGTCGGCAGCGTGCGCGGCGAAGGTCGCGGCCTGCGACACGAGGTACTCGTACCCGCCCGGCACGCTCGGCGAGCCGTTGGGCGTCGTGACGGTGACCGGCACCGTGCCCGAGCCCGGCGGCGTCATGGCCGTGATCTGCGTGTCACTGTTGGCGACGAACGAACTGGCGTTCACGCCGCCGAACGTCACCGCGGTGGCGCCGGTAAAGCCGGTGCCCGTGATCGTGACGAAGGTACCGCCCAGGTCGGGGCCTGTCGTCGGGAACATCGACGTCGCGGTCGCCGCGGCCACGTACACGTATGCGGCGATCACGACGTCCGTGCCGCCCGGCCCGGTGACCTGGAGGTCCACCGTGCCGGCCGCGTGCGCCGGTGTCACGGCCGTGATCGACGTGCCGCTGTTCACCGTGAACGAGGTGGCCGGGCTGCCGTCGAAGACCACAGCCGTGGTGCCGGTGAGACCCGACCCCGTGATCGTGACCGACGTACCGCCGGCCGCCGGGCCCGAGGTCGGCGACACCGAGGTCACGGACGGCGGGGCCGCGTAGGTGTAGGCGTTCGCCGCGGTCGCCGTGCCGTCCGGCGTGTTGACCTCGACGTCCACCGTGCCGGCCGCGTGCGCCGGCGCCACGGCGGTGATCTGCGTGTCGCTGTCCACCGTGAACGAGGTGGCCGCGTCGGCGCCGAAGGCCACCGCCGTCGCGCCGGTGAGGCCCGTGCCCGTGATCGTCACCGTGTTGCCACCGGCCGCCGGGCCCGAGGTCGGCGACACCGAGGTCACCGCCGGCTCGGCCACGTACGTGTAGCCGGCCGTCACGGTCGTCGCGCCCATCACCGTGGTGACAACAACCGGGACGTTGCCCGCGGCGTGGGCCGGCGTGACCACCGTGATCGAGGTCGCGGTGCTGTTGCTCACCGAGCCCGCGACGCCGCCGAAGGTCACGCTTATCGTGCCCGCCAAGTTGGTGCCGGTGAGGGTGACGGTCGTGCCGCCCGCGGTCGGCCCGCTCGTCGGCGACATCGACGACACGGTCGGGATCGTCGGAATGACGATCTGCGGAATGTACGTGAACGTCGCGCCGATGACCGACGAGATGCACGTGCCGATGGCGACCTGCACGAGCGCCGGCCCGGCCGCGCCCACGGGCGTCACCGCTGTGATCTCGGTCGGGCTGACCACCGTGAACGACGTAGCGCCGATGCCGTTGAAGGTCACGGCCGTCGCGCCGGTGAACCCGGCGCCCGTGATCGTCACCGTCGTGCCGCCGGTGGTGAACCCGGAGCTCGGATTGACGCTCGACACGACCGGCTGGATCACGGCGCTGGCGAGCGTCGGCGCCCCGCTCTCGTGCTCGGCGGCCGGCCCGCGCGGGGCGGCCGTGGCCAAGGTGAACGCGCCGAGCACCAGCACGCCCAGTGCGACATTCGGCCACGACGATCCGCGCCGTTCGGGGTCCTGGCGCCGCCTGAACAATCTGATCACACAAAATCCCCCGTCTGTACGACCGTGACGATGAAATGCACCGCCGTCGCGACCGTACCGAACATGTATCCCCTAAGTACATGTAACCGACAAATCGGCTATTCCGGACGGCAGCACGAACACCGCCCACCGCGGCGCGGGAGGATCGCCGGGCAGCCCGACACGGTTTGCGGCCGCGCAACGGAAGTGCGCGGAGGACCGTCAGATGTATCCGTGCACTACTCGGCGGAGCCGGACGCCTCGGCCAGCATGCGCTGCCCGTTCCGACGCCCCATGTCGTCCGGTTCAGCGACGGCGCGCTCCCGCAGCATGTCCATTGTGGATGCGTCGCTCCATCGATGGATTGCCGCCATAGTCCACGGGTTATGGCTTGCCGTGATTGTCGAGCGGCTCGGCTCTATGGACATATTTGAATCTCGTCCAGCCGCCGCAGCCACCCGTCCGCACACGATCCCAGGAGGCACTCGTTGCGCCCAATCATGCGCCTAGCCGCCGTAGCGGCTCTTGCCATCGCCGCCGCGGTCGTCGCACCGCCAACCCAGGCCCTTGCCGCGCCGACCGGCACGCAATGGCTCGAAGCATTCTCGCCCGACGGGACGATAACCCAGGTCGCCGCGCCGGTCCAAGCCGCTCCTGCCCCCGCAACCGCAGCCGCCGCCGCACCGCCGCCGGCCACCGTCACCGCCCTCCAGCAGACCGGGAGTACGGCCAATCGCTTCGACCTCGTCTTCGTCGGTGACGGCTACACCTCCTCCCAGCTTGCCCTGTACCACCAGCACGTGGCCGAGAAATGGGCGACACTCACCTCGATCGCGCCGTACAGCACCTACAAGAACTACTTCAATGTATGGATGGTCGACGTCATCTCCAGCGAGTCCGGTGTGGACAACGACCCGACCCAGGGGGTCAGCAAGAACACGGCACTCGGCATGTACTTCTGGTGTTCGAATACCGAGCGCCTGCTGTGCCTCAATCAGTCGGCGGCCCAGTCGTACGCGGCGAACGCCCCAGCGGTCGACATGATCGTCGCGATCGGCAACAGCACGAAGTACGGCGGCGCAGGCTACTCCAACATGGCGACCTCATCCGGCGGCAACGCCCTGTCCGGCCAGATTGTCCAGCACGAGTTGGGCCACTCGATCGGCGGGCTCGCCGACGAGTACGACGTCCCCTACGACCGCTACTCGGGAGGCGAGCCCACCGAGGCCAACGTGACAAAGTACACCGCCGCGCAACTCACCTCGGGCAAGCGAAAGTGGTATTCGCGGCTGGGACAGTCAACTCCCGACGGCGGCGTGATCGGTACCTACGAAGGGGCGGCCTACTACGCACACGGCCTCTACCGGCCATCACAGAACTCGATCATGCGCTCACTCGGGCAGCAATTCAATACGATCGGCCTGAACGTCATGACGCAGAAGCTCCTCGCTAAGATCAACCTGAACGCACCACCACAGCTCGTCGCCGGCTACGGAACATTCGGCTGATCCGAGCGCTCCAGGGCCGGTGATCCACAGGGCGAACGCGAAAGTGCCTTCCGGACCGGAATGATGAGGCTTGTCGACGGTCTCATCACGCCCACAAGGAAGGCACTGCGGCGACCGTTGACCTGTGCGGATGCCACGCGCACAGACGGATCCAGCTCACGATTCTGCCGCACGCTCCCGCTGCCCGCTCGGTTCGCATAACTGCCGGGTTGTCGGCGGATGGGATGGGACATCCCCCACGGCGCCGGGCGATAGTCCCTGCAACCCACCGAACTGCTGAGGATGCGTCAGGATGTCATTGAGGTACGGTCGCCCGGGCCAGGTATGCGTGGAGCACGTGCTCGAGGTTCCGCTCGACCATGCGGATCCCGCAGGGCCGCGGATATCGCTGTTCGCCCGTGAGGTCGTCGGTCGCGGCAACGCCGAAGAGGATCTGCCATGGCTGCTGTTTCTCCAGGGCGGCCCGGGATGTCCGGCCGACCGGCCGTCGGCGGCGGGTGCCTGGCTGAGCCAGGCGCTGCGGCACTACCGGGTGTTGCTGCTCGACCAGCGCGGCACGGGGCGCAGCTCGCCGGTCAACCGGCAGTCGCTGGCAGGGCGCCCGGACGCGGAGGCGGCGGCGTATCTGCGTCACTTCCGGGCCGACGCGATCGTCCGTGACGCGGAACTGGTGCGTCGGCAGCTGCTCGGGGACCGGCCGTGGAGCCTGCTCGGGCAGAGCTTCGGCGGCTTCTGCGCCATGACGTATCTGTCCCTGGCGCCGGAGGGCCTGGCCGAGGTGATGATCGCCGGCGGGTTGCCGAGCCTGACCGCCCATCCGGACCAGGTGTACCGGGCCGCGTATCCGCGGGCGTTGGCGCACACCGAGCGGTTCTATGCGCGGTACCCCGGTGACCGGAAGATCGCGCGGCAGGTGGTCGATCATCTGGACGACACCGAGACCCGCATGCCCAGCGGCGAGCGGCTGTCCGCGGAGCGGTTCCAGATGATGGGCACCTCCTTCGGACACGACGGCAGTTTCGATCTGCTGCATCATCTGCTGGAGCAGGCATTCATCACCTCCCGCGGCGAGCCGGTGCTCTCCGACACGTTCCTGCGCGGCGTCGACGGCGTGCTGTCGATGGCCGACCGGCCGCTGTACGCACTGCTGCACGAGGCGATCTACTGCCAGGACGCCGCCTCGGCGTGGTCCGCCCAGCGGACGCTGGCGGAGTTCGGCGAGTTCGACCCACGGCGGCACGCCGAGGTCAACTTCACGTCGGAGATGTTCTATCCATGGCTCTTCGAGCAGGACCCGGCGCTGCGGCCGTTGCGCGGCTGTGCCGACCTGCTCGCGGCGTACGACGGCTGGCCGCGGCTCTACGACCCGGACAGATTGGCCGGGAACACCGTTCCCGTCGCCGCCGTCGTCTACGCCGACGACCTCTATGTCGACTTCGACCAGTCACGGGCGACGACCGGTCAGGTCGGTAACCTGCGTCCCTGGATCACCAACGAGTATCGCCACAACGGTCTCGCCGCCCGGCCGGCGGTGTTCGACCGGCTCCACGCCATGGTCCGGGGTGAGGTCTGAGGCGGTGAGGACCTCCGACGCGGCCTACGGCTGCGTCAGGTGGGGGTAGCGGTAGTCGGTCGGGGGGACGAACGTTTCCTTGATCGACCGTGGGCTGGTCCACCTGAGCAGGTTGACCGCGGCACCGGCCTTGTCGTTGGTGCCCGAGGCACGGCCGCCGCCGAAGGGCTGCTGACCGACGACCGCGCCGGTCGGCTTGTCGTTGATGTAGAAGTTGCCGGCCGCGAACCGGAGCTCGTGCTGCGCCCACGCGATCGCCCGGCGGTCCCGAGCGATGATCGACCCGGTCAGGGCGTACGGCGCGATCGACTCCATGCCCCGGACGACGTTCTCGAAGTCACCGTCGTCGTAGACGTGGACGGCGAGGATCGGGCCGAAGTACTCGGTCGTGAACATCTCGTCGGTCGGGTCGCCGCCCTCGACGACGGTCGGGTTGACGAAGTAGCCCACCGAGTCGTCGAACCCGCCGCCGACGATGATGTCAAGCGTGCGGGAGTGCCTGGGGCGCTCGATCGCCGCTGTGTGCTTGGCGAACGCCCGGTCGTCGATGACTGCGCCCATGAAGTTCGAGAAGTCCGTCGGGTCGCCGACCGTGATCGACTCGACCTCGGAGACGAGCGAGTCCTTCATCTTCTTCCAGACCGACCGGGCGACGTACGCCCGCGAGGCGGCCGAGCACTTCTGGCCCTGGAACTCGAACGCGCCGCGGATCATCGCGGTACGCAGCACCTCGGGGTCGGCCGAGGGGTGGGCGACGATGAAGTCCTTGCCGCCGGTCTCCCCGATCAGACGCGGATACGACCGGTAGTTCTGGATGTTGTCGCCGACCTCGCGCCACAGGTGCCGGAAGAGCGGCGTCGAACCGGTGAAGTGAATGCCCGCGAGATCCGGATGCGCGAGCAACGCCTCGGTCACCTGCCGCCCGTCGCCGGGGAGCATGTTGATGACGCCCGGGGGCAGGCCGGCCTCCTCCAGCAGCTCCATCGTCAGCGACGCGGCGAGCTGCTGGGTCGATGCGGGCTTCCAGATGACCGTGTTGCCCATCAGCGCCGGGGCGGTGGGCAGGTTGCCGGCGATCGCGGTGAAGTTGAACGGCGTGATCGCGTAGACGAAGCCCTCCAGGGGGCGGTGGTCGGTGCGGTTCCACACGCCGGGGCTGTTCGCGATCGGCTGGCCGGCCAGGATCTCGCGCGCGTAGTGGACGTTGTAGCGCCAGAAGTCGATGAGCTCGCAGGCCGAGTCGATCTCGGCCTGCAACGGCGTCTTCGACTGCCCGAGCATGGTTGCGGCGTTCAGACGCTGGCGCCACGGACCGGCCAGCAGGTCGGCGGCCTTGAGCAGGATCGCGGCCCGGTCGTCGAAGTCCATGTCGCGCCAACCCGGTGCGGCGTCGGCCGCGGCCTTGACCGCGGCGCGGGCGTCGGCCTGCGTCGAGTTCTTCAGCGTGCCGAGCACGTGCCGGTGGTCGTGCGGCTGGACGACCGTGATTTCGGCGCCGCCGCCGGCCGTCCAGCAGCCGCCGACGTAGCCACGCAGGTCCTTCTGCTGCTGCTCGAGCTCCCCGATCTCCGTGAGCAGGACCTCCCGTTCGGGGGTGCCCGGCGCGTAGGTCAGGCTGGGCTCGTTGACGGGAGCAGGCGGAGTGGTGATGCCATGCATGGGCGCTCCAGATGTCGTCGAAAGGGCGAGGGAGGTCAGCCGCGGGCGAGGGCGCGCAGGAAGAAGGCGACGTTCGCAGGCCGTTCGGCGAGCCGCCGCATGAAGTAGCCGTACCAATCCGTGCCGTACGGGAGGTAGACCCGTAGCGCGTGGCCCGACCTGGCGAGTTGCGCCTGAAGGCCGGCGGAGATGCCGTACAGCATCTGGATCTCCCAGCCGTCCAGTCCCTTGCCGTGTCGCTGAGCGGCGTCGTTCGCGTCCCGGATCATGGCCGGGTCGTGGGTGGCGACCATCGGGTAGCAGTCGGACGCCATCAGCCGGTGCAGACCCTGCCTGTACGCGGCGTCGACCTCGCTCTTGCGCTGGTACGCAACCGATTCGGGCTCCCGGTAGGCGCCTTTGACGAGCCGGATGCGGGCCCCGGAACCGGCGAGCTGGGCGAGGTCGCCGGCCGTCCGCCGCAAGTTGGCCTGCAGCACGTTCCCCGTCAGCGGGAACTCGCGCCGGAGCTCGTCGCCGATCGCGAGGGTGGAGTCGACCGTCGTATGGTCCTCCATGTCCAGGGTCATCCGGCAACCGACGGCGGCTGCCGCGACGGCGATCTGAAGCGCGTGTCCCAGCGCGGTCTCGTGGCCGTCCCTCGGGATGGACTGCCCGACTGCGGAGAGCTTGACGGAGACCTCCGACCGTTCGGCTTCGCCGGCCTCGTGCAGCCGGTAGAGCAAGGACACGTACTGGTCCCGGACGCGACGAGCGCCGGCCAGGTCGCTGACGTCCTCCCCGAGGAAGTCCAGGGTCGTCGTGGCGCGCGAGTGCAGTCGGTGGACGACAGCCAGCACGGCGTCCTGGTCCTCCCCCGCCACGAATCGCGTGACGACCTTACGGGTCAACGGGTTCCGCTCGATCACGCCGCGCAGCCGTTCGTTGCGCGACGCCCGCAGCAACGTGGGTCCCAGCACTTGCCCTCCTTCGGGTGCGACGTGCCCCCGGCGGCACCACCAAGCAGAAACTAGGAGGGCATGCGCACCCACAACGAGAGACGAATGCCACGAACGCAGCTCCGAAGGTTGTTACATTTGTCTGATGACGGAGCTGGACGACCTGGTCGAGGAGATGGCCGTCCTGCTCGGCGCACCGTGCACCCTCGAAGACGCCGACTTCAACCTGCTCGGCTACTCGGGACAGCGCGATGTGGACGATGTCCGGCAGCGCTCCATCCTGGAGCGGCGGGCGACCAGCCAGGTGCGCGACTGGTTCCACGCCCAAGGCATCCGGACATCGAGCACACCGATCCGGACCCCCGCCGACCCGGACCTCGGCATCTCGGCTCGCCTGTGCGTCCCCGCCCGGCACCTCAACCGCGTCCAGGGATACTTCTGGCTCCTGGACCCCAACGAGACCATCTCCGAGAACGATTGGCCGGCCGCGACCCGCATCGCCGAGGTCGCCGCGCTGCTCCTGAGCCAGTCGACCCGGCGTCAGACCCGGCTGAACCTCTTCTACCGGGACCTGGTCGAGGGTGACCGGATGACCGCACGCGCGGCCGCCAAGGAGATCGCCCTCGCCTCCAACCTGCGGATCGGCGACCCGGTCACCTGCCTCCTCGTCGAGCACCCGACACCCGTCGAGAACCTCTCGGCGCAAGCACGCCGCGACGACGTCGTCTGGGTCCAGGAGTCACCCACGATCGCCAGCGCCATCGTGCGTGGCCACATCAAGACGCAGGCCCTGTCCGCGACCGAGCTCCTCACGCGCCTGGGGTATCTCCGCCGGTCCCGACCACTGACCACTGCGCCGTTCGTAGGAATCGGGCCGCAGGTCAACGCGCTGGAGGACCTGCGGCGGTCCCGCTGGGGTGCGCTGACCGCGCTTCGGATCGCTCGCGCCAACCCCCCTGGTGAACCGACCGAGTGGGCGGCGCTCGGCGTGCTCAAGCTGCTCTCGGCGGCCGCCGATCACGACTTGGCCGAAGCGGTCGTCTCCGAACAGCTGATGGCCTTCCTGAGCGACGATCGTCACGCGGAACTCGTGCACACCGCCCGCGTCTACCTCGACGCCGCCGGGAGCGCCGCCCACGCAGCATCGGTGCTCAACGTGCACCGCCAGAGTCTCTATCACCGCCTCGCGCAGGTCGAACGCAGAACCGGACTCGACCTCAAGCGTGGAGCGGACCGGACCTACCTCCACCTCGCCTTGATCCTGGGTGACTTCCTGCTGCCGTCCTAGCCACGGCTGGGTCCGACCCGTCGACGGGCGGCCGGACCGGACGTGCCCATGCCGCCGCGCCACCGGGGTTGACACGCGACGTTCACGGTGGCTTCCGAGCCCCGATGACGTGCCGTAGCCTGGGCCGATGGAGCTGGAGCTGCGGCACCTGCGTTCGCTCTGCGCAATCGCCGACGCGGGTAGCGTCACGAAGGCGGCCACGGTGCTCGGCGTGTCACAGCCGGCGCTGACGGCACAGTTGCAGCGGGTGGAGCGAGAACTCGGCGGGCCGGTGTTCGTCCGCGACCGGCACGGCGTCACGCCGACCGCACTGGGCCAGTTCGTCCTCACCAGGGCGCAGGCGATCCTGCTGGCGATGGACGAGCTGCGCCGCAACACGGGCCGGCACGCCGCCCTGGGGCGGCAGACGATCCGCCTCGGCGGGGTGGCGGGTCCGATCACGGTGGGACTGGCCGACCGGGTCAGCGACCGGTTTCCCGACGCCGAGGTGCGGTTGCACGCGGAATACTCGCCGCGGGTGCTGTGGGACCTGATGCTCGCCGATCGCCTCGACGCGGCGGCGATCGTCGACTACCCGGACTTCACGCTACGCCAGCCGTCCACCGTCCAATGCGCGGTCATTGCGGTCGAGCCGGTGTTCGTGGCGATGTGTGCCGAGCACCCACTGGCCGGCCGCGACGAAGTCACCCTGGCGGAGCTGGCGAACGAGCCCTGGGCGCTGACCCCGCCGGACGGCGCGGGTTGGCCCGACTGCTTCCACCTGGCGTGTCAACAGGCCGGCTTCACCCCGCGCGTGCTCTACACCGTCTCCGACGCGCTCCCGATCCGGGAGATCGTGGCCACCCGGCGCGCGGTCTCCCCATGCCAGGCGGTCTTCGAATCCAGCGGCGGTGTCGTGGTCAAGCCGCTGTCCGGGGAGCCGATCCGGATGCGTCATCTGCTGGTCTGCCGCCGTGACGGGCCGCTCGCGGACAGGTTCGACCAGCTCCTGGACCTGGCCCGCGAAGCGTACTGGGCGTTTGCGGCGCGGCGGCCGGACTACCTGAGCTGGCTGCAACGGCACGACCCGCGGCATGCGGAGCCGCCGGCCGGGCCCGGACCGGGGATCGCCGCGTTCGCCCGCTCGGCCTGACGCCGCGACCGCCGGACGGCGGTCGTGGCGTCGCGGTTGTCACCGCGGCGGACCGCTGGTGGCCTCGGCGGCGCCGGTGTGCTCGGGGCCGCCGGCGAGTTCCGGGAAGTGGCAGGCGACCAGGTGGCCGGGGCCGCGGATCGCGACCGGCTCGGGTTCCCGTTCCGCGCACAGGTCCCGCGCCTTCCAGCACCGGGTGCGGAAGCGGCAGCCCGACGGCGGGTCGACGGGACTGGGTACGTCGCCGGCGAGCCGGATCACCTCGCGGCCCGCTCCGCCGTCCGGGTCGGGGTCGGGCACCGCTGAGAGCAGCGCGTGGGTGTAGGGGTGTGCGGGGCGGCTGTAGAGCGTCTCCCGGTCCGCGATCTCGACGATCCTGCCGAGGTACATCACGGCGATGCGGTGGCAGAAGTAGCGGACCACGGCGAGATCGTGGGCGATGAACAGGAACGCCACGCCGAGGTCGTCCTGGAGGCGCCGGAGCAGGTTGATCACCTGGGCCTGGATGGAGACGTCCAGCGCGGAGACCGGCTCGTCGGCGACGATCAGCCTGGGCTCCGTGACGAGGGCCCTGGCGATGCCGACCCGCTGACGCTGCCCTCCGGAGAACTCGTGCGGGTAGCGATGGTAGTGCTCGGGGTTGAGGCCGACGGTCTCCAGCAGCTCCTGGACCCGGCGGCGCCGGCCGCCCGCGGGTTCGAGGCCGTTGACCTCCATCGGGGCCGTGATGATCGAGCCGATCGTCTGGCGCGGGTTCAGCGACGAGTACGGGTCCTGGAAGATCATCTGGATCTCGGGCCGGATGCTCGCCAGGTCGCGCCTGGAGATGGTGGCCAGGTCGCGCCCGCGGTACTCGAGACGACCCGAGGTGGGCTGGATCAGCCGGGCCACGAGCCGTCCGGTGGTGGACTTCCCGCACCCGGACTCCCCGACCAGGCCCAGGCTCTCGCCCGCGGCGAGGCCGAATTCGACGCCGTCGACGGCCCGCAGCGTGCCGCGGCGGCGGCCGAGCAGCCCACCGCGGACGGGGAAGTGTTTGGTCAGGCCGGTCACCTGCAACAGGGGGTTCAACGGCGGTCCTTGGCGTCGAGCCGGGTACCCGGCGGGAGGTGGCAGGCGACGTCCCGCCCGGTTGGGCGCTCGTTTCGGCAGCGCTCGCCGCCGACCAGTGCCGTGTACGCGCACCGCGGGTGGAACGGGCAGCCGGTCGGCGGGTCGAGGAGGCTGGGCGGCTGTCCCTCGATGGGCTCCAGCGCCCTGGTCACGTCGCCGTCGAGGCGCGGGGTGGAGGCGAGCAGGCCCCGGCTGTAGGGGTGGCGCGGGGACTTCAGCACCGCACGTACCGTGCCGCGCTCCACGCATCTGCCGGCGTACATCACCAGGACCTCGTCGGCCGCGGTCGCCACCAGGCCCAGGTCGTGGGTGACCAGGATGACGGCGGTGCCGTACTCCCGCCGGATCTCGCCGAGCAGGTCGAGGATCTGTGCCTGTACCGTCACGTCCAGGGCGGTCGTGGGCTCGTCGGCGATGAGCAGATCAGGGTCGCAGACCAGCGCTATCGCGATCATGACCCGTTGCCGCATGCCGCCGGAGAACTGGTGGGGGTAGTCGGTGGCGCGCAGCCGCGGATGCGGGATGCCGACCCGGTCGAGCACCTCGACGGCGCGTTGTCTGGCCTTGGCCCGGCTGGCGCCACGGTGGCGGCGGTAGCTCTCGGCAATCTGCTCGCCGACCGTGTGGTACGGCGAGAGTGCGGTCAGCGGGTCCTGGAAGATCATGGAGATTCGGTCGCCGCGGAGCCGCGCGAGCCGCCGTTCAGACGCCGCGAGCAGGTCGGTGCCGTCGAAGACGACCTCCCCGTCGATCTCGGTCCGCCGCCGGTCGTGCAGGCCGAGCACGGCGAGGTTGGCGACCGACTTGCCGGAGCCGGACTCGCCGACGATCGCCAGCAGCTGGCCGCGATCGAGGTCGAAGGACAGGCCGTCCACCGCCTTGACCACACCGTCCCGCACGGGGAAACGCACCCGCAGGTCGCGCACGGACAGCAGCGGGCTCATCGGGTCCTCACCCTCGGGTCAAGGGCGGCGTAGCAGGCGTCGACCACGATGTTGGCTACGAGGATCGCGGTGGCGGCCACGAGCGTGACGCCCATCAGGATGGGCAGGTCCGCGCTGGTGACCGACCGCACGGCGAGCTGCCCGATACCGGGGATGTTGAAGGTCGTCTCGGTGATCACCGCACCGCCGAGCAGCACCGCCAGGTCCAGGCCGAAGATGGTCGCCACCGGTGCGGCGGTGCCGCGGGCGGCGTACTTGAAGAAGACGGTGCGGCCCGGCAGGCCCTTGGCCCGGGCGGTGCGGACGAAGTCCTCGCCCAGGGTCTCCATCATGGTGGAGCGGGTGAACCGCGTGTAGGTGGAGGTGTAGATGAACGCCAGGACGATCCAGGGCAGCAGCATGCCGGCGAACCACTGGCCGGGGTCCTGCAACGGGCTGGTGTAGCCGGGCCGGGACAGCAGTTGCCACTGGTCGACCAGGACGTACATGGCCACGATGCCGATGAAGTAGATCTGCAGGGACGAGCCGACGAGGGCGATCCCGGTGGCGGTCTTGTCGAGCCAGGTGCCGCGGAACCGCGCGGCCACCATGCCGGAACCCACTCCGGCGATCAGGAACAGCGCGGCGGCGCCGATCGCGAGGGAAAGGGTGGCCGGGAACCGGTCGGCCAGGACGTCCAGCACAAGCCGGTTGTCGGTGTAGGAGTACCCGAGACAGGGTGCGGCGCAGTGCACGTCGCCGATGTCACGGCCGGCCACCAGCCCGACCAGGTAGCGCCAGAACTGCGTCGCGAGCGGCTGATCCAGACCGAGGCTGCTGCGCGCGTGGGTCAGCATCTCCGGCGTGCAGATCTTGCCGCAGAAGAGGCGGGCGGGATCACGCGGTACCGCGTAGAAGAGCACGAACGTGGCCGCGATGATCACCAGGAGGATGGCGGCTGCCCCGGTGATCCGGCGGATGAGGAAATTGACCATGCGGAGACTTTCCGGGACAGGCCCCGGGCGGGCGGTGGGGCGCACCCGCCCGCCCGGGTGCGGGTTCAGGCCTTGAGGAAGAGGTTCACCAGGGAGGTGGCGCCGTACACGTCGAGTTCGGCGGCGCCGACGTTCGAGCCGTACAGCCGGGTGGTGCGGGAGTAGACGAACGGAACCACCGGTACCTGCTCCATGATCTTCTTGTCGAGCGCCGTCCACTGCACGCTCTGCTCGGTCACGTCGCCGATCGCGGCGATCCGGTCGATCTCGGCGTTGACGGCGGCGTCGTTGAATCGGGCGTAGTTGTAGGTGCCGTCGGCGATGGTCCGCCCGTCGAACAGCACCGGGATGAAGCCGGACCCGCCCGGCCAGTCCGACGCCCAGCCACCGAAGTACAGGTCGAACCCGTTGTCCTTCTTGGTGGACTCGTCGTACCAGGTCTCGGCACTGACCGGCTTCTTGACGACCTTGAACCCGGCCTTCTCCAGGCCCTGCTGGATGGCGACGGCGACCCGTTCCGCGACCTCGGACTGGCTGTAGGCGTAGACGATCGTCGGGGTCGCTCCCGCGAGCAACCGCTTCGCCGCCTCGGGGTCGCCGGCCGGTGGCACGTTGAACTGGTCGTACGGCTGGAAGCCCTGCACCGTCGGGCTGAGGATCGTGGTGGCGAAGTCGCCGTAGGCCGGCCCGCCCAGGATCTGGCGCACCTGCTGCTTGGGGAACGCGGTGAGGATCGCCTTGCGCACGTTCAGGTCGGTCACCCGGCTGGTGTTGATCGCGTAGTAGTAGACGTAGGGATTGACGCCGGAGAGCAGCCGCGCCTTCAGGTCGTCCTGGGTCTGCACCTGCTGGGCGTACTGGTTGTCGACGCCGAAGCTGAGCGAGACGGCGTTCTTGTCCGGGCCGACGTCGGCGATGAACTGCTGGGTGGCCTGCTGCGTCTGCAGACCGAACTTGACCTCCCACCGGTCGGGGTAGTTGTGCCGGACCGGGTCGGTGGCCGGGTTCCAGTGCTCGTTGCGCACCAGGGTCAGCTTGGTGTCGTCGTGGCTGTCAATCTTGTACGGGCCGGTGGAGGCGGGCGCGTTGTCGTACGCCTTGCCGGCGCGGCTCTTCAGGACGGGCGAGGTGTAGGGCATGGCGACGGCGAAGGGGAACTCCGCGTGGACGTCCTGCAGGTGGAAGACGATCGTCTTGTCGTCGGGCGTCTGGACCACGCTGTCCGGCAGGGAACCGCTCTTCGCCGGCCCCTGGTAGGACTTCGTGTAGTCGCTTCCCGACAGCCACTGCGGCACGTACTTGGGCCCGAGCACCTTGCCCGGGTCGTAGAGGCGTTCGATGCCGTACTTGACGTCTTGGGCGGTGACCGGCGTGCCGTCGTCGAACTTGAGGCCGCCCTTGAGGGTGAACTTCCAGGTCTTGCCGCCGTCGCTGGTCGTGCCGGTGTCGGTGGCGAGGTCCCCGACGAGGACGAACTTGCCGTTCACCTTCTTGTAGGTGGTCAGTTGCCGGGTGAACAGCATCGAGATGGCCTGCGCGTTGGAGGGGTACGCCTCCGCCGGGTCGAGGTGGGCGATGTCGGTTTGCTCGTAGACGGTGACCGTGCCGCCGGTGCGGGCGCCCGGCACCGCAGCGGCGGGTCCGGTCGAGGCGGCGGCGTCGCCGATCGTCACGGTGGACGTCTCCGCCTTGGCGGGCGCCGACGCATCGCCGCCGCCCTTGCCGCCGTCGCCTGCGGTACACGCCGTGCTGGTCAGCGCGACCGCGGCGAGCGCGGCGGCGACGTTTCGTCTTCTCATTGTCCGCATCTGGTGGTCCCTTCGAAGTGATGGTTCACCGGGATGCCTTTGGGTCCAGGGCGTCCCGGACGGAATCCCCGAGCAGGTTGAAGGCGAGCACGAAGATCAACATCGCCAGACCGGGGAAGATCATGTATGTCATGTCGGTGGCGTACACCTGAGCGCCGCGATGGATCATGCGACCCCAGTCCGGGGTCGGTTCGACGATGCCGACCCCGAGGAACGACAACGCCGCCTCGGCCGTCACGTAGGCGGGCAGATCGAGGGTGACCGTGACCAGGATGGGCGTCCACAGGTTGGGCAGCAGCTCACGACGGATGATCCGCCACGGCTTCGCCCCGCTGACCCGCGCGGCCTCGACGAACTCCCGCTCGCGCAACGACAGCACCTGCCCGCGCAGCAGCCGAGCCGTACGCGTCCAGCCGAAGAAGGACAGGACGAGCACCAGGGCGGCGATCCGCAGCGCCACCGGTGTCTCCTCGTCCGGCGACACGAACAACGCGGTCACCACGGGCATGACGGTGATGAAGAACAGCAAGCCGGGAAAGGCCAGCAGGACGTCGATGACCCGGCCGATCGCGAAGTCGGCGAAGCCGCCGAAGTAGCCGGCGGCGATCCCCACGAAGACACCGACGACCGTGACGATGACGACCACGGCCATCGCGATGAGCAGCGAGGTACGGACGCCGTACAGCAGCTGGGTGAAGACGTCCCGGCCGAGCCCGGGCTCCAACCCGAACCAGAACTCCGGGTCGATGCCGCCATTGGGCTTGAGCGGGAAGCCGTACTCGTTGAGCAGCCCCGGGGTGTTCTGACCGTAGGTCTCATAGGGATTCTTCCCGTACAACCAGGCGATCGCCGGCGCACCCAGCCCAACGGCGAAGAACAGCAGGACGATGACGCCGGAGACGACCCCGGTCCGGTCACTGCGGAATCTCGTCCAGGCGAGCCGCCAGGGCGAACGGCCCTCGCGCTCCCCGGCTGCCGAACGTCGGCGTACGAGCATGGATCGCCCCTCACGTGAAGTCCAGCGATCGTCACACGGGCCCAGGTGCCCGGATACCTCCCGCATTCCCATACCTGACCGGTTATGGCGACTGCGGATGGACGCATCCCGAAAGGACATAACAGCAGCGTTATCCACCCGCGCTGAGCTGGGGATTCACCAAACCCGGGCCCGCACACGTGACCGGCCCGTGACCCGTGAACGCGACGATCTGCGCACTTCCCAGGAAGGAGCACCCCTGTGCGCAGCGTTCCCATGTTCGTCAGCGCGGTTCTGGTCGCGGTAGTCACCGTCTTCGCCGGGCCCGCCAACGCGCAGACCCCGAGTGAGCGGAAGGT
This sequence comes from Dactylosporangium sucinum, assembly GCF_014647515.1. Taxonomy (GTDB): domain Bacteria; phylum Actinomycetota; class Actinomycetes; order Mycobacteriales; family Micromonosporaceae; genus Dactylosporangium; species Dactylosporangium sucinum. The sequence goes on along the minus strand of NZ_BMPI01000046.1, from coordinate 69,802 downwards.
GGAGGCCTTCAGCGAGTCCGGCCCGCAGGGCTACGTGGCGGTACCGGCCCAGACCGGCAGCCGGCAGAGCCTGGCCAAGCCATCCGCCACCGTGACACCGATCGAGGTCAACGGCCCCAGCGACAAGCGCATCGACCTGGTCTACCTCGGTGACGGCTACACCGCGGACGAGCAGGCGCTGTTCGCCACCCAGGTGGCCTACAGCTGGAACATCCTCGCCCAGCGCGAGCCGTTCAAGAGCTACCGCAAGCTGTTCAACGTCTGGCAGGTCAACGTCGTCTCCAACGAGTCCGGATCCGACAACGACCCCACCGAGGGCGTGCTGAAGGACACCGCGCTCAACAGCACCTACTACTGCGAGGGCCTGGCCCGCCTGGTCTGCGTCGACGTCCCCGTCGCTCAGTCCTACGCCGCGCTGGCGCCCGCGTTCGACCAGATCGCCGTCGTGATCAACAGCCCGACGTACGGCGGGGCCGGCTACGTCGAGGACGACCTCGTCACCTTCTCCGGCGGGCACTGGGCCGGTGCGGAGATCCTGCCGCACGAGCTCGGCCACTCCCTCGGCGACCTGGCCGACGAGTACCCGTACTGGGCCTACCCCGGCGACGGCAGCCGTTACACCGACGATGAACCGCCGTTCGCCAACGTCTCCGTCCACAACGCCGAACAGCAGGCCGCGCAGCGGACGAAGTGGTGGTACTGGGTCGGTGAGAACACCCCGGACGGCGGCACCATCGGCACGTACGAAGGCGCCTACTACTACAACCTCGGCATCTACCGGCCCAGCGACGACTCCCTGATGCGCTCTCTGCTCAAGCCGTTCAACCTGGTCGGCCGCGAGGAGATGACCCGGAAGTTCTACGAGATGACCGGCCTGGTCGACCGGGCCACCCGCAGCGACGTCCCGGCGTCGGCGCCGGCCAGGCTGTCGGTCACCCCGGTGCCCATCCCGACCGTGTCCACCCGCTGGTTGATCAACGGCCACGAGATCCCCGAATGGGCCGGCCGAACCTCGGTCGACGTCGTCGGCAAAAAGCCCAAGCCGCACAAGGGGCAGACCGAGCCACCGTGGTGCGGTCGCAAGGACCTGCAGGTCAAGAAGATCTGCACCTACACCGTCCAGGTCTTCGACGCCACCGACTTCGTCCGCAACCCCGCGTACCAGCAGGAGGCGCTGACCTCGACGATCACCTGGACGATCCAGATCAAGCACAACTAGGGCAGGTCGAGAGCAGACGGCGGGCGGCGCAGGCCGCCCGCCGGGTTCCTCAGCCGGCCGAAACCGCGAACTCGAGACTGCGGAAGGGGTATCCGTCCGAGGATGCGCGTTGTGCGTCGGCCGGCGCGCTTGCCTGCCGAGGTGTCCCGTTCCACAGCAGGGTCTGGCGGCTCCGGGAGTTGTATCTCGTGAATGAGCGTCGAGGCCTTCCAGGCCGCAGCCGGCCCGTGCGGACGGCTATCCGCTGACTGGTGCGGGGCGGACGATGACCCGGTCCCACCGGTTGGCGAAGAACTGCACGTAGGCGGGGACCTCGGGCATCGCGCCGGCGGCGTTGGCGGTGGCGGACAGCAGGGCCGTCGTGTCGTGGGCGGCGTAGACGGTGTAGCGGCGGTTCGGTCGCAGGCCGCGTACGTCGACGATGATCTCGTCCAGGCCGGGCAGGGAGCGGATCTGTGCGGTGCCGGAGCCGTGCCGTGCGGTCCGTGGCCACGATGCTGGACCCGCCGACCCTGTTGGTGGCGGTGTCGACGACGTGGGCGGCGTTGGTGGTCACGTCGATCACGTCCAGGTACCGCCCGTCACGCGAGAACCCGAGGCCGTGAACGTCCAGTTGGCCGTCGTACATCGCGCCGAGGGTGTCCGCGCCGGTGTCCATCCGGACACTGCCCAGCGCAACGGTGCCGAGGACCCGGTTCGCGTGGGGGTCGATCACGGTGACCGTGTTGGAGGTCTGGTCCGCCGTGTAGACCCGGTCGTCGGACGAGATCGGCGGCGGCTGCGCCGGCGGAGCCTGCTGGAGGGGTGGGGGAAGCAGGAGCGCCGCGACGAGCAGGGACCGCAACATCAACCGCGATTACCCGTACCCCAATACCGCTAACGCAACAGCGCATCAGGACGATGCCCGGGGTCCGCCCACTCCGCTGAGGCGCGGCACGCTGCGTTGCCGGGTTCACGCCGGCCGCGGTCCGAGCATCGCCCCCGAATGGCCGGTTTCGTGCCGCTCGGCGCGCACCTATGGTGATCCTGTGGGTGAGCACCTGGTGCGGAGCGACTCTGCGCCGCGGGTGTGCCGCCGCGACGTCTGCGCTAGCTTTCCTGCCGGGCCCCGGCCGTCGGGGTTTCGGTAGCGGACCGGGACAGGTTCACGGGTTCGGGGTGCGACTCCTCGGCGGTCCACGTGCTCAATGCGTCTCCTGGTGGTGTCGATCTCGTCGGGCGCGACGACGAGATCGCGGTGCTGCGTTCGTTCCTCGATGCGGCAGCGGGTTCCGGTGGCGCGTTGCTGCTGGTGGGCGAGCCGGGGGTCGGCAAGACGGCGTTGTTACGGGTGGCCGCCGATGACGCTGCGGCAGCCCGGGTCCGGGTTCTGGCGGCGTCGGGCACCCCGTTCGAGGCCGAGCACAGCTTCTCCTGCCTGCACCAGCTGCTGCACCCCCTGGCCGATGATCTCGGGCGGCTGAGCGCGGCCCACCGGCGGGCGCTGCAGGTCGCGCTGGGCGTCCGCGAAGGTTCCCCGCCGAGCCTGCTGATGATCGCCAACGGGGTTCTCGCGCTGCTGCAGCGCGGGGCCACGACGGGCCCGATCCTGCTGATCGTCGACGACCTGCAGTGGCTCGATCGCGCGAGCGCCATGGTACTGGCGATCGTGGCTCGCCGACTGCCGCGCCGAGCCGGGCTGCTGGCCTCGTACCGGTACGGGCAGGAGACCTTCTTCGACCGGGCCGGCCTGCCGGAACACGAGATCCGGCCGCTGGACGACGAGGCGGCCGCGGCGCTGGTCACCCAGCGCTTCCCGGCCCTGGTCCCCCGGGTGCGAGGGCGCCTGCTCGCCGAGGCGCACGGCAATCCGCTGGCGTTGCTGGAACTGCCGCTGGCGCTCACCGGCCGCCAGCAGTCGGGTCTCGGGTCGCTGCCGGAGGTACTTCCGCTCAACCATCGCCTCCAGGCGGCGTTCGAGTCACGGATCAGTGGCTTGCCCGCGCCGGCCCGACGCGTGCTCCTGCTCGCGGCGCTCGACGGCAGCGGCCAGCTGAGCAGCCTTGTCACCGGCGAACCGGACCTGGCGGCGCTGGCCGCCGCCGAGCGGGCGGGCCTGGTCCACGTCGACGAACAGGCCGGCCGCCTGGCGTTCCACCATCCGCTGACCAGGTCGGCCGTGGTCGAAGGGTCCACGGTCGGCGAGCGCATGCGGGCACACGCCGAGCTGGCCGCCAGGATGGCCGACCGGCCGGAACGGGCCGCCTGGCACCTGGCGCAGGCAACCGCTGGGCCGGACGAGGAGGTGGCCCGGCGTCTCGAGCATGCCGCGTACACGGTGCGCAGCCGCGGCGACGCCGCCGGCGCGGTCACCACCCTGCTGCGCGCCGCCGACCTGAGCCCGGCCGGTGCCGACCGCAGTCGCCGGCTCGCCGAAGCGGCCTACCTCGGTGCCGTCGTCACCGGAGACCTCCGCCAGGTGCCCAGGCTGCTGGCCGACGCCCGGCCGGGCCTGGGCGAGCAATCGCTGGTTTCCGCCGTCGCCGCGGCGCATCATCTGCTGCTCAGCGGGGAGGGCGATACCGACACCGCGCATCGGCTGCTGGCCGGCGCCATCGAGATGCAGCCGCTGCCGTACGACGGGGGCAACGCCACGATGGTCGAGGCCCTCTACACGCTCGGCTGGGTGTGCTACTTCGGCGGGGAGCCGCAGCTGTGGGAGCCGTTTCACGCCGCGCTGGCCGGGCTGTCCCCAGCCGTGCCCGAGCTGCTGGTCCTGCTGGCCGGCACGTTCGACGACCCCGCCCGCACGGCGGCACCGCTGCTCGACCGGCTCGACGCCGCGGTCGCCGGTCTGAGCGTGCAGGCCGATGCCGTGTGGAGCATCCGCGTCGGCCTGGCCGCGATGTTCCTGGACCGGCTGACGCTGTGTCGCACGGCGCTGACCGCGATTCTCGGCGACGACCGCCGCCCTGGGGTCGCCCTGACGCTGCACGCCCGTTCCCTGCTCGGGCTCGACCAGTTCATGACCGGCGAGTGGGATGACACCCGGCGCATCGCCGAGGAACACGTCGAGCTGTGCCGCACCCACGACTACCGGCTCCTGGAATGCATCGGCCTGTATCTGCTGGCGATGCTGGCGGCCGCGCAGGGCCACCACGATCAGGTGCGGCAGCTGACCGACCGGATGACGATCTGGGCCACGCCGCGACGGGCCGGTCTCGTCCTGCGGATCGCCGGGCAGGCGAAGTTGCTGGACGCTCTGGGGCGCGCGGACTTCGAGGAGGCGTACCAGCAGGCCCTCGCGATCGCCCCCGTCGGGCAGTTGGCGGCGCATGTCCCGCACAGCCTGTGGCTGATCATGGACGTCGTCGAGGCCGCGGTTCGCACCGGACGCATCGCGGAGGCCCGGGCCCACGTGGCAGCGGCCCGCGCCTGCGGCGTCGGCGCGATGTCCGCGCGGCTGGCCATGACCGTCGACGCGGCAGGCGCGCTCGCCGCGCCCGACGACGAGGCGCCGGCGCTGTTCGACTCCGCCCTTGCCGTCAGCGGCGGCCGGCGCTGGCCGTTCGAACGCGCCCGGATCCTGCTCGCCTACGGCGAACGGCTGCGCCGGGTCAAGGCCAACACCGCGGCCCGCGAACATCTGGCGGCCGCGCTGGAGACCTTCGACCGGCTCGGGGCCCGCCCGTGGGCGGCGCGCGCCTCGGCGGAACTGCGGGCGACCGGCCAGACCATCGGCGGCCTGGCTGCGGCTGGGCCGGCCGCGCTGACACCCCAGCAGCGGCAGATCGCCGAACTCGCCGCCGCCGGGCTGACCAACAAACAGATCGGCGAAAAGCTGTTCCTCTCGCCACGGACCGTCGGCACGCACCTCTACCAGATCTTCCCGAAGCTCGGCATCACCTCCCGGGCGGCACTGCGCGACGCACTGGCCGAAACCAGTCATTTGACGTAGTCGAACGCCGCGACCGGCCGCCTACCGTCACTCGCATTCGCACCGATCCACCACGCGAGGAGTGAAGGTCGTGAGTGCTGCTACCAACGTCGTGCTCGTGCACGGCGGTTTCGTCGACGGATCCGGCTGGCAACCGGTCTACGACCTGCTCAGGCAGGACGGATACCGGGTCAGCGTCGTCCAGAACCCCACCCTGTCGCTGCAGGGCGACGCCGAGGCAACCCGCATGATCCTCGACCGGCAGGACGGCCCCACGGTCCTGGTCGGTCACTCGTACGGCGGCGCCGTGATCAGCGAGGCCGGCACCCACCCCAACGTGACCGCGCTGGTCTACATCGCCGCGTTCGCACCGGACAAGGGCGAATCGGTGAACACGCTGATCGCCGACCCGCCGCCCGGAGCCCCGGTCCCGCCGATCCTGCCTCCGGTCGACGGGTTCCTCTTCCTCGACCGTGACAAGTTCCACGCCTCCTTCGCCGGCGACCTCCCGGCGGACCAAGCCCAGTTCCTGGCCGACGCGCAGGTCCCGTGGGGCGTCGACGCCCTCGCCGGCGCCGTCAACGAACCCGCCTGGCGCAGCAAGCCGAGCTGGTACCTGGTCGCCACCGACGACCGCATGATCCCGCCGCCCGCCCAGCGCGCGATGTCTGAACGCGCCGGCTCCACCGTCGTCGAGGTGGCCGGCAGCCACGCCATCTACGTCTCCCAGCCGGCCGCGGTCGCTGATCTGATCAAACAGGCCGCCCGCTGACGCACCTGCGCGTGCCGGCCGTGGTTCCCCGCGGCCGGCACACCGCTGCGGCCTTGCACGCCGGCGTTCGTCCAGTCGATCACGCGGTGTCGGGCGAGAGCGTCTTCATGGTGACGTAGCTGGTCACCATGGCCACGCCGGGCAGGCTGGCCAACCGGTTGGCGTGGAAGTCCTCGTAGGCGGGCAGGTCGGCGACCTCGACCTGGAGCAGGTAGTCGTAGTTGCCGGTGACGTGGTGGCTCTGCACCACCTCGGGCAGTCGGACGACCGCACGCTCGAACGCGACCACGTCGGCGCGGGCGTGCCGCACCAGCCGGATGCCGGCGAACACCCGCAGGCCGCGTCCGACCGCGGCGGGATCGACCAGCGCCCGGTAACCGCGGATCAACCCGGTCTCCTCCAGCCGGCGCACGCGCCGCAGGCAGGGCGACGGCGACAGGCCGACCCGGGCGGCGAGCTCGGCGTTGCTGATCCGGCCGTGCTGTTCCAGCACCGCCAGAATCGACCGGTCAACCTCGTCCATGGTGGCAGATTATTGCCGTACGGCGCTATCTACCACAATCACGTGCCCCGAACTGGGGCGCAACTTGCTGCCAAAGTTGCCGGGATCCGTTTGCGCCGGCGTTCCGGCCGGTCATGCTCCATGGCGTCACATCCGACGGTCCACGGAGGGAATCCATGTCGGGCAGCAGCACGGTCGCCATTCACGCCGACCGCGGCGTCCAGCCCAGCCGCGCCGTTGCACCACCCATCTACCAGACGGCAACGTTCTGGGCCGACGACGCGGAGCAGTTCACCCAGGCCGCCGTGCACCGGCGGGGCCAGGGCTTCTACACCCGCTACGGCAACCCGAACCACGCGCAGGTCGCGGCCGTGGTCGCGGAACTGGAGCACACCGAGGCGGCAATGGTCACCGCCTCCGGGATGGCCGCCCTCACCACCGCCGTGCTGGCCCTGGTGTCCGCCGGCGACCACGTGATCGGGCAGCAGTCCACCTACGGCGGCACGGCGTCGGTGTTGCTGAACCTGCTGCCGCGGCTGGGCGTGTCGATCACCCAGGTCGACCAGACCGACCGTGCGGCGTTCGAGCGGGCGCTGACCCCGCAGACCCGACTGATCCTGGTCGAATCGCCGAGCAATCCGCTGCTGCAGCTCACCGACCTCCGCGCCGTCGCGGACCTGGCCCGCGCACACAACGTGCTGACCATGGCGGACAACACCTTCGCCACCCCGATCAACCAGCGACCGGCGGACTTCGGCATCGACCTGGTCTGGCACAGCGCGACCAAGTACCTCAACGGCCACTCCGACGTGTCCGCCGGAGTGCTGGCCGGGCCGGCGCAGCTGCTGGACCGGATCTGGGATGTCGCCGTGCTCACCGGTGCCGTGCTCGGCCCGATCGATGCGTGGTTGCTGCTGCGCGGCCTACGCACCCTGCCGCTGCGGATGCCGCGGCACAACGCCAACGGCCAGGCCCTGGCCGAGGCATTGCACGACCACCCAGCCGTGACCCGGGTGCACTACCCCGGCCTGGCGTCCCACCCGCAGCACGCGTTGGCGGCCGGCCAGATGAGCGGTTTCGGCGGGGTACTCGCGATCGAGCTCGCCGGCGGCTTCGAGGCGGCCGACGCCTTCCTCGGCCGGCTGCGCTATGCCCGCCGGTCGGCCAGCCTCGGCGGCGTTGAATCGCTCGCCGTACATCCGGCCTCGATGTGGCGCGGCATGCTCAGCGAGCAACAGCTTTCCGACTCGGGGGTTCCGCCGGGCCTGGTCCGGCTGGCCGCCGGCACGGAGGACACGGCCGACCTGGTGGACGACGTGCTCGCCGCGGCCGACGCGGTGGCCGCAGTCCCGACGACGGCGCAGGAGCTCGCCCGATGAGAACCCTGCTCACCGGCGGCACCGTGGTCAGCATGGACCCGGCTGTCGGCGATCTCGACCGCGGCGACGTCCTCATCGAAGACGGCGTGATCGTCGAAATTGCCGAGCGGATCGACGTCCCCGGCGCCGAGGTGATCGACGCGACCGACCGGATCGTCCTGCCCGGCTTCGTCGACACCCACCGGCACACCTGGCAGACAGCGTTCCGAGGCGTCGGCGCGGACTGGACGTTCGCCGAGTACCTGGCGGCGGTGCACGGCACGTTGAAGCCCCACTACCGGCCCGAAGACGTCTACCTGGGCAACCTGCTCGGCCGGCTGGAGGCCCTGCACTCCGGCGTCACGACGATGCTGGACTGGTTCCACTGCGGACAAAGCCCCGCACACGCCGACGCCGCCGTCGCGGCGCTGCGGGACGCGCCAGGGCGGTCGATCTTCTGCTACGGCGCCGGGTTCCGTACCACCGACCCGATCGACGCCGAGATCCGCCGCGTCCGCTCGACACTTTCCGCAGACGGCCTGCTCACCATGGCGCTCGGGCTACGCGGGCCGGAAATGACCACGATGGACACCGTCGGCGACGACCTGAGCCTGGCCGCCGAACTCGGGCTACGGACCAGCGTGCACATCGAATCCGGCAGCGCCGGCGGCCGCCCGATCGCCGAACTCCTCGACAACGGCCTGCTGTTCGACACCACCACCTTCGTGCACGCCAACGGGATCAGCGACGAGCAGCTGCGGATGCTCGCCGATGCCGGCAGTTCGGTGTCGATCAGCCCGGACGTGGAGCTGAAAATGGGCATCGGCTGGCCGGAGACCGGCCGGATGCTCGCCGCCGGCCTGCGTCCGACGCTGTCCACCGACGACTGCCCGTCGGCCGGTGGCGACATGTTCGCCACCATGCGCACCGCCTACGTGGTGCAGCGTGGCATCGACGGCGGCCTGCGCTCCCGCGACGTGCTGGAGTTCGCCACCATCGACGGCGCGCGGGCGTGCGGGCTCGCCGCCCGAACGGGCAGCATCACACCCGGCAAGGACGCCGACCTGATCCTGCTGCGCGCCGACGACCTGACCGTGTTCCCGGCGAACAATCCGGCCGGCACGATCGTTGCCGCGGGCCATCCCGGCCTGGTCGACACGGTGCTCGTCGCCGGCTGCGTCGTCAAACGCGACGGCGTGCTGGTGAACGTGGACCTGCCGGCGCTGAAGGCCCGACTGATCGAATCGCGCGACCGGATCGCGGCGGCTGCCGGCGTTCCGCTCGACGGCACGTGGCGTCCCCGGCCAGCATCGGAGTAGCTCATCCTGCGCGGCCCCAGGGCCGCCAACGGCCGGCCCGGATCGACCTCGCTACGGTGGACTCGATGCGACCCGGGCCGGCGTCCGGGTGTGCAAACGGTGCGCACGCCAGACGCCATCGGCGAACCCCAGCGCCGCACCGACGTTGACGACGCCGAGACTGCGGGCGGCAGCGCGCGTGGCCCCACCTCCCAGCGCGGCGAGCGCGCCGAGGCCGGTGGCCGCCCGCGTCAACACCATGCAGTCCCGGTTCACGGAGCGAGCCGCCGCCACCGCCTCCACGAGCAGCACGGCCCCGCCCAGGTCGGATCCGATCAGCACGTGCGCGCCCCACGGCGGCGGTGTGCCGTCGACGTGTACACCGAGCCCGCAGTCCGCCGCGGCCAACGCCCGCCGGTCCCCCGACAGCAGCATGACCACCCCGCCCGCGGCCTGGACGTCGCGTACCACGCCGACCGGACTCCGGCCGCGCTCCACCAGGACGTCGGCGTACTGCGCTCGCGGCCGCTGGTCGTCCGTGGCGAGCACGATCCGAAGCCCGGCGCGGCGGGCCGCGCCGACGACCGTGTCAAGCCCCGGTGCGGTATCCGCCTCGACCGCCAGCACCGCCTCCAACCGGCGCCGGCGGGCCAGACCCAACACCACTTCGGCGCCGGCGTCAGCCAGCCCTCTCCGCTGCCGGACGCCGGTGCGTCCACGCACCTCCAGCTTGTCGACCGGGGCCAGCGTCCACTCGCCGGCCGCCCGTACGTCCCACGGGTTCTCGACCGCGAACAGCGCGGAACCGTGCTCGACCACCTCACCGAAGTCGGCACCGGCGAGCGGAACCAGGTCGGTCAGCGCCCAGCGACCCGAGCGCAACGCTGCGCCGTCCAGCACCAGCGTGTCCAGCCGGTCCAGGCGGCGCAGCACCGCCCGATCCAGCACCAGCGCACCGCTGCGGGCCAGCACCAGCCCCAGATGCGACGCGAACGCGGCACGACCCGCCTCGGCCGCCTTGGGCAGCGCCGCAAGCCCCACCGCCCCCGCACGCCGCAGCCCGACCAGCGGCGCAGCCCCCGCCGCTACGGCCGCCCCGCCGGCCAGCACCCGCCGCTGGTGGCGCTCCACCGGACCGTCCGGCAGCGGGCGCGGGCGCTCGACCACCGCCGGGTCGGCCCCGGCATCCTCCGGACCGCGGATGAGCCGCGGCTCCGCCGCACGCCACGCCTGCTGATCCGCGTGGGCCTCCCGCCACCGGACGATGCGCTCGGCGACGTCCACCACCACGCCCGACCCACCTGCCGCGAGGGCCTGCGCCAACCCGGCAGCCATGGAAACCAACGACTCCGCCCGCTCCTGCCCATGCAGCCGTCTGGCGGCCAACTCCCGTAGCCGGGGATGCAGCTCAACGGCGGACACGAGGCCCGCCAACTCAGCGGGCAGCGGCGCCCACGGGGCCACCCGGGCAAGGCCGGCCAGTACCAACGCGACCGCATCGACCGCCAGGTTCGCCAACACACCGGTACGCTGCAGGCCCTCGGCAGGGTGGTGCAGTTCCTCCTCGGCGATCTCCTCGCCCACGTCCGTCGGTGCGGACTCGGCGCGCGCCACCAGCGCCACCAACTCCCGGCGCGGCGGCGGCGGATCGGTCACCTCGACCACCACCCGGCAGCCCGGTGCGTTCACCCTCGCCCACACCACACCCGGATGCCGCTCCAACACCCGCTCCACCCGGCGAGCCACCCGCGCACCGTCCACCCCGTGCACGCCATGCGTCTCGATGTGCAGCCGGCCGGGACGCGCCCACACATCACGGCCCCCACCGGTCAGCCGGCCCGCCACCCCGACGGCCAAGCCGACCGCGCCGGAGACCGGAGCGGGCACCCGCAGGCCCAGCAGCACCATGGCCCTCCCGTACCCGTCGTCCCGCGTCGGGTGCCGTCACTCCCCACATTGGCGCGCACCATGCCGCCATACCGCCGGGAGTGCTGACCACACCCGAACGATCACCCGGAGCCATTGCGGAATCGGACAGTGAGTTATAAATCGCCCGAGCACGGCCCTATCGCCCAGTAAGGGCCATCGAGCGTCGGGTGGATTCGTCGAAACTGCCGTCTCACGTTCGGCTCCGATCTGACGTCTACAGCGCGGAGAGAGAAAGGAACCGTGATGAGCACGCGACACATACTGGTGGAGACGTCCCTCGGACCGGTCACGATCGTCGCGAGCGGTGACGCGATCATCGGCCTCTACTTCCGCCATCACATCCGCCGGCCCGCGCGGGAGTCGTTCGGGCAGGAAGTGACGACGGCCGAGGATGCGCTGCTGGCCGAGGCGGCCGTGCAGCTGATCGAGTACCTGGCCGGCGGCCGGCGTGCGTTCGACCTCCCGTTCGACGCCTCGGGTGATGCGTTCCAGCACTCCGTGTGGAGCATCGTCGCCGAAATCCCGTTCGGCGAGACCACCACCTACGGGCAGATCGCCGAACGGCTCGGCGACAGGTCCCTGGCCTACCGCGTCGGCCAGGCGGTCGGCGCGAACCCGCTGTGCATCTTCGTGCCGTGTCACCGCGTCGTCGGCGCGAACGGGAACCTCACTGGCTACGCCGGCGGGCTGCGGCGGAAGCAGGCGCTGCTGGAGCTTGAGGAACCCGCTCAGGTACGCGCCGGAAGACTGTTCTAGCGAATCTCACGAAAGACTCGACTTCCCCGACTTCAATGGGATGGACATGAAACAGCCGTTCGAATCCGTGGTCGCGCAGCACAGCGTCACCGTGCTGCGCGTCTGCCGAGCGCTCCTCGGAGTGCAAGATGCGGACGACGCCTGGTCGGAGACCTTCCTTGCCGCGCTGCGCGCCTACCCGGACCTTCCGGAGACTGCGAACGTCGAGGCCTGGCTCGTGACCATCGCCCGCCGCAAGGCGATCGATGTCCAGCGGGCCGCGAAGCGGGACCCGCTGCCGGTGGAGACATTGCCGGAAGCACCGACCTCAATCGGAATCCCGGGCACCGACGACACGGATGTCTGGGAGTTCGTCGGCCGTCTCCCCGGCAAGCAACGGCAGGCGGTCACCTTTCGGTACCTCGCCGGCATGTCACACGCGGAGATCGCGGCGATCCTCGGCGGAACGGTCGACGCGGCACGGAGAGCCGCCGCCGACGGACTCAAAACCCTCAGGAAGCACTATCCGGGCGCAGACACGAAAGGAGCAGTCCAATGAGCGACATCCGCAACGATGACGCCCTCACCGCCCTATCGGCGCCCATCGACCCCGAGACCCTGGCAAGGCTGCACGCCCGACTCGAGAACGAGGCGCAGGCCGAAGGTCTCGTCGACATCGCTTACACGACCGTCGACAGCCCGGTCGGGAAGTTGCTGCTCGCAGCGACCCCGAAGGGCCTGATCCGCGTCGCCTACGCCCGCGAGGACCACGACCGCGTGCTGGAGAACCTGGCCGAGAAGGTCAGCCTCCGCATTCTGCGCGCACCGAAGCGACTCGACGACGCGGCGCGCGAGCTCGACGAGTACTTCGACCGCCGCCGGAAGGTTTTCGACCTGGCGCTCGATCTGTCCCTCTCGCGCGGCTTCCGGCAGCTCGTCCAGCGGCACCTCCCGCACATCGGCTACGGCCAGACCCGCAGCTACCGGGAGGTCGCCGAGCTCGTCGGCAACCCCAAGGCCGTGCGCGCCGTCGGCACCGCGTGCGCGACCAACCCGCTGCCCGTCGTCGTTCCCTGCCACCGTGTGCTGCGCGCCGACGGCTCGCTCGGCGGCTACGTCGGCGGGCCCGATGCCAAGACCGCCCTGCTTGAACTCGAGGTCGCAGCATGACCACCAAGACGAAGCCCCCCGCGAACCCCTGGCGGAAACGCGTCGAGTCCGCGGACTGGGCCGCCGTCGCAGCCGAGATCGACGAATACGGCGGCGCCCTGCTCCCGCAGCTCCTCGACCCCGAGGAGACGAAGGGGATCCGCGAACTGTACGACAGCGATGAGCTGTTCCGCAGCACGATCAACATGGGCCGGCATCGCTTCGGCGAAGGGCAGTACCGGTACTTCGCGGCACCGTACCCCGAGCCGATCGAGGCACTGAAGCAGGCTCTCTACCCGAGGTTGCTGCCGATCGCCCGTGACTGGTGGACCAAGCTCGGCCGGCCCACCCCTTGGCCGGACGCGCTCGATGAGTGGCTGCAGATGTGCCACGATGCCGGGCAGACCAAGTCGTCGGCGATTCTGCTCCGCTACGGCGAGCAGGACTGGAACGCGCTGCACCGCGACCTCTACGGTGACCTCGTCTTCCCCCTCCAGGTCGTGATCAATCTCAACGAGCCCGGAGTCGATCACACCGGCGGCGAGTTCCTGCTGCTGGAGCAGCGGCCGCGCGCGCAGTCCCGCGGCACGGCCACACTCCTGCCGCACGGTCACGGGTATGTCTTCACCACTCGCGACCGCCCCGTCCGCTCCGCCCGCGGCTGGTCGGCGGCACCGGTGCGGCACGGGGTCTCCGCGATCCGCTCCGGCGAGCGGCACACGCTCGCCCTCGTCTTCCACGACGCGGCATGAGCACTACGAAGACCTACACGCTCATCGGCGCGGACGGGCGCTCCCACTCGTCTCCCGCCAAGGGCGAGTGGGGCGGCCACCGCGGCAGCAAGGTCTACGGCCGGCTCGACTGCCCCGCCGCGCTCCGAGCGCTCGCGCGAGACGGCTACGCGAAGCACCGCGTCTTCTTCGCGGACGAGGCGACCGCGATCTCCGCCGGCTACCGGCCGTGCGGGACATGCTGCAAAGACCGCTACCAAGCGTGGAAGGTCGCACGGGAGAGAGGCGAACCGTGGACGCCCTGGTGAGCCCGCTCCTTCGCGGCTCGCAGGGAAGCCGGCCCCGACTTGCTCCGGCGGCGACGGCGGCGGAGGTCGCGGCGATCACGGCACTCGCCTGGACCCGCGACGCGACACGGTTAGCCATCGGGTCGGGCCGGGCGGCCGACGACGTCACGACGGTCCACGCCATCGCGACTCGGTGGGAAGCGCTCGGCGGCGAGATCGTCACGACCCTGACCTGGCCGGAGACCGCTGCGTCGTGGTTGCGGCAGGCCACCCGGTTCACCGCTGCTGATCCAGATTTGTGGATCATGACAGGTTCCCCGGTCGGATGGGCGCAGATGGCCCGCAGGCTCCTCTGGTCGACCACGTGGCGGCCGGAACGAACCATCCTGGCGGCGGCGCTGTCCGAGCGGGCGACGCTGGATCTGGTCGGCCTCGTCAACCTCGATGGAATCACCGGCGTCACCGAATCAGGCGACGCCTGGCGGATCGAGAACGGGGTCGTCACAGCACACCAGGTGGGGGGTTGACGATGACGCTCTTCACTCCGGACCTCGGCCCGGGGGAACGCAGCGAACCCGGTCCCGGTGCGATCCTGATCCCGAGTTGGCTCAACTTGGAGCAGCAGGAGTGGGTCGTGGGCCAGTTTCGCTGCTGGACGCAAGGGCCCGTTCCCATTCGGGCCGCAAAGGTCCGCGGCCACGAGATGTCCGTGCGCACCGTGTGCCTGGGCTGGCACTGGCAGCCGTATAAGTACACACGAGAAGCGACCGACGTCAACGGCGCCCGGGTCCTTCCGTTTCCGGACTGGATGGTGCGGCTCGGCCGGCGTGCGCTTCGCGACGCCGGCTACCCCGAAGACCAGGTGAACGCCTACACGCCGGACACGGCGCTCGTGAACTACTACGACGCTTCCGCACGTCTGGGCATGCACCAGGACAAGGACGAGCGCTCCCTCGCCCCGGTCGTGTCGCTGTCGGTCGGCGACGACTGTACGTTCCGCTTCGGCAACACGGAGCACCGCGGGAAGCCCTACACCGACCTCCGCCTCCGCTCCGGGGACCTCTTCATCTTCGGCGGAGCATCCCGGCTCGCCTACCACGGCGTCACGCGCGTGCATCCCTGCACCGCCGCTGACGGATGCGGCCTGGACACCGGCCGGATCAACATCACCATGCGCACCACCGGACTCACCGACTGACGGAGAAGCAACACAGCAATGAGCGAGGCACTCGAAGACCCCGGCGTCGTGATCGGCGAAGACGGCCTGGCCCGGCCCGCGTGGGCGTCGGTCGATCCGATGCTGCGCGACTACTACGACACCGAGTGGGGCATGCCGGTCACCGACGAACGCGGCGTCTACGAGCGGGTCACGCTCGAAGGGTTCCAAGCGGGCCTGTCCTGGGCCACGATCCTCCGCAAACGCCCCGCATTCCGCGCCGCGTTCGACGATTTCGATCCCGATGCGGTCGCCGCCTATACCGAGCGCGATGTCGAACGCCTCCTCGCAGACACCGGGATCGTCCGAAACCGGCAGAAGATCGAGGCCGCGATCCGAAACGCCCAGGCGACGCAGAGGCTCCGCGACGACATCGGACTTTCCGCGCTCATCTGGTCGTCCAAGCCGGCAACGACCCCCCGGCCGCGAACCTTCGCCGACATCCCCACCACCTCGCCCGAATCCGTCGCCCTCTCGAAAGAGCTACGCAAGCGCGGATTCGCGTTCGTCGGCCCGACGACGATGTTCGCGCTCATGGAGGCGATCGGCATCGTCGACACGCACCTGATCGGCTCGCACCGACGCGGCACCTCCGGCGTCTGGCCCGAATGAGCACGTGGCTGGGCGCCCTACTGACTGAAACCGCTGGCCTCTGATCTCACGAACCCGGCCGTCGGCGCGTCTGCTGGATGTCGGGGCACTGCTTCGATGGCACCCGCGGTCGTATCGCGCCCGGCGGCCGCGGGTGTCCAGGTGCCGGTCTCACGAAACACCCGCCGGACACGTCTTCTCAGTATCGCCGGCCAGCAACCGGCCGGCGATCACCCACAAGAGAAAAGGACGACATCATGTCGCTGGAAGAGAACAAGGCCATCGTCGGACGGTGGTTCACCGAGTTCTGGGCCAACCCCTGGAACCCTGCCGTCATCGACGAGCTCGCGCACCCCGACATCCGCTTCGAGTACTCGCTGCACAAGCCCATGCGCGGTCGCGACGAAGTGCGGGCGTTCGCCACCAACTTCCGCACCGCGTTCCCGGACCTCAACTTCTGGGGGACCGCCGACCTGATCGCCGAGGGCGACTACGTGGTCGGCCAGTGGGAAGGCGGCGGCACCCACACCGGGCCGATCGCCTTCGACGACGTGCCCATCGGCTCGGTGCCCGCGGCGTCCGGCAAGACGCTCCGCTTCACCGGCACGACCGTCCTCAAGGTCGTCGACGGACTCATCGTCGAAGAGGTCGGGCTCGACGACGGCGTGAAGGTCCTCCAGCAGCTCGGCATCATCCCCACCGAGTAGGTCGACGAGTACGCCGTCCGTTGAAGGCAGGGAGGGGTCGAGCGACGTGCGCGGCCCCTCCCTGCGCAGTTCCCGGCCTGCTGAATTTTCGGTGCTCTCATGGATTGCACTCGGAATGTTTGTGTCGCCGACACGGGGAAATTCTCGGGTCGTGGCGCCGCCGCAGTAAGGCGCAAGCGTGCGGTGGCCGCAGGCGGGACCCCTGGAAGAAGGTGACATGCGTGGCGAAGTACCTGTTTCGAAGCACCTACACGACCGAGGGCGTTCGTGGCCTCCTCGACGAAGGCGGCGGCGGCCGCGTTGCGCAGACTGAGAACCTGATCGCCCGCCTCGGGGGCCGGCTGGAGTCGTTCCACTTTGCCTTCGGTGGTGCGGACGTCTTCCTCATCGCGGAGCTGCCCGACAACGCGACGGCCGCCGCCGTCGGCCTTGCCGCCACCGCCTCCGGCGCGGTCAGGACGGAAACGGTTGTACTGCTGACGCCGGAAGAGATTGATCGAGCCGCCCAGCGAGAGGTCGGTTACCGGCCACCCGGTGCCCGGTGAGGCGATCTCAGCAAGCCGGCCCACAGAACCGGGATGACGGACCATGACCGTCCACATTGGACGTCGATGGACGGACGCCACCGCCGCTGCCGTCCGCCCGACCGGCAGGTCGCCGGCGCGGACGGCAGGAATGGACGGTGCGCGGCTGGGCCGCCGAGTCAGTCCGCCGCCAACTCGCCGTACCTGACACCCAGGTCCACGGCTGCTCCGCCACCGTGCTTGCGGGCGTTGGTGAGTGCCTCCTGCACGATCCGGTAGGCGGCGAGGTCGGCAGCGCCGGTGAGCGGTCGCGGCGTGCCGGCGCGGGTCAGGCGGACTTCAAGCGCCACCAGGCCGTCTCGCGTCGTCGGCCGACCACGGTGACCGCACGTACCGCGGTCGCCGCAATCGAGCCCGGCGTACCGCCGATGCAGTACCCGGCGAGCCCGAGCAGCATCGCCCGCGACACCTTCAGCGCAACTGATCGAGCAGCTCCGCGCGGGCCGAGGCCAGCGACGGGCCGTACCAGGTGAGCTGACGCCCCGACACGAGCACCGTCCTGATGCCGGGGAACGCCTCCGGCCCGTCGTCATCGGTGAAGGGGTAGGGCTCGTCGGGCAGCAGCACGAGGCCCGGGTCGGCCGACCGCAGTTCGGCGAGATTCACGCGGGGATAACGCTCGGGGGAGGTACGGAAGGCGTTGACCAGGCCGAGCCGGACCAGGACATCACCGGCGAACGTGCGGGAGCCCACCACCATCCACGGATCGCGCCAGATGGGGACGACGACCCGCGACGCCGGCTGCGGCGCCGGGCGGCTCCACTCGTCGGCCGCGGTGCGCAGCCAGCCCGGTTCACCGACGGCGAGCACGTCGACGAACAGCCGCCGCAGCGATCGCAGCGCGTCGTCGAGGGATTCGATCACGGTGACCCATACCGGCACACCGGCAGCCCGCAGCCGGTCCACGTCGATCCGGCGGTTCTCCTCCTGGTTGGCTACCACGAGGTCCGGCCGCAGCGCCTCAACCGCGGACCGATCCGGGTTCTTCGTGCCGCGCACCCGTGGCAGATCCAGCCCCGGCGGGTGCGTGCACCAGTCGGTGACCGCGACCAGCCGGTCCGGGACCGTCACGGCCAGCGCCTCGCTGAGTGAGGGGACCAGGGAGACGATGCGTCGGGGCGGGCCGTCCAGGGTCAGGTGGTGGCCGAGATCGTCGGCCAGGTGGCGGCGCCCGGCTCCGGGGCGGGTCACGTCTCGAAGTCTCCCGCCACTTGCCGGAGCTCCCGAAGGGTGTCGACGAGAGCGTGCATTCCGGGCGAGGTCAGCTCGGGCCGGCTGAAGACCTGCTCGTTGAGGAGCTCCGTGGCCCGTGCCGCCACGGATCGGCCCGCGCCGGTAATGGTCACCAGCACGCCACGGCCGTCGTTCGGGTCCGGACGACGGACCACCAGTCCCGCGGCCTCCAGGCGCGAGGCTGCGTTGGTGACGCTGGTCGGGTGCACCTGCAGCCGGGCGCCCGCCTTGGCCATCGGCAGGCAGCCTTCCCTGGTGAACGACAGGAGCATCAGCAGTTCGTACCGGGCGAAACTCAGCTGTAACGGGCGCAGGACGTCGTCCACCCACGCTTGGACGATCGCCTGGGCCCGCATGAGCGAGGTGACGGCGGCCATGCCGTCGGTGGCGGCCTCCCAGCCGTGCTCACGCCACAGCCGGGCAGCTTCCCCGATCGGGTCGAACGGGAGCCGTGCGGTCGTCACCGGGTTCCTCCTCGGCTGGTCGGATACCCCGGAGGTTACAACGTGCGCGAGGACGGGACGGTCCTGTGCCGCCGCAGGAGGCGCCCCGGCGCTCAACACCGCGGTCATACGTTGCGCCGGTACTGGCCACCCACCTCGAAGAAGGCGTCGGAGATCTGGCCGAGCGAGCAGTGCCGCACTGCCTCCATCAGCTCGGCGAACACGTTGCCGCCGTTCATCGCGACCTGCTGGAGCCGGGCGCGCGCGGCGGGCGCCTCCCCGGCGTGCCGGGCGTGGAAGTCGGCGAGCCGGGTCAGCTGGGACTGCTTCTCGTCCTCGGTCGCCCGGGCCAGCTCGACGGTCTGCGGCGGGGTCTCGTCGCGGTGCGGGTCGAGGAAGGTGTTGACGCCGACGAGCGGCAGGCTGCCGTCGTGCTTGCGGTGCTCGTACAGCATCGACTCGTCCTGGATGCGGCCGCGCTGGTAGCCGGTCTCCATGGCGCCGAGGACCCCGCCGCGCTCGGCGATGCGGTCGAACTCGGCCAGCACCGCTTCTTCGACCAGGTCGGTCAGCTCGTCGATGACGAACGAGCCCTGCAGCGGGTTCTCGTTGCCGGCCAGGCCCCATTCCCTGTCGATGATCATCTGGATGGCCAGGGCCCGGCGGACTGAGCGTTCGCTGGGGGTGGTGACGGCCTCGTCGTAGGCGTTGGTGTGCAGGCTGTTGGCGTTGTCGTAGATGGCGCACAGCGCCTGCAGGGTGGTGCGGATGTCGTTGAAGTCCATCTCCTGCGCGTGCAGCGACCGGCCGGAGGTCTGCACGTGGTACTTCAACTTCTGCGACCGCTCCCCCGCGCCGTACTTCTCCCGCATCGCGATGGCCCAGATCCGCCGGGCGACCCGCCCGATCACCGTGTACTCGGCGTCCATACCGTTGGAGAAGAAGAACGACAGGTTCGGCGCGAAGTCGTCGATCGCCATCCCGCGGGCCAGGTACGACTCGACGTAGGTGAAGCCGTTGGCGAGCGTGAACGCCAGCTGGCTGATCGGGTTGGCCCCGGCCTCGGCGATGTGGTAGCCGGAAATGGACACCGAGTAGAAGTTGCGCACCCGGTGGTCGATGAACCACTGCTGGATGTCGCCCATGCAGCGCAGCGCGAACTCGGTGGAGAAGATGCAGGTGTTCTGGCCCTGGTCCTCCTTGAGGATGTCGGCCTGCACCGTACCGCGGACGCTGGCCAGCACCCAGGCGCGGATCTCCTCGGCCTGCGCCGCGTCAGGTTCGCGACCCTGCTCCGCACGGAAGGCGTCGATGCGCTGGTCGATGGCGGTGTTGAGGAACATGGCCAGGATCGCCGGGGCCGGGCCGTTGATCGTCATCGACACCGAGGTGGTCGGAGCACACAGATCGAAGCCGGAGTAGAGCACCTTCATGTCGTCGAGCGTGGCGATCGAGACACCTGAGGTGCCGACCTTGCCGTAGATGTCCGGGCGCGGGTCCGGATCGCGCCCGTAGAGGGTGACCGAGTCGAACGCCGTCGACAGCCGGGTGGCCTCGCCGCCCCGGCTCACCAGTTTGAACCGGCGGTTGGTCCGGAAGGCGTCGCCCTCGCCCGCGAACATCCGCGCCGGGGCTTCGCCCTCCCGCTTGAACGGGAACACCCCGGCGGTGAACGGGAAGAACCCGGGCAGGTTCTCGCGGCGCAGGAACATGAGCAGCTCGGCCTCGTCGCGGGTGCGCGGCAGCGCCACCCGGCGGACCCGCGAGCCGGACAGGGTCTCCCGGGTCAACGGCGTGCGGATCTCCCGGTCACGGACCCGGTAGACGTACTCGTCGCCGGAGTACTGCGCGACCCGCGCCGGCCACGTCGCGAGCAGCTCACGCACCTCCGGCAGCAGCTCGCGGTCGGTGACGGCCGCCAGCTCGCGCACCGCTCCCGCGGCTGGGTCGTCGCCGAGCAGCTCGACCGTCACGCGCAGCGACTGGCGCCGGCGCGCCACCTCGGCCTGCGCGTCGGTCGCACGGTGGTATCCGCGGACCGCGTCGGAGATCTCGGCCAGATAGCGGGAGCGGGCGGACGGAACGACACTGGTCAGCCCGGAGGAGGCGCGGACGTCGACGGCAGGCTGCGTCCCGGCACCTGCCGGCAGCCCTTTGGCCACCAGCAGGTCCCGCAGGTGCTGGAAGAGCGCGGTGACGCCGTCGTCGTTGAATCGGGCGGCGCTGGTGCCGAACACCGGCATCTCCTGCCATGCGACGCCGAACGCCTGCCGGTTGCGCACCAACTGTCTCGCCACGTCGCGGCGGGCGTCCTCAGCACCGCGCCGCTCGTACTTGTTGATCGCCACGACGTCGGCGAAGTCGAGCATGTCGATCTTCTCCAGCTGCGACGCGGCACCGAACTCCGGCGTCATCACGTAGAGCGCCACATCGGAGAACGGCACGATCCCCGCGTCGCCCTGGCCGATGCCCGGCGTCTCCACGATCACCAGGTCGAACCCGGCCGCCTTGACCGCGACCAGGATGTCGTCGAGGCGCTCGGGCAGCTGCGCGCCGGCGGTGCGGGTGGCCAGCGACCGGAAGAACGTGCGGCTGCCCAGTCCTGTCTCCAGCGCGTTCATCCGAATCCGGTCGCCCAGCAGCGCACCGCCGCCGCGCCGCCGGGTCGGGTCGATCGCCAGGACGGCGACCCGCAGCTTGTCCTCCTGGTCCAGCCGCAGCCGGCGCAGCAACTCGTCGGTCAGCGACGACTTGCCCGATCCGCCCGTGCCGGTGATGCCCAGGACCGGCACGGTGCGCCCGGCCGCCGCGGCCCGCAACGGGGCGGCCAGCTCCGGCGACTGCCCCGTCTCGAGCACCGTGATCGCCCGGGCCAGCGCGGCCGGATCGCCGGCCAGCAGCGCCTTGAGGTCCGGACCCGTGCCGGTGAGGTCGACGTCGCAGGCCCGGATCAGCTGGTTGATCATGCCGGGCAGACCGAGCCGCTGGCCGTCCTCCGGGGAGAAGATCGTGACGCCACGCTCACGCAGCAACGCGATCTCCTCCGGCACGATCACGCCGCCCCCACCGCCGAAGACCCGCACGTGGCCGGCGCCGGACTCGGCCAGCCGCTCCACCAGGTAGGTGAAGTACTCCACGTGCCCGCCCTGGTAGGAGGAGATCGCCACTCCCTGCACGTCCTCCTCCAGCGCGGCCCGCACCACGGTGTCGACACTGCGGTCGTGCCCGAGGTGGATCACCTCCGCACCCTGCGCCTGCAGCAGCCGCCGCATCACGTTGATCGCCGCGTCGTGCCCGTCGAACAGGCTCGCCGCGGTCACGAACCGGACCGGGTGGGCGGGAACGTGCAACTCGGACGGTGCGCTGGGAGCCATGCCCACTCCTGATTCACGGGCCGGATACTTGGACGTCCATGTACCTTACGATGGAATACTAGGATGTCCAAGCATCACGGTCGAACGGCCACCGTGAACGAGATCTCCCCGTCGGGCAGGCCTGGCGCGGATGCGGCTGCCCGCCGGCAATGACCTGGTCTCCTGCGCGTCACGGCCCGGCCCGCCACGCCGCCAGCGCGGTGTCCAGATCGGTGTGGACCGCGCCGGCGGACGCGACGCCGGCATCTGATCGCCCGAAGCGCGGCGCGTGTCCGGCGACAACGTGGCCCTGCGCGAGCCGCAACGCACCGCGCGCGGCCACGTGCGGCTCGTGCACGGCCTCGTCGAACGTCAGCACCGGCGTCACGCACGCATCCGTGCCCGCGAAGCTTTCGGCCCACTCGTCGCGGGTGCGCCTGCGGAAGACGCTCGCGAACCGCTCGGCCAGGACGGGCCACCCGGCCCGGTCGTACTGCTCCGGCAGTGCCGACCCGACCAGTCCGAGCCCGTGCAGCAGCAGCGCGTAGAACTTCGGCTCCAGCGCGCCGACGGCCACGAAACGGCCGTCGGCGCACGCATAGGTCCGGTAGAACGGCGCGCCGCCGTCGAGCAGGTTGGCGGCACGGCCCGGGAGCCACGCACCCTGCGCCCGCATCTCGAGGATGTGCTGGGCGAGCACGCTCGCGCCGTCGACCATGGCGGCGTCGACGACCTGCCCCAGGCCGGAGCGACCGCGCTCGACGAGCGCCACGAGGATACCGGCCACGAGGAAGAGCGAGCCGCCGCCGAAGTCGCCCACGAGGTTCAGCGGCGGCACCGGCGCGTCGGGCCGGCCGATCGCGTCGAGTACGCCGGTGACCGAGATGTAGTTCAGATCGTGGCCCGCAGTGCCGGCGCGCGGCCCCTCCTGTCCCCATCCGGTCATCCGCCCGTACACCAGACGCGCATTGCGGCGCAGGCACTCCTCCGGCCCGATCCCGAGCCGCTCGGCCACGCCGGGCCGAAAACCCTCGATCAGCACGTCGGCGCACGCCGCGAGGTCCAGCACGCGGTCGAGATCGCGCTTGAGGTCGGCCTCGACGATGGTCCGGTTGCGCAGGACGTGGCTCGGGAGCTGCTCGGCCGGCGCGCCCGGCCGCTCGACCCGCAGCACCGCCGCGCCCATGTCGCCCAGCAGCATCGCCGCGTGCGGGGCCGGACCGATACCTGCCAGCTCCAGCACACGCAGTCCGGCCAGCGCTCCGTTGGTCACGACTGCTACATTAGTTATCGCTCGCTAAGTTGGGAAGGAGAACGCCGGTGCAGCCTGAGGTTCTGGTCGAAGCCGGTGATGACGGCATCACGACCGTCACCCTCAACCGCCCGCAGTCGCTGAACACGCTGAACGAGCCGCTCGTCGCCGGGCTCACCGCGGCGCTCGACGACATCCGCCGCGACCGGCGCTGCCGGGTCGTCATCCTGACCGGCAGCGGCCGGGCCTTCTGCGCCGGGCTCGACCTCAACGGCTACGGTGCGGACATCGACGGGCAGATGCTGCGGGTGTTCGAACGCCAGCGGGAGATCGCCGAGCTCGCCCACCGGCTGCACGAGCTGCCGCAGCCGGTGATCGCCGCGGTCAACGGCGCGGCGGCCGGCGGCGGCCTCGCCCTGGTCTGCGCCAGCGACGTGCGGATCGCCGCGGACGGGGCGGTGTTCGCGGTGTCGTTCATCCGCGCCGGCTACTCGGCCTGCGACATCGGCGTCTCCTGGCTGCTGCCCCGGTTGATGGGCGCCGGCCGCGCGCACGAGCTCATGCTCACCGGGCGCCGGTTCGACGCGCCCGAGGCCCTGTCGGGCGGGCTGCTGGCCCGGGTCGTCGCCCCGCAGCGGCTGCTCGAGGCGGCCCGGCAGACCGCGACGGAGATCATGCGTAACCCGCCGGCCTCGGTCGAGCTGACCAAGGTGGGCATGTGGATCGCCGTGGAGACACCGGGCTTCCGCGCCGCGGTCGAGTTCGAGAACCGGCAGCAGATGGTCGCCGCGATGACCGAGGATCAGGCGGAAGCGGCGCGGGCCTTCCTGGAGAAGCGCGCCCCGCTGTACCACCGGCGCTAGGCTGCGCCGGCAGGCTCAGCCCAGTCGGGCGAAAGCGTCGCGCGCCGCCTCCGCGAAGCGCACCACGCGCTCGCCCTCGGCCGCGGGGTCGACGCCGTCGTCGCCCATGACGCCCGCGCTGTAGCGCACGAAGATGCCCTCGAAGATGCAGGCGAGCCGCCACAGCGCGAACGCCTGGTACCACGGCAGGTCGGAGACGTCCCGACCGGTGCCGGCCTGATATGCCGCCACCAGCTCCTCGCGCAACGCGAATCCCGGATGGGCCGTCGGCGACTCCAACAACTCCGCCTCGCCCGGCTGCCGCCAGGTGGCGACCAGCCAGCCGAGGTCGGCCAGGGTGTCGCCGAGGGTGGCCAGCTCCCAGTCGAGGACCGCGTTGATCCGGCCTTCCGGACTGAGCAGCACGTTGCCCGGGCGGAAGTCGCCGTGGACCAGGCCGGTGAACCGCTGCGGCGGGATGGTCCGCTCAAGCTGGTCGTGCAGCTCCTCGACGAGCGGGAGCCGGCGGCGGGTCGTCAGACGGAACTGCCGCAGCCAGCGGCGCAGCTGACGCGCGCCGTAGTTGTCGCGCCGGCCGAGGTCACCCAGGCCCACGGCATCGACCTCGACTCGGTGGACGGCGGCCAGCACACGGACCAGGTCGGTCGAGGCTTCCCGGCGCGCGTGCACCGGATAGCCGGCGCCGTCCTCGTCGCCGGCGAGGACCGTGCCCGGCACCATGCTCATCACGTAGAACGGCGCGCCCAGCACCGTCTCGTCGGTGCACAGGCCGTGCGCGACGGGCACCGGGACGTCCGTCGTCGCGAGGCCGGTGATGATGCGGTACTCCCGGCCGACGTCGTGGGCGCTCTGCAGCACCCCGCCGGTCGGCGGGCGGCGCAGTACGTAGCGGTCGCCGGTGCCGTCCGCGACGCGGTACGTGAGGTTGGACCGGCCGCCGGCGATGAGGGTCAGCCGTGGCGGGCCGTCCAGTGCGACGCCGTTGCCGGCGCACCAAGCGGCCAGGCCGGCCGTCGCGCTCGTGTCGAACTCCATCGGCTCCATCCTCGATGCCGGGTCGCCCAGGGCGGTCGCCGTCGAGTAGAGCAGCCGTGGCCGCCGACGGCCATGATCGCGGTGATCATGGTTGGAGGTTTCTCCAGGCCCGCCGCCGGGCCGCACCCGCGCCGGCGCCACGCGCGCCTATGGTGCGGACATGACGGTCTGGATCGACGAGGAGTACGTGCCCTCCCTCGCAGTGGCGCGGGCCGGTGGCGCCGTGCGGATCGAGTTGCGCCGGCCCGGCTCGCTCAACGCGTTCGACACGCCGACCGCGAAGGCCTTCCGGGACCTGCTGCAGCGACTCGGCGACGACACCTCGGTGCGCAGCGTGCTGATCACCGGTGCCGGCCGTGCGTTCAGTGCCGGTGCCGACGTCAGGACGCAGTTCGGCGACGAGGCGGCCCGCGACGTCGTCGAGACGGAGCTGCGGGAGATCACCACGCCGACGATCCTGGCGTTGCGCCGGATGGCCAAGCCGGTGATCGCCGCGGTCAACGGGGCGGCCGCCGGGCTCGGCTGCTCACTGGCGCTGGCCTGCGATCTCGTGCTGGCCGCCGAGTCCGCGTACTTCCTCCTGGCCTTCGCCAACATCGGGCTGACGCCCGACGGCGGCGCGAGCCTCCTCGTGCCGGCGCGGGTCGGCCTCGGCCGGGCTTTCGTCCTCGCGCTGCTGGCCGAGCGCCTGCCCGCGCGCGAGGCGCTCGGCTGGGGGCTGGCCGACCGGGTGATCCCGGACGCCGACCTGCGCGCCACCGCGGAGGAACTGGCGCTGCGGCTGGCCACCGGTCCGACCCGCGCGTTCGCGGCGACCAAGGAAGCGATCAACCGCAGCACGCTGGGCGGTCTCGCCGCTGCGCTGGAGACGGAGGCGACCCTGCAGGGCGGCCTGGTGCGCAGCGCCGACTTCCTCGAAGGTACCGCCGCCTTCACCGCGAAACGGTCACCGAAGTTCGCGGGCCGATGAGCGCCGGACCGGGCCGTCGGGCCCTCGTCACGGGCGCCAGCCGCGGCATCGGCCAGGCCGTCGCGGTGGCCCTCGCCGCGGCGGGTCACACCGTCGCCGGCTCCGCCCGCACGGTCGCCGCGACCGCTGAGGACGGCGTGATCGGCGTCCCGTGCGACATGGACGACCTGTCCGCGGTCGCGGCGCTGCCCGCGCGGGCGGCCGAGGCCCTGGGCGGGCCGGTGGAGATCCTCGTGCACTGTGCAGGGATCACGCGTCCGGCGCGGGTGACCGACATCGCGCTGGACGACTGGGACGCCGTGATGCGGGTGAACGTGACCTCGGCGCTGCGGCTCGCGCAGGGCTGCGTGCCCGCCATGGTCGACGCCGGGTGGGGGCGCGTCGTCACGATCGGGTCGCTGTACTCCCGGATGGGCGGCCGCTTCGCCGGCGCCTACGCCGCCAGCAAGCACGCGCTGCTCGGCCTGACCCGGGTGCTCGCCCTGGAACTGGCCACCAAGGGCGTCACCGCCAACGTGGTCGTGCCCGGCTGGACCGACACGGAGATGGTCCGCGCCGAGGCACGCAGCGTGGCCAGGGCCAACGGCTACGGCGAGGACGAGGCACTGCGGCGCTTCCTGCGCGGGCAGCCGCTGGGCAGGATGGTGACGCCGGCGGAGGTCGCCGCACTGGTCACGTTCCTGTGCGGCGACCCGGCGGCGTCGATCACCGGCCAGGCGATCAACGTCGACGGCGGCAGCCTGCAGTCCTGAGCGGGGAGGCCGGGTGCGGGGCGCTACCGCCCCGTCCACTGCGCAGTCCGCTTCTCGGCGAAGGCCAGCGCGCCCTCCCGGCCGTCGGCGGAGTCCAGCACCGCACGCAGCAGCGGCGTCTGGTGCTCGAAGAACTCCTGCTCGGTGCGGCCCTGCATCTCGCGGATCAGATGCTTGGACCAGCGCACGCCCAGCGGCGCGTTCGCCGCGATCCGCTCGGCCAGCGAGGTCGCCTCGGCCAGCGCGCCGCCCGGCTCCGTCAGCCGCGCCAGGAGGCCGTGCTCCCAGACGCGCTCGGCCGGAATCAGGTCGCCGGTGAGCGCCAACTCCATCGCCATCGCGTACGGCAGCCGGCGGGGCAGCCGCAGCAGCCCTCCGCCGCCGGCGAACAGCCCGACCTTCACCTCGGGGATGCCGAGCTTCGCGCCGCGCGCGGCGACCAGCAGGTCGCAGGTAAGGGCGATCTCCAGGCCGCCGGCCACCGCGAATCCCTCGATGGCGGCGATCAGCGGCTTCTGCGTGCCCAGCTGGAAGAACTCCTCGATGCCGCGCGGGTCGCCCGCACGGGTGAACGCCTTGAGGTCCATGCCCGCGCAGAAACCGCGGCCGGCCCCGCTCACCACGCCGACGGTCAGGTCGTCGCGGGAGTCCAGCAGCCGCCCGGCGGCGAGCAGCCCTTCGCCGAGGGCGCTGTCGATGGCGTTCATGGCCTCGGGCCGGTTGAGCGTGATGAACAGGATCCGGCCGCGGATCTCGGTGAGCACGGCGGTCGTCATGCGGCGCTCCCCGGATGCGGTGCGGGCTCGTCGAACATCGGCTCGTGCTCCTTCGTCTCGGGCTGGTCGGTGCCGGCGTTTGGGGATCCCGACAATCCGGCGGGTCCGCCGAACAGGCGCAGCACCTGGATCGCCAGGCAGGCGCCGAACAGCGAGTCCACGCGCTCCGGATCGATCGCGGACAGCTCGCGGATGCGGTTGAGCCGGTACCGGACCGTGTTCTCGTGGACGTCGAGCGCCACGGCGGTGGAGCGGATGCGGGCGTGGCAGTCGATGTACGCCGCGATCGTCTCGACGAGACTGCCACCGGTCGCCGCGTCGTGCGCCACGAGCGGGGCCAGCAGGTCGTTTGCCTGCCGGTGTGCCCCGGCCAGGCCGTCGCGCTGGTTGACCAGCCGGACGAGCTCGAAGTCGCGGGCGAAGGCCAGCCGGCGGCCTGCACCGGCGTGCCCGAGCAGGGCCGCGACCTCGCGCGCCCGTTCCGCCCGCGCCGGCAGGTCGGCCAGCGCCCGGCACGGTTCGGAGGCGACCGCGTGGACGACCCCGTACCCCCGCACGAGTTCGTCGAACGCCGTGGCGAGCCGCGCCCGGAAGTCCGCCTCCCACGCCTCGCCGGCGGCCGGGACCTCGATGAGCAACAGGTCCTCGCCCGCCGTGCCGGTGTGCGCGACGCAGCGGGTGCCGGCGGCAAGGTGGCGGCCCACGGCCGCGGCAGCGGCGTCGTGCCGCCGGCTCCCGGTGGCGT
>NZ_BMPI01000046.1:0-41353 GCF_014647515.1 Dactylosporangium sucinum | reverse complement strand
CGCCGGTCCGGTCGCCGGCGTACGCCAGCCGCAGGGCAAGGTGGCGCTTCTGGACGTCGAAACCGAGTGCGGCCGCGGTGTCGGCGAGCCGGGCCGCGTCGCGGCGGCCGTGGAGCAGGTCGGCCAGGTAGTCCGCCCGCTCGTACGGCAGTGCGCCGGCGCGGCGGGATCCTGTCAGCAGCTTGAGCGCGACCGCGGTTGCCGCCTGTTCGAGCGCCGTCGCGTCGGTCGGGCACAGCCCGCCGCCGAGCTCGCACAACTCGAGGTAACCGGCGCACGCGCCGTCGACGACCAGCCTGACGAACAGGCGCCGGCAGCCCAGTTCCGGACTTGCCCGCAGCACGCTGCTCGGGCTGCCCCGGTCGAGCTCGGCAAGGACGCGGCGGACCTGGGGCAGGCAGCGCTGCACGGCGGTCAGGCCGGGGCCGTCGGGCAGGGCGAGCGACGGCGGGGCGGCCCAGGCGACGACGGTCAGCTCCGGGTCGTACAGGACGACCGGCTTGCCCAGCATCTCCGCGGTCAGGCCCAGCATCTCGCCGATCTCGGCGCCGTCGAGGACCGCGTGGGTGAGCCGGCTGTACAGCGCCTGAGCGGCGCCCAGGATCGTCCGGTGGTGCTCGATGGTCCGGGTGCGGCGGGCGAGCTGCTGGTAGAGCCAGGCCTGGCGGACCGCGATGGCGACGAGACCGGCGAACGCCTGGGCGAGCGTGATGTCGCGGGTCGTGTAGAGGTGTTCCTGCGCCTCGTTGTCCATGTAGATGATGCCGATGACCTCGCCGTCGACGACGAGCGGGACGCCGAGCATGTCGCGGACGCCCCAGCGGCGCATCGTCCGGCGGATGGTGCGCGGATCGGTCATCGCCTCCTGCACGACCACGGGGGACGCGGTGCCGACGATCTCGGCCGTGAACAGGTCGTGCTCCCCGCCCGAGACGAGCCGGCGCACGCCGGCGTCGATGTTGCGCCGCCCGGCGCTGTAGCCGACCCGCCCCTGGAACCGGCTGTCCGCGCGGCGCAGGTACACCGAGCACCGGCTCACGCCGAGCAGTTCGCACAGGCGCCGCCCGGCCCGGCGCAGCACGTCGTCGAGCGGCACCCGCTCGTTCGCGGCCAGCAGCGCGACCTCCTCGAAGGCCGCGACCGCCTCGGCGTAGACGTCGCCTGCGCCATCGCGCCGGGGGGCCGGGTCGCCGCCTCCGGGCCGCGCCGCGACGCCGGCGACCGGGCCGGTCAGCGGGCCGGTCAACGGGCGGCCATTCGGATCCCGCCGTCGAGCCGGATCGTCTCCGCGTTGATCATCGGGTTGACGATGATGTGCTCGACCAGCGCCGCGTACTCCGACGGACGACCGAGCCGGCTGGGATGGGGCACCTGCCGGGCGAGCGAGGCCTGCGCGGCCTCGGGCAGGCTTTCCAGCAGCGGCGTGGCGAACAGTCCCGGTGCGATCGTGTTCACCCGGACCTGGCTCCGGGCGAGCTCCCGCGCGATGGGGAGGGTCATGCCCACGATCGCCGCCTTCGAGGCGGCGTAGGCCGCCTGGCCGACCTGGCCGTCGTACGCGGCGACCGACGCGGTGTTGACGATGACGCCGCGCTCCTCGCCGTCGAACTCCAGCCCGAGCAGGTGCTGGGCCGCCAGCCGGATGACGTTGAACGTGCCGACGAGGTTCACCTCGACGGTCCGCCGGAACATGTCGAGCGGGAACGGCCCGTCGCGGCCGACCACCTTGGCCGGCGGGCCGATGCCTGCGCAGTTCACCACGACGCGCAGCGGCTTGCCGATCGACGCGCCGTGCTCGGCGGCGGTCACGATGGCGTTTCCGACGGTGTCGGGGTCGGTCACGTCACCGGCGGCGAACACGGCCCGCGGGCCGAGGCGGTCCACCACGCCCCTGCCGTCCGACTGTGGCAGGTCCAGGATGACGACCGCCGCGCCGGCCGCGACGAGTCGCTCGGCGGTGGCCAGCCCGAGACCGGACGCGCCCCCGGTGATGAGGGCCGTGGTGGAGGCGATTTCCATGTCGTACCTTTCGTCCGTGCCCCACCCGGTGACGGGCGGGAGCCGGGTGGCAGTGGTAGCGACGCCGGCGCTGGCCCCTTTGTGGCGGGCGAGCGGCGGTCCGCGTCGGCGCGCCCGGGCAATCGCTGCGGCTGGGCGCACGGAACCGACCGGTGTGCGGCATGCGGATGGGTACGCCGACTTACTTATCGCTCGCTAAAATCTAGGTCGTCGGGCGCGAGCCGGTCAAGGCACGTGCCGTCCGATCGCCGTGCAACCATTGAGTCCCAAGCCGAGGAGACCCTATGCCCCGTCGCTCCGCCGTTGCCACGGAGACAGCCGGCGTCCAGACGTGGCGACAGCCACCGGATCTGGCACTGACACCGATCCTGTCGCACTCCCTGGACGCGTTCTGCGAGACGGGCTACCACGGCACGACGGTGCGGGACATCGCGCGCAGGGTCGGCATCACCGTGCCCGCGCTGTACTACCACCATCAGAACAAGGAAGCCATCTTCGTCGCGCTGCTGGACGTGTCGATCACCCGGGTCAGGCAGCTCTGCGAGGAGGCCCTGCGCGACGCGGGTGACGACCCGGCGGCCCGCTTCCTCAATCTTGTCGAGTGCCTCGTGCTCTACATGGCGAACAGCACGAAGATCGCCTACCTCGACCACGAGTTCCGCGTACTCAGTCCCGAGCACCGCAAGTCGTACAGCGACAAGCGGCGCGACGTGGAGCGACTGCTGCTGGGCACGATCCAGGACGGCGTCGACGCCGGGTGCTTCGACGTCGCCGCGCCCGCCGACACCGCACGCGCCCTGCTGGGCATGATCCAGGCGGTGGCGACGTGGTTCCAGCCCGGCGGCCGGCTCTCCGCCCACAGCGTCGCGCTGCGCTACCTGGACATCGCCGCGCACACCGTTGGCGCGACGCCGGAAGTGCTTCGCCGGGTTCGCGGCGGCGCTCGCCGGTGACCCGGGCCGGCCGGGGCCACCGTCCGCCAGTTACTTGACACTTGTGTCAAGTAACTGGAACACTCGGTTCCACCGCCGATACCTGACGGCGAACCTCTGTCTTCGGTTGGGGGCTGACGCATGCACGGTCTGGTATCCAGGGATCTGCTCCGCGACCGGACCGTGTTCGTGAGTGGCGGTGGCAGCGGCGTCAATCTGGCGATCGCCAAGGCGTGCGCCTCGGTCGGGGCCAATCTCGTCATCTGCGGCCGCACCGAGGAGAAGCTGAGGGCGGCCACCAACGAGCTCGAAGGCTGCGGGGCACAGGCCGCCTATGCCGTCGCCGACGTGCGCGACCCCGGCGCCGTGGCCGCCGCCCTCGCCGTGGCCGCCGACCGCTTCGGCCCGATCGACGCGCTGGTCTGCGGCGCCGCTGGCAACTTCCTCGCCCCCGCCGAGCGCATCAGCTCCAACGGGTTCCGCGCGGTCATGGACATCGATCTGCTCGGCAGCTTCCACTGCGCGCACGCCGCCTTCGAGCAGCTGCGCCAGACCCGCGGCACCATCCTGTTCGTGTCCGGCGGCCAGTCGCAGATGCCGTTCCTGCACCAGGTCCACGTGGCGGCCGCGAAGGCCGGCGTCGACCAGCTGATGCGGTCGCTGGCGCTGGAGTGGGGCCCGTATGGCATCCGGTCCAACTCCATCGTGCCGGGCCCGGTGAACGGCACCGAGGGCATGCGCCGCCTGGCCGAGTCCGCGACCGAGGAGGTCTGGGCAGAGATGGTGCCGCTCGGCCGGTTCGCCGAGCCCGAGGAGATCGGGACCATGGCCGCGGTGCTCATCTCGCCGCTCGCCGCCTACGTCAACGGCGCCCAGGTCGTCGTCGACGGCGGCATGGCGATGTCCGGCTCGTCGGCCTTCAACCGCGCCGTCGCCGCCGCCGCGCCGGCATCCTGACCGCCGATCGGCCACCGCCGGGCCGGCACGGGCCGGCGGCGCGGTCACGTCCGCGCCCGCACGGCCAAACCCTCGCCGGTCACACCCGCATGGTTTCGCGGCCGCAGCACGGCACGCGGCCCGGGCTCGGCGTTGACCAGAGCGGTCATCGGCCGAACCCGGGCAGCGGGCTTGCTACGCCTCCGATGCGAGGTCGGTGAGCGACGGCGGGAGGCCGGGGACGATGCCGAGTGCGCGGGCCTGGGAGTCGACCGCGGCCGCGTAGCGCGCGACGTTGCGCAGCTTGACGTGTTCGTAGCCGCGCACGGCGTCGGCGGCGCCGAGCAGGCGGACCAGCCGGTCCACGGTGCCGGGGGTGACCGCGCCGGCCGCCGCCTCGGCCAGTGCTCGATAGTGGGTCACGAGGTCGCGCTCGACCCGGCGGACGTGTGCGTAGCCGAACACGTCGAGCCTGGTGTGGCGGACCCGCTTCAACGCGGCCAGGGCGGCGAACGCCGGGCGGAACCACGGGCCGAGGCGGATCTTCGACCGCATGCCCATCGCCCGGAGCATGGGCGGATGCAGGTACCAGAACACCTTCGCACCCGTGCCGAACTCGCGCTCCACCTGCTCGCGGCTGGCATCGAGCAGATGGAGCCGGGCCACC
Source organism: Dactylosporangium sucinum (assembly GCF_014647515.1). Lineage (GTDB taxonomy): Bacteria > Actinomycetota > Actinomycetes > Mycobacteriales > Micromonosporaceae > Dactylosporangium > Dactylosporangium sucinum. Next base: position 36,799 of record NZ_BMPI01000046.1, on the reverse strand, counting down.
TCGTACTCGTCCTTGTACGCCATCAGCCGGTGCAGCTGGGTGGCGGCTGCCGTCGTGAGCGGACCGGCCGCGCCGGTCGCCGCCGCCTCGGCCGTGGCTACCCGCTCGACGACGTCGAGGTAGGCGTGCGCGTAGGCGGCGTCCTGGTACGACACGAGGTCACCGGCCCGGGTCTCGATCAGCTGGTGCAGGGCGGGCGCGCGGCGGGCCAGCCCGCTCACGCGCTCGGCCACCGCCGCCGGCACCGGCAGCCGGCCGAGGCGCCGCTGCCGGGCCTCGACCAGCGCTGCCACCGCGGCCGGATCGGCCACGGCGACCCGGCCCCAGCGGAACGCCTCCACGTTGGCCTCGATCGCCGTGCCGTTGAGCCGGAACGCCTCCTCGACGGAGGCCGCCGACAGCGGCAGCGCGCCGCTCTGCACCGCGGCGCCGACGAGCACGCTGTTGGTCATCAGGTGGTTGCCGAACACCGCGTCGGCGACCGCCTCGGGGTCGAGGAAGACGTTCTCTGCGGCCCGGGTCACCGCGCCGAGCTCGCCGACCTGAGCGTCGAGCGGCGGGTAGGCGACGCTCGGGTCGACCGCCATGTCCGCGGTCGGGGTCGGGCTGAGCGAGCCGACGGCGACGGTTCGCCCCGGCGACGCCTTGGCGAGGACCCGGGGGTTCATGGCGGCCAGCAGGTCGAAGACCAGCAGCAGGTCGGCCCCGCCGTCCTCGATCTGGGCGGCGGGCTCGGCGGCGGGATCGGTGTAGACCTGCAGCTGCGACACCACCGGACCGGCCTTCTGGCTGGAGCCGGTGAGGTCGAGATTGCGCACGAGCTTGCCGTCGAGAACGGCCGCGGTCGCCAGCACCTGGCTCACGGTGACCACGCCGGTGCCGCCGATTCCGGTCATGTGCACGTTGAACGCGCCGGTGGGCACCTTGGCCACCGGGGCCGGGACGGACGGCGCCGGCTTCGCCTTCGTCCGCGGCTGCCGGGCCTTGCGGGTCTCCACCCGCATGAACGACGGGCAGTCGCCGTTGACGCAGGAGTAGTCGAAGTTGCACGACGACTGGTGGATCGCCGTCTTGCGGCCGAACTCGGTCTCGACGGGCTGCACGCTCAGGCACTGCGACTTGGCACTGCAGTCGCCGCAGCCCTCGCAGACGCGGTCGTTGATGAGCACCCGCTGGGTCGGCTGGGCCAGCTGCCGGCGCTTGCGCAGCCGGCGCTTCTCGGCCGCGCAGTGCTGGTCGTGCAGCAGCACGGTGACGCCCGGCGTCGCGGCCAGCGTCTCCTGGGCCTCGATGAGCCGGTCCCGCTTCCAGACCTGCACGCCGCGGGGCAACCGGATCCGGCGATACTTGCGGGTGTCGTCGGTCGTGATGATGATCCGCGCGACCCCCTCCGCGCGCAGCATCGTCACCAGCCGCGGCACGTCCAGCACGCCTTCCACGTGCTGCCCGCCGGTCATGCCGACCGCGCTGTTGTAGAGCAGCTTGTACGTGATGTTGACGCCGGCCGCGACCGCCTGGCGCAGGGCGAGGCTGCCGGAGTGGTGGAAGGTCCCGTCGCCGACGTTCTGGAAGATGTGCCGGGTCGAGGTGAACGGGGCCATGCCGACCCATTGCGCGCCCTCGCCGCCCATCTGGGTGTAGCCGGCCATGGTGCCGTACTCCTCGCGCGGCACGACCAGCTCGAGGATGTGGCAGCCGATGCCGGCCGCGACGACCGCGCCGTCCGGGGCGACGAGCGAGCTGTTGTGCGGGCAACCGGAGCAGAAGAACGGCTTGCGCGAGGTGACCAGCGGCAGTAGCGGCCGCGTCCGGCGCTGCTCCGGCAGCCTGACCACGGCCCCCAGCCGGTCGGCCAGCGCCGGACCGAGCGCGGCAGCGAGCTGGTCGGCGCCGAGCACGCCGTATTCGGGCAGCAGCTCCCGGCCGTCGGGGTCGGTCTTGCCGAAGATCGCCGGCGCGCCCGGCTGCCCGTACAGTGCCTCCTTGAGCATCCGCTCGATCAGCGGCCGCTTCTCCTCGATCACGAAGATCTGTTCCAGACCGTCGGCGAAGGCCCGCCACTCCGCCGTGGACACCGGCCACAGCGCCGTCACCTTCTTGACCCGGACGCCGGCCCGCAGCAGGACGGCCTCGTCGAGGCCGAGCCGGTCCAGGGCGCGCCGCAGGTCGTAGTAGGTCGTGCCGGGCGCGACGATGCCGACCGTCGCGTCCTGCGGCGCGACGACGAGCGGGTTGAGCCGGTTCGTCTCGATGTAGGCCTCGGCGATCCGCCGCCGCGCGGTCACCAGGTCCCGCTCGGCCTCGCGCATCGGCGGCCCCGGCGTGTTCACCCGCAGTACCGGCGTGAAGGACGTCGGCGGCGGCACGACCGTCAGCCGCTCGGGCGAGACGTCGGCGGAGCCCGACGCGTCGGCCAGTTCGGTGACCATCTTGAAGCCCACCCACAGTCCGCTGGCCCGCGACAGCGCGAAGCCGTGCGCGCCGAGGTCCAGGATGTCCTGCACGCTGCCCGGGAACAGCAGCGGCATCCCCCAGTCGATGAACGCGCCGTTGCTGTCGGTCGGGAAGTTGGTCGATGCCGCGTCCGGGTCGTCGCCGGCCACCACGAGCACACCGCCGTGGCGCGCGGCGCCCCGGATGTTGGCCGTGCGCAGCGCGTCGCCGGCCCGGTCCACGCCCGGGGCCTTGCCGAACCACAGGCCGAACACGCCGTCGACGGTCGCGCCGGGCAGCTCGTTGACCGTCTGGCTGCCCCACAGCGCGGTCGCGGCGAGGTCCTCGTTGAGGCCGGGCTGGTGGCGGATGTGGTGCGCGGTCAGGAGCTTGCGCTGCCGCTCCAGCTCGATGTCGACGCCGCCCAGCGGCGAGCCGGGGTAGCCCGAGACCAGCCCGGCGGTGTCGAGGCCGGCGGCCTTGTCCCGCCGCCGCTGGTCGAGCAGGACCCGGACCAGCGCCTGGATCGCGGTCAGGTACACCGCACCGGAGCGCTGCTCGAACCGGTCCTGCAGCGAGAAGTCCGATCCGCGCTCGTTCGTGATGGTCATGGGCATCCCCACTGGTGGTTGACGTACACATCAAGTCCTATCGCCGGCCGGGCCCACGGCCCACCGCGGCGCGCGCCGCTCGAAGAAGGCGGCGATCCCCTCGGCCCGGTCGGCGGACCGGCGGGCCTCCTCGTCGGCCACCGCGGTGAGCAGCCACGCGCGCTCCTCGGCCTCGGCCCGTGCCTTCGACACCGCCGACAGGGTCGCGGCGACCGCGGCCGGGCTGTTGACCGCGATCCGCCGCGCCAGGGCCAGCGCCCCGGCGACCGCACCCCCGGGCTCGCACAAAACGTTGACCAGACCGGCCCGGTGGGCCCGCTCGGCCGTCATCGGATCGCCGGTCAGCAGCAGCTCCATGGCCAGCGTCGCCGGCAGGCGGTCCGGTGCCCGAAACAGCGCGCCGCAGTTCGCGACGACGCCGCGGCGCACCTCCGGCAGGGCGAACGAGGCGGTGCTCGACGCGACCACCAGGTCGCACGCCAGCACCATCTCGAACCCGCCACCCACGGCGGGGCCCTCGACCGCCGCGATGAGCGGCTTCGAGCGGACCCTGCGGACCAGGCCGTACTCCCCGCCCGCGGCCGTCCGCGGGCCGCTCGGCAGGCTCAGGTCGGTGCCCGCCGAGAAGACGGTGTCCGAGCCGGTGAGCACGCCGGCGCGCAGCCCGGGCACGGACTCCAGCCGGTCGATCGCGGTGCTCAGGCTGTCGGCCAGCGCCTGGTCCATCGCGTTGCGCCGGGCCGGGCGGTCGAGCCGCAGCACGAGCACGCCGTCGACCTCGTCGACCACGAGCCGGCCGGAGTCCGGTGTCATGCCGACGAGATCTCAGTGACCGATGACCGACGAGGCGTCGCCGATCGTCAGGTGCCGTACGGTCAGGTTGTCGATCTCGTCCTCGTCGATCTCGTAGCCGAGGCCCGGCTTGGTCGGCGCGTCGACGTAGCCCTCGGCGTTGACCCGCAGCGTGTCCTTCATGCCCTGGTCCAGCACACCGGTCGGCACCGGGAGCTCCACCAGGTCGCAGTTGTGGATCGCCAGCATCACGTGGAAGTGGGCCGCCTGGATCAGAGTCGAGCCGTAGCTGTGCGGCTCGAACTTGACGCCGAACGCCTCGCACAGCGCGGCCGTCTTCTTCATCGCCGTGATGCCGCCGGTCCAGTCGCCGACCGACCGCACCGAGTCGACCGCGTGGTTGACCAGGTACGGCGGAACGAACTTCAGGCCGCCGCCGACGCTCTCGACCGCGGTGATCGGGATCGAGAAGTGCCGGGTGAGGTCGGTCAGGCCCTGGATGTCGGCGTCCTCGATCGGCGCCTCGTACCAGTAGAAGTCGAGCTCCTCGAGCACCTTGCCGACCTTGAAGGCGCCTTGCCGGTCGTAGGCGTTGACGGGGTCGAGCATCAGGTCCATGGTGTCGCCGACACCCTCGCGCACCGCGCGGCACACCTCGATGTCCTTGTCCGGCACGCCGAACGCGTGCAGCTTGTAGGCGGTGAAGCCCTCGTCGCGGCACTGCAGCGCCAGGTCGACGTACTCCTGCACCGTGTCGTAGCGCACGGTGCTGGCGTAGGCGCGCACCCGGTCGCGGGCCGCGCCCAGCAGCTTGTAGATCGGCTGCTCGTGGATCTTTCCGACCAGGTCCCACAGGGCGATGTCCACACCGGACGAGACCGCGTTGGGCGCCGTGAGGTTGTCGGTGAGCTCGTACGAGAACTTCTCGATGTCGTGCGGATCGCGGCCGACCAGCGTGTCACGGACCCGCGGCAGGGCGTCCTCGAACTGGCCGGGGCCGGCGAGCCACGTGATGCACTGCCCCTCGTGGCCCTCGTCGTCGCGGATGCGGAGCAGGATCATGCCGACCCGCCGCGGCGGCAGCTGATCCTTCCATTGGAACTCGAACTCGGTGGGCTTGAGAACCTGGGCGCTGACCTCGGTGATCTTCACGGACGAACCCTCTCTTCTTCCGGTTCCAGCGAACGCAGCTCCGAAGCCGCGACGAGCCTGCGGGTGTACTCGTGCCGGGGGTCGCCGAGGACGTCGGCGACGGCGCCGTGCTCGACGATCTGCCCCTTCAGCAGCACGGCCACCCGGTGGCACAGGTGCCGCACCATGTGCATGTCGTGGGCCACGAAGATGTAACCGATGGAGAACTTCTCCTGCAGATCGAGCAGCAGGTTGGCGATCTGGGCGCTGACCGAGACGTCCAGTGCGGACATCGGCTCGTCGAGCACGATGACGTCGGGGTCCTCGCACAGGCCGCGGGCGATGGCGACGCGCTGGCGCTGACCGCCGGAGAGCTGATGCGGGAACCGGTCGGCGAACTCGGCCGGCAGCGACACCAGCTCCAGCAGCTCGATCGCCCGGGCCCGGCGCTCGGCCTTCGGGGCACGCCGCTCGATCGACCGCCGCTCGGTGATGATGTCCCACAGACGGCGGCGCGGATTCAGGGAGCTGTACGGGTTCTGGAAGACGGCCGAGACCGAGTTGAAGTAGTCGCGGCGATGCTCGGCGGTGAACCGGTCCCGCGGGGTGCCGCGGAAGCGGACCGTCCCGCTCGTCGGCTGCTCGATGCCGAGCAGGATCCGCGTCAGCGTGGTCTTGCCGCTGCCGGACTCGCCGACGAGGCCGACCATCTCCCCCGCCGCCACGCCGAAGTCCACGCCGGTCAGCGCCCGGGTCGTCTCGCCGCGCCGGCCGTGGAAGGTCTTGCTGACGTTGACCGCTTCCAGGATGTACCCGCTCATGACGCCACCGGGTTCCAGCAGGCGAAGGAGCTGCCGTCGGCCTTGCCGGTGGTGGCCGGCATCTCGCGGTGGCAGATGGCCGTCGCGTTCGGGCACCGCGGCGCGAACGGGCAGCCGGGCGGCATCGCGAGCAGCGTCGGCGGGCTGCCCGAGATGGCCCGGAGCCGCTGCCGCGGGCCGACGTCGAGCGAGCTCGCGTCGAGCAGCGCCCGGGTGTAGGGGTGCGACGGCGCGTCGACGACCGCGCTCAGCGGGCCGCTCTCGACCACCACCCCGCCGTACATGACGGCCACGTCCTGGCACACCAGGCGGGCGACCCGGATGTCGTGGGTGATGAACATCGTGGTGAGGTGGCGCTCGCGCCGCAGCCGGTCGAGCAGCCGCAGGATGCCGATCTGCGTGGTCACGTCCAGCGCGGTGGTCGGCTCGTCGGCGATGAGCAGGTCGGGCTCCTTGGCCAGCGCGATGGCGATCGCGACCCGCTGCCGCATGCCGCCGGAGAACTGGTGCGGATGCTCCCGCAGCCGGTCCCGGGCGTCCGCGATACCGAGCGAGGTCAGCAGCTCGACGATGGTCTCGGTGCGCTTGTTCCGCTCGACGTGCGGCATCGCCTCGACGATCTGCGATCTGATCGTGTAGAGGGGGTCGAGCGCCGTCGTCGGATCCTGCGGCACGAAACCGATCGACGTGCGCAGGATCTCGCGCATCTGCTTGGGCGACGCCGCGGTCACGTCGGTGCCGTTGACCCGGATCGTGCCCTCGGCGATGTCGCCGATCGGCGGGCGGATCATCCGCATCACGCTCATCGCCACCGTGCTCTTCCCGCTGCCGGACTCGCCGACGATGGCCGTCGCCAGGCCCTTCTTCAGCGTGAGGGAGGCGCCGCGGACGGCCGTGGCGACCTGGCCGCCCTGGAAGTAGTGGGTCGTGAGGTTGGAGATCTCGAGCATGCCTATCGCCTCGTCGCGGGGTCGAGCGCCTGGCGCAGCCAGTCGCCGAACAGGTTGGCGGCGAGCACGGTCAGGCTGAGTGCCACGCCGGGGACGACCGGGAGCCACCACGCCGTGGCCAGGAAGTTGCGGCCGTCGGCGAGCATGTTGCCCCAGGACGCCGCGGGTGGCGGGACGCCGATGCCGAGGAAGCTCAGCGAGCCCTCCGCGATGATGGCCAGGCCGATCTGGAGCGTGGCCAGCACGAGCAGCGTCGGGATGGTGTTGGGCACGACGTGTCGGGTGATGGCCCAGAACCGGCCGCCGCCCATGACCCTGGACATGGTGACGAACTCCTGGGTGCGGATCCGGATCACCTCGCTGCGCAGCACCCGCGCGTACTGCGGCCAGGCAGCCACCACGAGCACCGCGATCACGACCGTGACGCCCTTGCCGTAGATGGCCACGATGACGATGGCCAGCAGCACCACGGGGAATGCCATCGACGCGTCGGCGACGCGGGTCAGGACCGCGTCGAGCCGGCCGCCGGTGTAGCCGGCCAGCAGGGCGACGAGCATCCCGATCGCGCCCCCGATGAGCACCGCGCCGGCGGCGACGAGGAAGGACACCTGGGCGCCGGTCAGCAGCCGGCTCAGCACGTCGCGCCCGAGCTGGTCGGTGCCGAGCAGGTAGGTGGCGGTGCCGCCGGCGAAGACCGGGGGCTTGAGCGACTGGCTGAGGTTCACCTTGTCCGGGTCGTGCGGCGCGACGACGCTGCCGAAGAGACCGCAGAAGGCGAAGATCGCCATCACCGTGCCGCTGAACCACGGCCGGCGACCCGGCCTGCGGCGCAGCCGAAGGAAGGGCCGGATCCGCGGCGTGGATGCCACTGCGCTGCTCATGCGGCCGCCTCCACGGTTGCTTCCACTCTCGACTTGACCGCCGTCTTGATGGCCCGGACCCGCGGATCGAGCCAGCCGTACGACAGGTCGACCACGAACAGCAGCGCCACGAACACGAACGTGTTCACCACGACGATCCCCTGGATCAGCGCGAAGTCGCGGGCCTGGATGCCCTGGATGGCCAGCTGCCCGACGCCGGGCCAGGCGAAGAGGTTCTCGACGACGATCGTGCCGGAGAACATCGCGCCGAGCTGGATACCGGCCAGGGTCACGACCGGCAGCGAGGCGTTGCGCAGTATGTGCGACATGAGCGTGGCCGGTCCGACGCCCTTGGAGCGCTCGAACAACGTCTGATCGCGGGCGACGATCTCCAGCACCGACGACCGGGTCAGCCTGGCGATCGACGCCAGCGGGAAGGCCGCCAGCGCGCAGGCGGGCAGGATCAGGCTGGTGAAGCCCTCCGAACCGAAGGCCGGCAACCAGCCGAGGTTGATGGAGAACAGCAGCACCAGCAGCATGCCCAGCCAGAACGGCGGCACCGACTGGCCGAGCACGCTCAGCCCGCGCACCGCCTGGTCGTAGCGGGTGCCGGCGCGCACCCCGGCGATCGCGCCGAAGGTGACCCCGAGCACCAGCGCGATGGCGAAGGCGGCCAGGGCCAGCCGGGCGGTGTTCACCATGGCTGGGACGACCAGGTCGGCCACCGGCTGGCGATAGCTCACGCTCTGACCGAAGTCGAGCGTGGCGATACCCCGCAGGTAGTCGACGTACTGCAGGTAGAGCGGCTGGTCGAAGCCGTAGCTGACCCGGATCGCCGCGATCTGCTCCGGGGTCGCGTCGGCGGGGGCCAGCAGCGCGGCGGCGTCACCGCCGAGCCGGGCCAGGAAGAACACGATGGTGACGATGACCCACATCGCGACCAGGCCCTGCAGCAGTCGACTGAGCGTGTATCTGGTCATTGCCTCTCCAGGGAGGGGTTGAACGACGGTGGTGGGTGGCCCGGCCCCGTCGGGTCCGGGCCACTCGCCCGATCTACTTCGCGTCGAGGTACCAGAACGGCCCCGGGTAGGGGTTGCCTTCCATGAGCTTCCACGCCGCGACCTTCGGGCCGACGGCGTAGACGGCGTCGAGCGACACGACCGGGAGCCCGTAGAGCGTCTCGTGGAGCTTCCGGCTGATCTCGCCGGCGATCTTGGCCTGGTCGTCGCGCTTCACGGTCGAGCTCAACCGGGCGAACATCCCGTCGAGCTCGGCGTTCTTCACCGACGAGTAACCGCCGGTCGACGTGTAGAAGATGGACAGCTTCTCGGGGTCGGAGATCAGAAGCCCGGGGGTGCCCAGGATGACGGCGCCGGTCAGCTGGTGCTTCACCGCCTTGTCGAGATACGTGGCGGGGTCCATCGCGTCCATGGTCACGTTGACGCCGACCTCCTTCCAGTATCCGATCACGGCCTCGGCGAACTTCTGCACGTCGGCGATGGCGGTTGTCTGGTTGTAGAGGTGCAGCGTGAAGGAGAGGTTGCCGGCACCGGCCGCGGCGAGCAGCTGCTTGGCCTGGTTCGGGTCGTACGGCCAGGCCTGCAGCGAGGCGTCGTTGCCCAGTGTCACCGGCAGCGTCGCGTTGACGGTCACCGTGCCGAAGCCGCGGTACAGCGAGTCGGCGATCGCCTTGCGGTCGATGGCCAGCATGAGCGCCTTGCGGACGTTGGCGTCCTTGAGCTTCGAGTCGGCGTCGAACCAGTTGTCGACGAAGAACACGTTGGCCACGCTGGCCTGCTTCGAGGTCACCAGCTTGATCGTCGGGCTGCCCTGCAGCTGGGCCGCGCTGTTGGGGGTGAGGCCTTGCGCGATGTCGAGCTGCCCGGTCTGGATGCCGGACAGCCGGCTGCTCTCGTCCGGAATGATCTTGAGGACGAGCTTGGAGAAGTTCGCGACCCGGTCCTTGTCCCAGAAGTCGTCGAACCGGGTCAGGGTCATCGAGTCGTTGAAGACCTGGGAGTCGAACTTCCACGGGCCGGCCGCGACCGGCTTCTTGCGGAACTCGGTCTCGCCGACCCGGTTGTAGTAGTCGGTGGCCACCGGGGCCGGGGTGTCGAAGACGAGGTTCGCGTACGGCACCGTCGTCTTGATCTTGATCTCGTAGTCGTTCACGATCTCGACCGACGCGATCTTCTTGACGTAGGCGGCGTACGACGTGAAGGCGGCGTCCTTCACCCGGTTGATCGAGGTCTGCACGTCCTTGGCCGTGAAGGTCGAGCCGTCGTGCATCTTCACGCCCTGGCGGAGCTTGACGTCCCAGGTGAGGTCGTCCGCGCTGACCGACCACTCGGTGGCCAGGGCGGGAACCTGGCGCATGTCGAGCTCCTGGCGGACGAGGGGCTCGCCGACCGACCACTTGATCGGATAGGTGTTGCCACCCTCATTGGCCAGCACCGGGTCGGCGTACTGCTGTTGCAGGGTGGCGACGCCGACGGTCAACGTCTGGTTGGTGGCGGACGCGGGAACCTCCGCGCTGCCGTCGGCACTGGGAACGGCGGGGCCGCTGCAGGCGGCGACCAGGCTCAGCGCCAGGGCGCCGACGACGGCGGTGAGTCTGCCATATCGGGGGCGGGAGGAGCGGCCGGTGACCGCGATCCGCCTGAGGTTCGACATCTGTGCTCCTTTGGTCCGCCGGCGAGGGCGGGTGTGCGGTATAAGACCAACAAACCGCCTGAGGTCGTCGATCGGAACGTCAGCGGTCCCCCGAAACAGCAGCGCAATCAGTTGTTGACATGCATGTCAAGAGTGGCCGCCGTCACGGGAGCTGTCAAGGGCGCTCCGGCCGGGAGACGGGCGCACCGCGCCATCGCCACGGGCCGTGACTGTCCACTGCGGACATTCGATTGCACTTGCGCGCAAAGGGGCTCGCGTACGGCCGTGACCGACGCAGAGGGCATGGAACTATCGGGGTCGTGCTGCGGGGGTCAGCGAGCGGCACGCAGGGTCTTGCGCCAGACGAAGGCCAGCGTGTCGACAAGCCGGTCCTCGTCGAAGTTCTTGTCGAGGCAGAACCACAGGTAGCAGGTGTACTCGAGCATCGCGCCGAGCACCTCGGCGGTGTACTCGACATCCATGTCAGGATCGGTGAGCACGCCGCCGGCGCGCAGCCGCTGGATGCCCCGCTTCGTGCGCTTGACGAACGTGTCCCTGATGTCGAGGCGCAGCTCGCGCATCTCCGGCGAGAATGTGCCCACCTGTTCGATCAGGCCGATCATCGTGGCGTGCGGCCGGTAGGCCTGCACGAAGCGGCGCACGAGGTCGTGGATGCGTTCGTCGAAGCCGGTCGTGGGGATCGGCGTCGACATCGCCGCCAGCATCGCGTCGACCATGTCGTGCGCGACCGCCGAGAAGATGGCTTCCTTGGTGTCGAAGTAGGTATAGAAGGTACCGTGCGAGACCTGCGCCTCCTTGACCACGTCGGTCACGCGAGTCTCGATGAATCCCTTGCGCTCGAAGACCCGACGGGCCGCGTCCAGGAGCGCCCGCTTGCGCGTCGCACCACGGTCGGTGAGCGGACCGTTGTCCCGACGTGCCTGCTGAACCTCGGTGGGACCGGGCATCTGATCTCCTACGTGAATGCAGTGCGGGGCACCGACGACGCCGGCGCCCGCACCGGAGACAGCGTCTCCAGCAGGTCGGTTGCCATTTGCGAAAAGGGTGCGTCTATATTATGGGACCGTGCAACCCGCACCACCGCACCGCTGATCGCATCGTGTTCGAGCGGTCGCCCGGCCTGCCGGTCCTGCCACATCGACGACCGCACCGTGTCCGGATAGGCGGCGAACTCGTCCAGCATCCGCTCGGCGAGGTCGGCCGGCAGCGTTGCCAGCTGCGTGGCGGCGACCTTGCGGGCCTCGTCCACCAGGGCGGTGCCGATGCGTCGCAGTTCCGGGCGGCGGCCGATCTCGCGGACCGGCAGGTCGGTGATGGTGGAGATCGAGTTGCCGACCAGGTTGTAGGCGAGCTTGGTCCACTGTGCGGTGGCAAAGTCGGTGACGACCTCGACGTTGAGCGAGGTGGGCGCGGCCAGCGCGGCGAACCCTTCGCCACCGGTGCCGGCCGGCACCCGGACCATGCCGTCGAGGGTGTGCACCACCCGGCCCGGCCCGGGGCGGCCGGCACCGTAGGTGACGAGCGCCGGGACGACCCGGCCCGGATCGACGAACGGCGCCAGCCGCTCCTGGTGGCCGACCCCGTTCTGGGCCACCACGACCGTCGCGCCGGCCACCGCCGGCCGGCCGAGCCATCGCCCGACACCGCCGACGTCGTAGGTCTTGGTCGCCACGACCACCCACGACAGCCCCGGTGGACCTGGTGGACCGGACAGCTCGCTCGGATCGCGCAGCACCGCCACGTCCGGTTCGGCCGGCTCGCCGCCGAGCGGGGTGAAGGTGAAGCGCTCGATCGGCTGCCGGGCGGCGAGCAGCACCGTGACGCCGGGGGCCTCCGCGAGCTTGGCCGCGATGAGCCCGCCGATCGCCCCGGCGCCGACGACGAGCACCCGCCCGGCCGCGGTCTCAGCTGAGCTGCTTGACGGTGGCATTGTCGATGACGTCCCAGTCGAGTTCGTAGCCGAGGCCCGGTGCCGTGGGCGCCCGCACGTGACCGTCCGCGCCGACCTCGATCACGTCCTTCATGCCGAAGTCCAGCGGTCCGCGCGGGTAGGGCAGCTCGAAGTACTCGCAGTTACGGACGGACAGGATGTAATGCAGATGCGCGGCCTGCACCAGCGTCGAGCCGTACGAGTGCGGCTCCATCCGCCGGTTGTGCAGCTCGGCCAGCGCGCCGATCTTGCGCAGTCCGGTGATGCCGCCGATGATGTCGCCGACCGCCCGGAGACCGTCGCAGGCCCCCTGAGACAGGTAGTGGGCGAAGGTCCAGGGGCCGCGGGCCGTCGACTCCCCCATCAGCACCGGCACGTCGAGCACCTGGCACAGCTGCACGAACCCGGCCACGTCGTCGTCGCGCATCGGGTCCTCGTACCAGTGGAAACCGAGCTTCTCGATCTCGCGCCCGACCCGGACCGCGTCGTGCCAGTCGTAGGCACTCGTCGCATCGAGCATGAGCGTGAAGTCGTCGCCGACCGCGGCCCGGGTGGCCCGGCAGGCCTCGATGTCCTTGTCGGGCGTCGCCGCCGCGTGCAGCTTGACGCCGTGCAGGCCCTGCTCCTTGCACTTGACGGCGATCTGCGCGTAGTCCTCGGCATGCTTCTGGGTCTCGGTCGTGATGTAGACCGGCACCCGGTCGCGATACGCCCCGAGCAGCTCGTACACGGGGCGGCCGGCGGCCTTCCCGGCGATGTCCCACAGGGCGATGTCGATGTTGCTGGCCGCCTTGGGGGAGATCATGTAACGGCTGAACGCCATCAGCTCGTGCCAGATCTTCTCCCGCTGGAACGCGTCGGCGCCGATGAGCAGCGGCTTGAAGAAGTGCATGGCCGACTCGGCGATCTCGTTCGGCGCGGCCGGCAGCCACGACGTCGAGACACCGGTGATGCCCTCGTCGGTCTCGATCTCGAACACCGTCATGGTCAGCTGGACCGGCGGGATGTCCTCGCGCCACTGGAAGACGAACTCGGGCGGGGCGACGACGCGGGTCCGGAGGTCTGTGATCTTCATTGGTACCCTCCAGGTGCGCTCTCATGTGAATGGCGTCACTGACCGGAAACGTAAGCCCGAGTTGACACACATGTCAAGAGAGCGTTTCGCGCCCGGAAACCGGCGGCGCACAGGCGTACAACCAGCCGGCGAGGCGGTCGCCAGCAGCGGACCTTGACCCCGCGGCACCCGCACTTGCTACGCTCCTTAGCGAGCGCTAAGTAAATCTACTCGATCTTGGGACCTGGCGGCGGCGCACCGGTACACGGGCGCGGACCGGCGACCCGGGACAGGAAGGAACACGCCATGGCCGAGGCGGTCATCATCGACGTCGTCAGGACGGCGTCGGGGCGAGGAAAGCCCGGCGGGGCGCTGTCCGGGACGCACCCGGCGGACCTGCTGGCCACGGTCATCAGGACGCTGGTCGAGCGCAACGGTCTCACCGGGGCCGAGGTCGACGATGTCATCGCCGGCTGCGTCGGCCAGGCCGGCGACCAGGCGCTCAACATCGCCCGCACGGCCACGCTGGTCGCCGGGCTGCCCGAGGAGGTGCCGGCCACCACCGTCGACCGGCAGTGCGGCTCCAGCCAGCAGGCGGTGCACTTCGCCGCGCAGGGCGTGCTGGCCGGCGCCTACGACGTGGTCATCGCCTGCGGCGTGGAGAGTATGAGCCGGGTGCCAATGGGCTCGGCCACCGCCGGCGGCGACCCGCTCGGCCCCCTCGCCGCCCGGTTTCCCGAGGGCCTGGTGAACCAGGGCGTCTCCGCCGAGATCATCGCCGCCCGCTGGAAGTTCTCCCGGGCGCAGCTCGACGAGTACTCGGCCCGCTCGCACCAGCGCGCCGCCGAGAGCGACTTCCGGCGCGAAGTGGTGCCCATCGGCGGCCACACCGCCGACGAGACCATCCGGGCGGGGACGACGACCGAGGCGCTGGCCGGGCTGCGCCCGTCGTTCCGGACCGACGAGCTGGCCGGCCGATTCCCCGAGATCGGCTGGCACATCACGCCGGGGAACTCGTCGCCGCTGACCGACGGCGCGTCGGCCGCGCTCATCATGAGCACCGACAAGGCCCACGCGCTCGGGCTGACCCCGAGGGCCCGGTTCTGCGGCTTCGCGGTCACCGGCAGCGACCCCCTGCTCATGCTCACCGGCGTCATCCCGGCCACCGCTCGCGTGCTGACCCGGGCCGGGCTTTCCATCGACGACATCGACGCGTTCGAGGTCAACGAGGCGTTCGCGCCCGTGCCGCTGGCCTGGGCGCAGGAGTTCAACGTCGACCAGGCACGGCTCAACCCCCGCGGCGGGGCGATCGCCCTCGGCCACCCGCTCGGCGGCTCCGGCACACGGCTACTGACCACGCTGTTGCACCACCTCGAGGACACCGGCGGGCGCTACGGCCTGCAGACCATGTGCGAGGGCGGCGGGATGGCCAACGCCACCGTCATCGAGCGGATCGGCTGATGAGCGGTCACGTCCGCTACGAGGTGTCCGACCACGTCGCGGTCGTCACGCTCGACCGGCCGGCGTCGCTCAACGCGTTCACCGACCGGATGGAGGCCGGGCTGATCGAGTGCTTCGACCGGTCGGACGCCGACGACGCCGTCCGCGCGGTGGTCCTCACCGGCGCCGGTCGCGCCTTCTGCGCCGGCATGGACCTCACCCCCGGCGAGGCCGGCGGCGGCACGTTCGAGACGTGGCGGAACAGCCCCGACGCCCCCGCCGATACCCAGTTCGAGCTGCCGGGGCACGCGCTGCCGCTGCGGCGCGACGGCGGCGGCCGCGTGGTGCTGCGCATTTTCGAGTCGCTCAAGCCGGTGATCGCCGCCGTCAACGGGCACGCGGTCGGTGTCGGCATCACCATGACGCTGCCGTGCGACATCCGGATCCTGGCCGAGGACGCCAAGGTCGGATTCCCGTTCACCCGCCGCGGGCTGGTGCCGGAGTCGTGCTCCTCGTGGTTCCTTCCGCGCGTGGTGCCGATGCAGCAGGCGATGGAGTGGATGCTGACCGGCCGGGTGTTCGACGCCAGCGAGGCCCTGTCCGGCGGCCTGGTGCGCAGCCTGCACCCGGCGGGCGACGTGCTGACCGTCGCCCTGGGCCTGGCCGGCGAGATCGCACGGCACGCCGCGCCGGTGTCGGCGGCGCTGACCCGGCGACTGCTGTGGCAGATGCTGACCGTCGACCACCCGATGACCGCGCACGAGATCGAGACTCATGCGCTGAACCTGCGCGGGGTGAGCGCCGACGCCGCCGAGGGCATCGCCGCGTTCCTGCACAAGCGCGAACCGGCCTTCGCCGACCGCGTCTCCCGCCACATGCCGCCGGTCCTGCCGGGCGGCCGTGTCTTCACCCCGCCGGCGGGCCGTCGTGACTGACCTCCGGCTCTCGCCGCGCGGCGCCGAGCTGCGTGCGTCCATGGCCGACTTCATGCGCGACTGCGTCTTCCCCGCCGAGCAGGCCTACCACGAGCACCGAGCCGGCCACGGCGAGCACGACCACACCGTGCCGCCCGTGGTCGAGGAGCTCAAGCAGGAAGCCAAACGCCGCGGCCTGTGGAACCTGTTCCTGCCCGCGGCATCGGGCGTCGGCCAGCTTGACTACGCGGCCGTCGCCGAGCTGTCGGGCTGGAGCCCGGAACTGGCGCCTGAGGCGATCAACGGCCAGGCACCGGACACCGGCAACATGGAGCTGCTGCACCTCTTCGCCACCGCCGAGCAACGCGAGCGCTGGCTCGAACCACTGCTCGACGGGCGGATCCGATCGGCCTTCGCGATGACCGAGCCCGACGTCGCCAGCAGCGACGCCACCAACATCACCACGGCCATCCGCCGCGACGGCGACGACTACGTGATCGACGGCCGCAAGTGGTGGATCAGCGGCCTGGCCGACCCGCGCTGCGAGCTCCTCGTCGTGATGGGCAAGACCGACCCGCAGGCGCCCGCCCACCGTCAGCAGTCGATGGTCCTGGTCCCCGTCGGCACCCCGGGCGTCGTCGTCCACCGCGACCTGCCCGTCTTCGGACGGCACGACCAGCACGGTCACTGTGAGGCGAGCTTCGAGGGGGTCCGCGTGCCGGCGACGCACCTGCTCGGTCGGGAGGGCGACGGCTTCGCCATGGCCCAGGCGCGGCTCGGCCCCGGCCGGCTCCACCACTGCATGCGGGCGCTCGGCGCGGCCGAGCGGGCCCTGGCCATGCTGATCCGGCGCGCCCGGCAGCGGGTCGCATTCGGCGGCCCGCTCGTCGAGCGCGAGTCGATCCAGCGCGACATCGCCGAGTCGCGGGTCGCCATCGATCAGGCGCGGCTGCTGTGCCAGGCCGCGGCCAGAACGATCGACCTGGCCGGAAACAAGGCCGCCGCCGCTCAGATCTCCATGGTCAAGCTCGTCGTACCGCGGGTGGTCACGCAGGTCGTCGACCGGGCCATCCAGGTGCACGGCGCCGCCGGGGTCAGCGACGACGTCCCGCTGGCCGCCATGTGGGGCTGGCACCGGGCGATGCGAATCTTCGACGGCCCGGACGAGATCCACGCCCGCGCGGTGGCCCGCTCGGAGCTCAAGACGGCGCCGCTGTTCGACCTCGACACCACCAGCCCACGGAAGGATGCCTCATGAAACGCCATCTCTACACCGCCGACCATGAGCAGTTCCGGGAGGTCGTGCGCGAGTTCGTGGCCCGGGCCGTGGCCGGCAACCTGCAGCGCTGGGACCACGATCGCCTCATCGACCGCGACGTGTGGCTGACCGCCGGCAAGCAGGGGGTCATCGGCCTCAGCGCGCCCGAGGAGTACGGTGGCGCCGGGCAGCACGGCGACTACCGGTACCGCAACATCGTGCTGGAGGAATTCGCCAAGGTGCACGCCACCGCGCTGGCCTCGAGCTTCTCGCTCCAGGACGACATCGCGATTCCGTACGTCACGGCCCTCGGCACCGCCGAGCAGAAACGGCGCTGGCTGCCGCCGATGGCGTCCGGCGAACGCATCGGGGCCATCGCGATGACCGAGCCCGGCACCGGCAGCGACCTGCGCGGCGTACGCACCTCCGGCCGGAGGGTCGACGGCGGCTGGGTCGTCAGCGGCGCCAAGACATTCATCACCAGCGGCATCAACGCCGACCTGGTGATCACGGTCGTGCGCACCGCGCCCGAGGGCGGCAGCCGCGGCTTCAGCCTCCTGGTCGTGGAGCGCGACATGCCCGGCTTCACCCGGGGTCGCAAGCTCGACAAGGTCGGCCTGCACGCCCAGGACACGGCCGAACTCTTCTACGACGACGTGTTCGTGCCGGACGAGAACGTCCTGGGCGAGCTGGGCGGCGGCCTCAAGCAGCTGGCCGGCCTGCTCCCGCTCGAACGGCTGTCGATCGCCGCCCACGCGGTCGCGGTGGCCACGGCGGTGCTCGCCGACACCCTCGCCTACACCAACGAGCGCCACGCCTTCGGCCAGCCGATCGCCGACTTCCAGAACACCCGCTTCGAGCTGGCCTCGATGGCGACCGAGATCGACGTGACCCGCGCCTTCGTCGACCAGGCGATCCTCGCCCACGGCGAGGGCGAGCTGTCGGTCGTGGACGCCGCCAAGGCCAAGCTGTTCGCGTCGGAGATGCAGAACCGCATCATCGACCGCTGCCTGCAGCTGCACGGCGGCTACGGCTACATGCTGGAGTTCCCGGTCGGCCGGGCCTTCCAGGACGCCCGCATCCAGCGCATCTTCGGCGGTGCCAACGAGATCATGAAGGAGATCATCGGGCGCGACCTCGTCGGCCGCCGATAGTCGACGCACCGGGGCCGTCCCGCCACGGCGGACGACCCCACCCGCACCGTTGTGCTCGTCCATCGGGCCTCTCGTCGCCGGCCGGCGCCGCGGCCACAGTGGAGCCGGCGGTACCGGCCGTTATGCGCGGTCGGGGAGGAGCACAACCGCGTCGATCTCGATCAGGAATCCGGGCAGCTGTACCTGGATCGTCGTACGGGCCGGATGCGGGGCGGGCAGCACCTCGCGCATGATGTCGTTGAACTCCGCGAAGTCGTCCAGGGTGCGCAGGTACGCGCCGATGCGCAGGATGCCGGAGAGATCCCCGCCGGCGGCCGTGATGACGCGCTCCACGTTGGCGAAGGTGGCGCGTGCCTGGCTCCCGAAGGTGTCGCCGACGAGCTTGCGGTCGGCGTCGAAGGGGCCCTGGCCCGAGACGAAGAGCAGGTTGCCTGCCCGGATCCCGGGTGAGTAGGGCCCGGCGGGCGGTGCGCCGCCCGCGGGGACGATCGGTTCCTTCTGCATGGTTGCCTCCTGAGGCGCGATTGCGCGATGCGGGACTGGGACAGCGTGTTCTCGTCGATCTCGATGCCGCGGAGCGGGGAGTCTGGCACCGCGTAGGCCGGCATCGGTGCCGGCCGCCCGGTTCCGTCGTCAGCGCTGCCGGAGCCGGTAGTGCTCGACCGCCGCCTCGTCCAGGGCGACGCCCAGGCCTGGGCCGGCCGGACAGGTCGCACCGTCGAAGCGTACGAACGAGTCGTCGGTGACCAGCGAGTGTTCGTGGTACAGCGGCCCGATCAGGTCGGCCGGCATCGCGGTGCTGAGCTGGGGCAGCGCGGCGAGCATGTGCGCCATTGCGGCCGAGCCCACCCCGAGTTCCAGGTTCGACCCGACGCTCACCCGCATCCCGTGTGCCCCGGCGATGGCGGCTACGGTCATTGCGCGCCTGATACCGCCGCATTTGCCGGGATACAGGCAGGCGATGTCGAGGGCCGAGTGGGCTGCCGCCGTGACGATGTCGGCTTCGGACCAGATCGACTCGTCGCCGGCGATCGCCGCGCGGCCGGTGTGCCGTAGCGCGGCCAGCGCGGCCCACGCGTGCCGTGCGACGGGTTGCTCGACGACCGCGACGCCAAAGTCGTCCATGCGGCGCAGCGCGGCCCGGGCTTCGTCGACTCCCCAGCCCTCGTTGGCGTCGACGGTCAGGTGCATCTCGGGTAGCACCTCGCGCACCGCCGCTACCCGGGCGGCGTCCTGAGCGATGTCGATGCCGACCTTCACCTTGAGCGCGAGTGCACCCCGTTCGGCGGCGGTCGCGGCGATCCGGGTGGCCGTCTCGGGATCCCGGGCCGGCACCACGAACTTCGTCGGGATGCCGGTGCGTCGCGCGCCACCGATCAGCATCGAGACGGGGACACCCGCCTGCTTGCCCAGGATGTCGAGGCATGCCATTTCGAGGGCGGCCCGGAGGAACGGGCGGTGCATGGTCAGCCGCCCCAACCGGGCGGCGACCTCGGCCCAGTCGCCCGCGTTGGCACCCAGGAGCAGATCCCGGACGGTCCCGTTGATCAGGGATTCGGTGCTGATCGCGTCCTCGCCGCTCCAGGCGCGGTCGACCGTGGCCTCGCCGAGGCCGACCGGCCCGTCCTCGGTGCGCACCTGCACGATGACGTAGTCGCTGGTGGCACGTTCGCCGTGGGCGGTCTTGGGCCGGAACTGCGCCAGCCGGGGTACCGACACCGCGCGGGCGATCACATCGGCAATTCTCACGGCGAGTGCGGCAGTTCGTAGGCGGTCGCCAGGTAGATCGCGGCGGCGTCGCGCAGGTCGGTGATCGATACCCACTCGTCCGGCGCGTAATGCCAGTCGCCCGGCCCGTACACGGCGGAGTCGAGTCCGATCGCGGCGAGGTCTGCGGCGTCGGTGACGAACGCCTGGCCCGGCATCGGGCTGCCCACCGCCGGTGCGGCTCCCCGGATCCGGGTGTGCGCCGTGCGCAGGGCCGCCACGAGTGGGCTGTCGGCGTTGCCGATGAAGGACTTCTGGGCCGCGGTGATCCGCAGCTCGCAGGTCGTGTCCGGGCTCAGGTGCTGGTCGATGATGCGGCGCAGATCGGCGCGGACGGTGTGCCGGTCCATCCCGGGCACGGTGCGGACGTCGCCGAGCAGGGTCGCCTCCGGAGCGGTACAGCCGGCGGCGAAGCCGGCCTGGAGCACGCCGACGAGCACGATCGGCAGATCCGGCAGGCTTGGGTGCGCCTGGTGGGTGAACGCCATCGAGGCGACGCCCGAGTAGACCCCGACGGCCGAGGCGAGCGCGTCGATGCCTTCGTCGAGGCGGGAGATGTGCGAGGCGCGGCCCTTGACCGCGATGCTGAACTTCACCGCGCCGCCGTTGGCGACGTGGATGGACAGGTTCGAGGGCTCGCCGCAGATCGCGTACCCCTCGGTCGGCCCCTCGGACGCGAGCAGGTACTTGGTGCCGAGACCCACGGTGTCGTGATGCATCACCGCCTGAAGGATGAGGTCACGCGGGGTGCCGCCCAGCCGGGCCGCGGTTTCCATCGCGACCACCATCGACGCGAGGCCGCCCTTCATGTCGGACACCGCGCCGCCGTACAGGCGATCGCCCTCCACCCATCCGGCGAGCGCGTCGCGCCGCCAGCCGTCCACGTGGAACGCCCCGTCCAGGTGCCCGTTGAGGACAAGGGGCGGCAGGCCGCCGTCGGTGCCCGGCACCCGGGCGACGACGTTCGGGCGGCCCGCGACGACCTCCTCCAGATGGACTTCGATGCCGGATCGTTCGAGGCGGCGCGCGATGTGCTCGGCGATGGCCCCCTCGTTGTCCCGGTCGGACGCGATGTTGCAGAGGCCGGTGGCCAAGGAAGCTACGTCGTCGGCGTCGATCGCCTGGGCAGCGTCGTAGGGGAGCTGACTCATGCTGAGACGTACCTCACATTCATGCAGATGGCGGCGCATGCTGGGCGTGGCTGTCGGAGATTGCGTTCAACGCACCACGGATGCGACTGGCGCATCCGAAAGCACTATGGCAGCTCGGCCGGACCGGTTGTCAAGACCCGCCATTGCCCGCCTCAGGGCATCCATTGACTGGGTGCGTCTGCTTTCGGGCCGGCTCGGCGATCCGTTGACAGAGATCAGTGGTGACGTCTACCTTGCGTTCACTGACCGCACCAAGTTTGCGCCCGCTGCAATTGAGGGCGTGAGTGTGCAGCCCGTCGTCAGACCTGGGAGCCCGGACACATTCGAATGTTTGGAGGTCTAGGTGAAGTGGATCTATAGCGGGATGGCGCTGCTTGTCGGGGCGTCCGTCGCAGTGACCGGCTGTTCGTCGTCGAGCGATTCCGAGGACACGTCTTCGGCCAAGTCGCAGTTGATCATGACCTATCCAGGCAAGTTCTCGTTCAACTTCCACCCGGTGGCCGACTCCGACAGCGGGCAGCAGATCTTCTACAACTTGTTCTACAGCAACCTGGTCCGGCGCGGCTCCAGCGCCGGAACGATCGTGGCCGACCTCGCCTCGACATGGGAGAACGTCGCCGCCACCACGTACACCTTCCGCCTCAACGACAAGGCCAAGTGGAGCGACGGCCAGCCGGTGACGGCCGACGACGTCGTGTTCACCGCCACCGCGGCGGCGCAGAACGCCGACAAGTTCACCGGGTACACCCCGACCGCGTGGCTGGCCATCGACGGAGCGGCCGCCATCGCGGGAACGACGAAGCCGCTCACCGGGATCAAGGCGGTTGATCCGCACACGGTGCAGATCACGCTCGCGGCGCCCGACAGCCAGTACCTGACAACGCTGGCCAACGCCGTGCACGTCATCCTGCCGCAGCACGCGCTCGCCGCCGTCGCTCCGGCGACCTGGGCGAAGTCCGCATTCGCGACGCAGACCCCGATCGGCTCAGGTCCGTACAAGTTGGCCAAGGTCGTCCCCGATCAGTACCTCGAATTCGCCGCGAACATGGACTACTACCAGGGCGCGCCGAAGATCAAGAAGATCTTCGTCAAGACCGGCATGACCGAGGCCGGCATCGTCAACCAGCTCAAAACCGGCGAGTTGGACGTGGCGCTGGGTATGGACCCGACCAACCAGTCGCTGCTCGCATCGACCTCCCGACTCAAGACGTCGGTCGATGTCGGTGTGGGCACGATGTACATCCAGTTCCGGGTGGACAATCCGCAGGTCGCCGACGAGCGCGTACGCCAGGCCTTCTACTACGGCGTGGACCGGGCCTCGATGCTCAAGAGCCTGTTCGGCAACGCCGGCAAGGTGCTGTGGGCACCGGCCGGTTTCGATCAGACCGGCGCCGATCTGAACCACTACGACTACGACCCGGCGAAGGCGAAGCAGCTGCTCGACGCCGCGAACTTCGACTACGCGAAGCCGCTCACGTTGCCCTACGCCTCGACCGAGTCCGGCTGGGACAAGATCGCCGCGACGATCAAGGACGACATGGGCAAGATCGGCGTCAACATCACGCTAGCCCCGATGGACGAGACGGCGTGGTCCTCGAAGCTCAGCGATCCCAACCCGAACGCGTTCTCGGTGACGTTGAACTGCTGCGGGACCGAGGGACGATCGCCGGACGCGAGCTCCGTCTACTACAACAAGACGTTCGTCGGCACGAAGTACTACAACGACCAGCTCATCGGCCTCTTCGCGGCGGGCCGGGCCGAGTCCGACCCGGCCAAGCAGGCCACGATCTACGCACAGGCGGCGAAGATCCTCAACACCGCCGTTCCCTACAACTGGCTGTGGGCGCGCTCAGGGCTGAACGTCCTGCCGACCGCACTCCAGGGTGCGTCGATCTACCAGAGCGTCATCGACACCACCGGCAACGCCTGGCAGTGGTCGCTCCGCTGAGCACGGAGAACACCGGCACGAAGGAGGAGGTTGGGAATTGCGATACGTTGTCCGACGGCTGCTGGCCGCGATACCAGTGCTCATCGGTGTCACCCTCGTCTCATACCTGGCCCTCTCCTTCGCACCGGGCGACAAGCTGTCGGCAGTGGTCTCTCAGGAGGCCCTGCTCCAGATGACCGAACCGCAGAAGGCCGCCCTCCGGCACTCGCTCGGGCTGGATCAGTCCCTCTGGAAGGGCTACCTGCATTTCCTGCAACGGCTGGTACACGGTGATCTCGGGTTTTCGTTGTCCTCGGGACGGCCGATCGCCAGTGAACTCACCGAACGGATCGGCGTCACCCTGCAGCTGGTGGGGCCGTCGCTGGTGATCGGGCTGGTGGTGGGCATCCCGCTCGGAGTGGTCGCCGCGGTGCGTGCCGACGGGCTGATCGACCGGATCATCACCTCGGCGTCGACGTTGCTGATCGTGGTCCCCGGCTTCGTGCTGTGTCTCCTGCTGATCGACCTCTTCGCCGTCCAGTTGCGATGGCTGCCGGCGAGCGGGCTCTCCTCGTTGGGTGCCGAGAGCCTGAACGACCGGATCCGGCACCTGATCCTGCCCAGCGCCGTGCTCGGCGCGGCGCTGGCAGCCACCCTGATGCGCTACACCCGCAGCAGCGTGATCGAGGTGCTGGCCAGTCCGTACATCATCACGGCCAGGGCGAAGGGCATTCGAACCCGCCGCTTGTACGGTGTGCACGCGCTGCGCAACGCGCTGGTGCCCGTGATCACCGTCTTCGGGCTCTCGCTGCCGATCCTGCTCGCCGGCGCGATCATCACCGAAACCGTGTTCGGCATTCCCGGCATGGGCAGCTACGCGGTCGACGCCGCCACCCGCCGCGACCCCGGCGCGATGATGGGCGTGATCCTGGTGATCGGCGGCGGAGTCGTCGGTGCCAACCTGTTGACCGACCTGATCTATTCAGTGGTTGACCCGAGGATCCGGCTGGGCGGTGCGGGGACATGACCCGTCCACTCCTGCCCGGCTCGGTCCGGGCGGCGGCCAACCGGTTCCGGTCCGACGGAACCGCCATGTTCGGCTTGATCGTCATCCTGGTCACCCTCATCGCCGCGGTCTGCGCGCCGCTGATCGGCCGGTACGACCCGAACGCGACCAACCTCGACGAGGTGATGCGGGCGCCCAGCGGTAGCCATTGGCTCGGTACCGACGAACTCGGCCGCGACGTCTTCACCCGGCTGCTGTACGGCGCGCAGACCTCGCTCACCGTAGGCCTCGGCGCGGTTGCCCTGTCGGTCCTCGTCGGCATGATCATCGGAGCGGTCGCCGGCTATGCCGGTGGGTTCGTCGACGGCGTCATGATGCGGCTCACCGACATCGCGCTGAGCATCCCGCCGCTGCTCATGGGCATCGTCTTCGTCGCGATCCTGGGCCCGAGCACCACCTCGGTCATCATCGTCATCGCGGCGCTGAGCTGGCCGTCGTTCGCCCGGCTGGTCCGCGGCGAGGTGTTGCGGGTGCGCGGCAGCGACTACGTGCTGGCCAGCCAGATCGCGGGGACCCGGCGGCTGCGCATCCTCACCGGGCACGTCCTGCCCAACATCATGGGACCGGTCACCGTGGCGTTCGGCCTGGGCATCGGGACCGCCGTGCTGACCGAGGCCGGGCTGAGCTTCCTCGGCCTCGGGGTGCGCCCGCCGCAGGCCAGCTGGGGCGGGATGGTCACCTCGGCACTGTCGCCGGAGGTGCTGCAGAACGCGAAGTGGATCTGGTTGCCGCCGGCCGGGATGATCGGCCTGCTCGTCCTGGCCGCGACCTTCGTCGGTGACGGCCTGCTCCGGGCCGTCGACCCCCGGACCCAGTCGTGAGCGAATCGTTGCTTGAGGTCGAGGGCCTCTCCGTCGAGTTCGTCAGTAAATCCCACTCCACCCTCGCGGTCCGTGACGTCAACTTCAGCATGGCGGCGGGCAGCTCGCTGGCGCTCGTCGGGGAGTCCGGCTCCGGCAAGAGCGTCACGGCGCTGGCCCTGCTGGGGCTGGTGTCCACCCGCAACGGACGGATCAGCGGCAGCGTGCGATTCCAGGGTCGCGACGTGTTGCGGCTGCCGCCCCGGCAACTCCGGGAACTGCGCGGCGCCGAGATCGCGATGATCTTCCAGGATCCGCTGTCCAGCCTGAACCCGGTCATGTCGGTCGGCCAACAGATCGCCGAGGTGGTGCGGGCACACGAGCGGGTATCGCGCGGTGCCGCCAAGGCCCGGGCGCGAGAACTGCTGACGTTGGTCCGCATCCCTGGCGCCGAACGCCGGTTCGGCGACTTCCCGCACCAGTTCAGCGGCGGGATGCGCCAGCGCGTGATGATCGCGGCCGCGCTCGCCTGCCGCCCGAAGCTGCTCATCGCCGACGAGCCGACCACCGCGCTGGACGTGACCGTGCAGGCGCAGATTCTCGACCTGCTGCGTGACCTGCGCACGGAGTTCGACATGGCGACACTGCTGATCACCCATGACCTGGCCGTCGTGTCGGAGTTCAGCGAGCGGATCGCGGTGATGTACGCCGGCCGGATCGTGGAGACCGCGTCCACGCGGGATCTCCTTGACGCGCCGGGGCATCCGTACACCCGTGGGCTGCTCGCGTCGACGCCGCAGATCGAGTCGGAGCTGGGCCTGCGGCTCACCCCGATCCCGGGCACACCGGTCCAGCTGCTCAAGGCACCGACCACGTGCCCGTTCGTGACCCGGTGCGACCAGGTGCTCGATCGGTGCCGGGAGCAGGAGCCGCCCCCGTTCGGCCCGCGTGAGATCAGGTGTTGGCTGCATGAGGAGGGGTCGTGACGAGTACCGGCGCTGTGCTGCGCTGCGCGGACGTCCGCGTCGTCTTCACGCCGCGTGGCCTGGCCACCGCGCGGGCCGACCGCATCGTCGCGGTGGACGGGGTGTCCTTCGAGGTCGCCGCCGGCCGGACGTTGGCGGTCGTCGGTGAGTCCGGTTGCGGCAAGAGCACGTTGGCCCGGGCGCTGGTCGGGGTACAGCGGTACACCGGGGACATCACCGTTGCGCAGCACCGCGGGGCGGAGCGTCGGCGACCGATCCAGTTGGTGTTCCAGGATCCGTACGCGTCGCTGGATCCCAGGCGCACCATCGGGTTCAGCGTGTCCGAGCCGATCCGGGCGCAGGGCCGGCACAGCCGCGCCGAGACCGCGAAGCGGGTCGGCGAACTCCTCGAGCTGGTCGGGCTCGATGCCCGGATGTCGGCGCGGTATCCGCACGAGTTCAGTGGCGGCCAGCGCCAGCGGGTGGCGATCGCGCGCGCACTCGGCGCCGACCCGGCCGTGCTCGTGTGTGACGAGGCGACCAGCGCGCTGGACGTGTCGGTACAGGCGCAGATCGTCAACCTGCTGATCGACGCGCAGCGGGCCCAGGGCTTCGCGATGGTCTTCGTGACGCACAACCTGGCCGTCGTCCGGCAGCTGGCCGACGACGTGGCGGTCATGTACCTGGGCCGGTTCCTCGAGGTCGGGCCGGCCGCGCAGGTCTTCGCCCAGCCACGCCACCCGTACTCCGAGGCGTTGCTGTCCGCGGTCCCCCGCACCTCGGCGATCGTTGACGAGCACCGGCAGATCCGGCTCGTCGGCGATCCGCCGGATCCGCGCAACCGGCCGGACGGCTGCCACTTCCGCCCGCGCTGCCGGCTCTACCAGCAGTCCGGCGAGCCCGAGGTGTGCCGGACCCGTTCGCCCGGCCTGCTTGCCACCCGGCAGCAGGAAGCACACCTGGCCGCCTGCCACGTGACCAGCGGGCCTGCCGGACCCGGCAGCGTCAGCGGGACAGCCCAGTAAGCAGAAGGAAGGGATGACCGTGCTCATCGGTTTCGTCAGCGACGAGATGTACGTCGCGATCGCCGACGCCCAGATCGAGTTCGTCCCGGCCGGCGGCGACACGTCGCTCGACGTGCGGTCCCGGGCCTCCGGCGCGGTGTGGGCGGACCTGCCGCCGGGCAACTACACGGTGACGATCGCCAAGCCCGGTTTCGGTCGCAAGACCACCGCCGTCGAGATCGGTGCCGGAACCGAGCCGGTCCAGTTCCGGCTCCTCAGCGACGAGAGCCTGCTCGGGTACGTCTGGCCGAAGTACGCGAGGGCCGGCCAGACCGGCGAGCTCCGGTTGCATGTCAACGAACCGTTCCAGGTGTCGCTCTGGCGCTACGGCTGGCAGAAGGAGAAGGTCTGCGACATCGGCTGGTTCGAGGCGTTCGCTCCCGGCGGCGACATGCAGACGATCCCCGACGGCGACATCGTCGCCAGCGGTGTCGACTGGAATCACGCCCGGTTCGCCTTCCCGCCCGATCTCGATCTGCGCACCGTCACCGCACCGGACCGCACCGGGCTGTACTACTTCCACGTCAACACGAGGTCGGGCAGG
The DNA here is from genome assembly GCF_014647515.1 of Dactylosporangium sucinum. Taxonomy (GTDB): domain Bacteria; phylum Actinomycetota; class Actinomycetes; order Mycobacteriales; family Micromonosporaceae; genus Dactylosporangium; species Dactylosporangium sucinum. The sequence goes on along the minus strand of NZ_BMPI01000046.1, from coordinate 9,494 downwards.
TTCACGTCGTTCCCGTGGGTGGTCGCGCCGGCCGTGCCGACGAACCGGATCGCGGTACTGGCCGCCAACCTGTGCTGGAATGCCTACAACGACTGGGGTGGCCGCAGCAACTACGTCGCCGCGTCGCGGCTGCCGGGCCGTCCGAGCGTGAACGTCACCCAGGAGTCGCCGTGGTTCCGCCCGACCGGCGCGGTGTGGTGGACCGCCGCCGCGTACGCGCCGCTGAGCTTCGACCGGCCGGAGCCGATCAACGCGATCGGCGAGTCGGACGACATCGGCGATCCGATCACCCGCACCGGCACCGAGCACGTCGCACCCGGGGAGTGGCGCCTGCTCGGCTGGCTGGAGCAGCAGGGGTACCCGTTCGACCTGTATGCCGAGAGTCAACTCGACGAGGGTGTGCTCGATCTGGGCGCCTACGACGTGCTGATCCTCAACTGCCATCCCGAGTACTGGACGACGTCGATGTACGACCGGGTCAAGACCTGGGTCCAGGACAGCGGCGGGAAGCTGCTGTACCTGGGCGGGAACGGCATCAACTGCAGCGTCGACATCGACGGTTCAGCCATGACCGTGCAGAACATGGACCTCTCCGACTGGCTGCCGAGCCGCTCCTACGTGGGAGAGGGCGCGCTCATGCCCAGCCGGTTCGGGTTGCGGCACGAGCTGGAGAGCAATCTGCTCGGCGTCGGGATGACCCTCACCGGCATGGGCACGGGCGCGCCGTACTCGGTGGTGGCGCCCGACGATCCGGTCTTCGCCGGGACCGGTCTGGCCCGGAGTGACCAGTTCGGGCACGGTTTCCTGGCGATGCGGTGCCCGGGCGGGGCGTCGGGCCATGAGACCGACAAACGCGACGCCGGCACGCCGCCGGGGACGCGGCTGCTCGCGGCCGGGCTCAACGAGGACGGCGGCGGGGCCGAGTTCGTCACCTACTCGACGGCCTCGGGCGGGCTGGTGTACTCGGTCGGCTCGATCAACTGGCCGACCTCCGTGGTGGTCGACTCGGCCGTGGCCGCGATCACCCGGAACATGCTCGACATCTGCCTGGGGACGACGCCGTGACCGGCGCGCCGACCGTTGACGTGCATGCCCACCTGCACATCGGTCACGAGTCGTCGGAGCCCGGGTTCGGCGCCGCGGTCGAGCGCGCCTACCACGGAACGGTCTCGCTGGAGACGAGCCTCGAGGGCTATCTGGAAGGCTGCCCGGACGGTTCGCGGGCGATTCTGTTCGGGGGTAAGGCCGCACTCTCGGGACTGTGGGTCGACGACCGGCTGATCGCCGACGCGGTCGCGATGGCGCCCGACCGGCTCATCGGCTTCCTGTCGCTCGATCCCACCCAGCCGGGCTGGGAGGCCGAACTGCGCCACGCCCACCTCGACCTCGGCCTGGCCGGGGTGAAGCTGATGCCGATGTACGCCGGCTTCGACCCGGGCGCGCCGTGGCTGGAACCGCTGTGGAGCTACCTGGAGACGAACGGCATGCCCTGCCTGCTCCACACCGGCACCACGTTCGTTCCGCAGGCGCCGCTGGAGTATGCGCGCCCGGCGCTGCTCGATCCGGTCGCGATCCGTCATCCGGAACTGCGCCTGATCCTGGCTCACCTGGGGCACCCCTACGAGCCCGAGTGCATCGCGGTGATCCGCAAGCACGTCAACGTGTACGCCGATGTCAGCGCCCTGCACTACCGGCCGTGGTCGCTGTACCAGGCGTTGCTGAAGGCTCAGGAATACCAGGTGTGGGACAAGCTTCTGTTCGGCAGCGACTACCCGTTCAGCTCGGTGCGGCAGACCATCGACGGGCTGCGCGCATTGAACACGGTCACCGAGGGCACCGCGCTGCCACGGCTGGACGAGCAGCAGATCGAACGCATGATCACCCGGCCGGCTCTCGACCTGCTCGGCCTGTCCACGTCTTAGCCGGCCGGAGCTGCGGTGACGGTGACACGTCATCCGTGGCGTCAACACTATTCGCAACGCTGTTGCGCACAACGCTACGAAGGGCTTGAGTATGACTCTTCCCGACCTGGGCTCGCTGGGGCTCGCCGACCCCGCCGGGAAGGCGCCCGCGACCTTCCCCGACGGGGCGCAGTTCCGCATCGAGATCCCGAGCGTCGAAGGACCCGAGGCGCTGGCGGCGGTCGTGGAGACCGCGTCACGTGAGGGCATCACGATCAACCGTGTCTCGCAGGGCAGCGGCGCGATGCTGCTCGCCGAGTCGGAGCTGCGCGAGATGGCCGCCGTGGCGGCCGCGGCGGGGCTGGAGATCTGCCTGTTCGTCGGGCCCCGGGCCGGCTACGACGTGGGCGCCCTGGCCCACCTGGGCAGCGCGATGGCGCACTACGCCTCGGTGCGGGGCAACGACGGGCTGCGGCACGGGGTGGCCGACGTGTTGCGGGCGATCGAGTGCGGCATCCGCGGATTCCTCGTCGCCGACCTGGGCCTGCTCCAGGTGCTGCGCCGCCTCCAGGCCGACGGCCGGATTCCCGCCGAGGTGTGCTGGAAGCTCAGCGCGTACTTCCCGACCAGCAACTCGGCGACCTTGGCGCTGCTGGAGCGACTCGGCGCGACCACGGTCAACGTGCCGTCCGACCTCACCGTCGCCCAGCTCGACGAGCTGCGCGGCGCCGTCTCGGTGCCGCTCGACCTGTACATCGAGACGTCCGACTCGTCCGGCGGGACGATTCGCATCCTGGAACTCCCTGCGCTCGCGCGCGCCGGAGCCCCGATGTACGCGAAGTTCGGCCTCGCCAACGCGCCCGGCCTGTACCCCGCCGGCGAGCACCTGGTCGGCACCGCGGTCAGCCTGGCGCGCGCCAAGGTCCACCGGGCCGCGATCGCGCTGGAGTGGATCGCCCGCCTCGATCCGCAGCTGCGGCAGTCCGGTCCGCACGCTCCCGGTTCCGCGATTCCGGTGGTGTGAGCGCCGTGCCCTCGGTCCTGTTCGCCGAGTACGACCGGGAGAGCCTGCGCCGGATCGGTGACTCGGGCGCAGTACTGGTGCTGCCGATCGGCGCGATCGAGCAGCACGGCCCCCACCTGCCGGTGTGGACCGACAGCCTGGTGGTCGAGCGGCTCGCCACCGCCGCCGCACAGTCGTTGGCCGGCACCGTGCCGGTGCTGGTCGCGCCGACCATGCCGTTCGGTTCGTCGGCGCACCATCTGCCGTTCGGCGGCACCCTGTCGCTGGACACCACCGTGCTGTACGAGGTGCTGCTGTGCCTCGGGCGGTCGGCGCACGGTGCCGGGTTCCGCCGGGTGTTCCTGCTGAACGGTCACGGCGGCAATCACGAGCTGGTCGAGCTGGCGGCGCGGGACCTCAGCCTGCGACTGGACATCGACGTCGCCGCCGCGTCGTGGTGGCGGCTGGCCTGGGCCGGATTGGCGGAGACCGATGTATTCGCGCATGGCCGGGTACCCGGGCATGCCGGCGCCTTCGAGAGTGCCCTGGTCGGCGCGCTGCGCCCGGATCTGGTCCGGCCGTTCCCCGCCGCCCGCCCCGGACCGCACCGCAGCGATCCGGTGCACGCGGTGGCGCCGATACGGGTCGAACGGGCCGGGTTCTGGCAGGACATCGACGGCTACACCGACCAGCCGGGGGCGATACCGCCCGAAGCCGGCGCCGAGATCCTCGCGATCGCCACCGCCGCCGTGGCCGGCGCGCTGGCCGACTTCTACCGGACCGATGAGTAGCGGCTCACTGAGGCTTCGCGCGGAACGGGCCGACGATCGTCAGGATCTCCGGCAGGGCCTTGTCGATCTCGGTGTGCGACCAGCGCGACGACGGGCCGGTCAGCGACAGCGCGAACGGTGTCGTGTGCGGGAGGACCTGGAGCAGCACGGCCAGCGCGGTGACGCCGATCTCGGTCTCCTCCAGGTTGACCGCGTATCCCGTCTCCCGGATCGTCTTCAGCTCCTTGAGGATGGCGGACTTGCTGGTCAGCGTCTTGGGAGTGAGCCGGGACAGCGGAATCCGGCTCAACAGGGCAGCCGCCTCGTCTTCGGGGAGCCAGGCCAGGTAGACCTTGCCGACCGCGGTGGCGTGCAGCGTGTCCTCGTGGCCGATGTCGCGGGTCACCCGCAGCGAGTTGGGGCTGTCGATCCGTCCGACGGTGATCATGTGGGTGCCGGTGGGCACCGACACGTGCACGGTCTCGCCGGTCAGGTCACACACCTCTGCCGCGATCTTGAGGACCTGCTGCAGGGTGTCGCCCGACACCGCCGACTGACCGATCGCGATGAGTCGATGCCCGAGGTGGTACTCCGTGCGGCTGTTGTTGGACGTGACCCAGCCGAGCTCACGCAGGGTCGCCAGCAGGCGCAGCGCGTTCGACTTGTGCACGCCGAGTTCGGCGGCGGCGTCGTCGAGGCTGATCGCCTTCCTCGCCGCGAGCAGCTCGATCAGCTGCACGACGCGGGTCGCGTTCTGAAGACCGGACATTCGATTGCCCCTCATCACACTGCTCCATGCGACCGCCGAGGCCGGACGGAGAACACAAGCTCATTGCGTTCAGTGCAACCTATCACCCGGAGGCGATCATGAACGTATCGACCGTTGCCTGCGACCGGTCGCAAACCGCCTACGACCCGGCCGTCCCACCCGTCCTCGCGGTCGAGCCCGGCAGCGTGGTCACCTTCGAGACCCACGACGCCCGTGCCGGCGCGCTCCTGGACCGGCCGACCTCGGTCCCGTTCCGCCTTCCACTGCCGACGCCGGGAGCCGGCAATCCGGTCACCGGCCCGGTATTCGTCCACAACGCCCACCCCGGCGACGGGTTGCTGGTCGACATCCTAGCCATCGACTGCGCCGCCATCGGATGGTGCGGCGGGCACGCCCACGTCGGCCCGGTGCCGATCGGCCGGGTGCCGGAGCCGGTCGGACGTACCTGCCGGGTCTCGGCCGAGGGCATCGAGTTCGCGCCCGACATCGTCCTGCCGCTGCGTCCGATGGTCGGCTGTCTGGGCACGGCGCCGCCCGAGGGCGTCGGCACGCACCTGGCAGGCCCGCACGGCGGCAACATGGACCAGCCGATCGTCCGGGCCGGCGTGAGCGTACTGCTCCCCGTGTACGTCGAAGGGGCGCTGCTGTCCGCCGGAGACGTCCACGCGAGCCAGGGAGACGGTGAACTGTCCGGGGTCGGCCTCGAAGTGCCGGCCACCGTCTCGGTACGGGTCAACGTCGCACCGGCCGCGGCACCGCGCTGGCCCTGGGTGCTCACGCCGGACGTGGTGGCCGTCCTCACGGTTGCGGGCACCTTCGCCGAGGCGGTCTCGATCGCGGTCGACGAGGCGATGCGCCTGCTCGAATCCACCCGGTCACTGGTGCCGGGCGACGCGCTCGCCCTGCTCTCGGTGTGCGCCGACATCCGGGTCGGCGGCGCCTGGGGTGGCAGCCAGGTGAGCGCCCGGCTGGAACTGCCCCGAAGCCTGGCGGCGATCCCGGCCGGACTACGAACGGAGGTCAGCTCGTGATCGTTGACGTGCATACCCATCTGATGTGGTATCCGGAGCACATCTCGGAGCGGTTCGCCGAGGAGGCACTGGCGTCCAAGCGGGTCAAACTCGCCCAGTCGGCCGGCCTGGCCTACGCTCCCCAGCTCGACCTGCACTCCTACGACTCCCGACCGGAGCAGCACTGGGCCGCGTCCACGTCGGCCGACCGGGTTGTCGTCTTCGGCCTGCAGGCCCGGGCGACCGGGGTATGGGTTCCCAACGACACCATCGCCGAGTACGTCGCGCAGCATCCGGAGAAGTTGGTCGGCTGGGCATCGGTCGACCCCAACGATCCTGACGGCGTCCGCGAACTGGACCGGTGCGTACACGAGCTCAATCTGCGCGGCCTGAAGGTCGGGCCGGCCTACCAGCACTTCGACCCGACCGACCGCGCGAACTGGCCGCTGTTCGAGCGGTGCGCCGAACTGGATATCCCGGTCATCTGGCATCAGGGCGCCACCTTCCCCAGCCAGGCGTCGCTGCGCATGTCGTCGCCGCTGCTGCTGGAGGACGTCGCGCTCGCGTTCCCGACGCTGCGCATGATCGTCGCGCATGTCGGCCACCCCTGGGAAACCGACCTGATCGTCCTGATGCGCAAGGCGCCCAACCTCTACGCCGACATCTCCGCCGTGCACTACCGGCCGTGGCGCTACTGGCAGGCGATGATCACCGCGATCGAGTACGGCGTCACCCACAAGCTGTTGCTCGGATCGGACTTCCCATCCGCGACGGTCGACCAGGTGATCGAAGGACTGCGCCGGGTCAACGACATCGTCGACGGAACCCGGTTCCCCCGGGTACCCGACGAGGTGATGGACGCCATCGTGCACCGGAACTGGGAACGCGCCCTGCCCGAACTCGGCTGACTGCCGCTCCCGCGCTGTGCCCATCGACATTGAGACGGAGTTGGACTGCTCATGACACCCCGAGCCATCAACGCGACCATCGCCGCCGTCCAGACGCTCGCCATCAGCCTCCCCGTCCGGCGCGAGCTGGTGGTCTCCGGCGCGGGCGGCACCCACGACCACTCCGACTTCCTCCTGGTCCGGGTGCTCACCTCGGCCGGCGTCGAAGGCATCGGCGAGGTCAGCGCGACCCTGATCTGGAGCGGCGAGGACGCCGGGACCGCCGAGCACGTGATCCGCAACGCGCTGGCCCCGGCCATCCTCGGCCGGCCGCTGACCCCGGTCGCCGACCTCGAGGCCCGGATGGACAAGGCCGTCGCCGCCAGCCAGTTCACCAAGGCCGGCGTGTCAACCGCCCTCTGGGACGCCTACGCCCGCACCCTCGACGTCCCGCTCGCGGTCGCGCTCGGCGGGCCCCTGCGAACGTCCGTTCCGGTGAAGTTCTCGCTCAGCGGCGACGGCGACCGCCTGCGGACGACGTACCAGACGGCCTTCGACCTCGGTTTCCGGGCGTTCAAGGTGAAGATCGGCCTGGACCCGGTCACCGACGCGGCGCGGTTCGCGACCGCCCGGCAGTTGGTCGGCGCCGACACGTTCCTGGGCACCGACGCGAACGGCGGGTACTCCCGCCGCGAGGCGCATCGGGCGATCGAGCTGATCCGCCCGCACGGCCCCGAGTTCCTTGAGCAGTGGCTCGCGCCCGGCGACCTGACGGGCCTGCGGCAGATGCGTGAGGCGGGCGTGCCGGTGGTCGCCGACGAGAGCGTGTTCACCCTGGCCGACCTGGTCGCGGCGGTACGCGCGGAAGCCGTCGACGTGGTCAGCCTGTACGTGGGCAAGAGCGGCGGACCGGCCCGCGCGGTACGCATGGCAAGCGTGGCCGACGCGTTCGGACTGGAGATCCTGCTCGGCTCCAACGGCGAACAGGGCATCGGCGCCGCCGCTCAGCTGCATGTGGCCTGCGCCTCGCCCGGCCTGTCGTCCGCGATCCCCTCCGACATCATCGGCGCGCATTACTACGACGAGGACATCCTGGCGGCGCCGCTGCCGGGGGACGGCCGGTGGGTGCACCTCCCCGACGGGCCCGGGCTCGGCGTGACCCTGCGCGCGGACCTCGCCGCCCAGTTTCGCTGAGCATCTCGACCTCGACGAAAGGAGCCAGGCGTGAGCCTCGACTCGATCAGCCACCGCGCACTGTCCGTGATTCCCGGCGGCGTCAACTCCGGCCAGCGGCGCGTCCCCGGGCTGGAACAGCTGGTGATCACAGCCACCAGGGGTGCCACCTTCACCGACAGCCGCGGCGACACGTACACCGACTACCACGCCGCCTTCGGCCCACCGCTGCTCGGCCACAACGACCCCGACGTCGACGCCGCCGTCGCCGAGGCGGCGGCACACATCGACCTGATGGGCGTGGGCGTCACCCAGGCCGAGGTCGAACTCGCCGAGGACCTCGCCGCGCTCATCCCCAGCGTCGAGAAGGTCCTGCTGACCTCGACCGGCAGCGAAGCCACCTTCCACGCGCTGCGCGTCTCCCGCGCGGCCACCGGCCGGCGCCTTGTCGTCAAGTTTCAGGGCTGCTACCACGGCTGGCACGACTCGGTCAGCATGAACGTCATCTCCGCGCCGGAGCGGGTCGGCCGCGTCGATCCCATCTCCACCGGCATCCTGCCCGAAGTACTCGACGCCACGCTCGTTCTTCCGTTCAACGACAGCGGCGCCGTCCGGCGCGCGTTCGCCGAGCACGGTGCCGACATCGCCGCCGTGATCGTGGAACCGGTGCAGCACAACGTGGGCTGCGTCCTGCCGGTGGACGGGTTCCTCCAGGTGCTTCGGGACGAGACGACCAGGGCCGGCGCGGTACTCATCTTCGATGAGGTGATCACCGGGTTCCGCCACGCACTCGGCGGCTGGCAGTCCATCTGTGGCGTCACACCCGACCTGACCACCGTCGGCAAGGCGATCGCAAACGGCTACCCGATCGCGGCAATCGGTGGGCGGGCCGACCTGATGGACACCTTCAGCTCCGCACCCGGGCGGCCGGTCTTCTTCGCCGGCACGTACAACGGCCACCCCGCGATGGTGGCGGCGGCCCGTGCCTGCCTGCGAAAGCTCCGGAACGAGCCGGTACACGAGCACGTCTTCGCGCTGGGCGAGCAGATCCGGAGCGGTCTGGAAGAGGTCTTCAGCGAAGCCGGCGTGCCCGCCTCGGTTGCCGGCTACGGTTCCGTGTTCGTCGCGTACTTCATGGACGGTCCCGCGCCGCAGACCTACACCGATCTGCTCCGCAATGACGCGGCGATGTTCCTCGGCTATCGGCGAGCGCTGATGCGCCACCGTATCTTCGAATTGCCGCTGAACCTCAAACGCAGCCACGTGTCCTACGCCCACACGGCGGCGCACGTGGACGAGTTGCTCATGGCAAGCCGGGCGGCACTCCGCGAAGCGATCGAGTCCGGTGGCGTCGCCGACATCGCCAACGCCTCGACCATGGGCGGAGCGATGCGCTGATGCCTGTGGGACGCGCCGGTACGGACCGCCTTCCTTCCGCAGTGAGCTTGCTGCGCCGCACCTCCGGGGAGCACACCTGATGCGCACGCTCACCGGCGACATGTTCCTGGGGTTCCGCCGCTTCCGCGGTACCGCCGGCGAACAGCACTCCACCGACCCGGCCTCCGGCGTGCGCAACGGTCCCGGCTACGGCATGGACGACGGCACCGGCGCCGCCGAGGCGTGCCGGCTCGCGGGTGCCGCCTTCGACCGCTACCGTGCCACGCCCGACACTCTGCGGGCCGCCTTTCTGCGCCGGATCGCGGCCAACCTCGAGGCCGACGGCGAGCAACTGGTGACCTGCGTGCTGCAGGAGACCGCCCTCGGCGAGGCGCGGGCCCGCACCGAACTCGCCCGCACCACCGGCCAGCTGCGCATGTTCGCCGACCTGATCGACGCGCCGGACTGGCGGGACCCCCGGCGGGTCGCCGCCACCGACGCCGCACCCGAGGTACGGTCCCGGCAGGTCCCGCTCGGACCGGTGGTCGTCTTCGGCGCGTCGAACTTCCCCCTCGCCTTCTCCGTCGCCGGCGGGGACACCGCC
>NZ_BMPI01000045.1:41553-97499 GCF_014647515.1 Dactylosporangium sucinum | reverse complement strand
CGAAGCGTTCATGAGCCTGGCCTGCTCCATCATCTGCTACCGCCGACTCATCAAATGATCATTCTGTTAGGACTTGTAAGCTAAGGCCTGTTGCATCACTGGGGTCGGAGCGAGGCGGAGTCCAGATTTCGTCTGGCGTCGCCCCGCGGAAGCCTGGCTACCGGTGTTGTAACCCGGCTTTCGCGGGGTGGCGCCAGACGAAATCTGGGCCCGCCGCAGCCCGGCCCCAGTGATGAAACAGGCCTTAGCTGAAGCGTGGGCGGGCGCCCGGAGCAGGCACGTCCTGTGCCCGGGTCCGGGCGCCCCGCGGTGCCGGGCGCGCGGTGAGCGCTGCCGTGTCGCCGCCACGGTTCGGAACCGGCGGGCGACCAACTCGGACACTGCGGGTGCCGGCCGCCACGACCGCCGCCGGCACGGCCTCCAGGAAGCGGGCGAGGTTGTAGTGACATTCCCGGGCGCGCAGATAGGAACGACTGGAGATGCCGACCACCGCGCCGGCGAGGTCCACCCGCCACACCCAGTGTCCCGACGACTCGACGGCGGCCACGGTACTGCGCAGCGCCGCAAACCCTTCGCGCAGCGCCTGGACACCGTCCCGGCACGCGGCAAGACTGTCGAACGTGAGCGCCGCCCGGCCGAGGGGACGATTGTTCGGCGACACGAGCATCCAGGTCACGGCCTCGGCCATCGCGCCGGGATCGTCGACGGCGGCCGCGGCCAACGCTAAGAAGACGAACCTCGCCTGCTGCACTCCCCCGCCCTCCGGCCGCCTGTCCACGCTCTGGGACACACGCTCGGGACACCGCATGACCTTCGTCGCGTGTGCACCTGCACGCCGGACATGCAAGAGATGAACAACGGGAAGGGACGCGGCCGTTGCTATACCCAGGTTCTCCCGCCAATCGGACAAAGCTCGATCGGTGTTCATCTCTGCCCGATAAACGTCGCTCATGACGCTTTCGATGAATCGGCGCACCCTGTTCGGCGCGTCGGCCGCGGCCGCCGCCGCGGGTGTGCTCCTGCCGCGGCCGGCCGCGGCGTTCGTCCCCTCGGGCCGGCCGGTGCTCACGCACGGCGTGCAGAGCGGCGAGGCGAACGGCGGCTCGGCGTACGTGTGGACGCGGGCCGACCGGGCCGGCCGCATGTACGTCGACGTCAGCGACCGGCCCGACTTCAAGCACGCCCGCCGGCTGCGTGGCCCGGTCGTGACCGCCGAGGGCGACTTCACCGGCAAGCTGCGGCTGACCGGCCTGCGGCCCGGCGAGCGCACGTACTACCGGGTCCAGGTCGACGGCGACCACCTGAGCGCGCCGCTGACCGGCTCGTTCGGCTTCCCCGACCGGCACAAGCCGATCCGGTTCGTGTGGACGGGCGACATCAACGGGCAGGGCTGGGGCATCAATCCGGATCTGGGCGGGATGCGGATCTTCGAGGCGATGCGCAGGCTCCGGCCCGACTTCTACCTGTGCAGCGGCGACACCGTCTACTCCGACGGTGTGATCACCGAGAGCGTCACGCTGCCCGACGGCCGGGTGTGGCGCAACGTCGTCACGCCGGCCAAGTCGAAGGTCGCCGAGACGCTCGACGAGTACCGCGGGCAGTTCGCGTACAACCTGCTCGACGCCAACATGCGGCGGTTCCTGGCCGAGGTGCCCCAGCTGAACCAGTGGGACGACCACGAGGTCACCAACAACTGGTACCCGGGCGAGATCCTCGACGACGCCCGCTACACGGAGAAGCGCGTGGACGTCCTCGCCGCCCGGGCGCGGCAGGCGTTCTTCGAGTGGCAGCCGCTGGAGCCCGGCAAGGTGTACCGAAAGTACTCCTACGGCCCGCTCCTCGACGTCTTCAAGCTCGACATGCGCACGTACAAGGACGCGAACGACGCCAACACCTACGCCGACCCGCGCCGGGGGCTGCTCGGCCCGGATCAGCGGGCGTGGCTCATCCGGTCGCTGCTGGAGTCCCGGGCGACCTGGAAGGTCATCGCGATCGACCTGCCGCTCGGCCTGGTCGTGCCGGACGGCCCGACGGCGCAGGAGGGCGTGGCCCAGGGCGACCCCGGCGCCCCGCTCGGCCGCGAGCTGGAGTTCGCCGCGGTGCTGCGGGCGGCGCACCGGGCCGGCGTGACCGGCATCGTGTTCCTGACGGCGGATGTGCACTACACGGCGGCGCACCACTACGACCCGGCGCGGGCCGCGGTGCAGGACTTCACGCCGTTCTGGGAGTTCGTGTCCGGGCCGGCCAACGCGGGCGCGTTCGGGCCCAACGCGCTGGACGGCACGTTCGGCCCGCGGGCGGCGTTCGTGCACGCCCCGCCGGCGGCCAACACGTCGCCGCTGGACGGCTTCCAGCACTTCGGGGAGGTCGAGATCAACCCGTGGTCGCGCGACTTCACGGTGCGGCTGCGCGACCTGACCGGCGCGGTGCTGTGGAGCACGACGCTGGAGGCGCCGCGGAGGTAGCCTGCTCGGCGTGGCTCACTACAGCAGGCTGCACGCGATCGTGCTCGACGTCCCGGCCGACGACCACGCCGCGGCGGTGGCGTTCTGGGAGGGCGCGCTGGGTCAGCCGATCCCGCTCGTCGAGAAGTATCCGGAGTTCCACGGCGCCCTGCTGGAGCACCAACGGATGCTGTTCCTCGCCCAGCGGCTCGGCGACGGCGCCCCGCGCGTGCACCTGGACATCCACACCGACGACCTGGCCGCGGAGGTGGCCCGGCTGGCGGCCCTCGGCGCGACCCGCGTCGAGGGCACCGGCCCGTGGCAGGTCATGCGCGACCCGTCGGGCCAGGTGTTCTGCGTGGTGCCCGACAAGCCGGGCACCCTGAACGACGACAACGCCCGCCGCTGGGAGTGATCCCGGCGGCGGGCGCCGTCCTTATGCCACGGTGTTGCGCCAGGCGCGGCCGCTGCGGCCGATCAGGCGGTCGGCGTCCGTCGGGCCCCAGGACGCCGCCTCGTAGGTCGGGATCGGGCTGGTGTCCTGGGCCCAGCGCTCGATGATCGGGTCGACGATCCGCCAGCACTGCTCGACCTCGTCCGAGCGGATGAACAGCGTCGTGTCGCCGATCAGCGCGTCGAGCAGCAGTCGCTCGTAGGCCTCCGGGGACTCCTCGCGGAACGTCTTGTCGTAGGAGAAGTCCATGCTCGCCGAGCGGACGCGGAACGAGTGGCCGGGGACCTTGGCGCCGAAGCGCAGCGCGATGCCCTCGTCGGGCTGGATGCGCAGGATCAGCGCGTCGGGCTGCAGCTCGGTCAGCTGCGAGTCGGGGATGGGCAGGTGCGGCGGGCGCTGGAACTGCAGCGCCACCTCGGTGACCCGGCTGGGCAACCGCTTTCCTGTCCGCACGTAGAAAGGAACGCCCTTCCAGCGCCAGTTGTCGACGTCGAGCCGCAGCGCCGCGAACGTCTCGGTGCGGGAGAGCGGGTCGACGCCGGCCTCCTCGCGATACCCGGGCATGAGCTCCTCGCGGGTGCCACCCCGCGTGTACTGCCCGCGCACCGAGATGTCGTCGATGTCGCGGCCCCGCGGCAGCCGGATGGCCTGCAGCAGCTTCACCTTCTCGTTGCGCACGGCCTCCGCGCTGAACGACGCCGGCGGCTCCATGAGGGCGAGCGCGAGGACCTGCAGCACGTGGTTCTGCACGATGTCGCGCATCGCGCCCGCGTGCTCGTAGAAGCTGCCCCGGGTGCCGACACCGAGCGTCTCGGCCACGGTGATCTGCACGTGGTCGACCCAGGTGCGGTCCCAGATGGGCTGGAAGATGGAGTTGGCGAACCGCAGCGCCAGCACGTTCTGGACGGTGTCCTTGCCCAGGTAGTGGTCGATGCGGAAGACCTGGTTCTCGTCGAACGCGGCGTGCACCGTCGCGTCGAGCTGCCTGGCGCTGCGCTCGTCGTGCCCGTAGGGCTTCTCGATGACCAGCCGCGCGAACGAGCCCTCGCGGGCCTGGTTCAGCCCGGCGCCGGCGAGGCCGTTGATGACCAGCGGGAACGCCTCGGCCGGGGTCGACAGGTAGAACACCCGGTTGCCGGCGGTGCCGCGCTGCTCGTCGAGCTCGTCCAGGACGGCGGCCAGCCGCTTGTAGGTCTCCGGGTCGTCATAGCCGCCCGAGATGTACCGCACCGCGCCCGCGAGCTGCGGCATGCCCGACAGCCCCTTGTCGCCGAGCACATTGTGGATGAACTTGTCGTCGTCCATCGGGGTGCGGGCGACGCCCACCACCGCGAACCGCTCGTGGAGCCGGTTGTGGCGGGCCAGACTCTCGATGGCCGGGATCAGCTTGCGCCGGGTCAGGTCACCGGACGCGCCGAAGATGACCACCGTCGCGGGCGGGGCGTGCCGGTTGTCGGACTCCTGCAGGACCGTGTCGGTTGACATGGATGCGCGCCTCTTTCGTCGGACTGCCGCCGTGACACTACGAGGCAACCGCTGCGCGCAGCAACGATCCCGGACCGTGACCGGCGTCTCGTAGTTCCGACGGTACCGGCAGCGCGTCAACGTCCGGAAACCCCCGTCCCGACGGACGGTGACGAACACCGAACAGCCGAAGCGCGGAAACTTTTCGCCCGGCAGCCTGATCTCACCGACGTTCTTCACCCCCGTACCACTCCCTGGAGCCCCGGTGACCGATCCGACGCTCGTGATCGACTTCGGCACGTCAACCTCATCCGCCGTGCTGGTCCTGCCCGACGGGCAGCAGCGACTCATCAAGGAGCCCGCGAGCGGCTCGTACTCCTGGCCGACCGCCGTGTGCTGGGACGGCAGCACCCTGCTGGTCGGCACCGCGGCCGAGCGGCGCAAGCGGACCGACCCGGCCGCCTACCGCCGGGAGTTCAAGCGCGACCTCGGCGACGCGTACCCGACCCCGCTCGGCGACCGCTCCTTCCCGGTCGGCGAGCTCGTCACCGCCGTGGTCACCGCGCTGGCCGGCCGCGCCCGGGAGCTGGCCGGCGGCCCGGTCGAGCGGCTCGTCCTCACCGTGCCGGCGTCCTACGGCCCCGGCGACCCCCGCCGCGACCTCATGATCAAGGCCGGCGAGGCGGCCGGCTTCGTCGAGGTCGAACTGCTGCAGGAGCCGGTCGCGGCGGCGCTGGCCCCGATGACCGGGACGGCGTTCGCGGCCGGTGACGTGGTGCTCGTCTACGATTTCGGCGGGGGTACCTTCGACGCCGCGGTCGTGCGGTTCACGTCCACGGCCGACCACGAGGTCCTGGGCCACGCCGCCCTCGACGACTGCGGCGGCCGCGACCTCGACGTCGTGATCGCCCGCGAGCTGCAGGAGGCCGGCGGCGACGCCTTGGCTGCCGCGCTCGACGGCCCCGACAGCGCCGCCCGCCTGCGGGCCACCCTGCAGCTGGGCGACTTCGCCCGCGGCGTCAAGCACCAGCTCAGCGACGCGTCCACCGTCGAGGACTACATCACCCCGGCCGCGCCGGCCTTCCACCTGAGCCGCGACCAGCTCGTCAAGCTGACCGAGCGGGAGCTCGACCGTACCGTGGCCTGCTGCACCAGCCTGCTCAACCGCTGCGGCGTGCGGCCGGAGCAGCTCTCGGCGGTCGTCCTCGTCGGCGGCAGCTCCCGGATGCCGATCGTGCAGGAGCTGGTGGAGCGCCGCTTCGGCCGCCCGCTGCGGCACGCCGAGGATCCGGAGCTGTCGGTCGTGCAGGGCGGCGCGACCTGGGTCGAGCGCGGCGGCGGCCGCCAGGTGACCGCCACCGAGAGCAACCCCGACCACGTCCCGATGCGCTGGGCCATCCCGGGCGGCGCCGCGAAGGTCGTGAAGTTCACGGTGCAGCCCGGCCGGCGCTACGCCGCGGGCGCGGAGCTGATCGTCCTGCGCACGGAGGACGGCGCCCTGCTGCGCCTCTACGCCCCGGACCGCGCCGGCCGCCTCGTGGAATGGCACGCCGAGCCGGGCGCGACGGTCACCAGGGACGCCTGGCTCGCCACGCTGCACCCCGATGCGGTGGCACCGGTGGCCGAGACGCCGGTGGAACGCCCCTCCGGCACCGCCAGCTACACGAGCAACCAGTCCCCGGTGCTGCGCTTCTTCGGCTGGATCCTCCTGGTGCCGATCGCCTACCTGGGCACCGGTTTCTGGGTTGTCGGCTTGGCCGAGGAGGAGATCCTCGGCGTCTTCGGCGGCCTCGCCATCATCGCCGTCGGCGTGATTCTCGTGCGGCTGTTGCTGCGCCGCCGGCCGAGCCACATCCTGGCGATCGGCGGCCTGGGCATCTCGCACGCCATCGGCAAAACCCGCCGCATGTATCCGTGGGACGAGGTCACCGACGTCCTGCTCGACAACGGCCAGCTGCGCCTGAAGGTCCGCGAGGGCTCGACGCTGCGCCACGACCCGGACTTCGTCCCCCGCTTCGACGCCGTCAGCGGCACCTTCAAGCTCTGCCGGTTCACGTGGGTGAACACCGACGAGGAGACCGTCCGCAGCGCCGTCAAGCACTACACCATGGGGAAGTTCCCCAAGCGGTAGCCTGCCGAGGCATGGGGCGACCGCCGCGGCACGATGCCGACAGCATGCTTGACGCCGCCGTCCGGCTGGCCGGGGAGGGTGGGCCGGCGGCGGTCACCGTCGCGGCCGTGGCGCGGGCGGTGGGCGGGCCGAGCGGGTCGGTGTACCACCGCTTCGCCGGGCGGCCCGCGCTCGCCGCCGCGCTGTGGAACCGGACCGTCGCGCGGTTTCAGGAGGGGTGGCTCGCCGCCGTCGCCGCGGAGCCGGTCGAGCGGGCGGCGCCGGCCGCGGCCGGGCACGTGGTCGCGTGGAGCCGGGCGCACGACGGCGAGGCGCGCGTGCTGCTCTACGGGGCGGGCGACTTCGACGAGGCGAGCTGGGCGCCCGAGGACCGGGCCGAGCTGCGCCGGCTCAATGCCCGCCTCGGGCCCGCCCTGCGCGACCTCGCCGCCCGCCTGGGCATCGCCGACGTCGAGCTGCTGACGATGGCGACGATCGACCTCCCGGGTGCGGTCGTCCGGCGGCACCTGCGGCGCAGCAGCGGCATTCCGGCCGATGCCGAGGCTCGGGTATCGCGGGCAGCGGCCGCCCTGCTAGTTTTAGAGACGTGCCTCTAAAACTTCCTGAAGTGTGGGGCGTCACCGGCGACGAGGTCGCCCGCCCCTACCCGTGCGACGGGGTCTTCCCCGGGCCGACCGTCGCGTGGTTCCGCGGGGTCGACGTCGACGCCGAGCCGGCGGCCGTGTT
This sequence comes from Dactylosporangium sucinum, assembly GCF_014647515.1. Lineage (GTDB taxonomy): Bacteria > Actinomycetota > Actinomycetes > Mycobacteriales > Micromonosporaceae > Dactylosporangium > Dactylosporangium sucinum. Next base: position 90,280 of record NZ_BMPI01000045.1, on the reverse strand, counting down.
CCGGTGGCTGTGCCAGCTGCGCGTCGCGCCCTACAGCTACGATTTCGTCGACAACCTCGGCCGGCGCAGCCCGCAGCGGCTGGTTCCGGGCCTGGAGCGACTGGCCGTCGGGCAGACGATGATGACCATCTTCGAGCTGGCGAGCTTCGCCCAGGACGAGCACCTGACCGTCCGGATGCGGCCCGGGCCGGGGCGGCGGGCGTTCGGGGACCTGCTGGTGACGTATGCGATCCGGCCGGCCGGCCCGGGTCGGTCCCGGCTGGTGGCGAAGCTCGTGCTCCCCACCGGCCAGCACCGTTCGTATCGGCTGATGCGCCCCCTGCTGGCCTGGGGCGACCTGGTCATGATGCGCCGCCAGCTGCACAACCTGGCCCGCCTGGCCGCCCGGCATGGTAGCCTAACGTAGTCAGTTGCAAACCGAGAGTATGCGGGGAGCACGATGTCGATCACACCGGTAGCGGCCACGCTGCCCGCGGCCACCGCGACGGGCGTCGCCGGCGCGGCCCCCGCGCGTGGCCTGCAGGACCAGCTCGACCAGCAGCGCAGCGACCAGCCCCTCGACCAGCGCCTCGACCAGCAGCGGCTGGATCGGCAGCGGCTCGACGACCAGCGGCAGCTCGACACGCAGGACGCGCTGCGGCAGGACCTCGTCCGGCGGGACCGGCAGCAGGCCGACGACCTCCGGACCTACCAGGACCAGCAGAACCGCTTGCGCCAGCAGCGCGTGCAGGACCGGCAGCGCCTCGACGACCAGCAGCGCATCCAGGAGCAGCTCCAACTCGAGGAGACCCTGCGGCAACGAGCGGAGGATACCCGGCTCGACTTCGAGCGGGCCGCCGACGCCATCCAGCAGCAGCGCCTCCAACAAACGCAGAGCCTGTTCACCGGCCGTTTGGACGTCTACCTCTAGGCTCCCGCCCGGGGTACTTTGGTCGCCCAAGGGTCGATCAGGGAGTCGCCGGGTGGAGTTGTCCGTCAGCGTGCTCGGCGACATGACCGCCACCGTGCGCGGGGAGCCGGTCGACCTCGGCGGACGGCGGCAGCGGGCCGTGCTCGCGGTCCTGGTGCTCAACCGCGGCGACATCGTCCCCACCGATCGGCTGGTCGACTGCGTGTGGGCCGGGCACCCACCGGGGAACGCCGCCGGCGCCCTCCAGGCCTACGTCTCGCACCTGCGCCGCCGCCTCGAGCCGGGCGGCACCGCGCGCGCCCGCGGCAACGTCATCGTGAGCCGCCCGCCGGGGTATGCCCTGACGCTCCCGCCGGACGCCGTCGACGCCTGGCGCTTCGAGCGCCTGGTCCAGACGGCGCTGCAGGGCGACGAGGCCGCGCAGCGCGAGCTGCTCCCCCAGGCGCTGCGGCTGTGGCAGGGTCCGGCCTACGCCGAGTACGCGGACGAGGCGTGGGCCCAGCCGGAGGCCGCCCGCCTGTCCGAGCTGCGCGAGGTGGCGCGGGAGCAGCTGCTGTCCGCGCGCCTGGCGTCGGGTGAGTCGGCGGTGCTGGTGCCGGAGCTCGAAGCCCTCGTGGCCGAGGAGCCGCTGCGCGAGAAGCGCTGGCGGCTCCTCGTGCTCGCCCTCTACCGCGCCCACCGGCAGGGCGATGCGCTGGCCGCGCTGCGGCGCGCCCGGCAGACGCTGTCCGACCAGCTGGGGGTGGACCCGGGGCCGGCGCTGCGGTCGCTGGAGGCGGAGGTCCTGGCGCAGGCGCCGTCGCTGGACGCGCCGCGGTCCGGGAGCACGTCGCCGGAGCCGGCCGCCGTGCCGGCGCTCCGCGCCCACGAGGGGACGGCGCCCGCGCCCGCATCGGGCGACCTTTCGGAGATATCCGAAAGGCGGGCAGCGCCGCGGGACGTGCTCGTCGACCGCGAACGGGAGGTGTTCGAGCTGCGGCAGGCCGCCGCCGACGCCTTCGACGGGCTGGCGCGGTTCGCCATGATCGAGGGCCCGGCCGGCATCGGCAAGAGCCGGCTGCTCACCGAGGCCCGGCGCATCGCCGAGGAGCACGGGGCGCTCATCCTCACCGCGCGCGGGAGCCAGCTGGAGAAGGAGTTCGGCTTCGGCGCCGCCCGGCAGCTCTTCGAGGCCCTGCTCACCCAGCCCGCCGAGCGGGAGCGGCTGCTCAGCGGGGCCGCCGCCTCGGCCGCCTCCGTGTTCGACCTCGGCGGCACCGAGCCGCAGCGCGGCGACCACACGTTCGCGGCGCTCCACGGGCTGTACTGGCTCACCGCCAACGTCGCCGCCACGCGCAGCCTCGCCATCGTCGTCGACGACCTGCAGTGGTGCGACACGGGATCGCTGCGCTTCCTCGCGTACCTCGTCCGCCGCCTCGAAGGCCTGCCGGTGCTCGTGGTGGCGACGCTGCGGACCGGGGAGCAGTACGACGACGACGCGCTGCTCGCCGAGCTGCAGCTCGACCCGGCCACCGTCGCCGTGCGGCCCGGGCCGCTCTCCCTCGACGGCGTCGCGGACCTCGTGCGCGAGCGGCTCGGCGGCGCGGCCGAGGACCGGTTCATCGCCGCCTGCCACCGCACCACGTCGGGCAACCCGCTGCTGCTGCGCCAGCTGCTGAAGGCCCTCGAAGCCAACGGCGTGCGGCCGAGCGCGGCCCACGTCGGCACGGTGACCGCGATCGGTTCACGGGCCGTGTCCAGCATGGTCCTCATCCGCCTGCGCCGGATGCCGGCCGCGAGCACCGCCGTCGCGCGGGCGATCGCGGTGCTCGGCGACGGGGCCGGCCTGCCGACCATCGCCGCGCTCGCCGGGGTGGACGAGCCCGCCGCGGCGGCCGCCGTCGCCGCGCTGGCGCGGGCCGAGGTGGTGCGCCACGAGTACCCCATCGGCTTCGTGCATCCCCTGGTGCGCGACGCCGTGTACCAGGACCTACCGCCCGGCGAGCGGCAGCTGCACCACGAGCGGGCCGCGCGGGTGCTGCACGGGCTGTCGGCCGCGCCCGAGCAGATCGCCGCGCACCTGCTGCAGATCCCCGAGCGGGCCGACCCCTGGGTCGTCGAGGTGCTGCGGGCGGCGGCCGAGACCGCGCTCAACCGCGGCGCGCCCGACGGCGCCGCCACGTACCTGCGCCGCGCGCTCGCCGAGCCGCCGCCGGCCGCCAAACGACCGGCGGTACTGCTGCAACTCGGGCAGGTGGAGACCCTCAACGACGGTCCGGCCGCGATCGCCCACCTGCGGGCCGCGTACGACGACCCGATCACCGACCCGGCCACCTTCGCGGCGGTGGCGCGGATGCTCATCCACACGCTGATCTTCGCCGGGCCGGAGGGCAACGCCCCCGAGTTCGCCCGGCAGGCCTCGGCGCGGCTGGCCGGCGAGTTCGTCGACGAGCGGCAGGGCATGGTCGCGCTGGAGCGGATCGCGGCCTACATGTACAGCGGCGACGCGTTCGCCGCCGGGGAGTTCGCCGGCGAGATCACCGGCGGCGGGCTCGGGGCGCGGATGCTGGCCGCCTGCCGGTCCTGGGAGCTGGTGGCGCGCGGCGAGGACCGGTCCGCGGCCGTCGGGCTGGCCGAGTTCGCCCTCGCCGAGGGCGTCCTGCTGCGCGGCGACCCGGGCCTGTTCTGGGTGATCGCGGGCGTGGTGCTGGAGAACGCCGACGTCGACGCCGGTTCGCTGTGGGACGACGGGCTCGCGCTCGGCCACACGCGCGGCTCCCTGTTCACCGTGCTCGCCGCCCACCTGTGGCTCGGGTGGCGGCTGTGGCAGCGCGGCGACCTGCCGGAGGCGCAGCACAACCTGCTCGCCGCCAACGAGCAGAACGTGCGCTGGGGCGGCGTGCCGGCGCTCGGCGTCGCGTACGGCGAGGCCTACCTGGTGCGCGTGCTCATCGAGCGCGGCGCGCTCGCCGAGGCCCGGGCGTTCGTCGACGCCCGCCATGCCCACGTCCGCATCGGCGACGGCATCCGGCTCTTCGCCCAGGCCAAGGTCGACCTGCTCATGGCCGAGGGCCGGCCCTCCGACGCCATCGCCGTGCTCGACACCGAGCTGACCACGGGCTACCTCGCCAACCCGATGTGGTTCGAGGAGCGGTCGCTGCGGGCCAGGGCGCTCGCCGCGCTCGGCCGGCTCGACGAGGCGGTCGCGCTCGCCGAGGCCGACCTCGCCCGGCTGCGCGACTGGGGCGCCCCGCGCGCCGTCGGCCGGGGCCTGCGCCTCCTCGGCGCGCTGCGGCGCGACCCGGACCTGCTGCGGGAGGCGACGGCGCTGCTGGCCGGCACGGAGGCGCGGCTGGACTACACGCGGGCGCTGTACGGGCTGGGCCAGGTCGTGGACGAGCCCGTCGAGCTGTACCGCGAGGCGCTGAAGCTCGCCGAGGAGTGCGGCGCCGCGCCGCTGCGGGCCGAGATCGCCGCCGCCCTCGCCGCGCTCGGCGACGAGGTGCCGGCCGAGCCGCCCGCCGCGCTGACCACGGGCGAGCGCCGGCTGGTGGCGATGCACGTCGGCGGGGCCGACGACCGCGAGATCGCCCAGGCGCTGTTCCTCACCCCGCACACGGTCCGCGACACGCTCGACACGATCCGCCGCCGGTTCGGGGTCACCGACCTCGCCGAGGTCTGAGCCGAGGTCTGCGCCGAGCTATCGGCGCACCGCGCGGTTCAGGTCAGGTTCAAGTTCGCTCCAACCCGCGTGCCGCACGGTGGTCACCGACGACCACCGACGCGAAGGACCACCGTGACCACCACTGCCAGCTCGCTGCGCGGCCTCTGCGGCGGCGCCGTCCACCTGCCCGGCGACCCGGGCTACGACACCGCCCGGGTGCCGTGGAACGTCGCGGTCGACCTGCGGCCGGCCGCCGTGGCGTACCCGGCCGACGTGGTGGAGGTCGTCGAGGTCGTGCGGGCCGCCGCGGCGGCCGGGCTGCGGGTCGCGCCCCAGGGCACCGGTCACAACGCCGGCCCGCTCGGCCCGCTCGACGACGTGGTCCTGCTGCGGACGTCGGCGATGACGGGCGTCGCCGTCGACCCGGACCGGCGCGTCGCCCGCGCCGAGGCGGGCGCGTTGTGGGTCGACGTGGTCGAGCAGGCCGCGCCGCACGGGCTGGCGGCGCTGCACGGCTCCGCGCCGGGCGTCGGCGTCGTCGGGTACTCGCTCGGTGGCGGTCTCGGGTGGTACAGCCGGAGCCTCGGACTGCAGACCAACCGGATCACCGCCGTGGAGCTGGTCACGGCGACCGGCGAACGGGTGCGGGCCGACGCCGGGCACGAGCCGGACCTGTTCTGGGCGCTGCGGGGCGGCGGCGGCAACTTCGGGGTGGTGACAGCGCTCGAGTTCGAGCTGTTCCCGATCGCGCACGCCTACGCCGGGCTGCTCGTGTGGGACTGGACGCACGCCGAGCGGGTGCTGCCGGCCTGGGTGTCCTGGGCCGCCGACGCGCCGGACGAGATCACCACCGCGTTGCGGCTGGTGCGGCTGCCGTCGCCCGGGCGGCAGCTGGTCGTCGTCGACGGCGCCACGCTCGGCGACCCGGGCGTGCTGGCGCCGCTGCGGGCGCTCGGTCCTTCGCTGGACACCTTCGCGACGGTACCGGCGGCGGCACTCATGCGACTGCACATGGATCCCGAAGGTCCGACGCCCGCGGTCTCCCGGTCGGCGCTCCTCGGGCCGCTGCCGCCGGCGGCGCTGGACGCCCTGCTGGCGGTGGCCGGCCCCGGCTCGGGCAGCTCGCTCATGGTCACGGCGGAGCTGCGGCAGCTCGGCGGTGCGCTGCAACGGCCGGCGCCCGGTGCGGGCGCGCTGCCGTTCCTGGAGGGCGACTTCGCGCTGCTCAACGGCGGGATCCCCGGGAAGCCGGAGGTGGTGGCCGACGCGGAGCGGGTGATCTCCGCGATGCGGCCGTGGGCGGTCGACCGGGAGTACCTCAACCTCACCGAGGTCGCGATCGACACCTCGCGGGCGTTCGAGCCGGCCGCCTGGGCGCGGCTGCGGGCGATACGCGCCGCCGTTGACCCCGGTGGGTTGTTCGTCGCCAATCACGTCATCTGACCGTCGTCTTCGCGCGGGGTGCCGGTCACGACGGGAGTCTATGGTCGCGGGCGTGAAGTCCCTTCTCGGACACAAGCGGCCGATCCCGGCGCATGTCGCCGTCTACGCGTTCGTCATCATCCCGTTCCTCGCGCTGCTGGCCGCCGTGCCGTTCGCCTGGGGCTGGGGGCTCGCGTGGCTCGACGTGGTGCTCGCGGCGACGTTCTACACGGTCACGTGCCTCGGGGCGACGGTGGGCTTCCACCGGTACTTCACCCATGGCGCCTTCAAGGCCCGCCGCTGGCTGCGCATCGCGCTCGCCGTCGTGGGCAGCATGTCGGTGCAGGGCCCGATCCTGCACTGGGTCGCCGACCACCGCCGGCACCACGCCTTCTCCGACAAGGAGGGCGACCCGCACTCGCCGTGGCTGTTCGGCACGTCGCCGCTGGCGCTCGTCCGGGGCTTCTGGCACGCGCACCTCGGCTGGATCCTGGACCGCAACCTCACCAACCAGGAGCGGTTCGCGCCGGACATGCTCGCCGACCGGGACATGCGGATCGTGCACCGGCTCTTCGGCCCGCTGACGATCGTCACGCTCGCCCTGCCGGCCGTGCTCGGCGGCCTCATCAGCTGGAGCTGGTGGGGCGCGATCACCGCGTTCTTCTGGGCCGGCCTGGTCCGGGTGACGGCCCTGCACCACATCACCTGGTCGGTGAACTCGGTCTGCCACATGATCGGCGACCGCCCGTTCGCCGCCCGCGACCGCTCGGCCAACTTCTGGCCGCTCGCGATCCTGAGCATGGGCGAGTCGTGGCACAACCTCCACCACGCCGACCCGACGAGCGCCCGGCACGGCGTCCTGCCCGGCCAGATCGACATCTCGGCCCGGCTGATCTGGCTGTTCGAGAAGGCCGGCTGGGCCTGGGACGTGCGCTGGCCGACCCGCGAGCGGGTGGCCCGCCTGCGGCTTCAGAGCGCGTAGCTCGTCTGGCTGTAGGGGTCCTTCCCGAACGCGGTGACCTTCCGCGGCGCGACCCGGTAGACGTCGGCGACCCCGGCGCCGCTGGCGTGGTGGAACCGTCCGTCCCTGGCCTCGAACCGCCACTCCTCCCCGTACTTGCCCAGCCAGGCCGCGGCGGCCCGCTGCAGCGCGTCCTGGTCGGTGACCTTGACCGCGTCCCCTTCGACGACGACGTCGAGCCCTCCGTGCAGCGCGTTGGCACCGGTGGTGGCGGCGACCGCGGGGTTGTTGCCGAGATTGACCGCCTTCTGCTCCTCGGAACCCGTGCAGAACCAGAAGGCGTCGTCCAGCCACACCCCGATGAGCGGCGTGACGTGCGGCCGGTGGCTCGCCCTGACCGTCGTCAGCCAGTACACGCCGGCCTCGCCGAGCACCGCTTCGGTCCGCTCCCAGGGGACGGCGGTGGCGGTCGGATCGCTGTATCGTGGATCGAGGTTCGATTGCGGCATTGGCGTCCCCTTTCGGAGGTCCTGTCCCGATGCTCGAGCGTTCTCCCCGAATTCTGACATCGTCCTGGGGCAAGCTGCAGGTCGAGGGCCTCGGCGTGGTCAAGGACCTGAAGGCCTGGCCGGGCGGCGCCCGCGAGTGGGACTGGTCGGAGACGGGCACGGGCCACTCCCCCGGCATCCAGCTCGCCGACGCCGAGGAGCTCCTGGCCAACGGCGCGACCGTGGTGGTGCTGTCGCAGGGCATGGAGGAGCGCCTGGAGGTCCCGGAGTCGACCGTCGAGGCGCTGGAGGCGCGCGGGGTCGAGGTGCACGTGGCGCCGACGCCGGAGGCGATCGCGCTGTACAACGACCTGACCGCGACCGCCGCCGTCGGCGGCCTGTTCCACTCCACCTGCTGACCGGCGAGCAGGCACGCGCCGCGCCCGGCCTCCCCGATCACCTTGCCCCGTGCCGCTGCGGCCGTTGCCCGGCTACCGCCGGGCAACGCTTCTGTTGAGAGTAGCCCTCAGGCACCCCCGTCAATCCGCCGATGAAAACCGACTTTTGCCCGCATAATGGGCAGGTGACCGAGGACCGCCGCGCACATGTCGGCCGGCAGCCGATCTATGACCGCGACGGCGCGGTCGTCGGCTACGAGCTGCTCTTCCGGGCCGACACCGGCGCCGTGTCGGCGAGCCGGATCGACGAGTACGCCACCGCGCGCGTGCTCGTCGCCGCGTTCACCGAGTTCGGCCTGGAGGAGCTGACCGGCGGACGGGTCGGGTTCCTCAACATGACCCGGGAGTTCCTGACCGGCAAACTGCCGCTGCCGTTCGACAACAGTCAGGCGGTGCTGGAGGTACCGGCGAACACCGAGGTCGACGAGGAGCTCCTGGCCGGCGTCACCGTGCTCGGCGAACGGGGCTACACCATCGCGCTCGACGGCTTCCGGTGCGGCGGCGGCCAGGACACCCTGCTGCCGCTGGCCACCTACGCCAAGCTCGACATGCTGGATCCGGATGAGGGTGTACTGCGGGACGCCGTCACCCGCTGCCGCCAACACAAGCACCTGCACCTCATCGCCCAGCGGCTGGAGAGCACCGACGCGCTGCGGCTGGCGTTCGACCTCGGCTTCGACCTGTTCCAGGGGCACATCCTCGGCCGGCCGCACGTGAGCTCGACCGTCGCCCTGGCCCCGGCGCGGCTGGCCCGGCTGCGGGTGCTCGCCGCGCTGAGCGTCGACGACGTCGACCTCGACGAGGTCGTGACGATGGTCAGCCAGGACGCGGGCCTCAGCATGCGGCTGCTCCGGGCGACCAACGCGGCCTCGTTCGGCCTGACCCGCACGGTGTCGTCGGTGCGCGAGGCGCTCGTCGCGATGGGCCTCAACCGGCTGCGCCAGTGGGTCACGCTCATGCTCGTCGCCGACCTGACGTCGGCCGACCAGGAGCAGCTCAGCCAGATGCTGGTCCGGGCCCGGCTCTGCCAGCTGCTCGCCGACGACGCGCACGGCGTCCCCGGCGAGATCGCGTACATCGGCGGCCTGCTGTCCGCCGTCGCCGACCTCTTCGGCGAGCCCGTCGACCGGATCGTCGCCGGGCTCCCGCTCGACGACGCGCTCGTCGCGGCGCTCACCGACGGCAGCGGCCCGCTGGGCGAGGTGCTGACCGTCGCCCGCGACTACACCAGCGGCGAGGCCCCGTCGCCCGAGCGGCCGGGGCTGGTCGAGTCGTACCTCGCGGCGCTGCGCTGGACCACGACGGTGACCCGCGAGCTGGCCGCGGAGCTGCCCGCGCGGGGCCCGCTGTAGCGCTGCGCCCGGTTCGGGAGCCCGGCCGGCCGCTGAAGGCCGTAGAGTGCCCTCGTGCGGCGGGTGTCGTTGGTGGGCAACTCCGGCTCGGGCAAGACGACGGTCGGCCGCGCGCTCGCCACGGCCCTCGGCGTGCCGTTCGTCGAGCTCGACGCCATCTTCCACCAGCCCGGCTGGCAACCCTTGGAGCGCTCCGAGTTCCGCCGCCGGGTGACCGGCGTCTGCGCGACGGACGGCTGGGTGGTCGACGGCAACTACAGCGCGGTCCGCGACCTGGTCTGGGCCAGAGCCGACACGGTCGTCTGGTTCGACCTCCCGAGGCGCACGGTGATGCGCCAGCTTCTCCTCCGCACCCTGCGCCGCGGCCTGACCGGCGCCGAGCTGTGGAACGGCAACCGCGAGCACCTCCGCGACCTGCTGAGCACCGATCCGGAGCAGTCGATCCTGCGCTGGGCCTGGGTCAAGCACGCCACCTACCGCGCCCGCTACCGCGCCGCGGCAACGGATCCGACGTGGTCGTCCCTGACCTTCGAACGCATCGCGTCCCGCTCCGACGCCCGCCGCGTGCTGGCCCGCGCCGCCACCCCACCGCGTTGATCTTGCAGTTATGGTGCCGCGACACTCCCACGATGTCCGGGTTTGTCAACCACCACAACTGCAAGATCGACGCAACGAGGTCGGGCGTCAGGCGGAGGCGCGCAGGACCAACTCCGGGTTGAAGATGACCGAGCGTGGGGAGCGGGTCGGCTCGCGCAGGCGGGTCAGGAGGAGCTGGGCCATCTCGCCCGCCATCTCCTCGACCGGCTGGCGGACCGTGCTCAGCGGTGGGTGGCACTCCGTCGCCGCCGTGCTGTCGTCGAAGCCGATCACCGCGACGTCGTCGGGGACGCGACGGCCGGACTCCTGCAGGACGCGCAGTGCACCGTCGGCCATCAGGTCGTTGGCCACGAAGATGCCGTCGACCTCGGGGGCCGACGCCAGGAGCTTGCGGACCGCGCGCTCGCCGCCGGCGCGGGTGAAGTCGCCCTCGACGTGCAGCGGGGTGCCCAGGCCGTGGGCCGCTGCCGCCTCCTCGAAGCCGGACAGGCGGTCCTGGGCGGCCGGCATGTCGAGCGGGCCGGTGATCGTCGCCAGGCAGCGGCGGCCGAGGGACGCCAGGCGGTCGACCGCCATCCGGACGCCGGCGCGCTGGTCCACGTCGACGAAGCTCGTGTTCACCGGGCGGCCCGGCCGGCAGGACAGTACGACCGGGACACCCAGGTCGACCAGTTGCGCCGGCAGGGGATCGTCGGCGTGGCTGGAGATGAGCAGCGCGCCGTCGACGTGGCCCTGCCGGAGGTAGCGCAGCAGGTGCGGCCGGGCGGGCGGGTCGGCCAGGAAGATGACCAGGTGGATGCCCAGCGGGCGGAGCACCTCCTGGGCCCCGGCGGTCACGCGCCCGAGGTACGGGTCGGTGAACATGCGCGTCAGGAACGGCGTCTCGTAGCCGCTGCGCTCCGGCTCCGACACCACCAGCGCGATCGAGTCGGTCCGCCGGGTCACCAGCGAGCGGGCCGCGAGGTTGGGCACGTAGCCGGTCGCGGCGATCGCGCGCTCCACCGTGCGGCGCAGCTCGGGGTCCACGGTCTGTACGCCGTTGATGACCCGGGACACGGTCGCACGGGACACCCCGGCGTAGTTGGCGACCTGCTCAAGGGTGGGCGGTCGCGAGTCGCTGCCCGTCATGGTTGTCACGGTAGATCGTGCCCCGAAGCGATGAGGAGCCGCGGGTGGACGGACTCGGCGTTTCACGTCCACCCGCGGCTGGATTGGGTTACCTAGGGACGCCCGTCGGCGCCGCACTTGATCTTCGGACGGATGCAGTCGTTCACGCGGCGCTCCATCTCGGCCTGCGGCCAGGCGTTGAAGAAGTCGCCGTGCATGGTGAACCCGGCCCCCGACGACAGCCGGATGCGCGCCGGGTCACCGTTCACGGGGTACCGCAGCACCTGCCGCAGCTTCGGCACGGGCACCGGATGGGTGCTCGGGCAGGCGTTGTTGACCGGGTACGCCATGTGGCTCTTGTGGTCGGCGGAGTCCAGGTCGCGCCCGTTCCAGCACTGCGGGAAGTCGAGGTACGACTCCAGCATCGAGTCGGCCGGGCAGTTGATGAAGTCCTTCCCCGCGCCGGCCTCGTTGTGGTGCAGGCAGGACCAGCGGGAGATGGTGGTGGCGTCGGGCGCCGTCGCCTTGGCGTTGCCGGCGACGATCCGCAGCCCGAAGGGCAGCGGCTGGGTCTGCTCCCGGACGGCGTCGCTGACCCCTTCACCGAGGTAGTAGAACGTGGTGATCACGGGCTCCTTCGCGACGTTGTCCTGGTACAGGGTCGGCACCCAGTACGAGGACTTGTCGACCGCCGGGTTGCAGTTGCTCGGCCCGTTGGCGAGGTCGTTGACCGTCGTGTTGGCATTCGTGACGGTACTGCCGAAGAAGCTGTGCATGTGCGACGCGCCGGCCAGCCCGGGGAACACGATCGGGTCGTCCGGCAGCCGGTGGGAGAACGGGCAGTCGGCCAGGAACTCCGCCACCCGCACCACGTTTGGCGGCAGCGTGGTCGGCGGGGTGGTCGCGCCACCGGTGCCGAACACCTGGAACTCCCAGAGGGACACGCCGTACTGGGTGGCCCGGCGGGTGGTGTTGATCCGCACGTAGCGGCCGGAGCCGCTGACGTTGAGGGTCTGCACCCCGCCGGTGCCGTTCACCGTGGTGTTGATCGTCGTCCACGAGCTGCCGTTGGCCGACGTCTGGATGGTGAAGTCCCGGGCGTAGGCCGCCTCCCAGTTCAGCACCACGCGGGTGATGGTCGCCGGCGCGCCCAGGTCGACCTGCAGCCACTGCGGGTCGCTGAACGCGCTCGACCAGCGGGTGCCGGCGTTGCCGTCGACGGCGTTGGCGGCGGGCGAGCCGCCGTTCTCCACCGAGGACGCCGTGGCCGGCTTGCCCTGCGAGATCGGCACCTCCGCCGCGTCGGCGGCGGTGAGCAGCCGCGTCCCGATCCCCGCCGCGATGACGGCGGTGAGCGAGGCGCCGATGATCAGGCGACGGAGTCTCACTTGTACACCCGCACGTAGTCGACGTACATCCGCGACGGGAACGGCGTGGTGGCGTCGATCGGGCCGGGGAAGTCACCGCCGACCGCGAGGTTCAGGATCAGGTAGAACTGGTGGTCGTACACCCAGGGACCACGCGTGGTCTCGACGGTGTCCTTGTCGGCCACCAGGATGACCTGGTTGTCCACGCGGAACGTCATGTGCTTGCTGTCCCACTCGACCGAGTAGACGTGGTAGTCCAGGGACAGGTCCACGGTCGAGATCTTCTGGCCGTAGCCGCCACCGCCGTTGTAGGCCGGCGCGTGCAGGGTCGAGTAGATCTCGTTGGTGTTCCGGCCGAGGATCTCCATGATGTCGATCTCGCCGTTGTACGGCCACGGGCGGCCCTGCAGGAAGTCGGCGCCCATCATCCAGAACGCGGGCCACAGGCCGTTGCCCTTCGGGACCTTGATGCGCGCCTCGACCCGGCCGTACTGCGTGGAGAACTTGTTGCTGGTGTTCATCCGGTGCGACGTGTAGTCACGCCCGCCCTGGGTCTCCTTGCGGGCCTCGATCACCAGGGAGCCGCCCTGGATGCTCACGTTGCCGTTGTTCGTGTAGTACTGGATCTCGTTGTTCTGGCCGGTGCCCGGGTCGATCGTCCACTTGGCCGGGTCGGGCAGCGTGCCCGTGTTGAACTCGTCGGCCCAGACCAGGTTGGTGGCCGGGAACACCGGGTCGGCCGGCGGCGCGGGCGGCTGGGTCGGGTTGCCGCCGGTGCCGTAGACCTTGAACTCCCACAGCGAGTAGCCGTAGCCGTTGGAGCGCTGGGTGCCGTACATCCGCACGTAGCGGCCGGAGCCGTTGACGGTCAGGGTCTCCTTGAAGCCCTTGCCCGTCGTGGTCGTGTAGATCGGCGTCCAGTTGGCGGCGTCGTTGGACGTCTGGATCTGGTACGACACGGCGTAGGCCGGGTCCCACTGCAGCACGACCTGCTTGATCTGCGCGACGGCGCCGAGGTCGACGTAGATCCAGCCCGGGTCGACCCAGCCGTTGGTGGAGCTGGTTGCCCAGCGGCTGGCCGGGTCGTTGTCGAACGCCTTGTCCGGCGAGCACGGGTTGCAGTTGACGTCGTTCTGCCAGGTGGAGGCGACGGCCGGCTTGTTGTACGACAGCAGGACGCTGTTGCCCGGGTTGGTGCTCTGGCTCGGGCTGGGGCTGCCGGGCGTGTCGCTGGTCGTCGGCACCGTGCCGCCGACCCGGATCGCGAACTCCCACAGCGAGTAGCCCCACTGCGTGGCCCGGGCGGTGCCGTTCATCCGCACGTAGCGGCCGGCCGTCGGGGTGACGGTCAGGACCTGCGTGCCGCCGGTGCCGGTCGTCGTGGAGTAGACGTTGGTCCACGTGGTGCCGTTGGTCGACACCTGGATCTGGAACGCGGTCGCGTACGCCGCCTCCCAGTTCAGCGTGACGCCGCAGACCTGCTGGGTGCTGCCGAGGTCGACCTGCAGCCACTGCGGGTCGGAGGCGGCGCTGGACCAGCGGGTGCCGAGGTTGTTGTCGACGGCGCTCGACGCCGGGGTGCCCGCGTTCTCCGTCGAGGACGCGGTGGCGGTCTTGCCGATGGCGGCATTGGCGGTGCCGCAGGTGCCCGGGTTGTCGGGGGTTCCGCCGTACACCTGGAACTCCCACAGCGAGACGCCGTACTGGGTCGCCTTGGCGGTGGCGTTGAGCCGCACGTAGCGGCCGTTGCCGGACACGGTCAGGCTCTGGTTGCCGCCCGCGCCCGTCGTCGTGGTGTAGATGTTGGTCCAGTTGGTGCCGTCGTTCGATGTCTGGATCTGGAACGCGGTGGCGTAGGCCGCCTCCCAGTTCAGCGCGACGCGGCTGATCGCCTGGGCGGAGCCGAGGTCGACCTGGATCCACTGCGGGACGCTGAAGGCGCTGGACCAGCGGGTGCCGGTGTTACCGTCGGTGGCGCTCGCGGCCGGCGTCGCCGCGTTCTCGGTCGACGAGGCGGTCGTCGGCTTACCCTGCGAGAGCAGGGTCTCCGCGGCGTCGGCGCGCGTCACGACCACGACGATGTAGGCGCACAGCATGGCGGCCACCGCGAGCGCGATGGTCCCGTAGCGCAGCGCTCTGGTGGATCGATGGCCGGGGCGGGGTACCGACCAATCCATAGGTGAACTCCATTCGTGGGGGTGTTGCGTGGCGGTACTGAGAGAGCGCTCTCTCAGATCCGTTCACAATGCGCTCTCGGTCGAGGCGTGTCAATCCTCGACGGCGAATGGGAGAGCGCTCTCCAAGCCGGACTCCGCTGCTGGTCACGCCCCGATGACGGGTGGTAACCCATGGAAGAACGCTGATCGGGCTTGCTTCGGGAGCGCTCTCCCGAAGCCGCTCCGGCCCTCTCACGCGCCGGGACAACACGGGCCGCAACACGGGCCGGGACGGCGCGAGGCGAGCGGCCGGGCGCGCGCAGGTGGTCGGCGGCGGACGTGAAGCGGCGGGGGAAGCCAGCCAGCCTCCCCCGCCGCCCTTCGGTCAGATCACGAGCAGGTCAGCGACGGAACCGGGTTGCTGCCCGAGTACGACGCCTGGAAGCCGAACGTCGTCTTGCCGCCCGGCGGGATCGAGCCGTTGTACGACGCGCTCCGTGCGGTGACCGCAGTCCCCGACTGGGAGACGGTCGCGTTCCACGAGTTGGTGATGCGCTGGTTGCCCGAGAACGACCAGCCGACCGTCCAGGCCGAGATCGCCGAGCCGCCGGTGTTGGTGACCGTGACCTCGGCGGTGAAGCCGCTGCCCCAGTCGTTCTTCACGTACGTCGCCGAGCACTTGCCGCCGCCCGGGTTCGGCGGGGGGGACGAGGACGTCGGCGGGTTGGACGTCGGCGGCTGGCCGTCGGTCGTGACGCTGAACGAGTTTACCGCCAGGCCCTGCCCACCCGTCCAGGGCTCGAAGCCGGCCTGGAGGCTGGTGAGGTACCACGACGTCTGCGCATAGCCCCGGGACACCGTGTCGTTGAAGAACGTCGCCGGGGCGAAGTTCAGCGAGCCGGTGCCCTGCGTGCGCACGTACGAGATCACGTTCCAGCCGATGTTGCCGTACCACACGTCCCAGGTCCCGCCGGCCAGGTTGACCGTCGCGACGCGGGAGCCGACCGGCTGCGGTGCGCCGGCGTGGTTGAGCCAGATCATGATCTCGGCGCCGGTGTTCTGCCCGTCGGTGCGCGGCGTCGGGTCGAACCAGATGTCGTACGCGGCGTCCCACTGCCCCGACCCCGGGTAGCTCATGCTGACGCTGCTCTGCAGCGTGCCGAACCGGGCGTCGCTGACCCGCAGCGGCAGGATGCTCCCGCTGCTGCAGTTGGCGTAGTGGCAGCCGTAGTAGACCGACGGGTACGACGCGGGCGCGCCGTTCGTCGGCACATTGTGGTTGGCCTGCGAGATGCTGAAGCCGGTGCTCGTCACCGTGATGCACTGGGGCTGGTCGGTGCCCCAGACGTTGTTCTGCACGATGTACCGCCCGCCCTGGATCGTGGTCGAGCCGTACTTCTCGCAGATCACGGTATCCGCGGACGCCGATGTCGCGGTGAGGACCACGGCGGTGCCGGCCGCCGCGAGGAGCCCGAGCGCGGCGAGCCCGGCCTTCCATCTTGTGACCATGTGTGTCTCCCTTCCATCGAGCACCATGAGCGCCCGACGGAAGGGAGGCGGTCCACCTGTCGTATTTATCCGATTTTGTACAGCGGGAGCAGCGAAACTTACCGATGACTACCGCCACCGCTCGTGGCGGCCGGCGGTGGGAGGATGCGGGGCATGGACACGCTCGACGGGCTCGGCGACGAATACTTCGACCGGCACTTCGCGGCCGATCCGTTCCTCGCCGGGAGCTTCGGCGTGGCCGGGTTCGAAGCGGAGGTGCCGGACCCGAGCCGGGAGGCGGCCTCGGCGCACCGGGCCGAGCTGGGGCGACTGGCGGCGCGGCTGGACGCCGTCGACGGGGGTGACCCCGTCAGCCGTGCCGTCCTGGGCCGGCTGCTGCGTGACGGGCAGCGGACCCTCGACGACGGCCTCGTCGAGGTCGCGGTGACGGCCAGCATCGCCGGGCCGTTCGCCCAGGTGATCTCGACCGTGCCGGCCGCGACCGGCCCCGACGACGCCTACCTGGCCCGGCTCGGCAAGCTCGGCGACTACTTCGACGCCTGGGCCGATCGCTACCGGCGGGCCGCCGCCGACGGGCGGTTCGCGACCGCGCTCGGGGTGCGGCAGGCGGTCGCGCAGGTCGACGCCTATCTGGCGACGCCCCTGCAGCGGGATCCGCTGGTGCGGCGGGACTCGGTGCGGGCCGAGGCCACGGCGGTGGTCGATGCCACGGTACGCCCGGCGCTGGCCCGGTTCCGCGCCGTCCTCGCCGACGAGCTGCTGCCGGTCGCGCGGCCCGGGGAGCAGGCCGGCGTGGGGCACGTCCCCGGCGGCGGCGACGGCTACCTCGCCCTCGTCCAGCAGTACACCACCACCGGTTTCGGACCGGAGGCGATTCACCGTCGGGGTCTGGACCTGGTGGCGCGGCTGCGGGAGGAGTTCGCCGAGCGGGGCGGAAGGGCGCTCGGGACGACGGACGTCGCCGAGGTGCTGGGGCGGCTCCGCGACGACCCGGCGCTGCGGTTCGCGGCCGGGGCGGAGATCGTCGGCGCCGTCACCGACGCGCTGCGGCGGGCCGAGGAGGCCGTCCCCGACTGGTTCGCCGGCTACGACATCGCCCCGTGCACGGTCCGCGAGATGGACCCGGCCGAGGCGGAGAACTCGGTGCTCGGCTACTACCTCGCCCCGTCCGCCGACGGCATGCGCCCCGGCACGCACGTGATCAACACGTACCGCCCGGACCTGCGGCCCCGCTTCGAGTACGAGGCGCTGGCGTTCCACGAGAGCGTGCCCGGCCACCACCTGCAGATCGCGGTCGCCCAGTCCCGTGCCGACCTGCCCCGGTTCCGCCGCTTCGCCTACTTCGACGCCCACGGCGAGGGCTGGGGCCTCTACGCCGAGCGGCTCAGCGACGAGATGGGCCTCTACACGAGTGAGCTGAGCCGCCTCGGGATGGTCTCGTTCGACGCCTGGCGGGCCTGCCGGCTCGTCGTCGACACCGGCGTGCACCACCTCGGCTGGTCCCGCGACCGGGCGGTGGCCTACATGCGCGACAACACCGCGCTGTCGGAGACCAACATCGCCAACGAGGTCGACCGGTACATCGCGATGCCGGGGCAGGCGCTGGCGTACATGATCGGCCGGCTGCGCATCGACGAGCTGCGCGAGCGCACGCGCGGGTCGCTCGACGTGCGGGCGTTCCACCACGAGGTGCTCGCCCACGGCCCGCTTCCCCTCGACGTGCTGGAGGAGCTCGTCGTCGCGGCCGCGGGGCGCTGAGTCACCGGCGGGTGTCGGTCGCCACGATCGCGAGCGGACCCGAGCCGGCAGAGTCCGAGCCGCCCCGCGGATAAATGGGGCGGCGGCGCCGGGCGCGATCGCTTAATTTTGGTCGCGAAATTTCGGTTGCGCGCACCGGCACGGGGGTGGGAGTCGATGGCACTCGTTGAGGCACGTCAGTTGACCAAGGTGTTCCGGCGGCCGGAGAAGGACCCGGGGCTGCGGGGGGCCGTCAAGCACCTGTTCGTCAGGCGGTTCACCGACAAGGTGGCCGTCGACCATGTGGATCTGTCGATCGAGGCCGGGGAGGCGGTCGCGTACGTCGGGCCGAACGGGGCCGGGAAGTCGACCACCGTCAAGCTGCTCAGCGGCATCCTCGTGGCCACCTCCGGGGAGGTGCGCATCGACGGGCTGTCACCGCAGCAGGACCGGGTGAAGCTGGCGCACAAGATCGGCGTGCTGTTCGGGCAGCGGACGCAGCTGTGGTGGGACCTACCCGTCTCCGAGTCGCTCGCCGTGCTGCGGGACATCTACGGGATCGACCACGGCACCTATCGGCAGCGCATGGCGCGGTTCGAGGACGTGCTCGAGTTGGGGGAAGTGCTGCCCGTGCTCGGGCGGAAGCTGTCGCTCGGGCAGCGGATGCGGGCCGACCTGGCCGCCGCGCTGCTGCACGCACCGCCCGTCGTCTATCTCGACGAGCCGACGATCGGGCTCGATCTCGCCGTCAAGGACCGGGTGCGGGAGTTCTTCCGGACCGTGCGGGACGAGGGAACGACCGTGATGCTCACCAGCCACGACCTCGGCGACATCGAGGGGTTCTGCCGGCGGCTCGTCATCATCGACGAGGGGCGGATCATCTTCGACGGGGACCTGCAGGCCGTCAAGGACACGTTCGCGCGGGAGCGGATCCTCAACCTGGAGACCGAGACCGCGGTGCCGCTCGACAAGCTGCGGGAGGCGCTGCCGGGGGCGGAGATCGAGGCCGGCGAGACGCCCCTGCAGTACGCGGTCAGGTTCGACCGGTTCGCGATGACCGCGGGGCAGGCGGTGACGGCGCTCGCGCCGCTGACCAACCTGGTGGACTTCCACGTCGACGAGCCGTCGATCGAGGACGTCATCCGCCGCGTGTACTCCGGCGAGCTGCAGCTGGACGCGGCCGCATGAAGCCGTACCTTGCCTTCGCCCGGGCCACCGCGCTCAGTGCGCTGGCCTACCGGGGCAGCTTCCTGCTCTCGCTCGGCGGGGTCGCGTTCCAGCTCATCGCGCTGCTCGCGGTGTGGCGGGTGCTGCTCGCCGGCGGGGCGAGCGTCGGCGGGTTCGACTGGGCGCACATGCGGGGGTACCTGCTCGTCGCCTTCGCGGCCGGCGCGCTCGTCGGCTCGTTCGTCGACTTCCGCATGTCGTCCCGGATCCGGTCCGGGCTCATCGCGCTCGACCTGGTCAAGCCGGTCGACTACCAGCGCGCCCGGTTCTGGGAGACCGTCGGCGGCGTCTGGATCGAGATCGCGGTGGTCGCGCTCGTGGCCGGGCTGGCGGTGGTGTTCGGCGGGCTGCCGGTGACGCCGGACGGGCCCGAGCTGGCGCTGTTCCTGTGCAGCATGGCGCTCGTCGTGCCGCTGAAGTTCATCGTGTCGTACCTCACCACGCTCGCCTGCTTCTGGACGGAGAACTTCGTCGGCGTGCTGTGGGCGCGCCAGGCGGTCACCGCCCTGCTCTCCGGCGCGCTGGTGCCGCTGGCGTACTTCCCGGGCTGGCTCGCGACGGCCGCCACCTGGTCGCCGTTCGCCGGGCTGACCTCAACCCCCGCCCTTATCTTCATCGGCCGGGTGAGCGGGCGCGAGGCGCTGCTGCTCGTGGCGGTGCAGCTGGGCTGGGCGGTCGTGCTCTGGTACGCGGCGCGGGCGCTGTTCCGCACCGCCCTTCGCCAACTGACGGTCCACGGGGGATGACGATGATCCGGTTGTACGGGCGGCTGCTCGGCGCCCACCTGCGGTCCCTGCTGGAGTACGAGGCCGACTTCTGGCTCATGATATTCGGCACGGCCATGATGCAGGTCGTCAACGTGGCGTTCCTGTCGGCCATCTTCGCCAAGGTGCCGCACATCAACGGCTGGTCCTTCTGGGCCGTCGTGGCGATGTTCGGCATGGTGGCGGTGGCCGAGGGCGTCGGCTCGCTGTTCTTCGAGGGCATGTGGAACCTGGCCTGGCAGATCAACCAGGGCGACCTCGACTACATGATGGTCCGGCCGTACCCGATCCTGCTCCAGGTCAGCAGCATGCAGATCGGCATGAACGGGCTGAGCAACATCGTGACGGGCGGGCTGATGCTCGGCTTCGCGCTGGCCAACGTGGACGTCGCCTGGTCGGTCGGCCGGGTCGGGCTCGCGCTCGTCGTCCTGCTCAGCGCGATCGTGATCAAGGTCGCGATCAACCTGGCCACCAACGCCGTCTCGTTCTGGATGCAGAGCCCGAGCCCGCTGTTCGCGTTCGCCGTGCACCAGGTCGGCGACCTGGCCCGGTTCCCGCTCTCGGTGTACCCGCTGGCGCTCAAGGCCGCGCTGGGGTTCGTCCTGCCGTTCGCGTTCGTGAGCTTCTTCCCGGTGAGCGTGGTGCTCGGTCACGGGCCGGTCTGGGTCGGGCTGCTGACGCCGCTGGTGGCGGTGTACTGCGCCGTGGTGGCCTGGATCGTGTTCTCCCGCGGCCTGCGCCGCTACGAGAGCGCGGGTTCCTAGCGCCCGGCGACGGCGCCCGGCTGCCGCCCCCTGTGACGGCGCCCGGCGACCGCTCCCGCACAGACGTTGGTCGATCTACCCTCGGAATTCGAGATCAACTTGAGGGTAGATCGACCAACGTCTTCGCGGGCCGGCGCGGACCGTGGCGGCGCGCGCGGACCGGAGTCATGAAGCTCCCGCGAGAAAGTCACCATCCTTGACTGTTGACTAGCGGAATGTTTTGCGGCCGGGCTATGTTGAAGCGCGCAGGACGCGGGGAACAGCCCCACGGAAGACAGTGGAGCGTGCGAGATGCAGTTCGGAGTGTTCACCGTCGGTGACGTCACGCAGGACCCGACCAACGGGCGGACGCCCACCGACGCTGAGCGGGTCAAGGCCATGATGACCATCGCGCTCAAGGCCGAGGAGGTCGGGCTCGACGTCTTCGCGCTCGGGGAGCACCACAACCCGCCGTTCGTGCCCTCGTCGCCCACCACCATGCTCGGGTGGGTCGCCGCCAGGACGTCCAGGTTGCAGCTGTCCACCGCCACGACGCTCATCACCACGAACGACCCGGTGAAGATCGCCGAGGACTACGCCATGCTGCAGCACCTCGCCGACGGGCGGGTCGACCTCATGATGGGGCGGGGCAACACCGGGCCGGTGTACCCCTGGTTCGGGCAGGACATCCGCAACGGTATCGCCCTCGCCATCGAGAACTATGCGTTGCTTCGGCGGCTCTGGCGCGAGGACGTCGTCGACTGGGAGGGCAAGTTCCGCACGCCGCTGCAGGGGTTCACGGCCACGCCGCGGCCGCTCGACGGGGTGCCGCCCTTCGTGTGGCACGGCTCGATCCGCAGCCCGGAGATCGCCGAGCAGGCCGCATACTACGGTGACGGCTTCTTCGCCAACCACATCTTCTGGCCCAAGGAGCACACGCAGCGGATGGTCGACCTCTACCGGCGGCGCTTCGCGCACTACGGGCACGGCGACGCCGACCAGGCCATCGTCGGGCTCGGGGGGCAGGTGTTCATGCGCAAGAACTCGCAGGACGCGAAGCGGGAGTTCCGGCCGTACTTCGACAACGCGCCCGTGTACGGGCACGGGCCGTCGCTCGAGGACTTCACCGCCCAGACGCCGCTGACGGTCGGCAGCCCGCAGGAGGTCATCGACCGCACGCTCACCTTCCGTGAGTACGTCGGCGACTACCAGCGGCAGCTGTTCCTCCTCGACCACGCCGGGCTGCCGCTCAAGACGGTGCTGGAGCAGCTCGACATCCTCGGCGAGGAGGTCGTGCCGGTGCTGCGCAAGGAGTTCGCCATCGGGCGGCCGGCCCACGTGCCGGACGCGCCCACCCACGAGTCCCTGAAGGCCGCTCTCGACGCGGAGAAGGTGCAGGCATGACGCGCAGGCTCGTGGCGGTCTCCGCCGGGCTGAGCAACCCGTCGTCGACGCGGCTGCTCGCCGACCGGCTCGCCGAGGCGGCCCGCGCCGCGCTCGCGGCCCGCGGCGAGGAGGTCGAGGTCCGGGCGGTCGAGCTGCGCGACGTCGCGCACGACGTCACCGACCACCTGCTCACCGGCTTTCCGTCGCCCGCGCTCAAGGACGCCCTCGACGCGGTCGCCGGGGCCGACGGCCTGATCGCGGTCAGCCCGATCTTCAACGCGTCGTACAGCGGCCTGTTCAAGTCGTTCTTCGACGTGCTCGACGACGGCGTGCTCGACGACAAGCCGGTGCTGCTCGGCGCGACGGGCGGGACGGCCCGGCACTCGCTCGCGATCGAGCACGCGCTGCGGCCGATGTTCACGTACCTCCACGCCGTCGTCGCCCCGACCAGTGTCTTCGCGGCCACCGAGGACTGGGGCCACGAGGGGACGCTGCATCAGCGCATCGGCCGGGCCGGCGGCGAGCTGGCCGCCCTGGTCGCGGCCCGCGAGCCGGCGACGGTGGCCGACCCGTTCGCGCTGACGACGACGTTCGACGATCTGCTCAGGGGCGCCTAGAAGTACCGGGCGGCGGCGATCTGGTCCCGGGTGAGGCGGGGACCAGCATCCCGCGCTCTCGTAGCGGCGCGGGCCGCTACGAGAGCGCCGCGCTGCCCGGGTGGGTGTCAGGACGGCGTCGGTGGGCGGGACATGATCCAGACCGGGAGGTCGTCCACCCGCAGGTCATGCTCCACCTCGAAGCCGACCGACCGGTAGACCTCCACGTTGGCCGGGTTCGACGTCTCCAGGTACGACGGCAGGCCGTCCGCGTCCGCCCGCGCCAAACCTTCCGCCATCACCGTCCGGCCCAGGCGCCGGCCGCGGGCGGCCGGGTCGGTGGCCAGCACGCCCAGGTACCAGTGCGGAAACGCCGGCAGCGCCGCGTGGACCGTCGACTGGTAGCGGCCCCAGCGGTCGTCCGTCGCCGGGGGCTCCCCGTGCCGCGCCGTCGCCGGACCGTCCCACATCGCCACCGCCGCGCCGCCGTCCGCCAGCCAGACCGTGCCCCGCGTCACCCGCGGGTCGAACAGGGACGCGGCCAGCGCCGACGCCTCCGACTCGTACGTCGACGGGGACGGCAGGAAGTAGCGGATCGCCGGGTCGGACTCGAACGCGGCCACGAACGTGGCCACGGCGGCGGGGCGGTCGGCAGGGGTCGCGAGCGTGATGCGGGGGGTCGTCACGGCCACGTCATATCACGGATCAGCTGCTCGAACTGCGCCTTTTCCAGGCGCTGGCCCTCCGCCGGCTGGGCCGCGAACGAGTACGTGACGCCGTGCGCCTCCCACAGCACCTCGAACCAGTCGCCCGTGGGATACACCGTGCCGGTCCGCGAGCCCAGCTTCACCGTGCCGGCCGGCGCCGAGCGCGCCGGCGGGGTCAGGAACGCCTCGAAGCGCAGGTCGGGACCGCCGGCCCGGGTGTAGCCGAACGGGAACGACGTGCCCGGCAGCGACCGGTACGTGGCCGGAATCGCGGTCCAGCCCGTGAACGACGGCAGGTCGGCCTCGCGGACGACCAGGCGGTCGCGGCCCGGCGCCGAGCCGTCCTCGAGCGCGCGGTCGCCGAGCGGCCGGTCCAGGGTGGCACGGACCTCGGCCGTGGCCGGGCCCGAGCCGGGCTCGCAGGACACCTCGACCAGGTTGCCGCCCGTGGCGGTCAGCGTCACGTGCTCGTCGGACTCGTCGACCACCGCGGTCAGCGGACCGAACTCGGCGCACAGGTCCGGCGGCTGGTCCACGTACAGGCGGACCGAGCGGCCGTCGCGGGCGACCCGCGCCACCTGCCACCCGACCTGGGCGACGACCTCCAGCGGGCCGCCGCTGGGCGACGGCGGCGGGACCTCGATCGGCGGCGCCGGGGCGGGGCGCAGGACGGCCGCGGCGGCGAGCACGGCCAGCACGGCGCCGGCCGCGCCGGTCGCGGTCCAGGCCGTCCGGCGGCGCCGGCGGGCCGCGGCGTGGATGATCCGCGTCGTCGGCGGCGTGAGCAGCTCCGCCGGTACCTCTGGAACCGCGCGTTCGACGAGGTCGCGCAAGTCGTCGTGGCTCATCGGTCGACCGCCTCCGACAGGTGCCGGTCCTGGCGGAGCGCGGCCAGGGCGCGAGCCGTGTGGGACTTCACCGTTCCGGCCTTCATGCCCAGCGTGCGCGCGGTCGCCTCCTCGGTGAAGTCCCCGAGGTACCGCAGCATCAACACCGCCCGCTGCTGGCGGGGCAGGCGGGCCAGCGCCTCCACCACCACGTGCCGCAGTTCGACCTGGCCGTGCGGGTCGGGCGCCGCCGGCGGCTCCGGCAGGCGCTCGGTCGGCACCTCACCCCGCCAGCGGCGGCGCCACCAGCTGAGGTACGTCGTGGCCAGCATCGCCCGCAGGTAGGCGTCCGGCGAACCGTCGCGGATGCGCGCCCAGCGGCCGTAGGCGCGGGCCAGCACCGTCTGCACGAGGTCCTCGGCCTTGTGCCAGTCGTTGGTGAGCAGCCACGCCGACCGCAGCAGGCGCGGCCAGGCGACGCTCACGTACGACTCGAAGTCCTCCACGGCGGGTCAACGACCTGGACCGCCGGGAAGGTTGTCACCGGTGACGCGGGCGAGGTAGGCGTCGATGGCGTCACGGTTGCGGGCCAGGCAGGCGATGCGCGCGTCCATCCGGTCGCGCTCCTGGCGGAGCAGGTCGACCACCTCGGGCCCGGCGTCGGAGATGGTGATCGCGCAGGGCGTGTCGAGGCACGGCAGGACGTCCTTGATCACCCGCGTCGGCAGGCCGGCGTCGAGCAGGCCGCGGATCTGCTGGACCCGGCCGACGAGGTGCTCGCCGTAGTCGCGGTAGCCGTTCGCGAGCCGCCCGGGAGTGAGCAGCCCCTGCTCCTCGTAGTAGCGCAGCAGCCGCGCCGGCGTGCCCGTGCGCCGGGCCAGCTCGCCGATGCGCATGTGACGTTTCCCCAATCCGGTTGACCTTCACACTAATGTGAACGTCCGAGGATGCGCCACATGAACCTCGTGGTGCTCGCGCTGGCGCAGTTCCTGCTGGCCCTGGACTACTCGATCGTCTACGTCGCCCTGCCCGGCATCGCCGACGACCTGGGCCTCGACCTGGGCACGGCGCAGTGGGTGGTCAGCGCGTACGCGGTCCCCTTCGCGGGGTTCCTGCTGGTCGGCGGCCGCCTCGCCGACCGCGTCGGCGCCGCGCGGCTGTTCGTGGCGGCGACCGCGCTGTTCGGCGTGGCGAGCGTGGCCGGCGGCCTGGCCGGCGACGGCGCCGTCCTGCTGGCCGCCCGCGGCGCGCAGGGCGTCGCCGCGGCGCTACTGCAGCCGGCGATCCTGGGCCTCATCGGCACGTCGTTCGCGGCCGGACCGGCCCGCACGCGCGCCCTGTCGGTCTGGGGCGCGGTGGGCGCGTCCGGGCTGGCCGCGGGCGTGGTGCTGGGCGGCCTGCTGACCCGGGCGAGCTGGCGCTGGACGTTCCTGGTGAACGTCCCGGTGACGGTGTTCTGCGCGGTGGGCGCCCTGGTGTGGCTGGCGTCGCGGCCGTCGCCGGCGCAGCGGCTCCCCCTGCGCGCTTCGCTGCTCGGCACCGGGGCGGCCCTGTCGCTCGTCCTGGCCCTGACGCTCATCCCGTCGGCCTGGGCCCTGGTCGCCTTGGTGGCGGCGGCCCTGCTCACGGCGGCGTTCCTGGCCGGCGAACGCTCATCCGCCGCCGTCCTGGTCGACCGCTCCCTGCGGCGCCTGCCGTCGCTGCGCCTGGGCGCCGCGGCCACGGCCCTGTACATGGCGAGCGTGGGCTCGGAGTTCTACGTGGTGACGCTGTTGCTGCAGCGGCTGCGCGGCTACGAGCCCCTGCTGGCGGGCATCGCGTTCCTGCCCCTGGCGGCGATGGTGACGTTGGGCAGCTCCGCGACGGGCGCGACGATCCGCCGCCTCGGCACACCCCGGACCCTGGCCGGCGCCTTCGCGCTGGCCTGTGCCGGGCTGGCCACGCTGGCGGTGGGTGGCACCGGGTCCTACGTCACCGGACTGCTGCCCGGCCTGCTGGTGAGCGGTTTCGCGCACGGCATGATCTACACGTCGATGTTCATTCTGGGCGCCCAGGATGTACCGCCGGCGCACCAGTCGTCGGCGGCCGCCCTGCTGACAACGTCCCAGTACCTGTCGGGCGCCGTGACGCTGGCGCTCCTCACGCTGGTGCTGGACGGCGCCCACTTCGGCGCGGCGTTCTGGATCACGGCCGGGTGCGCGGCGCTGGGCGCGGCGCTGGCCCTGCGCCGCCCCCAGGTCGAGGCGGTGCAACCTGTCGCTGTGAACTGACGTTGGTCGATCTACCCTCATGCCGGGCGCGGAAAACGAGGGTAGATCGACCGACGTATATGAAGAGCACCGCGCGCCGGACCCGGACGCGCTCATCCGCGGGACCGACCCGGCCGCAGCGGCCCGCCGGACCGGCCCCAGCACCCCGGCCCCAGCAGCCCGCCGGACCAGCCCGGCCGCAGCCGCCCGCGGGATCGACCCGGCCGCAGCGGCCCGCCGGACCGGCCCGGCCAGCCCGGCCCCAGCCGCCCGCCGGCGGCCGCAGCCGCCCGCCGGACCAGCCCGGCCGCAGCGGCCCGCGGGACCCGGCGCGGTTTGGGCGTCGAGCCGCGCGGAGCGGCCAGCGGCAGCGCGCGCCGGAGTGCCGGCCGCTGCGGGTCAGGCGGTGTGTTCCTTCTTGTCGCCCGCCCACTCGACGTGGAAGGTGCCGTCGCGGTCCGTGCGGCGGTAGGTGTGGGCGCCGAAGTTGTCCCGCAGGCCCTGGATCAGCGACGCCGGCAGCCGCTCGGCGCGCAGGCCGTCGAAGTAGGACAGCGACGACGAGAACGCCGGGGTCGGGATGCCCGCCTCGGCGGCGGCCATGACGACGCGGCGCCAGCTGGGGACGCCGTCGTTGATGGCCGCGGCGAAATACGGGGCCACCATCAGGCTCTTCAGGCCGGGGTTCTCGTCGTAGGCCTCGCGGATGCGGTTGAGGAAACGGGCCCGGATGATGCAGCCGCCGCGCCAGATCGTGGCCAGGCTGCCGCGGTCGATGTCCCAACCGAACTCGGCGCTGCCGGCCTCGATGTGGTCGAAGCCCTGCGCGTAGGCGACGATCTTCGACGCGTAGAGGGCGCGGCGCACGTCCTCGACGAACTGGTCGCGGTCGGTGACCTCGATCGCGGCGCGGTCGGTGCCGAAGGCCGCGCGGGCCGCCTCGCGCTGGTCGGCGTGGCCGGACAGGGAGCGGGCGAAGGTGGCCTCGGCGATGCCGGTGATGGGCACGCCCAGGTCGAGGGCGCTCTGCACGGTCCAGCGGCCGGTGCCCTTCTGCTCGGCCTGGTCGAGGACGATGTCGACGAACGCCTTGCCGGTCTCGTTGTCGACGTGGCCGAGGACGTCGGCGGTGATCTCGATGAGGAACGACTCGAGGTCGCCGGTGTTCCAGGTGCGGAAGATGTCGGCGATCTCGGCCGGGGTCGCGCCCAGGCCGGCCCGCAGCAGGTCGTAGGCCTCGGCGATGAGCTGCATGTCCGCATACTCGATGCCGTTGTGGACCATCTTGACGAAGTGCCCGGCGCCGTCCGGCCCGATGTGCGTGCAGCACGGGGTGCCGTCGACCTTCGCCGAGATCTTCTCGAACATGGGGCCGAGCGTGCGATACGACTCGGGGGAACCGCCGGGCATGATGCTCGGGCCCAGCAGGGCGCCCTCCTCGCCACCCGACACGCCGGTGCCGACGAAGTGCAGGCCGTGCCCGCGGAGGGCCTGCTCGCGGCGGCGCGTGTCGGCGAAGTGGGCGTTGCCGGCGTCGATGACGATGTCGCCTTCTTCCAGCAGCGGCACGAGCTCGTCGATGACGGCATCGGTCGGACCGCCCGCCTTCACCATGATGATGACGGCCCGCGGACGGGCGAGCGAGGCGACGAAGTCGGCCATGGACTCGCTCGCCACGAACGTCCCCTCGTGGCCGAACTCGTCGACGAGCCGGCGGGTCCGCTCGGGCGAGCGATTGTGCACGGCGACGGCGTAACCGTTGCGGGCCAGGTTCCGGGCCAGGTTACGGCCCATCACCGCGAGGCCGGTCACGCCGATCTGCGCCAGGTCGGACATCTACGATGCACCTCATCCAGTCGTTGGCAGTCGCCTCTCCCGGCGTCACTGCCCCGTGACCGCCGTTCGAAGCGCGCGTCGGACCAGGCTACCCGGCCGCACGCCTGCTACCCGAGGCGAACCCCGGGCCGAGGGCGCCGGCCGCGGGCCGCCCACCCCGAGGCGAACCCCGGGCCGAGGGCGCCGGCCGCGGGCCGCCTACCTGAGGCGAACCCCGTCGAGCGCGACGGCCAGCACCCGCTCGCGCTGGGCCTCGTCGACGTAGCCGCCCCCGGTGATGCCGGCGACCAGCCGCAGCAGGTCGTCGAAGGTGAGGTCGGCGCGGGCGACGCCGGCGGCCTGGGCGCGGACGAGCAGCGGCTCCCCCGCCGAGTACATCGCCGTGCGGCTGGTGCGCATCATCTGCGAGTCGCGGTTGAGCGCCTCCGAGATGGCCCGCTTCGTGGCCACGTAGGCGACGAACCGGCGCAGCCAGGCGGTCAGCGCCTCCCACGGCGGCAGCTCGGCGACCTCCTCGGCGGCCCGGCACAGGTCCTCGATCTCGCCGACGTACACGCTGTCGAAGAGGTCCTGGCGGGTGGGGAAGTTGCGGTACAGGGTGCCGATGCCGACGCCGGCCCGGCGGGCGATGTCCTCCAGCGAGGCGCCGGTGCCAATCTCGGCGAAGGCGTCGCGGGCGGCGGCGAGCAGGGCGTCGAAGTTGCGCCGGGCGTCCGCGCGCTGCGGGCGGCGCACGGCGGGTGTCGGCTCGGTCACGGTGTCGGTTCCCTCGGGTCGAGCGTTGTGGAGGCTGTCCTCCAGTTTATCATCTCACACGCATCGACGCTGGTCATCACGTACCGCGGGGGCGGCGGCCGGGGCGGGCGACGCCCTAGTCTGGCCCTGTGCCAACGGAGCCACTCACTCTCGCGACGCGCAACGCCGCCACCTTCTGGACCGCGGTCGGCGAGGCCCGCGGCTACGCGCTGGTCCGCCGCCCCGGGTTCCTGGCCGTCTCCGGGGACGAGCGCGCCGGCCTGCGGGTGCTCACCCTCGTGCCGGACCTGTCCGGGGCCGAGCTGTCCGAGCTCATCGCGCTGGCCCGGGACCAGCGCGGCGGCCGGGTGGTGGTCGAGGACGCCTACGGGACGGTCGACATGAGCGCGCTGGGGCTCGGCGCCCGGCAGCTGCCGGTCATGATCCGCTACCCGGGCGGGCCGCGGCCCGAGCCGGCCCTGAAGGTCGAGCAGGCCACCTCCCTCGACGGCCTGCGCGTCGCCGAGCGGATCGTCGTGGACGGCTTCGCCCTGGAGCACTTCCAGCCGTATCAGCCGGGCGTGGTCTTCCCCGAGGCGATCCTCGACCGCGTCGAGCTGTTCGTGGCCGCGATCGACGACCAGCCGGCCGGCGCCTGCCTGGCGATCCAGGACGACGAGACCGTCGGGCTCTACTGGGTGACGACGATGCCGCAGCACCGTTCGCGCGGCGTCGCCAGGGCCATCATGCACTCGATGCTGCGCCGCTACGACACGCTCCCGATGACGCTGACCGCGTCGAGGCTCGGCCGCCCGCTGTACGAGTCGCTGGGCTTCGAGAAGATCGTCGACGCCACCTGGTGGGCCTAATCATGGACGATCGCGGCCACCCGGGAAGCGGTCGCGAAGTCGGGTGACAGGCGGGTCTTGACGACGGCGACCGCGGTCCTGGTCGGCAGGTCCACCCAGCCCCAGGAGCCGCCGGCGCCGGCCATCCCGAACGCGTCCGCGGTGTCGGCGCCGGGGCGGCCGATGGCGAAACCCAGGCCCCAGCGGGCCGGGTTGCCGAACACGGCGTCGGTGCCCGCCACGCGGACGGCGGCGATCTCGGCGAGCTGCTCGGGCGGGATGAGGCTGCCGTCGAGCAGGGCCGCGTAGAGGCGGGCGGCGGCCCGGGCGGTCATCGTCCCGCCCGACGGGATGTCGGCGGCGAGGATGTCCGGGCGGTTGCCGAACGCGGCGGTCGGCAGCAGCGCCCGCGGCATGATCCGCAGCGGCGGCGCGTCGTCGGGCGGGCCGTTGTCGAAGCCGTCGACGAGCGGGGCGAGCCGCCGGTGGCGGTCGGGCGGCAGGCCGAACCACAGCTCCTCCTCCAGCCCCAGCGGGGCGGCGACGAGCTCGCGGAGGACCTGGGAGACGGGGGCGGCGGCGGCCCGGCGGACCGCCTCGCCGGCCAGGAACCCGAACGCGAGGCCGTGGTAGCCGGTCCGTTCCCCGGCGGGCCACCACGGCTCGGCGTCGGCGAGCCGGGCACACATCCCGTCCCAGTCGCACAGATCCTCCGGACGGGTCTGCGGCGGTACCGCCGGAACCCCCGCGGCATGGGTCAGCACGTGCCCGATCGTGACGGTGTCCTTGCCGTGCCGCCCGAAGGCGGGCCACAGCGCGGCGAGCGGGGTGTCGTAGCCGAACGCGCCGTGGTGGACCAGGACGTGCACGACCGCGGCGATGAGGGCCTTGCCCATCGAGAACGTGTGCACCAGCGCGTCCGGCCCGATGCCCGCGGCCACCTCGGCGACCGGCACCCCGTCGCGGCGCACGGCGACCTGCAGCCCGGACTCCGCCCCGGACGCGACGAGCTCGTCGGCGACCTGCTCCAGCCGCTCCATCCTTCGAAGGTTACGGCCGCACGACCCGGTCCGGGTAGCGCTCGACCCACGCGTCGAGCCGGTCGGCCCGCGCGTCCTCGAACAGCTCCAGGGTGGCGGCGTCGAGCGTCTCGTAGGCGCGGCCGCCGGCGACGGTGTTGAACCGCCCGCCGTTGGTGCGCAGCATGGTGAGGTCGCCGGGGCGCAGGTTGTGCAGTTGCAGGATCCAGTCGGTGAGCGAGCGGCCGTTGCCGTCGAACGTGAGCGAGTCGCCGGCCGCGGTCAGGGCCCGGTTCAGCGCGAACGGGTTGGCGAGCACGCCCGCCGAGGTGGCCTTGTCGGCCAGCGCGAGCAGGAGCTGCTGCTGGTGGCGCTGGCGGCCGTAGTCGCCGTCGGGCAGCAGCTCCCGCTGCCGCACGTAGTCGAGGGCCTCCCAGCCGGCGAAGCGGCGGCAGCCGACGGGGTAGACCTGGGCCCGCACCCCGGGGATCTTGACCGGGCGGAAGTCCGGGGGGATCAGCCGGTACGGCGGGGTCTCGCGGCCCTGCGCGTCCCACCCGACGTGCACCGAGGTCGTCTCCACGTCCACGCAGAGGTCGACCCCGCCGACGGCGTCGACCACGGCGCGCAGCCCGGCGAAGTCGATGATCGCGCCGGCGTCGAGCGCGAGGCCGGTGAGCCGCTGCACGGTGAGCGCGAGCAGCTCGAACCCGCCGGCCCTCGAGGTGCCGCCGCCTTCGCGGCTGCCGAGCGCGAAGGCGGCGTTGAGCTTGTCGGTGCCGTGGCCGGGGATCTCGACGCGGGTGTCGCGGGGCAGCGAGATCAGGAAGCCGCGCTCCCCGGACGCGGCGACGTGCAGGATGATCACCGAGTCGGCCCGGGAGCCGGCCTCGGCCTCGGCCGGGCGGGCGTCGATGCCGACGAGCAGGATGTTGCGGCCCGGCTGCCGGTCGAGCTGCTCCTGGCTGAGCCGCGGGGTGCGCCCGGGCGCCGGCCCGCCGGACACGCGCGGCGCCGACTCGATGGTGATCTCCCGCGGCCCGTCGCCGCCCCGCGCGGCGTCGCCGAGCAGGTCGAGCTGCTCGACCCCGCCGGCGTAGTGCCGCCAGGCGAGGGTGCCGCCGCCGGCCAGGACGGCCGCGGTGAGCACCGCGACGAGTGCGACCCGCCGACCCATGCGCGCCTCCTCCCGTAGCAGGATCGGCAGGCGACGGGTGCGGTTGAGGAGTTACCGGCGGTAGCCGTACCGGTGGCGCAGGGGGACGGTGACGGCGCCGGTGAGGTACCGGTGCCGCGGCGGCATGTGCGTGGTCCACTCGTCGTCGAGGCGCAGCGGTACCGCGGCGGACCGCAACCGCATCGGGTTGCCCGACACCTGGTGGGTGCGGCCCACGAGCGGCCCGTCGGCGCCGAACGGCAGCACGGCGCCGGGCTCGCCGCCCAGGTCGACGATCGCGCCGAGCGTCCCGGCCGGGTCGGCGACCAGGTCCTCGTAGCGGAACCGCAGGTAGGGCAGGCCGGCGCGGCGGGCGATGCGCTCGGTGGCGAGGTTCCAGGCCGACCAGTACAGGGCGGTGAAGCCGGGGTGCATGCGCGGCATCTGCGCGCCGCCGGGGGCGTCGGGGTCGTGCTTGTGCCGCTGCCACGAGTACGCGACCGCGCGCGGGTCGCGGACGATGTGCGCGACCCGCAGGTCCAGGCCGGGCGTCTGGAGCAGTGCGGTGAGGTACGACGGGAACTTCGAGGAGTCCACCACGGTCCGGGCGCCGCTGACCGCGGCGACGGCCGCGTAGAGGCGGCGCAGCCGGTCGTAGTACCAGCCCAGCCCGTCCGGGTCGGTTCGCTCCGGTGACCGCAGCAGCAGCCCGGGCAGGTGCCGGGTCCGGAACCGGCGGGAGGCGGCGTCGAGCCGCTCGACCTCGTCGTCGCCGGGGATGCCGCCGTAGGCCTCGGTGAGCACGTCGACCCAGAACGGGCAGGAGCGCAGCGAGGTGCCGCAGCTGCACCGGCGGTTCTGCTGCAGGCCGCGCTCCCACAGGAACTTGACCTCGCCGACCCCGACCAGGCCCGGCACCTGGTCGAGCAGGCTCTCGGCGAGCGTGCTGCCGCTGCGGCCCCACCCGGCGAGGTAGAGCACGCGCGTGGTCGGGGTCGGGTCGCTGAGCACGTCCTGACAACGTCGGACATGTCCGAAGAGTTACGTTAGCCGGCGGGATGGCGGTCACACGCGATCAGCAACACATGTCATCTGCATCGTTCGACGTAGAACTGGGCCCGTTACCGGGCGCATGATGACGGCTCCAAGGTGTCATCCGCGCGTGAGGAGCCGTTCCATCGTGGGAAGTGACGAGCTCACCCGGTCCGTCGTGTTCCTGGTCGTGCTGGCCGCGATGCTCGTCGGGCACTCGCTCGGCGATCACATCGCGCAGACCGACCGGCAGGCGGCGCTGAAGTCGGAGCCGGGAGCGGCCGGCTGGCGCGCCCTCGCCGGACACCTGCTGACCTACCACCTGACGGTCGCGGTGGTACTGCTGGTCACCGCCGCCGCCCTGCGCCTGCCCCTGTCGGTGCCGGGCGTCGTCGCCGGCCTGGCGTTCTCGCTGCTCACGCACGGCCTGCTCGACCGCCGCTGGCCGGTGCGGGCGGTGCTGCGGGCGACCCGCTCGCCCCGCTTCGCCGAGACGGTCGCCCCCGTCAACGGCATGTACGTCGCCGACCAGGCGCTGCACAAGGGCGCCCTGCTGATCTCGGCGCTGCTGGTGGCCGCGCTGTAGTACTGCGTGCAGCGGATGGCCCGCCTCGCGCGTGACACCGGTATGCCGGAACCGCCAGCGGACTTCGCCGCGTTCTACGCCGCGCACTTCCAGCGGCTCGCCGTCCAGCTCTACGCCTACCTCGGCGACCACGCCGAGGCCCAGGACCTGACCCAGGAGGCGTTCTGCCGCGCCCTGGAGCGCTGGCCCCGCGTCGGCGGCTACGCCGACCCGTCGGCGTGGGTGCGCCACGTCGCCTGGAACCTCGCCAAGAGCCGGCTGCGGCGGGTGCAGACCGCGCTGCGGTACCTCGCCGGGCAGCGGGAGACGCACGTCGCCGCGCCGACCGAGGACCGGGTCGCGCTGGTCGCGGCCCGCACCACGCTGCCGCCGGCCCAGCGGCGGGCGCTCGTGCTGTACCACCTGGGCCGGCTGAGCGTCGCCGAGATCGCCGAGCAGGAGGGCGCCGCCGAGGGCACGGTGCGCTCGTGGCTCACCCGCGGCCGGGCCACGCTCGCCGCCCGCCTGTCGCCGTCGGAGGTGCACCATGCTGGTTGAGGAAGCGTTCGCCCGCTTCGAGGACGAGGCCATCGGAACGTTCCGCCCGCTGCCGGTCGCCGCGCTCCCGGCGCGCCGCCGGCGCCGCTGGCCGTGGCTGGCCGGCCTGGCCGCGGCGCTGACCGCGGTGGCCGTGCCGCTGGCCGTGCGCCCGGCCGACGCGCCGCCGCCCCCGCCGCAGGTGGTCGTGCACGAGCGGACCATCCGGCTGCCGGGCGTCGACGGCCGGTCCCAGTGGGCGACGTTCGCCGACGCCACCCGCGGCTGGGCGACGATCGGCGTCCCGTGCCCGCAGGTGGAGTGCCCGGTGGAGGTGGCCCGCACGTCGGACGCCGGGCTGACCTGGCAGCGCATCACGCTGCCGCGGCCCGACCTGTACGACATCCGGCCGATCGACCGTGACCGGGTCGTGTTCGGCAACTTCACCGGCGAGACCTTCATGCTGTCCGAGGACGGCGGCGACACGTTCCGGCCGGTCGGGCCCGACGACCCGGCCGTGCAGCAGTCCCGGCCCGGTGGCACGCCGCCCGAGCCACGGCCCGCCGTTGCCCCGCCCCCGTCCGACTTCGTGCAGCGGATCACGAAGGGCAGCGCCGGCACGAGCTGGGCCCTCACGTTCGAGGCGCAGCGCCGGACCAACACCGTGTGGTGGTCGGACGACGACGGCGTGACCTGGCACGCGCTGGCCGGCTTCGACCCCATCGGCGGCCTGGTGGTCTCGCCCGACGGACGCCAGGCCTACTTCCTCGAGTCCAACACCGGCCGCCTGTGGCGGCTCGCGGCGACCGGCCACACCCCGGTCGCCCTGCCGCCGGACGTCAGGGCGGTCCACGGGGCGCTGGAC
The DNA here is from genome assembly GCF_014647515.1 of Dactylosporangium sucinum. Classification (GTDB taxonomy): domain Bacteria; phylum Actinomycetota; class Actinomycetes; order Mycobacteriales; family Micromonosporaceae; genus Dactylosporangium; species Dactylosporangium sucinum. The sequence goes on along the minus strand of NZ_BMPI01000045.1, from coordinate 55,481 downwards.
GACGGGCGGCTGCTGGTCAGCACCGCCGACCTCCGGTACGGGTTCTGGCGCGACGGGACGTTCACCCCGATCGACGCGCGGGTGAACGAGCACATCACCGACGCGTGGGTGCTGCCCGACGGCACCCTGGTGCTCGGCCGGAAGGCCCCGCCCGTGATCAGCCCGGACGGCGGTGTGACGTGGATCCGGTTCGGCTGACTTGAACGTGTTCAAGATGGGCCGTAGGCTCATTCTTGAACACGTTCAAGGAGGCGCGATGGACTACAAGCTCGGCACCTACCTCGTCTACCTGGCGGTCAGCGGGCTGCTCACCGTGTGGGTGGCCCGCACCCTGCACAAGAACGGCCAGGTGTTCCTCGACGAGGCCCTCGGCAACGAGGACCTCGCCCGGTCGGTCAACCACCTGCTCGTCGTCGGGTTCTACCTGCTCAACCTCGGCTACGTCACGGTCGCACTGAAGATCAGCGAGCCGCTGCTGGACGGCAGCAGCGCCATGGAGGCCCTCTCCTGGAAGGTCGGCCTGGTCCTGCTCGTCCTCGGCGGCGTGCACTTCTTCAACCTCTTCGTGCTCAGCCGCTTCCGGCGGCGCCGGATGCTGGAGCGCATGGCCCCGCCGATCCCGCCGAAGCGCATCCTGCCCACGCCATGATCACCCGACTCACCGTGCTCTACGACGCGAGCTGCGGGCTGTGCCGGACGGCACGCGCGTGGCTCGCGGCGCGGGCCCAACTCGTGCCGCTGGAGTTCGTCGCGGCCGGCTCGACCGAGGCGCGCCGCCGGTATCCGGCGCTCGACGTGCGGGACACCCTCGCCGACATCACGGTGGTCGCCGACGACGGCGGCGTCTACACCGGCGACGGCGCGTGGCTGATCTGCCTGTGGGCGCTGGACGACTATCGGGGGCTGGCGGCGCGTCTCGCCGAACCGTCGATGCATCCACTCGCCCGCGCGGTGGTCGCGACCGCCGCGCGGGTCCGCAACTATGGTCGAGACTGTGACGGAACCTGCGCCATCTGAGAAGGGCGAGCAGACCAAGCGCCTGATCGTCGACACCGCCGTCCGCCTGTTCCGCGAGCAGGGCTACGACAAGACGACGATGCGCGGCATCGCCCAGGCCGCGGGCCTGTCGGTCGGCAACGCCTACTACTACTTCCCCTCCAAGGACCACCTCGTCCAGCAGTTCTACGCCACGGTGCAGGAGGACCACGCGGCCGCCTGCGCCGAGGCGCTGGCCGCCCCCGGCCCGTTCGCCGACCGCCTCGGCATCGCCTGGCGTGCCCTGATGCAGACGATGCGGCCGTACCACGGGTTCGCCGGCAAGTTCATCCGCACCGCCCTCGACCCGGGGTCCCCGGTCAGCCCGTTCAGCGCCGAGTCCGCCCCGGCCCGGGAGCGCTCGATGCACATCCTGCGCACCGTCGTCGACGGCAGCACCACGAAGATCGACCCGGAGCTGCGCCGCGACCTGCCCGAGCTGCTGTGGCTGTGCACGATGGGCATCACCCTGTACTGGGTGCACGACAGCTCGCCGGAGCAGGCCAGGACCGACCTGCTCGTCGAGCGGTCCGTGCCGCTCGTCGACCGGCTCGTCGGCATGTCCCGCCTGCCGGTCCTGCGCTCGGTCACCCGGGACGCGCTGTCGCTGTACCGCTCGCTGCGCTGAACGCCTCGATCCGCTCCAGGTGCGCCGGGGTCAGCCCCCGCCGGGCGTCGGGCCGGATGAGCAGCGCCCGCCCGCCGGCGGCCAGCTCGTCGAACAGCGGTCCCGGCTCCGGCACCTCGGCGTCGTCCGTCCACACCAGACGCCGCCCGGCGGCGAGCACGGCCCGGGCCGCCGCCAGCTTCACCGGCGGCACGTCGTCGCCGTCGAGGTCGTCGGTGAAGGCCCGGTCCAGCGCCGGCAGCCGGAACAGCCGCTCCAGCTGGTCGGCATGCGCGCACCAGGTCGTGCACCACCGCACCTCGACCACGCCGGCCCGGTGCAGCTGCCGGATCCGGGTGGTGAGCTGGGGCGCCCACCGCATGCGGTACTCCAGCCGCGCGTCGTACGCCCGCCCGTTCCACGGCGGCGCATGCCACGCCGGCTGCTTGACGTTGACCACCCCGTCGACGTCGAGCAGCCACACCGGCGCCGCCACACGCGCGACCTGCTCATACGTCTTCATCCGGTCACCGGGACCGTCCGGGTCGGGGCTCATTCCAGCATGGCATCATCCGCCGCGGGCGACCGCACGCGCATTTCCATCACCCGGCCCGCCGGGCGGCAACTCGTAAGTGTTTGTTCACACGCAGCATTCGCCGCGCGCCGGATCCGCGGGTAGCGTCGGTTCGCATGGCGACCTTGCAGAGCGCGCGCAAGTCCGCCGACTCGGACGCGGTCATCCGAGAGATCGAGCAGGCCGAAGGGTACATTGCATCGATCTGCTTCAAGACCGGACCCCCCGAGACGGTCGGCGTCGAAATCGAGTACACCGTTCACGACCAGCACGACCCATCCACCCCGATCGATCGCGAGCGGCTCTGTCAGGCCCTCGGCGATCATGCCCCCGGCACCCTGCGCCCCGGCAGTCCCGGACTGCCCCTGCGCCACGGCTCCGCCGTCACCCTCGAGCCCGGCGGCCAGGTCGAACTCTCCAGCCGGCCCCACCCCACGCTGACCGCGCTCCACGCCGCCGTCAACGCCGAGCTCGACCAGCTCGAAACCCTCCTCGACCGGGCCGCGCTGCGCCGCGGCGACACCGGCACCGACCCCCACCGAAGACCGACCCGGCTGCTCGACACCCCGCGGTACGACGCGATGGAAAGCGCCTTCCAGCGCCGCGGCGTCTCCGGAAGAATCATGATGTGCAGCACCGCGGGGCTGCAGGTCTGCCTCGACGCGGGACCCGCCGAGCGGCTCACCGACCGGTGGGCCGCCGTCCACGAGATCGGCCCGCCGCTGCTCGCGCTGTTCGCCAACTCGCCCCGCCTCGCCGGGACCGAGACCGGGTGGGCCTCCGCCCGGCAACGCGTCTGGCGCGGCATCGACCCCAGCCGCACCCGGCCCGTCACCGTCTCCGGCGACCCCGCCACGGCCTGGGCCCGCTACGCCCTCGACGCCACCGTGCTGTGCGTCCGCCGGACCGACGGGCCGTGGGCCGTGCCCGCCGGCGTCACCTTCGCCGGGTGGATCCGTGGGGAACTGCCCCGGCCGCCCACCTACGCCGACCTCGACTACCACCTCAGTACCCTCTTCCCCCCGGTACGACCGAGGGGATATCTGGAGATCCGCTACCTCGACACCCAGCCCGGCCGCGCCTGGTTCGCCCCGGCGGCGCTCCTGCACGCGCTGCTCGACGACCCCGTCACCACCGACAAGGCCCGGGACCTGTGCGCGCCCACGACCGGCCGGTGGGTCGAGGCGGCCCGCGACGGGCTCGCCGACCCCGCACTCAACCGGGCCGCGCTCGCCCTGCGCGACCTGGCCCTGGAAGACCTGGACCTGCCGCCGCAGCTGCTCGACGAAGTCATCGAAGGGAGTGCCCGCAATGGCTGACGACCTCCGCGAGCGCGTCGCAACCGAGCTCGAACGCACCCGCCGCCGCTCCGTCGTCCTCACCGACGCCGTGGACGACGACGACCTGGTCAAGCAGCACTCGCCGCTCATGTCGCCGCTCGTGTGGGACCTCGCCCACATCGGCAACCAGGAAGAGCTGTGGCTGGTCCGCGACGTCGGCGGCCGCGACCCGGTCCGCCAGGACATCGACCACCTCTACGACGCGTTCCGGCACGCCCGCCGCGACCGGCCCGCCCTGCCGCTGCTCGGCCCCGCCGAGGCCCGCGCCTACGTCGCCACCGTGCGCGACAAGGCCCTCGACGTGCTCGACCGGGTCCGGCTCGAAGGGCGCCGGCTCACCACCGACGGGTTCGCGTTCGGCATGATCGTCCAGCACGAGCAGCAGCACGACGAGACGATGCTCGCCACGCACCAGCTGCGGGCCGGAGCGGCGGTCCTCGCCGCTCCCCCGCCCCCCGGCCCGGCCGTTCCCGTCGGCCCGGAAGTGCTGGTCCCGGCCGGTTCGTTCACGATGGGCACCTCCACGGAGGCGTGGGCGCTGGACAACGAGCGCCCCTCCCACGACGTATTCGTCGGCGACTACCTCATCGACGCCGCGCCGGTGACCAATGCGGAATATGCGGCCTTCGTGGATGACCGCGGACCGGATGTCGCGCCGCTGCACTGGACGCGGGACCCCTCCGGCTGGCTCGCCACGACCTTCGGCCGCACCGCCCCGATCGTGCCCGACGCCCCCGTCGTGCACGTCTCCTGGCACCAGGCCACCGCCTACGCCGCCTGGGCCGGCCGCCGGCTGCCCACCGAGGCCGAGTGGGAGAAGGCCGCCCGCTGGGACCCCGCCACCGGCCGCTCCCGCCGCTACCCCTGGGGCGACGAGGACCCCGGCCCCGAACACGCCAACCTCGGCCAGCGCCACCTCGCCCCCGCCCCCGTCGGCGCCTACCCGGCCGGCGCCTCACCCCTCGGCGTCCACCAGCTCATCGGCGACGTCTGGGAGTGGGTCTCCAGCGACTTCACCGCCTACCCGGGCTTCACCGCCTTCCCCTACCGCGAGTACTCCGAGGTCTTCTTCGGCCCCGACTACAAGGTGCTGCGCGGCGGGTCCTTCGGCACCGACGCCGCCGCCTGCCGCGGCACCTTCCGCAACTGGGACTACCCCATCCGCCGGCAGATCTTCAGCGGCTTCCGCACCGCCCGCGACCCACGCCCCGGGGAGCTCGCCTGATGTGCCGGCATCTGGCGTACCTCGGGCCGCCCGTCCCCCTCGCGGGCCCCCTCTTCGACGCCCCGCACTCCCTCGAACGGCAGTCCTGGGCCCCGCGCGACATGCGCGGCGGCGGCACCATCAACGCCGACGGCTTCGGCATCGGCTGGTACACCCCCGACGGCGCCCTGGTCCGCTACCGGCGCGACCGTCCACTCTGGAGCCTCTCCGACCTGCCGGCGCTGGCCGCCTCGATCCACGCGGGCGCCTTCCTCGCCGCCGTCCGCTCCGCCACCGTCGGCATGCCGATCACCGAGACGGCCGCCGCCCCGTTCGCCGGCGACGGCTGGCTGTTCAGCCACAACGGCAGGGTGACCGGCTGGCCCGACAGCGCCGCGGCGCTGCCGGTCCCCCCGCGGGACCTGCTCACCCTCGACGCCCCCACCGACAGCGCCCTGCTCTGGACGCTCGTGCGCACCCGCCTCCGCACCGGCATGCCGCTCGACGCCGCGCTCGCCGACGTGGTCGCCCTGGTCTCGGCGGCCGCCCCCGGCTCCCGCCTCAACCTGCTCGTCACCGACGGCACCACCATCGCCGCCACGACCTGCGGCCACTCCCTGTCGGTCCACGCCGAGCCCGGCCGCGTCCTCGTCGCCTCCGAGCCGCTCGACCCCTCCCCCGCCTGGCAACCCGTTCCCGACGGCACCCTGCTCACGGCCACGGCCACCACCGTCAACCTGAGGAGTGTTGAATCGTGACACTGCACGATGCCGATCTCGACGTGTACCTCCACGACAGCGACCGGATCGCGGCCCTGCGCGCGGACGCCCGCGCCGGCCTCACGTCGACGCCGAAATGGCTGCCCCCGAAGTACTTCTACGACGCGCGGGGCAGCGCCCTCTTCGAGCAGATCACCCGCCTGCCCGAGTACTACCCGACCCGGGCGGAACGCTCCATCCTCGACACCCGGGCAGCCTCGATCGCCACCATCACGGGGGCGAAGACCCTGGTAGAACTGGGCTCCGGCTCCTCGGAGAAGACCCGCCTCCTGCTCGACGCCCTCCGCGAGCACGGCACCCTGGGCGCCTTCATCCCGCTGGACGTCTCCGCCGCGGCCCTGCGGGAGGCGGTGGTCGCGTTGCGCACCGACTACCCTGACCTGCACGTCCGCGGCGTGGTCGCGGACTTCGTCGAACACCTGGACCTGCTCCCCCACGCCGGCGGCCGCCTGGTGGCGTTCCTGGGCGGCACGATCGGCAACTTCACCCCCGAGGAACGCACGCCGTTCCTGTCCACCCTGCGCGCCCAGCTGGAGACGGGCGAATGGTTCCTGCTGGGCGCCGACCTGGTGAAGGACCCGGCGATCCTGGTACCGGCCTACGATGACGCGCAGGGCGTGACGGCGGAGTTCAACCGCAACGTCCTGCACGTCCTGAACGATGCGCTTGCGGCCGACTTCGACCCGTCGACCTTCACACACGTCGCGTTGTGGGACCCCGCCGCGGAGTGGATCGAGATGCGCCTCCGCTCGACAAGGGACCAGTCGGTGCACCTGCCGGCCCTCGACCTGACCGTCCACTTCAGCGCGGGCGAGGAGATGCGCACGGAGGTCTCGGCGAAGTTCCGCCCCGCGGGCCTGCGGGAGGAACTGTCGGAGGCGGGCTTCAGCCTGCGCCACTGGTGGACCGACGAGCAGTCCCGCTTCGGGGTGGCCCTGGCGACGGCCTCCTGACGTCACACCTGTTCCGGCGGCCGCCGTTCCTGTTCTCGGGGACCGTCAGCGAACGCGGGCTCTGAGCCGCTCCTCGGCCGCGGCAGCGTTCTGCCGCTGCCGATCGGCATCAACCGCGAGCGCGTCGGCCCCGGCATCGGTCAGCCGGTAGTACCGCCGATTCCGCCCGTCGACAACCTCACTCCGCTCCGGCTCGACCAGCCCTTCGTGCACCAGCCGCTCCAGCGCCGCGTACAGCGTCCCGGCGGGCAACACGACCCGCCCGCAGGAGAGCTCCGCCACCTCCTGCACCACGGCGTACCCATGCAGCGCCCGCCCGGCCAACGCCACAAGAATCAGAAAGGTCGGCTCCCGCATCGGAGTCATGCCGACCAACGTAGAAACGCCCTCTGTACCCGTCAAGAAGCCCCCCTCCCCGACCTGGTAGCGGGAGCCGCCCGACTCTGGCGCCTGGGACCGTGCCGGGGCTGGGGCTGGGCTGGGATTTCATGATCGCGGACGTTTCTGTGTCGAAAACGGACCACAAACGTCCGCGATCATGCACCCTCATAGCGAATGCCGTGGTGTCACGGTCCACGTCCTGTAAGGCATCCTAGGAAGCTAGGTTACTGGCTTACGGCGCGACGGGGCTGGACAGAACGCACGCCGGCTCGGCGGTGAGCATGGCCCCGGTGAGCATGGCCGGGGCCGGACGACCGACCGAGGAAGCGCGAATGGGACGGCACCGCGATGGAGCAACCGGCCCGACGATCCGACGAGCGAAACCGACGACGGCAGCCCTGAAGGCACTCCTATGTCGCCGATGACCTCAGCGTCGCGGCCACCGGAACCAGGCACCGGACCAGGCACCGGACCAGGCACCGGACCAGGCACGGGACCATGTCACGGGAGCAGGCACGGGACCATGTCACGGAACCAGCACGGAACCAGGCGCGGGAACGGGCGCGGGAAACAGCCGGAGGAACCAGCGGAAAATAGGCACCGCGGGCCCCGCCCCTTCGGCGAATCAGCCCTTCGGCGAATCAGCCCTTCGGTGAGTTAGCCCTTCGGCGAGTTAGCCCTTCGGCGAGTTAGGCCTCCTGCGGGGCCGGCGAAGGCTCGGCCCGCGTCGGGTGGCTCTGGAGAATCGCCAGGCCTACCAGGAACAGGACCACCGCGTTCAGGCAGTGCCATAAGAAGTGGGTGCCGATGGGGACCGAGTTGCACAGCGGTGAGTCCAGCGTGCGCAGCGTCAACGACACCGCGAAGACTCCCCCGGCCAGCAGCAGCGTGCGGGCCGGAGTGCGCCACCCGGGGTTCGCCGGCGCTGGTGGTGGGCGCAGGGCGGCCAGGCCGAAGGCCGGGAGGGCCAGCAGGGCCGGTAAGTAGCCGCCCAGCGATGCCTCCTCGCCGCCCAGTGCGAACAGTGCCACGTTGATCGCCGCCGTCGCCAGGATGAACGCCGGGGCGGCCAGCCAGGCCCTCGACCAGCGGACGCGCCAGCTCCAGTGGACCAGGACAACCATCGCCACCAGGATGAAGACCAGGATCGACAGGCTGTCGAGGGCGGCCGTCGGGGACGTTGCGGCCATGTGGAACGTCCAGCTGCAGACGCCCACCACCGCGATCAGCGACGGCGGGAGCCAGAGGCTGGCCGGGACCGGGGACGGACGGCGGGCGAGCATGACGAACAGCACTGCGGCGGCGACCAGGAACGCGGCGTTGCTCAGGGCGTTGAGCGGCTCGTTCCAGAGGCCGGGGCCGGTGCGTTCGCAGTAGCCGTCCACATACACGGGCCGAATTGTGCACCAGAGGTACGACAAGAATCTGAACGCCGGGCAACGCCACACCGTGCGTGGGGTGGTGCGTGGCGGGGAGATCCATCGGGTACACAATGGTGCATGACCGCCGCGCCCTCGATCCTTGCCGACCGATACCGTCTTCTCGATCAGCTCGGCGTCGGCGGCATGGGCCGGGTGTGGCGGGCGCGGGACGAGACCCTGCATCGGGACGTCGCGGTCAAGCAGATCGTCCTGCCGCCCGAGCTGCTCGACGACGCCCGGGACGTGGCGATGGAGCGCACGCTGCGCGAGGCGCGGGCGGCGGCGCGGCTCAGCCACCCCAACGTCGTGCGGGTCTACGATGTCCTCGCGGCGGAGGGGCAGCCGTGGCTCGTCATGGAGTACGTGCCGTCGCGCTCCCTCGACCAGGTCATCCGCGCCGACGGGCCGCTGGAGCCGAAGCGGGTGGCGGAGATCGGCCTCGCCGTCCTCGACGCGCTGCAGGCGGCACACCGCGCAGGCGTCGACCACCGGGACATCAAGCCGGGAAATGTTCTCCTCGCCGATGACGGTCGAGTGGTACTGACCGATTTCGGCATCGCCAGAGTCGAAGGCGAAGGACACGTGACGCGGACCGGGCTGGTGCTCGGGTCGCCGGAGTACATCGCGCCGGAGCGGGCCCGGGAGGGCATCGCCGGGCCGGCGAGCGATCTATGGTCGCTGGGGGCGACGCTGTACGCGGCGGTCGAGGGGCGCTCCCCCTTCGGCCGCCGCTCCGCGATGGAGACGCTCACCGCGCTGGCCTCGGAGGAGGCCGACCCGCCGCAACGCGCCGGTGAGATGGCACCGGTGCTGCGGGCGCTGCTGCGCAAGGACCCACGGGTGCGCGCCGGGTTCGCGGAGACGGCCAAGCTGCTGCAGGATGCGATCACGAGCAAGCCGGCGCGGAAACGGCGATCGTGGCTGCCGAGCTGGGGTCGTTCGGCCGGGCCCGTGGCCACGCCCGCGCCGGAGGTGCCGTCGCAGCGGCGGGCGCCCGAACAGGTGGACCGGCCGGAGCCGGCGGTGGGATTCGCGGCCGCGCCGGCGCCGGTGACGAAGGCCGACCCGGTGGTCCGCGGGCGGGCGGTCGTGGAGTCGACGTTGGTCGATGCAGAGGCACTGGCCGCGGCTGACGCCGAGCGGGCCGCGGAAGCGGAGAGGGCGGCCGAGGCTGAGCGGGCGGCGGAAGCGGCACGGCTCGCCGAGGAGGCCGAACGGGCCGCCGAAGCCGAAAGGATCGCTGCGGCCGAGCGGGCCGCGGAAGCCGAGCGGGCCGCCGAAGCGGAACGGGCGGCTGCCGCCAAGCGCGCCGCGGAGCAAGCCGAAGCCGAACGGATCGCGCAAGCCGAGCGGGCCGCGGAAGCAGAGCGGGAACAAGAACGCGCCGCCGAAGCAGAGCGGGAACAGGAACGCGCCGAGGAGCAAGAGCGGGCCGAGGAAGCTGAGCGTGCGGCTAAAGCCGCTCGCGTCGCTGCGGAAGCCGAAGCCGCCATCGCTGCCGCGCGCGAAGAGCGGGCCGCGCGGGAAGCCGCCGAGCGGGCGGAGCAGGAGCGCCGGGAACGTGAGGAGCGCGAGGAGCGGGAGCGCACGGAGCGCGCACAGGCTGCCCAGCGGCGCGCGGCCGTGGGGACGGTCGTTGAGAGTGGGGGATCCCGCGGTACCAGGCCGGGAATCCTCGCCGGGGCGGGAGTCGCGGTGCTCGTCGTCGTGGCGCTCGTGGTGTGGCTCGTGAGCGCCGGCGGCGGCGAGGACAAGGACGGCGGCGCCGCGCAGCCCGGGAGCCTTCCCAGCAGTGCGGCCGGGCCGGGCAGTCCGGCGCCGAGCCAGGCGGCCAGCCCGCAGGCGTCGCCGGAGCCCAGCCAGGAACCCGGCGGGAACAGTGTGCCCGCGGGGCGGCAACTGCCGACGCTCCCCGGGGGGTGGGTGGACTACCACGACCCGACCGGGTTCTCGGTGTACGTTCCCGCGGGGTGGAGCCGGTCGAAGGAGGGTTCCATCGTGTACTTCCGGGAGCCCGGGACCGGCCGCATCCTCGGCATCGACCAGACCGACAAGCCGCGGCCCGACCCCGTGGCCGACTGGCAGGCCCAGGCGAAGTCGCGGGTGAACGGCGGGGACTTCCCGGGGTACACCGAAATCCACATCCAGCCGGTCGACTACTTCGTGAAGGCGGCCGACTGGGAGTTCACGTTCACGCGCAACGGTGTGCGCAAGCACGTGAACAACCGCGGGGTCGTCACCTCGCCGACGCAGGCGTACGGGTTCTACTGGGAGACGGCCGACGCGGAGTGGGCGGCGTCCCGCGACGCGCTCCAGATCGTCTTCGACAGCTTCCGGCCCCGCGCGTAGCGCGCCGGCCCGACGAGCGACCGCTGCAGGCGGCGGGCCGCGTCCAGGTGGCCGCCGGTCCACACCATGCGGACGGCGGTCGCGGCCGACGCCTCGCGAAGGTCCCGGTCCACGGCTTTCCGCAGCAGTACCGCGGTCTCGGTGCCCGCCGGCAGCGGGTCCGGCACCGTCCCCGGGCCGGCCAGGGCGCGGGCGAGCGCGTCGTACCACCCGGCGACCGTATCGCCCGCGTCCTGCAGCACCCGGCGGGCCGCGCCCCGCTCGCCCGTCGCCGTGCCGGGGTCGCCCGCCCACAGGTCGAGCACCGCGTCGGCGACCAGCCGTAGCCCGGCGACGCCGGTGACGAGGCGGGTGACCTCGGTGAGCGGGACCGGCTTGGCGCCGCGCTCGCCGAGGTACGTGCGGAACGCGTCGTCGAGGCGGCGGGCGGCCGCGGCGGCGCGCAGCGAGTGGCTCCGCGGTGCGGGGGCGGCCCGGACGGTACCGTCGCATCGCGTGACGCCGAAGTCCACCGCCTCGCGCAGGTAGGCGGCGCTGTCCGCGTAGGCCTCGGCCAGGGCCTGGTCGAGCGCCCGGCCGGCGCCCCGCGGCCAGAACAGCAGGCCGACCGCGAGGCTGACGGCGCAGCCGATCGCGACGTCCTCGATGCGCACGATGCCGACCCGCCAGCCGGTCGGCTCGATGATGTTGAACAGCAGGAAGATCGCGATCGTGAAGGCGGCCTGCCCGGTGGCGAAGCCCACGACGGCCGGGGCGAGCCCGGCGAACAGGACGGAAACGGGGAGCAGCACCCAGAACGCGGTGGGCCGGGTGCCGAGGACCGTGACGAGCACGCCGCCCGCGACGATGCCGGCGAACGTGCCGGCGAGGCCGCGCAGCGCCGTCTGGCCGGTGCTCAGCGCGTTGGACCGCAGGACCGCCATGGCGCCGAGCACCACCCAGAACGAGTGCTGGACGCCGGTCAGCCGCGCCACGAGGACCGCCAGCGCCAGCGCCACCGCGACGCGCACGCTGTTGTGCAGCCACACCGAGTGCGGCTCGAGGTGCGCCGCGGCCCGTTCGCGGGCGGCGTACAGCGGGCTGCCGATGCCGCTGGGCTGCCAGCCGAGGATGCGCCGCCACAGGGTACGGCGGTCGGCGGCCACGGTCAGCTCCACGTTCGCGGCCAGGGCGGCGACCGCGAAGCCCACCTCCTGGGCGCGGAACCCGGGATCGAGCGCGTCGGGCCGGCCGTCCCCGAGGGCCTCGCGCCTGACGGCCCGGCTCGCGGCGCGCAGGTCGGCGACGGCGGCGTGGAACCGTTCGGTGCCGCCGCCGTCGCTGAGCAGGTCGGCCGACTCGTGCAGCACCACGCCCGCCGCGAACGCGGCCTTGCAGGCCGTGGGCGTGCCGCGCGGCGTCGTCAGCCGGCTCACGATCTCGCCCAGCCAGGTGAGCTCGTCGACCAGCCGCACCAGCGCGCGGGCTCCCGTGCTCAGCCCGGTCGGCCGGTACGGCGCCCCGTAGAAGTCCCGCTCCAGCGCGGTGACGGCCGCACGGGCCCGCTCGGCCGCCGCGGCGACCTCGTCGGGTGACCCGCCCGGCAGCCCGAGCCCGGCCGCGCTGCCCGCCCGGAGCCGGTCGGCGAGCGCGGCGCACGCCGCGGCGACCCGCCCGCGCAGCGGCTCCCGGGCGGGCGCCGGCCACAGCACCGCCACCGCCACGACGCTGGCCGCGACCGCGATCCCCCACCCGGCGAGCCGCGCGGGGATGTCGGCGGCGGTGCCCGGGAGCGACGTCGACAGGATGTACGGCAGGAGCATCGCCGTGGCCGCCCCGGCGAGCACCGAGCTGACCACGCCCGAGAACCACACGCTGAACGCCACTCCCGCGGTCACGATCACCGCGACCCAGGTGACGGAGGATCCGGCGGTACCGAGGGCGATCGACGCGGCCCCGACCACCCCGAGCGCGACCTGTGCCCTGATCCGGTCCAGGATGGCCCCGCTGAAGTCGACGAAGAGCAGCAGCGCGAACGCCCCGAACGCCGCGTACGTGCCCACGGTGGCGTCGACCCTGTTCCCGGCCGCGAACGCGAGGGGCATGACCACGGCGGCGCGGGCGGCCCGCCGGGCCGCGCTCAACCCGGCATCCCGCCGCCGCATCCACTCGATGAGCCGCACCTAGGCATAGGAGCACGCTCCCCGCCGTCAACGGGGTGAGGGAAGGGGTGGCTTGGTCAGCCTCCGGCGCCCGGCCGGCCGGATGCGGGGCGGGCGGAGCGGGGCGGCAGCGGGCGTTAGGGTGGGTCGATGGCCGACGGGTGGGACGTGGATGGCGCCGGGGTGGTGCGGTTGCCCTCCGGGAAGCTGATCCGGGGGCGTGGGCTGCGGCGCCCGGTGCCGGAGGGTGCGGTGCCGGCGTTCGGGTTGTATCTGCTGGGCAAGACCCCGCCGGCCGTCGACTGGCCGTCCCGGTGGTTGCGGTGGCCGGACTTCCGGCTGCCCGCCGACCGGGTGGACGCCGCCGACGCGTTCCGGGAGCTGCTGGAGCGGGCCGCGACCGAGCGGGTCGAGGTGGCGTGTGCCGGCGGCCAGGGGCGCACCGGGACGGCCCTTGCCTGCGTGGCGATCCTCGACGGGGTGCCGGCGGCGGACGCCGTGGCCTGGGTCCGCCGGCACTACTCGGCGCACGCGGTGGAGACGCCGTGGCAGCGCCGGTACGTCGCCCGCTTCCCGGCCTAGCGCGGAGTCCGGACCGTGGACTACTCCTTCGACGCCACGGCTCGGATCGGTGGGGTGCGGAGGAGGTGGGCCACCGGGAGGATCGTCGTGCCCAGGGCCAGCGCCGCCGCGCCGGCCAGGACCGTGGCGTAGGCGGGCCAGGGGACGTAGGGGACCAGGCGGCCGGTCAGCGTATACACGACCGACGTCAACGTCAGCGCCGCGATCGCGCCGCCCAGGACCAGGGCCGTGCCCAGGAGTGCGGTCTGCTCGGCGTGGACCATGCGGCGGGTCTGGCCGCGCGACGCGCCCGCCAGGCGGAGCAGGGCCAGCTCGCGGGAGCGGGACAGGGCCGCCACCACCATCGTGTTGGCCGAGGCCAGGGCCGCGAAGCCGATCAGGACCGCGATCAGGAGGCGGTTGAGCCAGGCGCTCACGGCCAGGTCGGTGGCCAGGACCGCGGTCAGGGTGCCGGGCGGCGTCGCCGTCGCCGCCGGGTGGGCGGCCAGCCAGCCCGACAGGGCCGCGCGGGCGTCGGTGCCGGGGGTCGCGCGGACCAGCACGTGGTCGTCCATCGGCGTCG
>NZ_BMPI01000045.1:0-41531 GCF_014647515.1 Dactylosporangium sucinum | reverse complement strand
CGGTGTGGCCGGCGACCGTCGCGCGGGCCAGGGTCACGTCGCCGAAGGCCAGGCCGCGGTCGTACACGGCGGCCACCCGCAGCCGCGCCGGGGTGCCGTCGCCCAGCCAGAGTGAGACCTGGTCGCCGACGTCCCAGCCGTGGGTCGACGCCTGCAGCGACGACACCGCCACGCTCGTCGCGTCCAGGCCGGCCAGGCTGCCGCGGCGGACCCGCAGGTCCAGCGTCGACGGGAGGTCGAGCGGGTCCACGGCCTGGGCCGGCACCGGCTCGGCGCCGTCGAGCACCCGGACCACCACCGCCGTGCGGTGCACGCCCGTCGCGGCCGCCACGCCGGGCAGGCGGCGCAGCTCCTCGGCCGCGGACGGCGGCAGGCCGCCCGGCGCGACCACCGCCAGGGACGCCACGGTGCCGGCGCGGTGCTGGGCGACCGTCTCGCGCTCCAGGTTGTCCTGCAGGAACCAGACCGAGCCGCCCAGGCCGACGGCCAGCACCAGGGCGGTGAGGACGGTGACCGTGCCGCGGGCGTTGGCCCGCAGGTTGGCCGCGGCCAGGCGGCCGGCGGCGCCCCACAGCCGGCGCAGGCTCGGGCCGAGCAGCCGGGCGGCCCCGGCGTTGATCCACGGGGCGAGCAGGGCGACGGCGAGCACCAGCAGGTACAGCAGGCCGGTCGCGGACGCGATCGCCGTCGTCCCGCCGGTGACGGCGGTGACCACGACCAGCGCCGCCGCGCCGGCCAGGGCGGCGAGGCCGAACCCGGCCCGGACGCGTCCGCGGGCGCGCGCCGGCGGGCGGCCCGCGCGCCGGGCGCCCACCACCGCGGCGACGGCCGCGACGAGCAGCACGGTCGCGACGACCGCCGGTGCGGCGAGCAGGCCGTCGCGGAACGGGAAGCCGGCCGGGACGGCGCCGCGCTCGACCAGCCCGGCCCGCACCCAGCGGCCGGCCAGCCAGCCGAGCGGCAGGCCCAGGGCGGCGCCGGCGAGGCCGAGCGCGGCCACCTCGACGAGGACGAGCCGGCGGACCTGGCCGCGGGTGGCGGCGACGGCCCGCAGCACGGCCAGCTCGCGGCGGCGCTGCCGGACGGCGAGGCCCACGGTGCCGGCGACGACGAACCCGACGAGCAGGACCACGTAGCCGCCGAAGGCCGCGCCAACCTCGACGAGCACCGCCGCCGCCCGGGCGCCCTCGGGGTGCTCGGCCCGGCCGCGGGCGGCGCCGCGGTACACCTCGAAACCGGCCGCGGCCCGTTGCAGCTCGGCGGGGTCGAAGCGGCCGGTCACGGCGAGTGCGTCGGCCCGGCCGGGGCGGGGGTTGAGGGCGAGCGCGCGGGCGGTGGTGAAGTACACGCCGGGGCCGTCGACGACGCCGCTCACCCGATACCGCCGCGCGACCCCGCCGACGGTCAGCTCGATGGTGTCGCCGGGCCGCAGGGCGGCGGAGACGAGGACCTCGTCGTCGCCGAAGGGCGCGGCGCCGATCCAGCCGTGGCCGGACACCGGCACCCCGCCGGCGACCACCGGGATCGTCACGTCGGGGACGACCGCGGTGACGCCCGGGACCGCGCGGAGCCGGTCGGCCAGGTCCAGCGGCACGGTGCCGCCCTCGGGCAGCGCCACGGTCGACGTCGTCGCCGAGCCGTCGAGATCGGTGCCGGTGACGGTCAGGTCGGGCCGGGCGACGACGGCGTCGGCGGCGGCATAGCGGTCGGGCGCGACCGAGAACCGCAGCCCCGACTCGACGAGGGAACCCATCGCAAGCAGGATCGCGACGCCGGCCGTCAGCGCGACCAGGGTGGCCACGGCGGTGCCGGGACGGTGGCGCAGGGACCGCAGCGCGAGGCGAGTCATCACACCGTCGACGCTAGGAAACCGGCCGGCGGCAAACCATCCGGCTAGGTACCCGATCGAAGGTATAGCAGGCGCTACCCCGGGCCCCAGAGCGCCGGCACGTCCGCGAGCCCGGCGCGGCCCTGCCCGGCGCCTACGGGTTGGCCGCCTCGACCAGCTTGGCCAGGGTCTGCCCGGCGAACCGCTCCCCCGCGAACGCGGCCAGCCGGGACAGCGGCATGTTCGCCATCATCGCGAACATCTCCGGGTCGGCGGCGGTCGCCGCCATCGCCCCGCCGCCCTCGGTCGCCATCGCGGCGAACAGCTCGCCGAGCAGCGGCGCGCCGTGCGGGTCGGCGAGCCACTCGGCGATCGTCGACTCCGCGGTCAGCGGCCGCCGCTCGTCGTCGCCGGCGAGCGTGACGGACGCGGAAGCGTGCAGGTCGCGCGAGGAGGAGCCGACCGAGAACTCGTAGTCGCCCGGCTCGACGACCCAGCGACCGAGGTCGACGTCCCAGTAGGCCAGGTCGTCGAACGGCACGAACACCGAGACGTCGGCCGACGCGCCGGCAGCGATGAGCACGTTGGCGAACCCGCGCAGCTCCCGCGGTGGACGGCGGACCCGCGACGCGGGCTTCCCGCAGTACACCTGGATCACCTCGCGGCCGTCCCGCGTGCCCGTGTTCGTGACGGTGACCCGGACCGTCACCCCGCCGTCGTCCACCGTGACGGCCGCCGGGCCGTAGGCGAACGTGGTGTAGGAGAGGCCGAAGCCGAACGGATACGCCACCGCCTGCTCCCGCGCGTCGAACGCGCGGTAGCCGACGTGCACGCCCTCGCCGTACCGGACGTGGCCCTGCTCGCCGGGCCAGTCCAGGAACGCCGGGTGGTCCGCCAGCCGCAGCGGGATCGTCTCGGCCAGCCGGCCGGAGGGGTTGACCCGGCCGAACAGCACGTCGGCGATCGCGCCGCCGCCGGCCTGCCCGAGCAGCCAGCCCTCGACGAGCGCGGGGACGGCGGCGTCCCACGGCGTGGTGCGCACGACCGCGCCGTTGGACAGCACGACGACGGTGCGCGGGTTGGCCGCGGCGACCCGGGTGATGAGCTCGACGTGCGCGGCGGGCAGGTCCCACGAGTCGCGGTCGGAGCCCTCGGTCTCCCGCTCGGTGCCGGCGAACACCACCGCGACCGACGCCTCGCGGGCGAGCGCGACGGCCGCCTCGACGTCGTCGTAGCCGGGCGCGAACGTGACGGGGCCGCCGGCCAGCCGGGTGATCTCGCCGAGCGCGGTGTCGAGCCGGGTCGGGGTGATCTGCGAGCTGCCTCCCCCTTGGTACCGCGGCGTCCGCGCCTGCTCACCGAGCACCGCGATCGACGCGTCCCCGGCCAGCGGCAGCACCCCGCCGTCGTTCTTCAGCAGCACGATGCCCCGCCCGGCGACCTCGCGGGCGAGCGCGTGGTGGGCGTCGGCGTCGTACGAGAACGACCCGCGGGCGGCCGCCGCCCGCCGGACGAGCGCCGCGACCCGCTCGGCGGCGGCGTCGAGCTCGGGCGACCCGCCGGTGGCGACCAGCGCCCGGTCGCCGGCCGGGTCGGGGCCCGGCATGGTGAGGTCGAGGCCGGCCCGGACGGCGGCGACCCGGTCGACGACGGCGCCCCAGTCGGACACGACCACGCCCTCGTAGCCCCACTCGCCGCGCAGCACCTCGGTGAGCAGCCAGTGGTGCTGGGAGGCGTGGACGCCGTTGATCCGGTTGTACGAGCACATGACGGTCCACGGCCCGGCCTGCTGGACGACCCGCTGGAACGCGCGCAGGTACAGCTCGCGCAGCGTCCGCTCGTCGACGTCGGCGCTGACCCGCATCCGGTCGGTCTCCTGGCTGTTGATCGCGAAGTGCTTGAGCGACGCGCCGACCTCGCGGCTCTGCAGGCCGCGCACCCACTCGACGGCGAGCACGCCGGTGAGCAGCGGGTCCTCGGAGAGGTACTCGAAGTTGCGCCCGCCGAGCGGGTGCCGCTTGAGGTTGATGCCGGGGCCCAGCAGCACCGACACGTCCATGGCCCGCGACTCGTCGCCGAGCGCCTCGCCGACGCGCCGGGCGAGGTCGGGGTCCCAGGTCGAGCCGAGCGCGACCGCGGGCGGGAAGCAGGTCGACGCCTCGCTGGCCAGGATGCCGAGGTGGTCGGCCCCGGTGAGCTGCTTGCGCACGCCGTGCGGGCCGTCGGTGAGCATGACGTCCGGCAGGCCGGCGACCGCCTTGGTGCGCCAGAAGCTGCTGCCGCTGGTGAGCGCGGCCTTCTCCTCGAGGTTCACCCGGCACTCCTTACCTAGCACCTAGTAAGTAGTAACTATCGCGTACCGTAGCCCTGTGCGGGACGGACCGGCAAGGGGCGGACGGCGGGAGCGCTCCCGCCTGCCCGCGGCGCAGCGGCGGGAACGGATCATCGCGGCGGCCACCGCGCTGGTCGCCGAGCGCGGGTTCTGGGGCCTGTCGATGCAGGACGTCGCCGACGACTGCGGCCTCACCGTGCCCGGGCTGCTGCACCACGTCGGCTCCAAGGACGGGCTGCTCGTGGCGGTGCTGGAGCACCGCGACGCGGAGGACGGGCGCTCGCTGGAGGCGGCGCTGGGCGTGCCGCCCGAGGAGGCGGGCCTGCGCGAGCTGTGCGCGGCCCTCGTGCGCCGCAACGCCGCGCAGCCGGAGATCGTGCGGCTGTTCGCCGTGCTCGCGGCGGAGTCGCTCGCCCCCGACCACCCGGCGCACGACTACTTCGTCGCCCGCCAGCGCACGGTGCTCGACGCGCTCGCCGATGCGGCCGAGGGCGCGTGCGCCGACCCGGAAGCGCTCGCGCGGCTGGTCATGGCCACGATGGACGGGCTGCAGCTGGTGTGGCTGCGCGACCCAGGCACCTACGACCTGGTGGCTATGTGGGAGGAGGCGGCGGCGGCACTGTTCGGCGCATCGGCGTGAACAGGGCCGACAGCGCGGTCAGGGTCACCGCCGCGCCGCCCGCGGCCAGGGTCGCCGGGACGCCCCACTGCCCCGCCGCGGCGGTGAGGCCGGCCGCGCCCAGCGGCGCCAGGGTGAGCTGGAGCGTCCAGAACGCCGCGGTGACCCGCCCGAGCAGGTGCGCCGGCGTCACCTCCTGGCGCAGCGACATCGACGCGATCCCGGCCACCCCCGAGCACAGCAGCACGACCGCGGCCAGCACCGCGACGACCGCCACCTGCCGGCTGAACCCGACCGCCGCCACGCACAGCCCGGCGAGCGTGTAGGCGCCGATCCACAGCGGCCCGAAGCCGGCCCGCCGGCGCAGCCACGCCACGACCATCGAGGCGACGAGCGACCCGACGACCGCGGCGGTCATGACGGTGCCG
Source organism: Dactylosporangium sucinum (assembly GCF_014647515.1). Taxonomy (GTDB): domain Bacteria; phylum Actinomycetota; class Actinomycetes; order Mycobacteriales; family Micromonosporaceae; genus Dactylosporangium; species Dactylosporangium sucinum. The sequence goes on along the minus strand of NZ_BMPI01000045.1, from coordinate 36,324 downwards.
ACGACACCGTCGGGCTGCCGGAGATCGTGCGTGAGGTGGTAGATCACGACGTCGTCGAGCGCGCTGGTCACCGCCAGGACCACGGTGAGCAGGACGGTGAGCGGCAGCAGGACCGGGTGGTGCCGGATGAACCGCACGCCCGCGGCGAGCCCGCCGGAGTCCGGCACCGGCGGGACCGGCCGCATCCGCACGAACGACAGCAGGGCCGCCGACAGCGCGAACGTGCCGGCGTCGACGGCGATCGCCGCCGCCGGGCTGGTCAGGCCGGACAGGAAGCCCGCCACCGCCGGCCCGGCCAGGGCGGCCACGGCGTAGGCGCTGTAGAGCCGCCCGTTGGCCTCGGTGATCCGGTCGACCGGCACCAGGCCCGGCACCACGGTCACGTAGGTGACCTGGAAGAGCATCGAGAACACGGCGGCGAGCGGCACCACGGTGAGGACCAGCCACAGCGGGCCGCCGGTGAGCGGGATCGCCGCGTACAGCCCGCAGCGCGCGACGTCGCAGAGCCGCAGCAGCAGCTTGCGGTCGAAGCGGTCGGCGACGTGCCCGGCGAAGATCCCGGTGAGCAGCGTGGCCAGGGCGCTCAGCCCGGTCACGGCGCCGACCTGGCCGACCGTCCCGCCGCCGCGCAGGATCAGCAGCGGCACCGCGACGAGGGAGATCGCGTCACCGAACGCCGAGAGGGTCTGGGCGGACAGGAACGCGGCGAAGCTGCGATTCATCGCAGTGATTGCAGCACATCTCGTACCGCGGTGCGGGGCAGGTCGAGCAGCCGGGCGTCGAGGTGCGCCGGGCGGGCGACGAGGCCGGCCGCCGCCGCCCGCGCCTCGTTCTTGGTGAGGGTCCCGCCGCTGCCCTGCACGAGGGCCTCCCGCAGCACGTTGCCGAGCTTGCCGTGCGCGTGCGTGAGCAGCCAGCCGGCCGCGCCGTGGTCGCCGGGCGCCGCGCTCGCCTCGACGACGGCGTGCTCCGGGCCCGGGGTGCTCCGGCGGTACCGCAGCAGGTACTTCGCCGCGACGAGCTCCCGCAGCGCGGCCTGCCCGGCGGCGTCGGCCAGGTCGGGGTGCCGGTTCGGCACGAGCAGCGTGAGCCGCTCGGCGTTGACCGCGAGCAGCGCCCGCAGCAGCCACGGCCCCGGGTCGCCGGTCAGGTCGACGTCGGCCCGTTCCGCTTTCCCGGCCGGCCCGCCGCCGAACAGCTCGGCCGGCGACCGGGTCGCGCGGCCCTCCAGGGAGTGGCCGCCGTGCGTGTAGATGTTGACGGCCGTGCGGGCCAGGCGCTTCTCCAGGGCCGGCCAGGTGCCCGCGGTCGGCCGGCACACGTAGAGGTCGCTGGCGCTGCCGACGGCCTGGGCCCCGTGGTAGCGGTTGAAGGCCGGCAGGATCGCCTCGATCGCCAGGTCGAGGTCGAGCACCGCGCGCTGCACCTTGAGGCCGAGGGCGGGGGTCAGCGGGCTGAAGCCGTAGGCCATGACGAGCCGCCCGTTGGCCCGGTCGCCGAGCGCCTGCGCGCCCCGGCCGAGGAACAGCTGGACGCCCTCGGGCGTGTACGGCGGGTCGGTGAACACCAGGTCGGCGCTGCCCGCGACGACCGGCGGCAGGCCGAAGCGCAGGTCGGCGTGCCAGCACTCGACGGCCGGGTCGCGACCGGCGATGTACTCCAGCAGCCGCTCGTCGACGTCGACCACGGTGACCCGCAGGCCGGGGTTGACCTGGCGCACGGCGAGCGAGGTGAGGTCGTGGTCGCCGACGCAGACGAGGTGGGCGCCGGTCAGGTCGAACGTCTCGTCGAGCCACACCGCCCGGCGGGCCGCGGTGTGCGCGGTCGCCGAGACGTGGTCGAGGTTGCGGTCGGCGGCGGGCGCGTCCGCGACGAGCCGGGCCATCTCGGGGACCGGGCGCGGCCGGTGCAGGGCGTCGAGGTCCAGGCGGTGGCGGTACACCTGGGGCAGCAGGCCCTCGTGCAGGTCGGGCCCGGCGGCGCGCAGCAGCGCCTCGACGGTCCGGCGGGGCACCGCGAAGTCCCGGACCAGGTCGTCGAGGGAGGGCGCGGGCGGTTCGGTCAGCCGGGCGACGACCTCCCGGATCCGCCGCGCGCCCACCCCGGCCTCGGCGACGAGTGCGGCCACGGCATCGATCGATTCGTCACCCACGATCGATCAACTTACCCCACGCGCCGAGTTAAAAGTTAACGACGCGTAGTCGCCGGGCCGGGTCGAGATCTACGGAGCGCGAGATTTCCGGGACGTTTCCACCCCTGAAGTACAGGGTGGGGGCGAGGGTGGCCAGCGGGTATCGACCCTTGTCCAAGGATTCCCGGATGTGTGATCGTCCTGGCATCGCCATAAGTCGATGAGTCAGGCCGGCCGAATCGGCGCGCACGCCGGCCGGCCACCCCTCGGCTTCCGCGTGTCGGTATTGGTTCCGGCGCACCCGTCACCCAAGACATTCCCCGGTGGTGTGCGTCGTTGCTGGAAAGAAGGCACCCTTGAAGTTCACCCCACGGTTCGCTACAGCGGCCGGAGTGTTCGCGGTCGGGCTGGTCACCGCCGGCACCGCCGCGGCAGTGCAAGCCTCGCCCCCAGTACCAGGGCCGGAAAGCCTGGCGGTGGCTGACGCCGTCGCCGTGCAGAAGGCCGACGCCTTCGTCGCGTCCAAGCCCAGCGCCCTCCACCCGAGCTCCGACGACGCCTACGTGCAGAAGTCGGTCACCGCGTCGGGCAGCGCGAAGTACATCGCGTACGAGCGCACCTACAAGGGCCTCCCCGTCGTGGGCGGCGACTTCGTCGTCGTCACCGACCAGGCGGGCGCGACGAAGTACACCTCCGTCGCGCAGACCCAGGCGATCGGCAACATCTCGACCGCGGCCAAGCTCAGCAAGGCGGAGGCCGAGGCTGTCGCCGGCAAGCAGCTCACCAAGGTCAACCAGGTCGAGAGCACGAAGCTGGTGGTGTTCGCCCTCAACGGCGCGCCCCGCCTCGCGTACGAGACCACGCTGAACGGCACCGGCGCGGACGGCGCCAGCCGGCTCGTCGTGGACGTCGACGCGGCCACGGGCGCCGTCCTCGACAAGGTCGAGAAGGTCATGAAGGGCACCGGCACCGGCTGGATCGTCGGCAGCGTCACGATCAACACGACGCTGTCCGGCAGCACGTACCGCATGCAGGACCCGAGCATCTCCGGCCTGTCCTGCCAGGACGCGGCGAGCAACACCACCTTCTCCGGCTCCGACGACGTCTGGGGCAACGGCTCCGGCACCAACCGGGAGACCGGCTGCGTCGACGCTCTCTACGCGGCGCAGAAGGAGGCCCAGATGCTCTCGTCGTGGCTGGGCCGCACCGGCTTCAGCAGCAGTGGCGGCGGCTGGCCGATCCGCGTCGGGCTGAACGACCAGAACGCCTACTACGACGGCACCCAGGTCCAGATCGGCAAGAACACGGCCGGCCAGTGGATCAGCTCGCTCGACGTGGTCGCCCACGAGCTCGGCCACGGCATCGACGACAACACCCCCGGCGGCATCTCGCGCTCCGGCACCCAGGAGTTCGTCGCGGACACGTTCGGCGCGGCCACCGAGTTCTTCGCGAACAACCCGAACGACCCGCCGGACTACCAGGTCGGCGAGGAGATCAACCTGGTCGGCAGCGGCCCGATCCGGTACATGTACAACCCGTCGCTCGCCGGCGACCCGAACTGCTACTCCAGCAGCATCCCGTCGACCGAGGTCCACGCCGCGGCCGGCCCCGGCAACCACTGGTTCTACCTGCTCGCGCAGGGCAGCGCCGGCGGTGGCGGCCAGCCGTCCAGCTCGACCTGCAACAGCTCGACGGTCACCGGCATCGGCATCCAGAAGGCCATCAAGATCATGTACAACGCGATGCTGATGAAGACCACGTCGTCGTCGTACCTGAAGTACCGCACCTGGACGCTGACCGCGGCGAAGAACCTCTACCCGGGCAGCTGCACCGAGTTCAACGCGGTCAAGGCCGCGTGGGACGCCGTCAGCGTGCCGGCGCAGTCGGGCGACCCGACCTGCACCGGCGGCACCACCCCGCCCACCAGCACGCCGCCCACCAGCAGCTCGCCGCCCACCGGTGGCTGCTCCGGCCAGAAGCTGCTCAACCCGGGCTTCGAGTCGGGCACGGCGAACTGGACCGGCACCACCGGCACCATCGGCCAGTGGGCCAGCCAGGGCCAGGCGGCGCACGGCGGCACCTACAGCTCGTGGCTCGACGGCTACGGCTCGACCCACACCGAGTCGATCGCGCAGTCGGTGACCATCCCCGCCGGGTGCAACGCGACACTGAGCTTCTACGTGCACATCGACTCGGCCGAGACGACGACGACCACCGCGTACGACAAGCTGACCATCACGGCCGGCTCGACGACGCTGGCGACGCTGTCGAACCTCAACAAGGCGTCGGGCTACCAGCTGAAGACCTACAGCCTCAGCGCCTTCGCCGGCCAGACGGTCAGCATCAAGTGGACGGGCACCGAGGACTCCTCGCTGCAGACGTCGTTCGTCATCGACGACACGTCCGTGACGCTCAGCTAGCCGCTCACTGATCGCAGGGGCCCGGGCCGCGCGCCGCCCGGGCCCTTCTGCGTCCAACGCTCGCCGCGAGCGCGCAGGACCCCACCGACGCCGCCACGCCGGCCGCTCTGGAGGCCGAGCCGAAGCGGATCCGGCAGCGGGGGATCACCGTGCGGACGGTCGAGCAGGCCCTCGACGAGGTGGCGCCCCCGCTGTCCTGACACCGCACTGACACCGGGCGTCGGTTACGGTGGCCGGGTGCGTGGGACTCTGCGGCATCTCCGGGCCTTCCTGGTCGGCCCGGACCCCGCGGTGCACCCGCGCACCCGGCTCGGCCGGTCGCTGCCGCTCATCGCCGCGGTCGCGGCCGTGCTCAGCGGCCTGCTCTCGTACGAGTACCTGCGCGGCAACGGCGGCGGCAGCGGGTTCTACCGGGCGGTCGTGTCGATCCTCACCGCCGCCCCGCTCGCGCTGCTGCCGACCCGGCCGCTGCTCGCGTGGCGGTTCGCGTGGGTCGTCGCCCTCTGGACCGGCCTGACCCTCGACCTCCGCGACGGCACGCCCTGGCCGTGGCAGCCGGTCCAGATCCTGCTGTTCCCGCTCATCCTGGCCGTGGTCGCGATCCGGCACCCGCGCGGCGTGCTGGTCTGGGTCGGCGCCTCCGCCCTGGTGCTCCTGCTCGGCTTCACCAACCCGAACAACGTCGCCGGGCTGGTCCTCGCCGTCCTCGCCATCATCGTCGTCGGCGACCAGATCCGCCGCCGCCGCGAGGTCCAGCGTGCCCTCGCCGAGGAGGAGGAGCGCACCGAGCTGGCCCAGGCCCGGCGGGCGGTCGCCGAGGAGCGCAACCGGATCGCCCGCGAGATGCACGACGTCGTGGCCCACCACATGTCGCTCATCGCGGTGCGGGCCGAGACGGCCGTCTACCGCATCGAGGGCGTCCCGCCCGCCGTCGCCGAGGAGCTGGCCGCCATCGCCAGCACCTCCCGGGAGGCGCTCGGCGAGATGCGCCGGCTTCTCGGCGTGCTGCGCGGCGCCGACCAGCCCGCGCCGACCGAGCCGCAGCCCGTCCTCGACGACCTCGCCGGCCTGGTCCGCGACGCCCGCGAGGCCGGCGTCGAGGTCACGTTCGTGCCGTTACCGGGTGCGGAGGTCCCGCCCGCGGTCGGCCTGGCCGCCTACCGGATCGTCCAGGAGGCGCTGTCCAACGCGCGCCGCCACGCGGCCGGCGCGCCGGTGCGCATCGCGCTCACCCGCGACCGCGGCGCGCTGCGGGTGCGGGTCCACAACCGGCCCGGCGTCGCCGAGGACGGCGGCGGCGCGGGGCACGGGCTGCTCGGCATGCGCGAGCGGGCCGCCGCGGCCGGGGGCTCCCTCACCGCCGGCCCGGTCGCCGACGGCTACCTGGTGGAGGCGTTGCTGCCGCTCGACCACGACGGGAACGGGGACGGGACAGATTGATCAAGGTGATGATCGTCGACGACCAGGCGATGGTCCGGCAGGGCTTCGCCGCGCTGCTGGCCGCCCAGCCCGACCTGACCGTGGTCGGCGACGCCGCCGACGGCGCGCTGGGCGTGGCGATGGCCCGCGAGCGCTCGCCCGACGTGGTGCTCATGGACATCCGGATGCCGGTCCTCGACGGCCTGCAGGCCACCCGGCAGCTGCTCGACGTCGCGCCCGGCCTGCACCGGCCGCGGGTGCTCATGCTCACCACGTTCGACCTCGACGACTACGTGTTCGAGGCGCTGCGCGCCGGGGCCTCCGGGTTCCTGCTCAAGGACGCGCCCGCGGCCGAGCTGGTGAACGCGGTGCGGGTCGTCGCCGCCGGCGAGGGCCTGCTCGCCCCGTCCGTCACCCGGCGGCTCATCGAGCAGTTCGCGGCCCGGCCGCGGGCGGTCCCGCACCGGCCCGCGCGGCTGGCGGCGCTGACGCCGCGTGAGACCGAGGTATTACGCCTCGTCGCCCGCGGGCTGTCCAACGGGGAGATCGCCGACACCCTCGTCGTCGCCGAGCAGACCGTGAAGACGCACGTCAGCCGGGTGCTCACCAAGCTCGACCTGCGCGACCGGGCCCAGGCCGTCGTCTTCGCGTACGAGACCGGGCTCGTCACCGCCGGCGAGTAGTACCGGCGAGTAGTACCGGGGAGGTACGCCGGGGATGGCGCCCCGGGGTGACGATCCGGGCCCCGCTTCGTCCCTACCGTCCGGGCCATGCGAAGGCTGCTGGCTCTCCCCGCGATCGCCCTCTGCTGGGCGGTCCTCGGCCCGACCCACGTCACGGACGTGCCGGCGCCGCTGCCGATCCACAGTGGACGGTGGCCCGACGGCCGCGCCCTGGAGATCGTCGGCGACCTGGCGGCGGCCCGCACGGTCGTCGTGCTGGTGCCCGGCGTCGACACCACCGCCGCCAACTTCGACACCGGGCTCGGCGGCGTCCAGCGCCGGGCGCCGGCCTGGCAGGCGCGCCAGCTCGCCGCCGCGATCGGCCGGCCGGACGTCGTCGTGATCGCCTGGCTGGGCTACGAGCCGCCGGAGGGCGTGCGGCTGGCCGCCGTGCGCGAGGACCGGGCCGCGGCCGGCGCGCTCGCGCTGCGCGCGTTCGTCGCCCGGCTGCCCGGCGACCGGATCGTGCTCGTCGGCCACAGCTACGGTTCCACGGTCGTCGGCCTCGCCGCGCCCCGCCTCGACCGCCGGGTCACCGACCTGGTCGCCCTGGGCAGCCCGGGGATGGGCGCGGACCGCGCCGCCGACCTGCACACCACGGCCCGGGTGTGGGCCGGCAGCGCGGCGTCGGACTGGACCCGCCGCCTGCCCGGCCTGCGGATCCTGGGCGCCGGCCACGGCACCCACCCGGCCGACCCGGCGTTCGGCGCGCTCGCCCTGCCGGTGGACGGCGTCGAGGGCCACGACGGCTACTTCGTCACCGGCACGCCCACGCTCGGCGCGCTCGCCGGCCTGGCCCGCGGGGAGTCCTGATGTTCCACCTCGACGAGATCATCCAGTGGTACCGCGAGCACGCCGCCGACCTGCGCCGGGCCCGCGACGAGCAGCGCGAGCTGCGGACCCGGCGGGACCTGCGGCCGGCGCTGGACGACCTGGAGGCGGAGATCGCGTACCTGACCGTCCGCGCCCTGCGCCCGGCCGTGGTCGTGGAGCTGGGCGCGAGCCACGGCTGGTCGACGACCTGGCTGCTGCGGGCGTTGCGGGACAACGCCGGCGGCGAGCTGCACTCGTACGACCGCGGCTCGGCCGCGCCGCGCGCCGTGCCGGCGGAGCTGGCGACCGGCCGCTGGCACTTCGTCCCCGGCGACGTGCGGGCGGCGGCGGTGCCGGACGCGCCCGGCTTCCTGCTCGTCGACGCGGCGCACACGGTGTCCTTCGCCCGGTGGTACACCCGGACGATCTTCCCGGGCCTGCGGCCGGGCGCCGCGGTGGCGGTCCACGACGTCTACCACGGCCGCCGCCCCTGGCCCCGCAGCGAGGGCGCGGTCGTGCTGTCCTGGCTGCGCGGGCGCGGCGTCGGCCACCTGACCGCCTCCCGCGCCGCCGACCCGGACACGCGCGACCGCCTGCTCGGCCTGAAGCACAAGCTGCACCTGTCGGCCCCGGTCCACGACCGCGCCCGCGACCCGATGCTGTTCTTCCGCGTCCCGTGAGGGGTCAGAGGAGGCGCAGCTCGTGCGCCCGCACGACGGCGTCGCGGCGGCGGTGGACGCCGAGCTTGCGGTAGATGTGCACGAGGTGGGTCTTCACGGTGTTGGCGCTGACGTGCAGCTCGCCGGCGATCTCGGCCACCGTGCGCAGCCCGGCGAGCCGCCGCAGCACGAGCAGCTCCGCCCGGGTCAGCCCCTCCCCGCCGTCCGGCAACCGCACTCCGGCCGCCGGTTCGCCGGCGCCGGGATCGGGCGGATGCGGGCCCGGCGCAGGGGCCGGCGCAGGGGCCGGCGCTGGGGCCGGCGCTGGATGGCGCGCCGCGGCGGGCGGGCGCGGCGACCGCGGGGCCGGTTCGAGCAGGAACGGCCGGACGATGCCACCCGGGGCGGCCAGGTCGTGGGCCTGGCGCCGCAGGTTGGCCGCGTGGGCGGCGTCCCCGGCCCGGCCGGCCAGCCGGGCCAGCAGGAGCAGGGCCTCGATCCGGTGCAGCAGCGGCTGGTCGGAACGCCCCGCGACCGGGTGCAGCAGCCGCTGGCCCTCGGCGACGACGTTGGCGGTCGGCGGGCGGGTCAGCAGCAGGCGGGCCCGGACGAGGCGGGCGGCGGGCCGGGTGAGCTCGCCGGCGTACCGCTCGGCGTGCCGCCGCGCGTCGGCGAGGTAGCCGGCCGCGAGCAGCAGCTCCACGTGCAGGCGGTGCACCTCGGGCGGCACCGGCACGCCGTCGTGCAGCAACCGCCGCGTGGTGCGCAGCGCCGCCCCGAGCTCGCCGCGCTGCTGGTCGATCATGGCAAGCTCGAGGTACTCCGCGCGGTTCACCGCCGGGTCGCCGTGCCACAGCCGCACGGCGAGCGTGTCGAGGTGCTCGGCGGCCGTGTCGAGCTCGTCGCGCTGGATGTGCACGGCGGCCAGGACGACGTCGGCCCAGCCCCCGTCGACGGCGCCGGTCGCGCCCTGCCCGGCGAGCGTCCGCTGGACCTCCCGGGCCTGCTCGGCGGCGGCATCGAGCGCGCCGAGCTGCAGGTCGGCCATGGCCCGGTAGCGCACCGCGCCCGCGTACGCGACCGGCCCCCGCTCCCGGGCGACCGGCATCCACCGCGCGAGCACGGCCCGCGCCCGCAGCGGCTGGTCGAGGCGCAGCGCTTCCCGCACCTCCCAGGCGAGCCGGGCGAGCGGGTCGCTCGTTCCCGACCCGTCGGGCAGGCCCGCCGCCGGCCCGCCGGCACCGGCCGGCGGCTCGTCCGGCCCCGCGCCGGTCGGGGGCCGGCCCGGCGCCGCGGCGGCCGGGGGCTCGGCGGCCGCACGCTCGCCCAACTCGGCGCCGACTGCGGGCTCGCCCAACTCGTTGCCGACTGCGGGCTCGCCCAACTCGGCGCCGACTGCGGGCTCGCCCAACTCCACGGCCGCGGGCTTTCCCCACTCCCCGCCGGCCGCGGGCTCGCCCCGTCCCGTCGGGGGCCGGGCCGGTGCGGGTTGACGGTCGGGCAGGGGCAGTGCGGTGAGGCCGGCCCAGAGGAGCGTGGCATGGTGGTCGTGGCGGAGGCGGTCGGCGCCGGCCTGGTCGCCGGCGGCCACGGCGTGGTGGAGGGCCTCGTCGAACCGGCGGTGCTCGGCGTACCAGCCGGCGGCGGCGCCGTGCAGCGCCCGCGCCCGGGCGGGATCCTCGTGGGTCAGCCCGGCGTAGAGGGCGGTGCGCCACAGGAGCGGGTAGGTGTACCAGCCGTCGCCCGTCCCGGTCGCGAACGCCTCGCCGGCCGCAAGCCGCCCCAGCAGCGCGGCGGCGTCGCGGCGGCCGGTCAGCACGGTGAACAGGTCGGCGCAGACCGCGCCGACCAGGCAGGTGTCCCGCACGGCTCGGCGGTCGGCGGCCGGCAGGCCGGCCAGTACCTCGTTGAGCACGTACTCCCCGAGTCCCGCGCCGCCGGCCAGGAACCCCCGCAGCCGCGGGCCGGCGTCGCCGGGGGCCTCGGCGAGCGCGCCGGCGGCGAGGACCACGCCCGCCGCCCAGCCGCCCGTGATCGCGAAGACGTCGCGGACGGTCTCCGGCGGGACGTCGGCCGTTCGCCCGCAGTACCGTGCGATCTCCTGCGGCGTGAGCGCGAGGGCCCGCCGGTCCAGCTCCTCCGGGGCGGTGCCGGCGAGGGCCGCGCGCAGGCCGGGCGGCATCCACCGGCCGGCCAGGATCAGCCGCGGCCCGCCGGGGGCGGCGAGGGCGGCGATGCGTGCCAGCAGCGGCTCGCCGGCGGTGTGCACGCCGTCGATCACCACCGTGGCCGAGGACGGCGGATGCGGATCGAGGCCGGCGCCCGCGGCGGCGTCGTGGTAGCGGGCCGCGGGGTGCTCGGCGCACCAGGCCCGCGCGAGCTCGGTCTTGCCGGCACCGGCCGGGGCGGTGACGAGCACGCACCGGCGCCGGCGGTCGCCGAGCACCGCGTGCAGGCGGGGCCGGCGCACGTGGGCGACGGCGGGCGGCCCGAACCCGGCCCCCGCGACGCCGGCCCGGCCGGCGTCGCTCCGGCCCGGGTCGCTCGGACTCGGGCCGTTCCCACCCACGCCGCTGTCACCCGGGCCGCTGTCACCCGGACTCCGGCCGCCGGCGTCGGCCCGGCCGGCCTCGTGCGGGGCCGGGCGCTGCCGCCGTCCCGGGTCCCAGTGCGCCGCGTTGGCGCCACGCGCCCGCTGGGTGACGCTCCGCCGGGACCGATCGCCTCCCGTTGCCGCCATGAGCACCTCCGGCCCGTCGCCGGACGGGCGAGTCGAACGATGTCCACGTGCTACCTGCGGTGCAGCAGTCGCCGCCGCGCGGCGGGGCGAAGCGACGTGCGTCCATTCTCGTGGCACCGTTGGCGGACCGGCTCACCTGAAGGGACAAATCCGTTCCGCTCGTCACCCGCCATACTCGAAGAGCGGCATACCGCGCAGCCAAGGGGGTGGTTCGATGGGTCAGCCGCCCGGGACCGTCGTCCCGGACCCGGTGCGCACCGCCCGCGTCGTGCGGGACGGTGCGCGGCTCGACGCCGTCGCCCGGTTCCGCCGGCTCGGCGACGACCCGTGGTGCGACCGGCTGGCCGAGGACGCCTGCGCCCGGCTGCGGGTCCCGGTCGCCGGCCTGGCGCTCGTCGGCCGGCACCGCCAGCGGTTCGTCGGCGCCCACGGGCTGCCCGAGCCGCTGTGCACGGCCCGGGAGATCCCGCTGGCGCTGTCGCTGTGCCAGTACGTCGTGGGGGAGGGCACGCCGCTGAGCTTCGACGACGCCCGCCGCGACCCGCTCGTCCACGACAACGAGGCGGTGACCGACCTGGGCCTCGTGTCGTACGCCGGCGCCCCCGTCACCACCCGCGCCGGCCTGGTCGTCGGCGCGTTCTGCGTCATCGACCGCCGGCCCCGGGCCTGGACCCGGGACGACCTCGACCAGGTCGCCGACTACGCGGCCCTGTGCGCGGCCCGCCTCGACGGCCGGCACGGCCCGGCCGGCGCCGGGCACCGCACCGGCCGGGCGCGCCCGCACCGGGTCGCGCCGGAGCCGCTCCGGCTGGTCGTGCCGGCCGGCGCGCCGGACCCCGGGGCGCCCGGCGGGCGCCTGTGGCGGCCGACCGGGCTGCTGCCGGGACTGCGGCTCGACGCGCCCGTCGGCGGCGAGCTCCGCGACGGCGAGCTCACCTGGGCCGGCCGGCTGCACGGCGAGGCCGTCGTCGTGCGGCTGCTGGCCGCCGACCGGCCGGCGGCCCGGGCCCGGTTCGCGCGGGCGGTGGACGCGTACGTGGCGTTCGGGCCGGCCCCGGTGCCGTTCGTCGCCGGCCGGTACCTCTGGAGCGACAACGACGCCGTGCTCGTCCTCGCCGGCGACGCCGGCCACCAGCTCGGCCCGGCCGACGTCGCCGAGGTCGAGGCCGCGGCCGTGCAGTTGTCGGCCTGGTCCCCGGCGACCGGCCGCAGCCGGGACTGGCGCGTCGACTACGGCCGCATCGTCGACCGTCACGAGCGCCGGGGCCGCCTCACCGCCGACGAGGCGCACCGGCTGCGCCGCCTCGTCGCCCTGTGCGGGCCGGTCCGGACGTTCGCGCACGGCGCTCTCACCCCGGCCGCGGCCCGCCGCCTGCCGTCCGGCCGGGTCGGGCTGACCGGCTTCGGCCGGTCCGGCTATCACCTGCCCGGGCGGGACCTGGCCACGCTGTTGCTCGCCGCCGACCCCGGCGACCACGCGACCCACGACCGCCTGCTGCGTCGCGTCCTCGATGCCGACATCCTGGAGCCGTTCACCGCCAGCCTCCTGCTCGCGGCGGCCGAGATGCAGGCCGCCGCGCCCGTCGCCTGGGCCCGGCTGCGCCACGGCCGCCGCCTGGCGACCCGGCTGCTCTACCGCCTCGGTTAACGACCGGGGACGGTGCGGGGCGGGCTCGAACCGGTGTCGCGGACCGGGTCGGTGGGCAGGCCGTCCGGGAAGGCCACCTCGACGACGCTGTGCCCGCCGAAGGCGTAGGCCGGGTCGGCCAGGCACGGGTCGATCCGCGTCCTGGGCGTCGCCGCCGTCGGGGCGACGGCGACCAGCACCGCCAGGCCGTCGTCGGCGGCGAGCAGGACCACCGCGGGCAGGCAGGTCAGGTTGTGCGCGACCAGCAGGGTCAGCACCCGACCGGCGAAGGCGTGCCGCTCGACCGGCACCGCCACCGCGTCCGCCACGCCCGCGTCGGCGACCATGGGCGCGCGGGCGACGACCCGCACCGGCACATCGGTCACGAGCCGGTCGACCTTCACCTCGAACCGCTCGGTGTACGCCTGCTCCGGGGTCTGCTTCGGCCGGCACGACGACGGCACGAGGGCGACGCAGAAGACGACCAGCAGCACCGGGATCGCGACCGGCCAGGTGCCGCGCCGCTGCTCCAGGACGCGGCGCCCGGGGTCGTTGGCGGCCTGCCACGCGGGCGCCACGCCGAACCCGGCCAGGACCCCCACGACGATGCCGGCGACGGTCCAGAAGGGGCCGAGCGCGGTCGCCCGCAGCGCGACCACCGCGACGAGCACCCCGGGGACGCCGGCGGTGACGTAGCCGAGCATGCGCGCGTCGCTGCCGGCGGGGTGGGCCCGCCGGGCCAGGAACACCGCGACGGCCACGCCGACCAGGTCGGCGATCAGCAGGGCCGCGGTCCAGCCGCTCATACCCGCAGATTGTGCTCCGGGGACGCAAGCGCGGGCGGTGCGAGGCGGACTACGGTGCCAGGCCGGCGAGGATCGTCGCCACCGGGCGCTCGGTCGCGTGCCGGTAGCCGGTGCCGGCCCACAGGTGCAGCCGGTCCGCGTCGCCGGCCGCGGCCGCCGCCCGGCGCAGCGGCGCGGTGAGGTGGTGGATCGCCGGATACCCGGCCGGGGCCTCGGCGTCGTGCCGCTCGATGAACCCGTTGCGCAGGCCGCGGGCCGGCCGCCCGGTGAACGCCCGGGTCAGGACGGTCTCGGTGCGGGACGGGTCGGCCAGGGCCGCCTTGTGCGGGGCGGAGGCGCCGCTCTCCGGGGCCCGCAGCAGTGCCGTGCCGATCATCGCGGCGGAGGCGCCGGCCGTGAGCACGCTCGCCACGTCGGCGGCCGTGCCCAGGCCACCCGCGGCGACCAGCGGGAGGGACACCGCCGCCCGGACCCCGGCGATCAGGTCGGGCAGCGGTACCTCGGGAATCGCCACCGACGGCGTGAGCGTCCCCGAGTGTGCGCCGGCCGCGAACGACTGCACGACGAGGACGTCGACGCCCAGCTCGGCCGCGGCCCGCGCCTCGGCCCGGTTGGTGACGGTCTGCGCGACGACGGTCCCGGCCCGGCGCAGCGCCGCCACCAGCGTGGCCGGCGGCAGCCCGAACGTGAAGCTCACCACCGGCACCGGGTCGGCGAGCAGCAGGTCGGTCTTGGCCGCCCAGTGGTCGTCGTCCTCGACCGGCGCGGCGCCGGCGAGGCCGAGCCCGAGCGCCGCCGCATCGGGCGCGAGCGAGGCCGCGTACCGCCGGAACGCGGCCGGGTCGACCGGCACCGGGTTCGGCGCGAACACGTTCACCCCGAACGGGACGCCCCGGACCGCGGCGATCTGCGCGGCCAGGTCCTCGGGCGTGCGGTAGCCGGCGGCCAGGAACCCCAGCGCGCCCGCCCGGGCGGCGGCGGTCACCAGCGCGGGCGTCGTCGCCCCGCCGGCCATCGGCGCCGCGACCAGCGGCAGGGTGGTGCCGTCGAACAGCGTCACGCCCCCAGCCTAGCCAGCGCCTCGTCCAGCGCCCCGGCGCTGATGAGCTCCTCGTGGGTGCCGGCCGCGCCGCAGGCGAACGCGCCCGAGACCGCGCCGGCCAGCGCGCACTCCGCGATCGGGCCGCCGGCCAGCCAGCGGCTCATGAAGGCGGTGCTGTACGCGTCGCCGGCGCCGTTGCTGTCGACGACCGGCCGGTCCGGCGGCACGACCGGGAAGCGCGCCGGAGCCTCGTCGCCGCGGCACAGCACCCGGCTGCCGCCGGCGCCCTCGGTGGCGACCACGACCGTGGCCCGGCCCTCGGCCAGGATCTGGCGCATGATTGCGTCGATCCGGTCCGGCGCGGCGGCCGAGCTGAGGAAGACCAGGTCCGCCTCGTACGCGAGCGGATGCGCCCACTCATCGGCACCGTCCCACGCGTGGACGTCGGTCGACGAGGTGATCCCGAGCCGCCGCGCGGCCGGGAACGCCTCCAGGGCCCGCGGCGAGGCCACGTGCACGTGCCGGGCCCGCTCGACGAACGGCAGGTAGAACGCCGGCGGCAGGACCAGGCCGTCGGGGTGGCGGCCGTCGAAGAAGGAGAACCGCCGCCCGGCCGCGTCGACGAGGTTCACGCTGCGCGGGGTGCCGTTCGGCGCGGGCAGCGCGCTGAAGTCCAGGCCCGCGGCCGCGTACCGGGCGCGGACCAGGTCGCCGGCCGGGTCGTCGCCGAGGAAGTCGGCGAACTTCGTGCGCAGCCCGAGCGCGTGGAACCCGAGGGCGACGCCGTTGCCGGAGTGGGCGACGTAGTCGTACACCGGCGGGACGGGGAGGAAGTCGCCCGGCGGGACCGCGAGCTCGGGCACCCGGACGATCGTGTCGACCCCGACCCCGCCCAGCACCACCACGTCGAACTCCGCCATGATCGCGAGCATAGACCGCGGTGACTCGCCTCGTGGGGCCGTCGTTTCTGTACAAGACAGCCTCGACGGGCGCTGCTTAGCGTGGTGCCTCGTCGCCAACCGTGAGGAGCACAGCACATGCGTGACCTGGTCTACACCGGCTTCGTCTCACTCGACGGCGTTGTGGACTCGCCCGGCGGCGGGCCGGGCGAGGACCACCGCAGCGGTGGATGGGTGATCAAGGACGTCGAGTACCTGCCCGAGGCGTTCTCGCTCAAGGGCGAGGAGCTCGAGGACACGGCGGCGCTGATGTTCGGCCGGCGCAGCTACGAGGCGTTCGCACCGATCTGGCGCGACTCGCAGGACCACTCCGCCTACCGGGACCTGCCCAAGTACGTGGTCTCGGCCACGCTGCCCGACGACGCGCTCGTCGAGGGCTGGGGTCCGACGACGATCCTGCGCTCGACCCGGGACGTCGTCGAGCTGAAGCAGCGCGCGGGTGGCGCGATCTTCATCCACGGGAGCGCGGAGCTCGCCCGCCGCCTGTCCGACGCGAGCCTGATCGACCGGTACCACCTGCTCGTCTTCCCGGTGCTGCTCGGAGCCGGGAAGGGCCTGTTCAGCAACGCGGACAAGGACAAGCAGGTGCTGCGCCTGCGGGCATCCGCGGCCTACCCGAACGGCATCGTCAAACTGGTCTACGACGTCGTCCGCTGACCCAGATCCAACGCGATCGCGCCGCCGGTGCGCTCGCGGAGCTGCCGCGCCGTGCGCCCGACATACCGGCGCAGCGAACGGGCCAGGTGCGGCTCGTCGAAGTACCCGAGCCCGGCGACCACATCGGCGACCGGGACGCCGGCGGCCAGCAGCCCGGAGGCCCTGCGGGTGCGTTCGATCTGCCGTACCGCCCCCTGGGTGAGGCCCGTCGCCGCGCGGAACCGGCGTTCGACGGTCCGGCCCGAGACTGGTGGACGATGCCCCCGGCGGACCTCGGCGACGAGCGGGTCACGGACCAGGGATCCGGCGCGGACGAGACGGTCGACCAGGGCCTCGGCGTCGTCGGCGCCGGGCGTCTCCCAGCGGGCGCCGTCCAGCCGGAAGCTTCTCCGCGTGGCGTCGGGCAGTTCGATGCCCCGGTCGACGAGGGCCGGCGTGGGCACGGCCCGCAGCGATGTGCCCACGCCGAACTCGATGCCGAGAAATGTGGCGCCCTCCGGCACCGGTGCGTGACCGGTCCCGGTCTCCGGGCCGGTGACGCACGCGTAGGCGGTGCCGTCGCGCTCCCAGAACACCAGCCCCCAGCACACCGTGGCGACGGAGGTCATCTCCGCGACCCGCCCGCTCGTGCAGGTCCACACGGCCTCGACCCACGGCGAGTCGGACGCGCGGGTCTCGAACCGCAGTTCCACGAGCGAAGCATAGGCACGGCTGCGGCGGCGGTACTGCCGGTGCGGAGCGGCGCATTCCGGGCGCGAGCGTGGTCGGCGCGGTGCGGGCGTGAAGGTGGTCCCGCCGGCGCCGGCGAAGCTCACCGGCTTCGCCGTCGGTTAGGCCCGGTTGTGCAACAGGCCCTAACGCTGCAGCAGGGCGGTCACGGCCGGGTACGAGGCGCGGGTGGCGGTGGTCATCCGGTCGCGCACGTCGTTCTGCTCGGCGGTGGTCCAGCCGACCGGGTCGGACCGCCGGACGCTGACCCGCATGGTCCACACCAGGTTGTGGTCGAGCACGCCGAGCACGAACGTCATCTCGGTCTTCATCTGCTGCGGCGCGTTGTGCACGGTGTAGAGGACGGCCTCGGTGCCGAGGCCGTCGAGCTGGACCGGCTGGTCGTTGACGCGCGCGGCGCCGTCGACCGACTGGTAGAACATCCGGGCGACCTCATCCCCCTCCCGCACGGTGACGCTGGCGACGATGCTCGCCCGAGCCTTGCCGCGCTGGTGCACCCGCTCGCTGCTGCAGGAGGCGTCGATGCCCTGCTGGGACGCGTTGAAGCGCGGCTCGGCCGGCGTGTCCTGGTCCTCGAACGGCGCCTGGAACGCGGTGAGGTCGAGGTGCGTGCACAGGTTGTCGACGGTGCGCGTGCCGTCGTAGTGCGGCAGGACGACCGGCACGTCGACCGGCTCGTCGTACAGCTTGTGGTAGGCGGTGATGCCCGCGACCGTGAGTACCGCGAGCCCGGCGACGACCGCCCCGATCCGCACCGCCGTCCGCTGCCGCCGGGCCCGGCGGCGGTCCGCTCGACCCGACCCCGCCTCGTGGGCGACATTTCGGAAATGTCCAGCTCCGGCGGCGGAAGCCGCGCCGGAGCCAGGCCCGGCCGGGCCCGCGGCCGGGGCGGGTGGCACGGACACGGGCGAGGCCGCGTAGGGCGGTGCCGACATCGGCAACGCTCCCCCGGTGACCGGCCCCGCGGCCGCACCGGAGACCGGGAGCGGGCCGGCGCCGGAGACCGGGCGGGGCACGCCCGCGGCCGCGCGGGCGCGCGCCGGGGCGGGATCGGTCCGGCGCAGCGCGCCCTCGGCCACCACCAGCTCCGGCTGCTCCGCGACCACCGGCGCGACGCCGAGCGCCTCGTGCAGCAGGGTCGCGACGAGCGGCATCCGGCTGGAGCCGCCGACCAGGAACAGGCCGCCCATGTCCCCGCGGCCCACGCCCGCGGCGGTGAGCAGGGTGCGGGCCATCGCCACGCTCGGGGCCAGGACCGGGCGGGCCAGGCGGTCCAGCTCCTCGCGGCCCAGCGGGACCTCCCGGCCCAGCGACGGCACCATGATCACCGTGCCGCTCACGCGGGACAGCATCTCCTTGGCGGAGCGCACGTCGTCCCAGAGCCGGCGGCGGACGGCCGGGTCCGGCCAGAGCTCGCCGTACAAACCCTGCAAATATCGGACGATCGACGCGTCCACGTCGAGGCCGCCCAGCTCGTCGAGGCCGTCGGAGGCGACCGGGGCGAAGCCGTCGGGCCGGCGGCGCAGCAGGGTGACGTCGGCCGTGCCGGCGCCCAGGTCGTACACCATGAGGAAGGCGCCGACCGGCAGCTCCCGGCCGTGCGTGGACGCGAAGAACGTCGCCGCGGCCAAGGGCTCGGCGACGAGCGAGACCGACCGCAGCCCGGCCCGATGGGCCGCCTCCTCCAGGCGGGCGCGCCGGCCGCTGCCCCAGTCGGCGGGGTGGGTCAGGACGGCCTCGGCGACCGGCCCGGCCACCCGCTCGGCCTCCGCGGCGACCCGGCCGAGGACGGCCGCGATCAGGTCGCGGACCTCGACCTCCGCGTCGCCGAGCAGCACGCGGGACTCGTCGATGCGCCGCTTCGGGTTGGGTTCGAGGCGCTCCGGCGCGCTGCGGGCCAGGTGGGCGGCGTCGCGGCCGGTGTGCAGGCGCCCGTCGGGGCCGGCCAGGACGGCCGAGGGCAGCAGCGGCGAGCCGTCGAAGAGCAGGGGCTGGACCCGCCCGTCCGGGCGGCGCACCACCCCGATGGTCGTGGAGGTGCCGAAGTCGACGCCTAACCGCGGGCCCGTCATGCTCGGCGAGAGTAACGCATCGAAAGTCGCACCCAACCGCGGAGCGGGCCGGGCGCACCGACGTGGTGGAGGGAGGCGATGTGCGCGACGAACTTGAGCGGGAGTACGTGGAGTACTTCGAGTCACGCATGCCGCACCTGCGCCGGCTGGCGGCGCTGTTGTGCGGCGACTACCACCGGGGTGACGACGTGGTGCAGGCGGCGGCGACCGCGCTCTACGCCCGCTGGCGGCAGGCGCGGGCGGCCACCGATCTCGACGCCTACGTGCGCCGGGCGGTGGTCAATGCGTTCCTTCGCGAGCGCCGCCTGCGCTGGGCGCAGGTGTCGCTCACCGACCAGCTGCCCGACCGTCCGGCCGTCACGGGGCAGCCGGACGACGAAAGGCTGGTCGTGCGGGCCGCCCTGCGGCAGCTGCCGCCGCGCCAGCAGGCGGTGCTGGTGCTGCGGTACCTCTGCGACCTGCCGGTCGCCGAGGTCGCCGGGCTGCTCGGCTGTGCCGAGGGGACGGTCAAGCGGCAGACCTCGGACGGGCTGGCCGCACTGCGCAAGCGGTTCGGCGACCGGGACATGGACTCGACACCGCTGAGGAGGCTGGCATGAACGACGGATCGGACCTCGTGCGCGCCCTCACCGTCGGGGAACCGCCGCCCTCCCGCGTCGACCTGCCGCGCGCGATCCGGGCCGGGCGGCGCCGGGAACGGCTGCGGGTGGCGGCCGTCGCGGGCGCGGCGGCGGTGGCGGTCCTCGCCACGGCCGTCGTCGTCAACCAGTCCGCGGGCGGCTCACGCGGCGCCCCCGTCACCGGCGTCTCCGTCAGCCCGTCGCCGCCCGCGCCGCGCTCCACGGTCGCGCCGCCGCTGGGCACCTGCACACTCGACGACCTGGACCGCCCGGGGGTGCCGACGGACACGAGGGACGTCGTGGCCGACCCGACGGGCCGGATCATCGTGGTCGGTTCCAGGACTCCCGCTTCCGACCAGCTCATCGTCAAGATCACCGATGGCGTGCCGCAGACCATCGACCGCACCGGCTCCGTCGTGGCGGTGAACCGCTCCGGCGACTTCGTCGGATTCGGCGCCGACGGCAAGGGGTGGCTGCACCGGGGCGGACAGTTCGTCACGATCCCGGTTCCCACCGGGTTTGAGCGGTCGGTCCCGGTGGACCTCAACGACCGGGGCGACGTGCTCCTCACGCTCTCCTCCCGGGAGTCCGGGCAGCTGGGCGCCGTCTGGTCCGCGGAACGGCCGGACGTACTGCGCTTCCTGGAGCCGCCGGACGGCTGGCACTCGTTCGGGGTCGGGATCGGCGAGGACGGCACCGTCGCCGGGGTGCTGACCCAGCTGCCGGCGCAGTTCCGAATGGAACCGGCGGCCTGGCTCCCCGACGGGACACTGCGCCGGCTCCCGGTGCCGGAGGGGAGCAACGGCGCCATCCAGTCGATCAACGGCGAGTGGGTGGTCGCCTCGGGTCTGCGCTGGAACCTGCGCACCGGCGCCGTCGACCGGCTCGAGGGCATCGTCGCCAAGCATGCCGACCAGTACGGCAGGCTCTTCGGCCTGGGCGGGACCACCGACTTCTACCGCCCAGCGGTGTGGGTCAACGGCACGGTCAGCCTCCTGCCGGCCGACCCGGAGCGAACCGCGGGGGACATCGACTGGGTCGGCGACGACGGCACGAGGCTCACCGGGACCCTGAACACGCTCGGCGCGCCGAACGTCCGGCGGGTGATGTGGACCTGCACGGGCTGATCGGGACGGCGCCCGAACTCGTACCCAACCGTGGCGCGGGCCGCGCGCATCGATGGGGTGGGAAGGGGGCGATGTGCGCGAGGATCTCGAACGGGAGTACGTCGAGTACTTCGAGTCACGCATGCCGCATCTGCGCCGGCTGGCGGCGCTGTTGTGCGGCGGCGACGTCGACCGGGGCGACGACGTGGTGCAGGCGGCGGCGACCGCGCTCTACACGCGCTGGCGGCTGGCCCGGGCGGCCACCGACGTCGACGCCTACGTGCGGCGGACCGTGGTGAACATGTTCCTGCGGGAACGGCGGCTGCGCTGGGCGCGGGTCTCGCTCACCGACCGGGTGCCCGACCGTCCGGCCGTCACGGGGCAGCCGGACGACGAGCGCCTGGTCGTCCGCGCCGCCCTGCGGCAGCTGCCGCCCCGCCAGCAGGCGGTCCTGGTGCTGCGGTACCTCTGCGACCTGCCGGTCGCGGAGGTCGCCCAGCTGCTCGGCTGCGCCGAGGGCACGGTGAAACGGCAGGCGTCGGACGGGCTGGCCGCGCTGCGCAAGCGGCTCGGCAACCGCACGCTCGACCTGGCGGCCCAGAGGAGGCTGGCATGAACGACGAGGCGGAGCTGCTGCGGCCGCTTGACATCAAGCAGCTGCCGCCGCCGCGGGTCGACCTGCGGCGGGCGATGCGCACCGGCCGGCGCCGGGAGCGGCTGCGGATCGTGGCCGGCAGCGGGGCCGCGGCGGTGGCGGTGCTCGCCACGGTCGTGGTGGTCAACCAGGCGGCGGGCGGCCCTGTCGACGGCCGGCCGGCGCGCCCGGCGGCCGCGAGCACACGGCCGGCGCCGTCCTCGCCGCCGCTGGGCACCTGCACGTTCACCGACCTGGTCGGCAACGGCGTGCCGGCCGGCGCGGAGACCACGGCGCTCGACCCGACCGGCCGGATCATCGTGACGGGGACGCCCGACTACACGTCCTTCACGCGGGTCGTCGACGGCGTGCCGGAGACGATCACCGGGGTGCCGCCGGGCGGCGGGGCGGTCGTCGCGGTGAACCGGTCCGGCGACTTCCTGGGCTCCAGCGGGTACAAGCCCGCCTGGGTGTACCGCAACGGGAAGTTCAACCAGGTCCCGCTGCCCGGCGGCGTCTCGTCGGTGTCGCCGGTCGACCTCAACGACCGCGGCGACGCGCTGGTGGCCCTGCACGGCGGCGGCCTGGACCCGACCATCCGGCCGGCGATCTGGCCCGCGGGCCAGCCGGCCGAGGTCACGGTGCTGGAGGTCCCGGAGGGCTGGAACGCACAGCCGGTCGGGCTGAACCAGCGCGGCGACGTCGCCGGCCACCTGGAGCAGGGCGGCCGCAAGGACCCGGTGGTCTGGACGGCCGACGGCAGGCTGCTGCACCTGCCGGTGCCCGACGGGCAGGAGAACCCGCTGGTGACCGACATCAACGGGGACTGGGTGATCGCCCGGCACGTGCGGTGGAACATCGCCACCGGCTCGGTCGACCGCATCGACGACATGTGGGCCGAGCGGGTCGACCAGCACGGCCGGGTCTTCGGCGAGGCACCGAACATCGCGCCGCCGCGCCCGGCGGTGTGGGTCAACGGCACGGTCTCGCTGCTGCCCGTCGACCCGCAGCGGCCGCTGGGCATGATGGGCTGGGTGAGTGAGGACGGCACCCGGATGACGTCGGTGCTCCAGGCCGACAACCCGCCGAACCCGCGGCCGGTGATCTGGACCTGCGGGGGCTGAGTCCGGAAGTTGTCAGGCGTCGCCCCGCGGCAGCGGGGCGACGCCACTTGAGGCCCGGCGGTACCGTTGACAGGCATGATGCCGTCGGTGCAGGTCGTCTTTCCCCGCCATGTGTTGTGCGTCCTCGGCGAAGGTTTGGACCTCGACCTCTTGGCGCGCATCGCTCGCGAGACGCCCGGCGTGGACTTCGACCCGGCCGACGCCGCATCGGCGGCGGACCCGCGGATGGCGCGGGCGTTCCGGGCCTCGTTGACCAACGCCACCTTCGAGGACGCCGACTGGGACGCCGTCGAGCGGCACGACACGGTGGCCTATCTGCTGTCGGAGCCGGTCCGGCGGGCCGCCGCCGCCGACGTCGCGGCGCGGATGCTGGCGCTGGTCGCGAGGCTCTTCGAGGCCGGGGCGACGGCCGTCAAGAACGAGAGCAGCGGGCTCACGCACGGGCGGGCGCGGTGGCTCGAGCTGGCGAGCACGGCCGCCGAGGGCAATCCCGACCGCCGCATCGTGGCGCTCTACCGCGCCTGGGTGAAGCGGCCCATCCAGCACGACCACCTGGTCTACAGCTGCGGCCTGCACCTGCTCGGCGTGCCCGACGTCGAGGTGGCCGGGGGCACGGTCGACGACGTGCCGGCGATGGACGCCTTCGCGGGCTACCTGCTGCTCGAGCGGCCGGCGCTCTACAGCGGCGACACCTTCCGGGCCGAGCCCGGCGCGAAGCGGTGGACCGTCGAGCACCGGGCCGACGACCGATACCCCGGCGACGACTTCTTCCACAACCCGTTCGGCATCTGGCGGCTCAGCCCGTGGGGCGCGGCGTCACGCTGACGCTATGCGGGCACGGTCAGGGTGGTGCCGCCGAAGGTGGCGGCCTCCTGCGCGATGCGGCCGGGGTCGCCGCCGTCGAGCCCGAGGGCGAGCGCCGCCGGGTAGGGCCGGACGCGGGCGCCGGCCGCCTCCAGGGCGAGGATCAGCCCGAGGATCCGGCCGTCGAGGGTCTCGTCCGGGGTGAGCAGCAGGCGCCGCTCGTGGGCCTGGGAGCCGCCCCTTCCGGTGAACGCCGCCTGCACCAGCTCGGCCGTGGAGGGGGTCATCGTGCGGGTGGTGTTGACGCCCGGCGGGGTCGGTGAGTACACGGGCCAGTAGGCGTGCCGCTCCCCCGCCCGCGGCCGGCGCGGGTGGCCGGCACAGTGGCGCAGGAACCCGGGCAGGTCGGTGGCGTTGTGGCGGACCGCCTCGGCGACGAGCAGGGCCCAGGTGAAGCCGCCGACGAGGCCCCAGGCGGCGCCGTCGAGCCGGCGGGCGGCCGACCAGGCCCGGACCTCGCGCAGCAGCGGGCGGAACACCGCCGGGTCGAGCCCCTGCAGGAGCGCGTCGGCGTCGCGGACGGCGAGGATCGAGCGGCGGCCGGCCTCGTCGGGGGCGGCGTCCGGGTCGAGCCGCTCGACGTCGCGCAGCGCGACGTGCTGCACGTCGACGCTGACCCCGGCCGCCTCGCCGCGCAGCACCGGGACGACGGCGCCGGCGAGCCGCGCGCCGGGCAGCACGGCGGCCAGCTCGGCGAGCGGGTCGCCGCCCGGGGTGGTGACCCAGACCAGGTCGAGGTCGGTGCCGGGGCCGGCGACGCCCAGCCGTACCGAACCCACCACATGCACGCGGGAACCGGGCCGCACGGCCTGGCAGGCCTCGGTCACCAGCTGCCGGGCGGGCTGGTGGCCGGTGGCGAGCGGCACCGTGCGGCGCACCGCGAACGGCTCGGCGTCGCGGCGGCTGATGAGGTCGACGGCGTCGACGGTGAACTCCAGCGGCTGCCACTCGCGCTGCCAGCGGGCCACCGTGGCGGCGATCCGCTCCGGCGGGCCGGTGAGCTTGGCGACGGTGAGGTGCGGGGTGAAGCCGCCCCGGCTGTCCTGCTCGGTGCAGCCGGGGAAGCGCGCGGCGAGCGCGGCCTGCAGGGTGGTCACCGCGCCGGCGGGCTCGGTCTCCGGTTCCAGCCACACGGTGGTACTGCCGGCATGCTCGAACGTGCCGAACCGGGCCAGCCGGATCCGGATCGCGGCGCGGCCCGCGACGACCTCGGTGACCGCCTCCGCGGCGGCCGGGAACAGCGCCTCCGGCACGAAGCCGTAGACGAGGTTCACGTGCGGCATCCAGCGCCGGTACGACGGGTCGTGCCCCGACCGCAGGGCCTGGATCGGCGCCCAGGCGTGCGCCGGCGGCCGCAGGACGAGGGCCGACGTGTGTACCGAGGCCGCGTCGACGGTCCGCTCGGCCGGCTGCAGCAGCGCGGTGACGCCGAAGTGGTCGGACACGAACCGGTCGCCCGCGGCGAACGGCGTGTCGCCGAAGCGCTCGACGGCGACCGGGACCAGCGGGCCCCGCACCAGGATCCGGTCGAGCCGGCCGGCCCGGCCGGTGCGCGAGGCGACCGCGGCGAGCGGGTTGACCGCGGGGTCGAACGTGAACCCGGCGTTGTGCGGGTGCAGCACCCGCCACGCGTCGGCGAAGCCGGGCACCTCGGGCGTGGTCTCGTCGCTGACGTTGAGGTCGGCGAGCACGACGGCGGCGGCGAGGTCGCCCCGGCCGAGCCGCTCCTCGATGACCCGAAGCTGGTGCTCGCGGCGCTGCTCGGCGCCCTCGGTGTGGTCGCTGGTGAGGTGCGCGGCGACGAACCCGGTGGCGCGGCCGTTGAGCACGGTGTGCCCGACGACGAGCCGCTTGTACGCCGAGAGCCGGTGTGCCTCCAGCGCCAGCGGCCAGCGCGACAGCAGCGTGGTGCCGTAGCCGACGTCGGGGCCGGGGCCGGCCGAGACGTGGTACCCGGCGCGGACCCAGGGCGCGGCGAGCAGCGCCGCCCACAGGTCGTGGGTGACCTCGTGCAGCGCGACCATGTCGGCGCCGAGCCCTTCGAGCAGCTCGACGCAGGCCGGCACGCGCAGGTGCGGGTAGGTGAGCTCGCGGTCGTAGGCGTCGGACAGCACGTTGTACGTCGCGACCTGCACCGCGTCGGCGTGCACCGGCACCGGCGGGCCGGCCGGCACCCAGTCGCCGGCCGCGTCGTCGAAGCGCAGCAGGGCGGCCTCGTCGAAGGCGGCCGGCCGCCGTCTCCGCACGGGGGCGGCGGTGGGAGGCTCCGCCGGCGCGGCGAGGGCGGTCAGGTCGGCGGCGGGCGTGTCGCCCGAGCCGAAGACCAGGTCGACCCGCGACTGCCGGTCCCAGACGGTGTGCTCGCCGGCCTTGACGTACCGGACCCGGTGCCACGGCACGTCCCCGCCGGCCACGAACGCGGGCAGCGGCGCCTCCCGGATGCCGGCGCCGCGCTCCTCGTAGCCGACGACGAACCGCGCCGCGTCGAGCGTGGCGTCGTAGCGGATCCGGGAGACGACCTCGTGCACGGGACGCAGACCGGCTCCACGCCCCTTCGTCATGCCCGTAGGGTAGGCGGCCGCCACGCGCCCCGGCGACCGGTTTCCCTACTGGTACGGCGGTTGCGGCGGGTACTGCTGCCGCTCGCGCCGGTCCCACCGACCCCCGGTCCCCTGACCCTTTCCGCGTCGATCTTGCACCTGTGGTGCCTGGACACTCCCACGATGTCCGGGTTTGTCAGGCACCACAACTGCAAGATCGACGCAATGGAGGGTCAGGCGGGGGCCTCGGTGCGGACCAGGCGGGCGGTCACGATGTGGGCGGCGAACAGTAAGTAGCCGACCAGCAGCGGGGCCGTCACCGGCACCATGGCGGCGAGCGCGGCGGCGATGGTCGACACCCCGGCCACCATCGCCGCCGCGACCGGTTGCCGCCACGCCGCCCCGGCGGCCCAGCGGACCGCGGCGCGCCAGCCCGGGACGTCGTCCCGGCCCAGGCGGACCACGGTCAGCACGGCCACCGCGAGCAGTGCGACGGCAGCGGCGCCGGTGCCGACCAGCACGGGCAACCCGCCCGGGACCCGGCCGGAGGCGACGGCGCCGACGTTGAACAGCAGCAGCCAGGCGACGACCACCGCCAGCGCGGTGGCGGCGAGGCCCGGCAGCAGGGACGAGCGGAAGATCCGCCACAGCCGGCGCGGGTCCACGCCCTCGCCGGCCACGATCGAGGCGATCGCGGCCGAGCCGGCCCGCAGCGCGGCGCCCGCCGTGACCAGCGGCACCGAGGCCGCCGTCACCGCGAGGCCGACCAGGGCCACGTCGGCCATGACCGTGTACGTCTCCCGCCAGTCCCGGCGCATCGCACTACCCCTTCAGGCCCGAGGTGTTGATGCCCTCGACGAGCATCCGCTGGAAGGCGACGAAGAACAGGAACACCGGCAGCAGCGACAGCACCGACATCGCGAACATCGGCCCGACCGCCGACTGGCCCTGCGAGTCGATGAACAGCCGCAGCGCCACCGGGACCGTGTACTTCTCCAGGTCCGAGACGTAGACGAGCTGCCGGAAGAAGTCGTTCCAGGTCCAGATGAACGAGAAGATCGCGGTCGTCACCAGGGCCGGCCGCGACAGCGGCAGGATCACGTTGCGGAACACGCCGAAGGACGTGCAGCCGTCGATCTTCGCGGCCTCGTCGAGCTCGCGCGGGATGCCCCGCATGAACTGCACCATGAGGAAGACGAAGAACGCCTCGGTCGCCAGGAAGTGCGGCACGATGAGCGGCAGGTAGGGGAACTCGCCGCCGACCAGGCCGAGCTCGCGGAACACAATGAACTGCGGGACGATGAGCACGTGGCCCGGCAGCAGCAGCGTGCCGATCATGACGGCGAACCACATGCCGCGGCCGCGGAACCGCAGCCGGGCGAAGGCGTAGGCGGCCAGCAGGCAGGACACGGCGTTGCCGATGACGACGGCGACCGCGACGAGCGTGCTGTTGAGGAAGAACCGCCCGAAGTTCACGTCGAGGTGGTTCCAGCCCTCCGGGTAGTTGCCGGGCGAGAAGTCCTGCGGGAACACCCCGGGGTTGCTGAGGATCTCCTGCTGGCCCTTGAACGAGGTGCCGAGCATCCACACCAGCGGGTACAGGATGACCGCCATGATCGCGAGGATCACGACCAGCCGGATCGCCTTCATCGGTCGTCCCCGTCCGCGTAGTGGACCCAGAACCGGCCCGTGGTGAACAGCACGACGGTGAGCAGGCCGACGGCCGCCAGGAACACCCAGGCGAGCGCGGAGGCGTAGCCCATCTCGTAGTCGGTGAAGCCCTTGATGTACAGGTAGAGCGTGTACATCAGGGTGGAGTCGACGGGGCCGCCGGTGCCGCCGGAGATGACGAAGGCCGACGTGAAGCCCTGGAAGCCGTGGATCGTCTCCAGCACCAGGTTGAAGAAGATGACCGGCGAGAGCATCGGCAGCGTGATCGAGAAGAACCGGCGCACCGCGCCGGCGCCGTCGACCGCGGCGGCCTCGTAGAGCTCCTGCGGGACCTGCTTGAGGCCGGCCAGGAAGATGACCATCGGCGCGCCGAACTGCCAGACGGCCAGCAGGATCAGGGTGCTCAGGGCGTAGTCGGGGTTGTTGACCCAGCCCTCGCCCTCGATGCCGAACAGCCCGAGGAAGCTGTTGAACGAGCCGTCGCGGTTGAACATGGTGAACCACACGATGCCGAGCGCGACGCTGCCGCCGAGCAGGGACGGCAGGTAGAACAGGCCGCGGAACAGCCCGACGCCGAACATGTTGCGGCTCAGCAGCAGCGCCACGCCGAGCGCGGCGGCCAGCTTGAGCGGCGTGGCGACGAGGGCGTACACCACGGTCACCTGGACCGAGTGCCAGAACGTCGGGTCCTCGGTGAACATCCGCCGGTAGTTGTCGAAGCCGATGAACTGCAGCTCGGACCACTCGGAGAGGATGTCGTAGTTGGTGAAGCTGAGCACGAGCGACATGAGCATCGGCGCGGCCGTGATGGCCATCAGCCCGAGGAGCCAGGGGCTGAGGAACAGGTAGCCGGCGACGCCTTCGCGGCGGGTCCCCCGCCCGGCCCGCCGCTTGGCGGGGGGCCGGGCGAGGTGCCGCGTAGGCCGCTCAGTGGTGGTCAGGGCCACTGGAGGGGTCCTTACTTGGAGATGGCGGTCTTCACTGCGGCGATGAACGTGTCGGCGGCCTGCTGCGGGGTGGCCTTGCCGGCCTGGACGGACTCGGCGGCCTTGGTGAGCTCGGAGCGCAGCGTGCTGTGGCCCTTGAGCGGCACCTGAGGCGACGGGCCGAAGGTCTTGCCGATCGTGTTCTCGACGTCGATGGAGGTCTTCATCGCCGGGTCGGTGACGCTGGCCTGCACGGCGCTGCGGATGTCCAGGTTGGACGGCAGGCCGCGGTCGGTGCCGAGGACCTTGCCGGCCTCGGGGTCGTTGGCGAGGAAGTTGATGACGTCGACGGCGACGTCCTTCTTGTCGCTGCCGCGGTACACCGAGAAGTACATCGAGGCGCGGGCCCACTGGGCCTTCGGGTCACCCGGGTAGGGCATGACGCCGAGCTGGTCCTTGGTGTTCTTCTGCAGCTCGGGCAGCTGGTTGACCCACACCCACGAGGCGAGCGCCTTGCCGGTCACCACCAGCTGCTTGGTGACGTCGGTGGCGTTGCCCTCACGGATCACGTCGGCGGTCGGCGTGGCCTTGCGGTCGCGCGCGCCCTTCCACAGGTCGAACCACTTCACCACGTCCTCGGCGGCGAAGCCGAGCTCCTTGCCCTTGTACAGGTCCTTGTTCTGCTGGCGCAGCCAGACCCAGAAGGCCTTGTAGTCGGCGCTGGGGTCCTGGGTGCCGGGGACCTTGGTGGCGGTGGTCGCCTTCTCGGCCCAGGCGATGTAGTCCTCCCAGCTCATGCCCTGCGTGGGCAGCGGCTGGTTCGCGGCTTCGAGCTTGGTCCTGTTGTACACCAGGCCCTGGGTGTTCTCGCCGAAGGCGACGCCGGCGAGCTTGTCGTCGACGACGCCGTACTTCCACAGGCTCTCGGGGAACTTCGTGGTGTCGAGCTTGCCGGACTTCTGGTACGACGTCAGGTCCAGCGTGACGTTGCGCGACGCGTACTCGGTGAGGTAGTTGTCGTCGATCTGGAAGATGTCCGGGGCCTCGTTGCCGGCCGTCAGCGTCGCCAGCTTCTCGAAGTACCCCTGGTTGGCCTGCCAGGTCTTCTTGAACGTCACGTTGGGGTGCTTCTTGGTGTACAGCGCAAGGGCGTCCTCGGTCAGCTTGGCGCGGGCGTCGCCGCCCCACCAGAAGATGCTGAGCTCGACCGGCTTGGTGGAGTCGACCGACGGCGAGTCGCCGCCGTCGTCACCGCACGCGGCGAGCGGGACGAGCAGGGCGGCCGCGACGGCTGCGGACAGCAGCCGGCGGCGGGAGGTTCCGGACATGGATGTCACTCCTAGGCAGGGGACTAGGCAGAGAACTACACACGGGGCGTGGCACGAGGTGCGGTGCGAGCATCGGCCGGAGCGGGGCCGGTCGAGTCGCGGACGACCAGTTGCGTCTGGAGCGTGACCAGTGCGGTGGTGCGGTGTTCCTCGTCGTGCTGCAGCAGCATGTCCACGGCCGCCCGGCCCGCGGCGGCGGTCGGTGTGGCCACCGTCGTGAGCTTGGGGCGGATCAGCCGGCTGAGCATGATGTCGTCGATGCCGACGACGCTGAGCTCCTCCGGCACCCGGATGCCGCGGTCGTGCAGGCCCTCCAGCAGCCCGATGGCCATGAGGTCGTTGTAGGCCAGGACGGCGGTCGCGCCCGTCTCCAGGACGGCGTCGCAGGCGGCCGCGCCCGCGGCCTCGGTCGGCTGGAACGGCCCGACGGCGGACAGCGTGGCGCCGGCCGCCTTCGCCGCCAGCGCGGCGGACCGGCGGATCTCCCGGTTGGTCCAGGAGCCCCGCGGGCCGCCGAGCAGGGCGATGTCGCGGTGGCCGTGGGCCACCAGGTGTTCGATCGCGGTGCGGGCGCCGTGTGCGACGTCCATGACCACCGCGGGGAGCCCCTCGACCGGCCGGTTGACCACGACGAGGGGCACCTCCTTGCGGAGCTTCTCGATCAGGTCGTTGCTCATCCGCGGGCTGCACAGCAGCACGCCGTCGACCTGCTTGGCGAGGGCGTGGACGAGCTCCTCCTCGGCCACCGGGTCCTCGTTGGTGTCCGCCACGAACAGGTGGTAGTCGCGGCTGCGGGCCTGCGACTCGGCCGCCTTGATCAGGGGCGGGAAGAACGGGTTCGCGATGTCCGCGACGATCAGGCCGATGTTGTGGGTGCGGCCGGTGATCAGCGCGCGGGCGGCGCGGTTGGGGCGGTAGCCGAGGCTCTCCGCGGTGGACAGCACCCGGCTGCGGGTGTCGGGGTTGACCAGGTGCGGCGCCGAGAAGGTGCGGGACACGGTGGAGACATGGACGCCGGAGGCGCGGGCGACATCTCGGATCGTGGCGGGCACTGGGATGGTCCTCTCGGCGGGGTGGAGCCGTAGCCGGTGACCTGAGTCACTGGGCCAGGTGCAGGTGCTGCCAATTATGCAAACGGTTGCGCCACTGTCAACGCCCATCGGCGCACTTTTCCCGGCGGTATTGACCGGACCAGGGCGCTCTGCGCATAGTTTGTTGCAAACCTTTGCAGCACACCCCGCAGCACGAAGAAGGAGCGCGTCCTTGAAGCTGCGCTACGCGATCGTCGGCACCGGCTCCCGGGCCGAGATGTTCGCGCGGGCGCTCACCGCCGAGCACCGCGACACCTGCGAGCTGGTGGCGCTCGCCGACCCCAACCCGGTCCGGCTGGCCGTGCACAACGCCCGGCTGCCGGCCCCCGTGCCCACCTACGCCGCCGCCGACTTCACCGAGATGCTCGCCAAGGAGCGGGTCGACGTCGCCGTGGTGACGACCGTCGACCGGGTCCACGACGAGTACATCGTGGCCGCCCTGGAGGCGGGGTGCGACGTGCTCACCGAGAAGCCGATGACCGTCGACGCGCCCCGCAGCAAGCGGATCCTCGACGCGGTGCGGCGCACCGGCCGGTCGGTGAAGGTCACGTTCAACTACCGCTACAACCCGCTGCACGAGGCCGTGAAGCGGGTCGTCGCGAGCGGCGAGATCGGCGAGGTCGGCTCGGTGCACTTCGAGTGGCTGCTCGACGTGCGCCACGGCGCCGACTACTTCCGCCGCTGGCACCGCGACAAGGCCGACTCCGGCGGGCTGCTGGTGCACAAGTCCGGCCACCACTTCGACCTGGTCAACTGGTGGCTCGACGACCTGCCGGCCGAGGTCTACGCCAGCGGCCGGCTCTTCTTCTACGGCGGCGGGGGCGCCCGCCACGGCTATGCCCGCGACTACGAGCGCGCCCACGGCGCGGCCGCCGCCGCGGACGACCCGTTCGCGATCGCCCTCGACGGCGACCCGACGCTCAAGGCGCTGTACCTCGACGCCGAGGCCGCCGACGGCTACCAGCGCGACCGCAACGTGTTCGGGCCCGGGATCACCATCGAGGACGACCTCGCCGTGCTGGTCCGCTACGGGCGCGGCGCCACGATGACGTACCACCTCACCGCGTACGCCCCGTGGGAGGGGTACCGCGTGATGTTCAACGGCAGCCGCGGGCGGCTCGAGCTCGAGGTCGTCGAGAGCGACCACGTCGCACCTGCCGCCGCCAGCACCGTCAAGGGCTTCGGCACCCCGGCCGAGCAGGGCTACCGGTCGCTGCGCGTCCACCCGTTCTGGGCGCCGCCGCGCGACCTGGCGGTCACCGGGTATGAGCGCAAGGGTCACGGCGGCGCCGACGGCCGGATGCTCGCCGACCTGCTCGACCCGCACGCGCCCGCCGACCCGCTCGGCCGCACGGCCGACGCCGAGGCCGGCGCCCGCGCCCTGCTCGTCGGGCTGGCCGCCAACGAGTCCATCGCCACCGGCCGCCCGATCGCCACGCACACCCTCGACGCCGGCCTCGCCGAAGACCATGGGACCGCCAATGCATGAAGACCAGTTGTTCCCCGCGGAGCCGCAGGTCCGCGCCGTGGCGCGCGAACTGTACCGGCACGCCAAGAACCTGCCGCTGATCAGCCCGCACGGCCACGTCGACCCGGCCATCCTCGCCGACGACCGGCCGTTCCCCGACCCGGCGCGGCTCATCGTCGTGCCCGATCACTACGTCACCCGCATGCTCGCCAGCCAGGGCATCCCGCCGCACCGGCTCGGCGTGCCGTCGCTGGACGGCACCCCCAGCGAGACCGACGGCCGCACGATCTGGCGCCTGCTCGCCGCCAACTGGCACCTCTTCCGCGGCACCCCATCGCGGCTGTGGACCGAGTCGGTCCTCGCCGACGTGTTCGGCGTCGTCACACCGCTGCGCGCCGACACCGCCGACGCCGTCTACGACGCGCTGTGCGAGCGGCTGGAGGACCCCGCGTTCCGGCCCCGGGCGCTGTTCGAGCGGTTCAACATCGAGGTCCTCGCCACCACCGAGTCGCCGCTCAGCGACCTCACCGCGCACGCGAAGCTGGAGGCCGACGGGTGGGGCGGCCCCGGCGGCCGGGTCATCACCACGTTCCGCCCGGACGACGTCGTCGAGTTCGACTGGCCCGGCTGGGCCGAGCGGATCGAGCGCCTCGGGGTGGGCACCTACCGCGAGTACGTCGACAAGCTGCGTGCCCGCCGTGAAACTTTCATCGCCGCGGGCGCGACCTCCAGCGACCACGGCCACCTGACGGCCGCCGCCGAGGCGCTGCCGGTGGACGAGGCGGCGGCGCTGTTCGACCGCGCGCTGCGCGGCGCGTCCGAGCCCGGCGACGCCGAGCGGTTCCGCGCCCACATGCTCGTCGAGTTCGCCCGCATGTCGGTCGAGGACGGCCTGGTCATGCAGCTGCACCCGGGCGCCGTGCGCAACCACAACGTGGCCCTGCACCGGCGGCACGGCCGCGACGTCGGCGGCGACATCCCGTCGCCGACCGAGTACGTGCGCGCGCTGAAGCCGCTGCTCGACGAGCTCGGCACCGACCCGCGCTTCCGGATCGTGCTCTACACCCTCGACGAGACCGCGTTCACCCGCGAGCTCGCGCCGCTCGCCGGCGGCTACCCGGCGGTGTTCCTCGGCGCGCCGTGGTGGTTCCTCGACACCCCCGACGGGCTGCGCCGCTTCCGCGAGGCGGTCACCGACAGCGCCGGCTTCTACAACACCGCCGGCTTCGTCGACGACACCCGCGCCTTCTGCTCGATCCCGGTGCGCCACGACGTGGCCCGGCGCGTCGACGCCGGCTTCCTCGCCCGGCTCGTCACCGAGCACCGCCTGCCCCTCGACGAGGCCGCCGAGACGATCGCCGACCTCGCCTACCACCTGCCCAAGCGGGTCTACCAGCGGACCCTTCACGACGGAGCGACCACCCGATGACGAAGATCACCGGCCTGACCGTGCACGACGTGCGGTTCCCGACCGCGGCGGCCGGCGACGGCTCCGACGCCATCAACCGCGGCGACTACTCGGCCACCTACGTCGAGCTGCACACCGCGGAGGGCGTCACCGGCACCGGCCTGACCTTCACCAACGGCCGCGGCAACGAGCTCACCTGCGCCGCCGTCGAGGCTCTCCGGCACCACGTCGTCGGCCACGACGTCGACCGGCTGTGCACCGCCGAGGGCGCCCGCACGCTCACCGCCGACGTCCAGCTGCGCTGGCTCGGGCCGGAGAAGGGCGTCATCCACATGGCGGCCGGCGCCGTCCTCAACGCCGTGTGGGACCTGCGGGCCCGCGTCGCCGGGCTGCCGATGTGGCGGCTGCTGTCCGAGCTGCCGACCGCGGAGCTGGTCGCCGCCGTGGACTTCAGGCACATCACCGACGCGCTCACCCCGGCCGAGGCGGCCGAGCTGCTCGACCGCGGCCTGGACGGGTACGAGGAGCGGCGCAAGGGCGTCGAGGAGACCGGCTTCCCGTCGTACACCACCTCCGTGGGCTGGCTCGGGTATCCCGACGAGAAGGTCCGCGCGCTGACCCGCCAGGCCGTCAAGGACGGCTGGACCGCCGTGAAGATGAAGGTGGGCGGCCCGATCGACGACGACGTGCGGCGCGCCGGGATCATCCGGGCGGAGATCGGCCCGGACGCGCTGCTCATGATGGACGCCAACCAGGTCTGGGACGTCGACGAGGCGATCGCGAACATGGCCCGCCTCGCCGCGTTCGAGCCGCACTGGATCGAGGAGCCCACGCACGCCGACGACGTGCTCGGCCACGCCCGCATCCAGCAGAGCCTCGGCGACCGGTGCCGCGTCGCGACCGGCGAGGTCGCCGCCAACAAGGTCATCTTCAAGCAGCTGCTGCAGGCCGGCGCGATCGGCGTCATGCAGATCGACGCGTGCCGGGTCTCCGGCGTCGGCGAGGTCCTCGCCGAGCTGCTCATGGCGGCCAAGTTCGGGGTGCCGGTCTGCCCGCACGCGGGCGGCGTCGGGCTGTGCGAGTACGTGCAGCACCTGTCGTTCTTCGACCACCTGCGGCTCGGCAGCCCGCTCGAAGGGCGCATGGTGGAGTACGTGGACCATCTGCATGAGCACTTCACCGACCCGGTCACCGTCGTCGGCGGCCGCTACCGGCTGCCCGAGCGGCCCGGCTACAGCGTCGAGCTGCGCCCCGAGGCCATCGCCACGTACAGCTTCCCGGCAGGCCCCGCATGGCGCGCCTGACCCGGGCCGCGCTGCCCCGGCTCGACCCGGCCGTGCGGCCGCCGGTCACCCCGGGCGACGCTTCCGCCGGCATCCTGCACCTGGGCCTGGGCGCGTTCCACCGCGCGCACCAGGCCGTCTTCACCGAGGCGGCGATGGCCGCCGCCGGGGGCGACTGGGGCATCGTCGCGGTCGCGCCCCGCTCCCGGTCCGTCCTCGACCCGCTGCTCGAACAGGACCTGCTGTTCTCCGTGCTGACCCTGGACGGCGCCGAGACGACCGCCCGCGTCTGCGGCGCCCTCGCCGGCGGGCTGCACGCAGCCGGTGACCCCGACGCCGTGGCCCGGCGCATCGCCGACCCCGGCATCCGGGTCATCACGTTGACGGTGACGGAGAAGGCGTACCGCCCCGACTCGCCCGTCATGCGCCTGCTCACGCGCGGGCTGGCCGCCCGGGGCGGCGCGCCGGTCGCGGTGGCGAGCTGCGACAACCTGTCCGGCAACGGGGCGAGGCTGCGGGCGCTGGTGACCGCCGAGATCCCGGCCGACGGCCTGAGCTTCCCGGGCACCATGGTCGACCGCATCGTGCCCGCCAGTACCGAATCCACCTATGCGGCCGCGGCGAACCTCCTCGGCGTCGAGGACCGGGCCGCCGTCGCCGCCGAGCCGTTCA
This sequence comes from Dactylosporangium sucinum, assembly GCF_014647515.1. Lineage (GTDB taxonomy): Bacteria > Actinomycetota > Actinomycetes > Mycobacteriales > Micromonosporaceae > Dactylosporangium > Dactylosporangium sucinum. The sequence goes on along the minus strand of NZ_BMPI01000045.1, from coordinate 793 downwards.
CGCAGTGGGTGATCGAGGATGACTTCGCCGCCGGCCGCCCCGCGTGGGAACGGGCCGGGGCGATCCTCACCGACGACGCGGCGCCCTACGAGCGCATGAAGCTGCGCGCGCTCAACGGGGTGCACTCGGCGCTGGCGTACCTCGGCGCGCTCGCCGGGGCGCCGACCATCGACCGGGCCCTCGCCCTGCCGGGGATGCGCGAGACGATGGAGCGGTTCATCGAGCAGGACATCGCGCCGACGCTGCAGCCCCCGCCCGGGACGACGGTCGAGTCGTACGGGCAGAGCGTGCTCCACCGGTTCGCCAACCCGGCCCTGGGTCACCGCACCCTCCAGGTGGCGATGGACGGCACGCAGAAGCTGCCCCAGCGGCTGCTCGGCACGATCGCCGACCGGCGCGCGGCGGGGGCCTGCCCGCGCTACGGCGCGCTGGTGCTCGCCGCCTGGATGCGCTTCGTGCGCGGCTCGGCCGACGACGGCAGCCCGCTGCCGCTCGACGACCCGCTGGCCGACCGGATCCGGGCCACGCCGAACCTGCTGGAGCTCGACGGCGTGTTCCCGCCGGGGTTCGCCGGCGACGACGAGCTGCGCGCGCAGATCGCCCACTGGGCCCGGGACCTGGAGCGCCACGGCGTCGCCGCCACCCTGAAGGCGCTGCCATGACCGGTCCGGAGCGAAGCGGAGGGGCCGGTCATCATGGGCTCAGTTTGGAAGGCATGCGGCCGGAGCGAAGCGGAGGACGCATGACCGGTCCGCAGCGCAGCGGAGGGGCCGGTCATCGTCGGCTCAGTGTT
>NZ_BMPI01000044.1:72705-99536 GCF_014647515.1 Dactylosporangium sucinum | reverse complement strand
CTCACCACGGCCTCCCCTGCAGGTCTGTAACGCTGACGGAGAGACCATCGACCCAACCGGACGACACGTAAGTTGCGTCAGGTTGCGGGCCGGTTGGTTGTTCAGGCGGCCTCTTTCTGCTTCGACGAGCCGGGCGGGAGGAGGCTGCGCAGCTTCTGCGCGACCAGGCGCGGGTTGGCGCCGGCCTGGATGTTGATGATCCCGGCGATGACCAGCTCCATCTGGCTGATCTCGATCTCCGAGATCCGCTTGAGCTTGGCGCCCATGGGCAGCCACAGGACGTTGGCCGAGAGCACGCCCCACAGGGTGGCCACGAACGCGCCGGCGATGAGGTGGCCGAGCTTCTCCGGCTGGCTGAGGTTCTCCAGCACGTGGATGAGGCCGAGCACGGTGCCGATGATGCCGATCGTCGGCGCGTAGCCGCCCATCGCGGTGAAGATCGCCGCGGCCTGCTTGTCGGCCTTCTTCTTGGCGTCGACCTCGGCCTCGAGGATCGCGGCGAGCTCCTCGGAGTCGGTGCCGTCGATCGCCAGTTGCAGACCCTTCTTCAGGAAGGGGTCCTGCACCTCCTTCATCGCGTCCTCGAGCGCGAGCAGGCCCTCCCGGCGGGCCTTCTCGGCGAGCTTCACGATGTCGTCGACGAGCGCGTCGGCGGTCGCCGCCTTGCTCAGCAGCACCCGCTTGAGCGAGTCGACGAGCCCGATCGTGTCCTTGAGCATGCCGCCGGCCATGGCCGCGCCGAGCGTGCCGACGAACACCAGGATGAGCGGCGGGAGCAGGAAGATGCTGCCCGGGCTGCCGCCCTCCAGGATCATGGCGACGAAGATCGCCACGAAGGCGAGCACGATCCCAGCAAGGGTTGCCGGATCCATACGGCCTCAGCGCTCCCGACGATGCAGACGGACGACGTTGGTCTCCCGGACCCGCTCGGCGGCCGCCTCCGCCCGCTCCTCCGGCGTCTGGCCGGTCAGGTGCTGTGCCTCGGCGACCACCGACGCCCGGTACTGCCGGATGAGCGCGACCAGCTCGGGCAGCGACTCGGCGACCAGGTACTTGGTGCCGTCCACCAGCGTGATCACCGTGTCGGGCGTGCAGTCGGCCCGCTCGACCAGGTCTGGGTTGAGCGCGAACACCGGGCCGTTCAGGCGGGTGAGCAGGATCAAGGAACCCTCCTAGGGTTACCGCTTCAGGTTGACCAGCTCCTGCAGGACCTCGTCCGACGTGCTGATCACCTTGGAGTTCGCCTGGAAGCCGCGCTGCGCGACGATGAGGTTGGTGAACTCCTGCGCGAGGTCGACGTTCGACATCTCGATGGCGCCGCTCTGCAGGGTGCCCAGCCCGCCGGTGCCGGCGACGCCGACCTGCGCGAGCCCGGAGTTGACCGTGAACCGGTAGAGCGAGTCGCCGACCTTCTCCAGGCCGGGCGGGTTGTTGAAGTTCGCCAGGGCGAGCTGGGCGACCGTCTGCTTGTTGCCGTTGGAGAACACGCCGACGAGCTGGCCGTCGGGGTTGATGGTGAACGACTGCAGGGTCGCGGCCGGCGCACCGTTCTGACTCAGCACGTTGACCGTGGTGCTTCCGGTGTACTCCGTGAGGCCGGCCAGGTCCACCGTGACGCCGACGCCGTCGCCGTCCGGGTCGTAGAGCATGCCGATCTTCGTGTTGCCGTCGGCGTCGACGTAGGTCGGGCCGTTGACCTGCCCGTTCGGCGCGAACGTCAGCGGCGTCGCGGCCGACGGGTTCGTCCCGTCGGTGATCGTGGCCGTCCAGCCGGCCGCCGTCAGCTCGAACGTCGTCGTCAGCGTGACCACGTTGCCCTGCACGTCGTACGTCTTGATCGACCGCGGGATCGAGGTGTTCACCGCGGCGTCGGCCGGCAGGTTGCCCGCGATCACCATCGTGTCGGTCGCCTTCGGGGCGATCAGCGTGCCCATCGGCAGCCGGATGTCGCCCACCGGCAGGTTGGTGTTGACCACGCCGTTGACCGCCGGCCAGCCCTGCACCGCGGCGCCGGTCGGGGTGACCAGCTTGCCCTCGGCGTCGAAGTTGAACGCGCCGGCCCGCGTGAACAGCTGCTCGTTGACCGAGTTCACCACGAAGAAGCCGTCGCCGGAGATCATCACGTCGGTCGCCCGGCCGGTCGTCTGGGCCGATCCCTGGATGAAGTTCGTGTTGATGGCGCCCAGCCGCACGCCGAGGCCGACCTGGGCCGGGTTCGTGCCGCCCTGGCCCTGCTGCGGCGCGCCGGCGGCGCGCATCAGCTGGCTCAGCGTGTCGTGGAAGACGACCTGCGACGACTTGAAGCCGACGGTGTTGACGTTCGCGATGTTGTTGCTGGTGACGTCCATCATCTGCTGGTGCGCGCGCAGACCGCTGATGCCGGAGAAGAGTGAGCGAAGCATAGGGGTGGGGCTCCTTTCAGGACGCCGGTGCGGCCTGGGTCTGACGAATCTCCGTGATCGCCGAGAGCGGCACGTCCGCCTCGCCGACCCGCAGGGTGGTGGTGCTGCCCGCGAACTTCGCCGCCGAGACGACGCCCGTGTGCTCCTTGTCGTCGGCACCGGTGTACGTCACGGTCCGCCCGACGAGGTTGCTCGCGCCGAGCTGCAGCTGGGCGCTGAGCAGCTCCTTCTCGACCTCGGCGAGGTCGGTGAGCTTCTCCACGGTGGTGAACTGCGCGGTCTGGGCCAGGAACTCGGTGTTCGCCATCGGCGCCGTCGGGTCCTGGTACTTCAGCTGCGCGACGAGCAGCTTGAGGAACGCGTCCTTGCCCAGCTCGCCGCCGGGCTTGGTGGGCTCGTCCTGGTCCTTCTTGGCCGGCGCGTTCGTCTTCGGCACGTAGTCGCTGACGTTGCCGCTGACCGGGGTCGGGGTGGTGATGGCGGTACTCCTTCGCTCACACGCGCAGATCCAGCGCGCCGCCGGCGTCGTCGGCCACGCGCCGCGTCCCCTCGTCGGGGGTTTCGCGGCGGCGTTCGGGCGCCCGCTGTTGAGATCGACCCTCGGGCTGCCAACCTGAGAAATGTTGCGGTTGGTTGCCCTGCGGGGACGATTGCTGGTGCAGGTCGAGGTCGCATCCGCCGAACCCGGCCTGCTGCAGGTCCTGCCGCAGGTCGGGCAGCGCGGCCTGGAGCGCGGCCCGCCCGGCGTCACTGCCGGCCTGCAACTGCACGGCGACGGCCCCGCCGCGCACCTCGGCCACGATGCTGACCGCGCCGAGCTCGCCGGGCTCGAGGTGGATGGTCATCCGGTGCACGCCGTCGGCCCCCTTCCGCAGCGGCGTGAGCACCATCCCGATCTGCGCGGCGACCGACGCCGCGCCGCTGCCCGGCTGCTGGGCCGCCGCGGCGGGCGCGGCCAGCGCCGTGGACGCGGTGGCGGCGACGGCCCGCCCGGCATCGGCGAGCGCGGCGAACGGCACGCTCGATGCGCCTCCGTCGCCGCCGGCGTCGCCTTGGCCGCGTGGGTCCGAGCTGCCGTTCGGGTCGGCGTCGTGGCCACCGCCGGCGCTGTGCCCGGCATGCACGGCGAACCCGTGCACCAGATCGGTCGCGACGGTACCGCCGGTGTCGTGAACGCGGTGGTGAGCGCCTGACGCGTCGGTCCTGACGACCGCCGGGCTGCCGGCGGCGCCCGACTCACGCACGAGGCCGTCCGGCAGGACTGCCCGGTCGTCCTGGCGATCGGGCCGACCCGCCGATTCGATCCGGCCGTGGGAGTGGCCGTCGGCCTGCCCGCTGGTTTGGCCGCTGGTTTGGCCGATCGTCTGGCCGGTGGTTTCAGCGGTGGTCGTGCCGCCTGGCGGGAGATCGACGGTCCCGGCCGGCAATGCATCCGGCTGTCCGGGCGCCACTCCGGCCGCTGCCGGCTCGACCGCCGGTCCTGCCGCGACTTCTGCCGTTCGTCCGGCGAAGTTCCGGTCCGAGGTTCCGGTCGGGTCTCCGGCCAACTGCCCTGCTATCTGTCCGGACGACTGTCCATCCGCCGGGGCGGCGGCCTGTCCCGCCTGCCCTGGTCCGGCCGGCGGTCCCGCCGACGTCCCGCTCAGCGCTCCAGAAGGCGATCCGGACGGCAATGCGCCCAGCCATCCGATCGGCGATCCAGGCGTGGCACTCGGACCACCGGACGGCGATCGGTTCTGCGGTCCGGACGGCACGGCCCAGTGCTCCGGAGCGCGTACGGATGGCTGTCCGGCTGCCATCGGACCCTGGGTCGCATCCGGGTGGCCGGCCGGGGCCGGGAGTTCACCGGCGAGGAGGGCGGCGATCTGGCCGGCCAGGTCGGTGCCGGGTCTGGCCGACGACGCAGCCCCGCCGGCGGGGGAAGCGGCCGGCTCGCTGCCGGGTACGCCGCTACCGGAGGCGCCGCCGCCAGGTGCGGTGACGGCAGACCCGCCATTGCCGGGTGTGATACTGCCGGGTGCGGCGCTGCCGGGGGCGGGGTGGGCATCGCCCGGGAGGATCGGGCCGCTGCCTTGGGCGCCGCCGGGGCCGTTCTGGCCGGGAGGCCCTTCGAGGAGGCCCTCGCCGCCGAGCGTGTCCGGGTCATGCGGGTTCACGGTCCGGCCGACCGGGATCGTGCTCTGACCGACCAGCATCGCGCCCTGGCCGAACGGGTTCGTGGTCGGGCCGACCACGATCGCGCCCTGGCCGGTCACGGCACCCCGATCGGCCGCCGTGCCCTGACCCGCCACGGGACCCTGGCCGACCACGGGATCCTGGCCGGCCACGGGACCCTGGCCGGCAGCCGGGGTCTGGCCGGCCGGAACAGCGCCTTGACCGGGGAGTGCGGAGTCGACCGCCGATCGGTTTTGGCCGGTTGGTATCGAAGGCTCGCCGGTCGCAACCGATCCTTGGCCGGTCGGGCTGGCATCCGCCCCGGCCCTCGACGAGTCCCGGGTGGTCGAGGCGGAGTCCCGGATGCCGGTGGAGCGGCTTTCCGGCCGATCTCCGGCGGGTTCGCCGGTGACGGCCGGCGGGGCCGCACGGTCCGTGGCGGGACGGTCCATGGCGGGACGGTCGGTGGCGGGACGGTCGGTGGCGGGACGGTCCGTGGCGGGCGGGTCCTCGCGGACCGGCCTCGCCGGCCGGTCCGCGGCCGAGGCAGAGGACCAGCGGTCGGCGGCTCGCTGGGCGGCCACCACGGTGTCGCGTGACGGCGCCGATTCGGCCCTTGCCCGCCACTCGGCGGTCACCGACGGGTGGAGGGCCGGGCGGTACGACTGGTCGGGGAACGTCCGGAGCGCCTCGTGCTCGGCGTCGCGGTCCGCGGCTCGGCGGGCGCGGTCGCGGTCGCGGGTCTCGGCCAGCCGGCGCGCGTCGGCCCGGTGCTGCGCTCCCGACAGGCGTTCGGCCTCAGCGCGGGCGTCCGACAGCGCCGCGGCGAAGGCCGGGTCGGGGGGCGCCAGGAGGTCGAGGACCGAGCGGTCGGTGCGGGACGGGCGCGGTGTCGCCGGCAGCGGTGCGGTCATCAGGCGAATCCCCTCGCCGCGAGCTGGGCCATCGCGGCCTTCACCTTGGGTACGTAGGCCTGGGTCTCCTCGAACGGCGGGATGCCGCCGTAGCGGCTCACCGCGCCGCCGCCCGCGTTGTACGCGGCCAGGGCCAGGTCCAGTGAGCCGAAGCGGCGCAGGTGGCCGGACAGCAGGCGGGCGGCGCCGTCCACGGCCTGGGCCGGGTCCAGGGCGTCCACGCCCAGGCCGCGTGCGGTGCCGGGCATGAGCTGCATGAGGCCCTGGGCGCCGGCCCGGCTCACCGCCGCCGGGTTGTAGCCGGACTCCACCTTCGCCACCGCCGCGAGCAGCGTCGGGGAGACGCCGTGGCGGGTGGCCGCCTGCTGGAAGAGCGACGCGTACGGCACGCCCGACGACAGGGAAGCCGGGCGCAAGACGGAGGATGCCACCCGCGTCGCCTCCGCGGAAGCCGCGTGAACCGGGGACACCGCGGGCACCGCGGACACCGCGGAAGTTGGGGACGCCCCGGACGCCGCCGACGTGAGCGACGTAGCCGAAGCGGCCTCGTCGCTCGGCAGCGACGACCGGAGGACCGCATCGAACGCGTCCGAAGGTGGTGCGGTCGTGGCCGGGCCGGACCGGCCCAGCAGGCCGCGGATCTCGGCGATGCGCGCCTGTGCCTGCAGTACCGTCATGATCCCTCGTTCCGGAACGCGGCGGATGTGGTCAGGTCGTCCGCCGCCTTGGCCTCGGCGGCGTCGCGCGTGCGCTTGCGGGTGGCGTCGTGGCGCTCCTGCAGCTTCTCGATGGTCCGGCGCTGCACGGCCGCGGCGGTGAGCTCGGCCATCCGCTCCTCCACCGACTCGTCGGCGAGGCGGCGCACCCCGATGGCCGCGGCCAGTTCGCCCGCGATCGCCTGCCGGGCGGTCAGCGTGGCCGCGAACGCCGCCGACGTCGACCGCAGCGGCACCGACCGGCCGTCCAGGTCGCGCTCGCGGGCGCGGACCGCCTCCACGGCGGCCGAGGCGTCGGCCCGGGCGCGGACCACCGCCGTCTTCGCCGCGTCCTCCTGCGCCTTGCGGGCCCGCAGCACCGCGGCGAGCCGGAATCCCTGCTTGGCCATCAGCCACCTGCCAGTACCGCGCTGAGCATCGTCCACGCCCGCGGCGCGGGCGTGACGTCGTCCATGTCCTGCCGGAGGAAGTCGTTGATCGGCGTCCACAGCCGGCGGGCGCGATCGGCGTCGGGGTTGGTGCCGGCGACGTACGCCCCGATCTCGATCAGCTCACGGACGTCGCGGTGGGCGGCCAGCATCCGCCGCAGCGCGGTCGCGTCGCCCCGCTGCTCGCGGGTGGTGACGGCGTTGGCCACCCGGGACACCGACTCCAGCACGTCGATGCTGGGGAAGTGCCCGGAGGTGGCCAGCCGGCGGTCGAGCGTGATGTGACCGTCCAGGATCGAACGGGCCGCGTCCGCGATCGGTTCGTTGTGGTCGTCGCCCTCGACGAGCACCGTGTACAGGCCGGTGATGCTGCCGACCGGCGCCGGGCCGGCCCGCTCCAGCAGGCGGGGGAGCAGCGCGAAGACGCTCGGCGGGTAGCCGCGCGTGGCGGGCGGTTCGCCGGCCGACAGGCCGACCTCGCGCTGGGCCATCGCGGTGCGGGTGAGGCTGTCCATGAGGAGCAGGACGTCGGCGCCGCCGTCGCGGAAGTACTCGGCGATCCGGGTGGCCACGAACCCGGCCCGCAGCCGCACCAGCGGTGGCTGGTCCGAGGTGGCGATGACCACGACCGAGCGGGCCAGCCCCTCGGGACCGAGGTCGTTCTCGATGAACTCGCGGACCTCGCGCCCGCGTTCGCCGACGAGTCCGATGACGGAGATTTCGGCGTCGGTACCCCTGGTGATCATCGACATCAGCGAGCTCTTCCCGACCCCGCTGCCGGCGAAGATGCCGACCCGCTGCCCCCGGCCGCACGGCACGAGCGTGTCCAGGGCGCGCACCCCGAGCGACAGCGGCTGCTGCACCCGCCCCCGGGCGAGCGCGCCGGGCGCATCGTTCTCGACGCCGACCCGGTCGAGCCCGAAGAGCGCCGGCCCGCCGTCCATCGGCCGCCCGAGCCCGTCGAGCACCCGGCCGCGCAGCGCCTCGCCGACCGCGATGGTGAGCGGACCGCCCGTGCCGCGCACCGGGCTGTCCGCCCCGATCCCGGTGAGCGGGCCGAGCGGCAGGCAGGCCAGCCGGTCGCCGTCGATCGACACGACCTCGGCCGGCACCCGCTCGGGACCGATCTCGACCAGGTCGCCGACGCTGCCCTCGACCCCGGCGACGGTGACGGACAGCCCGACGACCGAGCTGACCCGCCCGGTGACCCGGGGAGCCGCCGCCGCCCGCGCGGCGGCCAGCCGCTGCTGCAGGGCCATTGTCATCGTCACTGTCCGAGCACCTCCCGCACGCGCTCCAGGGCCGGCCCGAGCCGCGCGTCGACGGTGGTGGCGTCGCAGACCGCGAGCGCGTCACCGGGCCGCAGGTTCGCGTCCTCCACGACGGAGACCGCGCGGCCGTCCAGGACCAGGTCCGTCTGTCCGATCGTCCGCCGGTCGTCCGGGTTGAGGCGGACCGTCACCGGACTTCCGGACGGGGCGAGCGCGAGCGCCCGGGCCAGCGCCTCCCGGCCCGGCTCGGCGGCGGTGCGCAGCTCGCGGCCCAGCACCGCCTCGGCGAGCGCGAACGCGGTCGCCACGATCTGGTCCTCCACGTCCTGCGCGGCCGGGACCATCCGCCGTTCGAGCTCGGCCGCGGCGGCGCCGACCGCCTGCAGGGCCTGCTCGACCCGCCGCCGGTGCATGCCGGCCATCGCCTCCATCTCGGCGGCCACCCGGTCGGCCTCCTCGTCGGCGCTGGCCTGCGCCTCGCGCATACCCTGGGCCCAGCCGCTGGCGTAGCCGACGGCCTCGGCCTCGGCCCGCACCTGGGCGACCAGCTCGGCCGGCAGCTCCTCGTGCTCGCGCAGGTCGACGTCGAACCGGGCGGACGGGGCGGCGCCGGCCCGCTCGTCGCGCAGCACGCTCTCGCCGTACCGGACCGTCGCCGGCCGCTCCGGCGGCGGGAACGCCCGGGTCGACGGGGTGGTCGGCCGCGGGGGCGGCGGCGGGAACGCCGGCCGCGGGACGCTCGGCCGCTTCGGGGGCGGCGGCGGGAACGCCGGCTCGTAGTCAGCCGACGAACTCATCGTCATCGCCTCGCCGGATCACGATCTGGCCGGACTCCTCCAGCGTGCGGATCGCCTGCACGATCTTGGCCTGCGACTCCTCGACCGTGCGCAGCCGCACCGGGCCGAGCATCTCGATCTCGTCGGCGAGGTTCTCGGACGCGCGCTCCGAGAGGTTCTTCATGACCTTCTGGCGCACCTCCTCGCGCACGCCCTTGAGCGCGGTCGCGAGGTCGTTCGTCTCGACCTGGCGCAGCACCAGCTGGATCGAACGGTCGTCGAGGGACACGATGTCCTCGAACATGAACATTTTCGATCGGATCTCCTCGGCGAGCTCGGGGTTGCGGCCCGCGAGGCCCTCCAGGATCAGCCGCTCGGTGGCCCGGTCGGTGCGGTTGATGATCTCGACCAGCGGCTCCAGGCCGCCGACGTTCGACAGGTCGTTCGGCTGCAGTACCGACGACATCTTGCGTTCCAGGGTCGCCTCCACCTGCCGGATGATGTCGGGTGAGGTGCGGTCCATGACCGCGATCCGGTGGGCCACGTCCGCCTGCAGCTCCGGCGCCAGGCCGGACAGGATCTGCGAGGCCTGGGTCGCCGTCATGTGGGCGAGCACCAGCGCGATCGTCTGTGGGTGCTCGTCCTGCAGGAAGGACAGCAGCTGCCGCGGGTCGGCCTGGGACAGGAACCCGAACGGCACGTCCATGAAGACGGTGTTCAGCCGCCCGACGATCTCGCCGGCCCGCTCCCGGCCGAGGGAGGCCTCCAGCAGGTCCCGCGCGAAGTCCATGCCGCCCTGGCCGACGTAGCGGTGCCCGGTCGCCAGGTCGTGGAACTCCTCGAGCACCACGTCGGCGATGTCGGCCTCGACCTGGCCGAGGCGCACGATCTCCGCGGTCAGCTCCTCGACCTCGGCCTCGCGCAGGTGCGCCATGATCTTCGCGGCGTCGTCCTTGCCCATCTGCACCAGCAGGATGGCGGCCTTGCGCAGGCCGGTCATCTCGCCCGTGGTCATCGGTCACTCACCCGCGGCGGTCCGCGAGCCAGCCGCGCAGCAGCTGCGCCACCTCGTCGGGCTGCTTCTCGACCATCGTCGTGAGGTCCCGGAACTTGCCGTCGCGGTCGAACTCGTCGCCGGGCGCGCCGCCGCCCTCCAGCGCCGGGGCGCCGCCGCTGCCGCCGCCGCCCTCCAGGGCCAGCTTGGCGCGGGCCGCCTCGATGGCCGCCTGCATCTCCTCCAGCGCCGCGTTCTGCTCCTCGGTGAGCTTCTGCCGCTCGCGCTTGCGGCGCTTGCGCTGGGCGAGCGCCGCGATGATCAGCAGGATCAGGAGCGCGAGGACGATCGATCCCATCTGGATGTACTGCTGCTGCACCTGCGCCTGCTGGCCCTTGGCGGCCTCGGCGGCGGCGCTCGCCTCGGCCTGCGCCGCGGACGTGTCGAACGCCATCGAGCTGACCGCGATCTGGTCGCCCCGGGTCGCGTCGAGCCCGACCGCCGACGACACCAGCTGCTGCAGCTGCGCCTCGTCGATCCTGGCCTTCGAGCTGTCCACGATGACCGCCACGGCGAGCTTCTTCACCGCGCCGGGCGCCGTTTTGCGGGTCTCGGTGACCATGCCGACCGCGTTGTTGCGGGTCTCGGTCGTCTGCTGGTACTGCCCGTCGCCGCCGGCGCCGGTGCCGTTCGGCACCTGGATGTTGTCCGGGCCGAGGACGCCGCCGACCGGCACGCCGTTGCCGCCGGTGTACTGCTCCGACTGCTTCGACTCCGACAGCGGCGGCACGGCCGGGTCGGCGACGTAGCGCTGCGTCTTCGTCTCGGTGTTGTCGAAGTCGAGGTCGGCGGTGACGTTTACGACCGAGTGACCCGGCCCGACGACCGTGTCGAGCATCGTCTGCAGCGCCTTGTTGAGCCGCTGCTCGTAGGCGCCGGTCTGGGCGCCCGTGCTCTCCGGGCCCGACCCGCCGCCGTCGTCGTCGCCGGTGGACAGCACCTTGCCGTTGGCCCCGACGACGGTCACCGCGCTCGGCGCCATGCCCTCCACGCTGGAGGACACCAGGTGCACGATCGAGGTGACCTTGTCGCCGGAGAGCGGCTTGTTGCCGGTGTTCACCAGCACCGACGCGGTCGGCGGCTGCTGCTCGTCGGTGAAGACGTCCTTCTGCGGGATCGCCAGGTGTACCGTCGCGGAGTTCACGCCGTCGATCGACTGGATCGTCTTGCCCAGCTCGCCTTCCAGGGCCCGGCGGTAGGTCACCTGCTGCATGAACTCGCTGGTCATGATGCCCTGGTTGTCGAGCAGCGCGTAGCCGGCCTCACCCTGGGCGGGCAGCCCGGCTCCGCTCATCGAGATGCGCAGTGCGTAGACCTGATCGTTCGGGACCAGAATCGTGCTGCCGCCGTCCGTGAGCGAGTAGGTCACGCCCTCGGCGTTGAGCCGGTCGACGATCGCGCTCGCGTCGGCGGCCTGCAGGTTGGAGAACAGCGGCGCCATCGTCGGCCGGCCGGCCCACGTCGCGAAGAAGTACCCGCCGATGGCCAGCGCCACGACGGCGAAGATGGTGACCGCCTTCTGTCCGGGGGTGAACGACTTCCAGCCGTCGACGCCCCGGCGGCCGAGCGCGGTGAACCGCTCACGCATCAGGCCTGCATCCTCATGATCTCGTTGAAGGCCTCAAGGGCGCGGTTGCGCACCGAGACGGCCAGGCTGGTCGCGAGGCCGGCCTGGGTCGCGGCGATCATGTAGTCGTGCACGTCGGTCAGCCGGCCGGTCGCCGCCTCGACGGCGAGGTTGTCGGCCGTGTCCTGGGCCGACTGGAGGCGCTGCAGCCCCTGGGCGACCATGGCACCGAAGTCGGTGCCGCCGCCCGTCGGCACGGCCTTCTCGTCCGTCGTCCCCAGCGGCGACGTTGCCTGGACGGCGCCGATCGGCGCGATCGCGTCGATGGACACGTGGATCAGCCCTTCCCGATCTGGATCGCCGCCTGGTACGCGTCCTTGGCCCGGTCGACGACGGTCAGGTTCGCCTGGTAGGCGCGCTGCGCCATGATCATCTGGGTCATCTGCGAGCCCAGGTCCACGTCGGGGTACCGCACGTAGCCCTCCCGGTCGGCGAGCGGGTTGTCCGGCTCGTACACCAGCCGGCCCTTCGGGTCGCCGAGCGCGGTGCCGGCCACGACGACGCCGCCCTCGCCGGTGCCGTAGCTCGCCGCCCGCGCCTGCACGTAGCGGGCCCGGAACGCCTCGCCGCTCGTCGGCGCCACGTTGTTGATGTTCGCGACGTTGTCGGCGATCGCGTCCAGCCATTTGCGATACACGGTCACGCCGGTGCCGGCGATGCCGATCGCGCTGAAAATGGTCATGTTCAGCCCCTGATCACACTGCGCAGCAGTCCGAACTTGTCATCCGTCGCGCGGAGCATCGTCTGGTACCGCAGCCCGGTGTCCACGTTCGAGAGCACCTCGTGGTCGAGGTTCACGTTGTTGCCGTCCTCGCGGGTCGGCTCCAGCGAGCGGGCGACCGAGATCGGCGCCGACCCCGGATCGCCGGCCGCCACGGCCGTTCGTAACGCGTCCTCGAACGACACCCGTCCCGCGAGGAACCCCGGCGTCTCGATGTTGGCGATGTTGTCGGCGATCACCCGCTGCCGCTTGGCCAGGCCGTCGAGGGCGGCGTGCAGGGTGACGGAGGTGACGTCTTCGAACACGTCCGCCTCATCGGCCCGGCCGGCGACATGTTGAGGCACTTCGGTTCGCCGGTCGGTTGCCGCTGGGTTGCAGCTCGGTTGGCACTCGGCGGGTCGCGCATCCGGCACGACCCTGAGGCGGCCCGGGGTCGGCTTCTCCGGGTGCGGGCGGGGTGCAGCCCGGATGTTCGCGGCGCCCCCGATCCATAGCGTCATTGCCGTGAACAAGAGACCGCTTACTGTTCGGGTCGCACGGTGGAGTGCCGAGCATCCTTGGCGCGCAATCGCACTCTGGGTCGTGTTCGTCGCCGTCTGCTTCGTCGGCGGGAACATGGCGGGGACCGTCGAGGCCAGCAACTCCGACGCGGCCATCGGCGAGTCCGGCCGGGCCGACGTCATCGTCGCCGACGGCCACTTCGACAACCCGGCGACGGAGAGCGTGCTGATCACCGCTGCGTCCGGGGCGCTGGACAAGGCGCTCGCGGAGCGGGCCGCCGCCGACGTCACCGCGGCGATGAAGGCGCTGCCCGAGGTCGCCGACGTGAGCCCGCCGCTGCCGTCCCACGACAACAGCGCCCTGCTCGTGCGGGTCACCATGAAGGGTGACCCGGACACCGCGCAGGAGCGCATCGGCCCGCTGCACGCCGCGACCGACGCCGTGCAGAGCCGCCACCCCGACCTGCGCATCGAGGAGACCGGCGGCCCCTCCATCAGCCAGGCCATGGACGACACGCTCGGCCAGGACTTCAAGCGCGCCGAGATCCTGAGCCTGCCGGTCACCTTCGCGATCCTCATCGTCGCGTTCGGCGCGCTCATCGCCGCCGGCGTGCCCGTGCTGCTCGCGCTGTCGTCGGTCGCCGCCGCCCTCGGCCTCTCGACGCTCGCCTCGCACCTGGTGCCGTCGACCGACACCACCGCCAGCGTCATCCTGCTCATCGGTATGGCCGTCGGCGTCGACTACTCGCTGTTCTACCTGCGCCGCGAGCGCGAGGAGCGGGCCAAGGGCCGGGCCCACCTCGACGCCGTCGAGATCGCCGCGGAGACCTCCGGGCACGCCGTGGTCGTCTCCGGCATCGCCGTGACGATCGCGATGGCCGGGCTGTTCCTCGCCGGTGACGTCGTCTTCTCCTCGCTCGCCGTCGGCTCGATCCTGGTCGTCCTGGTCGCCGTCCTCGGTTCGCTGACCGTGCTCCCGGCGCTGCTGGCCAAGCTCGGCCGCTGGATCGACCGGCCGCGCGTGCCGCTGCTGTGGCGCCTCACCCGGCCGCGCGCCGCCGGTGCCCCGTCGCGGGTGTGGTCGTTCATCCTGCGCCCGGCGATCCGCCGGCCGGCGATCACGCTGGCGGTGTCGGTGCTGGCCCTGCTCGCCCTGGCCGCCCCGGCGATCAGCATGCGGCTGTCGTTCCCCGGCATGGAGGACCTGCCGCGCACGACCCCGGCCATGCAGGCCTACGACCGGCTGGTCAAGGCCTACCCGAGCAACGGCACCGTGCACACCGTCGCGGTCCGGGTGCCCGACGGCCAGCGCGCCGCGGTCGAGCAGCAGCTCACCCTGCTGGCCACGAAGGCGGCGTCCGACCCGCTGTTCGCGCCGCTCGACGAGGCGCCGGACATCACCTTCAGCGCCGACGGCAAGGTCGCCGTGCTCGACGTCGCCACCCCGTTCGCCGGCCGCTCCGACCAGGCGAAGGAGTCGCTGACCCGGCTGCGCACCCAGCTCGTGCCGCAGACGATCGGCCAGGTGCCGGGCGCCTCGGTCGCGGTGGGCGGCTTCGTCGGCGCCGACGTCGACTACGCCGACCACGTCAAGACCAAGCTGCCGGTCGTCATGGGCTTCGTCCTGGTGCTCACCTTCCTGGTGATGGCGTTCACCTTCCGCTCGGTGGTCGTCGCCCTGACCTCCATTGCGCTGAACATGCTGTCGGCCGCGGCCTCCTACGGCCTGGTGGTGCTGATCTTCCAGGGCACCTGGGCCGAGGGCATCCTGGGCTTCACCTCGATGGACGCCGTGGTCTCCTGGCTGCCGCTGTTCCTCTTCGTGGTGCTGTTCGGCCTGTCGATGGACTACCACGTGTTCGTCGTCAGCCGCATCCGCGAGGCCGTCGCCCAGGGCATGCCGACCCGCGAGGCCGTGGCCCACGGCATCACCGGCTCCGCGGGCGTCGTGACCAGCGCCGCGATCGTGATGGTCGGCGTGTTCTCCATCTTCGCCACGCTGAGCACGATCGACATGAAGCAGCTGGGCGTGGGCCTGGCCGCCGCGATCCTGCTGGACGCGACGATCATCCGCGCGGTGGTCCTGCCGTCCCTGATGACCCTGCTGGGCAACGCCAACTGGTGGGCGCCGCGCTTCATGCGCCCCCGCCGCCCGGCCGCGCACCGCGCCGAGGTCATCGAGGGCGAACTGATCTCCGCCGGCCGCTAGCACTCCACGCACCGCAGTCGCCGCCCGGGCCCCGCGCCCGGGCGGCACCGCCGTGTTGCTCGGTAGACGTTGGTCGATCTACCCGCATCTTGATCTCGGCGGGCGAGGGTAGATCGACCAACGTCTCGGCGGCGGCGGGCTGGCGGCCGGCGGGCAGGCGGCGGGCGAGCCAGCGGCGGGCGAGCCAGCGGCGGGCTAGTGGCTGGCGGCAGGCGGGCGGCTGGCTGGCGGCGGGCGGCAGGCTGGCGGCCCGTGTGATGGAGCACGCGGGATCGGTCGAGGTCGGGCGCGTCCATGATCGTGGGAAGCTTCCGGCTGTCCCAGCGACCAGATGGTTCCCACGATCATGGCTCGGCCGCGCAGCCCGCCCAGCGGTCGGCGTGCCGGCCGAACCCGAGCGCGTAGCCCGTGATCGGCGTCTCGGACAGCGAACCGGGACCGCGGGCGGCGAAGGCCGGGTCGGCGGTGCGCCTCAGGGGACCACCGCGGACGCCTGGGCCGAGGTGAGGACCGGGATCACCTCGAAGTCCACCAGGTCCGACCACGACGCGATCCACGCCGACAGCAGCGACAGGTCGTCGCACTCCATCACCTGGAAGCAGCGGGCCAGGTTGGCCTCGACCCAGCTGTCGACGTAGCGGAGGCCCTCCGGGAGGAGGCGGCCGGCCGAGCGGGCGCGGGCGTAGACCGGGCGCGGATCGCCCTCGTGGAAGCGTTCTATCACCATGAACAGCACGGCCGGACCCTAACGGCGGTTTCCTCAACGATGCGAGTCGGGTGCCGATGGGTCCAACGTGCGCACTCACTCGCGGCGGCCGTGCGTGGCCGTCATGCTGCCGTCCCGGGACGCCGTCGCGTACCGCCGATGTGCCGAGCTCGCCCGGCGGGTCGCCGCGCGCGGGTGGGACGTGGTCACCGTCGAGCCCGTCGTCGCGGAGCGGCCGGCCCTGCGGGAGACCGGGCTGGAGCAGGGCGTGCGGCAGTTCGCGCTCGACGTCGCCGGCGCCCGGCCCTTCCTCGGCGACTCGCCGTCGGAGGCGCTGCTGGCCGAGCTGTTCGTCGAGTGGCCGGTCGACACCGTCCACGTGCACCTGGCGGGGGACCTGGCCGACGCCGCCCTGCTGGAGAAGGTGTGGCTGCTCGGCATCCCCCTGGTGGCGAGCGTCCATGCCGGATGGCAGCCCCCGCGCGGCGAGCCGGCCCAGGCCTTCCTGGCCGACCAGTTCACCCGGTGCGACCTGGTGTGCGTCGCCGACCACCGCGGACTGCAGGCCGACTGGCTCGACCCGGCCAGCCCGGTGCTCGACCACTCCAGCCCGCGCTCCGGCAAGGGATGGGCCGACGTGTACCGCGAGCTCGCCGGCGACCTCGACCCGCCGGAGACCGACCTGACGATGAGCGTCATCGTCACCACGTACCAGCGGCCCGGACCGCTGCACGAGTGCCTCGCCGCGCTCTGCCGCCAGACACTGCCGGGCGAGCGGTTCCACGTCGTGGTCGTCGACGACGGCTCGGCGGAGACGGCGGAGCCGATCGTCGTGCCGTTCCTCGACCGGCTCGACCTCACGTTCATCCGGCTCGACCGGAACGTCGGCCTCGGCGAGGCGCGCAACGTCGGGGTGGAGGCGAGCCGCGGCGACATCCTGTTCTTCCTGGACGACGACGACGAACCGGCGCCGAGATGCCTGGCCGAGCACCTGCGCACGTACGTCGAGCACGGACACGAGGTCGACGCGGTGCTCGGCTGGACCGGCCCGACCGCCGACCGGGTCACCAGCGTCGAGGCCTGGCTGGCGTTCCGCGGCCAGGTCTACATGAGCCACGAGGGCCTGCGGCACCTGAGCATCGGCGACTGGTACCAGTTCTGGGGCGGCCGCTCGACGATCCGCCGCGCGGTGCTCGGCGACGCCCGCTTCGAGGTGTCGTTCGCCGAGGACGCCGACCTCGCGTACCGGCTCGCCACCGGGCCGCACGGCCTGCGCGTCGTGCACAACCGGCACGCGGTGCAGCGGGTGCGGATCGGGCTCGACGCGCTGTCGCTCATGCGGCGCGCCGGACGGGTCGGCCAGGCCCGCGCCCACCTGGCCGAACGGCACCCGTCGCTGCGCACGCATCCGGCGTTCCGGGGTACCACCTATGAGGCGACGGCCCGCAAACTCGGCCGGCGGGCGGACGCCCGGCTCAGGCTGCTCACCGCCGACTGGCCGGTCGTCGTCGAGGAGCTGCGCCGCCGGCCCGATCCGCACGGCAAGGGGACGCTGCTCGACCGGCTGCACTCGGACCTGGTGACGGTCAGCTCGATCGAGGCGAGCCTCGGCTGGCTGCTGGTCGCCCGGCGGGCCGCCGCCCGCGCCGAGGGACGACCGCTGCGGATCGGCGTCAGCGCGTTGTCGCCGCTGCTGGGCGAGGTGGCGCAGGAGCTGGCCGAGGCGCCGCAGGGTTCGGCGGTACTGGTGGTCGGCGTGCCGCCCGGCCGGACGTTCACCGGCGACGTCACCGGCGGCCCCGGCACCCTCGACGTCGAGGTGCTCGCCTGCGACGACGCCGACGACCTGTGGCGGGCCTGCGACGTGGTCGCCTCGTTCACGCCGGTCGACGGCCACGACCCGGCCCGGCACGCGCTGCCGCTGCCCCGCGGCACGGTCGTCGACTCGCTGCGCCGCCTGCTGCACACCCGCGACCTGGTGGGGAGCTTTCGATGACGATCGCGACCGATCGGCTGCTGATGCCGCGCGTCTTCCATCGAGTGTGGTTCGGCGGTCCGATGCCCGAGCGGGAACAGGCGTTCGGCGCGACCTGGCAGCGCCACCACCCCG
Source organism: Dactylosporangium sucinum (assembly GCF_014647515.1). Classification (GTDB taxonomy): domain Bacteria; phylum Actinomycetota; class Actinomycetes; order Mycobacteriales; family Micromonosporaceae; genus Dactylosporangium; species Dactylosporangium sucinum. The sequence continues at coordinate 81,948 of NZ_BMPI01000044.1, read as the reverse complement.
GCTGGGAGATGCGCCTCTGGCGGGAGGACGACCTGCCGCCGCTGGTCAACCAGGCCGCGTTCGACGCCGCCGGCTCGTGGGCGCAGAAGGCCGACATCTTCCGGTACGAGCTGCTCCTCGCCCACGGCGGCATCTACGTCGACACCGACTTCGAGTGTTTCCGCAGCATCGAGCCGCTGCTCGCCGGGGTGGACGCCTGCACCGCGCGCGAGGACGGCTTCCGGGCCAGCATCGGGCTGCTCGGCTGCGTGCCCGGCCATCCGTTCTTCGCGGCGGTCGTCGCGGCCCTCGCCGACTCGATCGCCTGGCGGCCCGACCGGCCGCCGAACGAGCAGACCGGACCGGAACTGCTCACCCGCACGCTCGTCGAGCAGGACGCGCTCGGGCACCCGGTGCCGGCCGTGTTCGGTCCCGAGCTGTTCTACCCGTACCACTGGACCGAGCCGCACCGCGCCGGCCAGACCTTCCCGGACGCCTACGCCGCCCACCACTGGGCCAAGTCGTGGCAGCTGCCCGCCACACCGGCGTCCCCCGCGGAGGTCGTCCCGGTGCGCCGGACCGCCGCCCGCCTGGTGGTCACCGTCGACCCGGACCTGGTCGAGTCCGCCGCCGTCGTCCTGTCGGGCGCGCTGGAGGTGGCGGCGACGGTACCGCAGGCCGAGCTCGCCATCGTCGTCAAGGGCGCGCCGGAGGCGACCCCGGCGGTCGGCAACGCGATCGCCGGCGTGCTCCAGCAGCTGGCCGGCGGCCGCGACCTGCCCGACGTCGTCGTGTACGGCGAGCCCGAGGGCGCCGCGCTGCCCGCCCTCGCGCGGGTCGAGCTGAGCGACTCCCCGGCGGAGAACGCCCGCGCGCTGCTGGCGCTGGCCGCCGCCGGCTGGCCGCGAGCAGGCCGGCCCCGGCAGTGACGTGCTGTCGCCGGCGCCGCGGCTGATCCGGGTCGCCGGCACCACGGCGCCGGCCGACGCCGCGGCGCCACCGGAGACCGGCACCCCCGCGGCGCCACGGCTCAGGCCGGCAGCGCCGGCAGCGCCGGCAGCGCCGACGTGGGCCAGAGGCCCAGCGCCTTGTCGGCGAACACGCCGCCGTTCTCGGTGCAGCCCTCGACGATGACCTGCTCGGGCGGCGGCAGGTTGAACGGCGGCGCGCACAGGTTCAGCGGGCGCCAGTCGCCGGTGACGATGTCGTGGTTGTCGGTGCGCTGCACGAACGTGGTCGCCAGCAGGTAGCGCAGCCGTGAGCGGGCGACGTTCGCCAGCGCCTCGAAGATCTGCCGGTACGACAGGTGGACCAGGCAGTCCCGGCACAGCATCAGGTCGGCGTCCGGCAGCGGCCCGGAGACGACGTCGCCGGCCACGAACCGGCGCAGCGGCGAGCCGAACCGGGCCTGGTTCGCCTCGATCATCTGCGGTACCACGTCGAGCCCGACGTACCGGATGCCGCCCAGGTCGAGGTGCTGCATCCAGGTGAAGTCGCCGCAGGGCGCGTCCAGGAACGTCGTCACGCCGAGCCGGTGGAACAGCTCGGGCAGCGCGACGCGCAGCACGCGGGTCTGGGCCAGCTCCGAGCCGCCGCCGGAGGCCGACTCGGCGCTGCCCCACACGTTGCGCTCGTAGATGAACTGGAAGATGTCGTCGTCCGGGTCGCGATGGGTCAGCGCGTCCCGGTTCCACCGGAAACCCTCCGGTGCCGGGCCGCTCTCCGGTGTGTCCAATGTGGAGCTCCTCTCGTGCGGGTCAGGCGTCGGCGAGCTCGATGTTCGCCGACACCTGCGGGGCCAGGATCCGCATCTCGTCCAGCACCGCCGCCGAGCCGGCGTCCGGGACCGCGGCCAGTGCCTCGTGCAGCAGCGGCAGCGCGGCCTCGTCGTGGAACATCTCCAGGGCGATCGCCGCCGCCAGCGTGCGCTCGCGCGGGGTGCGGCGCCCGTCGGCGGACAGCGTGAGCAGGGTGCACCGGGCCGGGAACCCGTGCCGGCGCAGGCGCGCCGACCACTCCATGGCCCGGATGAGGGGGACCTGGCGGCCGACGCGAGCGGCGAGCGCGAGGATGCCCGGCTCCCCGGGGTACCGCCGCCACAACGCCTCCAGCAGCTCGTCCGCCGCCTCCGGGGGCGCCTCCGCGACGGTGAACAGCAGGCCGCGCAGGCCCTCCCGGGGCAGCAGCTCGGCCACCTCGGCCAGGCTGCCGCCGGCCGCGCCCAGCACCTGGGCCATCCGCGCCACCGGGATCGGCACCTGCCCGGCCCGCAGGGCGGACCGCAGTTCGCGCGCCGCCTCCCGGTGGCGGTCCAGGCGGGTCAGGGCGTCGACGTGGATGCCGGCGAAGCGGCCCTTGCCCACGCCGTACAGCAGGTCGTTCGCGCCCGACTCGGGCAGCTCGCCGATGAGCTCCAGGGCGCGCTCGTAGTCGCCCTCGGCGAAGCGCAGCTTGACCTCGTGCTCGGCGACGGTGAACGGCGTGTTCGCGATCCCGCGCAGCTCCTCGATGGTCTCGCCGGCCTCGGCGAGCCGGCCGACCGCCAGGTACGCGTCGGCGAGGATCTTCAGGAACAGCACGTGGTGCGTGTGCTCCGTGGCCTCGGCGAGTCCGCGCCGGGCGGTCTCGATGCACTCCTCGATGTGCCCCGAGCCGAGCTGCGAGCGGGCCAGGTTGCCCACCGCGGTCAGGCCGCTGACGTCCTCGGCGGCCAGCCTGGCCAGCCGGAGGTTCCGCTGGGCCTTGTTCTTCGCCAGGGCGCGGAGGCGGGTGTACCCCGAGTGGTCGAGCACGAGCTCGGGCAGCAGCGAGCCGCCCAGCGCCCGGCCGGTGACCCGGTCGACGACCTGCTCGTGGAGGCGGCCGTAGATGCGCCCGCGGGCCCGCCGGAACATGCGCGGGTAGTAGATGGTGCTCGATCCGGCGCCGCCCTCGTGCCCCTCGCGGTTGTCGATGGTGGCGAAGCAGGCGCTGCCCTCGGTCCGGCGCAGCGCGTCGCGCACGGCCGCCGCGTCGCCGGTGAACACCTCGTCGGCGTCGACCCACAGCACCCAGCGGCCGCGGCAGTGCTCCAGGCAGCGGTTGCGCGCGTCGCCGAAGTGGTCGCTCCAGAAGCCCTCGACCACCCGGGCTCCGTGCCGGCGGGCGATCTCGACGGTACCGTCGGATGAGCCCGTGTCGTAGACGACGATCTCGTCCACGAGGTCGCGGACCGCATCGAGGGACCGGGCGAGGACGTCCTCCTCGTCCTTGACGATGAGGCTCGCCGTCAGCAGCGGCGCGGTGTCGTCGTCCCGGGAGTCTCGGGACTCCCAGGACCGCAGGCCGCACAGCGGCGAGCCGACGTGCGCGACGAGCGCGGCGTGCGCCACGACCAGCCGGCCCTGCGCGGCGAGGCCCTCGTAGGGCAGGTCGGCGGTCGGCCCGCCGGCGATGGCCAGCGCGTCGCGGCGGACCGCCACGCAGACCGGGCCGAGCCGGTCGACGTCGGTGAACTCGTCGCGGTGCTCCTGGCGCCAGTCCCGCGCGAACGCCTTGAACGCGGCCGCGCTCGTCAGCGCCGCGTCGGGTAGGTCCGCCTGCTGCGGGCCGTAGCTGTGCTGGCAGCGCGGCCCGGCGGCGACGACCGCGGGGTCGCCGAACGCCTCGAGGACGGGGTCGAGCCAGTGCGCGGACAGCACGACGTCGCCGTCGAGCAGCACCACGATCGGGTGCCGGGTCGCCTCCAGGCCCATCGCCCAGCGCTCGCCCGGGTCGCCGGGGCCGTCGTCGAGGACCCGCAGCCAGGACTGGCCGCGCAGCTCCGCGCGCAGCTCGGGACGGCCGGCGGGGAGGACGCAGACGACCTCGTCGCGCATGCCCAGCGACGGGCGCAGCGACTCGAGGCAGGCGTGGAAGTCGTCGGGGCTGCCCCCGGCGGCGACGACGACGGACACCGGGATGTGGCTCATGCTGCCCGTATCGGCACGTTCAGGCGCTTTCCGAGGGCTTTCCGGGTGCGATCGGCCGGCGCCGCGACCCCGGCCGGCTAGGTCCGGTTGTCGAGGTACACCGGGACACTCTGGTCCGCCTCGCGGTGCAGCCGGGCGACCAGCCGCGCCTGCTGGCGGTTGCCGGCGATCGCGATCGACAGCTCGCGGGACAGGTCGAGCTGGCGCTGCACGAGCCGGCGGGCGCGCTCCTCCAGCGCGGCCGGCAGCGGCCCGATGCCCGGGGGCGGGGTGAAGCCCGGCGCCTCGGCCGGCAGCCGCTCCGGCATGTCGCGGTGGCGGAGCATCCGCTCCACCTCGTCCGCCTCCAGCTCCATCGCGTCGAGCGCCGCGCTCCAGGCGGCGTCCCAGTCGCCGCCGGTGGTCACGGCCCGGTTCCGGTCACCTGGGCCGCGGCCTCGCGCCAGGCGTCGCGCAGCTGCTCGGCGAAGCTCTGGACCGACTCGACCCGCCCCCGGTCCCCGGTGACGTTGGCCTGCACCAGTTCGTTGATCATGAAGCTGTACAGCGCGGCCAGGCCGGGCCCGCCGCTCCACGCCGACGTGTCGAGCGTCGCGCGCAGCTCCAGGAGGATGTCCTGCGCGTGGTGCATGCGCGTGGCCGCCGTCGACCGGTCGGCCGCCTCCAGCGCCTGGCCGGCGATCATCAGGTCGAGCACGAGCCGGTCGTACAGCATGACGAGCAGCCGACCGGGGGAGGCGGTCGACACGCTGTCGGTGACGTACCGGTTGCGCAGCGCTTGTGTGGTCATTCAGTCTCCAAGGGCCGAGGGGGACTAAGGCCTTAGCCCAGCGAGGAAAGCTGCCCGGCGAGCCAGCTCGACTGGTTCTTGAGCTTGCCGAGCGCGGTCTCCATCGCGGTGAACTGCTTCTGCAGGGTCGCCTGGCGGGCCTCCAGGCGGACGTCCCAGTCGCTGATGCGGTCGTTGAGCTCGGTGATCGCGTCGTTGCCGCTGGTGATGAAGCGGGCCAGGGTGCCCGTGTTGACCTGCGTCGCCTTGTCCGCGACCGCGACCAGCTTGTCGGCGAAGCCGTCCTTGACGCCGTCGCCGTCGATGTCGGTGGTGCCGTTGAAGTACGACTGCGTCTTCTCCGGATCCGCCTGCAGCGCGGCCAGGAACGTCGTCTTGTTGAAGGACAGCTTCCCGTCGCGGGTCAGCTCGACGCCGATGTCCTTGAGGCTGCCCAGGTTGCCGGCGCCGCCCGACACCGTGCCGAGCACGGACGTGGCGAGCGACTGCATCGACGAGTTGCCGGCGAGGGGGCCGCCGGCCACGGCGCCGCTCTTGGCGCGGGTCTGGGTGGCGATCTCCGCCAGCGTCGCGTTGGCGGCGTCGACCATCGCCTGCACCTTGCCCGCGATGCCCTCGGTGTCGCTGGCGACCGTCACCGTCACCGGCGCGTCGGTGGGGGACTGCGCCTTCGTCGCCGTGATGGTGAGCCCGTCGAGCAGGCCCTTGAACGTGTTGGTCTCCGACGTCACCGTGAACGGGTTCGTCGTGCCGACGCTGAGCTCGGCGTTGCTGCCCTGGGTCGCGATCGACCCGGTGCCGATGCCGTCGAGCCCGCTGACCGTGAACTCCGACGAGGCGCCGGTGCCGGCGGAGGTGAGCTGGATCGTGTACCTGCCCGGCTCGACCTGCACGGCGGTGGCCTTCACGCCGAGGCCGGCGGTCTTGTTGACGGCGTCGACGACGCCCTTGAGCGACGTGTCGGTGACGGGCACCGACTTGAGCTCCCCGTTGATCGTGAAGTCGATCGACGGGCTGGACGTCACGATGTCGGTCGTCGCGCCGACCCGCCCGTCGTAGACGAGCGAGTGGGCCGAGGCGAGCTTCTGCACCGAGAAGGTCAGCGAGCCGGCCTGCGAGCTGCTGGTCGTCGTCGCCACCGCCGCGTCGGAGCTGGACGTCGCCGTCGCGCCCTTCCAGGCGGCCGGGTCGTTCAGCGCCTTGGCCGCCGTCAGCAGCGCGGACATCTTGGTGTTGATGCTCTGGTACGAGCCGACGACCTTCTGCTGCGTGGTCACCTTGTTCTTCAGCGCCGTCTGTGGCGCGGCCTCGACCTGCATCAGCTGGCTGATGACGGTCGAGGTGCTCATCCCCGAGATGAGGCCGTCGACGCTGCCGCCGGTGACCATGCGGTACCTCCTCCTTCAGGCTGTCAGGCGGGAACGGGGAGGAAACGACGCTCCCTCCCCGTCCGGTGGCTCGGTCAGCGCAGCAGTGACAGCACGTTCTGCGGGGCCTGGTTGGCCTGCGCGAGCATGCTGGTGCCCGCCTGGGTCAGGATCTGCGAGCGGGTGAAGGACACCATCTCCTGGGCCATGTCGGTGTCCCGGATGCGCGACTCCGACGCGGACAGGTTCTCGACGGCGACGTTGAGGTTGTTGATGGTGTGCTCGAAGCGGTTCTGGTACGCACCGAGCGTGGCCCGGGCGGTCGACACGCTCTTGATGGCGGTGTCGATCGCGGCGATGGCGGACGTGCCGGCCGTGGTGAGGTCCAGCGTGTTCACCGCCAGGCCGGCCGAGTCGAACCCGGTCACCGTCGCGCCGGAGCCGAAGGCCGCGGTGCCGAGGTCGACCGTGATCTGGTCGGCGGTGGCCGTGTTGGCACCCACCTGGAAGGTGCCCATGTAGGCCGAGTTGGTGTCGAGCAGCTTCTGCCCGCCGAAGGACGTGGTCGTCGCGATGCGGTCGAGCTCCGCGGTCAGCTGGGTGAACTCGGTCTGCGCCGCGGTGCGGGCGTCGGAGTCCTGCGAACCGGTGCTCGCCGCCTGGACGGACAGGTCACGCATGCGCTGGAGGATGGAGTGCGTCTCGGTGAGCGCGCCTTCAGCGGTCTGTACGACCGAGATGCCGTCCTGCGCGTTGCGGACGGCCACCTTGAGGCCGCCGATCTGGGACCGCAGCCCCTCGGAGATCGACAGGCCGGCCGCGTCGTCGGCGGCCCGGTTGATCCGGTAGCCCGACGACAGCTTCTCGAGCGACTTGCTCATCTGGCTGTCGGTGACCGACAGGTTCCGGTACGAGTTCTGCGCGGCGATGTTGTTGTTGATGCGAAGACCCACGGCGTTCCTCCTTGATATCGGGTCCGGCCGTCCGTGGCCAGTTGCTGTTCGCTGGTGTCATCGGCGGGATCCGGTCGCGGTTGAGGGTTTCCCGCTGCCCGGATCCGCACCTGCGGCGGGGCACGGCGCCCTGGCTGGGTGCCGTGCCCCGCGGATGTCCTCTCCCCGACCCGAGGTCAGGTCGTGCCTTTCAGAGAGCCCTAGCGCAGCAGCGAGAGGACGTTCTGCGGCGCCTGGTTCGCCTGGGCCAGCATGCTCGTGCCGGCCTGGGTCAGGATCTGCGAGCGGGTGAACGACACCATCTCCGAGGCCATGTCGGTGTCCCGGATCCGCGACTCCGACGCGGACAGGTTCTCAACGGCGACATTGAGGTTGTTGATGGTGTGCTCGAACCGGTTCTGGTACGCACCCAGGGTGGCCCGAGCGGTCGAAACACCCTTGATGGCGGTGTCGATCGCGGCGATGGCGGCCGTACCGGCCGTGGTGAGGTCCAGCGTGTTGACCCCGAGGCCGGAGGAGTCGAAACCGGTCACCGTGGAGCCGCTGCCGAAGGCGGCGGTCCCGAGGTCCACCGTGATCTGGTCCGCGCCGGCGGTGTTCGCGCCGACCTGGAACGTGCCCATGTAGGCACCGTTGCCCACGTCGAGCAGCTTCTGCCCGCCGAAGGCCGTGGTGGTGGCGATCCGATCGAGCTCGGAGTTGAGCTGAGCGAACTCGGTCTGCGCCGCCGCCCGTGCATCGGAGTCCTGCGAACCCGTGCTCGACGCCTGAACGGACAGGTCACGCATGCGCTGCAGGATGGAGTGCGTCTCGGTGAGCGCACCTTCAGCGGTCTGCACGACCGAGATGCCGTCCTGCGCGTTGCGCACCGCGACCTTCAGGCCGCCGATCTGGGAACGAAGACCCTCGCTGATGGAGAGGCCCGCGGCGTCGTCGGCCGCGCGGTTGATCCGGTAACCCGACGACAGCTTCTCCAGCGACTTGCCCATCTGGCTGTCCGTCACCGACAGGTTCCGGTAGGCGTTCTGGGCAGCGATGTTGTTGTTGATGCGAAGACCCACGACGAGTTCCTCCTTGAGTTGGGTCATTGGCCGGACCATCCGTGGTCCCGGTCGCTCCTCTCATCGGCCCGATCGCCGGCGACTGAAGGAAAACCGCTGGAAACTCACGGCAGCAGCGCCGCCGGGTGCGGTTAGCGCAGCAGTGACAGGACGTTCTGCGGCGCCTGGTTGGCCTGCGCGAGCATGCTGGTGCCGGCCTGGGTCAGGATCTGGGACCGGGTGAAGGACACCATCTCCTGGGCCATGTCGGTGTCGCGGATCCGGGACTCCGACGCGGACAGGTTCTCGATCGCGACGTTGAGGTTGTTGATGGTGTGCTCGAAGCGGTTCTGGTACGCACCGAGCGTGGCCCGGGCGGTCGACACCCCCTTGATGGCGGAGTCGATCGCGTCGATCGCCGCGGTGCCCGAGGTGGTGAGGTCCAGGCTCGCCAGGCCGAGGCCGGACGCGTCGAACCCGGAGACGGACGCGGGGCTGCCGAACGCCGAGGAGTCCAGCTTGACCGCGATCTGGTCGGCGCTGGCCGTGTTGGCACCCACCTGGAACGTGCCCGTGTAGGCGCCACCGCTGACGTCGAGCAGCTTCTGCCCGCCGAACTGGGTGGTGGTCGCGATCCGGTTCAGCTCGGAGGTGAGCTGGGTGAACTCGGTCTGCGCCGCGGCGCGGGCGTCGGAGTCCTGCGAACCGGTGGAGGAGGCCTGGACGGACAGGTCACGCATGCGCTGCAGGATGGAGTGCGTCTCGGTGAGCGCGCCTTCAGCGGTCTGCACGACCGAGATGCCGTCCTGCGCGTTGCGGACGGCGACCTTCAGGCCGCCGATCTGCGAGCGCAGCCCCTCGGAGATCGACAGGCCGGCCGCGTCGTCGGCGGCCCGGTTGATCCGGTACCCCGAGGAGAGCTTCTCCAGCGACTTGCTCATCTGGCTGTCGGTGACCGACAGGTTCCGGTAGGCGTTCTGAGCGGCGATGTTGTTGTTGATGCGAAGACCCATGACGATTCCTCCTTGATGACGGGCCGTGCTGCGCGAGCCGTCCCTGGCTCGCCCGCCCGGAGTCATCGGCGCCACGGCGCGCGGGCAAAGTACTTCGCCTCAGATACTTTCCGCACCCCATACGATCCCGGTTCGCACCCGCCCCCCTCCT
>NZ_BMPI01000044.1:71820-72660 GCF_014647515.1 Dactylosporangium sucinum | reverse complement strand
CGTCGATCTTGCAGTTGTGGTGCCTGACAAACCCGGACATCGCGGGAGTGTCGAGGCACCACAACTGCAAGATCGACACAAGGGGGGCGGGGGTTAGGGGGAGTGGGGGAGGCCTAGGGGGTTTGTTATTGAGAGGCGCGACGTCAGGTTGCCCTGGGCGGCGATCTGCGCGTAGTAGGTCTCCCGGCGCCGGGCCACGCAGCCGCCGGCCCGTGCGGGGCCGTCGAGCAGCTCGGGGTCCAGGTGGTTGTTCAGGCCGTCGCGCAGCAGGATCAGCGCCTCGGCGCGCAGCTGGCTGATGCGGGACTCGGTGACGCCTAGCTCACGAGCGATCTCGTTCATCGGGCGCTCGTCGAAGAAGTACCCCTGCACCACCCGGCGGAGGCGCTCGGGGAGGGCGTCGACGGCGTGGTGGAGGTACCCGATCCGCTCGCGGTGCAGGATCAGGTCCTCGGGGCCGGCGGTGCGCTCGCGCACGAGGTCCTCGGCGCTGCCGGCGGAGAAGCCCTGCAGGGACAGGACGACCGCGCGCCGGACGTCGTCGTCGATGCTCTTGAGCTCGCCGACGGCGATGCCGAGCGACTCGGCCAGCTCGGCCGGCGTGGGGGTGCGGCCCAGGGCGGCGGTCAGCTCCTGCTGGGCGGTCTCGACGCGGCGGGCCCGCGAGCGGACCGAGCGGCTGGCCCAGTCGAGGCCGCGCAGCTCGTCGAGCAGGGCGCCGCGGATGCGCTGGGTCGCGAAGCTGCCGAACGGGATGCCGCGCGACGGGTCGAAGGACCTGGCGGCGGCGGCCAGCGCGGCCATGCCCGCGGACACCAGGTCCTCGCGGGAGACGTGGGC
>NZ_BMPI01000044.1:39295-71783 GCF_014647515.1 Dactylosporangium sucinum | reverse complement strand
GGGCAGGCGGCCGAGCATCTCGCGCACCAGGTGGCCGACGAGCGGCAGGTGGCTGCGGACGAGGCTGTCGAGGGTGGTGGTGGTCACGGCGACCTCTTCGTGGCAGACGTGGCAGAAGGGTGAAGTCCGGAAGGTCCGGCAAGTCACAGCCTCTGTCACTTTGGGTACACAAGAGGTCGCACTCGGTTGCGAACAGGTTGTTGTCGGCCGGGTCGATCAGGCGCCATCCGTGGCGCTCCGGCCGCGCCGTGCGTCCGTGCGCGGCTCCCGGGGTACACCCGGTGAGACCTCCGACTCAGGCGGCCGTCCGTGGCATGCCCATCGGAGTGGTGACGGAGAGGCGGGCGCTGAGACCGCCCTGGGCGGCGATCTGCGCGTAGTAGGTCTCCCGGCGCCGGGCCACGCAGCCGCCGGCCCGCGCGGGGCCGTCGAGCAGCTCGGGGTCCAGGTGGTTGTTCAGGCCGTCGCGCAGCAGCACCAGGGCCTCCGCCCGGAGCTGGCTGATGCGGGACTCGGTGACGCCGAGCTCGGCGGCGATGTCGCTCATCGGGCGCTCGTCGAAGAAGTAGGCCTGGACCACGTGCCGCAGGCGCTCCGGCAGCGCGCTGATGGCGTGGTGCAGGTACCCGATCCGCTCCCGGTGCAGGATCAGGTCCTCGGGGCCGGCGGTGCGCTCCGGGACCAGGTCCTCGGCGCTGCCGGCCGTGAAGCCCTGCAGGGAGAGCACCACGGCGCGCTGGACGTCGTCGTCGATGCTCTTGAGCTCCTCGACGGCGATGCCGAGCGACCCGGCCAGCTCGGCCGGCGTGGGGGTGCGGCCCAGGGCGGCGGTCAGCTCCTGCTGGGCGGTCTCGACGCGGCGGGCCCGCGAGCGGACCGAGCGGCTGGCCCAGTCCAGGCCGCGCAGCTCGTCGAGCAGGGCACCGCGGATGCGCTGGGTCGCGAAGCTGCCGAACGGGATGCCGCGCGAGGGGTCGAACGACTTCGCCGAGCCGGCCAGCGCCGCCATCCCGGCCGAGATCAGGTCCTCCCGCGCCACGTGGGCGGGCAGGCGGCCCAGCATCTCGCGGACCAGGTGACCCACCAGCGGCAGGTGGCTGCGGACGAGGGACTCGGTGTCGACGATCGTGCTGGTCACGGCAACCTCTTCGTGGCAGGGATTTGGTTGGTCGAGAACCAGGTTCGAAAGCCACGGGTGCGCCCCCGGGTGGCGCAAAGTTGCGAACCGGTTGTGCTCAGCTCGGGCGCTGCGCTGCCGACCTGGAGGCACGAACGCGACAACGGCAGAAGGGCGAACGCATGGGGCTGGCGGATCTCGCGAGCATCCTGTGGCGTGAGCGCGAGATGCTCGAACTGCTCCTGTTCAAGCTGGAGGAGGAGCAGCTCGTGCTGTCCGCCGGGCGGACCCGGTGGCTGGCGCACGCCACCCGCGAGGTCGAGGTGGTGCTCGAGGAGATCCGGCGGACCGAGGTGGTGCGCGCCGCCGAGGTGGAGGCGATCGGCGCCTCGCTCGGCCTCGGGCCCAACCCGAGCCTCTCCCAGCTCGCCGAGGCGGCCCCCGTGCCCTGGTCGGAGCTGCTCAACCAGCACCGGCAGGCGTTCCTGACGCTGACCGCCGAGGTGAGCGCGCTGGCCGAGGCCAACCGCGACCTGCTGACCACCGGCGCGCGGGCGGCCCGGGAGACCCTGCTGGCGGTCGCGGGATCCGTGGAGACCTACGGACCGAAGGGGCAGACGGTCGCGGCCGCCGCCCGGAACCGGCTGATTGACGAGGCGATGTAGATGAGTACGTTCTCCGGCCTGAACACGGCGCTCTCGGCGCTCTACGCGCAGCGGCGCGGCCTGGACCTCACCGGCCAGAACATCGCCAACGTCAACACCGAGGGCTACTCACGCCAGCGGGTCGAGCTGTCGCCGCGCGAGGCGATCACCGACCCGGCGCGCTTGTCGACGAGCAGCGGCTCCGGCGACGGCGTCGAGATCACCGACGTCACCCGGCTGCACAACGAGTTCATGACCAACCGGACCCGCGCGGAGCACGGCCTCAACGAGTACCTCCAGGCCCAGCGCACCGCGTTCGCCAACGTCGAGCAGGCGCTCGGCGAGCCGTCCGACACCGGGCTGCAGGCGCAGCTGTCGGAGTACTGGGCGGCCTGGTCGGACGTGGCCAACCGGCCCGGCGACGCCTCGGCCCGCACCGCGCTGCTGTCCCGCGCGAACACGGTGACCACGACGATGGGCACCACCCGGCAGAACCTCGACAACCTGTTCGGCGCGACCCGCGAGGCGCTCGCCGCCGACGTCGAGGTGGTGAACCAGACCAGCGCCGGCGTCGCCGACCTCAACGCCCGCATCGCCCTGGCCAAGACGGCCGGCATGCCGACGAACGAGCTGTCCGACAAGCGCGACCAGCTGGCGCTGCGGCTGTCCGAGCTGACCGGCGCGACCGCGCGGCTCAAGACCGACGGCACCGTCGACGTCATGCTGTCGGGCGCGATGATCGTGCAGGGCGACACCACGCGGAACCTGCAGGTGGTCGGCACCACCACGGTCGACGGGCGCACGATCGCGCCGGTGCAGGTGCGGTTCGCCGACGGCGGCAACCCCGTCGCCTCGATCACCACCGGCAAGATCGCCTCGCACATGGAGACGCTCACGCAGACGATCCCGGACGCGGTCGACGGGCTGGACAACGTCGCCTCGGTGCTCATCCAGACCGTCAACGACCAGCACCACCAGGGGTTCGACATCACCGTCGTGCCGCCGGCGACCACGCCGGCGCCGCAGCCGGGCGGCGACTTCTTCAGCGGCACCAGCGCCAAGGACATCGCGGTGGCGATCACCGACCCGGCGAAGATCGCCGCGTCGAGCACGAACGCCACGCCGTTCCAGGGCGACAACGCCAACCGCATGGCCGACATCGCCAAGGCCCCGGCCGGCGCCGACGCGACGTACCGCAACTACGTCGTCGACATCGGCATCCAGGCGCAGACGGTCAACCGGCGCGCGGACGCGCAGCAGGTCATCTCCGAGGACGTGACGGCCGCGGAGCAGGCCGAGTCGGGCGTGAGCCTCGACGAGGAGATGACCAACATGATCCAGTTCCAGCGTGCGTACGAGGCCGCGGCGAAGGTGATCAGCACCATCGACACCACCCTGGACACGCTGATCAACATGAAGCGATAGACAGCAGGAGGGGTACGGATGCCCGGGTTCCGCGTCACAGAACGCTCGATGGCCACGAACACGCTGGCCAACCTGCAGCTGAACCTGTCCCGCAACCAGCAGTTGCAGGACCAGCTGTCCAGCGGCAAGCTCATCAAGCACGCGTCCGACTCGCCCGGTGGGGCGGTCATCGCGATGCAGCACCGCAGCGACATGGCCACGCTCAACCAGTACTCGCGCAACGCCGACGACGGGATGGGCTGGCTCAGCATGGCCGACACCGCGTTGACCAGCGCGTCGACCCAGATCACGCGCGCCCGCGAGCTGGTGCTCACCGGCCTGTCCAGCGGCTCGTCCGGCAGCGCGGAGGCGCGCGAGGCGATCGCGCTGGAGGTCGACAACCTGCGCTCGTCGCTCATCGACCTGGCCAACACCACGTACCTCGACCGCCCCATCTTCGGCGGCACCACCCCGGGCCCGGCCGCCTACGACGCCAGCGGCGTCTACCAGGGCGACCAGGGCGAGGTGAACCGCACGATCAGCGCCAACGCCAACGTCCGCGTCGACACGAGCGGCGACCAGGTCTTCGGCGCCGGCGCGAACACCGTCTTCGCCATCCTCGGCCGGATCTCGAACGACCTGCGGACCAATCCGGCCGGCCTGTCGGCCGACCTGGCGGACATCGACACGGCGCAGAAACGCGTCCAGTCGGCACTTTCGGGGGTTGGATCCCGATATAATCAGATTTCACAGATGCAGCAGACCGCGGAGAACCGGGTGCTCGACCTGAGGGCCCAGCTGTCCGACGTCGAGGACATCGACCTGCCGAAGACCATCACCGAGCTGTCCCTGCAGCAGACCGCCTACCAGGCAGCGCTCGCCGCGACCGCGAAGGTCATCCAGCCGTCGCTGGTCGACTTTCTGCGCTGAGGCCTGCTTCATCACTGGGGCCCGCCGCAGCTCGGCCCCAGTGATGAAACAGGCCTTAGGCCCGAGCACCGTGAGGAAGACATGAGCGTCGCGACCGTGGGACCGCAGACCACCACGTTGCCGGTGATCGACTTCGTGGCGCCGATGCCCGGCTTCCCGGACGACCGGCGGTTCGTGCTCGTGCGGCTCGACGAGGTCGGCATGCTCTACGCGCTGACCTCGGTCGACTCGACCGGCCTGCGGTTCCTCGTGGTGCCGCCGGCGCAGTTCTTCCCCGACTACGCGCCCGAGGTCGACGACGACACGCTCGCCGCGCTCGGCGTGGGCGACCAGGCCGACGTGCTGGTGTTGCTGGTCGTCACCGCCGGTGACGGCGCCGAGCACGCCACCGTCAACCTCATGGCGCCGATCGTGCTCGACCAGCGCAGCCGCCGCGCGGTCCAGCTCGTGCTCGGCAAGAGCGGCCTGCCGGTCCGTCAGCGGCTGCTCGTAGCCTGATCGGGGCGGCGCGGCAGTGTTCCTCCCCGGGTGTTCCGGCAAATCGGGTACTGTTCGCGTATCGCCCAGCGAAGGAGCGGCTCGTGCTCGTCCTGACCCGACGTCCCGGTGAAAGCGTGATGGTCGGTGACGACGTCGTCGTCACCGTGCTCGATGTGCGCGGCGACGTGGTGCGGCTGGGGATCAAGGCGCCGCGCAGCATCCAGGTGCACCGCGAGGAGGTCTACCGGGAGCTGCAGAAGGTGAACCGGGAGGCCGCCTCGCCGAGCGACGTCGCCGTCCGCGCGCTGAGCAAGATGCTGCGCACCGAGCCGCAATAAGCTTCCGTCCCACGCCCGCGCCGCCTTCCTCACGTCCTCGCCGCGCCGCGCCCCTCTCCGTCCTCCGCGCCCTGCGCCCGCTCGCCCGCGAAGAAGGCCGCGAAGGGCGCCACGAACCGCGGGCGGGCGACGTTCGCCGCGTTGTGCGACGAGCCCGGGATGACGATCGCCCGGCCGCGCGGGACGGCGGCCGCCACCGCCCGGCAGTTGTCGGTGAAGTAGCGGGCGCTGCGGGCGCCGGCCGCCAGCAGTACCGCCGCATCGATCCCCGCGTAGTCCGACGCGGGGCCGTCGTGGTCCGCGATGCGCCGGACCTCCGGGGGAACGGTCGGCAGCAGCCCGGCCATCCGCTTGCCGATCGGCGTGGCCAGGAAGACGCGGGTGACGAACCGCGCGACCGGCGTCGGCAGCCTCCCGGCCGTGCCGTCCGCGTCGGCGCCGCGGCCGATCGCCGTCATGGCCCCGAGCGTGTCGCCCGCCGCCACCAGCCGCTCCACGTCGTCGACGAACCCGAACGGCGGGTTGCCGTCGATGCACAGCCCCGGGTCGTACACGGCGATGCGGTGAAGCGGCAGGCCGGCGATCCCGGCGCGCAGCGCGACGAACCCGCCGCCGCTGTGGCCGAACACGTTGCGGGCGCCGGTGTGCTCCAGCACCGCCGCGAGGTCGTCGAGGTCGGTCTGGGCCGTCTCGGTGCCGTCGAGCGGCCGCGAGTCCTCCCGGCCGCGCCGGTTGTACAGGTGGACGGTGAACCGGCCGGCCAGCGCGTCCGTCAGCCGGTGGTAGTCGCGCCAGGTGATGCCCCCGCCGTGCAGGACCACGATGCCCGGCCCCTGCCCGACCGAGTGGACGGTCATGCCGGCGGCGATCTTCTCGGAGCGCATCCATCTCCCCCTCTGCCTAAAAATGCGAACGCTGTTTGCAGTTTAGACTCGGGGTTGTGCCCGAGACAACCCGCCCGATCTGGGCCCGCCCCGACCGCGGCACCCGCGGCCCGCAGCCCGAGCACTCCCGGGCGGAGCTCGCCGCGGCCGCGATGCGCCTGGCCGACGCGGGCGGCCTGGAGGCGGCCACGATGCGCGCCGTCGCGGGGGAGCTGGGGACGGCGGCGGCGTCGCTGTACCGCTACCTGTCCTCCCGCGACGACCTGCTGGACCTGATGGTCGACGCGGCCCTGGGGGAGCTGGACCTCACCGACCCGCCGTCCGGCGACTGGCTGGAGGGCCTGGTGGCGCTGGCCCACCAGCAGCTGGCCCTCTACCGCCGCCACCCCTGGCTGTTGCAGGCGGCGATGCGGCGCGGTGCGTACGGCCCCCGGGCGATGGACTACTTCGAGCACTGCCTGCGCACGATGGCGCCGCTCTCCTGCGGTACCGCCGCGAAGCTGGAGGCGGTGGGCGTGCTGACCGGCCTGGTCTCGCTGTTCGCCGCCCAGCCCGCCGCCGCCCCGGCCGACCCGTCGGCGTTCTTCGCGGCGGCCACGGAGCAGGCCCACCCGCACCTGCTGGCCGCCCTGTCCACCCCGGGCGACCCCCCGGAGCCGGACCTCTTCGACCGCCTGATCCGCAGCGTCCTGCGCGGCCTGCTGGCGCCCTAGCCGGACCGGAGCCCTCCGGCTCATTCAGGCTTGGTCGGCGATTCGGGTCCAGTGGGCGAGGTTGGCGCGGTCGGTCACGGTTGCCGGGTGCTCGGGGCCGGAGACCCGTTCCCGTACCGGGAGCAGCTCCGCGAACAGCTCCCGTGCCCGTGCCGGGTCCCCGGCCTCACCCGTCCAGTGGGCGAGGTTGGCGCGGGTGATCAGCGTGCTGGGGTGGTCGGGGCCGGACACTTGCTCCCGCACCGGGAGCAGCTCCGCGAAGAGGTCCCGGGCCCGTTCCGCGTCCCCGGCCCTACCCGTGTAGTAGGCGAGGTTCGCGCGGTCGGTCAGCGTCTCCGGGTGGTCGGCGCCGCTGACTCGCTCCAGGACCGGGAGCAGCTCCGCGAACAGGTCCCGGGCCCGCGCCGCGTCCCCCGCGTTCCCGGTCCAGCGGGCGAGGTTGGCGCGGGCGTTCAGCGTGTTCTGGTGGTCCGGGCCGGAGACTCGCTCCCGCACCGGGAGCAGCTCCGCGAAGAGATCCCGTGCCCGTGCCGGATCCCCGGCCTCACCCGTCCAGTAGGCGAGGTTCGCGCGGTCGGTCAGCATGTCCGGGTGGTCGGGGCCGGAGACTCGCTCCCGCACCGGGAGCAGCTCCGCGTACAGGTCCCGGGCCCGTGCGGCGTCTCCCGCGTACCCCGTCCAGCGGGCGAGGTTGGCGCGGGTGGTCAGCGTGTCCGGGTGGTCGGGGCCGAGGTTGGTCTCGTGGGCGTCGGCGAGCGTCTGCCAGACGGTGTGGGCCGTGGCGTAGTCGCCGGCGTTGCCCAGGGATCTGGCGAGGCGCCACATCGCCATGCCGATGGGGTCGAGGACGGCCAGGGCGTGTGGGAGGAGCTGTGCGCAGACCGGCCAGGCGTCCCGGACGTTCACGTCGATCGGCACCGCTGCCTCGACCAGGTCCGCCGCCGCGGTCTGCCACGCCTGACGCTCGTCGGGCGTGAGCTGGTCGAGGGTGACGGCCTGGACCAGCCGGTGCACGGACACGACCGCACCGGGTGGGCCGATCAGGCTGTGCCGGCGAAGCCCGGCCACCGCGTCGTCGAGGGCGAACGTGGTGGCACGGAGCTGCTGGAGGTCGGACGCTACGGCCGGCGCGAGGTCGGGCGGGAGCTGCGCGGTCGCGTCGAGCAACAGCCGGAACGGGATGTCCTCGGGGGCGAGGCAGGACAGCAGCCGCAGCAGCGCGATCGCACCCGGGTTCGTCTCGGCCAGGTCCTCGAACGCCAGCCGCCACGTCGCGACCACGGAGGTGCGGTGCTCGGTCGGCGCCCCCCGCCCGAGCAGCTCGGCCCGCTCGTGTTGCAGCAGGTTCAGGTACTCGGCGAGGCTCCGCCCGGTCGAGGCGACGAATCCGCCCGCCTGGGCGAGCGCGAGGGGCAGCCCGCCGAGCTCGTCCGCGATCGCCTCCGCCGACGCCGTGTCGTACTCGCCGGCCTGGTTGAGCAGGAACTGCACCGCGGCCTGCCGGCGCAGTCCGTCGACATGAATGGCCTGGCTGGCAGGCCAGTGACCGTCCTGGGTCGTGATCAGCGTGTGGCCGTTGCCCTTCGGCGGGAGCCAGCGCCGCACCGCCGCGCGGTCGCGGACGTTGTCGAACACCAGCAGCCAGCGCCCCGGCCGGTGGGCCAGCGCGCCGTGGACGCGGGCGACCGGATCGGCGCGGTCCAGCAGGCCGGCCGGGTCGAGCAGCTCGGCCAGGTCGTGGAACTGCGCCAGCAGTGCGGTGGCCTCCTCGGCGTGGAACATCCACACCAGCGCATACGCGTCGAGATGCCGGTAGGCGTACTCCAGCGCCGCCGTCGTCTTGCCCACCCCGCCCAGCCCGCACAGCGCCACAACACCACCGGCGAGCCGGCCGGCGATCCCGGCCAGCAACTCGTCGCGGCCCAGCACCTGGCCCGGCCGCGGATCCAGCCGCAGCGGCTCACCCGCCGCCACCCGCCGCTGATAGACCAGCGTGCCGACCGCGACACCACCGCGATCGGCGGTGACCGCGGTACCCAACTCCGCCGTGCGTGGCCTCGGCAAGCCGCCGGGAACGGTCAGGCCCGATCCGTACCCGGCTGCGAAGGGCCCCCGGTGCTCACCGACCCGTTGATCGTCCCCGCCGCCACCCCGCCGTAGGCAGCCTGAATGCGCACGTCCCCGCCCGCCGCAACGGCGGACCCGGACGCCGTCACACCGCCGCCCGGGACCATCAGCAGCTCACGCAGACCCTCGGCAGCCCCCGGATCGGCCCGCAGCAGATCACGCAACCGCACCGTCCACGCCGAGGCCACGTCCCGCTCCGTGCCGGGCCTCAGGCCCGCCGCGTCCTCGTCCAGGGTCTCCAGCGCCACCTGCTCGGCCCGCGCGTCACCGCGGCCCAGCAACCGCGCCACCCGCGACCGCAACGCCTGCCAGCCGTCGCTCGCCATCGCCCCGACCAGGGCCGATGCGGCGCTCGACGCCAGCGCCACCAACTCCGCGTCCACGCATGCCCCCCATCAACGACCGTCACCACACCGTAACCACGACCACCAAACGGCAGCCGCCACCAACCGGCCACAGTCCACCGCCGATCCGGCCCACCCACTCCGCAAACGACGTCACGGTGGTCGACCGCGCGCTCGGACAACGCGCGACGGCGGTCACGCCGGAGTGGAGCCGGGCATGACCGCCGTCGCGGAGGGCGGGACTAGATGGTGAGGTCGTACTGGTACAGGTTGTACTTCGCCATCAGGGCCTGCAGCTTCGTCGTGTACTGCGGGTCGGTCGCGTAGCCGCCCTTGTGGACCTCGGCGACGAACTGGTTCGGGTTGTTCGTGTACAGGAACGCCGCCGCGTAGCGGGACAGGTTCTTCAGCGCCATGCCGTGGTCGCGGAACGAGTCCACGGCCGAGTTGTAGGTCCGGAACGTCGCCACCGTCGTCGAGCAGACGCCCGCCGCGGTGCACTCCTGCGTGCTGTAGGACTTGCAGCCCGCGGCGTACGAGCCCGGCGCGTTGTTGAAGCACTTCATGCCGAAGAAGTTGCGGTCGTTGGCCGACAGCGAGCTGCGGCCCCAGCCCGACTCCAGGATCGCCTGCGCCAGCGTCACGGACGTCGGCACGCGGGTCTCGCGCTGGCTCTGTTGGGCGGCCGGGATCGAGGCGGCCAGGAACTGCTCGTTCGTCATCGTGCCCGTCGGGCCGAGCGGCACCGCGGCGACCGGGGCGGGGGCCGGCGCCGGGATGACGCACGTGGGCAACTTCGGGTTGCCCGAGACGTAGGCGTGCGAGATGTAGTCGCCGAGGGCGGTGCGGTCCCACTGCGCCGTCCTGCGCACGTTGCCGCGCAGGTACTGGCCGGTCGTCCTGCAGGTGACGGTGACCTTGGCCTTGTTCTTGACGGTCCGCGTCTGGGTCCACCAGTTGGCGGCGCCGGCGCGGGCCGGCAGGGCGCCCTTGACGCGGACGCTGACGACGGCCGCGTCGGCCGGGGCCGCGGCCACGACGAGGGTCGTCGCGGTCGCGGCGAGGGCCAGCGCCGGGGCGATCACGAACTTCTTCAGGGTGTGCAACATCAACTGATCTCCCATGAGGGGTGGGTGGTCCCCTACACGGTCGCCAGTCGAGGTTGCCGGGGTCGTTCCCCCGTGGGTGCCGGATCGTTGCCGGCCTAGTTGGTGCCGTACTGCGGGGATCACGGCCTCTACCAGGGAAGTAGTCGGTCATGATCCCCGCCAGGCCGTCGTCAGGCCGTCGCAGTCACGAGCCGAAGCACGTTGTTGACCGCTTTCCGGGTACGTTCCTCGCTGCTGGGCATCAGGTGCGTGTAGGTCCGCAGGGTGAACCCGGGGTTGCTGTGCCCGAGGTATTCCGACAGGGCCTTGATGCTTTCCCCTGCGTCGAGGAGCACCGAGGCGTAGAAGTGCCGTAGTGCGTGCATGCCTTGCTCACGGTTGCGCTCCACGCCAGCGTGAGCCAGCGCCGGGTGCCAAACGCTCCGGTTGAACCTGTTTCGATCAAGCGCAGCCTTGCCCGTGCCGTAGATCATGAGTTCAACCGTCACCAGGGGACCGTCCGGCTCCTCCCACGGCAGTGTCACCGGTACCGGTGTCCATTGGGCGAGGTGCGCCGCCACCGAGTCGGCGACCGACTCAGCCAGCGGAACATCCCGCGTTTTGCGGCCCTTCGGCAGAGCGAACACCAGGCGGCCACCCACGATCTTTAGCTGCCGAACGACGTGCATGACGCTCCGCGTCAGGTCGAAGTCCTCGGCAGCTACCGCCAGGATCTCGCCCTGGCGCAGCCCGCAGCCGCCACCGAGATCAGCGGTGAGCCGGAACCGGTCCCGTAGACCCGCCCGGACCGCATAGAACCGCTCATGGGTCCACGGCACAACCTTGCGCGGGTCGGCCTTCGGTGAGGGCGCACTGCGCGCGTGGCACGGGTTCTTGGCGATCCGCTCATCGTCAACGGCAGCGTTGAGGATCGTCGCCACGTTGAAGTACGTGACGGCACGAAAGCCGCTCGACAGCCCAGCGCGCTGCAACGTGCGATCGAACTCACGTAGATGCGTGGGCCTGATGCTCGACAATGGCCGGCTACCGAGTTGCGGGAAGATGTGGCGGCGGAGACGCCGCTCGGTCACCTCGCGGGTGGAAGGGTCGAAAGTCTGGTTGTTCAGCCACTCTGTGGCGAAGTCTTGGAACAGGATGCGCCCGGCGTTCGGGTCGACGTAGGTACCTCGGAGCTTGTCCGCTTCTACGGACACCAGGAACGCCTCTGCGGCCTTCTTTTCCTTGTCTGGGAACGATTGTGAGCGCTCGCGCCCGTCCGGGGCGATGTAGCGCACGCGATAGCGGCGACCCTTGCCGCACAGTTCGGTTGGGACTCGTGTCGTCTTGCCGTTGACCTCAACGGCCTTGTACCAACGGTCTTCGATGTGAGCCATCGGTTGTCACCTCCTCTCGGGTTCAAGGTCGCGGAACCACTGCCGTACTGCTTCGGGGTCGTAGCGCAGATGGCGACCGACACGGCGTCCTGCTGGGCCGTAACGGCGCTTGCGCCAGGTGTAGAGCGTCTCGGGCGGCACGCCGAGGTACTCGCCGACGTCGTGCACGGTCCACAAGCGCTCTCGCTCGCTAGTCGTGGTGGTGGTCATGGACCTCCTGTCCTGCTGGGTTTCGCGGCCTCCGGGAGTGGAGTTGCCGAAAGTTGGGCGCGGGCGCGGTTGAGGTGTTGTCGCCATCGGTCGCGGGCGGCGATGGCGGCGAGGATGCGGTGTTGGTAGGACGGCACGTCCGGGTCGTCCGGGCGGGCAAGCTCGTAGTAGTACCGGTCACCTGTCGGGGTGTCGTTGCCCGGTTCGCCGGGGTTGGGCGCGTCGGCCTGGTCGTGGTGGTCGGCCTGGTCCTCGGCGTCGGGGTAGTTGGTGAGGACGGCGCGGACCCATGCGGCGTTGTCGGTGCGGATGTCGGCCAGGGTGCGGGCGGACCAGTTGCGGGAGACGAGGACGCGGCGGCCGGTGAAGCCGAGGGTGGCGGGCTGGTGGACCTTGCCCTTGCAGCGGCCGGGGACGAGGCCGGGTTTGGCGTTCTTCGGCTGGACGCCGTAGAGCAGCCAGTTCGCGCACGTGGGTGAGCAGGGCAGGGTTGAGAGTTCGGCGTGCATCCGGTCGAAGTGCGCCTGTTGCGGGTCGGAGTCGGCGCGGGCGGTCTCGGTGACGTCTTTGGTGACGTACTTGGTGACGTAGCGGATGGAGCGTTCTGTGTCCTTGTCGCCGTGGTTGATGCCGCGCGGGTCGATGCGGCCCATGCGGATCACGTAGGCGGGTTCCGCGTCGGGGTTGGCGTCGATGGTGTCGAGCGCGGTTTCCCAGTCTGGCAACGGGTTCCGCGTCTTGGGGTCCACATAGGACTTCCGGGCCTTGTCGTACTCCGGTGCCCGGTCCACGGTGTAGACCGGCTTGTCGAAGTGGGGCCACCACACCTGGTGGTAGGTGGCGGCGGCGACGAGGCGCCAGAGCTTGCGAGGCAGGGTGCCACGCACGGCGAAGTGGGCGTGTGGGGCGAGGCGGCGTTGCAGCTCGACGGCTCCGGCGTACTGCACGTTCCACCCGACAGCGCGGCGCAGGTTCTGCCACCACCGGTCCAGCAGCGCGGCGAAGTGGATCGCGTCGAGCGCGGCCCGCCGGTAGTCGTAGCTGGCCGGGTCCAGCGGCGTGCCCAGCAGCGGATCGCGTTCACCGTGCCGGGTGCCGCACTCGCACGGGACCAGGTACGAGCCCCGCCGGAAACTGGTGTGTACGGCACCGTAGCCGGGCAGGGTGACCGTGAGCAGGGTCGAGGGGCGGCGGGTTTCACCGTCAGCGTCGGTGTAGGCCCGGCCGACCGTGTGGGCCGACATCGCCGGGCGGGGCAGGTCCGGTGTGTCCTGACGGCGGCGGGTCGAGCGGGTCCGCGGTTCCTTCGGGGTGCGGTCGGTCGGGGTGAGGTTGCCGCGCAGCGGGGCGTCGGCGAGCTCGGCGTCGAGGTCTGCGATCTGCCGATCGAGGATCTCGACCTGGTCGAAGTCGGCGAGCATCTCGGCGCGGCGCCGGTCGAACTCCAGATCGGCGCGGGCGCGGACCAGGTCGAGAACCTCGTCGGCAGGCCGGTCGACCGGCGGCGTCGGTTCGGTGTCGAGGTGCCAGCCCTCGCGGATCTGCTGGATGCGCAGGCGCCGGTTGCGTTCCGCGCACGGCTTGCACTTCGCCGCGAGGCGGGCACCGCACGGGATCTCGACCACCTCGGTGCGGCCGGTGTCCCGGTCGGTACGGCGCACCAGGACCGGGCGGACACAGACACCGGCATGCTCGGCGAGAAGCCGCAGGACGAGCTGTGCGGGTGGCCGGCGCATCCGGTCAGCGCGGGAGCCAGGACGCGGCTCGACCACGCCAGCGTCGGCAGCGCTGTCGGCTGGGGTGTCAACCTCGGCTTGACGCTCAACCGCCGGGGTGGGCGGGAGCGGGGAGGCGTGTGGGGTGAGCCCCGGCGGACCGGGGGTCACCTGTCGTAGTGCGGTCACGGTCACGGGTGGCTCACCGTTGACACGTAGGTGTCAAAGACCCGGTGGAGCAGGCCGTTGTAGACGGCCGGTACCGGCTCGCGGTGGTTCTCCCACAGGAAGACCAGCCGGAGCAGGAACCACACCTGCGGCAACGTGATGCCGTCACGATCAGCCAGGATCTTCATCCGGCCGACCATCTGTACCGGCTCCCAACCCCGCGCGAGGCGGAGCTGACGCCAGCGGATGGTGTCCGCCGTGTTCATGCGGCCACCGCCACCATCTGGACCGTCTGCGCTGCCGTACGGCAGGAGGCGGTCAGGTGGTGTGCCAGGTCATGCGCGTGCCGGGCACGCTCGTCCGACGACCAGAGAAGACGTCGGGTGTCCATGACCTCACGCCAGGTCAGCGCGTCAGCGAGGATCGCCCGGTTCAGCCGGGTCGCCTGCCGCGCACCTGCCCGCACCGCGTCCAGACCGGCAATCGCCAGACCTTCAGCAGCCAGCACCGCGACCGCAGTCGCAGGCGTCGAGCACGACAACGGCCGACCAGACATGTGAATCGCCATGGCGAGTTCCTCATGCGTGAGGGTCGCCACCAGCGCGGCAGGGGACGAGATGGGCGAGGAGCAGGTGTCAGCAGCCGCAGCAACGCTACGGACGCGCGGGAAGTGCGCCACCGGGCCGTTCCCCGGGATGCGGTCCACGCCGAGCGGCAGGCTGTTCGGCTCGATGAGTGCTCCAGCCGCCGAGGGCGCCGAGAGCGGACCAGAGTTGGTTGAGGCGCTGCGCAGGGTGGTGGAGATACGCTGACGAGGCATCGTTTGGTCCCTTCGCTAGGAGATCCGATGCACCGGCCTCGACGGGTGCCAGCCCGTCGGGGCCTTTTTGCTGCGCGTCGAAACCGACACCGTCTTAGAGTAGGGCGACTTGACACTCGTGTCTACGAGTGTCATCTACTCAAGCACCCGACTGCAGTTACTCACGAGTCCACGACTATGATGAGCCTGTACGACGGCGCCCGAAAAAGCGGAGGTGACAGCGTGTCTCCCATCAACCGTCGATCAGACCGCCCGGTCTACAAGCAGGTAGCCGATGACCTGCGCAGGCGCATCAACGAAGGAGAGTTCGCAGCGGGAGCTGCGCTGCCCTCGGAGCCGACCCTCTCGGAGCAGTACGACGGGGTGTCTCGCACGATCGTGCGGCAGGGGCTAGGGATCTTGAAGAACGAGGGGCTGATCCACTCGCACCACGGCAAGGGCTGGTTCGTTCGCGCTCAACGTCCGGTGCGCCGTATGGCGTCCAGCCGCTACCAGGCGGAGTTGGACCAGGTCGGCCGCGCCGAGAGTGAACGCGACGCGACCCCCTTCTACTACGATCACAAAGGGTTCGAGCAGTTCGAACTTCAGCGGACACTGACTGAGGTGCCCGCTGATGATGAGCTGGCGGAGGTCTTTCGCGTCCCAGTCGGCACCATGCTTCTGTGCCGCGAGTTCACCTTCGTTTTCGACGGCACGCCGCATCGAAGGTCTTACAGCTACTTGCTCCTAGACATGGTGCAGGGCACGCCGATTACCGACCCTGCTAACGAGCCATGGCCCGGCGGCACGATGGCTCAACTAGACAGCGTGGGCGTTCGAGTGACTGCGGTGGATGAGATCGTTCGCTCCCGAATGCCGAACCCCGACGAGATCGCTGCTCTGGATATCGACGACGGGGTTCCCGTTGTTGCTGTCCGGCGCATCATGTACGCGGGTGAAAAGCCGGTAGAGGCATGTGTCGATATCGTCATCCCAGCCGATCGGGTCGTGTTGTACTACCGTACGGAGCTGCTGGACCCCCGAAGGGGACAGCGATGACAGCGGGTTGGCTCAGGGCGCTACTCACGCGAGGAGAGTGGCGCCCAAGCACGGACGAGCGGAGCGCCGCGAACTACCTGCTGGCACACCTGAGTTGGTCACCGGAGGACGACTCACTAGCAGCCAGGCAACGCTTTGCAGCGCAGGCAGTAGCAACGATCCGGGGCCTAGTACAACAGAGCGGGCCAAGCTTCTACCGCTCCGAACCTGCGAGCCTTTACAGCGTACTGGGCGCCCTGATAGCTCAAATGAGCCCGCTACAGCTCCCGCTCGATCGGGCCGCAGGAAGTGACCTCGAAGCCTGGATGCTCTCCGAAGTACCCGACCTCCGGATCAGGCTATCCAACGCCGAAGTTAGCGTGAGTGAGCTACGGGACCTGCTCAACGCGACTATCGCCGCGTAAGGCTTTTCACTGCCGATTTGTTCTCTACATAGATCAAGGCGCCGCTGACGCGGCGCACCGTGGCGCCTGGGGGTCGCTTCGCGCCCTGCCGCTTACGCCTTCGGCGACGCGGCAGGCAAGCCCCCCGCGCCCGCACCGGATCAACGGCACCGAACAAGGAGAACAACAGCAAAACGGCTCGCCGCCATCAGGTCCAGGCCCAACCGCACGCTACGAGGATGCCAGTGGTTGCGGCCGGGCATCACCCTCCCCGCCGCCATTGTTCAAACGGAGAGCCGACCTTGCCAAGGTCGTTCGTCCAGTAGGGCGCTCCACCTTGACAAGGTCGGCTCTCCGCAAACCCTGTCACCGGTGAGGGCGACGCCCTCAGTGCGAGTGTTACGCCTCGAATCAACGTGGCCCTGTGGCTCTGACGGCCGGAGTTGGCCCCCCACCAGGGCCGTCAACCTGTGGGGCCTGTCGCGCGTTGGGTTGCTGGCGCGGCGCGCGCCGCACCGTCGAGAGGCAATGCAGACCGGCGCCTGACCAAACTAGGCTGGGCGTTTCAGCACCAGGACCCGTGCCGACGGCTGGGCCGAATCGATCGTTCCTTTTTGATGGTATGACACCTCAATCTCGCCGATGGCCTCCCATCCCTCCACACCGGCCTGTCGCACGTCGGCGGCAAACTCGGTGAGCGCCTGGTCAAAGCTCTCGCGGGTTCCTCGAAACAGGTCGATAAACCGGTACTCCCATCGAGTCATGACGGAATTTTGGCACGCATCGCCGATGCACGGGATCGGCCAGCCGCATAGTTTGGGCCGTTCGATGAGACTGATGCGCGTCTTCGTCTTGCTTCCGCGTTCGAAGGGACCACCGACGGGCACCGAAAGGCCCGCTTCCAGCGTCGTCACAGCGGGTATGCGTACGGCCGGGCCGCGGGCCCCCAGCGGTGCGGGTGTCAAGCTCGCCTTTGACACGTACGTGTCAGCATGGGGAGCACGCAGCGTGTAGATCAACACGATTCCCAAGCTCACAGTTGGCACTGCGGCACAACGCGCTCAGGCCGTCTCCAGGCCGTCAGACGTTGACCAGCGCTGACCGACAACGACCGGCGCCGGTCGCCTTTGCCCAGTTCACCGAGGGTGAGCGCGTCGGCCACCAGCACCGGTGGAGACGGTAGATCAATTGGTGCCGTACTGCTGCTTCAGCGTCAGATAGTCGCCGAGCCCCAGCCCGCGGTACGCGGTCGAGCAGTCGGGCAGGCCGTCCGTCATCGTCAGCGAGCCGTGCTCGGCGAAGGCCACGTGCCCCAGCCCGAACGCGTGCCCGAACTCGTGGGTCACGGTGCCCTCGAGGTCCCAGCGCGACCCGCAGTCGGCCGGCGTGCGCAGGAAGAACAGCCCCGGGGTGTCGTCGATGAGGATGTCGGCCTCGACGCTGCGGCCGTTGCTCTTGTCGCCGAACCACCAGATGCAGGTGACGGCGAGCAGGCCCTTGTTGAGCCGGCCGAACGACACCGCGTTGTGGCCGTCCCGCTCGCCGCAGCCCCCGTCGGCGGTGACGCCGGCCCGGTGGTCGGTCCGCCCGGTGTACGACTCCTGGATCCCCAGGTTCTCGGGCAGGCCGCAGTCGTTGCGGCCGGTGTCCACGGTCGTGGCCGCGTTGCGCAGGGCGGAGACGACGTCGGCGCGGTCGCCGAGGTACGCCGGGATCGTCTGCTCGTTGACCCGCCAGCGCAGCGAGCTGCGCCACCGCATCCCCAGCCAGGTGCCGGCCGGATCGGCGCACCGGGCGCCGTCCTGGCCGGTCTGTGCGGGATCGCCGGTCGGCGGTCCGGGGATCACCGGCAGCCAGCCCTTCGACACCCCCGCGCTGGACACGTGCAGTGACGGGGCCGGGCCGCCGGGCGGTCCGGTCACCAGCGCGAGCGCGCAGACGAGCAGCAGGAAAAGTCCCTGCCGGGACTTCGACACGCGTTCATTCTGGTCCGCGCCACCACCCGGAGGAGTGACTTTCGGTAAATGCGCCCGAGACGCCATGGCGCGCAGGATTCCCCCGGCCGGTCGATCGACACCTGGGTGGCAACCGGCAGCCGGGTGATCGTCGGACCGGCGTCACGACCACGTTGCGTCACGGTGCGCCGTCAGGCGGCGTCGACCGAGACGAGCAGGCCCTGGTTGACGGCGGCCATGAGCGCCTGGGAGCGGTTGTTCACGCGCAGCTTGCTGTACAGGCGGGACACGTAGGTCTTCACCGTCGCCTCGGAGACGGACAGCCGCTGCGCGATCGTCGGCAGGCTGAGCCCGTCACGCATCAGCGACAGCACCTCCTGCTCGCGCTGGCTCAGCAGGCCCGACTGCCCGCGCCGGCGGGACAGCGCCGACGACAGCCCGGGCGCGGTGAACGAGTGCGGCGCGACCGCGGCGTGCCGGATGGCGGCGAGGACCGAGGAGATCGGCGCGGCCTTGGTGACGTACGCCGACAGCCCGGCGTCGAGCGCGCGGTACAGCAGGTTGTCGTCGCTGATCGCGCTCAGCAGCACCACCCCGAGGTCGGGGCTGCCGGCGCGCAGCCGGCGGGCGAGCGTGATGCCGTCGGTGTCGGCGAGCGACGCGTCGATCGTCACGACGTCGGCCCGGGTCTCGGCCACGACGCGTTCGGCCTCGGTGGCGCTGCCCGCCTCACCGACCAGGGTGATGTCGGGGACGGTGGCCACGACCCGGTTGAGACCGAGCCGGAGCAGGACGTGTTCGTCGACGGCGACCAAGCGGATCGTCATCCTGGGTGCTCCTCGGGGAAAAGGCGTCGTGACCTGCGATGGCGTTGCTCAGCAAGCGTCGCAGCGCGCCCGGCGCACGAGCCAGATGCTGCACTGGACCTGCGCTCGTCGGCACCCGTGCTGCACCGCAGGACAATCGGACAGCGGTGGACACCGTCGCCTTCTAGGCTCGAAGTCATGCCTGAACTGGTGGACCGCGTGCGAGAGATCTGCCTGGCGTTCCCGGGCGTCACCGAGAAGCTCAGCCACGGCACGCCGCTGTGGTCGGCCCGCAAGGGCTTCGTGCAGATCTGGCCGGACGGCCACCACGACAACGACTTCCCGCACCTGTGGTGCGCCGCCCCGCCCGGCGCGCAGGAGTCCCTGATCGCCAGGGATCCGCGGCGGTACTTCCGGCCGCCCTACGTCGGGCACCGCGGCTGGGTCGGCATGCGGCTCGACGCGGAGCCCGACTGGGACGACGTCGAGGAGCTGTGCGAGCTGGCCTACCGCACGGTCACGCCAGCAGCTCGAGGTTGATCCGCTCCGGCGGCTTCGGGAGCGTGACGCGGACGGTGGTGCCGCCGCCCGGGGTACCGTCGATGACCAGCGCGGCGTCGTGGGCCTCGATGATGCGCCGGCACGTGGCCAGGCCGATGCCCGACCCCTCGATGTCCGGCCGCAGCCGGGTGAGCATCTCGGTCACCCGCGGCCGGTCCTCCGGCGGGATGCCGATGCCGTTGTCGGCGACGTGCACCGTCCAGCCGGTCGGCGTCTCGGCGCCGGTCAGCCGGATGTGGCAGGGCCGGCCGGGGTCGCGGAACTTCACCGCGTTGCTGAGCAGGTTCTGCAGGAGCACGCGCAGCTGGGTCACGTCGCCGTGGACGGTCGGCAGCGGCTCGATCTCGACCGTCGCCCGGGCCGCCGCGACGGCCGTGCCGATGTCCTCGACGACCTGGTGCGCGACGGTGTCGAGCGGGACGTCGGTGAAGGACGGCCGGCCGCCGACCGAGGCGAGCGACAGCACGTCCTCGATCATGCGCCACATGCGGGTCGCCGACGACAGCGCCTTGTCGACGCAGCGCTTCGCCACCGGGTCGTGCTCGACCGCCGGGACGTCGGAGAGCATCGCGACGAAGCCGAGCACGCCGGTGAGCGGGTTCTTCAGGTCGTGGCTGACCTGCCCGGCGAAGTGCTGCAGCGACGCGTTCGAGCGCTGCAGCTCCTTGCTGGTCCGGTGCACCTGGTCGAGCGCCTGCTCCAGCAGCCGGCCGTGCCGGTGCAGCTCCATCACGTCCATCACCATGCGGGCCAGCTTGTCGAGGCCCGCGCGCTGCGGCGGGGTCAGGTCGTGCGGCGTGCCGTCGAACACGCAGAGCGTGCCGAGCGTGTGGCCGTCCCTGTCGCGCAGCTGCGCCGAGGCGTAGAAGCGCACGTGGTCGATCTCGCCGGTGACGAACGGGCTGTGGGCGAACCGCGGGTCCAGCGTCGCGTCGCGCACGACCACGGTCCCCGGCTCGACCATCGCGATCGCGCACATCGAGTCCTCGCGGTCGCAGACGCCGGCGTCGAAGCCGTAGGCGGCCAGCTGGTGCTGCCGGGACGCGGAGATGATGTTCACGACCGCGTTCGGCACGCCGCAGACGTAGGCCGCCAGCTCCACGACGGCCGGCAGGTCGGGCAGCGGCGGGCCGCCGACGATGCCGTACGTCGCCAGTGACCGCAGCCGCTCCTGCTCGTCGGCGGGGACCGGGTACGTGCGCTGCCGCGTGGTGCTGGTCATAGCGCCGACGATAGGGGCCGACGGTTGCAGGTCAGCCCAGTTCGTAGTCCAGCACCAGCGTGTGCGCCCCGTCCCCGGCGATGACGATCTCCGCCGCGCCGCGCAGGCCGGTCAGCTCGCCGGTGCCGGTGTCGGGCACGACGGTCCAGGAGCCCTCCCGGCGTCCGCCGGAGCCGGTCGCGGTGTGGTGCAGCACGAACGTCCCGGCGCGCCCGTGCAGGCTGCCGGCGAGGCGCTCGAAGCCGACGTACGCGGCGGATCCCTCGACCGCCGCGCCGCACATGATGGTCTCGGCCTCGCTGGTGCCGTCGAAGTCGCCGGTGAAGGTCTTCCTGATGCGGGTGCGCGACAGGCGGGCGCCCGGCCGCTCGTCGTAGACGTCCTCAACCCACTCGTCGATGCTGAACGGCGCGGTGGCCCGGTTTCCCATGCGCACCAGCCTGCCCGAGAATCCTGACATCAACTGTCAGGTACGTCCGGGAGGGTGATCCGCACGGTCACGCCGGGCCGGTCGGCCGAGGTCACCATCGAGCCGCCGTGCCGGGCGGCGATCTCGCGGGCCAGCATGAGGGCGAGCGCGCCGGTGCGGTGCTCGTCCGGGTGGTCGGGGTGCGGGACGCGCAGCGACAGCAGCCGCTCGGCGGTCAGCGTCGCGGCGGTGCCGGCGGTCACGACGACCGTCCAGCGGTCGTCTTCGTGCCGGGCGTCGACGCCGATCGGTGCGCCGGCGTCGTGGGCGACGGTGACCACGCCGACCGCGGTGTGGAACAGCTGGCGCAGCAGGGCCGGGTCGCCCCGCGGTGCCGGGCCCGGCCCGACCGCCGCGCCGGTGGCCAGGCCGGTCAGCAGGCCGGCCAGGTCGACCGGCACCGGGTCGAGCGGCTCCTCGGCGGTCTCCAGCCGGGTCAGTAGCAGCAGGTCGGCCACGACGAACTGCATCCGTTCGGCGTTGCGCCGGATCACCGACAGCGCGGCCTGCCGGTCGGCCGGGCTCAGCGCCACCACGTCGTCGCCCGCCTCCAGCATCGTGGCGAACGTGACGATCGACGTCAGCGGGGTCCGCAGCTCGTGCGAGGCGACCCGGATGAACTCGGTGCGCAGGCCGGACAGCTCGGTGAGCAGCCGGTGCCGCTCCTCCAGGTCGGTCTCGGCCCGGGCCCGCAGGTACAGCTCGAGGTCGGGCGGCGTGCGCTCGCCGAGCTCCCGCACGGTCGCGCAGCCGGGGCGCAGGGCGAGCACGACGTGCAGCTCGTGGCCGTCGCGGTGGACGACCGGCGCGTCGAACGGCTGGCCGGCCGGCACGGTCGCGTCCCGCAGCCGGGCCGGCAGCAGCAGCTCGGCGAACGGGGCGCCCAGGGCCTGCTCCCGTTCGTAGCCGAACAGCTTCGTCGCCTCCGGTGGCCACGCCCTGACGACACCGCGGTCGTCGATCGGTATGTCCACCGCTTCGTCACTGATGAGCACCTGCTCGGTCCTCCGGAAACGTTACAGGACATGTCATTACATTGCGTAGGATATGCGTGTACCGACAGTAAGCGCCAAATGTCGCAAAGGCTGCCGGCCGAGGAGAGCTTTGCGTGGAGAGACCGACCGTCTGGTCGACACCGGCCTGATCGAAGGGGCCGTGGTCGACCTGGTGGTCCGTGCGGCGAACGCGGCCACCGTGGTGGACGCCCAGCGGCTCGTGGCCGAGCTGCGCGGCTTCTCCGGCGTGCGCACCGCGGAGATCGTGCCCGCGCTCACCCCGGTCGTCGGCGACCTGGACCTGCTGGCCCGGATGCCGGTCGGCCCGGCCCAGTGGGGCCAGGAGCTGCGGGTCGAGTTCAGCGCCGCGCCCGCCCGCGTGGAGCTGATGCCGGCGGCGGCCGAGATCGCCGCCGCCGCCGACCGCGCGCTCGCCCAGCCGTGCCGGGCGGTGCCGCCCCCGCCGATGCTCGGCTCGCCGCTCGCCTGGGCGATCACCACCGGCGCGCGGGCGATGATCCTCGCCGTCGACCCGGGGCGGGGCTGGAGCGCGCTGTCCGACTCGTTCACCACGGTCCTCGGCTACGACCGGCACCGGCCGCCCGACTACCGCATCCTCGACCTGATCCACCCGGACGACCGGCCGGCGGCCGTGGCCATGTTCCTCGCCTGCTGCACCGGCCGGCACCCCGACCGGGCCGTCGACCTGCGGCTGTGCACGATCGGCGGGCACTGGCGGATCATCGAGGTCGCCGCGCGCAGCTTCGTCGACGACGCCCGGGTCGGCGCGGTCGTCTTCTTCGGCCTGGACGTCACGCACCAGCGCGAGACCGAACGCACCGCCCGCCTGGAGCAGCAGCGCCTGGCCCGGCTGGTCGAGACGACCGGCGACGGGCTGCTGATGCTCGACGCGGGCGGCCGGGTCAGCCTGGCCAACCGGGCCGCGCACCGGCTGCTGGACACCGGCGTCACCGACGGCGACGCCGAGCCGATCGACTGGAGCGCGGTCATCGCGCGGGCCATCGACCGGCTCGGCGCCGACGCCGTCCGGGTGGAGCGGCTGCGCGCCCGGTTCCGCACCCGCAGCGCGGTCGTCGGCGAGGAGCTGCCGTTCGAGGACGGGCGGGTGCTGGAGCTCGACCTGGTGCCGGTCACCGGCCCCGGCGACGTCGACGGCGGCACGCTCGTCCACCTGCGCGACGTGACCGCGCGGGTCGCGGTGCGGCGCGGGCTGGAGGAGCGCAGCCGCGGCCTGGAGGAGCGCAACCAGGCGCTCGTCGAGGCCACCGCGCTCAACAACGAGTTCATCGCGAGCGTCTCCCACGAGCTGCGCGGCCCGCTCTCGTCGGTCGTCGCGTTCTCGCACCTGCTCGGCGACGTCACGACCGGCGTGCTGAGCGAGGACCAGCGCACGTACCTCGACGTCATCGACCGCAACGCCAACCGGCTGCTCCGGCTCATCGAGGACCTGCTGCTGCTGTCCCGCCTGGAGGCGCGCACCCTGCAGCTCAAGCCGGTACCGACCCGGCTGCCCGAGCTGCTCGCCGCGGCCGTGGCCGAGCGGGCGCCGGCCGCGCTGGCCGCCGGCATCGACCTCGTGCTCGACTGCGCCGACGGCCCGGAGCTCGTCTGCGACGACACCCGCGTGCACCAGGTGGTCGACAACCTGGTGAGCAACGCGGTGAAGTTCACCCCGAGCGGCGGGCGGGTCACGGTCCGGGCCGGGCCGGTGGAGCCGCCGGGAGAAGGGTGGGCGGTCGCGGTCGCGGACTCCGGTGTCGGCATTCCCGCGGCCGACCTGCCCCGGCTGTTCAGCGCGTTCTTCCGCGGTTCCAACGTTACCGCGGCGGTCGGGCGCCAGGTCATGCCCGGCACCGGACTCGGCCTGGTCGTCAGCCGGGCCATCGTCGAACTACACGGCGGCAGCATCAGCGTCGCCAGCATCGAAGGGGTCGGCACGACGGTCACGCTGTCGTTGCCCACGCGACCGGCACGAAATGGGGGATGATCGTGAGCCGACTGCTCGTCGTCGAGGACGATCCGGATATCGCCATGGCGCTGCGCCTGCTCCTCACGCGCGCGGGGCACCAGGTCGCGCATGCCAAGGACGGCCGGACCGGGCTGCGCGACGCCTACACGGAGCGGCCCGAGCTGGTCATTCTGGACATCGGGTTGCCCGGGATGGACGGGTGGCAGGTCCTGGAGCGGCTCCGTGACGTCAGCGACGTCCCGGTGCTGCTGCTCACCGCGCACGGGCAGGAGTCGGACAAGGTGCGGGGACTGCGCGGCGGTGCCGACGACTACCTCACGAAGCCGTTCACCAACGCGGAGCTGGTGGCCCGCGTCGAGGCCCTGCTGCGGCGCAGCGCCGGCCCGGCGTCGTGGGCCGACGAGGTCTACGACGACGGCGTGCTGCGCATCGACCCGGCGGCCCGGCGCACGTTCGTGGCCGGTGCCGAGGTGCGGCTGACGCCGACCGAGTTCCGGCTGCTCAACGTGCTGGTGCGGCACGCCGGGGCGGTGCTGTCGCCGAACCAGCTGCTGGCCCAGGCGTGGGACGACCCGACCGGCATCGGGCCGGAGCGGGTCAAGTTCGCCGTCCTGCGGCTGCGGCGGAAGCTCGGCTGGACCGACCCCGACGCGTCGCCGATCGAGTCGGTGCGCGGCTTCGGCTACCGGTACCGCCGGCCGGTCATGGACCGTGCGGAATAAACCCATCAGCACCCAGGCGGGACCGAGGAGCGCGACCCAGGCCGCACATCCTGGATCGCGTTCCCACCCCGCCGAGACCGAAATGGGTGCCAGATGATCGATCTCTCCGCCGACGGCCACGTCCACACCGCGTTCTCGTCCGGCCGCGACAGCGTGAGCGTGCTCGTCGCGGCCGCCGAGCAGGCCGGCCTGACGGAGCTCACCTTCGCCGATCGGGTGGGGCCGGACACCAGCTGGCTCCCGCCGTACCTCGCCTCCATCCAGCGGGCGCAGCAGCGCACCGACGTCGTGCTGCGGCGCGGGGTCGAGGTGGAGGCGATCGGCATCGACGGCTGGCTCGCCTTCCCGTCCGACCTCAGCGGCCTGGAGGTCATCTCGGTCGGCCTCAACCGGCTGCCGCTGCCGGCCGGCCTGCTCAGCCCGGACGCCGTGCGCGGCCTCGTCGACAACGGCACCATGCGCGCGCTCGACGTGATCGACCAGGTCGTCACCGTCACCGGGCTGGCCGTCGAGCGGGTCTCCCGCTACGCGCCGACCCGCCTCGCCCGTCCGCTGGACTTCCTGGCCCGCTCCGGCATCGACGAGTCCGCGGTGCCCGACGCGGCGCTCGCCGAGCTGGTCGAGGCGCTGCGGGTCAACGGCACGGTCGTGGAGGTCAGCGAGCGGCACCGGCTGCCCGGCACCCGCCTGGTGCGCGCCTGCGTCGAGCAGGGCGTGCGGCTGGTCGCCGCGAGCGAC
Source organism: Dactylosporangium sucinum (assembly GCF_014647515.1). GTDB lineage: Bacteria > Actinomycetota > Actinomycetes > Mycobacteriales > Micromonosporaceae > Dactylosporangium > Dactylosporangium sucinum. Next base: position 46,528 of record NZ_BMPI01000044.1, on the reverse strand, counting down.
GCCGTGCGCGCCGGCGAGGTGGGCGTCTTCCGGTACGTCCGCGAGGTGTCGGCCGCACTGGCGGACGAGGCGGCGACGGCCTCCGCCGCCTGCTGAGCCCTCGGGTCCGTCCCGCCGTGGTTACCCCAAAAGTGGGGAATCGCGGCGGGTCGGACCCTTAGCATCAAGATTGTGCCGAAGGATCGCGAACTCGTCCTCGTCTCGCTGCTGCAGGAGGCGACCCGGATCGCGAACGAGGCCGACCATCTCCTGGACGCCGGGCTGCCCGTGCTGCGGGCCGTGTGCCAGGCGACCGGCTGGCAGGCCGGCCACATGTGGCTTCCCCACGAGACCGACCGGCGGATCTTCGTCCCCACCGGCATCTGGCACGAGGAGCGGCCCGGCGCCTTCGCCGAGCTGCGCGCGGCCACCGGCGACCGCCGCTTCGGCCTCGCCGGCATCGCCGCCGAGGCGGCCCGCACCGGCCGGCCGGTCTGGGTCGCCGACGTGCGCGCCTCCTCGTCGTTCCTGCGCGACCCGGTCGCCGGCGTCGGCTCGGCGATCGCGTTCCCCGTCACGGCCCGCGGCGTGACCGCGGCGGTGCTGGAGTTCTTCACGCACCAGCCGGCCGACCCCGACGCCGGCCTGCTGGAGATCATGGCCGACGTCGGCATCCAGCTCGGCCGGGTCGCCGACCGCATGGCCGCCCGGCAGGCGATCGTGTTCGGCTCGCAGCGGCTCGAGCGGATCCTCGACAGCTGCGTCGAGGCGTTCGTCGCGATGGACGAGGGCGGCATGATCACCAGCTGGAACGCGGCGGCGGAGAAGGTGTTCGGGCTGTCGAAGGAGGAGGCGATCGGGCGCCGGCTCGGCGACACGATCGTCCCACCGCGGTACCGCGAGGCGCACCACCTCGGCGTCGGCCGGTTCCTGACGACGGGGGAGAAGCGCGTCCTCGACAACCGCATCGAGATCGCCGCCTGGCACACCAACGGCTACGAGTTCCCGGTCGAGCTGGCCACCTGGGCGGTGCGCGACCCGATGCTCGGCTGGACGTTCAACGCGTTCGTCCACGACATCACCGACCGGAAACGGACCGAGGACGCGCTGCGCCTGGCCTACGAGCACGAGCGCGAGGCGGTGTCCCGGCTGCGCGAGCTCGACGTGGCCAAGAGCGACTTCGTGGCGACCGTGTCGCACGAGTTCCGCACGCCGCTCACCAACGTCATCGGGCACCTGGAGGTGCTCACCTCCGGCGACGCCGGCGAGCTCAACCCGGCCCAGGCCCGCATGCTCGGCGTCATCGGCCGCAACGCCGACCGGCTCCGCGCGCTCATCGAGGACCTGCTCACCATCTCGAAGGTCGAGGCCGGCGTCTTCGACCTGGAGCTGCGCCCGACCGACCTGCACGAGGTGCTCACCGAGGCCTACAACGCCGTCGAGCCGCGGGCCAAGCGGCGCGACCACCGGCTGGTGCTCTCGGTCGAGGGGCAGCTCGGCAGGATCGAGGCCGACCCCGAGCAGCTGCAGCGGGCCCTGGTCAACCTGCTCGTCAACGGCGTCAACTTCACGCCCGACGGCGGGACCGTGGAGCTCAGCGCCCGCATCGCCGACGACCACGTCGAGATCGTCGTGCGGGACAACGGCGTCGGCATCGACCCCGAGGAGCAGCCGCGGCTGTTCACCCGGTTCTTCCGGGGCACGTTCGCGGTGCGCGAGGCCGTGCAGGGCGCCGGGCTGGGCCTCGCCATCACGAAGACGATCGTCGAGGGCCACGGCGGCGACGTGCTGGTCGACAGCATCGTCGGCCACGGCACCACGTTCACGATCAGGATTCCACGCGAGCGTCCCGTCTGGCTGTGACGGGCGGTTCGGGGGCCGGTGGCGGCGTCAGTACCGTCTGGAAGCCCGTCCGCGTCATCCGGCCCCACTCGTGCTTCGCGCCGCGGATCGCCGACCACATGCCCATGGTCCGCCAGAAGGCGGTCAGCTGGCGGTACCCGACGTTCTCCAGCAGCGACGCCAGCACCGAGGAGACCAGGTCCGTCCACCGGTGGTAGCGGTGGAACGAGTACTCCTCGACGGTGAGCGCGACGAGGTTCAGCAGCAGCGCGTAGCCGTAGGCCACGGCGACGAACACGAGCGCGAAGCCGGCGTCGATGGCGCCGACGCAGAGGCCGAGCGGCACGAGGACGACGCCGGCCAGCTCGATGACCGGGGCCAGCAGCTCGAACAGCACGTAGTAGGGCATCGCCACCAGGCCGATCCGCCCGTACCGCGGGTTCAGGATCATCCCGCGGTGCTTCGACAGGATCTCGGTGATCCCGCGGTGCCAGCGCCGGCGCTGCTTGCCGAGCACCTTGAGCGTGCTGGGCGCCTCGCTCCAGGACACCGGCTCGGCGACGAACACGATGCGGTAGTCGCGCTTCTGCTGCCGCAGGTGCCGGTGCAGGCGCACCACGAGCTCGGCGTCCTCGCCGATGCAGTCGTGGTCGAGGCCGCCGATCTCGACCAGCAGGTCGCGCCGGAAGATGCCGAACGCGCCGGAGATGATGAGCAGGCCGCCGAACCGCGACCAGCCGGTGCGGCCCAGCAGGAACGCGCGGAGGTACTCCACGACCTGCACCTTGGCCAGCCAGTTGCGCGGCATCCGCACGTCGACGATGCGGCCCGCCACGACCGTGCAGCCGTTGGCGACCCGGATGACCCCGCCGGACGCGACCGTGCGCACCGGGTCGTCGCTGAACGGCTTGGCGACCGACAGCAGGGCCTGCGGGTCGAGGATGGAGTCGGCGTCGACCATGCAGACGAGCGGGTGCTGGGCGACGTTGATGCCGGTGTTGACCGCGTCGGTCTTGCCGCCGTTCTCCTTGCGGACCACGACGAGCGGGTCCGGCCGGTCCCGCGGCACGTGCACCGAGCGGATCCGGCCGCGGGTCGGGGTCGCGTCCGGTACCACCCGGGGCACCTCGACCAGGTCGAACTCCTCCCGGAGCCGCTCGAAGGTGTCGTCGGTCGAGCCGTCGTCGATGACGATGACCTCGAAGACGGGGTATCGCAGCGCCAGCATCGCCTGCACCGACTGCACGATGCCGGCCGACTCGTTGTGCGCCGGGACGAGCACCGACACGGGCTCGGTGAGCGGGCTGCGGTACGTCTCCTCGTGGCCGGCGAAGGGCACCCGGCGCAGGTGGTGCACGAACTCGCTGCCCGCGAGCGCGATGAGGACCAGGTAGCTGGTGTTGATGAGCAGGAAGTACGCCAGGATTGCGACGTCGGTGACCCGCAGGACCTCCCGCACCCAGTCGGCGATCATGACGCCGGTTGCCGTCGGCGGTCGTCGAGGTCGGCCGCGGCCAGCGCCTCGCGGGCGTGGGCGGCGCCGAGCACCACCTCGGGGTCGGGCTCGAACCCGCCGGCGGCGTGCCGGGGCCGGACGTGCTCGCGGTGCTCGGCGGCCACCAGGGCGGCCCGGCCGGCGCTGCCGAGGCGCAGGAGGGACCGGGCGGCGTTGTGCGCGACGGCGTAGTCCGGGTCGGCCAGCAGTACCGTCAACGCCTGGGCCGACGTGACGGCCCCGAGCTCGCCGAGGGCCTTGGCCGCCTCGGCCCGCAGCGCGCCCGGCCGGTCCGGCTCCAGCGCGTCGAGCAGCGGGACCATGGCCGTGCGCGTGCCGAGCCGGCCCAGCGTGCGCGCGGCGCGGATCCGCACGTCGAGGTCGGGGTCGGCGCGCAGGGCGCTCTCCACCCGGACCGTCGCGCCCACCGCGCCGACCAGGCCCAGCACCTCGGCCGCGGTGGCCCGGACCGCCGCCCGCGGGTCGTCGAGCGCGGCCAGCAGCGCCTGCTGCGCGCCCGTGCCGAGCCGGGTGAGCGCCGTCGCCACCACCTGCGCCGGCACCGCCCGGCGGCCGGCCAGCGCGGCCAGCAGGGGCTGGGTCGCGCCCACGTCGCCGATGCGGCCGAGCGAGCGGGCGGCGACCACCCGCACGTCGGGGTCGGGGTCGCCGAGCAGGTCGCACAGCGGCAGCAGCGCGTCCCTGCGGCCGAGGTTGCCGAGCACCTCGGCGGCCTGCGCGCGCACCACCGGGTCGCGGCGCTTGAGCCGGCTGCGGGCCCGCCAGGCCGCGCCGCGGCGCTCGAAGACGTCGACCAGCGTGGCGTGTGCCTCGCCACGCACCTTGCCGAGCAGCGCGATCGCGTTCGGCTCCACCGCCAGCCAGACCTCGTCGGGCAGCCGGACCAGCTCGTCGACGAGGTTCGCCGCGTGGCTCGATCGTGGCGGCCGGACGGCACGGTCGCGTGCCGGAGCCGGGTCGTCGTCGCCGGCCGCGATCGCGAGCAGCAGCTGCCGGGCGGGCCTGGCCAGCCGGGCCCGGCGCGCCTCGCGGGCCCGGCGGACGCTGCGGCCGCCGACGATGAGCGCGCCGAGCAGGAACGCCGCGGCCAGCATGACGATCAGCGCGACGAAGGCCGCGCCCGCGAGGGTCACGTGCGCATGCGGGCCAGGACCGCCTCGACCCGGCTCACCAACTCCCGCGGGCTGAACGGTTTGACGATGTAGTCGTCGGCGCCGGCGCCGAACCCGACCTCCACGTCGCCCTCCTGGGCGCGGGCGGTGAGCAGGATGATTGGCAGCGCCTTGGTCTCCCGGTCGAGCCGCAGCTGACGGCAGACGTCGATGCCGGACATGCCGGGCATCATGACGTCGAGCACGACGAGGTCGGGCGGGTTCTCGGTGGCGGCGGTGAGCGCGGCCAGCCCGTTGTCCACGGCCATGACGTCGTACCCGGCCTGCTCCAGCTTGAACGCCACGAGGTCTCTGATGTCCATGTCGTCGTCGGCGACCAGGATCGCGGTCATCCGTCCTCCGCTTCGCTGTCAGTGCTCGCCGTGGTGCTGGGACTGGCGGGCGCGCATGATGCGGTCCTCGTTGTGCTGCATCGGGCCGAGGTTGCCGGTCGGCGGCACGCCGAGGTTCGGGCGCTCGTTCGTCCGGTGCGTGAGCCCCGACGCGGAGGCGATGTCGCGGGCGATCGACCCCGCGCTGCGCCTGCTCGCGGCCGTGGTCGCGGGCGTGGTCGTCGCGGACTGCCTGGCCTGCCTGGATTGCGGCTGCGCCGCGTGCTCCTCGCAGAAGCGCTTGAACCCCTTGAGGTCGGCCTTCAGGCGCCGGTTGAGCACCTCGACGGCGTGCTCCTCGGCGGGCATCAGCTCGCGGGCGTCGATCTGCAGCTCCGCGATGACGCGGGTCATGTCGTCGGCCATCGGCTCCAGGCGCAGCGCCTCGATCACCTGCGGCCCGTCCGTCGCCTCCCAGCAGAGGAACTCGCCGGGCCGCGACTCGGTGATGCGGGCGTCGAACTCGGCGCGGTTGCCGCCGATGTCGAGCACCATGTGGGCGGTCGAGTCGTCGATCGGCGCCAGGCTCATCACGCCGGACATGAACCGGGGGTAGTTCTCGAAGTGCATGAGCTGCTCGTAGGCGACCCGGGCGGGAACAGCCACCTCGATGGACTCTCGTGCGGTGCTCATGGTGGTCCCCCCTTGTCAGACAAGCCTTGTCAGGTCAGACCGTACCGACGGGTACGTCCGGGTTGAGACCGATTCGCGGTTTTGGTCGGTTGCTTTCCACGGTACGCGGAAGCCCCGAGCCGTGGTCCGGCCCGGGGCTTGCGGTGCGGTGCTCGTCAGAGGGTCAGGGTCCAGCTGTCCAGCGTGCCGGTGTCGCCCGCGAAGACGTCCTTGACCTGCAGGGTCCAGGTGCCGTTGCGGGCCTCGGCCGACAGGTCGACGGTGTAGGTGGCGTTCAGGTCGGCCACGTCGTCACCGGAGGTCGAGCTCTTCAGGCGGTAGCCGCTGCCGTCCGGCGCGATCAGGTCGAGGCGCAGGTCGCCGCGGTCGGTGTGCTTGACGGCGACCTTGACCGTGGCGGTCTTCGAGGCGGTGCCGGGGCAGTTGGCGACGACGACCTTGCTGGAGACGGTGGCGCGGTCGGCGATGGCGACGTCGGTGCCGTTGGTGGCGGTGTTGCAGGCCGGGGCCGGGGTCACCGGCGTGGTCGGCGTCGTCGGCGTGGTCGGGTTGCTCGGGGTGGTGTCCAGGAACGAGGCGGTGTACAGCAGCTTGTTCGGCGAGCCCGAGCCGGCGCTCTTGACGGCGCCGTCGATCGCGCCGTTGACCAGGGCGTCACGGACCTGGGCCGGGGTCGCCGCCGGGTGCGCGGCGAGGTACAGGGCGGCCGCGCCGGCCACGTGCGGGGTGGCCATCGAGGTGCCGGACATCTTCTGGGTGCCGGTGTTCGAGCTGTTCGCGCTCGACAGGATGTTCACGCCGGGCGCGAAGAGGTCGAGGCAGGAGCCGAAGTTCGAGAAGCTGGCGCGGGTGTCCTTGCTGTCGGTGGCGCCGACGGTGATCGCCTCCGGCAGGCGGGCCGGGGACTTGCCGCACGCGTTGGCCGAGTCGTTGCCGCCGGCGACCGCGTACGTGATGCCGGCCGCGATCGACTTCTTCACCGCGTTGTCGAGCGCGGTGCCGGCCGAGCCGCCGAGGCTCATGTTGGCGACGGCGGGCTTGACGGCGTTCTTGGTGACCCAGTCGACGCCGGCGATGATCTGCGAGTACGAGCCGCTGCCCTTGCAGTCGAGCACGCGGACGCCGACGAGCTTGACGTCCTTGGCGACGCCGTAGGTGGCCCCGCCGACGGTGCCGGCGACGTGCGTGCCGTGGCCCTGGCAGTCGCTCGCGTCCGCGTCGTTGTCCACGAAGTCGTAGCCGGAGCGGGCCCGGCCGCCGAACTCGCTGTGGGTCATGCGGATGCCGGTGTCGATGATGTACGCCGTCACGTTGCTCGCCGGGCCGTACGTGTACGAGCCGTTGAGCGGCAGCGCCTGCTGGTCGATGCGGTCGAGGCCCCAGGTGGCGCCGGTCTGGGTCGCCTCGACGGTGACGACGCGGTCCTGCTCGACGTAGGCGACGGCCGGGTCGGCGGCGAGGCGCCGGGCGGCCTGGGCGCTCATGCGGCCGGAGAAGCCGCGGACCGTGCTGTCGTACCGGGTGTCCACCTTGCCGCCGACCTTGCCGGCGAGCGTCTCGGAGCTGGCGGCCGACCCGTCCTTCATCACCACGATGTAGCGGTCCTGCAGCGCGCCGGCGCCGCCGGCACCCTGCACGACCCCCTCGGCCGGGGCGGCCGCGGCGAATCCGGTGAACGAGAGGGCGGAGACGGCGGCGGCAGCGGTGCCGAGGACGATGC
>NZ_BMPI01000044.1:0-39243 GCF_014647515.1 Dactylosporangium sucinum | reverse complement strand
GGCGGGCGGTGTGCTTCATATGTCAGCGTCCCTTGCGGTAGCGGGCATTGTCGTTCCTGGCCTTGCAGAAACCAGGTTCCGGTCCGCGGGTGGCGCGCCGGGGACCCTGCCAGGAGCAGCCGGGTTGCCGCCTTTCCGAGCACGGTTCCGGGATTGCCGAGCCGCATTTCGAGATGCACTTCGCCGCCGCCGCACCGAACCGGCGCGGCCCGGACAGTCAGGCGCGGGCTGCCGCATGATCAAGGGAAACTTCTGGCTGCCGGGGCTGGCGCTCGCCGCCGAGATCGCGGTTTGAGCGCGGATGCGTCGGCGGCAACGGCGAAGGCCGCCCGGACAGCAGTCCGGACGGCCTTCGCTCACCGAGGGGGATCGGGGTTCAGAGCTTCACGTCGAAGCGCGGATCGGCGGCGATCTTCTTGAAGCCGGCCAGCGCCTCCGGGGTGTCGTCCATGCGGATGTCGTGCCCGTTCTGGTCCTTGGCCGTCTCGAAGTACACCAGGCCCTTGATCGCCGGCAGCTTCGCCAGCTGGGGCAGGACGGTCGCGTAGACGGCGGCCTTGTTCTTGCCCACGACGGTCTTCGAGGAGTCGTACACGCCCCACTCGGCGACCATGATCGGCTTGCTCGGGTGGTTGGTGGTGGCCCACGTGTACCAGCCCGGGAACTTCGCCTTGTCGGTGGTGCGGTTCATCAGGTAGTTGAAGTCGCCGTAGTGGAAGCCGCCCGGCTGGGCGTTGTTGTAGGTGTCCACGCCGACCCAGTCCACGACGTCGTCACCGGGGTAGAGGTCGCCCCACCACGACGCGTTGTTCCACTTCTCGTAGTTCATGTAGGCGACCACGAAAACGGCGTTGGTCACTCCGTTGGCCTTCATGCGCAGGGCCGTGTGGCGGAACATCGCGGCATAGTCCTTGGCCGTCATGCCGGAGCCGGCGGCCGGGTCCACGTCGTTCTCCGGCTCGTGGTGCAGGACCATGAAGAACTTCTTGGTGTAGTTCGCCTTGATGTAGGCCGACAGGCGGTCGATGCGGGCGTCCTGGTCGCCGCGGGCCACATTGGCCCACTTCGTTCCGTAGCCGACCTTCCAGTTCAGCATCAGCACGCGCGGGTTGGCCGGGTCGCTGGACATCGCGATCTCGTTCTTGGTCGGGAAGAGCTCGTCGCCCTTGTGGTACGTGTGGTAGACGGTCGAGGTCCGGCCGGTCTTCTGCTCGAAGGTCTTCAGCGCCTCGTCCCGCGGCACGTCGGAGAAGCCGCCGGCCGCGGCGCCCCACAGGACGCCGCACGACGGGACCAGCTTCGCGTCGACGGTGCAGTTGCCGCCGGCCGGGGGCGTCGACTCGGCCGGCTTGCTCGGCACCGGCTGGGTCGCGGCCGGGCGGACCACGGTCACGGCGAGGGCCGGCTGGCCGGTGGCCGCCTCGGCCGAGCGGAACCGGGCCGGGCTGTTGGCCACGGTCGAGGTGACCGCGAAGGTGTACGTCCCGGCGCCCTTGACCACCGGGCTCACGTCGAACGTGACCGAGGTGGCCCCGTTGGCCGGCTTCACCGTGCTGACCACGGCCCCGATCTTCGGGTCGTTCTTGGCCGACAGCGCCTTCTCCGTCCACGCCGTGTCGGCGACGCGGCTCAGCGTCAGCGCGCTCGGGAACGCCCGCGACTCGCGGGTCAGGGTCACCTGGGCGCCCTTGACCTTCACGTTCCTGCCCGGGTCGGCCACCGTGAACTTCAGGTAGGTGACCATCGTGTCGCCGCCCTGGCGGCCGGCGACCAGCGTGTCCGAGCTGCCGAAGTTGTAGGTCGGGCGGCTGCTGGAGCTGTACGAGTCCTCGACCGCGCCCGAACGGACGACGTCGGTCGTCTCAGCGCCGGCGTGGCCGGAGAGGACGGCGGTGCCGACTCCGGCTCCAATGGCGAGTGCGGCGATCGGCATCAATGTACGGGCGTGGCGACGAATCACTCTGCGGGCCCTTCCGTGGGAGGTTCGAATCCGGTGGAGCGTTGTTTCCGTCCGGCGTTGTCATCCGGACCTCCACAAGATTCGGGACCCCGGGTTACGACCCCGGTTCGCCGCAAGTTGCCGTTGGGGTGCCCGCCCGCCGGACCAACTGTCCACAGTGGACCCGCCACGCTGTCGCCGCGCTCGGTGGCCGTTCGCCTGACGGCTGGTGTCGGATCGTTGCCGGGCGGGTATGTGACGTTCCCCGGTGATGCATCGGACGAACGGACAGAGTCGGCAACCGACCAGCGACCAAATGCCAACGCTTCCGAACTAGGCGCGCAAATCAGACGAACGTAGTGTTGATCCAGTAAGCCGCAACACCCAGAAAAAGCCGTATTTCAGCCAGCCATCCGAACCGAGTTGTCGAGGAGACTGAGATGACCCCGATGCTGATCTCGCGCCCGGCCGTTCACGTCGTCCCCGACCTCGCGGGAGAGCGGTGCGACAGCTGCGGCGCGGCCGCCAAGATGACCGCGACCTTCGGCACCTCCGGTGACCTGTCGTTCTGCGGCCACCACGCCAAGCGCTACTCCGACCGGATCGCGGCGACCGCCGACAAGGTCGTCGTGGAGGCCGGCTTCGACTGGCGGGCCTCCGCGGAGGGCTGATTCCGGCACGTACGCCGCGAAGGCCGGGTTCCCATGGACGGGGACCCGGCCTTTTCGCGTGTCGGTGGCAATTCGGTAAAAATCCGACAAAGCGCCGATACCATGCATTTTGTGCGCCGCAAGCCCAGTCCACACCCGCGCCGGCCCGAGCGAAGGATCGACCCGGGCGCGCCGGCCGGCGCCGTGGTCGTCTTCGGCCTGGCGTTCGCGGCGATGGTACCGGGGGTGCTGCGCCAGTCGTCGTCGCTGTTCGCCGCCGTGGTGGCCCTCGGCGCCGCCGCCGTCGCCGGGGTCCTCGTGCGGCGCCGGTCGCAGCGGCTCGCCCGTACCCTCGCCGCATCCTCGGCGAAGCGGAAGGGCCTCGAACGCGCCCTGCGCGAGCGGGCGACCCGCGACCCGGTCACCGGCCTGGCCAACCGGGCACTGCTCACCGCCTCCCTCGGTGACCTCCGGCCCGGGCTCACCGTCGCGCTGCTCGACCTCGACGGCTTCAAGGAGGTCAACGACGCGCTCGGGCACGACGCCGGCGACGCGCTGCTCATCGAGGTGGCCGCCCGCCTGCGGGCCGCGCTGCCCGGCGCCGACCTGCTCGCCCGGCTCGGCGACGACGAGTTCGCCGCCGTGTGGCGCACCCCGCCCGGCCCGCCGGTCGACCGGGTGCTCGAGCGCCTGCGGCCCGCCTACGCCGTGGCCGGCCGCCAGGTGCACCTGACCGGCAGCCTGGGCCTGGTCACCACCACCGACCAGCGCACCTCGGCCGAGCTGCTGCGCGACGCCGACCTCGCCCTCGACGCGGCCAAGCTGGGCGGGAAGGACCGGATCGTCCGGTTCGACGCCGGGCTGCGGGCCGCCGCCGACCGGCACCGCGAGCTGGCCGCCGGGCTGCGCCGGGCGCTGCGCGACGGCGAGCTCACGCTGCACTACCAGCCGGTCGTCCGGCTCGCCGACGGCCGGATCACCGCCGTCGAGGCCCTGCTGCGCTGGCACCCGCCGGGTGGCGAGCCGATCCCGCCGGCCGCGTTCATCCCGGTGGCCGAGGCGACCGGGCTCATCGTGCCGATCGGCCGCTGGGTGCTCCGGCGGGCCTGCGCCGAGGCGCGCGAGTGGCACGAGCGGGACGGCGTCGCGGTCACCGTCAACGTGGCCGCGCACCAGCTGCGCGAGCCGGACTTCGCCGACGACGTGCGGGCCGCGCTGGCCGCCGCCGGGCTGCCGCCGTCCGCGCTGGTGCTGGAGCTGACCGAGTCGGCCCTGGTCCGCGAGGCGGAGGCGGCCGCCCGGCTCGGGCCGCTGCGCGCCGACGGGGTCCGGATCGCGATCGACGACTTCGGCACCGGCTACTCGTCGCTGGCGTACCTCGCGCACCTGCCGGTCGACGTGCTGAAGATCGACCGCGCGTTCCTGGCCACGGCCGTCGACACGCCGCTCATGCGGGCGATCCTCCAGCTCGCCGAGGGGCTGTCGCTGCAGACGGTCGCCGAGGGCGTGGAGACGCAGGCGCAGGCGGCGGCGCTGCGGGCGCTCGGGTGCGACGGCGCGCAGGGGTACCTGTTCTCCCGGCCGGTGCCGGCCGGCGCGGTACCGCCGCTGCTACGCGGCCTCGAACTCGGAGCGGCGCGGACGGGGTAGCGGGACCGGCTCCGGCCAGCCCTCGTGCTCCGGAACGACCGGCCGCCGGCTCGCCGCGACGACCCGGTCGCGTCCGGCCCGCTTGGCCGCGTAGAGCGCCCGGTCGGCCACCCGGACCAGCTCGTCCGGGCCGTCGGCGTCGCCGGGCAGCACCGCGGTGCCGATGGACACCGTGACGCCGCGATGGACGCCACCGCCGACGTCGACCGAGCCGGCCGCCACGATCCGGCGGACGCGCTCGGCCAGGGCGGCCAGCCGCGGCTCGTCGGCGTCGGACACCAGCAGCGCGAACTCCTCGCCGCCGTACCGCGCGACCAGGTCGCCCGGGCGGGCGGCGGCGCGCAGGCGGCGGGCCACGTCGCGCAGCACCCGGTCGCCCGCCGGGTGCCCGAACGAGTCGTTGATGAGCTTGAAGTGGTCGATGTCGAGCAGGATCACGCCGATCGTCCGGTGCCGGCGGCCGGCCTCGGCGCGCAGCCGCTCCTCGAACGCGCGGCGGGTGGTCAGGCCGGTCAGCGCGTCGGTGACCGCGATGCGGTGCTGCGCCGTGACCAGGCCGGCCATCCGGCCCAGGACCAGCAGGAACAGCAGCGCGCAGGCGACCGCGATGACCGGCACGTCGCGGACGTCGCCGCGGTGGTACTGCACCAGCAGCACCACCGGGGCCAGCAGCGACACGGCGCCCAGCGCGACCAGCCGCATCGACGCCGGGGCCGCCGGGCGGGCCGGGGCGGGCTCGTCGATCCGGTGCATCGAGGGGTGCAGGACGGCCGCGCCGAACAGCACGTACGTCATGAGCCACAGGAAGCAGGACCAGGCGTCGCCGCTCTTGCCCGCCAGCGTGTAGACGGTGTCGCCGCCCATCATGGTCAGCAGGCCGCCGAGCAGCAGCAGGAAGGACGGGGTGCGGGCGCCGCCGCCCAGCAGCAGCCGCGTGGCGATCACGAGGACCAGCAGGTCGCCGACCGGGTAGGCGATCGTCACCGCGCGGGCGGCCGCCGTCATGCCTTCGTCGGCGGTCAGCGGGCCGATGAGGTACACCCAGGACACCAGGCCGGCGCTGATCGCCATGATGCCGGCGTCGAACATGGTGGTGAGCTGCCAACCGGGGGTCCGCCGGCGGACGAAGCTCACCAGTGCGCCGATGATCAAGGGGTACTGCACGAGGTAGCAGACGTCGGCGAGGCTCGGGAAGGCTCGCGCGCCGGCAAGGTAGGCCGTGTCGCCGAGGGTGTAGGCCAGCTGGCCGGCGCCCAGCAGATACCACCCCGCCCGGCCGGCCGGGCGGCGGACGTGCGTGACGGTCAGCACGGTGACCGCGGTGATCGCGGAGAGTCCGGTGTACAGCACGCTGGCCAGGACCGGCACGTCACCGGTCGTCTTCAGCGCGACGAAGCCGACGGCGGTCAGGGTCCCGAGCACGGCGAAGAGCGCCCAGACGGGCGGCTGCGCATCGCGCTCACGGACGGTAGTCACGTTCTCTATTGTCCGTCATGGAGGCCCGTCCGCAGTCCCCCAGTCGGTCTTTTGTCGCCTGCTGTATCCCACCCTGTCCGCAACCCGGCGGACACGCTGGTGCTCCGGGCGGAGAGTGTGCTGGACGACACGAGAAAGGAGCATGGTCATGACGCCGCAGCTTCTCGAACACGTCCGGGCCGAGGCGCTCTTCGTGTCCGACGTGCAGTCCTCCGAGTCACTGAGCGTGCAGCGCATCCGGACCGCGGTCATGGTGACCGTCCGGCGGCACGGGCCGCGCGGGTGTGCGGCGCTGGTCGCGCACGAGTTCGGCGAGCACCCGGACACGGCCGTGAGCCGCATGGGCTGGGTGCTGCGCCAGGTGCGGCTCGCCTACGCCTAGGGCTTTTTGTCAGACCCCTGGGCCAGAATCCGGGTATGCGGTTTGTTTCGCTGGCCACGGTGTCCGCGGCGGTCTCCGCCGCCTCGGCGCGCAACGCCAAGATCGACCTGCTCGCGGCGGCCCTGCGTGACCTGGGCGCCTCCGGTGACGAGCGCACCGTGTCCGCCGGCGCCGCCTACCTGTCCGGCGAGCTGCGCCAGCGCACGACCGGCGTCGGCTGGGCCTCGCTGCGCGACCTGCCGCCGCCCGCGGCCGAGCCGTCGCTGACCGTCGCCGACGTCGACCTGGCGTTCGAGCGGATGTCGCAGGCCGCCGGCAAGGGCTCGCAGGCCCTGCGCAAGGGCCTGGTCCGCGACCTGTTCGGCGCCGCCACCGAGCCCGAGCGCCGGCTCCTCGCCGGCGTGCTCAGCGGCGAGCTGCGCCAGGGCGCCCAGGCCGGGCTGCTGGGCGAGGCACTCGCCCGGGCCGCCGGCCTCCCGCCCGCCACCGTCCGCCGCGCCCTGCTGCTCGCCGGCGACCTCAAGGCGGTCGCCGCCGACGCGCTCATCGGCGGGCCCGAGGCGCTCGCGGCCTACCGGCTGACCGTCGGCCGCCCCCTCGCCCCGATGCTCGCGCAGAGCGCCCCGTCCGCGGCCGAGGCCCTGGCCGTCACCGGCACCCCGGCCGCCGCCGACATCAAGATCGACGGGGTGCGCATCCAGGTCCACCGCCGCGGCGACGAGGTCCGCGTGTTCAGCCGCAGCCTCGACGACCTCACCGCCCGCGTGCCGGCCGTGGTCGCGGCGGTCCGCGCCCTCCCGCTCGACGCCGTGGTCCTCGACGGCGAGGCGGTCGGCGTCGACGCGGAGACCGGCCGCGCGATCCCGTTCCAGGAGACCTCCAGCCGGGCCGCCCGCCGCGACGGCGTGGCCGTGCTGCACCCGTTCTTCTTCGACGTCCTGCACCTCGACGGCGAGGACCTGCTCGACCGGCCGGCCGGCGAGCGGTGGGCGGCGCTGGAGCGCGTGGTGCCGCCCGAGCTGCGGGTGGGGCGCACGATGCTGACCGGCCCGGAGGGCGCCGAGGAGGCCTTCGCCGAGGCGGTCGCCGCCGGCCACGAGGGCCTGGTGATCAAGTCGGCCGCCGCGCCCTACGACGTGGGCCGCCGCGGCGGCGCCTGGGTGAAGGTCAAGCCCCGGCACACCCTCGACCTGGTCGTGCTGGCGGTCGAGCGCGGCCACGGCCGGCGCAAGGGCTGGCTGTCCAACCTCCACCTGGGCGCCCGCGACCCGCAGACGGGCGGCTTCGTGATGCTGGGCAAGACCTTCAAGGGCATGACCGACGAGATGCTGCGCTGGCAGACGGCCCGGCTGGGCGAGCTGGCGGTGGCGGACGACGGCTGGGTGGTGCAGGTCCGCCCGGAGCTGGTGGTGGAGATCGCCTTCGACGGCGTCCAGACGTCCCCGCGCTACCCGGGCGGCGTGGCGCTGCGGTTCGCCCGCGTGCTGCGCTACCGCGCGGACAAACGGCCGGAGGAGGCCGACACGATCGACGCGGTCCGCGCCATCCACCGGGGCCCGTCATGACACCCGGCGTCGTCACCCCGCGGCCGGCTCGCGGGCCCGCCCGGCTCACCCAGAGCGGCGGCTCACCCAGAGCGGCTCACCCTGGCGTGGCTCACCCTGGCGCTGGCCCCCGGGCGCGGCTCACCCTGGTGCTCCGCTCACCGTGGGCGCGGGGCGTTGCCGCGGCGCCGGTCGCCGGCAGCGCTCGCCGGGCGCGGTTCGCCTGGGCCGCCGGTCAGCGGGGTGCGGCGTGCGGCTCCTCGACCTCGTCCTCCTCGTCCAGGAGGTCGCCCGTCGTGGGGCCGCGCGCCTCCTTGCGGGCCAGGTAGACGAAGCCGTAGAGGGTCAGCGCGGCGAAGAGCCACCACTGCAGCACGTAGCCCGCGTTCTGCAGCGCGTTCTCCTTCTCGGGCGCCACCGCCGTCAGGCCGGTCGTGGGCTGGTCGGAGCTCACGTAGGCGTCGAAGATCGGGTAGGGGAGCGCGGGCGCGATGGCCGACGGGGTGATCCGGCGGATCTCCGAGCGGCCGTTGACCTCCTGCGGGGCCCCGCCCCGGCTCTCGGCCGGGCGCAGCCGCCCGAGGACCGTGGTCTCGCCGTCCGGCGCGGCCGGCACCTGGGGCGCGGCCAGCGCGCCGCCCGGTGCGGGCGGCACCCAGCCCCGGTCGACCAGCACCGCCGTGCCGTCGGCGAGCACCAGCGGGGTGATCACCTCGAAGCCCACCCGGCCGTCGACCGTCCGGCCGCGCACCAGGATCTCGTGGGTCCGGTCGAAGCGGCCGGTCACCCGCACGCGGGTCCACTCGATGCCGCCGGCCGGGGCCGGGCCGACCGAGCCGGGCGCTCCCGTCGGCTTTCCGACCAAGTCGGTGAGGGCCACCGGCGTCGCCGTGGTGCCCGCGGAGATGCGGGCGTTGACCGCCGCGCGCTGGTGATAGCGGTCGAGCTGCCAGAAACCGAGCAGCACCATGACGGCCGCCGCGGCGACCGTCAGCGCGGCATAGCCGAGCCAGCGGGGCGACGCGAGAAACCGGTACACATCGTGCACGGTATCCCGTGCGTTCCGGACCGTCGCTATGGCGCCCACCCGGTATCGTCCGGGACACACGTCTGCCCCGACGCCGGAGGAGCACCGATGAGCACGATCCCGCGGCTTGTGATCAGCGCGCCGTCGTCCGGACACGGCAAGACTGCGGTGTCGGTCGGCCTGCTCGCCGCGCTCTCGGCCCGGGGTTACCGGGCGGCCGGCTTCAAGATCGGGCCGGACCACGTCGACGCCGCCTACCTGGGGCTCGCGGCCGGGCGGCCGGGCCGCAACCTCGACCCGCGCATGGTCGGCGCGAAGCGGATGGGCCCGCTGTTCGCGCACGGGGCCGGCTCCCTGGACATCGCGGTCGTCGAGGGCACGATGGGCCTGTTCGACGGGCTGGCCGGGCGCACCGACAGCGAGTCCACCGCGCAGATCTCCGGGTTGCTGCGCGCGCCGGTGATCCTCGTGGTCGACGTCGGTGCGATGGGTCAGTCGGTCGCCGCGCTCGTCCACGGCTTCCGGGCCTACGACGAGCTGCTCTGGCTCGGCGGCGTGATCCTCAACCGGGTCGCCTCCACCCGGCACGAGCAGCTGCTCCGCGAGGCCCTCGACGACATCGGCGTGCCCGTCCTCGGCGCGCTGCGCCGCCACGCCCTCACCGACGTCGGCGACGCGGGCGCGCCGCTGCCGTCCCGCCACCACGGCGTCGCCCCGGTCGTGCACCACAACATCGACGCGGTGCGCGCCGTGCGCCGGCTGGGCGAGGTCATCGCCGGGGCCGTCGACATCGACCGCACGATGGCCCTGGCCCGGTCGGCCCCGCGGCTCACCGCCGACGCGTGGAACCCGGAGAGCGAGGTGGCGCTGGCCGGCGCCTCCGACGCCGCCATCCCGTCCATCGCCGCCACGCGGATCGGCCGGCGCCCGGTCATCGGCGTCGCGTTCGCCTATCCGGAGACGGCGGAGCTGCTGCGCGCCGCCGGCGCCGACGTGGTGCCGTTCGACCCGCTGCGCGACGAGAGCCTGCCCGACGGCGTCGACGGCCTGGTGGTCGGCGCGGCCCTCCCGGAGTCCTATGCCGAGGAGCTGACCTTCAACAGCCGCCTCCGCGCCGCCGTCGCCTCCCACGCCGCCGCCGGCAAGCCGATCGCGGCCGAGGGCACCGGCCTGGTCTGGCTGTGCCGCGACTACAACGGCCGCGCCATGTGCGGCGTCGTCGACGCCTCGGCCCGCGACACCGACCTCGTCGTGCTCGGCTACCGGGAGGCGACCGCCCGCAGCTCCTCGGTGCTGCTCCCGGTCGGCGCCCAGGTCGTCGGCCACAAGATGCACCGCACGACGGTCGCACCGCGGGCCGGCCTGCAGGCGGCCTGGACCTGGGCCGGCGGCCCGGCCGAGGGCTTCGTCCAGCGCGGCGTCCACGCCTCGTACCTGGGCCTGCACTGGGCCGGCACCCCGGGCATCGCCAGCCGCTTCGTGGCCGCCGCGAGCGCCACCGCCGCCCCGGCGCCGGGCCAGTGGACGACCCCGACGACGAACCCGTACGGTCGGCCGCCGTCGGCCGTCTCCACCGCCCAGGTGGGCTCCCCGCACATCCCGGCCGCGCAGATCCCCACGGCGCAGGTCCCGACCCCGGCGTACGCCCCGGTCTCCGCCGCCCCGCTCGGCGCGCCGCTCCCGGCCGCCGCGGACCCCGGCGGGCCGCTCTCGGCGGCGCCGTTGTCGAGTGCGCCGTTGTCGGGTGCGCCGTTGTCCGGCGCACCGTTGTCGGGTGCGCCGCTGCCGGGTGCGCCGCTCCCGGCGGCCGCGGACCTCGGCGCCTCGCTGCCCGCCGGTGCCGGCAGCGGCGCGGAGGGCGGTCCGGCCCGGTCCGTGCACGGGCTGCCGTCGACCCTGCACCTCCCGGCCTCGCCCGGCGACGCCTCGGCCCCGGCGGACCCGTCCGCGGCCGGCCGCTCAGCCACCGCCGCCCTCTCGCCGGTGGCCGGCCTCCCAGCCCCCGCCGGCCCGTCGGCCCCGGCCGGCCCGTCGTCGCTGCCGCCGAACGCGCCGACCTCGCCGGGCGCGTCGTCCCCGTTCGGCCCCGCGCTGGGTCCCGCGATCCCCGCGCCCTGGACCTCCCTGCCGCCCGGTGCCGGCCCGCAGGCGTCGGCCCCGGCGGTCTCCGCGCCGCCGGGAGCCGGCGCGCACGCCCCGGCCGGGGTGGTCTCGGTGCCGACGGGCGCGCTGTACGGCCGGCCGGTCACCGACGCGGCCGAGTCGTCCACCGGGTCCGGTCCGGCCGACCTGGGTCTCTCCTCGTCCGCCGCCTCGTCGCTCGACGGGAGCTCGGACGGGGCCGACGGGTCCGGCGGGTCCGGCTCGGCCGACGACGCGACCACCGTGCTGGCCCCGGTCACCGGCGCCGCGGGCGGCACCACCGGGACCGGCGAGGCCATTCCGTCCACCGCGACGGATGGGGCGAGCGTTGGGGTGCCTTCCGGGCCGAATCCGCCCGCGGAGCCCGCGGGCCTGCCATCGTCTCTGGTTGTGCCGCCGACGACGACCCTCTCCCCGGACATCGATCCCGCCGAGCTGCCCGCGCCGCCGGCACTGGCGGCGTCCCCGGTCTCGTCGGCGGCCGTCGACTCGGCGGGCGTCGACGCGGTCCGGTCCGCCGCGGCCCAGGTCTCCACGCCGCCGGCGGTCGCCGCGGCCGACCAGCCGCGGGCCGCCACGCCGGCGACCTCGGCGGCGGTGCCGGTCTCGTCGGCCCCGATGCACCAGGTGACCGCCCCGGTCTCCGCGGCGCCGGCCGGCGTGACGGCGATGCCCGCCGCCGGCTCCGACCTGGTTGCCCCGCCCCCGGTCGAGCTGGCCGACCCGGCCGACTACGTCGGCGCCGGGCCGTCCGGCTACGCCGCGGCCGAGGCGCCGGTGTCCGGCGCGCCGCTGTCCACGACGGGCGCGTCCGGCGTCCCCGGCGGCTCGGTCTCCGCACCGCCGCTCGGCCTGAACGGCTCGCCCGGCGCGCTCGCCGAGGACGGCGCGCTCGCTCAGGACGGCGCGGCGAGCCTTCCGGGGGAGGCCGACGGCGGGTCCGGGCCGGTCGCGGAACGGTCCGAAGAGCGCGACGGCGGCCGGCCGGGAGCCGGTGGGAGCGGTGAGGCGGCCTAGTGTCGACGTGGTCGGTGGCGCTGCGGCGCTTTCCCGAGCTGGTGGTGCAGACGCCCCGGCTGTCGGTGCGGCCGTTGTGCGCCGACGACGACAAGCGGGTCGGTGAGATCTTCGCCGACCGCCTCCTGCGGCGCTGGCTGCCGGTGGCGCCGGACGACGCGAGCGAGTTCGACGGGTACGCGTGGTGCACCGAGCTCGCCGTCGAGCGCCGCGACAGCGGGGCCGGCGACCACTACGGGGTCGTGCGCCGCGAGGACGAGCGCCTCGTCGGCTGCCTCTGGACCAAGAACACCGACTGGCTGACGCGGTCGACCGAGATCGCGTACGCGGTGGCGGCCGACGCCCGGGGGTACGGCATGGCGCCCGAGGCCGTCGCCGTGCTCGCGCTGTCGCTGCTGCTGGAGCACCGGTTCCAGCGGATCGAGGTGCGCGTGGCGCCGGGCAACGTCGCGTCCCGGCGGGTCGTGGAGAAGGCCGGCTTCACGTACGAGGGGCTGCTGCGCAACGCCGGCTCCCTGCAGAGCGGCCGGGTCGACCTGGAGAGCTGGTCGCTGGTCCCGTCCGACATCCGCTGAGGGGCGGTCAGCGGCGGCCGGCGGGCCGCAGGCCCTGGGGCCTGCCGGCGACCGCCGCGCTCGGGGCGACGAAGTCGCGGACCGGGGTGCCGGCCAGCGCGTCGCGCAGCGTGTCGGCGACCGTCTCCCGCGGCTTGGCCGCGTTGCCCGAGCCGACGCGGTGCAGCGGGTTGTCCGGGTCGGCGATGAACGCGGCCGCGGTCAGCGTCGGGGTCATGCCGACGAACCACGCCGCCCGGTTGTCGTCGGTGGTGCCGGACTTGCCGGCCACCGGGCGGCGGACCGTCGGGTACACGCCGGCGGCCGTCGACCAGCCGCCGCAGTTGCCCGTCGCCGCCCGGTAGCCGGTCACGCAGCGGGCCGCGTCGACCGCGCCGCGGGCCACGTCGGCCGACAGCACCTGCGCGCAGCGCGGGCCGGCGACGGGGACGCCCTTGGCGTCGAGGACCTCCGCGCCGGACGGGTCGGTGATCGAGGTGACCGGGATCGGCTCGCAGTGCCGGCCGTCGGCGACGACCGTGGCGAAGGCGGCCGCCATCTCCAGCGGCGTGGTGTCGGCGACGCCCAGCGTGAAGGCGCCCCAGGTGCGCGCCTTCGCCTCCGAGGCCTGCAGCTTGTCGATGCTCGTCCGCCAGCGCAGGCCCAGCCGCTCGGCCATGCGGACCGCCGACTCGGCGCCGACGCGCTGCTCGAGCTGCACGAAGAAGGTGTTCACCGACTTGCCGAAGCCGGAGTACATCGTCTGGCGCCCGGTCATCGAGTCGGAGGCGTTCGACGGGCACCAGCTGTCGACGCCGCAGTGGGCCGGGCTGTCCCGGCCCGTCTTGTACTTCGACTGGAACGTCTTCGGCGAGTAGATCGTCGTCGACAGTGGCAGGCCCTGCTCCAGGGCGGCCAGCATGGTGAACATCTTGAAGGTCGAGCCGGCCTGGTACCCCGCCATGTCCCCGCCGCCGAGCAGCGGGTTCACCGTGTTCGGGTAGTTGCCGCGCAGGCGCTTGCGCTGGCGCGGGTCGGAGTGCGGGCCGTTGCTCGCCCGGTCCAGCGAGTAGACCCGGTTCACCGCCATCGCGCGGACCAGGCCGGTCGCGGGCTCGACGAGGACCTGGCCCAGCGCGTACGGGCTGCGGGTCCGCTCCCGCTTGAGCACCTGCTGCTGGGCGATCTGCTGGATGCGCGGGTCGAGCGAGGTGACGACCGTGTAGCCGCCGCGGCGCAGCGCGTCGAGCCGCTCGCCGGGGCTGTCGCCGAACGCCGGCTGCTGGCTCCACCAGGTGCGCAACCAGGCGCAGAAGAAGCCCCAGCCGGCCCGGGTGGCCAGGCAGTCGTTCGGCGGCTCGGTCAGCCGCAGCGCGATCGCCGTCGCGCGGGCCTCGTCGGCGAGGGCCGGCGTGAGGTACCCCAGCGAGGCCATCCGCCCGATGACGTAGTCGCGCCGCGCGGTGGCGGCCTTCGGGTCGGCGTTGACCGGGTCGTACGCCGAGGGCGCCTGCACCAGCCCGGCCAGCAGCGCCGCCTCCGGCACGGTCAGGTCGGCCGGCAGCTTCGAGAAGTACACCTCCGCCGCCGCGCGGATGCCGTAGGCGCGATGGCCGAAGTAGGCGACGTTGAGGTACCGCTCGAGGATCTCCTGCTTCGAGAGGTGCTTCTCCAGCTCGATGGCGAGCCGCATCTCCCGCAGCTTGCGCGCCCCGGTCTGCTCGGTGGCCCGGTTGACCTCGTCGGGCGTGACCGCCGTGTCGCGCAGGACGTTCCGCACGTACTGCATGGTCAGCGTCGACGCCCCCTGCGACACCGACCCGGCCTTCTGGTTGGCGACGAAGGCCCGGGCGACGCCCTTGAAGTCGACGCCGTGGTGCTCCCAGAAGCGCGCGTCCTCGGCGGCCACGATCGCCTTCTGGATGCTGTCCGACATCTCGGCGAGCGGCACGTACGTGCGGTACTCCTCGTAGAACTGGGCGAGGAGCCCGCCGTTGTTCGCCGCGTAGACCCGCGTGGTCTGGGCCGGTGTCGAGGTCCGCAGCGCGCCGGCCGGCGCGCCGAGCGCATCGGCGCCCTGCTTCGCGCCGATGCCGGTCAGCGCCACCACCGGGTAGAGCAGCACGGCGACCGCCAGCCCGGCGACCAGGCCGGTCCGCAGCAGCTGGACGAAGCCGCCGAACACTCGCAGCGTGCGCGTGATCACAATCCTAAGCTAGGACAAATCGACGCCGGATACGCGACGATCGCCTGATGCTGCGGTTCCACGGTGATGCCGAGGTCGCGCCCGGCCTCGTCGACCTGGCGGTCAACGTCCGGCAGGAGGCGGCGCCGTCCTGGCTCTCCGGGCCGATCGCGGCCTCGCTCGCGCACCTCGCGCGGTACCCCGACCCGGCCGAGGCCACGGCCGCGATCGCCCGGCGGCACGGGCGGACCGCGGACGAGGTGCTGCTGACCGCCGGGGCGGCACAGGCGTTCACGCTGCTGGCCCAGGCGTTGCGGCCGCAGCGGGCGGTGGTGGTACATCCACAGTTCACCGAGCCCGAGAGCGCCCTGCGCACGGCCGGGCACGCGGTGGACCGGCTGATCCTCACGCCGGACGACGGTTTCGCGTTGTCCGCGGTACCGCATGATGCCGATCTCGTCGTGCTGGGCAACCCGACGAACCCGACGTCGGTGCTGCATCCGGCCCGGGAGGTGGCCGCCGTCGCGCGGGAGGGCCGGATCACGGTCGTCGACGAGGCCTTCGCCGACACCGTCCCCGGCGAGCCCGAGTCCCTCAGCCGGCGCCGTGACCTGCCCGGCCTGCTGGTGATCCGCAGCCTCACCAAGACCTGGGGCCTGGCCGGGCTGCGGATCGGCTACGTGCTCGGCCCGCCCGGCCTGCTCGCCCGGCTGGCCGAGCATGCTCCACTGTGGAGCGTGTCGACGCCGGCCCTCGCCGCCGCCCTCGCCTGCGCCTCCGAGCGGGCGGTGGCCGCGGAGCACGACATCGCCGTCCGGCTGGTCGCCGACCGGACGCATCTCGTCGGCGCGCTGGAGCGGGTCGGCGGCGTGACCGTCGCCGGCCGCCCGGCCAGCTCGTTCGTCCTCATCCGCGTGCCGGACGGCATCCGGGTCCGCGAGGCGCTGCGAACCCGCGGGTTTGCGGTGCGACGTGGCGAAACCTTCCCGGGGCTGGGCCCGGACTGGTTACGTATTGCCGTGCGGGACACTGCCACGAGTGACGCCTTCGTCGCGGTGCTGTCGAACGTCCTGGGAGGATGACCATGCTCAACGAGACACTCGCGGCGATCCGGCCGCTCGACGACGACGCGATCACCGCGGCGCGGGCCCTGCAGGCGCGCCTCACCAAGCCGGCCGGCTCGCTCGGCGCGCTGGAGACCCTCGCGGTGCGGCTGGCCGGGCTGGCCGGCGCCTGCCCGCCGCCGATCCCGCAGCCGGCCGCCCTGGCGATCTTCGCGGGCGACCACGGCGTGCACACCCAGGGGGTCACGCCGTGGCCGCAGGAGGTCACCGCGCAGATGGTGGCCAACTTCGTGGCCGGGGGAGCGGTCGTCAACGCGTTCGCCCGCCAGGCCGGCGTCGCCGTGACCGTCGTCGACGTGGGGGTCAAGGCCACCCTGGAGCCGTCCGGCGGGCTGCTCGACCGCAAGGTCCGCCCGGGCACCCGCGACCTCAGCGTGGAGCCGGCGATGACCCGCGACGAGGTGCTGCGGGCCCTCGTGACCGGCATGGAGGTCGCCGACGACCTGGTGGACGGCGGCGCGCAGGCCCTGCTCACCGGCGACATGGGCATCGCCAACACCACCCCGGCGGCGGCCCTCATCGCGGCGTTCACGCACGCCGACCCGGCCGCCGTCACCGGCCTCGGCACCGGCATCGACAGCGAGACGCACGCCCGGAAGGTGGCGGTCGTCACGTCGGCCGTCGTCGGCCTGCACGCCGAGGACCCGGTCGACATCCTGGCGGCGGTCGGCGGCCTGGAGCACGCGGCGCTGACCGGGTTCATCCTGCGTGGCGCGGCCCGGCGGGTCCCGGTGATCCTCGACGGCGTCATCGCCGCCTCGGCCGCCGTCGCCGCGCACGCGCTGGCGCCGGCCAGCGTGGCGGCCATGGTCGCCGGCCACCGGTCGGCCGAGCCGGGCGCCACCGCGGCGCTGGGCTATCTTGAGCTCGAACCGCTCGTCGATCTGGGCCTGCGCCTGGGCGAGGGCACCGGCGCCGTCCTGGCGCTGCCGATCGTGGCCAGTGCTGTCCGCGTGTTGCACGAGGTCGCCACTTTCGATTCCGCTGGAGTAGCCCACAAGTGACCCCATACCCCCTCGGTCTGCAACTGGACGGGCTGCGCGTGCTGGTGGTCGGCGGCGGTGTCGTCGCCACCCGCCGCGTGCCCGCCCTGCTCAACGCGGGCGCGGACGTCGTGCTCGTCTCGCCGCACGTGACCCCCGCCCTCCGGGCGCACGTCGACGCCGGCCGGCTGACCTGGCTGGCCCGCCGGTTCGAGCCCGGCGACGTCGACGACGCCTGGCTGGTGCACGTCGCGGTGAACGACCCCGCCGCCGCGGCGGAGATCAGCCGGGCCGCGGCGGATCGGCGGGTCTTCTGCGTGCGCGCCGACGACCGGCACGCCGCCACGGCCTGGACCCCGGCGGTGACCCGGCACGGCGCGCTCACGGTCGCCGTGCTGGCCGGCGGCGACCCGGTCCGCGCGGTCGCCGTCCGCGACGCGATCGCCGAGCAGCTCGCCGGGGGCTTCGGCGGGATCCGGCCGGAGCACGCGGCCCCCGGCCGGGTGGCCCTCGTCGGCTCCGGCCCGGGCGACCCGGAGCTGCTCACCGTCCGCGGCCGCCGCCTGCTGGCCGCCGCCGACGTCGTCGTGGTCGACCGGCTCGCCGCCGGCCTGCTGCTCGACGAGCTGCGGCCCGAGGTCGAGGTGTTCGACGCCTCGAAGATCCCCTACGGCCCGTCCGCGGCCCAGGAGGAGATCAACCGGGTGCTCGTCGACCGGGCGCTGGCCGGCAGGTTCGTCGTCCGGCTCAAGGGCGGCGACCCGTTCGTCTTCGGCCGGGGCGGTGAGGAGATCCAGGCGTGTACCGCGGCCGGCGTGCCCGTGACGGTCGTGCCCGGCATCTCCAGCTCGATCGCGGTGCCCGCCGCGGCCGGCATCCCGGTCACCCACCGCGGGCTCGCGCACGAGTTCACGGTCGTCTCCGGGCACCTGGCGCCCAGCCATCCGGAGTCGCTCGTCGACTGGCCGGCCCTGGCCCGGCTGCGGGGCACGCTGTGCGTGCTGATGGGGCTGAAGCACCTGCCGTCGATCGCGGCGGTCCTGCAGGAGCACGGCAAGGCGCCCGACACGCCCGTCGCCGTGATCCAGGAGGGCACCACGCGGGCCCAGCGCGTCGTACGGGCCACGCTGTCCACGGTCGCGGACGCGGTGAAGGAGGCGGCGATGCGCCCGCCGGCGGTGGTCGTGGTCGGCCCGGTGGTCAACGCCCTGCGCTGACCCCGCCGCCCTCTCACCCCCGCCGCCCTCCCGACCGCGTCGATCTTGCAGTTTTGGTGCCTGACAAACCCGCGCAATTACGGAGTGTCCGGGCACCACAACTGCAAGATCGACGCAAAAAAGGGGAGCGCGCCGGCTCGCGGCGCGCTCCCCTCCCGTAGGTCAGGAGCGGTCGAGCTCCAGCGCGCACCGGATCAGGCCCAGGTGCGAGTAGGCCTGCGGGTGGTTGCCCAGCGCCCGCTCGGTGAGCGGGTCGTACTCCTCCGGCAGCAGCCCGGTCGGGCCGGCGCACTCGATGAACTGGGCGAACAGCTCCTCCGCGTCGGCGCGGCGGCCGGTGCGCAGGTACGCCTCGATCATCCACGTCGTGCACAGGTGGAAGCCGCCCTCGACGCCCGGCAGCCCGTCGTCCCAGCGGTACCGGTAGACCGTCGGGCCTTCGCGCAGCTCCGCCTCGACCGCCAGTACCGTCGCGAGGAACCGCGGGTCGTCGTCCTGGAGCAGGCCGGAGAGGCCGATCCAGAGCACGGACGCGTCCATCTCCTCGTAGCCGTAGGCCACGGTGTAGGCGCCGAGCTTCTCGTTCCAGCCCTTGTCCAGCACGTTCTCGGCGATGGTGGCGCGCAGCGCGCGCCAGACGTCCGGCACCGGGCGGCCCTGGCGCTCGAACAGCTGGATGCCGCGGTCGACGGTCATCCAGCACATCACCTTGGAGTACACGTAGTGGCGGGGCCGCCGGCGGGCCTCCCAGATGCCGTGGTCGGGCTCGTGCCAGCGCCGCTCGACCGCCTCGACCATCGCGTTCATGAGCGCGAAGTCGC
This sequence comes from Dactylosporangium sucinum, assembly GCF_014647515.1. GTDB lineage: Bacteria > Actinomycetota > Actinomycetes > Mycobacteriales > Micromonosporaceae > Dactylosporangium > Dactylosporangium sucinum. The sequence continues at coordinate 20,532 of NZ_BMPI01000044.1, read as the reverse complement.
CCTCCTCGGGCGGGCGGACGTCGGCCAGCGTGCAGATCAGGTCGGCGACCGGGCCGAACACGTCGAGCTGCACCTGGCCGTTGGCGGCGTTGCCGACGCGCACCGGGCGGGAGCCGGCGTAGCCGGGCAGCGCCTCGATCACGGCCTCCGGGCCGAGCTCGGTGCCGTCCAGGTTGTACAGCGGGTGCAGCCGCTCGGGGTGCCCGTCGGTGTTGTCGGAGACGCGCAGCGTCCAGCGCACCAGCGACTCCGCCTCCTCGGTCGAGCCGAGGTCGACGAGCGCCTTGGCGGTCAGCGAGGCGTCGCGCAGCCAGCAGTACCGGTAGTCCCAGTTGCGCGAGCCGCCGATCTCCTCCGGCAGCGACGAGGTCGCCGCGGCCAGGATCGCGCCGGTCGGCTTGTGCCACAGCCCGCGCAGGGTCAGCGCGCTGCGCTTGACCAGGTCGCGGGCGACCGACGGCAGCTTGAGCGACTCGGACCAGTCGCGCCAGGCCGCCTCGGCGGCGATCTGCCGCTCGTGGACGGGCACGCGCGGCGGCTCGATCGAGTCGGTGCCGAGCCGCAGCTCGAGCATCGCCGACCCGCCGATCGCGTTCAGGTCGACGGTGGCGCGGGCGAGGTCGCTGTGGCCGTCGGAGCTGATGTCCCACTCGATGCCGGGCGAGTAGAGCACCATGGGCTCGTTCGAGCCGAGCACCAGCAGGCCGTCGTCGCCGATCGGCTGCAGGCGGATGTGCACCTGGCCGAAGTCGGGCCGCGGGACGAAGTCGAGGCGCGCCCGCGAGCTGCCCGACAGCACGCGGATCAGCGAGTTGCCGGTCGGGTGGTGGTCGAGCCAGTCCGTGACGGTCAGCCCCGACCAGCGCGTCTCGACCGTCATCGTGCCCGGGCGGTACCGCTGCCCGAGCGGGATCCCGCCGCGCTCCGGCTGGACCGTGAAGTGCCCCGCCGCCGTGTCCCCGAGCAGGTCGGCGAAGACCGCGCCGGAGTCCGGCTTCGGGTGGCACAGCCAGGTGACCCGCGCGGCGGGGGTCAGCAGCGCGACCGTGTGGGTGTTGGAGAGCATCGAGTGCCGCTCGATCGGCACCGCCTGCTCGCCGAACAGCCAGCGTCGCCGGGTGTGCAGCAGCAGCTCCAGGATCGCGACCGCCGCGTCGGTGTCGGGGATGCTGAAGCGGGCCTGCGTCTCGTCGCCGGCGCCGACCTTGATGCCCAGGTCGGGGCCGTGCAGGTGGGCGAACGCCTTCTCGTCGGTCGCGTCGTCACCCAGGTAGACGATCGCGCTCGCCGAGACCTGCATGCGCAGGGCGTCGACGGCCAGGCCCTTGTCGGTCGGCACCACCGACAGCTCGATGACCTCCTTGCCGGTGGTCACCTCGATGTCGGGCCACAGTGCGGCACCGCTGCGGACGGCGTCGAAGACCCGCTGGGCCACGTCCCGTGGCGCGGCCCGGGTGTGCACGGCGATGCTCGCGGGCTTGCCCTCGAGGCGCACGCCGGGCTGGTCCTTGCAGATGGCGGCCAGTGCGCCGTGCAGCTCGGCCCGGCGCTGCTGGCGCTCGAGCGGGAGCTCGTCGACGAAGCCGACGTCGAACTCGGAGCCGTGGCTGCCGACCAGTCGCACCTCGGCGGGGAGGCGGGACAGGGCGGCGAGGTCACGCAGGGCGCGCCCGCTGATCACGCCCACTGTCGTCTGCGGCAACGACGACAGCGCGCGGACGGCGGCTACGGATTCGGCAGTGGGGGTCGCCTTCGTTGGGTCGGCGACGATCGGCGCGAGGGTGCCGTCGTAGTCACACGCCACCAGAAGGTTCGGCACGCGTGCGACGCGCAGCACCGCCGCGCGGAGGTCCGGGTCGAGCGAGAGGACGTGGCCTGTCGCCGAAGTTTGGTTCATGTCCGGCCTGTTCGTGGGAGCGATGGAGGTCGTTGGTACATCGGAGGTGGGAACGGCGGTGCCTGGACTCACGTGCAGGCGGGTGCGTCATGAGGCCTCGCCGAGCGCGTCGAGGAAGGCGTCCGCCCAGGCGCGGACGTCGTGTGAGCGCAGGTGGGAATGCATAGCATGCATCCGCTTTCGCCCCTCGACCGGGTCGACGTGGATCGCGCGCATGAGTGCGTCCTTCACGCCGTCGAGGTCGTGCGGGTTGCACAGGAACGCCTGGCGCAGTTCGGCCGCTGCGCCGGCGAACTCGGACAGCACGAGGGCGCCACCGCCGTCGGCGCGGGCGCCGACGTACTCCTTGGCCACCAGATTCATGCCGTCCCTCAACGGAGTCACCATCATGACGTCGGCCGCTACGTACAACGCGGCCAACTCAGCCCGACTGTACGACTGATGGAGGTAGTGCACCGCCGGTTGGCCAACTCGTCCGTACTCGCCATTGATGCGCCCGACCTCGCGTTCAACATTCACCCGGAGAGTCTGGTAGTGCTCCACCCGCTCCCGACTCGGCGTAGCCACTTGTACCATCACTGTCTCGGGCGCCGTGAGTCGTCCTTCCGACAGCAATTCCCGGAATGCCTTGAGCCGTCGTTCGATGCCCTTGGTGTAGTCGAGCCGGTCGACGCCGAGGATGATCGTGCGCGGGTCGCCCAGCTCGGCGCGGATCGCCTTGGCCCTGGCCTGCACTTCCGGCGACGTGGCCAGCCGCTCCATCTCGGCCACGTCGATCGAGATCGGGAAGGCCTCGGCGCGCACCGTGCGGCCCTCCCACTCGACGATCCCGCGCCGCACGCGGGTGCCGAGCAGATGTCGGGACAGTTGGACGAAGTTCTGCGCGCCGAGTGGCCGTTGGAAACCGACCAGATCGGCACCGAGCAGACCCTTGAGAAGTTCGGCCCGGCGGGGTAGTTGCATGAACAGCTCGACCGGCGGGAACGGGATGTGCAAGAAAAACCCGATCCGCAGATCGGGCCGGGTCTCGCGGAGCAGGGCGGGCACGAGTTGCAGCTGGTAGTCCTGCACCCAGACGGTGGCGCCCGGGCCGGCATGGTCGGCGACGGCCTTCGCGAAGCGCTCGTTGACCAGGCGGTAGGACTCCCACCAGCGGCGCTTGAAGATGGGCGTCTCGACGGCGTCGTGGTAGAGGGGCCACAGGCTGGAGTTGGAGAACCCCTCGTAGTACCGCTCGATCTCGGCCGCGCTGAGCGAGACGGGCGCCAGCTGGACGCCCCCGGTCTCGATGGTCTCCTCCGGCAGCTCGGAGTCGCCGACGCCGCCCGGCCAGCCGACCCAGGTGCCGTTGTACTGCTGGAGCACGGGCTCGAGCGCGGTCACCAGTCCGCCGGGGCTCCTGCGAAAGCTCACCTCACCGTCCGGACCGACCACCTTGTCGACCGGCAGCCGATTGGCGACCACCACGAATGCACTGTTTCCAGCCACGTGTGTTGTCCTCCCCCTGGGTGATCCACCCTCGTACTTTCAGCCTACTGATCCCGATGGCCACCCGGCAGCATGCAGCGGGCTGGCTCACAGGTGCGATCCTGCTGTGCATGTCGCGCTACGGTCCCGAAACGGAGCGGGAGTCGAGCCGGACGTTCGTCGTCGTCCTGCTGGCCCTGCTCATCCTCACCGTCCTCGGTGCATTGCTGGGCTACATCCTCGGCAAGCGCGACATTGACGCTCGTGAGTCACTACCCGGTGACGGAAAGTCTCCCACGCCGACTTCCGGCGGCTCCGCGGCCCCCGCCGCGGCGCCGTGTCCCGACTTCATCGGCGCCGCCGCCCGGAAGCGGGACGGGAATACGAAGCTGCCGCTGCGCCTTGTGCTGTACATCCGCACCGACAAGAAGAGCGAGGTGTGGATCTGCCGCGAGAACGACGGCGTCGGGCTGTGGTATCAGGGGCACGACATCCGGGAGGGTCCCTACCCGGCCGAGACGCCGGTCGAGGACGACAACGGGCTGCTGCTGTCGACCGTGACCCCGGCCGGCGACGGTTACCTCGCGACGAACGGCACCACGCAGTACCGGGTGTCCCGCAAGGAGCTCAAGGTCAGTGGCAACCAGAACTTCACCGCGGGTGTCGTCGAGGCGCGCCCGTAGGGCCGGATTGGGCGTCTCGCGGCGGGCCTGGAAAGATTGGGCTGACATCTGTCTTGAACACACGTTTTCGTAACCGGAGGTAGGGGCGCACCGTGGCGCAGTACATCTACGTGCTCGAGAAGGCGCGCAAGGCGCACGGCGACAAGGTCGTGCTCGACAACGTCACGCTGTCGTTCCTGCCCGGCGCGAAGATCGGCGTGGTCGGCCCGAACGGCGCCGGCAAGTCCAGCCTGCTCAAGATCATGGCCGGGCTCGACAAGCCCAGCAACGGCGAGGCCCGGCTCATGCCCGGCTACACCGTCGGCATGCTGCAGCAGGAGCCGCCGCTCAACGAGACCAAGACCGTCCTCGGCAACATCGAGGAGGCCGTCGCCGAGACCAAGGCGAAGCTCAACCGCTTCAACGAGGTCGCCGAGCTGATGGCCACCGAGTACAGCGACGCGCTCATGGAGGAGATGGGCCGGCTGCAGGAGGAGCTCGACCACGCCGACGCGTGGGACATCGACTCCAAGCTCGCCCTGGCCATGGACGCGCTGCGCTGCCCGCCGCCGGACGCCGAGGTCTCCCAGCTCTCCGGTGGTGAGCGGCGCCGGGTCGCGCTGTGCAAGCTGCTGCTGGAGGCGCCCGACCTGCTGCTGCTCGACGAGCCCACCAACCACCTCGACGCCGAGAGCGTCCAGTGGCTGGAGCAGCACCTCCAGAAGTACGCCGGCGCCGTCCTCGCCGTCACCCACGACCGCTACTTCCTCGACCACGTCGCCGAGTGGATCGCCGAGGTCGACCGCGGCCAGGTCCACGGGTATCAGGGCAACTACTCGACCTACCTGGAGAAGAAGGCCCAGCGCCTGGCCGTCCAGGGCCGCAAGGACGCCAAGCTGCAGCGGCGGCTCAGCGAGGAGCTGGAGTGGGTCCGCTCCAACGCCAAGGCCCGCCAGACGAAGTCGAAGGCCCGCCTCGGCCGCTACGAGGAGATGGCCAACGAGGCCGAGAAGACCCGCAAGCTCGACTTCGAGGAGATCCAGATCCCGCCGGGCCCGCGCCTGGGCAACGTGGTCATCGAGGCCGGCGGCCTGGTCAAGGGCTTCGACGAGCGGGGCGTGCTGATCGACAACCTGTCGTTCACGCTGCCGCGCAACGGCATCGTCGGCATCATCGGCCCGAACGGCGTCGGCAAGACCACGCTGTTCAAGACCATCGTCGGGCTGGAGAAGCCGGACGCCGGCTCGGTGCGGGTCGGCGACACCGTCCAGCTGTCCTATGTCGACCAGAACCGGTCCGGCCTCGACGGCGACAAGACGGTGTGGGAGGTCGTCTCCGACGGCCTCGACCACCTCATGGTCGGCAAGGTCGAGATGCCCTCGCGGGCCTACGTCGCCGCGTTCGGCTTCAAGGGCCCCGACCAGCAGAAGCCGACCAAGGTGCTCTCGGGCGGCGAGCGCAACCGGCTCAACCTCGCGCTGACGCTGAAGATCGGCGGCAACGTGATCCTGCTCGACGAGCCGACCAACGACCTCGACGTCGAGACGCTCTCGTCGCTGGAGAACGCGCTGCTGGAGTTCCCCGGCTGCGCCGTGGTCATCTCCCACGACCGGATGTTCCTCGACCGGGTGGCCACGCACATCCTGGCGTGGGAGGGCGACGACGGGAACCCGGCCAAGTGGTTCTGGTTCGAGGGCAACTTCGAGGCCTACGAGAAGAACAAGGTCGACCGGCTCGGCCCGGAGGCGGCACGCCCGCACAGCGTCACCTACCGCAAGCTGACCCGCGACTGACCGTGGCCAGGTTCGTCCACCACTGCGCCCTGCGCTGGTCCGACCTGGACGCGTACGGGCACGTCAACAACGCGCGCTTCCTCACCCTGTACGAGGAGGCGCGCGTTGCGTTGATGTTCACCGCCGCGCAGGCGGCCGGCCTGTCGACCTTCGAGGACGGCATCGTCATCTCACGTCATGAGATCGACTACCTTCGGCCGATCGACTACGGCGACCCGGTCCGCATCGAGCTGTGGCTCGAGGAGATCCGGGCGAGCCGGCTGACCGTCGCCTACGAGCTGTTCGACGGCGACGAGCTCGCGTCCCGCGCGCGGACCGTGTGCGTGCCCTTCGACCTGGAGGCCGGCCGGCCGCGGCGGGTCAAGGACGTCGAGCGCAAGTTCCTCTCACCATGGCTTGGCTAGCCGGTTCCAGCCGTTCGGACGCCCGGGCGTTCCTCGCCCGGCTGGTGCGGCTGGACCCCGGCGCCCTGGTCCGGTTGCGGCCCGCGGGGGAGGGCGCGGTGACGCTGTGGTCCCGCCTTCCGTGGGGGGTACTGGTGAGCCGCGGCGTCCGCGGGTCGGTCGTGCACGACCGGACCGTGCTGGGCGCCGACCTGGCGGCGGCCCTCGATGGCCCACTTCCCACATCGCGGGACACCGATTGGCGGTGGTCGATCCCTTCCAGGGTCGGCCCGGTCGTCGAGCGGATCCCGGCGGCCGACGTGCGCCGGGTCGGCGCCGCCGCCGCGGCGACGCTGCGGACCGCCGCCGCCGAGGGGGTCGGCGGGCGGGCGGTCGGCTCCCGGATGCTCCGCGACGCGCTCCTCGACCACGTGCCGATCGTGGTCACCACCGACGACGGGACGCGTATACCCGTCTCCCAGCGTCTCGTCCAGGCCGTCGTGCGGATGGGGTTCGTCGGCGAGGGTGCCGGAGACTTTGTCGATGTCCGGATTTCGGGTCCATGGACGGCCCTGGCCTGCGCATATGGCTCTGCCTGGCATCGTGCGGCCGGATCCCTCCTCATCGGATAGACGGCTGTAAGACCCTCACCCGAACGGGTGGTACGAGGGTGAAATTGGGGGCTGCTGAAACTCGACCGAACGGGTACCGTCCTCTTTCGGGTCCACCGCCGAGCGGATTCACATGGCGACGGACCGCACATGCGGGTGGAGGCGCACGGGGGAGCAGGGAGCGCGGGAGATGCCAAGATGGCCATGGCGGGCCGAGCCGACGGACAGCACCGTCGCGCAGCTCGCCCGGGAGGACGCAACCCCGGTGACCGACAAGCCGTGCGACGGGTCCCACGGGACCGCGCCGGTGACGCTGCTGCGGGTGGCGGAGGCCCTCGAGAAGCTGGAGATCCGATACCTGACCGACGGTGACGGCAGCCTGCTCGCGCTCTGGGAGCGCCATGCGGTGCTGTTCGCGCTGGAGGGCCCGTCGGACGAGATCCTGGTGATCCGGGCCCGTCCGCACGGGACTGTGCCCCCGGACTGGGCCGACCGTTCCTACCGGGTGGTCAACGAGTGGAACCACACGCGTCGCTTCTACAAGGCGTACGTGGGTGACCCCACCGACCGCGGCCAGCTGCCGATCTACGCCGAGATGCAGGTGCCGCTGCTGTCCGGCGTCCACGACGCGCTGATCGCCGAGCTGGTCGACTGTGCCGCGACCGTCGCCGTCGGCTTCGTGGACTGGCTCCACGACGAGGGTGGCCTCCTGTAGGAACCGCACGCGGAGGCTGCGGAAGCAGCTGCACGTGCAGCTGCACCCCCACCACCGCGGTGGTTCGTCGCCCGTCCGTTCGCACTCGCCGTGTCCGCATTTATACGGATTTTTCGTATGAATGCGGATGCGCGCTCGCGGTGGTGTGGGCAGGGGCTCCGGGGTACCGCCGGCGGCGTGGGACGATGTATGAGATCCCCAGCCGCTCGGAGAACGGACGCCTGTGCCACCGACCCTCGACCCCGGTGTGAACCCGGCCGGTGCGACCGCGCCGGACCGCCTTCGCAACTTCTGCATCATCGCCCACATCGACCACGGCAAGTCGACGTTGGCGGACCGGATGCTGCAGCTCACCGAGGTGGTGGATTCGCGGCAGATGCGCGCGCAGTACCTCGACCGCATGGACATCGAGCGCGAGCGGGGCATCACGATCAAGAGCCAGGCGGTCCGCATGCCGTGGACCGTGCGGGAGGGCGACCTGGCCGGCGGGGCCTTCGTGCTCAACATGATCGACACGCCCGGGCACGTCGACTTCACCTACGAGGTGTCCCGCAGCCTGGCCGCGTGCGAGGGGGCGGTGCTGCTCGTCGACGCGGCCCAGGGGATCGAGGCGCAGACCCTCGCCAACCTGTATCTCGCGCTCGAGAACGACATGCACATCATCCCGGTGCTCAACAAGATCGACCTGCCGGCCGCCCAGCCGGAGAAGTACGCCGAGGAGCTCGCGCACCTCATCGGCTGCGAGCCCGACGACTGCCTGCGGGTCAGCGGGAAGACCGGCGTCGGAGTGCCGCACCTGCTCGACGAGATCGTGCGGCAGTTCCCCGCGCCGAAGGGCGAGTCGGCCGGCGCCGCCCGCGCCATGATCTTCGACTCGGTCTACGACGTCTACCGCGGCGTCGTGACCTACGTCCGGGTCGTCGACGGCCGGATCGAGGCGCGCGACCGCATCCGGATGATGTCCACCGGCGCCGTGCACGAGCTGCTGGAGATCGGGGTCATCTCGCCCGAGCCGATCAAGAGCGCGGGGCTGGGGGCCGGTGAGGTGGGGTACCTCATCACCGGCGTGAAAGACGTCCGGCAGTCCCGCGTCGGTGACACGGTGACCATCAACGCGAAGCCGGCCGCCGCGCCGCTGGGGGGCTACAAGGACCCCAAGCCGATGGTGTATTCCGGGCTCTACCCGATCGACGGCTCCGACTACCCGCTGCTGCGCGACGCGCTGGACAAGCTCAAGCTCAACGACGCGGCCCTGGTCTACGAGCCGGAGACGAGCGCCGCGCTCGGCTTCGGGTTCCGCTGCGGCTTCCTCGGCCTGCTACACCTGGAGATCATCCAGGAGCGCCTGGAGCGCGAGTTCAACCTCGACCTGATCTCGACGGCGCCCAACGTGGTGTACCGCGTGGTCATGGACGACGGCACCGAGCACGCCGTCACCAACCCCAGCGAGTTCCCCGACGGCAAGACCGGGCAGATCTTCGAGCCGACGGTCCGGGCGACGGTGCTGACCCCCAACGACTTCGTCGGCGCGGTCATGGAGCTCTGCCAGGGCCGCCGCGGCAGCCTGCTCGGCATGGACTACCTGTCCGCCGACCGGGTCGAGCTGCGCTACACGCTGCCGCTGGGCGAGATCATCTACGACTTCTTCGACCAGCTGAAGAGCCGCACCAAGGGCTACGCGAGCCTCGACTACGAGCCGAGCGGCGAGCAGCAGGCCGACCTGGTCAAGGTCGACATCCTGCTGCACGGCGAGGCCGTCGACGCGTTCAGCTCGATCGTGCACAAGGACAAGGCGTACAACTACGGCGTCACGATCGCCTCGAAGCTGCAGAAGCTCATCCCGCGGCAGCAGTTCGAGGTGCCGATCCAGGCCGCGATCGGCAGCCGCATCATCGCCCGCGAGACGATCCGCGCCATCCGCAAGGACGTGCTCGCGAAGTGCTACGGCGGCGACATCAGCCGGAAGCGGAAGCTGCTGGAGAAGCAGAAGGAAGGCAAGAAGCGCATGAAGATGGTCGGGCGCGTGGAGGTGCCGCAGGAGGCCTTCATCGCCGCGCTGTCGACCTCGGACACGCAGAGCGCGGACAAGCCGAAGAAGTGATGCACTGCCCGCGGTGCGGCGCCCGGCTCGCCCAGGCGCCGCCGACGGTCTGCGCCGCCTGCTCGTATGCCAGCTACGTCAACCCCCGCCCGACCGGCACCGGGATCATCGTCGAGGGCGGCCGGTTCCTGGCGATCCGCCGCGTCCGCGACCCGCGGGCGGGTTGGTGGGACCTCCCCGGCGGCTTCTGCGACGCCTTCGAGCACCCGGCCGACGCCGCCGTCCGCGAGGCGCGCGAGGAGCTCGGCCTGTCGATCGAGCTGGGCGAGTTCGTCGGCATGTACATCGGGACATACGAGTTCCAGGAGGAGTCCCTGCCGGTCCTGGACTGCTTCTGGCTGGCGACCGTCGCCGCCGGCGAACTGCGCCTCGACCCCTCGGAGGCGAGCGAGCACGAATGGTTTCCACTGGCTGATCCGCCGCAAATGGCGTTTTCGACCATGGATGCGGCCTTGCGTCGGGTGGCGGCTCGTTTGGCCCCCTGATCGCGTGGGCAAAAGAAGCTCAACCGCAAAGCACAACCCCCTGGTTGAGGTTCTGAGGAGGAGACCGTGACTGTCACCGGAATCATCACCGCGCTGATCGTCGGTCTGATCATCGGCGCGCTCGGGCGACTGGTCGTTCCCGGCCGCCAGAGCATTCCGATCTGGCTGACCATGGTGATCGGTATCGTGGCCGCCCTGCTGGGCACGGTCATCGCGAACGCGATCGGCATTTCGACCGACACGCCGGGCGTCGACTGGGGCGAGCTGCTCGTCCAGGTCATCCTGGCCGCCGTCGGCGTGGCCCTGGTGGTCGGCGTGGCCGGCCGCGGCCGCCGCACGCTGCCGTAACCGGCACACCCAAGCGACAGGCCCTCGCCTCTCCCCCGGGAGGCGGGGGCCTCGCGCTTTTCTCCGTCCTTTCCCGGCGCGGCCTTTCGCATTGCTGTCCACGGCGCGTTTCTCGTCCGGGAATCGGGGTACGCGCTCTTTCGCCGCCGGGCCGAGGCCGATTTCGCAGCCGGCCGTGAAAACGTCGACCCGCTATGCCGTGCGCAAATCTCCACGGCCCACGTTTCCGCGGCCGCTGCCCGCTCGCATCCTCGGCCTGTTTGTGCCTCGACCCGGTCGCGGACCTCGACCCCGTGCGTGTCCCCGCGCGTTCGTGGCCGCGGTCCGTTCGTGCCCTCGGCTGTTCGTGGCCGCGGCGCGTTCGTGGCCGCGGCGCGTTCGTGGCCACGGCCCGCTCGTGGCCGCCTCACTGCGCCCGGCGCTCGTGAGTCCCGCCGCGCGGATGCACCCTCGGCCCATCGCGACATAACCGAAATGTCGGATATGTCAGGCGCGCAGCGCCGGACATATCCGGAGGGGAACGCCCGGCCAAGCGCAAACGCCCGGCCCCCCGCCGAGGAGAGCGGCGGGAGCCGGGCGTCGGAGCGTCAGGCTAGCGGAGCCAGGGGATCGAGCGGTCCAGGAGCCCGCGGGTCTTCAGCTCCTTGCGGAGCGGGATCTCCTCGTCGATATACCCGTTCCAGTTGATGCCCCAGTAGTTGGCGGTGTGGGTCGCCTCGCCGCAGAGCTGGCGCTGGACCGGCGTCCGGTTGGCCCACCACTCGCTGTCCGGGTCGATCGGCATGTCGTCAAGGTTGCGGATCCACCGGTACGTGTAGCCGATGAACAGCATCTTGCGCGTGATGTCCGAGTAGTTGGGCGAGCGGGAGTGCCACAGGCGGCGGTCGAAGATGAAGCAGTCGCCCGGGTTCGCCGTGATCTCGACCGTGCCCTCCGGGTCCGGGTTGTGGACCGTGGTGTCGGCCGGGCGGGGGAGCGAGTTCCACAGGTGGCTGCCCGGGATCACCTTGGTGGCGCCGCGGCCCTGCTCCGACAGGTCGGAGATGACGTAGGCGATCTTCAGCGAGAACATGGGCCGCGGGAGGTTCGGGTCCATCGTCTCGGGGTCGGAGTTCTGGCGGTACCCGTCCTGGTGCCAGCCCCAGGAGGGCGGCTCCTCCTCGGACGTCGGGGGCGTGACGTCCAGGTGGTTGTGATGCGTGTAGATGTTCCAGCCGGCCAGGCCCCACATGTACGGGAAGAGGGTCGGCTGGGTCAGCAGGTGCCCGAACAGGTCGTCGCGCGTGAGGAAGCCCAGCAGGTGCAGCGTGCCGTCCTTCTTCATCGAGCTGGATCCGGCCGCCTGCTCCTCGGCGTAGACCCGGTCCATCGCGGCCTCGAGCTGTGCGCGGTGGTCCTCCTTCAGGACGTTGCGGACCAGCAGGAAGCCCTGGTCCAGGAACTCCTTGCGGTCAGCCTCGCTGATCGGCTCATAGCCGGTGAGGGCGCCATAGTCGGGTGCAGCGGACGTCATGTCCTCCCCTTACTTTCGTCAACCAGGGAACGACCGATCGTAACGCGAGGTGCATGAGTGTCCGACTCGGGAGTTGGCCACCTGACATTGTCCGAACGGGCGACAACCTGCTGGTCGCGCGGAACGTCAGGGTAGGTCAGTAGACCTCGGCGACGACCCGCTCGCCCGCCGGTCCGGCATTGATCCCGCCACGCTCCGTGACGTGTTTCCAGGCGCCGCTGTCGGCGGTCCACTGCATGTCGTTGAAGACGACCCGCTTGACGCCGTGCTCCTGGGCCTGGGCGACCAGCCAGTGGGCATACTGCCAGCCGGTCCTCGTCTCCCGGACCTTCAGGGCCACCCCGACGAGGTTCGCGACGTCAGCGGTACCGACGTCGCCCCAATCGGCCTTCACGCTGGCCCCCAGGGCCTGGGCGGCCTCCGGTCCCCGGCTCTGCTCCTCCGTGACCGTGCAGGCGACCGAGGCGGTGACCTCCCCGCTCAGGGCCCGGGCCATGATCTCCGACTCGTCGGCCCACTTCTCGTAAGCCTCCGGGTGGGCGCTGCGCTGCACCGCCTGGGCCGCGTCGGTGACCCGCATCTTCTCCCAGCCCTTGACCTTGACCAGGGCGGCGTAGAACTTGCCCGCCGCGTACCGCGGGTCGGCGATCTGCGCCGGCGTGCCCCAGCCCTGGCTCGGCCGCTGCTGGAACAGCCCGACCGAGTCGCGGTCGCCGCCGGCGAGGTTCTCCAGCTTCGACTCCTGCCAGGCCGTCGCCAGCGCGACGACCAGCCCGCGCTGCGGGATCTTGCGGGTCAGCCCCACCGCCGTGATCGTCGCCGCGTTGGCGAGCTGCTCGGAGTCGAGCTCGACCTGCCCGAGCGGCGAGGACGACGACGCACTGCCGGCGCTGACCACGCAGGCCTTGCCCATCGGGATGCGCAGCGGCAGCTTGTCGCTGATCCGGTGCACGATGACGTACGCGCCGATGGTCACGGCAGCGGCCACGGCCGCCATCACCGCGACCGTCCGTCGAACACGCATTGTCACCTCCCGCCCGAGAACTCGACCAGCGTACGTGCCAACTGCCACCTCACCCGGCGCTTACGCCCCGTCAGGGATCCAATTTGGTGGTCTTTTCTCCCGAAAGGCGACGATCCCTTCGACCCCTTCCGCCGACCCGAAGTATCCGACAGAAAGCTCGGTCAGCTCGGCCACGTCATCACGGAACGTGTCGGCTTTCCGGCGGCGCAGCAGCCGCTTGGTGCCCGCCAGGGCGCCCGGCGCGCCCCGCACGAGGGCGGCGACGTAGGCGTCGACCGTCGCGTCGAGCGAGCTCGCGTCGACCGCGGCGGTCACCAGGCCCACCTCGGCCGCCCGGGCGCCGCCGAACGTCTCGCCGGTCAGGAACAACTCGGCCGCCGCCCGCGGGGACAGCCGCGGCAGCACTGTGGCGGAGATCACGGCCGGGATGACGCCGATGCGGACCTCGGTGAACGCGAACGTCGCGTCGAGCGTGCACACCGCCAGGTCGGCCGCGGCGATCAGGCCCAGGCCGCCGGCGCGCGCCGGGCCGCCGACCCGCGCGACGACCGGCTTGCCGCTCTCCCAGACGGCGGCCAGGACCTCGCCGAGCCGGTTGATCGGCGGCCGGCCCTTGCCGAACGCCTCGGCCGTCTCCTTGAGGTCGGCGCCGGAGCAGAACACCGGGCCGGTGTGGGACAGCACGATCACCCGGACCGCGTCGTCGGCCTCGGCCGCGGCCAGCGCCGCGAGCAGCTCCTCGATCAGGCCGGTCGACAGCGCGTTGCGGTTGGACGGGCTGTCGAGGGTGAGCGTCGCCACGCCCCGCTCGGTTTGTGACCGCACGAGAGACATGCGGGCACACTAGTGAAATGCCCGGAGCACTGCCAGAAGGCGAGCCGATCCCACGCGACGGTTCCCTCCCCGACGGGGTCGCCGACGCCGCCGGCGCGGACGGGTTCGGCGTCTACGTCCACGTGCCCTTCTGCGCCACCCGCTGCGGGTACTGCGACTTCAACACGTACACGGCGAGCGAGGGCGTGGTGAGCACCGGCTACGTCGAGCAGGTCCTCGACGAGCTGGCGCTGGCCGCCAAGGTCGTCCGCCCGCCCCGGGTCGACACGGTGTTCTTCGGCGGCGGCACCCCGACCCTGCTGCCCCCGGCCGAGCTGGGCCGCATCCTCGACGGCATCGACCGCACGTGGGGGCTGGCGGCGGACGCCGAGGTCACGACCGAGGCCAACCCCGAGTCGGTCGACCCGGCGGCGCTGCGCGAGCTGCGCGCGGCCGGGTTCAACCGGATCTCGCTCGGCATGCAGTCCGCCGCACCGCACGTGCTGGCGGTGCTGGACCGGCGGCACACCCCGGGCCGGCCCGCGCGGGCGGCCGAGGAGGCCCGCGACGCCGGATTTGCCCACGTCAATCTTGATCTCATCTACGGTACCCCTGGCGAGCGCGCCGAGGACTTCGCCGCCTCGCTGCGCACGGTCGTCGACGCCGGCGTCGACCACGTCAGCGCCTACGCGCTCATCGTCGAGGACGGCACCCGGATGGCCGCGCGGATGCGCCGGGGCGAGCTGCCGTACCCCGACGACGACGTCGCCGCCGACCGGTACCTGCAGGCCGAGGCCGCGCTGACCGGGGCCGGCCTGCGCTGGTACGAGGTGTCGAACTGGTCCCGAGAGGCACCCTGCCGGCACAACGAGCTCTACTGGCGCGGCGGCGACTGGTGGGGGCTCGGGCCGGGCGCGCACAGCCACGTGCGCGGCGTGCGCTGGTGGAACGTGAAGCACCCGCACGCCTATGCCGCGCGGCTCGCGGACGGCGCGTCGCCGGGGCAGGCACGTGAGGTACTGACGGGGGAAGAACGGCACATGGAGGACGTGCTGCTGCGCATCCGGCTGGCCGAGGGGCTGCCGCTGGCCATGCTCCCGCCGGACGCGCTGGCCGCGGCGCGGGACTGCCTCGCCGACGGGCAGCTGGAGGCCGACGGGTTCGCGGCCGGCCGGGCGGTGCTGACGCTGCGCGGGCGGCTGCTGGCGGACCTAGTGGCGCGCGCCCTCACGTGAGCGGGGCGCGCGCCGGGATCGGTCTGCGTTCCTGACGTGCTCGGCTTGCTGGACTTACTTGATGAAGCGGAAGGTCGCCGGGTAGCGGTACAGCTCGCCACCGTTGGCCTTCATGCCACCGATGATGGCGAAGACGATGATGAAGATCCAGACGAGGATCGGCACGAAGAACAGGATGCCGAACGAGCACACCGACAGGACGACCGCGATGATCATCGCGATGCCCCAGGTGATGTGGAAGTTCAGCGCCTCGTTGGCGTGCGCCTTCACCGTGGGGGACTCGTTGCCCTTGGCCAGCAGCGCGATCAGCGGCGCGATGAAGCCGAGCACGATGCCGCCGAAGTGCGCGATCAGCGCCCAGGTCTTCTCGTCACTGTTGGTGTAGCCGACCGGCGCGCCCGGGGCGCCGTAGGCACCCGGCTGCTGGTAGCCGTAGGCACCGGGCTGCTGGTACTGCGCCTGGTCGTAACCCGGCTGGTAGCCCGCGCCAGAGGTGGGGGGCACGTAACCACCGCCCGAGGTGGGCGGGGGGTAATTGGGGTCCGACGGCGAGCCGTACTCCCCCGGGGGGCGAGGTGGTTCACTCATGGGGGTCACGGTAGGGGTACCGATCAAGCGACGCCAGCGACACGGCATGACTTCTTTTCGACAAACTTTGCGCAGACCAGGGCCGGACCGCCAGATTGCGCCCAAAACGGATCATCGCCTAGTCCGCCCCGGCGACGTAGACTGGCACTCACTACGCGGGAGTGCCAGTCTTCGAGGAGGTGCCATGGCCCTTGACGAGCGGAAGCTGGAAGTGCTGCGCGCCATCGTCGAGGACTACGTCGCCACCCAGGAGCCGGTCGGCAGCAAGGCGCTGGTCGAGCGGCACAACCTGCGGGTGTCACCGGCGACGGTGCGCAACGACATGGCGGTGCTGGAGGACGAGGGATACATCCGCCAGCCGCACACCAGCGCCGGCCGGGTCCCGACCGACGCCGGCTACCGGCTCTTCGTCGACAAGCTCTCCCGGGTCAAGCCGCTCAGCCAGGCCGAGCGCCGGGCCATCGAGCGGTTCCTCATCGGGGCGGTCGACCTCGACGACGTCGTCCATCGCACCGTCCGCCTGCTCGCGCAGCTCACCCGGCAGGTCGCCGTGGTGCAGTATCCCAGCCTGTCGCGGGCGAGCGTCCGGCACTTCGAGCTGGTGCCGATCTCCACGACGCGGCTCATGGTCGTCATGATCGCCGAGACCGGCCGGGTCGAGCAGCGCCTCGTCGACCTGCCCGGCCCGATCCTCGCCGACGAGGTCACCGAGCTGCGCCGCAACATCAACGAGAAGCTGGTCGGCAAGCGGCTGGTCGACACCCCGCCGCTGGTCCAGGCCCTCGTCGAGGAGTCGGCCCCGAGCCTGCGCCCGCCGATGGCGGCCCTGTCGACCGTCCTGCTGGAGACGCTGGTGGAGCGGACCGAGGAGCGCATCGCGCTCGCCGGCACCGCCAACCTCGCCCGCGGCGGGCTGCTCGACTTCCAGGGCTCGCTCCGCCCGATCCTCGAGGCCCTCGAGGAGGAGGTCATCCTGCTCAAGCTCTTCGGCGAGGTGGAGCCCAGCATGACCCGGGTCCGCATCGGCGACGAGAACGAGATCGAGGATCTGCGCGGCACGTCGATCGTCGCCACCGGCTACGGCCCGGGGTCGATCGTCGTCGGCGGGATGGGCGTGCTCGGCCCGACCCGGATGGATTACCCCGGCAACATCGCGACTGTGCGCGCCGTGGCACGCTACGTGGGCGACATGCTGGCGCAAAGTTAGCCGGGTGACCGAGCGCGGCGGCCGTGCGGGACGTCGCCTGAAGGAAGTTGAGCAACTCATGGACGAGTCAGGGGCATAGGACTCAGTGGCGAAGGACTATTACGGGATTCTCGGCGTCAAGCGGGACTCCACGGCCGACGAGATCAAGCGGGCCTACCGGCGGTTGGCCCGCGAGTTCCACCCGGACGTCAATCCCGACCCGGCCGCGCAGGAGAAGTTCAAAGAGATCAACGCCGCCTACGAGGTCCTGTCCGACCCGCGTAAGCGGGAGATGGTCGACCTGGGCGGCGACCCGTTGGCGCCCAGCGGCGGCGGTGGCGGCCCGGCCGGCGGCGCGTTCGTCGGCTTCCAGGACATCATGGACGCCTTCTTCGGCACCACGTCGAGCCGCGGGCCGCGCCCGCGCGTCCGGCCCGGCGCCGACGCGATCCTGCGCCTCGACCTCGACCTGCACGAGACGGCGTTCGGCGTCGAGGCGCCGATCACGGTCGACACCGCCGTCGTCTGCAACACCTGCACCGGCGCCGGCACCGCGCCCGGCACCCACCCGCAGACCTGCGAGATCTGCGGCGGGCGCGGCGAGGTCCAGTCGGTCCAGCGCACCTTCCTCGGCCAGGTCGTGTCGGCCCGCCCGTGCTCGGCCTGCCAGGGCTTCGGCACGGTCATCCCGCACCCCTGCGCCACCTGCGGCGGCGACGGCCGGGTCCGCACCCGCCGCACGCTGACCGTCAAGATCCCGTCCGGCGTCGAGGACGGCATGCGCATCCGCCTCGCCCAGCAGGGTGAGGTCGGCCCCGGCGGCGGCCCGCCCGGCGACCTCTACGTCGAGATCCACGAGCGCCCGCACGACGTGTACTCGCGCAAGGACGACGACCTGCACTGCCGCGTCACGGTCCCGATGACGGCCGCCGCCCTCGGCACCCGGCTGACCATCAAGACCCTCGACGGCGAGGAGACGGTCGACGTCAAGCCGGGCACGCAGCCGACGTCCACCCTGCGCATCCGCGGCAAGGGCGTCCCGCACCTGCGCGGCACCGGCCGCGGCGACCTCTACGTCCACCTCGACGTGCGCACCCCGACCCGCCTGGAGCCGGAGCAGGAGCGCCTGCTGCGCGAGTTCGCCCGCTCCCGCGGCGAGGAGGTGGCCGAGCTGTCGAAGCAGGGCGGCTTCTTCTCCCGCATGCGGGACGCCTTCAACGGCCACGCGTAACGCGCGCCGCTGCTGGCGGCTCGGCGCGGCGCCGCTGCTCAGCGCCGCGGGCTGGCTGCTCGGCTCGGCGCCGTTGCTCGGCGCCGTTGTGGGCATGCCGTGGCTGCGGGCACGCCGCGCTGGCGGGTCGGATGCGGCGTGTCGCTGGCGTTGCGCGCTGTGGTCGTAACTTGAAGTAGCGGTTTGGGTGTCGCCGATGCCCGATTCGCGCTGGATGTCGTCGTCGGGTGGCGCTGCGTCCGGGGGCGGCTCGGCCGCCTCGCCGCCAGCCCGGCGCCCCATGATCAAGGGAAACATTTGGCTGTCCGGGCCGCCATGTGGTTCCCATGATCATGGGGCGCTGCCGGGTTGCTGTGGCGGGCCGCGACGTGAGTGGGGAGTCGGCACGGTGAGGAGCGAGGGCCGAGGATGAGTCTGCCGCTGTTTCTGGTCGCCGAGCTGCCGGTCGCCGGCGGGTTCCGGCTCGACGGGCCCGAGGGGCACCACGCCGCTGACGTGCAGCGGATCACCGCCGGCGAGCGGCTCCTGCTCGGCGACGGGCGCGGCGGGCTCGCCACGGCCGTCGTCACCGGCGCCCGCAAAGGAGCGCTCGAGCTCGACGTCGAGCACGCCGAGCACGTGCCGGCCCACGATCCCTCGATCACCGTCGTCCAGGGAATCGCCAAGGGGGAGCGCGGGGAACTGGCGGTACAACTGATGACCGAGCTCGGCGTGGACCGGATCGTGCCGTGGCAGGCGGCCCGCTCCATCGCGCGGTGGAAGGACGCCAAGCCGCTCGAACGGTGGCGCTCGACGGTCCGGGAGGCGGCCAAGCAGTCGCGCCGGCCGTGGCTGCCCGAGGTCACCGAGCCGCGGACGAGCCGCCAGCTGCACCTCACGGGGGCGGTCCTGGTGATGCACGAGGAGGCAGCGGTACCGCTGTCGGCCGCCGAACTCCCCGCGGAGGGTGAGATCACGCTCGTCGTCGGGCCGGAGGGCGGGATCGCGCCGGAGGAGCTGGACGCCCTGGCCGCCGCCGGCGCCCGCCCCGTACGGCTGGGACGGGAGGTGCTACGCACCTCGAGCGCCGGCGCGGCCGCCATCGCCGCCCTCTCGACCCGCCTGGGCCGCTGGTAGCCTGCGGTTGTTACGCGGGGTAGTCGGGCCGTGCGCCGATTTGGCGACGGCGGGTACGTTGATGAGCAGACGAGTCGACGTCGACGTTCTCGGATGTTCAGCGGGGGAGCAGGACCTCGACGCCGAGCGTCCGAGAACGTGGACGTCCGCGGAAGCAGGACGCCGGCGTCCGACGTCCACGCAGGCAGGGCGTCGGCGTTGGACGTCCGCGGAAGCAGGATGTCGACGCCGGACATCCACGTAAGTAGGACGTCAGCGGAAGTAGCTGGCGCCGTTCAGGTCGAGCACCGAGCCCGACGACCACTCCGACGACGCCAGGAACAGCACAGCATCGGCGACCTCCTCCGGGCGCGCCACCCGGTTGAACGGACTCTGCGCGCGGATCGCGTCGCCGTCGCCCTGGTCCATGATCGCCTGGCCCATGTCGGTGGCCACGAAGCCGGGCGCGACCGCGGTGACGGCAATGCCGCTCGGGCCGAGGGCCAGGGCGAGCGACTGGGTGAGGGAGTTGAGGCCGGCCTTCGCAGCGCCGTACGCGGGGTAGCGCGGCTCCCCGCGGAACGCGCCGCGCGACGACACGTTGATGATCCGGCCGCCCGGGCCCAGGTGGCGGGCGGCGCACCAGCAGACGTTCGCCGGGCCGACCAGGTTGACGGCGAGGGTCTCCTGCCAGGCGGCCTGCCACTCGTCGTACCCGTGCTCCAGGATCGGGTGCTCGATCGCCGTCGCCGCGTTGTTCACCACCACGTCCAGGCCGCCGAGCGCCGCCGCGGCCGCGTCGACGAAGGCGCGCACCGACGCCGGGTCGGCCAGGTCGCCGGACACGATCGCGTGGCCTCCGGACTCGCTGACCGGCAGTTCGGCGAGCACCTGCTCGGCGAGGCCGGGGGAGTTGCGGTGGTGGAGGGCGACGCGGTCGCCGTGCGCGGCGAAGGCGCGGGCGATGGCCTCGCCGATGCCGCGGGACGCGCCCGTGACCAGGACTCTGCGTGAAGACATGCGGCGGAGCCTAACCAAACCGGGGCCTGACTGGGGTCTGCCTGGGGTCTGCCCGGGGCCTGACCGGAGCCGGGCCGGAGCCGGACCGGACCGAGGTCCGACGGGACCGATGCCTGACCGCGGCCCGACAGCGGCCGGACCGGAGCCCGGCCGGACCGGAGCCCGGCCGGACCGGAGCCCGGCCGGACCGGAGCCCGGCCGGACCGGAGCCCGACCGGGCCGGGGCCCGGCCGGAGCCTGACCGAACCGGGGACGCCGTGGTCAGCCCGGTGAACAGCACCCCGGGCGCCACCTAGGAGACCGCTGAACAATCCGGTTTCTGGACCGGGGTCTGGTCAGAGGTGACGGGGAAGGTGTCTCAATAG
>NZ_BMPI01000043.1:93723-99912 GCF_014647515.1 Dactylosporangium sucinum | reverse complement strand
ACCCCCTACAACCCGGACAAACACGGCGCACTCCAAGCCCTCCAACAACCGGCGGCTTGACACAGGGCTACTCATGCCGCAACCAGCGCGGGGAGCCGGGCGTGGACCGCGTACCCGCCGCCGGGCTGCGGGCCGGCCGTGAGCTCGCCGCCGAACAGGGCCGCGCGCTCGCGCATGCCGATGAGTCCCTGGCCGCCGCTCGCGACGGGCGCGGGTGCGGTACCCCCGCGATCCCGGACGTGCAGGTGCACGCCGTCGGCGGCGTAGCGTACCTCGACCGTGACCCGGGTCGGTCCCGCGTGCTTCAGCACGTTGGTCAGCGCCTCCTGGACGATGCGGTACGCCGACAGGTCCGCCGCCGGCAGCAGCGCGACCGGCGGGCCCTCCCGCTTGACGGTCACCGTCAGCCCGGCCTCGCGGACCTGGGCGATCAGCTCGTCGAGCCGGTCGAGCCCGACCGGCGCCGCCGTGGCCCCGCCGTCGTCGCCCCGCAGCAGCCCGAGGGTGCGGCGCAGCTCGCCGACCGCGTCGCGGCCGGACGACTCGATGCTGCGCAGCAGCTCCCCGTCGACGTCCAGCCCGGCGTCGAGGCGCCGGCGCACCACGCCGGCCTGGATGACCATGACGGTGACGCTGTGCGCGACCATGTCGTGCAGCTCGCGGGCGATGCGCACGCGCTCCTCCATGACGGCCTCCCGGACCCGCTGCTCGCGGATCGCCGCCCGGGCCGCGGCCGCGTCGGCGCTCTGGCGGTGCTGGTAGGCGAACGCGACGCCGAGCACCCACGGGCTCACCGAGAAGAACAGCGCCCCCATCGGGTCCTCCGGGGCGACCCTCCAGAGCGTGACCGCGGTGGCCAGGGTGAGCCCCAGCCCGGCGTACCCCTGCCAGCCGCTGCGTCCGATCGGCCGCTCCCGGCCCACCGTGTACGCCGCGATGATCATGGCGGCGAGCTGCCACAGCCGGTAGTCGACCTGGACCAGGTTCGCCTGCACGCAGCTGGCGGCCAGCGCCACGAGCGGGATCGTCCGCCGCAGCGCGACGAGCACCGCGACGACGGCGAGGGCGACGGGCCACCAGCCGCCCGGCATCCGTACCACGGCCTCCTCGGCGAGGGCGAACGCCACGAGTCCGCCGGCCACCCCGAGATCCACCCGCCACCTGCTGCGCACCTCCTGACGGTATGCGCATCTCCCCCGCATCCTCGCCCGTCCGCCGGATGACCGACGGTCCGCCTCGCGGGGGACCCCGGTTCGCCCGTGATGCGGGTTCGCTCCGGGCGCCGGGTTCGTAGCGTTCGCGGCTCCGACGTTTCCTCAAGGAGCTTGTGATGCGGTTCTTCCTGATAATCGCGCCGATCGTGCTGGGGGTGGCGACCGCGGTGGACCCGGCGCTGGGTTCGACCGGCGAGTTCTACGGCATCTACCGGGAGCACCCGGGGGCGATCGAGGCTCATTCGGTACTGCTGCACTGGGCGTGGATATTGTTCGTGCCCGGGTTCGTGGCGCTGCTCGACCCGATCCGCCGCCGTGGCGCCGTCCTGGCCCGGATCGCGTGGATCGCCACGGTGCTCGGGCTGGTGACGTTCTCGGCGCTGATGGCGAGCGACCTGTTCGTGCTGGCGCTGGAGCAGACGTTCGCGGACAACGAAACGGTCCAGAAGGTGAACCGGACCTTCGAGTCGCTCGGTGCGTGGCCGACCGCGGGCTGGCAGATCCCGGGCGTGGTGGGCTGGATGATCGCCCTGATCGTGACCCCGATCGCCGCGGCGCGGGCCCGCGTCATCTCGTGGTGGACGGCGGGCGCGGCGCTGGTCGGCACGGCGCTGTACCTCCAGTTCGCCGCCTCGCCGATGCCGTGGTCCCTGGCCGGTCCCGTGGTGCTGACTGGCGCGTACGGTTTCGCGTTCCGCTCGGTCGGCTCGTTCACCCCCGCCGCGGACGAACCGGACACCTTCGGCGCGTTCCGCCACGCCTTCGGCCGCGTGTGCATGGTCCTCGCGCCGGTGTCGTTCGCGGTCGGCCTGGCGACGGTGCCGGGCTTCGAGCCCGACCCGGCCCAGCTGGTCCAGCATCCGGTCCAGTCCCAGGCGAGCGCGTTCTTCCTGCACCTGGGCTGGCTGCTGTTCATCCCGGCCGTGCTGACCCTGATGCGCGGCGGCGGCCGCTTCGCCCGCATCGCCGGCGTGGTGACGGTCCTGGCGCTGGCCAACTTCAGCGGCCTGATGGTGGGCGACTACCTGGACCTGGCCGCACGGATGGTCCTGACGCCCGAGCAGGCCCAGCAGGTGTCGGACGCGATGGGGACGTACAACGGTTTCGCCTTCAGCTGGGTGCTGTTCGGCATGTTCGGCACGCTGCTCGGCCTGATCCTGGTGGCCACGGCGACGACGGTGGACGGCCGCTCCCGCTGGTGGGTCCCGGCCCTGGTGGGCGCGGGCGTGGTGGCCTTCCTGGTGCTGGGCGTGGGGCCGCTGAGCCTGCTGAGCCCGGTGCTCCTGCTCGCCGGCTTCGGCCTGCTCGCCCGCGGCCTTGGTTCGTCCGCCGCGCCCCGGCCCGCTCCGGCCCCGGCCCCGCTGGCCGGCTGACACCGGCCGCGTGCGGCATCCCGGCCTCGCCGCCGGGATGCCGCACGGTGCCGTTCAGGCCGGCACGGCGCTGATCCGCTGCTGGCGCAGCTGGGGGACGTGCCGCGCGATGGTCTCGAAGTCGCCGTCCTCGTGCAGGACGACGAGCTTCAGCCGGATCGCGGTGGCGGCGATGACCAGGTCCGCCACCGAGACGTCCTGGTAGGCGCTGGGCTCGACGAGCTCGTGCCGGATCGCCGACACCATCTGCCAGATGTTGTCCGGAACCGTCGCCCACGGATAGGTCTCGCAGACGTCCCGCTCGATGTCGAGATACTGCTTGGCGCTGGCCACCGTGAGCATCTCCGTCAGCGCCGGCTCGCTGATCGTCACCAGTCCACGACGGACAGCGTCCCGCCATGCCTCACTGACCTGACGGCGGTAGATCCGGACGAGAGCACTCGTGTCGGCAAGGTACATCACTGGTCCACCTCGTCGATCCTGTCGAAGTCGAACGCGCCCTCGTCCGCCAGCTCCTGCACTCGCTCCAGTGCTTCCGATCGCTGCGTGCGCTTGCGTTCGACGTACTCGCGGAGTGCGCCGTTGATGATCTCGTTGCGCGAGGTCGTGCCGAGGCCCCGGCCGGCCTCGGCCAGGAGTTCCTCGTCGATCGGGGGCTCGTCCTGCTCGTCGGGGGTCTCGGCAGTGGTGTCCGCAGAGGTCTCCGCAGGGGTCTCGTCTGGGGTTGCCTCGTCGATGTCCGGGTCCGGGTCGGTTTCCGCCGTGATGACGGTTTCGGTCATGGTCCCACCTCCTTCCGGTACCCTACTGGCCATATGGCCCCAATGCCAAGCCACCTGGCAACAAGCGGCCTGGAAACACGTGTGGCGCCCGTCGCGGTCTCCCGCGGGGGCGCCACAAGCGAGCGGTCGGTCAGGCCTCGACCAGCGCCATGACCTCGTCGGAGACGTCGAAGTTGGCGTAGACGTTCTGGACGTCGTCGCAGTCCTCCAGGGCGTCGATCACCTTGAAGACCTTGCGGGCGCCCTCCTCGTCCAGCGGCACCGTGACGCTGGGGACGAACGAGGACTCGGCCGACTCGTAGTCGATGCCGGCCTCCTGCAGCGCCGTGCGGACCGGGATCAGGTCGGAGGCCTCGCAGATGATCTCGAAGGCCTCGCCCAGGTCGTTGACCTCCTCGGCGCCGGCGTCGAGGACGGCCAGCAGGAGGTCGTCCTCGGTGAGGTCGCCGGCCTTGGGGACGATGATCACGCCCTTGCGGCTGAACATGTACGACACCGAGCCCGCGTCGGCGAGCGAGCCGCCGTTGCGGGTGAGCGCGACGCGGACCTCGGTCGACGCGCGGTTGCGGTTGTCCGTCAGGCACTCGATGAGGATCGCGACGCCGTTGGGGCCGTAGCCCTCGTACATCGCCGTCTGCCAGTCGGCGCCGCCGCCGATCAGGCCGGAGCCGCGCTTGACGGCGTTGTTGATGTTGTCATTCGGGACCGAATTCTTCTTCGCCTTCTGGATGGCGTCGAAGAGCGTCGGGTTGCCCGCGGGGTCACCGCCGCCCGTGCGCGCGGCCACCTCGACGTTCTTGATCAGGCGGGCGAAGAGCTTGCCGCGCTTGGCGTCGATGACCGCCTTCTTGTGCTTGGTCGTCGCCCATTTAGAGTGCCCGGACATCTCCTCTAACCCTCCGTCGTCTGGCCCGCCTCGCGCGCCATCTCCACGAAGTACCGATGGACTCGGAGGTCGCCGGTGAGCTCGGGGTGGAACGCCGTCGCGAGCAGATGCTGCTGCCGAACCGCAACGATCCTACCGGCGGCGGGTCCGTCGTTCACACGACCCAGCACCCGCACGCCGTCGCCCACCGACTCTACCCAGGGTGCGCGGATGAAGACAGCCGAAAACGGGCCGCCGTCGATGTCCTCGATGTCGACCGTTCCCTCGAACGAGTCGACCTGCCGGCCGAACGCGTTGCGGCGGACCGTCATGTCGATCCCGCCGAACGGCACCTGGTCGGCGCGGGCGTCGAGCAGCTCCCGGGCCAGCATGATCATGCCGGCACAGGACCCGTAGACGGGCATGCCGCCGGCGATCCGCTTGCGGATCGGGTCGAGCATGCCGAACTCGATCGCCAGCTTGCTCATCGTGGTCGACTCGCCGCCGGGGATGATCAGCGCGTCGACCGAGTCGAGCTCCTCCGGGCGGCGCACCGGCCGCCCGATCGCGTCGCAGTCGGCCACGGCGTGGAGGTGCTCGCGGGTATCGCCCTGGAGGGCGAGCACACCGATGATCACGTACCGGTCACCAGCCCCGCTCGGCGAGGCGGTGCGGCGCCGGGATGTCGTCGACGTTGATGCCGACCATGGCCTCACCCAGGCCGCGCGAGACCTTGGCGAGCACGTCGGGGTCGTCGTGGAACGTGGTGGCCTTGACGATCGCGGCCGCCCGCTGGGCCGGGTTGCCCGACTTGAAGATGCCGGAGCCGACGAAGACGCCCTCGGCGCCGAGCTGCATCATCATCGCAGCGTCGGCCGGGGTGGCGATGCCGCCCGCGGTGAACAGCACGACCGGCAGCTTGCCGGTCTCGGCGACCTCCTTCACCAGCTCATACGGCGCCTGCAGCTCCTTGGCCGCCACGAACAGCTCGTCCTCGGGCAGCGAGCCGAGCCGGCGGATCTGCTGGCGGATCTGGCGCATGTGGGTGGTGGCGTTGGAGACGTCGCCGGTGCCGGCCTCACCCTTGGAGCGGATCATCGCCGCGCCCTCGGTGATGCGGCGCAGGGCCTCGCCGAGGTTGGTGGCGCCGCAGACGAACGGCACGGTGAACGCCCACTTGTCGATGTGGTTGCTGTAGTCGGCCGGGGTGAGCACCTCGGACTCGTCGACGTAGTCGACGCCGAGCGCCTGCAGGATCTGCGCCTCGACGAAGTGGCCGATGCGCGCCTTGGCCATGACCGGGATCGACACGGCGTCGATGATGCCGTCGATCATGTCGGGGTCGCTCATCCGCGACACGCCGCCCTGGGCACGGATGTCGGCCGGGACCCGCTCCAGCGCCATGACCGCGACCGCACCGGCGTCCTCGGCGATCTTGGCCTGTTCGGGGGTGACGACGTCCATGATGACGCCGCCCTTGAGCATCTCGGCCATCCCGCGCTTGACGCGGGCGGTGCCCGTGACGGGCGAGCTGGGTATGGGCGACTCGGACACGGCGCAGCACTCCTCACGAAAAAACCTGGATTCACCCCCAAGTTTACGCCCCGTCACCCGGCCGGCCCGACGTCCAATGCCAACCCCGCGGCCCACACTCCGCCCCATCCGCCCCTCTCCGCCCTGGCCGCCCCTCGCCGTCCCTCCAGGCCCGCCCCCTCTCTCCCCCGCGATCTTGGAGTTGTGGTCCGTGATTTGTCCGGAATATGCGGATAAAGAGGGGATCACAACTCCAAGATCGCCGCGGAGGAAGCACGCGGGCGGAGCGGGGCGACGCGCCGGGCCGGGGCCGAGTCGCGAGCGGGGCGAGCCGGCGGCGCAGGGCGCGAGCCAGGCGCGGCGGCGGCGCGGGGCGCCGGCCAGGCACGGGCCAGGCGCGGGGCACGGGCCGACTGCGGCGA
>NZ_BMPI01000043.1:23857-93396 GCF_014647515.1 Dactylosporangium sucinum | reverse complement strand
GCGCGGGGCGCGGGGCGAGCGCGGGGCGCGGGGCGAGCGCGGGGCGCGGGGCGAGCGCGGGGCGCGGGGCGAGCGCGCGGGGGCGCGAGGGGCCCGTGGGTCAGGTCAGGGAGGGGTCGTCGACGTCGAAGTACGCCGGGCGGGGGTGCTTGCGGGCCAGCCGGAACAGCCGGATCAGCGGCCGCCGGCGGACCGCCAGCGCGTCGCGCACCACGTCGTTGTGGACCTGGCGGGCCAGCGCCACGCGGCGGCTGACCTGCACCAGCTGCTCCAGCACGTCCTGCGGGGCGCCGTCCACCGTGCGCAGGTGGCGGGTCAGGTCGTTCTCGGCCACCTCGCGGTCGTCCGGGGCCGCGTCCAAGGCTATCCGGGCCGCGTACATCAGCGTCGGGAGCTGAGCGGCCTCCGCCAGGGCCACCGCCGCGGCGGCTCGGCGGACCAGGTGGGCGTCCAGGGTCGCGTACGCCGCCGCGGCCCGGGCGTGCAGGCGGTCGACGCGGGCGGCCAGCCAGGTGAAGTATGTCGCGATCGCCACCACCACCGCCACCACGGCGATCACCCACCACATGCGGCGCAGCCTACGGGACGGACTCCTGGACCGTCGCTCCGGCGACCTCGATCGCGGTCGAGTACACCTCCAGGACGCGCTCCGCGACGACCGGCCAGTCGTAGGCGGCGACCACCGCGGTCGCCCGGGCGGCCAGGGCGGCGCGGCGGGCCGGGTCGTCCAGCAACGCGCCGGCGACCTGGGCCAGGGCAGCGGCGTCGCCGACCGGGAACAGGGCGCCCGCCTGGCCGCCGTCGAGGACGCGGCGGAAGGCGTCGAGGTCGCTGGCCACGACCGGGGTGCCGGCCGACATCGCCTCGGTGAGGATCATGCCGAACGACTCGCCGCCGGTGTTCGGGGCGATGTACAGATCGACGCTGCGCAGCATCCGGGCCTTGTCCTCCTCGGAGACCTTGCCGAGGAACACGATGCGGTCACGCGCCGCGGCCGGCACGCCGGAGAGCACCTCGTCGACGTCGCCGGGGCCGGCCACCAGCAGGCGCAGGCCGGGTCGCTCGGCCGCCAGCTGCGCGAACGCGCTCAGGAGGTACGGGAAACCCTTCCGCGGCTCGGTGAACCGCCCGAGGAACCCCAGCGCGCCGTCGCCCGGCCAGCCGTCGAGGGGCTCGGCGGTGCGGTACTTCGACACCTGCACCCCGTTGGGGATCTCCCACGCGCTCCCGCCCAGGTGCTCGACCTGGACCTTGCGCGCCAGCTCACTGACCGCGATCCGCCCGGTGATCTTCTCCAGCACCAGCTGGAGCACGCCTTGCGCGGCGGCGAGGGCGCGCGAGCGGGTCATGGCGGTGTGGAACGTGGCGACGACCGGGCCGCGCGCCGACAGTACTGCCAGCATCGACAGGCTCGGGATGAGCGGCTCGTGGACGTGCAGCACGTCGAAGCGGCCGGCGGCCAGCCAGCGCCGCACCCGGGTGGCCGAGATCAGCCCGAACGACACGCGGGCGACCGAGCCGTTGTAGGGCACCGGGACCGTGCGCCCGGCCGGCACGACATAGGGCAGCGTCATGCTCTCCTCGTCGCCGGGGGCGAGGACGCTGACGTGGTGGCCGAGGGCGATGAGCGTCTCGGCGAGGTCGCGGACGTGGTTCTGGACGCCGCCGGGCACGTCGAACGAGTACGGGCAGACGATGCCGATGCGCAAGGACCCCTCCTCAGCCCACGGTGCTCTTGGCCGGCTCGTCGAGCCAGAGCCGCTGCAGCATGTGCCAGTCCTCCGGGTGGCGCGCGATGCCCGCGGCGAGCTGGTCGGCGACCCGCTGGGTGACCAGCCGCACGCGCACGTCGAGCGAACCCTCGTCGGCCGCCGGCATCGGGATCGGGCCGACCAGGCTGCCCGCCGCCGCATCCGCATCGAACCACATGTCGACCACGTACAGGGGCGCGCCGGTCCGCAGCGCGAGCAGCCCCGGCCCGGCCGGCATCCTGGTCCGGCCGCCGAAGAACTCGACCTCGACCCCGCGGGCGGTGAGGTCACGGTCGGCGAGCAGCGGCACGACCGCCCCCGCGCGGACGCGCTCCTCGAGCACGTCGAACGGCGGGCGCTCGCCGCCATTCGTCGGCAGGATCTCCATACCCAGGGAGCGGCGGAAATGCAGGAACTTGAGGTACACGCTCTCGGGCTTGAGCCGCTCGGCGACCGTCGTGATGGGCCAGCCGTTCGCGGCGACCCAGGCGCCGGCGGCGTCCCAGTTGCCGCCGTGCGGCAGGGCGACCACCGACCCGACGCCGTTGGCCACGTTCTCCCCGAGCAGGTGGCCGCGCTCCAGCCGGAACCCGCGCAGGATCTGCTCCTTCGAGCGGCCGGGCAGCTGGAAGGCCTCCAGGTAGTAGCGCCCGTACGAGCGCAGGGCCCGGTGCAGCAGCGCCGCGAACTCCGCCTCGGGCATCTCGTCGCCGACCACCCGGCGGAGGTTCGACGCGAGCGTCGCGGTCCCGCGGCCGGCCCGGCCGCGACGGTACGCGCGGGCGGCACGGGAAGCGACCGCGCCGACGAGCGGCCAGACCGCACCCCGCGGCAGCTTCGGCAGCAGCGTGAACGCGGCGCCGTAGCCGGCCTCGACCAGGCTCATCGGGCGTACGCCTGGCGGTACACCTCGGCCATCCGCTGGCCGATCGTGACGATCGACAGCGCGCCGAGCACCCACATGACGATCTCCAGCCCGTAGGGCACGCCGAAGCCCCACAGCACGCCGCCGATGCCGATGCCGACCAGCCGCTCGGCGCGCTCGATGAGCCCGACGTTGGCGGTCATCCCCAGGCCCTCGGCGCGGGCCTTCACGTAGGAGACGACCTGGCCGGTGAGCAGGCACAGCAGGGCGGCCGCGACGAGCCGCGGCTCGTGCTGGGTGGCGTACCAGTACGCGATCGAGCCGAAGATCGCGCCGTCGGCGACCCGGTCCATCGACGAGTCGAGGAACGCCCCGAACTTGTTCGTGATGCCCCGCTGCCGGGCCATGGCGCCGTCGATCATGTCGGTGAGGCAGCTCAGGGTGATGATCACGAGCGCGATGACGAAATGTCCGCGGGTCGCGAAGCCGAGTGCGCCCACCAGCACGCCGACGGTGCCGGCGACGGTGACTGCGTTGGGGGTCACTCCGGCGCGCAGGAGCGCGGCGGCGACCGGGTCGACGATGCGGGCCAATGAGGCCCTGCTGACTACGCTGAGGATCTTCGCCATGGCGCTCTCACGATAACCGCGGTGGAGCTTGCCGGATACCAGCCCGTGGGCCTGCTCACGGTGCTTGAGTAAACCCCAGGTCGTGAGGAGCGCCGGCAGGCTTGTGTCGGTGAAGTTTCGGGTGTGGGATCGGTGAACAGGTCGTGACTGTGAGACTGCTCACAGAAGACATGCTCCAGACGGGAGGCGCGTGATGGCGCAGAAGGTCCAGGAGAAGGGGGTCACCGGCACGGCGCCGGTGGTTGATGACCCCGGCAGGGTACGCAACGTGGTGATCGTCGGGCACTCCGGATCCGGCAAGACGACGCTGGTCGAGGCGCTGCTCGCGGCGACCGGCACGATCGGCCGGCCGGGCGTGGTGACCGAGGGCACCACGGTCACCGACCACGATCCGGCGGCGGTGAAGCAGCAGCGCTCGGTGACGCTGTCCTGCGCCCCGCTCATGCACGGCGAAATCAAGGTCAACCTGCTCGACACGCCCGGGTACGCCGACTTCGTCGGCGAGTTGCGGGCCGGGCTGCGGGCCGCCGACGCGGCGCTGTTCGTGGTGTCGGCAGTCGACGGCATGGACGCGGCCACGGCCGCGCTCTGGGAGGAGTGCGCCGCGGTCGGCATGCCCCGCGCGGTGGCGGTCGCCCGCCTCGACCACCAGCGGGCCGACTTCGACGAGGCCCTCGCCCGCTGCCAGGAGGTCTTCGGCGACAACGTCATGCCGCTGTACCTGCCGATGCTCGGCGACGACGGCTCGTCCGTCGAGGGCCTCATCGGCCTCATCACCCAGCGGGTCTTCGACTACTCCGCCGGTTTCCCGCCCCAGGTGCGCGACCCCGATCCCGAGCACCTGCCGGCGATCGAGGAGTCGCGCAACACGCTGCTGGAGGGAATCATCGCCGAGAGCGAGGACGAGACCCTCATGGAGCGGTACCTCGGCGGCGAGGACATCGAGACCGGCGTGGTCATCGACGACCTGGAGAAGGCCGTCGCCCGCGGCACGTTCTACCCGGTCGTGCCGGTCTGCGCCGAGACCCGGGTCGGGCTCGACGCGCTGCTGGAGGTGCTGACCAGCGGGTTCCCGTCGCCGCTGGAGCACACGGTGCCGCCGGTGAGCGACCTCGACGGCAACCCGCACGCGCCGCTGCGGTGCGACCCGGGCGGCCCGCTCATCGCCGAGGTGGTCAAGACGACGATCGACCCGTACGTCGGCCGCGTCTCTCTCGTGCGCGTCTTCTCCGGCACGCTGCGCCCGGAGCACCCCGTCCACATCTCGGGCCACGGCATGGCCGAGCGC
Source organism: Dactylosporangium sucinum (assembly GCF_014647515.1). Classification (GTDB taxonomy): domain Bacteria; phylum Actinomycetota; class Actinomycetes; order Mycobacteriales; family Micromonosporaceae; genus Dactylosporangium; species Dactylosporangium sucinum. Next base: position 88,863 of record NZ_BMPI01000043.1, on the reverse strand, counting down.
GGCCACCCCGACCACGACGCCGACGAGCGGTTCGCGCACCTGTTCTCGCCGCTGGGCGCGCACCTGCGCGAGGTGCCGTACGCGGTCGCGGGCGACCTGGTCGCGATCACCAAGTCCGGCACGGCGGAGACCGGCGACACGATCTCCGGCAAGGACGACCCGATGCTCATGGCGCCCTGGGTGATGCCCGAGCCGCTGCTGCCGATCGCGATCGTCGCCAAGACGCGCTCGGACGAGGACGCCCTGGCCAAGAACCTGGGGCGGCTCGTGGCCGGCGACCCGACCCTGCGGCTGGAGCGCAACGCCGAGACCCACCAGCTGGTGCTGTGGTGCATGGGCGAGGCGCACGCCGACGTCGTGCTGGACCGGCTGCGGGCCGGCGGGGTCGAGCTCGACACCGAGCCGGTGAAGGTCGCCCTGCGCGAGACGTTCGCCGCGGCGAGCCAGGGCCACGGCCGGCACGTCAAGCAGTCCGGCGGCCACGGGCAGTACGCGGTCTGCGACATCAGGGTCGAGCCCCTGCCGCGCGGCTCCGGGTTCGAGTTCGTCGACAAGATCGTCGGCGGCGTCGTCCCGCACAACTACATCCCCTCGGTCGAGAAGGGCGTCCGGTCGCAGATGGAACGCGGCATGGTCGCCGGCTACCCGGTCGTCGACGTGCGGGTGACGCTCTTCGACGGCAAGGCGCACTCGGTCGACTCGTCCGACGCGGCGTTCCAGACCGCCGGCGCGCTCGCCCTGCGCGAGGCCGCCGAGCACGGCCAGACCACGCTGCTGGAGCCGATCGACGAGGTCACCATCCGGATCCCCGACGAGTTCGTCGGCGCGGTGATGAGCGACCTGTCCGGCCGGCGCGGCCGCGTGCTGGGCAACGAGCCCGACCCGGCCGGCCACGAACGGACCCTGGTGCGCGCCGAGGTCCCGGCGACCGAGCTGGTCCGCTACGCGGTCGAGCTGCGCGCGATGACGTCGGGCGCGGGCACCTTCAGCCGCGCGTTCGTCCGCCACGACCCGATGCCCTCCCACCTGGCCGAGGCCGTGAAGAAGGAGCACGCCGCAACCCGCTGACCCCCCTTCGCGCCGATCTTGCAGTTGTGGTGCCCGGATCGCCCGGCAATCGCCAGGTTTGGCCGGCACCACAACTGCAAGATCAACACAGTAGGGTGGGCGGGTGATCTTCTCGCGGAGGAAGAGGCAGGACTCCGGGCGGGCGGCGATCGTCGACTTCTGGGCCTGGTGGCCCGCCGCGCGGCCGCGGGTCGAGGCGGCGGTCTCGTCCGGGGACTGGAGCGCGCTGACGAGCGAGGTCAGCGGGCGGGTCGCCGCCGTCCACAAGGACCTGGCATGGGAGTTCTCCCGCGGTACCGGAGCGAAACACGCCCTGGTCGTGTCCTGCGGCGGCGATCCCGCGCTGCGCAGCGTGGCCGCCCGCTGGCACGCGCTGGCGCCGGCCGGTGACCCCGACTGGGAGTACCACACCGCCCGCCAGCCCGACTTCGACACCCTGCGCGCCAAGATCGACATCGGCGGGGCCGAGCTGGACCTGACCGAGCTGCGGATCGCGTTCACCCGCGACCCCGACCGGCCGGAGATCGACGTCGTGGTGTTCCACCCGCGCTTCGCCGTGGTGCCCGACGCCGTCCGGGGGCAGGTCTCGTTCCTGGTGCTCGACTGGGTGCTCGGCGAGAACGGCGTCGAGGAGTGGGTCGGCGCGGTCGAGTGGACCGCCGACGAGCCGGACGGCGCCGCGGACCCGCTGCGGCTGGCCGAGGCGGTCGCCGACCTGCGCGCGGAGTACCGCGAGCCGCAGTGGGTCGTCTTCTCCGGCACCCTGCGCGGGATGCCCCTGACCGGGCTGGCCCAGCGGCCGCTGCGCTCGGTGCGCTGGCCGCGGTTCGACACGCACGTGGCCGTGACGCTGCCGTTCGCCGCCGAGGAGAACGGGCTGCCCGACGACGAGACCCTCGCCGGGCTGCGGGAGTTCGAGGACACGGTACTGGCCGGAGCGCTCGGCGACGCCGACGGCGAGCTGCTCGTCGTGGAGACCAGCCGGGGCGAGCGGACGCTGCACTACTACGCCGACGGGGCCACGCCGGTCGCGGACGAGCTCATCGAGGCGGCGAAGCGCTGGCCGCGGGCCCGGGCCGAGCGCTCGCTCGACCCGGCGTTCGACGCGATCGCGCAGTTCCGCTAGCCCTTACGCCGGCCAGGCCTCGGCCAGCAGCTTCCGGGTGTCGGTCAGCAGCTGGGGCAGGACCTTCGTGCGGCCGACGACCGGCATGAAGTTCGTGTCGCCGCCCCACCTGGGCACGATGTGCTGGTGCAGGTGGGCGGCGATGCCCGCGCCGGCCACGGCGCCCTGGTTCATGCCGAGGTTGAACCCGTGCGCCCCGCTGACCTTGCGGACCGTGCGCATCGCGGCCTGGGTGAACGACGCGACCTCGGCCGTCTCGCCGTCGGTCAGGTCGGTGTAGTCCGCGATGTGCCGGTAGGGCACGACCATGAGGTGGCCCGGGTTGTACGGGTACAGGTTGAGCACCGCGTAGACCAGCGTGCCCCGGGCGACGACGAGGCTGTCCTCCTCCGGCAGGCCGGGCGCCCGGCAGAACGGGCACCCGGTCGGCTCGTCGTGGTCGCCGGCGCGGTCCTCCTTGATGTACGCCATCCGGTGCGGCGTCCAGAGGCGCTCGAGATCGTCCGGGACGCTCGTCATGCGACCTCCGCTTCGCTCCGGCCGCCCGGCGTCAGGCTGAGCCGATGACGCCCGGCCCCTCCGCATGGCTCTGCACCGGTCATGATGCGGACGGGCCCTCGTTGACGCGGGACCGGACGATCTCGGCCACGTGGGCGACCGCCTCGTCGAGCGGGACGCCGTTGCGCTGGGAGCCGTCGCGGTACCGGAACGACACCGTGCCGGCCGTGACGTCGTCGTCGCCGGCGATCGCCATGAACGGCACCTTCTGCTGCTGGGCCGTGCGGATCTTCTTCTGCATCCGCTCGTCGGAGTGGTCGACCTCGACCCGGATGCCCTCCTGGCGCAGCCGGGCGGCGAACCCGTCGAGATACTCGCCGTGGTCGGCGCGGATCGGGATGCCGACCACCTGCACCGGGGCCAGCCAGGCCGGGAACGCGCCCGCGTAGTGCTCGGTGAGCACGCCGAAGAACCGCTCGATCGAGCCGAACAGCGCCCGGTGGATCATGACCGGCCGCTGGCGGGTGCCGTCGGCGGCCTGGTACTCCAGCTCGAAGCGCTCCGGCAGGTTGAAGTCGAGCTGGATCGTCGACATCTGCCAGGTGCGGCCGATCGCGTCGCGGGCCTGCACCGAGATCTTCGGCCCGTAGAAGGCGGCGCCGCCCGGGTCCGGCACAAGGTCGAGACCGGACTCGGTGGCGACCCGGCGCAGGGTCTCGGTCGCGGTCTCCCAGACCTCGTCGGAGCCGACGTACTTGTCCGGGTTCTTGGTCGACAGCTCGAGGTAGAAGTCGGTGAGGCCGTAGTCCTTGAGCAGGTCGAGCACGAACTGCAGCAGCGAGGCGAGCTCGCTCTCGATCTGCTCCGGGGTGCAGAAGATGTGCGCGTCGTCCTGGGTCATGCCGCGCACCCGGGTCAGGCCGTGGATGACGCCGGACTTCTCGTACCGGTACACCGTGCCGAACTCGAACATCCGCAGCGGCAGCTCCCGGTAGGACCGGCCGCGCGAGCGGAAGATCAGGTCGTGCATCGGGCAGTTCATCGGCTTGAGGTAGTAGTTCGCGCCCTCGACCTCCATGGGCGGGAACATCCCGTCGGCATACCAGTCCAGGTGGCCCGACACCTCGTAGAGGTGGCCCTTGGTGATGTGCGGGGTGTTGACGAACGAATACCCCGCCTCCTCGTGCCGCTGGCGCGAGTAGTTCTCCATCTCGCGGCGGATGATGCCGCCCTTCGGGTGGAACACCGGCAGGCCGGAGCCCAGCTCGTCGGGGAAGCTGAACAGGTCGAGGTCGAGGCCCAGCTTGCGGTGGTCGCGGCGGGCCGCCTCCTCCAGCAGGCGCTGGTACTCCTTCAGCGCGTCCCGGGTCGGCCACGCGGTGCCGTAGACCCGCTGCAGCTGCGGGTTCTTCTCCGAGCCGCGCCAGTAGGCGGCGGCGCTGCGGGTCAGCTTGAACGCCTGGATCAGGCGGGTGGTCGGCAGGTGCGGGCCGCGGCACAGGTCGGACCAGCAGACCCGGTCCTCCTTGGCGTCGAGGTTGTCGTAGATCGTCAGCTCGCCGCCGCCGACCTCCATGACCTCACTCGTGTCGACGTCGCTCTTGACGTCCACCAGTTCGAGCTTGAACGGCTCGTCCTTGAGCTCCTGCTTGGCCTGCTCGACCGAGTCGAACCGGCGCCGGCGGAACCGCTGCCCCGACTTGACGATCTCCTGCATCCGCTTCTCGAGCTTCTCGAGATCGTCGGGCTGGAACGGCTTGGTGACCTGGAAGTCGTAGTAGAACCCGTTCTCGATCGGCGGGCCGATGCCGAGCTTGGCCTCCGGGAACAGGTCCTGCACGGCCTGCGCGAGCACGTGCGCGGTCGAGTGGCGCAGCACGTTGAGCCCGTCGGGCGAGGACAGGTCGACGGCCTCGACCTCGACGTCCTGCTCCGGCGTCCAGTCGAGGTCCCGCAGCCGGCCGTCCGCCTCGCGGACGACGACGATCGCCTTCGGCCCGCTGGCCGGCAGCCCGGCGGCGGCCACCGCGGCGCCGGCCGTCGTGCCTGCGGTGACCACGATGCGCGGCGGGGCTTCGGCGACGGGGCGCGCTGTGGACACGATGGGCTCCCATGGATCGGTCGGCGGGTTTCCTCCCGATGCTATCGGGGCACTCAGCGCAGGGCGGAGAACACCCCTCCGGCGACGGCGGCGCCGACGAGCGTACCGACGACGACCTGCGCCACGGTGTGGTCCTTGAGCACGACCCGCGACCAACCGACGGCCGCCGCGAGCGGCGCGGTCAGGACGAGTCCCCAGCCGTACACCAGCATCAGGATCACGACCGACCCGGCCGCGACGGCGGCGTGGATCGACATCTTCCACCAGTGGCTGACCCCGGCCGCCACGACCAGCCCGACCCCGCCGGCGACCACGGCCGCGAGCAGCTCCCGGGCCGCCCCCGCCCAGACGAGCACCCCGAACCCGGCGACGACGGACCCCAGCCCGACGAGCAGCGGCCCCCGCCGCTGGCGGTGGTCGCCGACGTGGTGGTCGGTGAGCGCGCCGGTGCGGACCCCGCGCAGGATGTACAGGAAGGGCAGCACGCTCTCGAACAGCGCCGCGACCACCCCGAGCGCGATCCCGCGGCGAAGGTTACCGGGCTCGCTGTGGACGGCGAGGAGCACGAGCAGCACCGACACGAGCGCGGCCGGCGCGAAGGCCTCGGTGACGACCCGGGCGACCCGTTCCCTGATCACCGCTGCACCCTAGCGGGCAACGGAGAGCGGCCGGCCGATGTGCTCCCCCGTTTTCGAGCACATCGACCGGCCGCTCCGCCGGGTGCGGCGTGGCATCCGGGGCCACGCCGCGGCCTGTGGGTGTTGGATGGGTGCTTTTCCTGACAAACCGGTCAGCCGTGCGCCGAGCACCACCACGAGACGAGTCGCAACGACGGTCGTGGGTTTCGTGCTCGCCGCGGATTCCGGTGGCGTCGTGACACCGCGCGGTCGGGTCGGCCGGCGGCGCACGGATGGCCTGGGAGGTCGCGGATGGCCTGGGCGGTCGCGATGGGCTGGGCGGTCGCGGATGGGCTGGGCGGTCGCGGATGGCCTGGGCGGTCGCGGTGAGCGGGCTCGCGGTGCTCGGCCGCTCCAGGTTGACGGCGATGCCGCACGGCACCGCGCCAGGACCAGCGTCCGATGCCACCGCGGGCCACGGCGCCACCGCCGCGACCGTCAACCGCCACGACCGTCAACCGCCACGACCGTCAACCGCCACGGCCGTCAACCGCCACGACCGTCCACCGCCGCGGCCGGGCCAGGCCGCGGCGGGGTCGTTCAGCCGCGCGGGCGGCGGGTCAGCGCTTCCAGAACGCTCCCCTCGGCGCCGCCGGTGGCGGGTTGCCCGCCGCCTTGTCCAGCAGGTCGAGGGCCAGCTGCCACAGCTCGGCCAGCGGACGGGTGGCGAGCGCGGCCGGGTTCAGGGCGTCGACCAGGGGCTCGAGCTGGACCAGGGCCAGCGCCGCCAGGCGGGTGCGCAGGTCCTCCAGCAGCTCGCGCCGCTCCCACTCGGGGGCGTCGGCCGCCTCGCGGAGGCGGGCCGCCTCCTGGGCCGCCAGCTCCCGGACCTCGACGACCTGCGCGCGGGCCTGCTCGGCCTGCGGGTGGGCCGGCGCCGGCACCGGGCGCATCGCGCGGGCCGACCCGCGCCCGCGCAGCTTGCGGGCCATGCCCCCACCGCCGGCGCCCGGGGGGAATGGGCGAGGCGCGGCGGTCGGGTACGGCGCCGCACTCGGCGCGGGCGGCGGGCCGGCGGCCAGCGGCATGCTCGCCGGCGCGGACGCGAAGGGCGCGGCCATCGACGCGGCGCGCATCGGCTGCATGAGCGGCGGCGGAACGGCGGTCGGTAACTCCCACCCGGCCGGTGTCTCGACCGGCTGGGTCACCCGGCGCGGCTCCTTGCCGTCGGTGACCACGCGGGTGTCGACCGCCACGAACGCGGTGAAGCGGCACAGCACCCCGAACCGCAGCGACACCTTCGTGATCCGGTCCTCGAGGTCGTCGGCCGAGTGGGTGCCGGAGACGTAGGCGTCCTCCAGGTCGCGCAGCAGCGCCCGGGCCCACACCTGCGTGAGGGCGGGGTTGTCGTGCCGCTCGCCGGTGACCGTCGCCGACCAGGGACGGCCGTCGCGGGTCGCGCCCGAGACGGTGATCGAGCCGGCGGGGGCCCCGCGGTAGCGCCCGGCGATCACGAACGGCACGCCGGGGAAGACGTCGGGCAGCCGGGCCGGGGCCCGGGTGTCGTCGATCAGGTCGAGGCCCGACGGCGTGAGCTGCACGCCGGTGACGACCGGGGCGCCGATGCGCCGGTGGATGTGGTCCATGGCGGCGTCGAGCCGGTCCTCGCTCTCGACCAGCTCGCAGCGGCCGCCGCCGGCGATCGCGAGCCGGCCCAGGAAGCCGGCGTTGACGGCCTGGTCGATGCCGACGGTGTGGACCCGGACGCCGCGCAGCGCCGCCGAGACGGTGCGCAGGATCTGGTCCTCGTTGCCGACCTGGCCGTCGGTGACCAGCACCAGGACCCGGTCGCGGGCGGTGTCGTCGAGCAGCTTGAGCCCGTCGAGCAGCGGCTGGAGCAGCTCGGTGCCGCCGCGGGCGTCCATGCGGGCCAGGTGCTCGACCGCACGGTAGCGGTTGCGGTCGCCCCCCGGGACCAGCCCCGCGGGCAGCGACGGCGGCGCCTCGACGCGGTCGTCGAAGGCGAGCACCGCGAACCGGTCGTGCGCGCCGAGCGTGTCGACGATCCGGGCGGCGGCGCGGCGGGCCGCGACCATCTTCCAGCCGGCCATGCTGCCGGAGCGGTCGAGCAGCAGCACCACGTCCTTGGGCCGGGGCGGCGCGTCGGAGGCCGGCGGGAGCACGGTCAGCCGGAACGTGCCCTCCTCGCCGCCGGCGTCGGGCGTGAGCACCAGGCTCTGCGTGCCGGCGCCGTAGCCGATCCGCAGCACGAAGTCGCGGTCGGCCCGCTCCCCCGGCCGGACGACCAGGTGCCCGTCCTGCTCCTCGACCGCGTGCAGGCTGGAGCGCACGTCGCCGAGCGGGAGCCCGGCCGGGTCGAGCGCGACGTCGATCGACAGGCGCAGCGGGTTGGGGAAGCCGGGCAGCAGCACCGGCGGGCTGATCCGCGAGGCGTCCGGCACCGCGTCGGTGTCGAGCGCGTGCCCGCCGCCGACGCTGTCACCGTCGAGCGCGACACCCGGGATGTACCGCGGCGCCACCACCAGCGGGAACCGGTACGTCGCCTCCCCGTCCTCGAACGCGAGCGGCCCCACCAGCGCGAGCGTCACGCTGACCCGCTCGCCGGGCAGGATGTTGCCGACCCGCATGGTGAACACGTCGGGCCGCTCCTCCTCGGCGATCGAGGCGCGCTGGCCGGCGGCGATGGCCGCGTCATAGGCCTCCCGGGCGGCGCCGCGCTCCTGCAGCTGTGCCTCCACGACCCGCCCGTCGGCCGTCATCGTCATGCGGGTGACGGCGGCCCGGTCGGGCAGCGGGAAGATGTAGGTGGCCTCCAGCGCGGTGGCGTGGACGTTGACGAACTCCTGGGTGAGCTCCGTGCGGGCGACCAGCCCGGTGATCGCGGTCCGCACGTCGAGTCGGTCGAGGGGCAGGTTGCCGCGCTCGGTGCGCAGCGCGCCGAGCCCGGCCTCGTCCGCGGGGGCGGCGACCCGAGCGGCCTCCGCCTCGGTCATCGTGGCGACGTTCATTGCGCACTCCCTGGATTCGGCTCGGCGGGCGTCGGAGTATCGGCGTCTGTCTGCGTGGTAAGTTCGGCTGTGACAGCGGTGTGTAGCGGGCGCGGCAGCAGCCCGCGCGCCATCAGGTCCTCGATCAGGGGCCGGGCGGCGGCCCGGACGGCAGCCGCGTCGGCGGCCCCGAGGGAGCCCGGCAGCAGGAGCACCGCCCCGCCGCCCAGCGGCACCCCGGTCATGAGCGGACCGCCACCGGCATCCCGCGGCGGGTCGAGCCCGGGGACGGGCACCAGCAGCTGCGGTGGCGCGGGCGGCTGGGCCGGCACGGGCGGCGACGCGGGCGAGGGCAGCGCCGGAGGGTTCCGCCGCGTCGCCGGCCCCGGCGCCTCGGTCCAGAACCGGCGCCGGGCCGGCCCCGCGGCCGCCTCGGCGACACTGTCACTGACACTGTCACCTTCGGCGACGGGTCCGGCCTCCGGCAGGCGCGCGATCGCCCGCAGCGTCTCGTCCGGCGCGTCGGCCAGCTCGGCCTGGATGTCGGCGATCTTGCGCCCCTCCGACTGCCGGCGCTTGACGGCGACCAGCTGCAGCAGGTGGCGCGGCCCGTACAGGGCCGTGCGCCCGCGCATCGCCGGCCGGTCCACCAGGCCGATGGTCGTATACCACCGGATGGCCCGGCTGTCGGGCACGTCGCGGACCCGGCCGTTGGGGGCTCCCGCGTAAGCGGAGCCGCCGAGCGCGGCCGCCACGCGGGCCGTCAGCTCGTCGAGCGTCCATCCTGTCGCGGTCATGCCGACAACTATGACACTGTCACATAACACTGTCAAGGAGCCGGGGCAGCCGCACCTCGGCGCGGATGCCGGGCCGGGCGTCCGTCAGCCGGACGCTGCCGCCGTGCTGGCGGACCAGCTCGCGGACGATGGCCAGGCCGAGGCCGGTGCCGCCGGCGTCGCGGGCCCGGCCGTCGTCGAGCCGGGCGAAGCGGTCGAACACCCGCTCGCGCAGCGCCGCCGGGATGCCCTCGCCGTCGTCGGTCACGGTGACCAGGATGTGGCCGCCCTCGGCCTCGGCGGCCAGGACCACCGCGGTGCGGGCGTGACGCACGCCGTTGTCGATCAGGTTCAGCACGATCCGGCGCATCGCGTCCGGGTCGGCCTCGACCCACAGGGACTCCCCCGGCCGCACGCGGACCGTGTCGTACCGCCGGGCGAGGTCAGCCAGCAGCGTCGGCAGCTCGACCGGCTCCCGGGCGCCGGGCCGCCCGTCGGAGGCGTCGGCCCGCGCGAGCAGCAGCAGGTCGTCGACCAGGCGGGTCAGCCGGTCGATGTCGGCGAGCAGGTCGTCGGAGGCGCTGGCCCAGTCGCCGAGCTTCTGGGCGACCTCGACCTGGATCCGCATGCTCGCGAGCGGGCTGCGCAGCTCGTGGGCGGCGTCGGCGATGAACGAGCGCTGGCGGGCCCGCGACTGGGCCAGCCGGTCGATCATGTGGTTGAGGGTCACGGCCAGGCGCTGGATCTCGTCCCGGGACGGCGGCACGGGCAGCCGCTCGTCGGTCGCCACGCCGGTGATCCGCTCGGCGCCGGCGCGCAGCCGGTCGACCGGCGACAGCGCCTGGCCGACCACCCGCCAGGCGATGGCGACGAGGACGGCGACGAGCGCCGGGTACGTCACCCAGAGCGCGTTCTTCAGCAGCTCCTGGCTGCGGCTGTAGTCGCCGAGCGGCACGCCGACGACGACGACCCGGTCGGGCTGCACCTGCCGCGCGGTGACCCGCAGCCGGTCCGGCTGCAGCGCGCGGTCGCCCGGCACGGTGACCCGCTGGCCGGACAGCGCGTGGGCGAGCTCGTCGGGCCGCAGCACCGGCACGAGCAGATCGGCGTTGCGGTCGCCGGCGACGACCCGGTGGCCGCCGTCGAGCACCTGCACCACCTGGCCGGCCGGGGCGGGCAGCGGCGACGGCAGCTGGCCGCCCTCGTTGAGCAGGTTGGCGATCTCGGTCACGGTGGCGTCGGCCGAGCGGTCGAGTGTCCCGCGGAAGCTGTACGTCATCGCGGTGGCCATCGCCACGCCCGCGATGGCCAGCCCGACGACGAGCCCGCTCGTCCCCAGCAGCACCAGCCGGCCCCGCAGGGACAGCCGCGACCACCACTTCACGCCGCCTCCGCTTCGCTCCGGCGGCGCGAAGCCGCACCCTGAACCTCCCGGTGAGCGGCCCCTCCGCTCCGCTGCGGACCGCTCACGCCGCACCCTGAACCTCCCGGTGAGCGGCCCCTCCGCTCCGCTGCGGACCGCTCACGCCTTGAGCCGGTATCCGGCGCCGCGGACCGTCTCGAGGGCGTCCCGGCCCAGCTTGCGGCGCAGGTAGCCGACGTAGACCTCGACCGCGTTCGGTGCCGTGTCGATGCTCGCGTCCCACACGTGGTCGAGCAGCTCGGTCTTCGACACAACCTGACCGGGGCGGCGCATGAGGTACTCCAGCAGCGCATACTCCCGGGCGGTGAGCACGATCTCGGCCCCGCCGCTGGTCACCCGCCGCCGCGCCGGGTCGAGGGTCAGCTCCCCGACGGTGAGCACGCTGGGCCGCTCCGGCGCGCCCCGGCGCAGCAGCGCCCGCAGGCGGGCGACGAGCACCACGTAGGAGAACGGCTTGGTCAGGTAGTCGTCGGCCCCGCAGTCGAGCCCGTCGGCCTGGTCGTACTCGCCGTCCTTCGCCGAGAGCATGAGCACCGGCACCCAGTTCTTCTCGGCGCGCAGGGTCTGCACCACACGGTACCCGGACAGGCCGGGCAGCATGATGTCCAGGATCACCGCGTCGTAGCCGCCGTGCCGGGCCATCTCCAGCCCGTTCGGACCGTCGCCGGCCACGTCCACGGCAAAGCCCTCGGCCTGGAGCCCGCGCTGCAGCGCGTGCGCCATCCGCATCTCGTCCTCCACCACCAGCAACCGCACGGGACCCAGCGTGTCACGCTGTGCTGTGGAGCGGCACAGGCGGTCTCAGCGATGTCACAGGCGGCTCCGAGCAACATGGTCGGCAGGAGGTGTACCCAATGTCCAACTTCACGTCACGACCCGTCCTTCGGTGGGCGGTGCCCGCGGCTGCTGCGGTCGCTGTGGTCGGTGCGGGCGTGGCCGCGAAGACCCTCGCCGTCGCCGCCGAGCCCGACCTGCCGCCGCGCACTGCCGCGCAGTTGCTCGTCGACCTGCAGACCGCCCGTCTCGACGGGCTGTCCGGCACGGTCGTCGAGCGGGCCGACCTCGGCCTGCCGGCGATCCCGACCCTGACCGGGGAACAGAGCGCCGAACTGACGTCGCTGGTCTCCGGCAAGCACACGCTGCGCGTCTGGTACTCCGGGCCGGACAAGGCCCGCGTCTCGCTCCTGGGCACCCAGGGGCAGAGCGATGTGATCCACAACGGCGCCGACACGTGGATCTGGAGCAGCAAGGACGCCAAGGCCCAGCACTTCAAGTCCGACCCGGCCAAGGCCGACGACAAGGGTCCGGCCGGCATCCCGAGCGACCTGCCGAAGTCGCCGCAGGAGGCCGCCGACCTGGCCCTCAAGGCCATCGACCCGTCGACCCAGGTCTCGACCGGCAACTCGGCGCGCATCGCCGGTCGCAACGCCTACGAGCTGATCCTCCGGCCGCGCGACACCGCGTCGCTGGTCAGCGAGATCCGGCTCGCGATCGACGCCCAGGAGAAGCTGCCGCTGCGCGTGCAGGTCCTCGCCAAGGGCCAGGCCAGCCCGGCCTTCGAGGTGGCGTTCACGCAGGTGAGCTTCACCCGGCCGGACGACGCCCAGTTCGTCTTCAACCCGCCGGCCGGCACCAAGGTCGAGGAGGCCGACCCGGCGAAGATCGAGGAAGAGCACCAGCAGAAGCAGCCCGACCTGACCAAGGGCGCCGAGCCCAAGACCACGGTCGTCGGGACCGGCTGGACCTCGGTGTTCGTCATGCGCTCCTCGTCGCCGGCCGGGGCCGACCCGGCCGAGGAGCAGAAGGCGCAGGACGTGATCAACCAGCTGCCGGTCGGCAACGGCGGCCGGACGTTCAACAGCAAGCTGTTCAGCGTCCTGATCACCGACGACGGCCGGGTGCTCGTCGGCGCGGTGACCCCGGAGCGGCTGGCCCAGGTGGCGGCCGACCCGGCGGCGCAGTTGAAGTAACCCAGCCTCACCGATGGGACGGGACCGCGGCGTCGCCGCGGTCCCGTTGCCGTTGCTCCAGCTGCCGCGCGGCCGCCGCCCGGGTGAGCGTCGCGACCGAGTACATGTCCCGGGCCCGGCGCAGCAGCGCCTCCTCCCGCGCCGTGTCCTGGCGCACGGCGAGGCCGACGGTGCTGTACGCGAGCCCGCTGAGCAGCACGCCGGCCACCACGCAGACCGGGACGAGCAGGGTGAACAGGCTCTGCCCGGGGATCTCCCCGGGGACGGGGGCGACCACCGCCCGTACCGACGCCATCACCGTGTAATGCGTGCTGCAGACGCCGATCGCCATGATGCCGGCCGCGCACAGCATCGCCGCCGTCCCCCGGACCACCGTCACGCACCACAGCGTGACCGTCGCGGCCACGATCGCGGCGACGGCCGCGGCGAGGAGCTGCCGCAGGTCGTACCCCACCGTCCCGGCGATCCGCATCGCCAGCGGCCCGCTGCCGTGCACGGCGGTCAGCCCGAGGCCGGTGAGGACACCGGCCGGCAGGATCTTCCACGCGCTGGGCCGCCCGAAGCCGACGAGGTACAGGCCGAGGCAGTGCACGACGACCGCGAGCCCCGGCCCGAGGGCGGTGACCGTCACGTCGTACCGCACGACCGTCCCGGGCACGTCGGCGCCGAGCAGGGCCATGAAGTGCGGCAGCCAGGTGCCGCAGGCGCCGAACGCGAGCGCGGCGAGGGTGAGCCAGCGGGCGCGGTGGTGGCCGCTGTACCCGCGGGAGCGCCCGGCCAGGTAGGTGCCGAGCAGGCAACCGAGGAACGCCAGGGCGAGGGCCAGCGCCGGCGTGAGCCAGCCGTACGCGAAGTGCTCGATCACGAAGGTCGATTCAGCCAGCCGGGCGGGCCGCCGCAGCGGACAGACTGTGCGTGTTTGTCGGGGTTGGCCCGGGGTACGCCGCCTGGTATGGATGAGTTCGACGAGTACGTCGAGCACCACTCGACGATCCGCTCGGGGGCCGCGGGGCGGGCCACGCAGGGCGAGGAGCTGCCCGAGGGCTCGGCCGAACAGGTCGACGAGGAACTGGCGGCGGGCTGGACGCCACCCGGCGGCACGCCGCCGGAGTCGGCCACGCGCCCGCCGGACATGACCGAGGTGCCCGACCCGGACGGTTCACACCACCCGCTCTAGGAGACGGTCAGCCCGCCGCCCAGTAGGGGTAGACGCTGTCGTCCGGCGCCGGCGGGTCGTCGGGCCGGTCGCGCCTGCTCTCGGTCTCCGTCAGCTCGACGCGCTCCTCCGGCCTGATCCGCGCCGGCAGCTCACCGAAGCGCACGTGGCGCAGGAACGCCAGCTCGTCGTCCGTGAACTCGTCCATGCGTCGATCCTCCGCCGCGGCCGCGCGCCCGGCAAGAATGGGTTGATGCCTGCCGTCGACCGCCGTACCGTGCTCGCCTACCGCACCCGCGCCAACCAGCTCCACGAGCGCCTCGACGCCGAGCCGGAGGCGCTCGCCGTGCTCGATCTCGGCGTGCCGAACGTGCCGGCCGGCACCGCCCGCCAGGCCCTCGCCGCCCGCACCACCCGGCCGCTGGACGGCGACCTGGCGCTGGTCTGGGCGACCCGCGGCGCCCCGCACCTGCACCGGCGGGCCGACCTGCCCGCGGTCGCGGCCGCCCTATGGCCGCTGAGCGACGCCGACGCGACCGCCCGGTTCGGCAGCACGCAGATTCCGGCGGGCGGGCCACTGGGCCTGGCGGCCTTCACCGCCGCTGCGGATGCCTTCTCCACGGGTGTACTGCGGGAGACCGCGAAAGGCGACGCCAGCCGGGCGGTCAGCGACCGGGTGCCCGCCGAGGTGACCTACGACTGCCGCGCCTGCGGGGCGACGCACATCTCGGGCGCGCTGTTCCAGCAGGCCGGCCTGGCCGGCGGGGTCCAGCTGGACGAGCCGGCGGCGAAGACCGTGCTCCGGCCGATCGACGGCTGGCCGGGGGTGCCGCGGGCGGCGGCCGGGACCGCCGGGCTGCTGCGCGCCTACCTGCGGATACTCGGGCCGGCGACGCCCGGCGACGCGGCGAAGTACCTCGGGACCACCGTCTCGGCGATCCGCCCGGCGTGGCCGGAAGACCTCGCCGAGGTGTCCGTCGGCGAAGGTGGGCGCAAGGCCTGGCTGCCGGCCGAGGACCTCGACGCCCTCCGCGCCGCCGAGCCGGTCGCGGGCGTGCGGCTGCTGCCGCCCTCCGACCCGTTCCTGCAGGCCCGCGACCGGTCGGTGCTCACGCCGGAGAAGGCCCGGGAGAAGGAGGTGTGGCGGATGCTCGGCAACCCCGGGGTCCTGCTGCACGACGGCGACCTCGCCGGCACCTGGCGCGGCACGGTGCGCAAGGGCCGGCTGGAGGTCGCGCTGACGCCGTGGGGCCGGCTGTCCACCGCGACCCGCTCGGCCGTGGAGGCCGAGGCGCAGACGATCGCCGTCGTGCGCGGCCTGCCCGAGGCGGTGCTGCGCTAGGGACGGCGCCCGATGAAGGCGAGGAGCCTCGTCTGCGGGTCGGCGTCGCCGGGGACCTCGACGCGGGGGCCGAAGTGGCCGCTGCCCCGCATGGCCGCCTCCGCGGGCCCCATGCCCTCCAGCATCCGCGCGCAGCGCTCCGGGTCGAGGGTGTCGTCCTGGCCGGTCGCGCGGGCCAGGTCCCAGGTGTGCATGAACACGTCCGACGTGTAGAACATCGTGATCGCCGCCGGCAGCGGCAGCTCGCCGACGTTGCGGTCGCGCAGCACGACCGACTCGCTCGCCGGGTCGTCGAGCAGGGCCTGGACGGCGGCGGCGTGCGCCTGCCAGGCGCCGGCCGGGTCGTCGTCGGGCGACGGGCCCTTCGGCAGCTCGATGCCCGCCCCGGCGGCCAGGAAGCCGGGCAGCCACTCGACGAGGTGGCGCACCACGTCGCGGGCCGCCCAGCCCGGGCAGGGGGACGGGGCGTCCCAGGTCCCGGGTCGCGCATGCTGGGTGAGCTCGGTGAATCGGCCGGCGATCGTGCGGTGTTCCTCGGCGGCGGTGGTCATCCGGACCCCTCTCGGGACGGGCGCCATACTGGACGGCATGGGTAACTTGATCGCGTTCGCGTCGCGGCGGCTGGTGGAGGACGAGTCGCTGGCCCCCGGATACGTGTACCACGATCCGGAGGACGCCACCCTCCCGCCGGCGCCGGACGGCCGCCGGGCGAGCGGCTGGAACCTCCTCGTGGGGGACGAGACCGACGAGCAGCTGGCCGACGCCGGCGAGCTGCTGATGCCCGACCTGGAGTGGCTCGTCGAGCGCTACCCGGCGTTCGGCAAGATCGTCAGCGCCGGCTCGGAGGGCCGCCAGTTCGAGTGGGACCCGGCCGAGGGCACGTACACCGACGTGGGCCCCTCGACGTTCGAGGACTGACGCCGCCGGTCAGCGGCCGTTCTCCTCGGCGGTGGGCGGCACCGGGAGCGTGATCGACGACGGGGCGAGCAGCTCCTGACGCACGGCGCGCAGCTCCAGCTCGTGGCCGAGCGGGGCGCCGGTGCCCGGGTTGCGCGAGAACCTCGGGTGGGCGCCGCCGCTGACCTGCACCCGGATGCGGTTGCCGGCGGCGAAGCGGTGGGCGGTGGGCCACAGCTCGACGCGCACCAGTTCGCCGTCCGGCTCGCGCACCCGGGCCAGGCCGTCGCAGATGTTCCAGGAGCGGCCCTGCTCGTCGACCTCGCACAGCCGGACGAAGACGTCGAAGTACGGGGCGGTGGCCCGCACGACGACGTCGGCGGCGACCGGGCCGATCACGTCGAGCGGCTCGGTCAGCGGCGGGGACGTGAACGTCAGGACGTCGGGGCGCGACTCCAGGGGACGGTTGTCGCGCCGGCCGGAGATCTTGCCGACCAGGCGCGGACCGCCCAGCGCCGGGGTCGGGTCCTTCGGGTCGTAGGTGAAGGCGTCGACGGGCTCGCCGTCGGGGCCGGGTGCGCGGTCCAGGCGTCCGCCGCTCCTGAGGTACCACCGCTGGCTCAGGCTGTCGGGCGGCGGCCAGTCCGCCATCTCGAGCCACCCGTCGGCCCCGCCGACGTGCACCCGGACCGGCCGCTCGCGCACCCGCTCCGGCCCGCCGGTGTGCGCCCGGAACCAGGCGACGGACTCGGCCGCGGAGTGCTGGAACAGCCCGGCGCTGCCGTGGTGCCAGGGCCCGACGGTGAGGTACGGCTGGCTGCCGGCCTTGCGCAGCGCCGCGTAGTCGGACAGTTGCCAGGGCAGGAAGATGTCGTACCAGCCGCCTATCATGAGGACCGGCGCGGTGACATGGGGCAGGCGGTGGGCGTGGCCGCGCTCGGTCCAGTAGGGCGCCGCGGGGTCGCCCTCGGCCAGCCACCGCTGGAAGAACTCGATCTCCGCCCCGGTGGTGATCCGGTCGGCCTCGGCCATCGGCACGCGGGCCAGCCCGCGCTGCAGCTTCGGCTGCCCGCGCAGCAGCTCGACGGCGTTCTCCAGCCGCGGGCCGCGCTGCGCCTCCAGCAGCGCCGACCAGGTGAGCACGGTGTCGAGCGAGAAGGCGCCGCCGGCGTAGGTGGGCGGCCCGAAGTCGGAGGCGGTGACGATGGTGGCCATCGCCTTGAGCTCGTCCCCGGCCTCGGCGGCGAGCGCCCACTGCACGAACCCGACGTAGCTGGGGCCGTAGGTGAGCAGCCGCCCGTCGTACCACGGCTGGCGCCGCAGCCAGTCGAGCGTGTCGAGCCCGTCCTCACGCTCCTGCAGCAGCGGCTCGAACGTCCCGCCCGAGTCGGCGGTCCCGCGGCACGACTGGATGAGCACATGGAACCCGCGCTGCGCGACGGCCCGGCAGAGCAGGCTGACCGGCGCGCCGCGGCCGTACGGTGTGCGGACGAGCACGGTGGGCAGGCTGGCGCCGAGCGCGGGCGCGTAGTGGTCGGCCCGCAGGATGGCGCCGTCGCGAGCCCGGACGGGGATGGCGCGCGTCACGTGGACCCGGTTGGCCAGCGGTGGCGGGAGTTTCAGCAAGCGACCGACCGGATCAAGCCTCATGCGACTTGAGTCTAGGAAGCGCGCTGACGCCCCGCACGCCGCGTCACCCCACCCACCCGCAGCTCCGCCACACCGCCCGCCCCGGCCGGCCCCCAGCCCCACTCGCCGCCCCGCATACCGCTCAGACGCTATTCGCCGCCCCGCAAACCGCTCAGCCCTACTCGCCGCCCCGCATACCACCGCGCTCAGCCCGCTCGCCGTCCCGCAAACCGCTCAGCCCCGCTCGCCGCTCCTCGCTCCGCTCAGCCCCCAGCGGCTCGCCGTCGCACGGTGCAGGGCCAACCCGCCGCCTCGTTTACTCCTTCAGCGCCCACCGGGCCGGTCCGGCGCCCAGCCTCACGGTGCTTGTCGCCGGGCGGGGCCGTGATCGTTGGACGGAATTGGCTGTCATGGCGACCGGAAGTCTCCATTGATCATGAGGGCGGGGGTGCCGGGGGTGCTTGCGGGGGGCGCCAGCGGAGGTTGGTCGGATCGGGTGGCTGTCGGTCCTTGAGGGGTGCGGGTAGATCGACCAACGTCTTTGGAGATGCGGCGGCTGACGGGGGCGTCCCTGGGCGGCGAGCAGCCGGGTGGGGGCTTGGGGCGACGGCGGTGGCAGCGGGTCGGGCCCACCCTGGTGGGCCCCACCCGCGGTGTCTGGCGGGAGCGACGGTCGCGCCTTGCGCGGACCCGAGTCATCCTGGTCTTAATAGTCCTCGCAGCAGAACTCCATCAGGGCCTTGACGTTGTCGACGTATTGGCCGTTGGGAATGCCGGCCTTGCCCTTGGCGGGGTCTACGCCCGCGGTGCCCCAGTTGTAGGCGGAGATGACGCCGTTGAGCAGGGTCGGGTCGGACAGGTTGTAGGTGCCGTCCGCCTTGAAGGTCTTCAGCTGGGCGCCGTAGTACGAGAAGAGCCAGGCTAGGTACTGGGCGCCCAGATGGACGTTGTCGGCCGGGACGTCGATGTTGTACGTCGTGCCGAAGCGCTGGTTCATCCAGGTGTGGGTGTCGGGCATCACCTGCATGATGCCCACGCCCTTGTCGCAGGCGTAGATGTTGGACTGCCAGCCGCTTTCCTGGTCGGCGATCGCATACAGGAGGCGGACCGGGACGCGGATCGCCTGTTCCGCCGCCGGGGCCCTCGTTCCCCAGTATTTTGTCTTCGACGCCGTGTCCAGATACTTGCGGACCTGGGACTTCGCGAGTTGCTTGCCCTTGTAGGTCGGCTGGCAGCCGGGTTTCGTCGTCTTCGGGGGTGGCGGTGGGGCCTCCGTCGTCTGGGTCTCCTCCGTCGGCGGCGGTGGCGGAGGCGACGGCGACGGCGACTCCGAGGGAGAGTCCGACGGGGTCGGGCGAGCGGCGGGGCTGGTCGCGGCCGCCCCGGACGGGCGGTCCACGCCCTTGGCCAGGTTGACGATCACGGCGCAGCCGATCAGGACCACGGCCAGGGCGACCGTGAGCAGGACGGCGCCGACGCGTCTCGCGGCCCGCCTCGGCCTCGGGAACTCGTCGGTGTCCTCGTCGTATTCCATTGTCTACCTCCCCGTGCCCGCAGGCTAACCGCTCGATGGCGTTCCCGCCGCCCCGCACGGGTCGTTCGTCACAGCGTGCACAGTCCGTGCGGGCATGCAACGGGCGCCTGGAACAATGGCGTCTATGCAGACCCGCTCAGATCTCCGCAACGTGGCCATCATCGCCCACGTCGACCACGGAAAGACCACGCTCGTCGACGCGATGTTGCGGCAGGCCGGCGCGTTCCACGCCCGGGCCGAGCTCACCGACCGGGTCATGGACTCGATGGACCTCGAGCGCGAGAAGGGCATCACCATTCTCGCCAAGAACACCGCGGTGCGGTACGTGCCGGGCGACGGCGGCGACCCCGTGACGATCAACATCATCGACACGCCGGGGCACGCCGACTTCGGTGGCGAGGTGGAGCGCGGGCTGACCATGGTCGACGGGGTCGTGCTGCTCGTCGACGCGAGCGAGGGGCCGCTGCCGCAGACGCGGTTCGTGCTGCGCAAGGCGCTCAAGGCCCGCATGCCGATCATCCTGGTGATCAACAAGGTCGACCGGCCCGACGCGCGGATCCGCGAGGTCGTCGACGAGACGTATGAGCTGTTCCTCGACCTCGACGCCGACGAGGAGCAGATCGACTTCCCGATCATCTACGCCTGCGCGCGCGACGGCATCGCCTCGCTGACCCAGCCGGCGGACGGGACGGTGCCGGAGGACAGCGACAGCCTCCAGCCGCTGTTCCGCACGCTGCTCGACACGATCCCGGCGCCGGCGTACGACGAGGAAGCCCCGCTGCAGGCCCACGTCACCAATCTCGACGCCTCGCCGTTCCTGGGCCGCCTGGCGCTGTGCCGGGTGCGGCAGGGCACGATCCGCAAGGGGCAGACGGTCGCCTGGTGCCGCGAGGACGGCACCCAGCAGAGCGTGCGCATCTCCGAGCTGCTCATGACCGAGGCCCTGGAGCGCAAGCCGGCCGAGCAGGCCGGGCCGGGCGACATCATCGCCGTGGCCGGCATCGCCGAGATCATGATCGGTGACACGCTCGCCGACGCCGAGAACCCGGTGCCGCTGCCGCGCATCACGGTCGACGAGCCGGCCATCTCGATGACCATCGGCACCAACACGTCGCCCCTCGCCGGCAAGGTGAAGGGCGCGAAGGTGACCGCCCGCCTGGTCAAGGACCGCCTGGAGCGCGAGCTCGTCGGCAACGTGTCGCTGCGCGTGCTGCCCACCGAGCGGCCCGACGCCTGGGAGGTCCAGGGGCGTGGCGAGCTGGCCCTCGCGATCCTCGTCGAGCAGATGCGCCGGGAGGGGTACGAGCTGACGGTCGGCAAGCCGCAGGTCGTCACCCGGGAGATCGACGGCAAGGTCCACGAGCCGACCGAGCGGCTGACGATCGACGCCCCCGAGGAGTACCTCGGCGCGATCACCCAGCTGCTGGCCACCCGCAAGGGCCGCATGGAGCAGATGGTCAACCACGGCACCGGCTGGATCCGCATGGAGTGGCTGGTGCCGGCGCGCGGGCTGATCGGGTTCCGCACCGAGTTCCTCACCGACACCCGGGGCACCGGCATCCTGCACCACGTCTTCGAGTCCTACGAGCCGTGGTACGGCGAGCTGCGCACCCGCGCCACCGGCTCGCTCGTCGCCGACCGCTCGGGCGTGGCGACGCCGTTCGCGATGATGAACCTGCAGGAGCGCGGGTCGATGTTCGTCGAGCCGACCACCGAGGTGTATGAGGGCATGATCGTGGGCGAGAACTCCCGCGCCGACGACATGGACGTCAACATCACCAAGGAGAAGAAGCTCACCAACATGCGCTCGTCGGCCGCCGACGAGACGGAGAAGCTGATCCCGCCGCGGAAGCTGTCGCTGGAGCAGGCCCTCGAGTTCTGCCGCGAGGACGAGTGCGTGGAGATCACGCCGGAGGCGGTCCGCATCCGCAAGGTGATGCTCGACCAGAAGGACCGCGAGCGGGTGGCCCGCAAGCGGGCGCACGCCTGAGTCCTTAGTCGGTGGTGCGCTGCTGGGGGATCTGGGCCGGGGTGTACCGGCCCGACTCCAGCGACCAGTCGAGGTTCCCGCGGATCCAGTGGACCAGGTCGTCGACGCACGGCCCGGGATCGGCGGCGCCGAGCCGCTGCCGGGCCGCCTCGAAGGTCGTGACGTGCTCGTCGTGCTCGGCCACCGCGGCGTAGACGGCGTCCTGCAGCGACAGGCGGTGCTCGCGCTGGAACGCGAAGACGATGTTGTGGTGGTCGCCGACGGCCACCTCCTTCGGCCATGAGATCAGGTCGTTGAAGATCCCGATGATCATGCCGGCGGACTGCCGCATGGTGGCGAAGTCGGGGTCGGCGAGCAGGGCCGCGGGCGCCTCGACGCCGTGCATGGGCTCGATGAGGTCGAAGAACATCTCGGTCGCGGCGCTGTGGTAGCGCATCGTGCGGTACTCGTCCAGCAGCGGCGGGCGGTCGTGTGCGCGGTTGCCCGCCTCCCACAGCGTGCCGTCGAGGTAGTCGGCGACATGCCCGACGAACCGCTCCCGCCAGGCCGGGCCGACCCGCTCCTCGGTGCGCCGCCACACCTCGTCGAGGGCGCCGGTGAGCGGCCGGCCGAGCGCCTCGGCCAGCTCGCGGCCGTCGGTGCGCTGGTGGCGCAGCCGGCGCACGAACCCGTCGACCGCGGCCCGGGTCGGCCCCGGGGCGCGGACGAGGGCCTTCTCCAGCAGGTCGTCGAGCACGAAGATGCTGATCAGCCAGGCGGTGGCGAGCTGCAGCTCGGCCGGGCCCGCGTCCGGGTGGGCGCGGGCCATGAGGTTGGCGAACCGGGCCCGCGCGAACGCCTGGCGCGCGCCGGGCTGCTCGAGCAGGCCGTGGCGGGTCGCCCAGTGCAGCGACCAGCGCTGCACCTCGTCGGCGTGCGGCGAGATCCGCGGCGTAAACGGGCATAACACCGCAGGGGCCGTCAGATGGCCCTGCTGTGCGATCTCGTGCATCATGCATCACCCGCCCGGCCGTGGTACCCCATAATCGCGCCTCAATGTGCGGAGCGCGACCCTGTTCGGGGCTTTTAAGAAGCGTTGGACGTCTTGTCTGGTTCCACAGACTGTGCACGTGCGTCGCGCCGCGACTTGATGAGCGAGGCCACGGTGGTGATGGCGAGGGTGCCGATGATGACGCTCAGCGACAGCTCGATGCCGATGTGCGGGGCCCATTCGACGTGCTCGCCGCCGTTGATGAACGGCAGGCTGTTGTCGGCGAGCGCCTCGAGGAAGAGCTTGACGCCGATGAAGCCGAGGACGACGGCGAGGCCGATCGAGAGGTAGACCAGCCGGTCGAGCAGGCCGCCGATCAGGAAGTACAGCTGGCGCAGCCCCATGAGCGCGAAGACGTTCGCGGTGAAGACCAGGTAGGGCTCGGCGGTGAGGCCGAAGATCGCCGGGATCGAGTCGAGGGCGAAGATCAGGTCGGTGGTGCCGATCGCGATGAGCACCACGATCATCGGGGTCATGTGCAGCCGGCCGCGCTCGTCGCGGGCGGTGAGCCGGGACTCCTCGTACTGCTTCGTCATCGGCAGCACCCGCCGGGACCAGCGGATGAGCGCGTTCTCCTTGAAGTCGTCCTGGTCCGTCTCGCCCTGCGTCGCCAGCTTCACGGCGGTGTAGATCAGGAAGACGCTGAAGATGTAGAAGACCCAGGAGAAGCGGCTGATCGCCGCCGCGCCGATCGCGATGAACCCGCCGCGCATGACCAGGGCGAGCACGATGCCGATGAGCAGGACCTTCTGCTGGTACTGCCGGGGCACCTTGAACCGGGACAGGATGATCACGAAGACGAACAGGTTGTCAACCGACAGGCTGTACTCCGTCAGCCAGCCCGCGTAGAACTCCCCGGCGTAGCCGCCGCCCCATTTCCACAGCACGAACAGGCCGAACAGCACGGCGAGCCCGACGTAGACGGTGACCCAGATCGTCGATTCCTTGATCGACGGCTCATGCGGCCGACGGGCGACGATCGCCAGGTCGAACAGAAGAATGGCGCCCAGACCGACAAGCGTCGCGGTCCAGATCCAGCCGGCAACGTCCACGTGTATTCCTCCGGTAGACACACCACAGACCGCGCCGACCCCAGGGGGACGCGCGGACTGTGCAGTTGACACCGGAGGTCTCTTCCGTCACCCGCCAACGCCGGGTGACCGACGACGCCGGGTGCGTCCCACGTGACCGTGGGTGCACCGTGCTGACGACGATCGCCGCGAGGGAATACTCCCCTCCTGTTGCTCTTCAATCATTGTCCATCAAGTCGCCGCCGGGGCGCGGGCGGGGCCGGAAAATTGTCGTACCCCCTGGCTAGTGTGCGGCGTATCAGGTGCCCCCCTCGCGGCTCGGAGGTCCCCCGTGTATCGCCAAGGAGATGTACTGCTGGTGCCCGTGAGCGTGGCGGAGGTCCCGGCGACGGCCGTGCCGGCTCCGCGCGACCGGTCGGGTCGCATGATCCTCGCCCGCGGGGAGGCCACCGGCCACGCCCACGTGATCGTCGGGCCGGATGTGATGCTGCTCGCCGACCGCGACGACATCGACCGGCTCTTCGTGCGGATCGTCACCCGGGCCCGCGTGGTCCACGAGGAGCACGGCGCGATCGGCATCCCGGCCGGCTCCTACAAGGTGGTGCGCCAGCGCGAGTATGTGCCGGGTTCGTGGCGTCCGGTGGCTGACTGATGACCGCCGAGGCGTTGGGTGCCGTCTCCGCCAAGTGGCTGGCCGCCGGGCTGTCGACGGTGCCCGCCGACCGGGCCGCCGCCGAGGACGGGGTGCGGCTGGCGTACCGGTCGGCCGGGCTGCGGCCGCCGAAGCACATCGTCTGGTTCGCGTCGCCGCTGGCCGCGGCCCGGGCGGCCGCCCTGCTGACCGGGCTGTCGACGGTCGCCCCGGACGGGGGCGTCGCGTTCCAGCTCAGCTCGCAGGGCTGCCCGCCGGTGGCCGGGACGGCCGGCCCGTCCGTGCGGGCGGCGGTGCGCACGAAGCCGTGGGCCGCCGCGCGCGCCGAGGTGCACGCGCTGCTCGGGCCGGACGGGTGGGCCGCGCTGTGGTCGGCCTGCGGCGCCGACGCCTGGCGGATGGTGAACGACCGGGTCGCCGTGCCGCTGCGCACGCACCTGCGGTCGGAGCTGCCGGCCCACGCCCGCGCCGTGCTGCTGGACGCCGTCGGGGGGCAGCACGACGCGGGCTGGCTGGCGGCGTTCGACGCGGTCGCCGACGCTCCGGCTCCTGCTGCCGAGTTCCCGGACTACGGGGCGGCTGTCACCGGCTCCGGCGGTTCCTCCGGCTCCGGCTCCGGCTCCGGTTCTGGTGGTGGGGCCGCCCTGCTTGCCGTGCAGCGGCTGGCCGGGCTCGCCGGGGTCGCCCGGGCGGCCGGGTGGTGGTGGCCCTACGCGGACGTCGCCATCCTCACCGAGCGGCCGGTCGAGCTGCACCGGGACAACATCGGGCGGCTGCACGCGGCCGACGCGCCCGCGGTGCGGTTCCGGGACGGGTTCGGCCTGCACGCCTGGCGCGGGATGCCGATCCCGCCGGACCTGGTGCGCCGGCTGTCGAGGCTGACGCACCAGGAGATCGCCTCGGAGCGCAACGCCGAGCTGCGGCGGGTGATGCTGGAGCACTTCGGCTACGAGCGGTATCTCCGCGAGGCCGGCGCCCACCGCGTCGGCGAGGACGAGTGCGGGGTGCTGTGGCAGCTCCGGTTCGCCGACGACGAGCCGCTGACGATGGTCGAGGTGGTGAACAGCACGCCGGAGCCTGACGGGACCAGCCGGGTGTACTGGCTGCGGGTGCCGCCGGACACGCGGACGGCCCGGGGCGGGGTGGCGTGGACGTTCGGGCTGGCGGAGGCCGAGTACCGGCCGCTGGTGGAGACCTGAGCTACCGCTTTCGGCCGCGGTCCTCTCCTGGCCGCGGCCTCTGTTCCTGGCCGCGGTCCGCGGGCTGGTGTCCAGGGCCGGTGTGCTCGCGGCGGCTGTCCTCTGGTCGGCTGTCCGCTCCTCCTGGCCCTTCCCTGCCGTCGCCCTTGCCGTTCCCCGGCTCTCAGCGGCGCGGGATTCGTTCGAGGATTCCGTCGGCGAAGACGTCGTACAGGGGCAGCGTCTCCAGGTGGACGTAGCCGATGTGGCAGTCGCATGCCTCGTTCGGGCACGGCCGGCTCTGACTGGTGCTCGGTTGGCTCGCTGCGGGCTCTCCGGCTGCCGGCCCCCGCACTCCCGGCCCCTGTAGTCGCGGGGCCGGTGGCGTTGGTCCGGTGATCGTCACCGGGACCCTGCGGCGGCTGGCCTCCCAGGTGCCGTCGTAGAGGTTGCCCAGGGGCTGCTGGACGAAGTGGCAGCGGCGGACGGTGCCGTCGCCGAGGACCGAGATCGCCTCGGTGCCGGCGCGGCACGGGCGGCCGTGCGAGGCGTGGGGGCGGACGCTGTAGGCGAACAGCGGGTCGATCGCGGTCCATGCCGCCTCCTCCGCCGCCGTGTACTCGTGGCCGTCGGCGGCGTTCACCCAGAGGTACACGTCGGCGGGAAGCTCACGGCGGAGGGTCACCGCGGCGGCGTGGTGGTCGGGGAGGCCGACGATGCCGACCGAGTGGCGGATGCCGTGGGCGCGCAGGGTGGCGCAGGCGGCGAGGAAGCGGGGCAGCGGGACCTGGCCGGGGTGGTACGTGCACCACAGCGCGAGGGCCGCCGGGTCGGCGTCGGCGACCCAGCCGAGCCGGGCGGAGAGATTGGTCTGGATGACGGCCCGGCCGACGTTGGGCAGGTGGGAGAGCTCGACGAGCGCGTCGCGGTACCACGACCGGGTCAGGCCCTCGCCCCACGGCGTGAACAGGACCTCGACCGGCTCGGCCGGGTGGTCGCGAACCCAGCCCACGAACCGGCGGAGCGCCGCGCGGTCGGCCCGCAGCAGGTCGGGCGGGTCGTGGCGCTTGGCGAACGGACAGTACGGGCAGTCGTAGTTGCAGCTCGCCAGCGGGCCGCGATAGAGGATCCGCAGCGGGTCGGGCGCGGGCGGGGTGCGGGTGGTGGTCATCGGGCCACGTGTCCGGCCATGGCCGCGCGGACGTCGGCGGAGACCAGCCAGGGGCCGATCGCGTCGGAGTGGGCCAGGCCCGCCGCGGTGAGGCGGTGGCCGTCCAGGTAACCGGCCTCGCGCAGGTCCGCGAGGGACGGGAAGTCGTCGTCGACGTCGGTGGCGAACCGCGCCCGGTAGTCGGCCGGCGCGACGCCCTCGGTGCGCAGCAGGGTCTTCAGCAGCCAGCGGCGGCGTTGCTCGGTGGCGTCCAGGGCGAAGCCGACCTCGGCGACGTCGAAGTCGCCCGCCGGGCGGCGCAGGTAGTCGTCGAGGATGCCGCGGACCTGTTGCACGCCGACGGCGTAGTCGAAGGAGTAGTGCAGGCCGGTCGTGTACGAGCGGGCGCCGCAGCCCACGCCGACCATGCCGTCGTCCTGGCAGCAGTAGTCGGGGGCGGCCACGGGCGGCGCGTCGCCGCGGCGGAACGCGCGCATGGACAGCTGGTGGTAGCCGGCCTCGGCGAGCAGGTCGGCGGCGTGACGGTACAACCGCATCCGTTGTGCGTCCC
Organism: Dactylosporangium sucinum; assembly: GCF_014647515.1. Classification (GTDB taxonomy): domain Bacteria; phylum Actinomycetota; class Actinomycetes; order Mycobacteriales; family Micromonosporaceae; genus Dactylosporangium; species Dactylosporangium sucinum. The sequence goes on along the minus strand of NZ_BMPI01000043.1, from coordinate 62,116 downwards.
AGTCGGGATCGCCGCCGGTGGCGCGGCGCCCGAGGCCGGTGAGGGGGCGGACGTACAGCGGGTAGAGATACAGCTCCTCGGGCTGCCACGTGAGTGCGGTGCGCAGCGACTCGGTCCACGTCGCGACGGTCTGGCCGGGGATGCCGTAGATGAGGTCGATGTTGAGGTCGGCCGGGCCGGCGGCGCGGATGGTGGCGAGCGCGCGGTCGACCTCGTCGCGGCGCTGGGGGCGGCCGGCGGCGTGCGCCTCGGCGTCGCGGAAGCTCTGCACGCCGATGCTGATCCGGGTGGCGCCGCGCTCCAGCAGGACGGCGAGCCGGTCGGCGGTGGCGGTCGCCGGTGACGTCTCGACGGACAGCGGCACGGCGCGCAGGTCGGCGCCGGTGGTGCGCTCGACCAGGTCGATGAGCCTCGTGAGCTCGTGTGCGCCGAGGTACGTCGGGGTGCCGCCGCCGATCGCCGCCCGCACGTAGCGGGGGTCGCCGGGCAGCGCGGCCGCGACCCGGGCGGCCTGGCGCTCCAGCTGGTCGAGGTAGGCGGCGACGTGGTCCTCGGGCGCGCCGGTGCGGGTGAAGAGGTTGCAGAAACCGCAGCGCATCTCGCAGTACGGAATGTGGACGTAGAGGAACAGGGCACCGGTGGGCTCGGCGGCCCAGACGTCGGCGAGCCGCGGGCGGGGGCGCAGCGGGCGGTAGGCGGTCTTGTGCGGGTAGGCGTAGAGATAGCCCTGGTAGGGCGGGCCGAGGGCTACCATGCGCCGGCCGCCAGCGTGAACTCCGCATACGGCACGGTCCAGACGACCTCGTGCCCGACGCGGTGGCCGGTGTGCCCGTCCTCGCCGTAGGCGGTGCCGTGGTCGCTGCACATGATGACCCGGCAGGGCCGCCCGCGGGACGTGGCGAGCGTGAACAGGGTCGGCAGATGGCGGTCGACGTATTCCAGGGCGGCCGCGTGCGACTCGATGCCGTCGGCCTCGGCGCCGGGCAGATAGTGCCGGTTGGGCTGGTGCAGCGCGGCGACGTTGACGAACGTGAACAGCGGCCCGGCGGCCGGCAGCACCGTCTTCAGCCGGTCGAGCTGGGCCTCGAAGCAGCCAGGGTTGGTGACGCCGAACTCGCGGGTCCAGTGCGCCTCGTCGAACAGCCCGGGCAGCACGCCGCCCTGCGGGGAGGTCATCGCGAAGAAGCCGACGCCGCCGACGCAGATCGTGTGGTAGCCGGCGGCGCGCAGGCCGGTGACCAGGTCGGGCGCGTCGAACTCCCAGGTGTCGTCGCCGACCGTGGTGCTGCCGGGGAACCGCGCCGCGAACGGCCGGGCGTGCGGGCCGGGCGTGACCGGGGTGGGCAGGAAGCCGCCGAAGAACGCGTGGTGTGCGGCGTAGGTGAACGAGGCCGGGGTGTGCCGGCGCTCCCAGCCGCCGTCGGGGAGGACCGCCCGGAGGTTGGGCGTGCGGCCGGCGGCGAGCAGGTCGGCGGCGACGTCGAACCGCAGCGTGTCGAGGGTGACGAACAGCAGGTCGTGGCTGCCGAGGAGCGACCTCATGCCGCCGCCCCGATCAGCCGGTCGAGCGGGGCGGTGCCCGGCCCGTGCCGGGTCAGGGCGGCGATCTCGGCCGCGTAGGTGTCGCGGCCGTCGACGAGGACGCCGGGCAGCAGGTCGCCGAAGGCGTTGACCTCGGCGACGGCGTGCCTGGCGTAGCCGGGCGCGAACATCAGGTCGACGCCCACGTGGAGGCTGCCCGGGAAGCAGGCCGCGGCCCGCTCGCAGGTGCGCATGGCCGCGGCCCAGTGCTGCTCCCCCGCCGCGGCCCGGACCGCCGCCAGGTCGCCGCGGGCGTTGCCCAGGTGCAGGTTGGTCATCGGCGAGCGGCCGGTCCGGACCACCACGTGCGCGGCCCGGCCCGCGATGACGACGACGCGCAGGTCGAACACCCGCCCGTCGTGGGCCGCCTTGGGGAACCAGCGCTCGACGTGCAGGCCGTCGGCGCCGAGCCGGTCGACGATGGCGGCGACGAGGCGCTCGTCGGTGTAGTGCTGGACGCGCAGCACGTTGTAGAGCCGGTCGTGGTCGAGGACGGCCGACGTGTAGGCGCTGACTCGGTGGCCGTTGAACGCGAGCGCCACGACGCCGGAGGCGGAGCTGCCGTGGGCCGGCTTGACGAACACCCTCGGCCAGCCGTGGGCGCGCACCTGCTCATACGACTCCGTCGTCCGCTGCGGCGTGAACGCCTCCGGCACCGCGACGCCGTGTGCGGTGAGCCGCGCGTGGCAGCGGCGTTTGTCGAAGAGGACGGCAAGGTCGTCGACGGGGGTGAGCAGCGGGGCGCCGCACGCCTCGACGCGGCGGGCGGCGGCGACCAGGCCGCGGTGCCAGGCCCGCAGGCCCACGATCTCGCCGTGCTCCGCAAGGGTGGGTGCGCCGCGCAGCAGGCGGTCGGTCTCGGCGTCCTCGCCGGGCGACTCGAGCCGCACGAGGGTGGACCGGTCGATCGCGAACTCGCCCGCGATCACCTCGCGCCAGTCGACGACCGCCGGCTCGGGCAGGCCCGCGGCGAGCGCGGCGTCGCGGAACAGCCGCACCCGGCGGTGTCCACGGATCCCGACGACGGTGAACATCACTCGGCCACCGAGACGTAGCGGTCGGTGGGGTCGTCGGCCTCCTGCTCGTCGGACAGGTCGACGTCGACGCCGGGCAGCTCGGCGGCGAGCCGCTCGCCGAGGTCGGCGGAGATGAAGTGGTGGCTGAGGTTGAGCCGTCTCAGGTGGGTCAGCGGCTGGCCGAGCAGGAGCGCCTCGGCGCCGCGGTCGGAGATGATGCCCAGCGACAGGTCGAGCTCCTGCAGGCGGGCCACGACCGGCGCGGCGGAGAGCGCCTCGGCGACCAGGTCGGCGATCTCGGCGTTGCGCAGGGCGAGGCGGCGCAGCGCCGGCAGCTCGGCGCCGCCGAGGATCGGCGTGAGGTCGTCGATGCCGACGTCGCCGCCATACTCACGCACGCCCAGCCACAGCTCCAGGTTGGTGAGGGCGGGGAACGACGAGTCGGCGATGCCGCGCACCACCTCGGCGGGCAGGCCGCCGCTCTCGATGCCGAGCTCCCTGAGCCGCCGGTGCCGGACCGGGGACAGCCGCAGCCCGTCGGCGCCGCGGATCCACAGCACCTCAAGACCGGGGAAGGCGCCGAGCAGCGGGGCGATCTCACCGTGGTTGATCCAGGAGATCTCGCACTCCTCGTAGGTCATCTCGCCGACGAAGAGGGCCCTGAGGTTGGGCAGCCGGTCCCGCACGGCGATCAGCCGGTCGAGCGGCGGGGCGGTGTCGTAGGCGCTGCCCCACTGGCCGATCACGAGGGCGTGCACGTGCTCGCCGCCGACGACGTCGAGGAGCCGGTCGAGCGTGGAGGTGAAGACCTCGACGCTGTCCTCGTAGTCGGTTTCGATCCGCCAGGCGACGCCAGCGCGGGACGTGCCGGCCGCGTCGAGCCGGTCGACGACGCCGGGCTGGAACTCGGTCACCGGCAGGCCCGCGAACGACGTGATGTGCTGGCTGATCGTCATGGGCCGGACCCTAGCAGGGCCCACCGACAATTCCGGCTCAGCGCCGCGGGAGCAGCGGCGTGGCCAGGTTCCAGCCCTTGGCGAGCAGCGCGTCGCAGGCCTGGAGGGCGGTTTCGAGGCGTGCGCGGTACGGGCCGGTGAGCTCGATCCAGGGCACGTCACCCGCGGCGAGCTCGGCGCGGAACCGCTCGGTCATCCAGCCGCGCAGATGTTCTCCGTCGCGCATGCCGTCGTCCTCGAAGGGCACGCCCCCGTCGCTCGTCAGGAGGTACAGGGCGGGTCGTCGCGCCGCGTCACGGACCACTGACGAGGTGCTGCCCAGGTACCGCTCCTCCCAGATCGCCGTGGCAAAACTGTCGGTGTCCCCGACCAGAATGGGTCCACCGGTCCGGGCGGCGGCGTCCTCGGCGGCGTTCTGCTCGCGCACGACGGTGACGAAGTCGCCGCGCGTCCACACGAGGTCCGCCACGCCCTGACCGGGTGCCAGTCCGGCCATCTTGATGGAGGTCAGTGTGCGGCCGTATTCGGGGACCCAGGTGGTGGTGGCGAAGGCGCCCCGGCGCAGGCGCAGCTGCGCGGCGAGTGCCTTGGCGAGGGTGGTGGTGCCGGTCGACTCGGCGCCGACGACGATGACGCGCCTGGTGAACCAGGCGCGCACGGGCGGGGCGAGCCGGTCCCAGTGGGCGACCGGGTCGGCGCGCACGGCGGTGCCCGACACCGGCACCGCGGCGCGGCCGGGGTCGACGGGGACGTGCCGGGCGGCGAAGCGGCGGGCGAGTTCCTCGCCGTACGGTTCGGAGGAGAAGACGAGGTCGACCGCGCGGGCGCCGACGGCCGTGCGGAAGAGGGCGCAGTGGGCCTCCCACGCGGCCGGGTCGTCGTAGTCGATGGGCAGGTCGTCGTAGACGCCGACGAAGCGCACGTCCGGGTCGCCGGCGTGGACCTCGCGCAGCCAGCCGAGGCGGTCGGCGAGCGGGATCGACTCCACTGTGGACGGTGCGACGACGACGGTCACCTCGGTGCAGGCGCGGGCGGCGGTCTCGATGAGGTGATGGTGGCCGGCGTGCGGCGGGTAGAACTTGCCGACGATCAGGCCGTGCGCCATGCCGTCCTCCAGGCGGCGCGCCACTCGCGCAGGCCGAGCACGCACAGGCACAGGAAGACGACGTAGAGGACGGCGGTCAGCGAGAGGTCCTTGTAGCCGTAGAGGGGGACGTAGACGAGGTCGACGGCGATCCAGAGGTACCAGCTCTCGACGAGGCGCAGCGTCTGGCCGTAGGTCGCCAGCAGGGACACGGCGGTCGTGACGGCGTCCGGCCAGGGCACCGTGGAGGAGGTGAAGCGGTCGAGGTACCACCAGAGGACCACGCTCAGCAGGACACCGGCGGCGGCGAGGGCCCACCACTCGGTGCGGGTCGTCGTGCGCACCGTGCGCGTCCGGCCGAGCGTCCACTGCCACCAGCCGTAGAGGCCCAGCACGACGTACACGAGCTGGAGCCACGCGTCGCCGTAGAGGCCGACGTGCCAGAACGCGACCATGAGGAGCAGGACGTTGGCGATGCCGAGGGGCCAGTTCGCGATGTGCTGGCGCACCACGAGGAAGACCGTGACCAGGCCGGTGAGGAAGCCGAGCAGCTCGGCCCACGTCGTCGGGGCGCCGAAGGCGTGGAACGCGGGAGAGGTGAGCCAGTCGAGCACGGTGTCCTTTACCCTTGCCGGATGGTGTTGGAAGTTGCGCTCATCGACGTGCTCGAAGGCCGCGAGGACGAGTTCGCCGCCGCATACCGTAAGGGTCACGAGATCCTCTCGACCACCCCCGGCTGCCGCTCCGTGCGGATGACGCGGGGCGTCGAGTCGGCCAGCCGGTTCGTGCTGCTGGTCGAGTGGGACTCGGTCGACGCACATCTTGACAACTTCCGCGCCACCGACCGCTTCACGCAGTGGCGGGCGCTCATCGGCCCGTTCTTCGACGGCGCACCGCGCGTCGAGCACTTCACCGACGTGACGCCCTGAGCGGCGCTCAGTCCCCCGTCTTCTTGTAGACGGTGAAGTCGAGGTTCGTGGTGTAGAGCGCGCCGTTCACGATGACGCCGCCGCCGCGCGGGGTGAACCAGCCGTAGCGTCCGTCGGTGGTCTGCACGCAGACCCGTGCACCGGGCACCATCGCGGCGAGCAGCACCTGGTTGGACCACTGGACGGTGGTGCCCGAGCAGCCGGCGAGCGTCGGCGGCTCGGGCGCGGTCCAGACCGCCAGCATCGCGCCGGTGCCGGCGTTGAGACCGACCGCGGCGGCGGTGACGTCGGCGCCGGTGACCGTCGCGGTGCCGGAGTCGAAGTCGAACGTCTCGCCGGGCAGGCCGAGCAGCGCGCTGAGCCGCACGGTGCCGACGCGCAGCACGTCGGTCGCGTCCGGCGGGACCGGGCTCTCGACGACGACCGGGCCGGGCTCGGCGAACGATCCGCTCGGGGTCGGCAGCGGGGAGCCGTTGACGTCGAGGCTCCGGCCGGCGCTGCCGCTCGGTGAGGCGCCGGCGGAGGGACCGGTCGCCGCGACCGTCGGGTCGTCGGGCGTCGGCGTGGTGACCGCCGCCGGCGTGCCGGAGCGGGGCGAGGACGCGTCGCGGGTCGCCAGCACCCCACCGGCGACCGCGATGGCCAGCACGACGACGCCGAGGACGACCAGCGTGACGAGCCGCCCGCGGTTGGGTCGCCCCTCCGGCTCGACGGGCGCCGCCTCCTCAGGTTCCGCAGCCGCCGGGAGGCTCTCCTCCCGGGGCGGCGCGGGCTGCCGGGGCACGATCGCGTAGGCCGACGTCGGCCAGCCCGACCCGCCGTCGAGCGGCGAGTCGGACATCCAGCCGCGCCGGCTGCGGGGCTTCGGTGGCGACCCGTTGACCTGGTCGTGGCTGTGTTCCGTCGGTGGATCCTGCCGTGGGGGGTGTCCCGGCTCCATGCGGCGCGTCCTTCTGGTCCTGGCGTTGGTGCGGCTGCCCGGGCAGAGTATCGCTGACTACACGGGGACCGCACCACGGCAGAACGCCAGTACGCGCTGTCACACGTCCGTCTTTTGTCAGCTATCTGGCCAGCATCTGGGCCATGGCGGAGGCACCGGTGGCCGTGTACCACCCGCTGACCGCGAGCAGGGCCAGCACCGCGACGGCGGCGAGGAGGCTCATGGCCTCACCCGTCCACTGCCACAGGCTGCGTTCGCGTCGATGCCGCGGGTGATGGGCCGGCCGCCGGCCGTCCGGATCCACCTGCGCCGGCGCCGGCCCGCGGCGCTCCAGGCCCGGCCGGCCCAGGCTGTGTCGCCCGACTGTCATGATCGCCCCCTTGCTCGCAGGAGGAACATATATTGACAATTCGCCGAAAACGTGCAGACCACGCCGGGGCGACCCCGCGGTACACCTGGATTCACCTTCCGGTGTGATGGCTGCATGAAGATGGTGGGGCTGACCGGCGGCATCGGCGCCGGCAAGAGCGCCGTGGCGGCCCGGCTCGCCGCCCTGGGCGCCGTGATCGTCGACGCCGACCGGCTCGCCCGCGAGGTGGTGGCGCCCGGCACACCGGGGCTGGCGCAGGTGGCGGCCGAGTTCGGCGACGGGGTGCTGGCGGCGGACGGGTCGCTGGACCGGGCGGCGCTGGCCCGGATCGTGTTCGCCGACGACGCCGCGCGCCTGCGGCTGGAGGCGATCACGCACCCGCTCGTGCGGGCCCGCTCCGCCGAGATCGTCGCGGCGGCGCCGCCGGACGCGGTCGTGGTCAACGACGTGCCACTGCTGGTCGAGAAGGGGATGGCGGGGCTCTACCAGGTCGTCGTGATCGTCTTCGCGTCGCTGGAGACCCGCCTGGACCGGCTCGTGCGGCTGCGCGGGATGTCGGAGGCGGACGCCCGTGCCCGCATCGCCGCGCAGGCCACGGATGAGCAGCGGCGGGCGGTGGCCGACATCGCCATTCACAATGACGGCACCGAGGAAGAACTCGATCTTGCGGTGACGGCGGCCTGGCAGCGGATCGTCACGGCCTAAGCTAATGCCTGTTGCATCACTGTGGCCGGGCTGCGGCGGGCCCAGATTTCGTCTGGCGCCACCCCGCGAAAGCCTGGTTACAACACTTCCGCGGGGCGACGCCAGACGAAATCTGGACTCCGCCTCGCTCCGACCCCAGTGATGCAACAGGCATTAGGGCGCTCGCGGCGGCCGGTCGCGCGCTTCGCGCGATCCATCACCGATGCGCTCGCCGGTCGTGACGGACCGGGGCTGCAACCGGGCGCCGGGAGGGCCGACCGTGTGGTGGCCGGCCTGCTCTCCGGTCGGCCGCCGCGAGCGGCCTACGCGTCTACGGTAGTCCGGTGACCTTCCCCACACAATCGCCAGGCTGAATACGATCGAGCACCCAGGGCGAGGACCCCCAAAAGTTGTCGTACCCCGCGCGTACGGTTGGGTCATGGCGCTCGACATCCCACGCTTGGACCGCCGCTTCGAGGTGGTCAGTGAGTACCGGCCATCCGGCGACCAGCCCGCCGCGATCGAGGAGCTCGCGCGGCGCGTGAGGGGCGGCAACCGGCACACCGTCCTGCTCGGCGCCACCGGCACCGGCAAGAGCGCGACCACCGCGTGGCTGGTGGAGCGACTGCAGCGCCCGACGCTCGTGCTCGCCCACAACAAGACCCTGGCCGCCCAGCTGGCCAAGGAGTTCCGCGACCTCATGCCGCACAACGCGGTCGAATACTTCGTCAGCTACTACGACTACTACCAGCCCGAGGCCTACATCCCGCAGACCGACACCTACATCGAGAAGGACTCGTCGGTCAACGAGGAGGTCGAACGGCTGCGGCACTCCGCGACGATGAGCCTGCTGACCAGGCGGGACGTCATCGTGGTGGCGACCGTGTCGGCGATCTACGGCCTGGGCACGCCGGAGGAGTATCTCGACCGGGCCGCCAAGGTCTCCGTCGGCGAGGAGATCGACCGGGACAAGCTGCTGCGCCGGCTGGTCGACATTCAGTACACGCGCAATGACCTCGCGTTCAACCGCGGCACGTTCCGGGTGCGCGGCGACACGCTGGAGATCATCCCGGCCTACGAGGAGCTGGCGATCCGCATCGAGTTCTTCGGCGACGAGATCGAGCGGCTGGCGTACCTCCACCCGCTGACCGGCGACGAGATCCGCCAGGCCGACTCGCTGATGATCTTCCCGGCGACCCACTACGCGGCCGGCCCGGAGCGGATGGAGCGGGCGATCCGGGACATCGAGGTGGAGCTGGAGGAGCGGCTCGCCGAGCTCGACCGGGAGGGCAAGCTGCTGGAGGCGCAGCGGCTGCGGATGCGCACCACCTACGACATCGAGATGATGCGCCAGGTCGGGTTCTGCAACGGCATCGAGAACTACTCCCGCCACATCGACGGCCGGGAGGCCGGCAGCCCGCCGCACTGCCTGCTCGACTACTTCCCCGACGACTTCCTCACCGTCATCGACGAGTCGCACGCGACGGTGCCGCAGATCGGCGGCATGTACGAAGGGGACGCCTCCCGCAAGCGCACGCTCGTCGAGCACGGGTTCCGGCTGCCGAGCGCCCAGGACAACCGGCCGCTGCGGTTCGACGAGTTCGAGGAGCGGGTGGGCCAGACGGTGTACCTGTCGGCGACGCCCGGGCCGTGGGAGCTGACCCAGACGCAGGGCGAGTTCGTGGAGCAGGTGATCCGGCCGACCGGCCTGATCGACCCGGAGGTCGTGCTCAAGCCGACCAAGGGGCAGATCGACGACCTCATGCACGAGATCAAGCTGCGCACCGAGCGCGACGAGCGGGTGCTGGTCACGACGCTGACCAAGAAGATGGCCGAGGACCTCACCGACTACCTGCTGGAGCACGGCATCCGGGTGCGGTATCTGCACTCGGAGGTCGACACCCTGCGACGCGTGGAGCTGCTGCGGGAGCTGCGGCGGGGCGAGTTCGACGTGCTGGTCGGCATCAACCTGCTCCGCGAGGGTCTCGACCTGCCGGAGGTGAGCCTGGTGGCGATCCTCGACGCGGACAAGGAGGGGTTCCTGCGCTCGGGCACGAGCCTCATCCAGACCATCGGCCGCGCGGCGCGCAACGTGTCCGGCCAGGTGCACATGTATGCGGACAAGATGACGCCCTCGATGGCCCAGGCGATCGACGAGACGAACCGGCGCCGGGAGAAGCAGAAGGCCTACAACAAGGCCAACGGCATCGACCCGCAGCCGCTGCGCAAGAAGCTGGGCGACATCCTCGACGACATCTACCGCGAGGCCGAGGACACCGCCGGCGCCGTCAACGGCCACGGCCCGGGCGGCGCCGTCACCGTCGGCGGCGGCCGGCAGATGAGCCGCGGCAAGTCGCCGGAGAACACCCGCGCGCGGCAGCGCGGCGGCGGCACCAAGGGCGCCGCGGGCGCCCCGGCGGTGCCGGCGCGGGCGGGCATGGCGCGGGCCGAGCTGGCGTCGCTGATCCAGGACCTCAACGAGCAGATGCTGGCGGCGGCGCGCGAGCTGCAGTTCGAGCTGGCCGCCCGGCTGCGGGACGAGGTTGCCGAGCTGAAGAAGGAGCTGCGGGCTATGGACGTTGCGGGGGTGAAGTAGCGCCGGGTCGGGCCAACGGCCTCGCGTGGCGCCGGCGGTTCGTGGGTGTGGCACGACCGCCGGGCCCCACCAGCGGCGTGGCCGGCAAACGACGCTCGGCCGATAGTGGCGCCAGCCTCCGGCATGGCGCCGGCATCGACGGGCGTGGTCACCGCAGGTGGGTGGCTGCGCTCCGCGCCGGCCGCACCCTTCCGCACCGTTCGGGTCGTCGACCGGTGGTCCAGGCCGTCCCAACGCCACCAGCACCGTCCCGCCGGGCCACCGCCGGGCCACCGCCGGGCCGGCCGGGCCGAGCCGCCATTTGGGCCCGTACATACGGGACGACACCCCAGCCAGCCGACCCCCGCCAGGATCACGGACGTTTGTGGTCCGTTTTCGACACAGAAACGTCCGCGATCATGAACCCCCTCGCGATGGCCCGGCCCCGGCGGCCGCGGCAGCACGCCGAACCCACGCAAAACACGAAGGAGCCCCGCGACCGAAAACCGGTCGCGGGGCTCCCCTAAAGCCCAGGACAGAGCGTCAGCTCTTGCCGCCCGCCAGCTTCTCGCGGAGCGCGGCGAGGGCCTCGTCGGTGGCCAGGGTGCCCGCCGGCTCCTCCGGGGCGCGCGCCGCCGTCGGGGTGGACGAGCTCACCGAACCGCCGCCCGCCGGAGCGGCCGCGGCCGGCTCCGCCGTGGCGTCGGCCTGGCGGGCCGACTGGACCTGCTTGGTGTGGGCCTCCCAGCGCTGCCGGGCCTCGGCGTACTGCTGCTCCCACGCCTCGCGCTGCTTCTCGAAGCCGGGCATCCACTCGGCGGTCTCCGGGTCGAAGCCCTCCGGGTAGATGTAGTTGCCCTGCTCGTCGTAGGTCGCCGACATGCCGTAGAGCGTCGGGTCGAAGTGCTCCTCGCCCTCGACGAAGCCCTCGTTCGCCTGCTTGAGCGACAGCGAGATTCGGCGGCGCTCCAGGTCGATGTCGATGACCTTGACCATGACGTCCGAGCCGACCTGCACGACCTGCTCCGGGATCTCCACGTGGCGCTCGGCCAGCTCGGAGATGTGCACCAGGCCCTCGATGCCGTCGTCGACGCGGACGAACGCACCGAACGGGACGAGCTTGGTGACCTTACCCGGAACGATCTGCTGGATGGCGTGGGTCCGGGCGAACTGACGCCACGGGTCCTCCTGCGTCGCCTTCAGCGACAGGGAGACGCGCTCACGGTCCAGATCGACGTCGAGGACCTCGACCTCCACCTCCTGGCCGACCTCGACCACCTCGGACGGGTGGTCGATGTGCTTCCAGGACAGCTCGGAGACGTGGACCAGGCCGTCGACACCACCGAGGTCGACGAACGCACCGAAGTTGACGATCGACGAGACGACGCCCTTGCGGACCTGCCCCTTCTGCAGCTTGTGCAGGAACTCGGTGCGCACCTCGGACTGCGTCTGCTCAAGGTAGGCCCGGCGGGACAGCACCACGTTGTTGCGGTTCTTGTCCAGCTCGATGATCTTGGCCTCGAGCTCACGCCCGACGTACGGCTGCAGGTCGCGGACCCGGCGCATCTCGACGAGCGACGCCGGAAGGAAGCCACGCAGGCCGATGTCGAGGATGAGGCCGCCCTTGACGACCTCGATGACGGAGCCGCGAACGACGCCGTCGTCCTCCTTGATCTTCTCGATCGTGCCCCACGCCCGCTCGTACTGCGCGCGCTTCTTCGAGAGGATCAGGCGGCCCTCTTTGTCCTCCTTCTGCAGGACCAGGGCCTCGATGTGGTCACCGACCGACACGACCTCAGCAGGGTCGACATCATGCTTGATCGACAGCTCGCGCGAGGGGATGACACCCTCGGTCTTGTAGCCGATGTCGAGCAGGACCTCGTCCCGATCGACCTTGACGACGGTGCCTTCGACGATGTCGCCGTCATTGAAGTACTTGATGGTCTCATCGATCGCGGCGAGGAACGCCTCCTCGGAACCGAGGTCGTCGATGGTGACCTTGTTGCTGCTGGCGCTCGAGGTGGCCTCGATGCTGCTCGTCATGTGGGCTGTTGCTCCGGTCGGTGGATTACCTGGTGGACCTGCGCGCTCCCGCGGACCCGTCGTCGGGCACAACCCGCCTGTCGCAGTGCAGGATCAGTGCATTGGAAGCGCTCAGGATGTGTTCGGCGACCGTGAGCCTGCTCCATGCCGAGGCGCACAAACCCACGAGTGCACCGATCAGCCTACCCTGCGCAATACCACATGGTCCAACCCTCCCCCAGACCCGATCTGCCGACTTTTCCAGCCCCGTCCTGGGCCTACCGTTGCAGTCCATGGAATCGTCACCTGACGCAGGCGTCACACGACGCGCCGTGAGTCCGTCCGAGAGCCGCCGCGCCAGTCGTGGCTGGTGGGACGCCGACGCCGACGCCTACCAGGCCGAACACGGAAGGTTCCTCGGCGACGCCGACTTCGTGTGGTGCCCCGAGGGCCTGCGCGAGGCCGACGCCCACCTCCTCGGCGACGTCACCGGCAAGCGCGTCCTGGAGATCGGCTGCGGCGCCGCGTCCTGCTCCCGCTGGCTGCGCACCCAGGGCGCCGAGGCGTACGCGAGCGACCTCTCCGCCGGCATGCTCCGCCACGCCACCCAGGGAGCCACCCGATCGGGCGTCGCGGTCCCCCTCGTCCAGGCCGACGCGACCGCCCTCCCGTTCGCCGCCGAGACGTTCGACATCGTCTGCACGGCCTTCGGCGCCGTGCCGTTCGTCGCCGACTCCGCCCGCGTGATGCGCGAGGCCCACCGCGTCCTGCGCCCCGGCGGTCGCTGGGCCTTCTCGATCACCCACCCGATGCGCTGGGTCTTCCTCGACGACCCGGGCGAGGGCGGCCTGGTCGCCGTCCACTCGTACTTCGACCGCCGTGCCTACGTCGAGGAGGACGACCACCACGTGCCGACCTACGTCGAGCAGCACCGCACCCTGGGCGACCGCATCCGCGAGCTCGTGGCCGCCGGCTTCGTCCTCGACGACCTCGTCGAGCCCGAGTGGCCCGACGGCCACACCGAGACCTGGGGCCAGTGGAGCCCCCTGCGCGGCCGCATCTTCCCCGGCACCGCGATCTTCGTAGCCACGAAGCCCAGGAACTAGGACTCGGGTCCGCGCAAGGCACGACCGTCGCTCCCGCCAGACACCGCTCGTGCCGCCGGTGCATCCGCCCCGGCGCCACGGACGCTGCCATCGCCGTCGCCCCAAGAGCCCGCGGCCTCCGGCCGCGACCCGTCCCGCATACGTGGTAGGAAAACCGGCGTCATAGCCCCAGTTTTCCTACCACGTAACACACATCCCTCGTCCGCCGCGACGGGCCGGCACGGCGCGGCAACGACGGTCCGCGGCCGGGCGCCGGGCGAGCGCCGGCGTCAGTGGTCGGCGGCGTTCCAGTCGCGGCCCGAGCCAACCGAGACGCCGAGCGGGACGTCCAGCGGATACGCGCCGCCCATCTGCTCGCGGACCAGCGCCTCGACCGGCTCACGCTCGCCCGGGGCGACCTCGAACACCAGCTCGTCGTGGACCTGCAGGAGCATGCGGGAGCGTAAACCGGCCTCGCGCAGGGCGCGGTCGGTGCGCAGCATGGCGACCTTGATGATGTCGGCGGCCGAGCCCTGGATCGGGGCGTTGAGCGCCATCCGCTCGGCCATCTCGCGGCGCTGGCGGTTGTCGCTGTTGAGGTCGGGCAGGTACCGCCGCCGCCCGAGCACCGTCTCCGTATACCCGTCCCGGCGGGCCTGGGCCACGATCTGGCGCAGGTAGTCGCGCACGCCGCCGAACGTGGCGAAATACTCCTCCATGAGCACCGTCGCCTCGGCGGGCGTGATGCCGAGCTGGGTGCCCAGCCCGTACGACGACAGGCCGTAGGCGAGGCCGTAGTTCATCGCCTTGATCTTGCGGCGCTGGTCGGGGACCACCTCGCCGACGGGGACGGAGAACACCGACGAGGCCGTCGCCGCGTGGAAGTCGAAGCCCGAGTTGAACGCCTCGATGAGCGCCTCGTCCTTCGACAGGTGCGCCATGATGCGCATCTCGATCTGGCTGTAGTCGGCGGTCAGCAGCGTCTCGAAGTCGTCGCCGACCACGAACGCCCGCCGGATCCGCCGCCCCTCCTCGGTGCGGATCGGGATGTTCTGCAGGTTGGGGTCGGTGCTCGACAGCCGGCCGGTGGCGGCGACGGTCTGGAAATACGTCGTGTGGATGCGCCCGTCGTCGCTGATCGACTTGAGCAGCCCGTCGACGGTCGTCTTGAGCTTCGCCACGTCCCGGTGCCGCAGCAGGTGCTCCAGCAGCGGGTGCTCGGTCTGCGTGAACAACCCCTGCAGCGCGTCCGCGTCCGTCGTGTAGCCAGTCTTGATCTTCTTCGTCTTCGGCAGCCCGAGCTCGTTGAACAGGATCTCCTGCAGCTGCTTCGGCGAGCCCAGGTTGAACTCGCGGCCGATGACCGCGTAGGCGCTCTGCGCGGCCGCCTTCACCTCGGCGGCGAACTTCGACTCCAGCTCGCCGAGATACTCCGCGTCGGCCGCGATCCCGGTGCGCTCCATCTGCGCGAGCACCTCGACGAGCGGCAGCTCCACCTCGGCGAGCAGCCGGAACGACGAGTCGCCGTCGCGGCGCAGCTCCTCGGCGAGCGCGCCGGCGAGGTCGAGCGTGGCGCGGGCGCGGAGCATGAGGTTCTCCTCGGCCTCGCCCGTGTTGCCGCCGAGGCCCTCGAGGGTCAGCTGGCCGGTGTCGGGGGCGTCGACGCGCAGCTCCCGCTTGAGATACCGCAACGCCAGGTCGTTCAGGTCGTACGACCGCTGGTCGGGCCGCGCCAGATACGCCTCCAGGGCGGTGTCGCTCGCGACGCCGTGGAGGCTCCACCCGCGGGCCAGGAACGCCAGCAGCGCCGGCTTGACGTCGTGCAGCACCTTCGGCCGGTCGGCGGCGGCCAGCCAGGCGCCGACGGCGGCGTCGTCCTCGGCGTCGAGCTCGGCCGGGTCGAACCAGGCCGCCGGCCCGTCCGCGACGGCCAGCCCCATGCCGGTGAGCACGCCGGTGCCCCGGCCGAACTTCCCGGCCACGGCGACGCCGACCCGGGTGCCGGCCGGCGCGTGCTCGGCCAGCCAGGCGCCCACGCCGCCGTGCAGCACGGTGCCGGACAGCTCGAAGCCGGACTCCGCCTCGGGCTCGACGGCCTCCAGGTACTGATACAACCGCTCGCGCAGCACCCGGAACTCCAGCGAGTCGAACACCTGGTGCACGGCCTCCCGGTCCCACCCGCGCCAGCGCAGGTCGTCCGGGCCGACCGGCAGCTCGAGGTCGTCGACGAGGCCGTTGAGCTCGTAGTTGCGCATGACGTCGGCGAGGTGGGCGCGCACGTTCTCGCCGGCCTTGCCCTTGATCTCGTCGACCCGCGCGATGATCCCGTCGAGCCCGCCGAACTGCACGATCCACTTGGCGGCGGTCTTGTCGCCGACCCCCGGGACGCCGGGCAGGTTGTCGCTGTCCTCACCGACCAGGGCCGCCTTCGCCCGGTAGAGCGACGGCGGAATGCCGTAGCGCTCCTCGACCCGGGCCGGCGTCATGCGGTCCATCTCGGAGACGCCGCGCTTGAGATACAACACCGTCACGATGTCGCTGACGAGCTGGAAGGCGTCGCGGTCGCCGGTGATGATCGAGGTCGGCACGCCGAGCTCCGACGCCTGCCGGGCCAGCGTCGCGATCACGTCGTCGGCCTCGTAGCCGGGCTTCTCGATGAACGGGATGCGCAGCGCGTTGAGGACCTCCTTGATGAGGTCCACCTGGCCGGCGAACTCCGGGCGGCTCGACGAGCGGTTGGCCTTGTACTCCGCGTACTTCTCGAGGCGGAACGTCTGCCGCGACACGTCGAAGGCGACCGCCACGTGGGTCGGCTGCTCGTCCTTCAACATGTTGATCAACATGGAGGTGAACCCGAAGACGGCGTTCGTCACCTGGCCCGTCGCGGTCGAGAAGTTCTCCGCGGGCAGGGCGAAGAACGCCCGGTAGGCGAGCGAGTGCCCGTCGAGCAACAGCAGCCTGGAGTCAGTCGAACCCGTCACACTTGGCAACCCTAGTCCGCGGGTACGACACTTTCGGCCTCAGGCCCGGCCGACGCGACACGGCTTTTGCCCGGATTGCCGCAACCGCCGCCGATGTCCGCAACACCGCCCCTGATTGTGCCGACAAAGCGATTCGCGTTGCGGTTGCGAACAGGAAGATTACGACTGCGCAACTTCCTGAGGCGTGTCGGGCCGAAGGCCTAGTGCGGCGGGGTGAGTGTCATTAGGTTGTGCCTTCATCAGCGTCTTGGCATCTAGGCGCAACCACGCCTACCGCGCTGTTAAAAAGGAGACAGGTGATGATCCGCCCCAATCTCGGATGGCGCTCCGTCGCTGTGCTGAGCGCTGCCTGCCTGGCGCTCGCCGCGTGTGGCGACAACAGCGGCGATGAGCCCAGCGCGAACGCGACCACCGGCGGCGCGGCCGGCGACGGTGTGCTGAAGATCGGCACGATCCTGCCGCAGACCGGCTCGCTCGCCTTCCTCGGCCCTCCGGAGTTCGCCGGCGTCGACGTCGCGATCAAGGAGATCAACGACAACGGCGGCGTGCTCGGCAAGCCGGTGTCGATCCAGCACATGGACTCCGGCGACACCTCCACGGACATCGCCACCCAGTCCGTCAACAAGCTGCTCACGGACAAGGTCGACGTCATCATCGGCGCCGCCTCGTCGTCCGTCTCGCTGTCCGTGATCGACAAGATCACCGGCGCGGGCGTGGTGCAGATCTCGCCGGCCAACACGTCGACGGCGTTCACCACGTACAACGACAAGGGCCTCTACTTCCGCACCGCCCCGCCGGACACGCTGCAGGGCCGCGTCCTCGGTGACCTCATCGTCCAGGACGGCAACGCCAAGGTCGGCATGCTGGTCCTCAACGACTCCTACGGCGTCGGCCTGGCCGAAAACGCCAAGAAGGAGATCGAGAGCGGCGGCGGCCAGGTCGTCAAGAGCATCACCTACGACCCCAAGGCGGCGGACTTCACCACCGAGGTCTCCGACATCGCGGCGGCCAACCCGGACGCCATCGCGATCATCGGCTTCGACGAGAGCAAGAAGATCGTCCCGAAGCTGATCGAGAAGGGCCTCAAGTCCAAGAAGTGGTACTTCGTCGACGGTAACATCGCCGACTACTCGAAGGACTTCGCGCCCGGCACCCTGACCGGCTACAAGGGCACCCAGCCCGGCGCCGAGACCAAGGCGGACTTCAAGACCCGCCTGCTCGCGGCCAACAAGGACCTGAAGGACTTCAACTACGCGGTCGAGTCGTACGACGCCACCATCCTCGCGGCCCTGGCCGCCGAGGAGGCCAAGAGCGACAACCCGGCCGAGATCGCCAAGCACCTCATCACCGTCTCCAAGGACGGCGAGAAGTGCACGACGTACAAGCAGTGCGTCGACCTGATCAAGGCCGGCAAGAACATCGACTACGACGGCCTGAGCGGCCCGATCTCCTTCAACGACGCCGGCGACCCGGCCGAGGCCACCATCGGCGTCTACACCTACGACGCCAACAACAAGCTGACCTCGGACGTCAAGTACCAGACCGGCAAGATCTGAGCCTGAGGCTCCTGAGAGGCCCCCGCCCGGTCCGCCGGTCGGGGGCCTCCCTGTTTCCAGCTGACTCGGGTCCGCGCAAGGCGCGACCGTCGCTCCCGCCAGACACCGCTCGCGGCGCCGGTGCATCCGCCCCGGCCCCGCGGACGCTGCCATCGCCGTCGCCCCAAGGGCCCGCGGGCTACGCCCGCGCGGACGCCCGCACCACCCACCCCCGCCACTTCCCGCCACCCCGCCGCGACGTCGGCGAAGACGTCGGTCGATCCACCCTCAAGTCGATCTCCAAAACCGAGGGTACATCGACCAACGTCACCAGAATTCCCGGCGACGCCCCACCGCCCCCATGATCAAGGGAAACTTCTGGTCGTCGGGGCAGCCAGATGTTTCCCACGATCATGGGCGCCGTCGCCTCGGTAACCCCTTGGCGGGCCGTCGAGCAGGCAGCCGGGCCCACAACCTCCTGGATCACGCTGGCAGGCCGGCACGCGACCGGCGGGGGCCCCGGCACAGCCGGGCGACCAGCCGACCCACCGAGATCCGCCGGCGCACCGAGATCCGCAGCACGCTGAGCAACCAACTCGGGGTGGCCAGCCGGCGCGGACGGTGGCCAGCACGGACGGCCGGCTGGCGTTTCGGGCGGAGGCCGACACGGGGCGGGCAAGCGCGGGTGGCCGGCCGGCGTTTCGGGCAGCGGCCATCGCGGGTGGTCGGCTGGCGTTTCGGGCGGAGGCCAGCACGGACGGCCGGCTGGCGTTTCGAGCGGAGGCCGACACGGGGCGGGCCAGCGCGGGTGGCCGGCCGGCGTTTCGGGCGGAGGCCAGCACGGACGGCTGGCTGGCGTTTCGGGCGGTGGCCGGCGCGGACGGTGGCCGCGGGCTCGTGGCCGCGACGGCGATGGCAGGGTCTTCCCGGCGGGACGGATGTCGCGCCGGGAACAGCGGTGTCTGGCGGGAGCGACGGTCGTGCGTTGCGCGGGCCCGAGTCATGGTGATTGTGAAACGCGGGCCGCAAGAAACGCTGAAATGCAAGACAATGCGTGTTACGGGTGCGTGAAACGCGGGGCCGGAAAAGGGCCGTTCCGGACGGCGAATATCCCGCGCCGGACCATGTGGCCGGCGCGGGATATCGGTCTGGCAAAACGATCGTTAGGCTCTTGCGAGGGTGCCCAGGTACAGCTCGATGACGCGGGGGTCGTTGATCAGGTCCTCGCCCGACGCCGTGTAGGCGTTGCGGCCCTGGTCCAGGACGTAGCCGCGGTCGCAGATCTGGAGGCAGCGGCGGGCGTTCTGCTCCACCATCACCACCGTGACGCCCGTGGAGTTGATCTGCTTCGTGCGGAAGAAGACCTCGTCCTGCAGGGCCGGGGAGAGGCCGGCCGAGGGCTCGTCGAGGAGCAGGACCGTCGGCTCCATCATCAGGGCGCGGGCCATCGCCACCATCTGGCGCTCGCCGCCCGACATCAGGCCGGCGCGCTGCTTGCGGCGCTCCGCCAGGGTCGGGAACAGCTGGGTGACGAAGTCGAAGCGCTCCTTGAAGCGCTTGGGCTTCAGGAAGGTGCCCATCTGCAGGTTCTCTTCGATGGTCAGGGCGGCGAACACGTTGTTCGTCTGCGGCACGAAGCCGATGCCCCGCTCGACCAGCGCGTGCGCCTTGAGGTTGGTGATGTTCTCGCCGCGCAGGGTGACCGTGCCGGTGCGGATGTTCACCAGGCCGAACATGGCCTTCAGCAGCGTGGACTTGCCCGCGCCGTTGGGGCCGATGATGCCGACGAGCTCGCCGTCCTGCACGTACAGGTCGGCGCCGTTGAGGATGTTCACGCCCGGCAGGTAGCCGGCGACGACCTCGTCGGCCCGCAGGACCGCGCCGTCGGCCCGGGCCACGTGGTCGGTCCGGTCGACGATCTCGTTGCTCGTCGGGGCCGCGTCGTCCTCGATCGCGTCCGTCATTCCCGCCCCCTCCTGCCGTCCTCGTCGCCGAGCTCGTCGACCGCGCCGACGAGCGTCACGGAGTCGCTCTCGTCGAGGTCCCCGGCGTCGATCTCCTCGCCGCCGACGCTCTTGACCGCGCCGTCGTGGTGCGCGCCCAGGTAGGCGTCGATCACGCGCGGGTCGGCCATCACCTTGTCGGGCGTGCCCTCGGCGATGACGCCGCCCTGGCCCATGACGATGATCCAGTCGCTGATGTCGTGGACCATGTCCATGTCGTGCTCGACGAAGAGCACGGTCATGCCGTCCTCGCGCAGCTGCTTGACGTGGCCGAGCAGCGACTGCGTCAGCGCCGGGTTCACGCCGGCCATCGGCTCGTCGAGCATGACCATCTCCGGCTGCACCATGAGGGCGCGGGCCATCTCCAGGAGCTTGCGCTGGCCGCCGGAGAGGCTGCCGGCGAAGTCGTCCTTCTTGGCCATCAGCTTGAAGCGGGTGAGCAGGTCCTCGGCCCGCGCCGTGATCTCGTCCTCCTGCTGCCGCCAGGTGGCCGGCAGCAGGGCGCGCCAGAAGCTCTCGCCCTTCTGCCCCGTGGCGCCGAGGCGCATGTTGTCGATGACCTTGAGCTTCGACAGCGCCTTGGTGAGCTGGAACGTGCGGACCATGCCGGCGCGGGCCACCTTGTGGGCGGGCACGCCCGACAGCGACTTGCCGTTGAACGTCCAGCTGCCGTCGTCCGGCGCGTCGAAGCCGGTGAGCAGGTTGAAGAACGTCGTCTTGCCGGCGCCGTTGGGGCCGATGAGCGCGGTGATCGAGCCGCGCTGCACCTCGACGTGCTTGACGTCGACGGCCGTGAGGCCGCCGAAGCGGCGCACGACGCCGTCGGCCACCAGGATCGGGTCGGGCTTGGGCACGCCCGGCTCGCAGGGCACGCCGGCGAGGGCCGCGACCGCCCGGTCCCGGGCCGCGCGCCCGGTGGTCTCAGCGGACATCGAGCATGACCTCCCTCTTGTCGCCGAAGATGCCCTGCGGGCGGTAGATCAGCAGCAGCACGAGGCCGAGTCCGACCAGGATGTACCGCACCGACCCGGCCTGCGTGGTGGACATGAACCAGTCCGGCAGGACCTTGTTGTTCGACATCTCGCTCAGCGTCGAGTCGACGAACACCAGCAGCACCCAGAAGATCGCCGAGCCGACGACCGGCCCGAAGACCCGGGCGGCGCCGCCGAGGATGACGATCGTGTAGGCGAAGAAGGTGAACTCGGTGCCGTAGGTGTCCGGCTGCACCGCCGCCCGGTCGAGGGCGAAGACGAAGCCGCCGAGGCAGCCGATGACGCCGCCGAGGACCAGCGACTGCATCTTGTACGAGAAGACGTTCTTGCCGAGGCTGCGCACCGCGTCCTCGTCCTCGCGGATGGCCTTGAGCACGCGGCCCCACGGGCTCTTCATGAGCAGCCAGACGACGAGGCAGCTGAGCAGGACCAGCGCCCAGCCGACCGTGAGGATCCACAGGTCACGCGAGCTGAACGTGATGATGTCGGCGATGTTGATGCTGGCGCCGCTGCCGTAGGGGTTGAGCGCGTAGAAGTCCTGCGAGAAGCCCTGCAGGCCGTCCGAGGCGCCCGTCCACTTGCGCAGGTCGGTCGCCCGGTACAGCAGCCGGATGATCTCGGCCGCGGCGATCGTGACGATGGCCAGGTAGTCGGCCCGCAGCCGCAGGGTCGGGATGCCCAGCAGCAGCGCGAGCAGGATCGACGCGGCGAGGCCGATGCCGACGCCGAGCGCCAGCGGCAGGTCGAACGACGAGACGGTGATCGCGATGCCGTAGGCCCCGACGCCCAGGAACGCCGACTGGCCGAAGTTGAGCAGGCCAGTGTAGCCGAAGTGGACGTTGAGGCCGATGGCCGCGAGCGCGTACGCAATAGTGGTGGACCCGATGATGGATTCCAGCGAGACGCTGAAGATGCTCTGCCAGTTCATCGTGTCCCCCTCAGCCGATCCGGGTCCGGCGGCCGAGGATGCCCTGCGGCCGGAAGAGCAGGATCACGATCAGCGCGCCGAGCGCGCTCACGTTCTTCAGCTCCGACGGGATCCAGTACGTCGAGAACTGGATGAACAGGCCGATCACCAGGCTGCCCAGCAGGGCGCCCCACGCGGTGCCGAAGCCGCCGAGCGTGACCGCCGCGAAGATGAGCAGGAGGATCTGGAAGCCCATCTGGAAGCTGACGTTCTGGTAGACCGCGAGGATGACGCCGCTGAGCGCGGCCAGGCCGCCGCCCAGCGTCCAGACCAGCCGGATGATCCGGTCGACGTTGATGCCGGAGGCCGCCGCCAGGGCCGGGTTGTCGGCGACCGCGCGGGTCGCCTTGCCCAGCCGGGTCATGACCAGCGCCATGGACACGGCGACGAGCACGACGATCGCGATGGCGTCGGTGACGAGGTTCTTCGGCGCGATGGTGAACGGGCCGATCTCGACGCCGGGCTGGGCGTTGTACTCCGAGAAGGCGCGCGAGTCGCCGCCGAAGAAGTACAGGAAGATGTACCGGACCGCGAGCGACACGCCGATCGAGATGATCATCGTCGTGATCAGGTTGGTGCGGCGTTTTCGCAGCCAGCCCCAGAACGCCCGGTCCTGGAACCAGCCCATGGCGGCGCCGATGGCGACCGCGATGAGGCCGGACAGGACCAGCGGCAGGCCGATGGTCACGTTGAACAGGAAGGCCATCAGCGCGCCGAACGTGACCAGCTCGCCGTGGGCGAAGTTGGTCAGGCCGGTGGTGCCGAAGATCAGCGAGATGCCCAGCGCCGCGAGCGCGATGATGAGCGAGAAGTGGATGCCGGCGTAGAAGAGGTCGGCGACCCGGTTCCACTCCGACGGGGCGGCCGACGGGGCCGGCTGGTTGCTGTTTCCGGTGGTCGCGCCGCCCGCGCCGCCACCGAGCGGGAACAGCACGTTGCGCTGCTGCCCATCGGCCACGGCCGGCGTCAGGCTGGGTCGCCCGTTCGTCACCGTGACGCCCGAAGGAAGCGTGGACTGATCGAGGTCGACCTTGTAGGTCCCCGGACCGGGAACCGGAATGGTCCACTTGCCCGAAGCGTCTGAGGTCGCTTCGCCGACGGACGCGCCGTCCTGGCTGAACGCTTTGATCTTCACACCGGCGACGGGGGCGCCGTTATTGGTCAACGTTCCCTGCAGTGTTTCTCCAGCGGCCCAGGCGCTCGTGGCGCCTATGCCGAAGGAGAGCATCACGCAGGCCAGGAAGGCCGTGAGCATGATCACGGCTCTACGCAATGGTGCTCCTCGAATCAACGGTGATGACGGGGGCGTCCCGACCCTCGGGACTGCGGGATCATAGCCCGCCCTGCAAGCCAATTGCGTGCCGTTATCAAGCCGTTATCCGTTGCTGAGCAAGCTGCGCCAAACACACCATGCGCAGGTAAAAGGTCACGACTCCGCGGTTACGGAGCTGTTACCTCCAGCCGTTTCCGCGATGATCCGGTCGGCGACTTCGCGCATCGTCATGCGGTGATCCATGGCGGTCCGCTGGATCCATTTGAAGGCCTGCGGCTCGTTCATGCCGTAGGTGGCCATCAGCTGCCCCTTCGCCCGCTCGACGATCTTGCGGGTCTCCAGCCGGTCGGTCAGCGTGGCGACCTCCGCCTCCAGCACGGCGAGCTCGGCGAAGCGCGACACGGCGATCTCCACCGCCGGCACGAGGTCGCTCTTCTGGAACGGCTTCACCAGGTAGGCCATGGCGCCGGCGGCGCGGGCCCGCTCGACCAGGTCGCGCTGGCTGAACGCCGTGAGGATGACGACCGGCGCGATCCGGCCGCCGGCGATCTTCTCCGCCGCGGCCAGGCCGTCCATGATCGGCATCTTGATGTCCATGATGACGAGGTCGGGCTTGAGCTCCTCGGCGAGGCGGACGGCCGTCTCTCCGTCGCCGGCCTCGCCGACGACGTCGTAGCCCTCCTCGACGAGCATCTCCCGGAGATCGAGGCGGATGAGGGCCTCGTCTTCCGCGATGAGCACCCGACGGCTCTGTGCCTCGGCCACTAGCCACTCCCGATCCGCTCCGACACGACTCGACGGCGGTTACCGTCGCGATCAGAGTAGTGGGTACTCTGATGCGGCGTACTCGTCCCGGTATCCCAATCGGCAGAGGAACGGAGCTCAAACCTCCGACAGTGTGGGTTCGAATCCCACCCGGGGCACTCGGCACGTCTCAATGGTCCTCCCGGGCCACGCGCAGCAGGGCCGACAGGCCGCGCACCAGCGCCTCGCGCTCGTCCGGCGCGAGGGCGGCGCTCCACCGCTCGAAGTGGCCATGGAAGACGCTCGACAGGCCCTTGTGCGCGGCCCGGCCAGCGTCGGTGAGCCGCAGCTGGTTGAGCCGGCGGTTGTCCTCGTCGCGCCGCCGCTCCAGCAGCCCGCGCCGCTCCAGGTCGCCGACCAGCCGGCTGACCGAGCTCTTCTCCAGCCGCAGCCGGGCCGCCAGCTCCTGCTGGGACAGCGGCGGCTCGGTGTCCAGCGCGTGCAGCGCGGCGGCCTGGGAGAGCGACAGCCCGGGCCCGCCGCCCTCCGGGGTGTCGAAGTGCCAGGCGGACACCAGCCGCACCAGTCCCATGAACGCCTCGTGCAGGCGGTGATCCTCCATGGTTGCAAGATACAACCGTGAGGCGTACGGTCGAAGAACAGTTGCATTGTGCAACTCTTGTCGATCGGAGGCGGACGTGCAGCACTGTGACGGGAACCACTTCGAGGGCCGGTGGGCGACCTGGTACAGCTGGCTGACCGGCGGGCCGCTGCGATACACCTACCGCCGGCTGGCCCGCGACGCCGCCGCCCTGGCCGGGCCGGGCGCGGCCGTCCTCGACGTCGGCACCGGCCCGGGCGTCCTGCCGGACGAGCTCGCCCGGCTGCGCCCGGACCTGACCGTCGCCGGCGTCGACCCGGCCCACGCGATGGTCGCCGCCGCCCGGCGCCGGCTGGCCCGCCACGGCGGCCGGGTGCGCGTGACGGAGGGCACCGCCGCGGCGCTGCCGTTCCCCGACGGCTCGTTCGACCTGGTCGTGTCGTCGCTCAGCCTGCACCACTGGCCGGACCCGGCCGCCGCCGCGGCGGAGCTCGTGCGCGTCCTGCGGCCCGGCGGGCGGCTCTGCCTGTACGACTTCCCCACCGCCCCCTTCGACGCGGTGACCCCGGCGGGCGCCGCCGCCGGCCGCACCGACCTGCCGTGGCGCATGCCGTTCGCCGGGCGGCTGACCCGGGCGGTGATCGAGCCGTCAGTCGTCGAGCACGACCGGTGAGGCGCCCTGGGTCAGCAGGTCGAGGCCGGCGCCGGTGACCACCTGCGCGGGCTGCCGGTCGCGGCCGGCGACCGCGGCCAGCCGGGCGACCGGCAGCCGGCCCGCCTCCCGGGCGGCGGCGAAGACGACGTTGCCGAAGCGCCGGCCGCGCAGCAGGTCGGGCCGCACGATCAGGCACACGTCGGCGAACGCGGTGCGCAGCGTGGCGGCCTGGCCGCGGGAGAACTCCAGCGGCGCCAGGTCGGCCACGTTGACCGCGAAGACGCCGCCGGGCCGCACCACGCGGGCGACGGCGGCGGCGAACGTCACGTCGGAGACGCTCTCGGGCATCTGCGCCGCGTCGTAGACGTCGCCGATCACCAGGTCGAAGTCGTCGGCCGGCGACCAGCCGGTCACCGTCTCGCGGGCGTCGCCGAAGACGATGTCGAGCGGGAAGTCCAGCGGCAGCACGCGCTGCACGAACCCGGCGAGCTGCCGGTCCCGCTCGACCACGACCTGCTCCGAGCCGGGCCGGGTCGCCGCCACGTACCGCGGCATCGTGAACGCCCCGCCGCCCAGGTGCAGCACCCGCAGCGGCCGGCCGGTCGGCGCCATCGCGTCCACGATCGAGCCGAGGCGGCGGGTGTACTCGAAGCCGAGGTACGCCGGATCGTTCACGTCGACGTAGGACTGCTGGACCTCCTCGACCAGCAGCGTCCAGCCGCCCTTGCGCCGCGGGTCGCGCAGCAGCCGGGCCGAGCCGAACTCGGTGCGCTCGCCGATCCCGTTGACGATCTCCCGCCAACCGCTCACCTACGCGGGTGCCTCTTTGACGAGCTCCACCGGCACGCCGTCGGCGTAGCGGGTCTTGAACAGCGGCGCCGCCTTGTCCGGGTCGTCGGTGCCGACGATCACCACGCCGCGCACGAAGTCGGAGCTCACGCTGTTGACGGAGACGCCCTGGCCGGACCAGTACTCGTGGTCGTCGTTGACCTGCTGGTAGCGCTTGGCGAGCTCGGCGGCGGAGAACTTCGCGTCGTTGAGCACCACGCAGGTCGAGCCGAAGGTGTCGAGCACCCACTTGTCGAAGTCGGCGGACGGCTTGCGGTACACGTCGACGCTCGTGCCGTCGTCGCGGACCCGGGCGCCGGCGAAGACGGCCGCGTAGTCCGCCTCGCCCTTCTGCCCGACCTGCCCGGCGACGTCGACCGCGTCGGCCCCGCCTTCCCCGGACGAGGCCGCGGCGGACGCGCAGGCCGCCGTGCGGCCGCCCGGTGCGGACGACTCGGACGGATCGGGATCCGCGGTGCATGCGGTCAGGGCCAGCGCGGCCACCAGGAGCGTCGGTGCCAATACACGTCGCATCGCGCCACAACCTACCCGAGGGACCCCAGCCGATGCGAAACCCTCATTCCGGGCCTCCGGCGGACGAAAGAAGGGATATGGAGGCCAGCACCACCGTCATCCGTTCCGTCGACGACGTGCTCGACGCGCGGGCGGTCACCACGGTCTTCCAGCCCGTCGTCCGGCTCGACGCCTGGCACCGCAAGCGCCACGAGACCGTCGGCTACGAGGCGCTCACCCGCGGCCCGGCCGGCACGCCGTGGGAGCAGCCGCTCGCGCTGTTCGCGGCGGCCGCCGAGCGGGGCCGGCTGGCCGAGCTCGACTGGATCTGCCGGGCGACCGCGTACCGCACGGCGATCGACGCCGGCCTGCCGCCCGGGCTGACCCTGTTCGTCAACGCCGAGCCGGCCGCGCTCGGCGTGCCCTGCCCGCCCGACCTCGCCCCGGCGATCCTCGACGCGCAGCTGCGCCTGCGGGTCGTCACCGAGATGACCGAGCGCTCGATCGGCCGCGACCCGTCGGCCCTGCTGACCGCGGCCGAGGCCTGCCGGGGCTCCGGCTGGGGCGTGGCCCTCGACGACGTGGGCGTCGAGCCGGCCTGCCTCGCCGTCCTGCCGTTCGTCCATCCCGACGTGGTGAAGCTGGACCGGCACCTGACCCAGCACCCGGGCGGGGGCTACGCCGCGCGCGTGGTCACCGCCGTCACCGCCTATGCCGAGCGTTCGGGGGCAGCGGTACTGGCGGAGGGCGTCGAGACCCCCGAGCACCTCTCGGCCGCGCTGGGCCTGGGCGCCAACCTCGGGCAGGGCTGGCTGTTCGGCCGGCCGGGCCCGCTGCCGCCGGACGTCGGCCAGCGCCACGCCGCCGTCGGCGTCCCGTTCGTCGCGCCGCCGGCGAACCCGGGCGGCCGCACGCCGTACGAGATCGTCTCGGCCCGCCGCCCGACCGCGCGGGCGACCAAGCGGATGCTGCTGCCCATCAGTCACTCCCTGGAGGCTAGGGCGCTCGACGCCGGCGAGCCGCCGATGCTGCTCGCGAGCCTCCAGGAGGCCCGGCATTTCACCCCGGCGACCGCCCGGCGCTACGCCGCCGCCGCGGAGTCCGCCGCGCTCGTGGCCGCCGTCGCGACCGAGCTGCCGGGCGAGCCGGCGCCCGGGGTGCGCGGCACGGCGATCGGCGGCGACGACCCGCTGCGGGGCGAGTGGAACGTCATCGTCGCCGGCCCGCACTTCGCGGGCGCGCTCGTCGCCCGCGACCTGGCCGACACCGGCGCGGACGAGGACCGGCGCTTCACCTACGCCGTCACCTACGACCGTGACCTGGTGCTCGACGCGGCCCGTGCGCTGCTGCACCGGATCGTGCCAACATAGGCGTTCATGAAGCGCGTGTGGCTCGCCACGGTGGCCGTGATCGTCGTCCTGGCCGGTGCCGCGCTGTCGGGCCGCGCGCCGGTTGAGTCGCCCTTGCCGGAGGCCGCCGTGCAGCTGCGGGTCGAGCTGGAGCAGGGCCGGGTCGACGAGGTGCGGCACACCGTGCAGATCGCGATGCACAACGACGGCCCCTCGAAGATCACGGTCGTGCAGGTCGAGCTGCAGGCGCCGTCCTTCAAGGGCGCCGGGCCGGTCACCGTCGACGCGCCGCTGCCGGTCGGCGGCCTGCGGGTCGACGTCCCGGTGTCGTACGGCACCGGCAGCTGCACCGGCGACGACCTGAAGCCGAAGAGCGCGGCCTCGCACGTGGCGTTCAAGGTGCGCACCGAGGACGGCCGGGTCCACGACCTGCGGCTGCCGCTGGCCCACCCGAACGCCATGCTCGACAAGCTCCTCGGCATCGACTGCCAGCAGGCGTACCTCGACCGCCAGGCCACCTTCACCTTCGGCCCCTGGACGCCGCTGCCGAGCGGCTGGGTCAGCGGCACCGTCGTGGTCCGGCGGGTCGGCTTCCCCGGCACGGTCACCCTGCAGGAGTTCACCGGCAGCATCCTGCTGGAGGTCATGCCGGTCCCGCTGCGCGAGGCGACCCCGAAGCCGTACGGCGTGCTCAAGCCCGGCGAGGACGAGCTGCGCATCCCGATCATCGTGGACGGCGAGCGGTGCACGCCGCACGCGCTGGCCGAGATCAAGAAGCCGTACGTGTTCCCCGCCTTCGTCTCGCTCGACGGCGGCGCACCGCTGTACACGGAGCTGAAGATCACCGATGCCGAGGTGGCCGCGTTCAAGCCGGTCATCGATGCCTGTGCGGCCGGCCACACGCAGATGTGAGCCCAGACTTTTAAGCCAGACTTAGGCCAGTTGCGATGGGATACGGCGGGTGCCATGCTCGCAGCCGTGTCCGAGGTCGGCCGCCGAGTCCGTGGTGCGCTCCCCGCGGTCGGCCTGCTGACGCTCGCCACCGCGGCGATGCTCGGCGTCTCGACGCTGCTCGGGTTCGCGCCGGCGCCGGCGGCCTGGCGGATCGCGCTGACGCTGGTCGCGGCCGGACTGCTCGGGATCGCCGCGGCCGACCAGGTCCGGGCCGCCCTCACCGACTGGCAGGGGGCGACCGCGGCCGAGTCGGGGGTGCACCGGCGGCCCCGGCGCGGCCTGATCGACCTGGCCGGTGAGCTGAGCGGCGAGCGGACGGGCGACTGGACCGGCGACCGGGTGCTCGCCGGGCGGCTCGGCGACGAGGAGCGGACCGAGACCGGGATCTTCACCGGGCGGACCCGGCGGGTGCCCACCACCGGCGACCTGTGGGGCGAACCCGACGAACCGCCCAGCCGGAGCGAACGCCCCGAACCGCCGGCCCGCGGGCGGCCCCCGCGGCCCTCCTGGATGCGGATCGCCGTCACCACGCTCATCGCGGCCGCCCTCGCCGCCCTGCTCTGGGTGCCGCAGGTGCCGGTCAGCGGCGTCGCCCGGACCGCCGCCCAGTTCGTCGTCGGCTACGGCGCGTTCGCGCTGCCGGTCCTGCCCCTGCTGCTCGCCTGGCCGCTGCCCCGCCTGCGTCGCGGCCCGCGCTGGTCGTGGCGGCTGCCGCTGCTCCCGGTCGCCGACCGGCGGCTGTGGACGGGCGCGGAGCTGCGCGAGCTCGCCGTCACCACCCTCGCCTTCCTGCGCGAGCGGGTGCTCACCCGGGCCAGCGGCATCGTGCTGGCCACGCTCGGCCTGCTGCACCTGGTGCGCGGCAACCCGAACCTGCTCGACGGCGGCACCAACCGGGCCGGCGGCCTGGCCGGCTTCCTGCTCGCCGAGCCGCTGCGCCTGCTGCTCGCCTCCGGCGGGGCGATCGCCCTGCTCGGCGGGGTGCTCGCCGGGGCCGCCGCGGTGATCGCGGCGTCCGTCGGGCGGGCCTGGGGCACCGTCACCGGCTACTCGGTGCTCGCCGTCGCGCTCGTGGTGCCGCTCGGCCTGGCCGGGGCGAGCCACTGGCTCGGCTACGAGTACTACCTGCGCACCCAGGACGGCAGGGTGGTCGTCGTCGCCGGCCTGTCGCCGCGGCACGTCCAGTCGGTGCACGACACCTCGCTGCGGGTCGACGGGATGTCGCCGTCGCTGGTCGCGCTGCTCGACAAGGGGCTGCCCGTCACCGGCAACGACGACGGCGAGCGGATCGCCAAGGCCCTCGCCCAGCCGGGCACCTCGGCCGCCGAGCTGTACGTCGGCGACCAGTTCGAGCTCAAGAGCGGCGAGTGCTTCGACTGGATCGGCGGGTCGTCGCAGCTGCGGTACGTGGCGCCGTGCAACGGGGCGCACGTCGGCGAGGTCACGTTCGTCGGGCACCTGCCGTTCACGGTCGACCCCGGCAAGAGCGCCGTCGACGCGGCCGCGAAGGCGATGTGCGAGCAGTCGTACGGGGACTACCTCGGGGTGCCGTTCGGGCAGTCCTTCCTGCCGCTGGAGGCGCCGCTGCTGCCGCCGGCCCTGGAGGAGGGCTGGCACGCGAGGCCGGTGATCGCCTGCTGGCTCGGCTCGGTCGGGCCGTGGACGCTCAAGGGCACCCGCACGGTCGCGGCCCTGCAGCAGAAGACGCCCTGGGGCGCGGCCGGCGGCTGCAAGATCGAGGTGCCCGACGCGCTGCGGGTGACCGCCGCGCAGCCCGGCGTGCGCTGCCTCGCGCCCGGGCCCGAGCAGCGCCTCAGCGTGCCGGGCGGCGGCTTCGCGATGGACCTGGAGTTCGCCGCGATCGGCAAGGCGGCCGGCGGCGCCAAGGTCGGCGCCGGCTGCTTCGACGGCGCGAACCTCACCAACGGCTACAGCTTCGAGGTCGCCCCCGACGGCGTGATCGAAATCTGGAAGCACTTCGCCGACCAGCACGCCCGCCTCACCGCCTCGGCGAAGCCGAAGAACGCCGGCCCGCCGACGACGGCCTCGACCCCGCTGCAGGTGACCTGCAAGCCGACCCCGGACGGCGGCGTGGAGCTGACCGCGTTCTCCACCGGCAGCCGCAAGGCGTCGGTGGTGGACAAGAATGCCCCGATCACGTCGCTGAGCCCCCGCCTGGTCCTGGCCAACGCCGAGGCCGGCGGCGTCGTGATGACCACCATGATCTTCAACGCCACCCGCGTCTAGGTCCCGGGCCCAGTCGAGGGTCACCGTCGCCGGGCGAGACGGTCAGGCAGGCCGGTTCCCAGGCGAAGACGCCGCGCATCGGCCGGCACGCCGGCCGGTCCGGCCGTGTCGACCGGCCAGCCGCGGGCGCGCAGGTGCAGGGTCAGCAGCTCGGCCGCGGCGCCGCCGCCGGTGCCCCACACCGCGTACCGGACCGTGCACCGGCCATGGGTCGCCAGGCACCGGCGGTCGCCGAGCCGTGCCATCCGTCACCTCGGCGATCCCTTAAAGTGAGCGATCGTTCGTTCTACAATTGGAGGGTGCCACGCGTTTCGGAAGCTCACCTCGCGGCCCGGCGGGAGCAGATCGTCGAGGCGGCGACGCGCTGCTTCGTGCGCAACGGGTTCCACCAGACCTCCATGCAGGATGTCATCAAGGAGGCCGGGCTGTCCGTCGGGGCCTTCTACCGCTACTTCACGAGCAAGTCCGAGCTGATCAAGGCCATCGCCAGCGAGAAGGTCGGCAACGTCGTGAGCACCGTCGAGGGGCTGCTGCGGCAGGAGCCGATGCCGCCGCTGCTCGACGTGCTCGACGAGGTGCTCGGGCACGTCGACCAGGAGCTCGGGGCCGACGGCGCGGTCCGGATCGCGGTGCAGGTCTGGGGCGAGGCGGTGCACGACCCGGAGATCGCGGCCATGGTGTCCGGCATCTACGGGCAGATCCGCGACGCGACCGGGGCCCTCGCCGAGCGGGCCCAGCGCGACGGGCAGCTGCCGGCCGGCACCGACCCGGCGGCGACCGGCGCGGCGATCTTCGGCTTCGTCCAGGGGTACATCCTGCAGAACGTGACCGTCGGGCGGATCGACCGCACGACGTACCTCGACGGCCTGCGCAACCTGCTGGGGGCGGCACCGGCGTGAGCCCCGGCGCCGCCCGCAGCGTCAGGACTGGGTGATCCTCACGTCGTCGACGCCCGCCTCGACCAGGCTGGCCGTGCCGGAGTCGTTGGCCTCGACGAGGATGCGGACGGTCTGCCCGCTGTACGCGCTGATGTTCACGCTCGCCGTGGCCCACGCCCCGGCCCGGTTCGACGCGGCGCCCGCCTGCGTGAAGACGGTCGTCGTCGTGGTGCCGACCACGCGGACCCGCAGGAAGTCGGCGCTCGTGGCGTTGTTCAGGTGGGCGAGGTACCACGAGAACTGCAGCGTGAGCGTCCCCGACGACGGCAGCGTGATCGCGGGCGAGCGGATGCTCGTCAGCCCGCCGTCGACGTCGAAGTCGCCCGCGGTCGTGCCGGCCGCGGCGCCCGTCACCAGGTCGTACGAGCCGCTCACCGTGGTGCCGAGCTGCAGCGCCACGCCGGAGGACGTGGCCGCCGGGTCGCCGCGCTCGAACGCGCCGGCGGTCGCCGTGTCGGTGCCCGACGGGTTCGCCGTCCAGCCCGTCGCCGTCTCGAACGTGTCGCTCCACACGGTGCTGCCGGGCGGGGTGGTGGTGCCGGCGGCCAGCGTCCACACCGCGTGGGCGATGGCGTCGGCGTTGCGGTCCAGCGCCGTGTCGTCGATGTTCGCGGTCGTGTCGCAGGAGCTGTGGTAACAGCGGTCGAACGCGGTGCCCGACGTGCCGCCCCACTTCGCCGCCTGCGCCGCGCTCTTGCGGCCCTCGGCGCCGGTGAACGTGCCGCCGGCCGGGATGCCGGCGTTGATGAACGGGCCGTAGTCGGAGCGGCCGTCGAAGTCGGTGCCCTCGGTGGGCACGCCGATCGAGGTGAAGTAGTCCTGGAGCACCTTCTCCAGGGCGGCCGAGCCGGCCGGGCCGGGGCCGGCGCCCGTGCCGTCGGAGTTGTCGCCGTCGTACACGAAGTAGCCGGGGTTGGGCGAGCCGACCATGTCGAA
Organism: Dactylosporangium sucinum; assembly: GCF_014647515.1. Classification (GTDB taxonomy): domain Bacteria; phylum Actinomycetota; class Actinomycetes; order Mycobacteriales; family Micromonosporaceae; genus Dactylosporangium; species Dactylosporangium sucinum. The sequence goes on along the minus strand of NZ_BMPI01000043.1, from coordinate 29,358 downwards.
GTTGAGATACCCCTTGATCTTCGACCGCTCGGTCGCGCTGAGGCTGCTCACGTACGCCGACGACCCGCGCAGGCCGAGCTCCTCGGCGCCCCACCAGCCGAACCGCAGGTGCTTGGTGGTGGTGAGGTGCTGCCGGGCGACCTCCAGCGCGACCTCCAGGTTGGCCGAGGAGCCGGAGCCGTTGTCGTTGATGCCGGGCCCCGCGGTGACGCTGTCCAGGTGCGCGCCGACCATGAGCACGTCGTTCGGGTCGCCGCCGGGCCAGTCCGCGATGAGGTTGTAGCCGGTCGCGCCGTTGTACGTGAACGACTGCACGGTGGTCGTCCAGCCGGCGGCGTCGAGCTGCCCCCGCACGTAGTTCACCGAGGCCAGGTAGCCGGGCCGCCCGTGGGCCCGGTTGCCGCCGTTGGCGGTGGCGATGCTCTGCAGCTGGGCGAGGTGCGCCTTGACGTTCGTGACGGAGATGTTCGGCGCGGCGGCCAGCAGGATCTTCACCGGCGCCGCGGACGCCGGCGTCACCAGCGCGAGCGGGGCGATCGCGGCGAGGGCCGCGAGGAGGCGGGACGTCTTCACGTGGGCTGCTCCCAAGGGTCGAGGGGGTCACCGCCCGTCAGCGCGGGGTCGACCGTCCGCTGCGGGCCGCCCGAGTATCCCGATGTACATCGATAGTCGTCAACCTATTGGCTGACTCATACCACGCGCCCGCATCGAAGGGACGTTATGGTGCTGGTCGGCGCCCACGAGGCGCCCCGATCATCACGGAAGGCACAGCATGACCAACCCCTCCGGCACCACCCGGCGGACCGTCCTCTCGGCCGCGGCGGCCGCGGCCGCGGCACCGTTCGTCGCCCCCGCCGTCGCCGAGGCGCACCAGCCCGGCGCGCCGAAGACCTGGGACCTGACCCTGCTCGGCACCTCCGACACGCACGGCAACGTCTACAACTGGGACTACTACAAGGACGCCGAGTACGACGACAGCGCCCACAACGACATCGGCCTGGCCAAGGTCGCCACGCTCGTCAACCGGATCCGGGCCGAGCGGCGGGGCAAGGCCACGCTCGTGCTCGACGCCGGCGACACCATCCAGGGCACGCCGCTGGCGACGTACTACGCCAAGCAGGAGCCCATCACCAGCACGCACGAGAAGCACCCGATGGCGCGGGCGATGAACGTCATCGAGTACGACGCCGTCACCCTCGGCAACCACGAGTTCAACTACGGGCTGCCGCTGCTCGACCTGTGGATCCGCCAGCTCGGCTTCCCGGCCCTCGCCGCCAACGCGGTGAACCTGAAGACCGGCCGGCCGGCCTACGCGCCGTACGTCATCAAGAAGGTCGACCTCGGCAAGGGCGCCCCGACGCTGCGCGTCGGCATCCTGGGCCTCACCAACCCGGGCGTCGCGATCTGGGACCGGGCCAACGTCGAGGGCAAGCTGCGCTTCGACGACCTGGTCGCCACCGCCGCGCGGTACGTGCCGGAGATGCGCCGCCGCGGGGCCGACGTCGTGCTGATCTCCGCGCACGGCGGCGACAGCGGCACCTCCAGCTACGGGCCGGAGCTGCCGAACGAGAACCCGTCGGCGCTCATCGCCCAGCAGGTGCCCGGCATCGACGCGATCCTCTTCGGCCACGCGCACAACGAGGTGCCGCAGCGCTTCGTCACCAACACCGCGACCGGCGCGCAGGTGCTGCTGTCCGAGCCGTCGAAGTGGGGCCAGCGGCTCACCCGCATGGACTTCACCCTGTCCCGCGAGCGCAACCGCTGGACGATCACGGCGAAGCAGGCGGCCACGCTGAACACCAACACGGTCGAGGCCGACCCGGCGGTGCTCGCCGCGGTCCGCGCCCAGCACGCCAAGACGGTGGCGTACGTCAACCAGGTCGTCGCCACGTCGACCGAGACGCTGTCGGCCGCGGAGTCGCGGTACAAGGACACGGCGATCCTCGACTACATCAACAAGGTCCAGACCGACACCGTGACCGCGGCGCTCGGCACGGCCCTGCCGGTGCTGTCGATCGCGGCGCCGTTCTCCCGCACCGCGGTGTTCCCGGCCGGCGAGGTCCGCATCAAGGACGTCGCCGGGCTGTACATCTACGACAACACGCTGGAAGCCGTCGTGCTCACCGGCGCCGAGGTGCGGGCCTACCTGGAGTACTCGGCAAAGTACTTCGTGACGCTCGCCCCGGGCGCCCCGGTGGACCCGGCGACAATCAGCGAGCCGTCGGTGCCCGACTACAACTACGACACGATCTCCGGCGTCGACTACGACATCGACATCAGCCGGCCGGTCGGGCAGCGCATCACGCGCCTCGTCCACCCGGGCACCGGCACGCCGGTCGGCGACGCCGAGCAGTTCGTCGTGGCGGTGAACAACTACCGGCGCTCCGGCGGCGGCAACTTCCCCGGCATCGTGAAGACCCAGGTGTACAACGCGCAGCAAGAGATCCGCCAGCTACTCATCGACTGGGCCCAGGCCAAGGGCGCGATCGACCCGGCGGACTTCTTCACGCCGAACTGGAAGCTGGTCCGCGAGGGCGTGCCCGTCTTCTAGCCCCCACCACGTTGATCTTGCAGTTGTGGTGCCGGGACACTCCCGAAGTATCCCGCTTTGGGAGGCACCACAACTGCAAGATCGACGCAGGGACGCCGCGGGCGGGGGGATCATCGGCGGCATAGGGTGAAGGGCATGCAGCAGAGGACGTTGGGGCGCACGGGCGTCCCGGTCGGCGCGGTCGGGCTCGGGGCGTGGCAGCTGGGTGCCGACTGGGGCGAGGTCAACGAGGACGAGGCCCTCGCGACGCTCATCGCGGCGCACGAGGCGGGGGTCGACTTCATCGACACGGCCGACGTGTACGGCGACGGTCGCAGCGAGCGGCTGGTCGGGCAGTTCGTGCGGGGCCTGCCGGTCGGGCGCACGGTCACCGTCGCGACGAAGATGGGCCGGCGCGTGCCGCAGGAGGCGCAGCGGTACAACCTCGACAACTTCCGCGCCTGGAACGACCGGTCCCGGGAGAACCTCGGCGTCGACACGCTCGACCTGGTCCAGCTGCACTGCCCGCCGAGCGAGGTCTACTCCACCGACGAGGTCTTCGACGGGCTCGACCTCATGGTGCAGGAGGGGCGCATGCACGCGTACGGCGTGAGCGTCGAGACCGTCGCGGAGGCCCTCACCGCGATCGCCCGGCCCAACGTCGCCACCGTGCAGATCATCTTCAACATGCTGCGGCTCAAGCCGCTCGACGACGTGCTGCCCGCCGCCGAGAAGATGGGCGTGGGCATCATCGCGCGGGTGCCGCTGGCCAGCGGCCTGCTCGCCGGGCGCTACGACGAGAACACCACCTTCGGCGCCGACGACCACCGCACGTACAACCGCCACGGCGAGGCGTTCGACCAGGGCGAGACGTTCTCCGGCGTCGACTTCGCCACCGGCCTGGCGGCCGTGCGCCGGCTCGCCCCGCTCCGGCCCGAGGGGCTGACGATGACCCAGTTCGCGCTGCGCTGGATCGTCGACCACCCGGCCGTCTCGGTCGTCATCCCGGGCGCACGCAACGGCGAGCAGGCCCGCGGCAATGCGGCCGTCGGCGACCTCCCGCCGCTGCCGGCGGCCACCCACGACGCGGTCAGGGACGTGTACGACGACCTGATCCGCGCGTCGGTGCACAGCCGATGGTGAGTGTCGGCGACACCCTCGGCGTCGAGGAGGAGTTCCACGTCATCGACGCCGAGACCGGCGAGTTGCAGCCGGCCGCGCGGCGGGTGCTGCGCGGCGCCGACGCCGAGCCGGAGCTGCACCGCTCGATGGTCGAGACGGCCAGCGCGGTGCAGACCGGCCTGTCGGCGCTGCGGGCCGACCTGGCCGAGAAGCGGCGCTCGCTCACCGACGCCTGCGACCGGCTCGGCCTGGCCATCGTCGCCGCCGGCACGGTGCCCGGGTCCGGGGCGCGGCCGAGCCGGGTGTACCCCGACGAGCGCTACGAGCGGATGGCCCAGGAGTACCGCCAGCTCGTCGACGAGCAGCAGGTGGCCGCGTGCCAGGTCCAGGTCGGCGTGCCCGACCGGGACCTGGCGGTGCGCATCACGCGGCGCGTCCGCGAGTGGCTGCCGGCGCTGCTCGCGCTGAGCGTCAGCTCGCCGTACTTCGCGAACCAGGACACCGGCTACGCCTCCTACCGCACCGTCGTCACCAGCCGGTGGCCGACGGTCGGGCCGCCGCCGGACCTGTCCTCGGCCGCGGAGTACCAGAAGGTCGTCGACACGCTCGTGGCGAGCGGCGTGATCAGTGATGCCGGGATGGTGTACTTCGACGCCCGGCCGTCGGCGCGGTACCCGACGGTCGAGGTGCGCGTCGCCGACTCCTGCCCGCACATCGACGACGTCGTGCTGCTCGCCGCGCTGGCCCGGGCCCTCGTCACGACGGCCGCCGCGGAGGACGCGGCCGGGCGGCCGCTGCCGGAGGCGCCGCAGGTGCTGCTGCGCGCGGCCACCTGGCGGGCGGCCCGCTCGGGCCTCAGCGGCCACCTGGTCGACCCGTCGACCCGCACCGCGGTGCCGGCCGGCGTGCGGATCGACGCGCTGTTCACCCACCTCCGGCCGGCCCTGGAGGCCCGCGGCGAGTGGGAGACGGCGGTGGACCTGCTCACCGACCTGCGGGGCCGCGGCACGTCGGCGACCCGGCAGCGCAAGCACGCCACGCTGCGGGAGAACGCCCTCGCGCTGGCCGAGGAGACCCGCGGCGCCTGACGGCCGTGGACCTTCTCACACGGCCCGGGTCACCCGGCGTACTACCCTCGGCTGCATGCATCGCGGTCTCCTCGTCGACTACGGCGGCGTGCTCACCACCGACGTGTTCGCGTCGTTCGACGCCTTCTGCGCGCGGGAGGGGCTGCCGGCCGGGACGGTGCGCGAGCTGTTCCGCACCGACGCGACCGCCCGGACGCTGCTGGCCGGGCTGGAGGACGGCACGCTCGCCGCCGCCGAGTTCGAGCGGGACTTCGCGGCGCTGCTCGGGGTCGCTCCCGAGGGGCTCGTCGAGCGGCTCATGGGCGGCGCCGCCGAGGACGTGGCGATGCTCGACTTCGTGCGGGCCGCGCGCCGCCGGGGCGTGCGCACCGGGCTCATCTCGAACTCGTGGGGCGTCGACCGGTACGACCGGGCGCTGCTCGACGAGCTCTTCGACGGCGTGGTCATCTCCGGCGACGTGGGCCTGCGCAAGCCGAGCCCGGAGATCTACACGCTGGGCGCCCGGTCGGTGGGGCTGGCCCCGGCCGACTGCGTCTACGTCGACGACCTGCCGGGCAACCTGAAGCCGGCGCGGGCGCTGGGCATGACCACGCTGCACCACCGCGACACCGCGGCGACGATCGCGGCGCTCCGGGACCTCCTGGGGGTCCCGGCGTGAGACGTCGCGCGCTGCTCGCCGGGGCCGCTTCGGCCCTGACGCTCGGCGCGTGCGAGTCGGCCGGGGAGGAGGCGACCGGCACGCTGCGGATCGCGACCGGCAG
>NZ_BMPI01000043.1:0-23833 GCF_014647515.1 Dactylosporangium sucinum | reverse complement strand
CTCGGGGGCGGTGTACTACAAGTACGGCACGGCGATCGCGGCGCTGGCCAAGCGGTACCTGCCGAAGGTCCGCGCCAGCGTCCTGGAGACCGCCGCGTCCCAGGAGAACGTCGACGACGTGCGCGACGACCGGGCCGACGTCGCGTTCACCCAGGCCGACATCGCCGGCGCCGGCCACGCGGCCGCGCCCGGCCGGCTGGCCGCGCTGGCCCGCATCTACGACGACTACATCCACGTGGTGGTGGCCGCCGGCGGCCCCGTGCAGACCGTCGCCGACCTGCGCGACCGGCGGGTCTCGATCGGCGCGCCCGGCTCCGGCACCGCCGTCACCGCCGAGCGGATCCTGAGCGTGGCCGGCCTGTCCGTGCAGCGGGTCCAGCTCGGGCTCGACGACTCGGCGAAGGCCCTCGCCGGCGGCCAGGTCGACGCGTTCTTCTTCTCCGGCGGCCTGCCGGTGGCCACGATCACCGACCTGGCCCAGCACTTCCCGATCCGGCTGATCGACCTGCAGGCGGTGGTCTCCGAGCTGCGCCACAACTACGGCGACTACTACGCGGAGCGGGTCGTGCCCGCCTCCACGTACCGCGGCATCAGCAACATCGTCGCGGTCGGCATCGCCAACTACCTGCTCGTCCGCACGTCGATGCCGGACCCGCTCGCGTACGGCGTGACCCAGCTCCTCTTCGAGCGCCGCGACGAGCTGGCCAAGGCGCACCAGGCGGCGGCCCGGCTGAACATCCGCTCGGCCATCAACACCCCGCCGCTGCCGCTGCACCCGGGCGCCGCCCGCTACTACCGCGGCCAGAAGGCCTAGGCGGGCGCCGCCGGGAACCAGACCCGGGCCTGCAGGCCGGTCGGGGTGTTCGGCTGCAGGTCGAGCCGGCCGCCCGAGGCCTCCACGAGCACCGCGACGATCGGCAGGCCGAGGCCGCTGCCGTCGACGTTCTGCGCGTCCGGCGCCCGCCAGAAGCGCACGGTCGCCAGCTCCCGCTGCTGCTCGCTGAGGCCCGGGCCGGTATCGACGACGTGGACGGCGACGCCGCCCTCGTCGGCGGTGGGCCGGACGGTGACCGTCGCGCCGGGGCCGGAGAACTTCACCGCGTTGTCGATGAGCGCGTCGAGGGTCTGGTCGAGCGCCGTCGTCACGGCACGGGCGCGCAGCGGGTGCGGCGGCCGCACGTACCGCAGCGTGATCTGCTTCTTGGTGGCCACCGGCTGCCAGGCGACGATCCGGGCCCAGGCCACCTCGCCGGCGTCGAAGTCGGCCAGCTCGAAGCGGCCCCGCTCGGCGCGGGCGAGCGCGAGCAGGCTGTCGAGGACCTCGCCGAGCCGCTCCGCCTCCTCCAGCGCGAGCTTGTGCCCCTCGACGGCGTCCGGGTCGGTGAGGTCGGCGCCGAGGTCCTCGACCCGCAGCCGCAGCGCGGTGAGCGGGTTGCGCAGCTGGTGGCTCGCGTTGGAGACGAACGCGCGCTGCCGTTCCAGGGAGTCGGCGACGGTCGCGGCCATCTCGTTGAACGCGGTGCCGAGGCGGCGCAGCTCGGGCGGGCCGTCGGCGGCGGGCACCCGGGCCGCGTAGTCGCCGGCCCCGAGCTCGTGCGCGGCCGCGTCGAGCTCGGCGACGGGCCGCAGCGTCCAGCGGGCCAGCAGCCAGGCGGCGACGATGCCGGCGAACAGCACCACGAGCCCACCGCCGGCGAGGATGCTCCACGCGGTGCCGACGGCGTTGGCCCGCTCCCGCGTCGGGGAGATCGTGATGACGGCGCCGATCACCTCGCCGCCGCGGCCGACCGGCACCGCCACGACGTACGGATCCGTCCGCCACGGCCACACGGTGCCGTCGTCGCTGGCCTCCCGGCCCTCCAGCGCGCGGCGCGCCTGCCGGAGGACGTCGGCGTCGTCGAGGAACGCGCCGGGCCGCGAGCTGACCACCCGGTGCGCGTCCTGGTCGACGACGATGGCGGTGATGCCGTACAACTCGTCGTAGCGCACCAGCTCGGCCGACATCTCGGCGGTCTCGCTGGCCCGCAGCGCCGGCTCGGCGAGCGTGGCGAACCGGGTGGCGTCGGCGAGCCGGTCGGCCACCAGCCGCTGGGTGTCCCTTCCGGCGATGATGGTCGCGAACGGCACCTCGAGCGCCGCCAGCACCAGCAGGAGCAGCACCAGGTAGGTCCCGACGAGCCGGACCCTCACGGCGCCAGCCGGTAGCCGACACCCCGGACGGTCTGCACGAGCCCGGGGACGTCGAGCTTGGCCCGCAGCGACCCGACGTGCACGTCGAGGGTGTGCCGCCCGACGAAGCTGGTCTGCCAGACGGCGAGGATGAGCCGGTCGTACGACACCACCACGCCGGGCGTGCGCGCCAGCACGGCGAGGATCTCGAACTCCTTGCGCGTCAGCGCCAGCTCCCGGGCGTGCACCGACACCCGCCGCGCCGCGACGTCGATCCGCACCGGCCCGGCGACGACCACCTCGGCCGGCACGAGCACGGCCCGCGCGGCCCGCCGCAGGACGGCCTCGATGCGGGCGTTGAGCTCGGCCATCGAGTACGGTTTCACCACGTAGTCGTCGGCGCCGGTCTGCAGCCCGGCGACCCGGTCCCGCTCCTCGGCCCGCGCGGTGACGGCGATAATGGCGACGTTCTCGTCCTTGCGCCGCAGCGTGCGGCACACGTCGATGCCGTCGCCGTCGGGCAGGTTGAGGTCGAGCAGCACCAGGTCGAACGGCTCGGCGGCGAACGTGTCGAGCGCGCTCTCGGCGGTCATGCAGTGCACGATCTCGTGCCCGCGCCGCCGCAGGGCCGTGGCCAGGGCGGCCGCCACCCGCGCGTCGTCTTCCACCACCATCACCCGCATCGTGCGCTCATGGTACGGCCCCCCGCCCCGCCGCTCACCTCTCCACGCACCCACCCTCCCGCCCCTGCCCGTCCCCCGGCCCGCTGCGCCGCCCGCGCCACCCGACCACCCGCGCGCATCCCCCGCCCGGGCGCCCCTGCCCCTCCCGCCCCCTGCCCGGCCCCGGCCCGCTGCGCCACCCGCGCCACCCGACCGCCCGCGCCGCCGCCCGCGCCGACCGCTCCCCACTCTCCGCGATCTTGGAGTTGTGGTCCCGTATATGTCGGATATTTCTGTATAAAGACGGGACCACAACTCCAAGATCGCCGCAGGTGGTGCAGCGTCCGGGAAGGTTGGCCGGTTGCCGGCCGGGTCGTGCACATTTCCCGGCGGGAGTGCGTATTCCGGTCAGGGATGTCGCGCGGCGGCACACCATGTCTGCGGAGGGCGTCACACCGGCCGAGCGCCGCCGCACCCGGGTGGTGCTCTTTCAAGAGTTCCTCAAGGAACGCTGATGACAGTTCCGTCGATACCCCGGTGCGCGCGACGGTGTCCCGGTGGACATCGTGTCAACCGGCGAGCACTATCTGGCCTCGACCGTCGCCGCGTTCGAGGCGGCCGTGCTGGTGCGATGTACCGGGGTGTGCGGTGGAGGAGGCCGTGCCCGGGCACTGGGGGGCGCCCGGGCACGTTCCGCACACGCCCTGTCGGGGGTGCTCGCCGAGTTCAACCGGCCCGTCGCCGCGGACCGGCTGGTCGAGCTGCTCCAGGCGGCCGGCCACTCGGCGAGCGTGCACCGCTACACCGCCGGCAACCGCCACCGGTACGAGATCTCCCGCGTCTTCACCGAGCCCGGCACCGACGGCTTCCTCGACCGCGCGTGGTGGCGCGGGTACGCCGAGCTGTGCGGCACGCCCGACGCGCCGCGCTCGGGCCGCCAGGTCCGGCACGCCCGGCTGCTGGCCGAGGCCGCCTGGCGGGGCGTCCTGCTGGTCTCCGGCCCGGCCCGCACCGGCTCGCCCGGGCTGCGGGTCGCCGACCTCGACACCGCGACCGTGCTGATCCGGGCCGGCCGCATGATGCGCCTGCCGGTGCGGATGAGCACCCGCCCGGGCGGCCAGCTGCTGCTGGTCATGCCGTCCGAGGCCGCCGCCTGACCGATCCGTGACCGGCGCGGTGCTCGTCGATCCGGGCGGCGTGCTGCCGGCCAGGCTGAAGACCAGGCACGTCCGCCCGGGCACATAGCGGCTACGCGGGCTCGATCGTCGCGAAGCGGCGCTCCAGGCCGTCCACCAGGGCCTCCAGGCCCAGCTCGAACGCGGCCTCGTCGACCTGCTCGTGGTGCCCGGCCAGGCGGTGCGCGTCGCGCAGGTGCGGGTACTCCTCGGCGTAGAGCGACGGGTCGTCCACGAAGCCGAGCGCGAACGAGCCCAGGGCCGAGCCTGCCACGAAGTACCGCATCGTCGCCCCGATCCGCGTGGCCATCGCCGGCGGCCAGCCCGCGTCGACCAGCGCCCCGTAGACCGCGTCGGCCAGGCGCAGCGAGGCCGGGCGGCGGGCCGGGCCGCGGGCGAGGTACGGCACGACGTTCGGGTGCGCGCGGAACGCCGCCCGGTAGGCCCGCGCCCACGCCTTCAGCGCGGCCGGCCACGGGTCGCGGCCGAGCATGGACAGGTCGACGCCGGCCACGATCGCGTCCCCGACGGCGTCGACGATCTCCTCCTTCGTGGCGAAGTGGTTGTACAGCGACGGCGCCTGCACGCCGAGGTCGCGGGCCAGCCGCCGGGTGGACAGCGCGTCGAGCCCGTCGGCGTCGACGATGGCTGTGGCGGTTTCGACGATGCGCTCCCGCGTGAGCAGTGGCGTTCTGGGACGGACCATGGCTACGATCTTAGAAACTAACGGCGTTAGTTAAAGGGTGGCGGCATGGACCTTACGCTCAGTGACGAACAGCAGGCGGTCAGGCGGATGACCGCGGAGTTCGTCGATCGCGAGATCGCCCCGCACGCGGCCGCCTGGGACCGGGCCGAGCAGGTCGACCTGTCGGTCGTCAGGAAGCTCGCCGACCTGGAACTCTTCGGCGTGACGATCCCGGAGGAGCACGGCGGCAGCGGGGGCGACCACCTGACGTACTGCCTCGTGCTCGAAGAGCTCGGGCGCGGCGACTCGTCGGTGCGCGGAATCGTCTCGGTGTCGCTCGGGCTCGTCGCGAAGTCGATCAACAGCTACGGCTCCCCCGAGCAGAAGACGGCATGGCTGCCGAGGCTCTGCGCCGGCGAGGCGCTCGGCTGCTTCGCGCTCACCGAGCCCGACACCGGCTCCGACGCGGCGTCGCTCGCCACCCGGGCCACGCCGGACGGCGACGGCTGGCGCATCGACGGCGCCAAGATGTTCATCACCAACGGCACGTGGGCGAAGGTCGCCCTGGTCTTCGCCCGCACCGGCGGCCCCGGCCCGAAGGGCATCTCCGCCTTCCTGGTCCCGGCCGACGCGCCCGGCCTGCGGATCGAGGAGATCCACGGGAAGCTGGGCCTGCGCGGCCAGGCGACCGCCGCGCTCACGTTCGAGGGCGTGCACGTGCCCCGCGCCGCGCTGCTCGGCGCCGAGGGCCAGGGGTTCACGATCGCCATGGCCGCGCTCGCGAAGGGCCGGATGTCGCTGGCCGCCGGGTGCGTCGGCATCATCCAGGGCTGCCTCGACGCCGCGGTCGGCTACGCGCGGCAGCGCACCCAGTTCGGCCGGCCGATCGCCGGGTTCCAGCTGGTGCAGCAGCTCATCGCCGACATCTCGGTCGAGGCCGACGCGGCGCGGCTGCTCACCTGGCGGGTCGCCGACCTCATCGACCGCGGGCAGCCGTTCGCGACCGAGTCCTCGACGGCCAAGCTCTTCGCGAGCGAGGCCGCGGTCCGCGCCGCCAACGCCGCCCTGCAGGTCTTCGGCGGCTACGGCTACATCGACGAGTACCCCGTGGGCAAGTACCTGCGCGACGCCCGCGTGACGACGGTGTACGAAGGAACGAGTCAGATCCAGAAGCTCATCATCGGCCGCGCCCGCACGGGTGTGAGCGCGTTCGCGTAAGGGAGACGATTCGTGATCGACGTCTACAACCCGGCCACCGAAGCGGTCATCGCCTCGGTGCCGGTGACCCCCTCGGTGACCCCCGCGGTCGAGGCGGCGCGGGCGGCCCAGCCCGGCTGGGCTTCCCTGTCCCGTGCCTCGCGGGCCGCGCACCTCGCGCGGCTGCGCGACCTCCTCGCGTCGCACGCCGACGAGCTGGCCGCGCTCATCACGTCGGAGATGGGCACGCCGATCGGGGTGTCGCGCAAGGTGCAGGTCGGGCTGCCGCTGACGGTCCTGGGCACGATGATCGACCAGCTTGCGTCGCCGGTCGACGACGAGCAGATCGGAAATTCCCGGATCGTCCGTGACCCGGTCGGGGTCGTCGGGGCCATCACGCCCTGGAACTATCCGCTGCACCAGACCGTCGCCAAGCTCGCCCCGGCCCTCGCCGCCGGCAACACCGTCGTGCACAAGCCCAGCGAGGTCGCGCCGCTGTCCGCGCTGCGCCTGCACGAGCTCGCGGTGGAGGCGGGCCTGCCCGACGGCGTCTACAACCTGGTCACCGGCTACGGCGACCCGACCGGGGCCGAGCTGGCCGGGCACCCCGGCATCGACCTGGTCTCGTTCACCGGCTCGACCGTGGCCGGGCGCAGGGTCGCGGCCGCCGCCGCGGCCAACCTGACCCGCGTCTCGCTGGAGCTCGGCGGCAAGTCGGCCAACGTGATCCTGCCCGACGCCGACCACGCGGCGGCGGTCAAGGTCGGCGTGGCCAACTGCTACCTCAACGCCGGCCAGACCTGCACGGCCTGGACCCGCATGCTCGTCCACGAGTCACGCTACGACGAGGCCGTGCGGCTCGCCGTGGCCGCCGCGTCGAAGTACCTCCCGGGCGACCCCACCGACCCGGCCACCCGCCTCGGCCCGCTCGCCTCGGCGGCGCAGCGCGACCGGGTGCTGTCCTATGTGGAGCGCGGCGTCGCCGGCGGCGCGAACATGGTGCACGGCGGCGGCGCGGTGCCGGCGACCGGCTACTACGTCGCCCCGGTGGTCTTCGCCGACGTCGACCCGGACTCGGTGATCGCGCAGGAGGAGATCTTCGGCCCGGTCCTGTCCATCGTCCGGTACCGCGACGAGGACGACGCCGTGCGGATCGCCAACGGTACGAAATATGGACTCGCCGGCAGCGTCTGGTCGGGGTCCCAGGAGCACGGGCTCGCCGTCGCCCGCCGGTTGCGCACCGGCCAGGTCGACGTCAACGGCGGCGCGTTCAACCCGCTCGCGCCCTTCGGCGGGATCGGGCACTCCGGCTACGGCCGCGAGCTCGGCCCCTTCGGCTACGAGGAGTTCACGAGCGTGAAGGCGATCCAGCTGTGAGCGGGGCACCGATCAGAGCCGCGGTGCTGCGCGCCCTCGACGGCCCGCTCACGATGGAGGAGCTGACGCTCAACCCGCTCGGCCCGGCCCAGGTGCGGGTCCGGCTGGCCGCGGCCGGCGTCTGCCACTCCGACCTGTCCCTGGCCAACGGCACGCTGCGCCAGCCCTTCCCGGTCGTGCTCGGCCACGAGGGCGCCGGCACGGTCGTCGAGGTCGGCGCCGCGGTGACCACGCTCGCCCCCGGCGACCATGTGGTCCTCAACTGGTCCCCGCCGTGCCGCGACTGCTGGTTCTGCGCGGCCGGCGAGCCGTACCTGTGCGTGCACGCCGACGACGCCCGCGCCGTGCCGTTCGCGCGCTCCACCGCGGGCGAGGACGTCTACGCCGGCCTCGGCACCGGCGCGTTCGCCACCGAGACGGTCGTCGGCGCCCACGCCTGCATCCCGGTCCCGGCCGACGTCCCGCTGGAGGAGGCCGCGCTGCTCGGCTGCGCGGTGCTCACCGGCGTCGGCGCGGTCACCAACTCGGCGAGGGTCCGCCCGGGCCAGTCGGTGGTCGTCATCGGCCTCGGCGGCGTCGGCCTGGCGGCCCTGCAGGGCGCGCGGATCGTCGGCGCGACGACGATCGTCGCCGTCGACCCGTCCCCGGCCAAGGAGGAGCTGGCCCGCCGCCTGGGCGCGACCGACTTCCTCGCCCCGTCGGACAAGCTGGCGAAGGAGATCCGCGCCCTGACCGAAGGCCGCGGCGCCGACCACGCCGTCGAGTGCGTGGGCCGCGCCGACACGATCCGTGCGGCGTGGTCCTGCACCCGCCGCGGCGGCGCGGCCACGGTCGTCGGCCTGGGCTCGCCGAAGGACATGCTGTCGCTGAGCGCGCTGGAGGTGGCCTACTTCGCGCGCACGCTCACCGGCTGCATGTACGGCAGCACCGACCCGTCGGTGGACGTCCCGGTCCTGCTCGACCACTGGCGCGCCGGCCGCCTGGACCTGGCCGCGCTGGTGACGGACCACGTGCCGCTGGACGACCTCGCCGAGGCCTTCGCCCGCATGCGCGAGGGGAAGGGCGCCCGCACCCTGGTCCGCTTCTGACCCACGCAGCGCGCGCCGACGGCTGACCCGGGGCGGCCCCTCTGAGACGTTGGTCGATCTACCCTCGGTTGGATCTTGCTTCGCGAGGGTAGATCGACCAACGTCTGCACGCGAGGCGCCCGAGAGCCAGGCACAGCCAACCAGAAGCCCGGCAACGCGCGGGCGCAGGCGCACAGACCAAGCAGCGGCAACGCCGAGCGCAGGCCCGCAGATCAAGCAGCCGGCAAGCCGCAGGCACGGGTTCACAGAGCAAGCAGCGGCAACGCGCGGGCACAGGTTCACCGACCACCGGGCCACGCCGCCATGCGCTCGCACCCGCGTACCGCCCACCGACGCCGCCGGGGCCGCAACGCACCGCCCTGCCACTCTTATACGTTGGTCGATCTACCCTCAGTTGAATCTTGCTTCGTGAGGGTAGATCGACCAACGTCTGTACGTGGGCCGACCAGCAGCCAGGCGCAGCCAACCAGAAGCCCAGCAACACGCGGGCACAGGTGCACAGACCAAGCAGCCGGCAACGCCGAGCGCAGCCCCACAGACCAAACAGCCGGCAACGCGCGGGCACAGGCCCCAGACCGAGCGGCCGGCAAGCGGACCGATAGGCCACGCCGCCACTCGGGCACATCCCCCAGACGTTGGTCGATCCACCCTCAACAACAGAGATCCAAATGAGGGTAGATCGACCAACGTCAAAAAAGGAGATCAGCAGCGACCATATCCACAAGTGCCGCGTCGTCCACATGTTGATCTCCGACGGCGGCGATTGGGCGCTGCGGCGGTGGCAGCATCTGGACGTGCATCGGGAACTGCGGCGGTTGGCTGACAACGGGCACGGGGTGGTCGACCGTGCTGAGGCGTTGGCCGTGGCCGAGCATCTCGTGCTCGACCGGGCGCTGGCCGGCGGGGCGCTCGTTCGAGTGTGCCCGCGGACCTACCTCGATCGTGCCCGGATCGGCGAGCGGCGGGCCAGGCTGGCGGCCGCGGTGCGGTACGGCGGGGAGGGCGCGGCGTTGTCCCACACCACCGCGCTCGAGGTGTGGCGACTCCCGGCGCCCGTCGATGGGCCGATCCACCTCGTCGTGGCTGAGGGGCGGCAGCCGCGTGGGGCCGCCGGGCTTCGGGTGCATCGGCGGCGGGGATGGGAGCCGGCGGACATGGTGGTTCGGGACGGTTTCCCGGTCACGCGGCTGGAGCGTTCGATCGTCGACAGTTGGCCGCTGCTCGATCGCGGGCTGCAGCGGGCGCCCGCGATCGTGGCGGTCAGCGAGCGGCGCACGACGCCCGGGCGGCTGCGGTCGGCGTTGGCCGCGGTGCCGCGGCTCGCCGGTCGTCGCGGGCTCGCGCAGCTGGTCGGGCTGCTGGAGCGAGGGTGCCGCAGCGCGCTCGAGCTGTGGGGGTGCGAGCGCGTGTTCACCGGCGGCGCGTTCGACCGGCTGCGCTGGCAGGTGCCGGTGCCGCTGGCGGGTGGAACCGTCTACCTCGACGCCGTCGACCCGGACAGCGGTGTCAACCTCGAGCTCGACGGCGCCGCGCATCACGCCGGGCCGGCGGACCGGGAACGCGACCTGCGCCGGGATGCCGCCCTGCTCGCGCTCGGGTACACCGTTGTGCGGTTCACGTATGCGCGACTCACCACCGAGCCCGGCACCGTCCGGCGCGAGGCGCTCGCGGCCATGAGCCGCCGCACCGGGCGGATCAGCTGACGTGGCTGGCGAGCGTCACGGTCTCCTGGATGACGGCGGCCACCGCGGCCGGGTCGTCGCTCATCGGGACGTGGCCGCAGCCCGGCAGGGTCACGTGGCGGGCGTCCGGCAGCGCGGCGCGGGCGGCCTCGGCCTGCACCGGCAGCAGGATGCGGTCGCGGTCGCCCCAGGCCACCGTCACCGGGACCGGGAGCGAGGCGGCAGCGAAGGCGTACGTGCGGCCGTGGCGGGCCACCCGCGCGAAGCCCTTGCCGCCGCGCAGGGCGAGCGTGTCGGCCAGGGCGCGCTCGGCGGTCAGCACCGACGGGCGCGTCACCAGCCGGCCGAACGAGAACGCCTTGCCGAACGCCGTGCGGTAGAACAGGCGCAGCACCGGCGTCGGGGTGAACGCGCCGATGCGGTGGCCGCGCAGGACCGCCAGGGCGCGGCGCACCTGGGCCGGGGTCGCGAAGCCGGCCGGCGACAGGGCCGTGGCCGAGCGCGCCAGGCCGGCCGCGGCCAGCTCCAGGGCGATCGCGCCGCCGAGGCTGTTGCCGGCGACGTGCGGGCGGTCCAGGCCCTGCTCGGCGAAGAACTCCGACAGTGCCCGCACGGCACTCGGCATGCCGAGGTCGTGCTGCGGTACCGGCGAGCGACCGAAACCAGGCAGGTCCACCGCGACGACGTCGTAGTGGCGCGCCAGCGACGGGATCACCGGTTCCCATGCCCGCCAGTGGTGCCCGATGCCGTGGATGAGCACGAGGGGCTCGCCGGCGCCGGAGCGTTCGAAGTGGACGGTCATGCCGGGACCTCCTCGTAGGCGCGCGCGTCGAAGCGGCGCATCCGCTGGCGGTAGCGCCAGGTCGAGCCGGGCCACAGGGTGGAGTTGCGGCCGGTCGAGTCCAGGTACCAGCTCTGGCAGCCGCCGGTCGCCCACACCGTGGACGCCATCCGGCGGTCGACGCGCTCCACGTACCGCTGCTGCGCCTCCGGCCGCGGCTCGACCGTCGCCAGCCGCCGGGCCCGCATGCGGTCGAGGGCCGCCATGACGTAGTTGAGCTGCGACTCGATCATCAGCACGACCGAGTTGTGGCCGAGGCCCGTGTTCGGCCCGAGCAGCAGGAACAGGTTGGGGAAGCCGGCGACGGTCGTGCCGCGGTACGCCCGGGGGCTGCCCTGCCACACCTCGGCGAGCGACCGCCCGTCGCGGCCGCGGATCCGTTCGGCGATCGGCAGGTCGGTGACGTGGAAGCCGGTGCCGAAGACGATGACGTCGGCCGGGTGCTCGGTGCCGTCGCGGGTGACGATGCCGTGCGGGCGGACCTCGGCGATCGGGTCGGTGACCAGGTCGACGTTGTCCCTCGTCAGGGCCGGGTAGTACGTGTTCGACTTGAGGACCCGCTTGCAGCCCAGCGCGTAGTCCGGCGTGAGCTTCGCGCGCAGCCCGGGGTCGCGCACCGCCCGGCGCAGGTTGAGCAGCGCGAGCCGCTGCGCGTAGCGCATGACCCACGGGCGCAGGAAGCCGATGACGGTCGCCTCGACCTGCCAGTACACGATGGTCCGCATGAGTCGTTGGGAGCCTGGGATCCGGCGGTACATCCAGTGCTCCCACGCCCGCAGCGGGCGCTCCTGCCGCGGGATCACCCACGCGGGGGTCCGCTGGAAGAGCGACAGCCGGCCGACGACGGGCTGGATCGCCGGCACGATCTGGATCGCCGACGCGCCGGTGCCGATCACGGCGACGCGCTTGCCGGCCAGGTCGGCGTCGTGGTTCCAGCGCGCCGAGTGGAACGTCTCGCCCCGGAACGTCTCCAGGCCGGCGAGCTTCGGCACGACCGGCTCGTTGAGCGGGCCGCCGGCCGAGATGAGCACGTCGGCGGTCCAGTCACCGCCGGAGGTCTCGATCCGCCAGCGCTTCGCCGCGCCGTCCCAGGACGCCTGCCGCACCTCGGTGCCGAAGCGGATGCTCGGCCGCAGGTCGTACCGGTCGGCGACGCGGCGCAGGTAGTCCCAGATCTCAGGCTGCGGGGAGTAGGTGTTGCTCCACCGCGGGTTCAGCGCGAACGAGTACGAGTACACATGTGAGGGCACGTCGCAGGCGCAGCCCGGGTAGCCGTTGTCGCGCCAGGTGCCGCCGAGCTCGCCGGAGCGCTCGAAGACGACGAAGTCGTGGTGGCCGTGCTGCTTGAGCCGGATGGCGGCGCCGAGGCCGCCGAACCCCGCCCCGACGACGGCGACGCGGACGTGCATCCGACCCCCTTGGTACTAGACGGTACCAAGGACGCTACCACCGGGTAGCTTCACGACGGAAGGGCTCCCCCGCAGGTTCGCCGGGGGAGCCCTTCCGGCTGGTCAGAGGCCGAGCAGGCGGTCGAGGAAGTCACGGTACCGCCGGACGGCCGCCCGCAGCCGCTCGGTGTCGTCGCCGCCGTCGTCCTGCCAGTCGGCGAGCCGCCGGCGCTGCTCCTCCAGGCTGGCGGCGATCGACGCGGCCGCCTCGGCGACCAGCCGGTCGGCCTCGCCGGCGACCGACCGCGGGTCGTCGATGAAGCGCAGTTGCAGCTCGCGCCACCGCTCGCGGAGGCCGTCGACGGCGCCGTCGGCCCAGAACGCGCCGAGCGGCTCCGGCTCGACCGCGCCCGGCCGCAGCTCCTCGACGGTCTCGGGCCCGGTGGCCTCGGCCTCCGTGAGGGTGTCACTGTCGGCGTACGTGTCGGTGCGGGCGTCGTCGTCCTCGTCGCGCGCCTCGTCGACCGGCTGGACGCCGAGGTCGTACACGTCACGGTCGTCGGCGACCCCGGCCTGCCACCGGCGGTCCTCGGCGGCCTCCGCCTCCGCGGTCTCCTCCTCGGCGCGCTCCGCGGCGACGTCCTCGTCCACGCGCTCGCCGATCGCGTCCCGGCCGTCGTGGTCGGCCAGCACGTCGCGGTCCTCGGCCTCCTCGACCCGCTCGGCCTCCAGGGCCTCGTCGCGGTCCACGACCTCGGCGTCGGCGCGGTCGTCGTCGGTGCGCGACGTACCGGAGACGTAGGTGCCGGCCGGGTAGGCCTCTTCCCGGTCCGGGCCGGCGTCGGTGTCCTCGCGGTCCGCCGGGTGGGCGGTACCGACGGCCACGTCGTGGTCGTCGCGGTCGTCGTGCTCGCCGCGCCGCGGCTCGGGGACGTACGTCTCGTCGAGCGACCCGCGCTGTTCCTGCTGCATCGTAAGCGTCCTTTCCCGGCCCTACGACCGGCGGCTGGTGTCGTGGGGCACGTCGCCGGACGCCCGCTGCTGGGGTACGCCGGCGGGCTCGGGAGCGTCGGTGGCCTCGGAGACGGTGCCGGTGGTCTCGGAGACGGTGGGGTCGGCAGCGCCGGTGCGGGCCACGGGGGTCTCGTCGGTGCCCAGCAGCTCGGCGAAGAGCGTCCGGTAGTGCACCACGGCCTGCCGGAGCTGCTCGGTGGTCGCCTCGCCCCGCTCGCTGAGCCCGCTGATCTCGTGGGCGTCGCGATAGTGACCGAGCGTGCGCGCATGCTCGACGGAGAGCGTGGCAACCTGCTCGTCGTAGTCGCCGGTCGGGTAGCCGCGCTCGGCGATCAGCTCACTGACCAGCGCGTCCGCGTCGCGGACCGCGCCGGACGGATCGTCCAGGAACCGGGCCTGGATCTCCTCCCACGACGTTGCGTACCGGGTACGCGCCGCGGGGTCGAGCTCGCGCAACTCCAGGGCGGCGTGGCGCCGCTCCCGTTCGCGCAGTTCACGTTCGGCGGCAAGGCGGCTGTCGCCCTCGGCGACGGCCCGGTCGTACTCGGGACCGAACCGCTGCTGCAGGGCGCGCCGCCGGGTGACGAACCAGATGCCGTAGCCGAGCGCGGCGATCACCAGGAGCACGATGATCGTGAGCAGAACTTGGGTGGCTGTCATGGCGGTCCTCCTTCGATGGAGGTATTCCCGCCGATGACCGGCCCTCAAACGGCAACGACGAAGGTCACGGTCCCACGAGGTGGTTGAGGAAGTCGCGGTACCCGTGCACGGCCGCCCGCAGCTGCTCGGTGTCGTCCCGGCCGGACGCCCGCCAGGTGCTGAGCTGGTCCTTGCGCGCGTTCAGCGACGCCGTCACCCCGGCGAGCGCGTCGTCGATGAGCCGCTCGGCCTCCCCGGCCGCGGTCTGCGGGTCGTCGACGAACCGCATCTGCAGCTCCTGCCAGCGGGTCCGGACCTCGTACGCGTGGCCCTCGGTGGTGAGCGGCGCGGTGACCGAGTACCCGCCACCGGACTGCGCCCCGTACCCCGGCTGCGGCGTCGAGGTGCCGTAGCCGCTGCCGCCCGTGTACGCGGGCACCGACGACATCGGCGCCCCGGGCACCGGCTGGCCGTACCCGCCCGCCGCGGCCGGCATTCCGGTGCCGGGCATGCCGGGCACCTGCTGGCCCCCGCCGGGCATGCCACCCGGCATGCCGCCGGGCATCCCCGCGGGCATCCCGCCGCCGGGCATCCCGCCGGGCATCCCCGGCTGGGCTATCCCGGCGGACGCCGCGGTGGGCGGGTAGCCGGGGGGCGCCTGGATCCCGGCCGTGGCCGCCTGGGCCGGCGGACGCGGAGCCGGCGGAACCGAACCGGCGGTCTCGGCCTCCTCTTCCTCTTCCTTGCCACCGCGGAGCAGGATCCACCCACCTACCGCGAGGGCGATCACCACCAACCCGATCGTGATCGTCGTGGAGTTCATCTGTTCGACTCCTTACAGGCTCAGGATGCGGTCGAGGAACTCGCGGTAATCGCGCAGCGAGGCGCGCAGGTTCTCGGTGTCCAGGCCGCGGGCGGCCCGCTGCTGGTGCAGCTGGCTGCGGCGGGCGTCGAGGGACGCGGACAGGGCGCTGACCGCCTCCTGCACCAGCCGCTCGGCCTCGCCCGCGACGAGGTGCGGGTCGTCGAGGAAGCGCATCTGCAGCTCCTGCCACCGCCCGCGGATGCGCTGGCGGTCGGCGTCGTTCCACAGGGCTGCGAGCGCGGTCACGGAGCCGGTACCGTTGTTCGACCGGTAGGTCGAGCCGGACGCGGCGGGCGGCGGTGCGTCCGCCGTCTCCCCCGCACCGCCACGGAATGCGATCCCGCTGGAGGGCACACCACTGGCCGGGGACACTGCCGGAGCTTCGTCGTCAGCCTGGGGCGCCAGTTCGTCGCCTTCAGGTTGCATGCGCGCGATCCTTTCGTTCTCGGGCGAAGCCCGGCCCGGCCGAACCGGGCACCGGTGCAGGACGGGCCTACCCGGTCTGAGGCGCGCCACACTCGCCGCGGCCGCCCGGCCCCTGGGACGGGTGCCCCGCACGCGGTGCACCACGGAGTCCACTGTGGGCACGACGGTCCCGGCCGGCCGGCGGCGCGAGCGCACGAACAGGCGCAGCAGCGTGCCGATGAGCAGGGCTATCCCGATACAGGCGACCGCCAGCGACATCGCGCACCCCCCTTCGGACCAGCCCCAGCCTTACCCCGATCGGCCCGTCCGGAGCCCGCGCGTCCCCCGCTCACCCGGCTTCCCACCCAGAGGTGACCACCGCCCCCACCTCCACGCCCACTCGCGCCCACTCCGCGCCGCGCCACCAGCGTCCCTCGCCGCCCCTCGCCGCCCCGCGCCGTGCCGCCCCGCTGCGCCGCCCCTCGCCGCGCCCACCCTCGCCCAACGGTCCTCGACCCCCTCGCCGATCTTGGAGTTGTGGTCCCGGAAATGTCGGACATAGCACGACAAATGCGGGACCACAACTCCAAGATCGCGGAGATGCGCCGCGTGCGCGGGCTGCGCGCGGGTGCGCGGGCTGCGCGGGGTGCGCGTGTGCGCGTGCGCGGGGGTGCGCGCGGTTGCGCGGCGTGGGGTGAACGGCGTGTGCGCGGGGGCGGGAGGGCCGGACGGGTGAGTGGGGCTCGCGAGGTCGGTGGGGCTGCCCGGGTGGGTCAGGCCGGCGGGGCGAAGAAGACGTTGCGCTCCAGATCCGCCCTCGGGATGTCGGTGTTGTCGGCGATCACGTCGCCCAGGGAGCGGCGGAAGTCGAGGCCGTACGCCCGGCGGATGAACGTCAGGCCGGGGTCGTTGCGGTAGAAGAACCGGTCGCCGTCGCGCAGCGCCTGGAACTGGCGGGTCCAGATGGCCAGCTGCAGCTCGCCGAACTCGGTGCCGGGCACGTGCGGCTCGCTCACCATGCCCACGAACGCGTCGACCTTGTCGACCGAGCCGTACACCGCCTTCAGCCGGGCGGCCAGCGCGGTGCGGCGGGTCGCCCGGGTCACCGCGGTCTCGGCCGCCTCGGCGGTCGGCGAGATCCGCTTGCCCTCGATGTCGAACAGCGCGGTGAAGTCCAGGCTGTTCGGGTCGTCGATCTCCTTGCCGAGCGTCAGGGCGGGGTCGCGCGGGAAGGACTCGGTCGGCTCGCCGGTGATCGCGCGGAAGGAGCGGCGCGGCTGCAGGCCGTAGGCGCGGCGCAGGTCGTTGTAGCTCGGGATGCCGTGGTCGCGGCCGCGCAGGACGTCGACCGCGCCGAGGTCCACGACGCTGCTGAAGCAGTCGGGCAGCTCGGCGCCGTCGAGGCAGCGCGGGTTGCCGGGGACCGGGATCTGGAACAGCACGCTGCGGAGCTGGTTGTCGATCTGCTCGTCGTTGCGGTACTCCGACTCGCCGCCGATGCCCTGCAGCAGCGGGCCGAGCTGCACCGCCGGTACGAGATCCGGGTTGAAGTAGGCGACGTTCAGCGGCACGGCCAGCTCGACCTCGTCGCCGTCGACGGTGACCTCGACGCCCTGTTTCTGGAACGCCTCCAGCTGGGCCACCGGGTAGCGGCCGGCGTCGGACGACATCTCGATCTCGCCGTGGATCATGCTGTGCGCGCGGTACCCGACCGTGGCGAACTCGTTCGAGAGCGTGGCGTCGACGTCCGGCCGGTAGCCGCGGTACTGCGGGAGCCGCACCCCCATCGCGGGCAGGAACTGCTCGTAGGTGATGTACTGCTGCTCGGCGATGACGAGCCGCCGGGCGATCTGGAACTTCTGCTCGGCGGTCAGGCCGGCCGGCAGCTGGTCGACGATCCGGTTGTGCTCGCGCGCGAAGAGTGTCTGGACCGCGGTGAGCCCGATGTTCTCGTTGGCCCGCACGTCGCCGGCGACGAACGCCGTGCCGGGCCGGCCGCGCAGCATCCCGTCGACCGACATCGCCGGCGCGGCGCCCGCGTCGCCCCGGCTGTCCCGCCGCGGCAGGTAGCCGCCCGGCAGCAGCAGGTGCGGCCCGTTGTTCGCCAGGTTCCCGTCGACCGGCCCCTCGCGCAGCCACTCCAGCCGCGCGTCGGTGCCGCCGTAGACGGCCCAGGCGTCGACGTACGAGCTGACCAGGTTGGTCTGCTGGCGGACCCCGCCGCCCGGCGCGGCGTTGGAGCGGTTGAACGGGATCATCCCGAGCGTGTTGGAGAACGTCTCCAGGGGGTCGTCCGGGTTGAATACGATGTTGGCCGCCGCACCCGGCGGCGGCTGCTCGTCGGGCGGCGCGTCACGCAGCCCGATGGTGTGGTCGACGAACTGGCCCCAGACGAAGCCCCACTGGCTGACCCGCCGGTCGTTGAACACGTTCTGGTGCGAGTCGTTGAACACACGGTTACTGATCCAACGGACGTTCGGCCCCTGGACCATCGCGCCGCGGCCGTCCGCGTAGGCCGCGGGCGCCACCCGGCTGTACGGCCGGCCCGAGCGCCCCCAGTCGGCGTGCGCCCGGTTGTTGCCGGACCCGTCGAGGCTCTGCACCTCGAACGCGAGGCCGCTCCCCCGGCCGGGTGGCCGGCGGCGGTCAGCGGTCCGTTCGGCGGCGAGGGCCGTGCCCCCGGCCACCACCACCGCTAGCGCTACGAGCGGAACGAGCTTGCCGACGCGAAGACCCATGACTCCTCCACAGGTGCATCCGCCTCGCCGAGACACATGCTTCGCCGTGGAGTGGCATCGGTCAATGAAAGCCGGTTCAAGTCTGGCTTAACCCGGCCTGCAAGCGCGAAGCAAGCCGCCGCAAGTCGCAGCAAGCGCCGGAGCGGCGGCCGCCTCAAGCGGCCGCAACAGCGCTAGGGCTGGAACCGGTAGCCCATGCCCGGTTCCGTGATCAGATGCCGGGGTTGGGCGGGATCGTCCTCCAGCTTGTGCCGCAGCTGCGTCATGTACTGCCGCAGGTACTGGGTCTGCTTGAGGTACGTCGGACCCCACACGTCCTGCAAGAGCTGGCGCTGGCTGACCAGTTTGCCCGGATTGCGGGCCAGCACCTCCAGCAGTTCCCACTCGGTCTTGGTGAGATGGACCCCGTCGCTGACGGTCCGGGCGCCGAAGTCGACCTCGTGGCGGCCGACTTGGACGACTTGCAAGGCCTCGCCGGGGGCGAGCCGGCGGGTGACCGCCCGGACCCGCGCGAGCAGCTCGTCGATGCTGAACGGCTTGGTGACGTAGTCGTCGGCGCCCGCGTCGAGCGCCTCGACCTTGTCGCGCGAGTCGGCCCGGCCGGACAGCACCAGGATCGGCACCGGCGACCAGGAGCGCAGCTTGCGGATCACCTCGACGCCCTCGATGTCGGGCAGCCCCAGGTCGAGAACCACCAGGTCGGGCCGGGCCTGCTGGGCCTGCCGGAGCGCCTCGGTCCCGTCGGCCGCGAGGACCACCTCGTACTGCCGCGCGACCAGGTTGATCCGCAGCGCACGCAGGATCTGCGGCTCGTCGTCCACGACGAGAATCTTGCTCATGCGGAAACCATAGTGACGGCGGACACCCTTGAAGGACTTCGCAAGCCGACCGCAAGTGCTCGCCAAGTGGGCGGCGGCAGAGTGCTCACCATGACGAACACGACCACGTTCTGGGCCGGCCCGACCTTCACCTCGACGACCGCTTCCGCCACGAGCTCAGCCGCGAACTTGAACGAGTGCAAAAGCGCCGCTGGTACGCCATGACGCGGGCAGGCTTCGCTCGGCGCCCGCGCCCAGCCCGACGACCACGTCCGACTTCACCGTCCGCAGCGCCGCGACCGCGCCCGGAAAGTACCCGGTGAGCTCCTCGAACGGCGTGGTCACCGGCCAGTGCCGGTCCCCGACGAGGCGGCGGTAGTTGAGATCGCCCTTGAGGACGGTCAGCTCCGCCGCCGCGAACCGGCTGGCAAGGTCTTGCGGCATCTCGTGGAAGGTGAGCGGCGCGCAGTAGAACGGATCGGCGTGCAGGGACAGTGCGCCGTCCCGCAGGGCCGCCCGCAGCCGCTGCCCCACCGCACTGTCCGGCGGGAACCTCCGCAGCTCGTCGAGGACGTCGGCGGGCAGCGCGTCCGACACGAAGTACGGCGCCGGCTTGACGTGCAGCTCGACCTTCCCCGCGCGCCCGGTGCGCAGCAGGAAGTCGACGAGCACCAGGTCGGGCAGCAGCTCCCGGCCGGCGTTGTCGGCCACCAGACAGACCGTGCCGCCGCCGCGCAGCAGCGCCCACAGCGCCTTGGTGTCGTCGGCGACCAGCTCGTCGACCCGGTGCGAGCCCTGGGACACCAGCCGGAAACCCAGGTCGGCCGAGTTTCCCCACAGTGCCGCCGCGGTCAGCGCGGCGGCTTGTTCATCTTCTTGCAAGTCCTGCAAGGCGTCGAGCTCCGCGAGCTCCGCCGCGCCCGGCAGGTCCGCCGCCTTCTGCGGCCCGAACGGGTCGATCCCCCGCCACGGACCGGGCCCGTAGTAGCCGGTCGCGTCGAGCAGCCGCCGGTAGAAGAAGTTCTCCGCCCACAGGAATGGCACGTCGTACCACGACCGCCCGTACATGCCCTCACCCCAGCGGTCCCAGTCGGCGGCGTCGTGGGCATCGGCGGGCAGGGGCTCGATGACGGGCTCTTGCAAGAGCCTTCCAAGTCGCTCTCGTACCGCCGGTTCGTACGGGATCCCCTCGAGCACCCGGGCGACGATCGCCGGGTGCCGGTCGCGCAGGACCGACTCCGGGAACGATCCGGGCACGTTGCTGAGGATCGGCGGTGGCTCGACGGGCATGGGGGAAGTATCACCCGTAGAATCGGCGCATGTCCGAGGAGTTGTTCTACGCCCTCATCGCGGTCGGCGCACTGGTGCTGATCGGCGTGCTGGTGGTGGCCATCGTCCTCGCGATCCGGGTCTGGAAGACCGGCAAGTATCTGCAGTCCATGGGGGCCGGCGGCAAGGTCGCCTTCTGGGGCGCGATCATCTACACGATCTTCCCGGTCGACCTGCTGCCCGACCCGATCTACCTCGACGACGTCGGCGTGCTCGGCGCCGCCCTCTTCTACCTCACCCGGCTGGCCGTCAAGACCCGGCAGGAGCGCCAGCAGCAGGGCCGCGCGCCGCTGCCGCCGCAGTTACCGCGCCGCCCGCCGCAGAAGACCCGCTGACCGGCGGGTTGCGCGGGCCCCAGCGCCCGGCGACCGCGCTGCCGGCCAGGGTGGCCACCACAAGCGTGATCCACAGTGGACCGGCCCCGGCGTCGAGCAGCCACAGCAGGAGCACCGGCGCGACGGCGTTGGCGACCCCGGTCGACAGCTGCCACCGAGCGAGCTCGGCCCCGAGCCGGGCCGGCTCGGGGCCGCGGTGACCAGCGCCGTGCCGCTGCCGGCGTAGAGGATCTCCCCGAGCGTGTAGAGCACCGCCCACGCGGCGACGACACCCGCGGAGGGCGATGCCCAGAACCCGGCGTACGACGCGGCGAGCAGCACCCCGCTCCAGGCGAACACGGCCCGCCGCGACCGCCCGGCCAGCGCCGCCACGAGCGGCACCTGCAGGGCGACGACGAGCACGGCCGGCCACGCCCCGGTGAGCACCACGGGCAGCACGACCTCCAGCACCGCGAAGCACAACGCAAGCGGCAGGTTCGCGCCGTTGAGCACCCACAACCCCCACCCGCGTCGATCTTGCACCTGTGGTGCCCGGCTCACCCCAACTTGTTCGGGTTTGGTAGGCACCACAACTGCAAGATCGACGCGAGAAAGGGGGCGCGGGGGGCGGCGGGCGTGGGCTCACCATCGACATCACCTCGCTGCCGGTCGAGCGCGTCACGTTCGCGGTGTCGCCGCTGGCCGAGCTGACGTCGATGCTGCACGTGCTGGCCGAGCCGGGGCACCACCCGGCGCTGTCGGGCTGGGCGGCGGCGACCCTCGCCGGGCTCAAGCCCGCGCTCGCCGACCGGCTGCTGGAGGCGGAGTTCCTGTGGCGGTCGTCGCGGGCCGACTTCCTGGTGCCCGGCCGGCCAGGGCCCGACCTGACGGCCGAGCTCGACGCCGTGGACCGGCTCGGCGACGAGGTGTACGTCGCCGCCGCGCTGGTGACGACCTGCTCGCGTCACTACTGCGGTGAGGGCGGACCCTTGACAGGGACACATAGCTTGCCGTCAAATTCACAGGAAACTTTACAGTTTCACTGGAGGACGCCGTGCAACGTCCCGCCCTGCTCGCCTCCGCGGTGGCCGCCGTCACCGCCGCCGCCGGTATCGCCTGGGTCGCCACCGCCGCTCCCGCGGCCGCGGCCGTGGTGAACCTGCAGGATGTCGTGCCCGCTCCCGTGTCGGCCCAGCCGGCCGCGGGCGTGACCTACACCCTGCCGTCCAACGCCTCGATCCAGACCCAGTCCGGCTCGGCCGCCGCCACCGACGTCGGCAACTACCTCGCCGGCGTCCTGCGGCCGTCGACCGGCTACGCGCTGCCGGTCACCGCCGCGGGCGGCACCCCGACGAGCGGCATCGCCCTGCTGCTGTCCGGCGCCGACGCGAGCGTGGGCGCCGAGGGCTACCAGCTCGACGTCACCGCCGGCCTGGTCACCGTCCGGGCGCAGACCGCCGCCGGGCTGTTCCACGGCGTGCAGACCCTGCGCCAGCTGCTGCCACCGTCGATCGAGGCGCGCACCGCGCAGGCCGGGCCGTGGGCCCTGGCCGGCGGGCGCATCGTCGACTATCCGCGCTACGCGTACCGCGGCGCGATGCTCGACGTGTCGCGGCACTTCTTCGGCGTCGACACGGTCAAGCGGTACATCGACGATATCGCGCAGTACAAGCTCAACACCCTGCACCTGCACCTCTCCGACGACCAGGGCTGGCGGATCGTGATCGACGCCTGGCCCCGGCTGGCGACCTACGGCGGCAGCACCCAGGTCGGGGGCGGCGCCGGCGGCTACTACACGAAGGCGCAGTACTCCGACATCGTGAGCTACGCCGCCGCGCGGCACGTCACGATCGTCCCGGAGATCGACATGCCGGGCCACACGACCGCGGCGCTGGCCTCCTACGCCGAGCTCAACTGCAACAACACCGCGCCGCCGCTGTACACCGGCACCGAGGTCGGCTTCAGCTCGCTGTGCGTCGGCAAGGAGGTCACCTACACGTTCGTCCAGCAGGTGCTGGCCGAGCTGGCGGCGATCACCCCCGGCCCGTACCTCCACATCGGCGGCGACGAGGCGCAGAGCACGTCCGTCGCCGACTACCGCACGTTCATGAACCGCATCCAGCCGTTCGTCGGCGCCAACGGCAAGACGGTCCTCGGCTGGCACCAGGTGGGCCAGGCCGACCACACCGCGAACCGGGTCGCGCAGTACTGGGGCACCGGCACCTCCGACGCCGACCTCGCCGCCGCGGTCGGCAAGGGCGACAAGATCCTGCTGTCGCCGGCCAACAAGACGTACCTCGACATGAAGTACACCTGGGAAACCCCCCTCGGCCTGACCTGGGCCGGGCTGATCGAGGTCCAGACCGCATACGGCTGGGACCCGGGCGCCTACCTGTCCGGCGTGCCGGCCGGCTCGATCATCGGGGTCGAGGCGCCGATGTGGTCCGAGACGCTCACCAAGCTGGCCGACATCGAGTTCATGGCGTTCCCGCGGATGCCGGCGCTCGCCGAGCTGGCGTGGTCGCCGCAGGCGGTGCGGAACTGGGACACGTTCAAGGTGCGGCTCGGCGCGCAGGGCCCCCGCTGGACGGTCCAGGGGATCAACTTCTACCGGTCGCCGCAGGTGCCCTGGGGTACCGTGACGTCTCCGTCACCGTCGATCTCCCCGTCCCGCTCGGTCTCCCCGTCGGCCTCGGCGTCCTCGTCCCAGCCGCCCTCGTCGGGTCTGGTCAACGGCGGCTTCGAGACCGGCTCCCTGTCCCCGTGGAGCGGCACGGGCTGCTCGGTCGTCTCGTCGCCGGTCCGCTCCGGGACGAAGGCCCTGGCCGGCGCGGTCACCGCCGCCGACAACGCGCGCTGCCAGCAGACCGTGACCGTGCTGCCGAACCGCACGTACCGGCTGAGCGGCTACGTCCGGGGCAGCTACGTGTACCTCGGCGCCACCGGCACCGGCGTCAGCGCGAGCACCTGGACGCCCGGCACCGGCGGGGCCTACTCCCAGCTGAGCCTGACGTTCACGACGGGCCCGTCGACCACGTCGGTCGCCGTCTACGTCCACGGCTGGTACGGCCAACCGGCCTACAACGCCGACGACATCACGCTGACCCTCGCATGACGAGCGGCGGGTGGGGTACCTGGGTGGCATGCATCCACTCGGTATCCCACCCGCGCAGCTCAGCGACGAGGCCCTGCTGCACGAGCTGGCCAACCTGCACGAAACCCGGCACGACACCCTGCGGCACGGTTCCGAGGACGCACTGACCAACCACAGCCGCCGCACGGACGAGCTGGAGCGCGAGTACCTGCGCCGCTTCCCGGACCGCGAGGTCAGCTCCGCCCGCCTGCGCAACTGACCCCGTTGGTCCCGGCGGGGAGGGGACTTCGGTCCCGGGCGATCGGGGAGGTTCGGCACCGGCCGCCGGCGCGGTCCCGGGATGACGATGGTGG
>NZ_BMPI01000042.1:21271-101377 GCF_014647515.1 Dactylosporangium sucinum | reverse complement strand
CCGGCCGCATGCCTTCCAAACTGAGCCCATGATGACCGGCCTCCTCCGCTTCGCTCCGGAACCGGTCATGCCGCCTCCGCTCCGCTCCGGCCGCATGCCTTCCACACTGAGCCCATGATGACCGGCCTCCTCCGCTTCGCTCCGGAACCGGTCATGCCGCCTCCGCTCCGCTCCGGACCGCTCATTCCGCCTCCGCTTCGCTTCGGATCGGTCATGCGTGCTCCTCGCGCAGGATGGACAGCAGCCGCTCCTCGAGGCTGACCCGCCCCGGCTCGACGGCGTGGACGCGGACGCCGAGCCCGACGAGGTCGGCCACCAGGTCCGGGACGGTGGCCGGGTCGGGGTCGGCGGGCAGCGCGACGGTGAAGGTGTCGCCGCTGTGGTCGAGTTGCCCGGCGGCGGCCAGCCGCGCCTCGGCCTGCGGCCCGACGTTGTCGAGGCGCAGCCGCAGCTCGCGCTGGCCGAGCAGCTCGGCCAGGGTGCCGGCCGCGACGACCCGCCCCTTGTCGAGGATGACGACCCGGTCGCAGACCCGCTCGACCTCGCCGATGAGGTGCGAGTTGAGCAGGACCGCGACCCCGCGCGCCCGCAGCGACAGCAGCAGGTCGCGGACGTCGGCCCGGCCGACCGGGTCGAGGGCGCTCGTCGGCTCGTCGAGGACCACCAGCTCGGGCCGGGCGGCGAGCGCGACCGCCAGGCCGAGCCGCTGCTGCATGCCCTTGGAGAACCCGCCGACCCGGTCGCCGGCCCGGTCGGCCAGCCCGACCAGGCCCAGGCTCTCGCGCCGCTCCGCCTCCGGCACCGCGGCGCCCGACAGCCGGACGTGCAGGCGCAGCACCTCGGCGGCGGTGAGCCACGGCTGATACCGGAACAGCTCCGGCAGGTAGCCCACCCGTGCCCGCGCCTGCGGGTCGGTGGCCGGCCGCCCCAGCAGGAGCACCTCGCCGGCGTCGGGCCGGACCAGGTCGAGCAGCATCTTGATGACGCTGGTCTTGCCGGCGCCGTTCGGCCCGAGCAGTCCCACCACCTCGCCACGCCCGACGGTGAAGGAGACCCCGTCGACCGCGGTGCGGCGCCGATACCGCTTGCGCAGCCCCGAGCACCATACCGCCGGTGAGGCGGGCAGGTCGGCGAGCAGCTCGCCGGCGGTGCCGGCCGGCGCCGGGCCGCTCATCGCTCCCACCGCAGCCCGCGGGCGACCGCGAGCACCTCGCCGGGGCTCAGCGAGCCGGCGACCGCGGACACCACGCCGTCGCTCGCCCAGAACACCGCGGACATGACGCCGTCGCGCGAGGTCAGGATCGTGCCCGGGACCCCGCCGACGTCGGTTGCGGAGCTCGTCTGGTGGCCGCCCTTGACGACGAGCGGCAGCGTCGTGCCGTCACTGGAGAACCCGCGCAGCTGGGCCGCGACGTCCTCGGGCAGGCCGGGCAGCGACAGCAGGTAGTCACGGGCCGTGTCGAACGGCACGCCGGACGAATATGCGGCGGGGGCGACGGCGCGGGCCACGATCAGTGCCGGTGCCCCGGTGGACGAGGTCCAGACGGCGGCGAGCCCCGGGCCGGCGCTCAGCTTGAACTGGCTGCCGTCGAGTCCGGGCGGCGGCGGGGGCAGCGTGGCGCCGGCGGCCGCGGCCGTCTCGGCGGCCTTCTGGGCCGAGAACGTGAACGTCGCGGTCATGCGGTCGCCGACGCGATACCGCGGGGGGCCCTGCACCCCGCGCGGCAGCTTGTCGACGCGCGGCACCGACAGGCCGGTGGCGCTGCGCGCGGCGGCGGCGTCGGTCACCATGCGCAGGTTGGGCTTCTCGTTGATCTCGATCGTGCCGTAGGCCGACAGGTCGGGCATCCGGACCAGGTCGGCGTCGCTGATGGTGACCGGTGCGACCCGCTCGGTGCGGAAGATCGGCAGCCAGTCGGCGGCGGCCGCGGCGCCGGCCCCGGCGAGCAGGGCGGCGACGGCGGCCCCGGCGATCACCGGGCTGCGCAGCGCGGCCCGCCAGCGGGGCGCCCGGGCGGCCGCCGGACGGGGCGCGCCGGCGGTGAGGGTGCCGGATAACCGGCCCCAGCCCGCGTCGACGTCCGGCTCGGCGGCCAGGTGCAGCGCGGCCCCGACCAGCGCCGCGTCCTCCCGCGCGGCGGCCAGCCCGGCCACGCACGCCGGGCAGCCGGCGACGTGCTCGCGGTCGGCGTCGGCGACACCGGCCGGCTCGTCCAGGAGCCGGCGCAGCGTGCCGTCACTCGGATGACGCATGACGGTTCAACTCCTTGCGTAGGGCAGACTCGGCGCGGCGCACGGTGGTGCCCACGCTGCTGGGAGATAGCTCGAGGGCCTCGGCCACCTCGGCGTAGCTCAGGCCGCTGTGCCGCAGCACCAGGGCGACGGCCTGCTTGCGGGGCAGTCGGGCGAGCGCCGCCCGCACGCGGCGCCGCTCGTCGAGCGTGACGACCGCGTCGGCGACGTCCGGCGCAACGCCGTCGCCGTCCAGCGCCGCCTCCTCGCGGACCGCGCGGCGCCTGCCGGTCCGCAGATGGTTGAGCGCGGTGTGCGCGGCGGCGACGCACAGCCAGCCGACCGCCTCGTTGGCCGGCACCGTGGAGTGCCCGAACGCCAGGAACACCTCCTGCGCCACGTCCTCGGCCTCGTCGCGGGACCCGAGGACGCGGGCGGCGACGGCGACCACCCGCGGATAGGCGCCGCGGAAGACCTGCTCCAGGTCGGGACGAACGGCCTCCCGCCTCCGCACAGCTGACACGGCAGCGACGCCCTCCCGTATCCCTGGGGCGACCAACACGTCCTTCTCCACACCTACCAAGCACCGCCGGCGCCCGGGAAGTGACAGCTACTCGCGCCAGCCCGCGTCGAGCAACCGGATGATCGCGGCCAGGGACGCCTGCGGGTCGGGGTCCATGCTCGCCAGGTCCGGGATCTGCAGCACATACCGCGCCAGGGCCCGCACGGCCGGGTCGGTCGCCTCGCGGGCCGACTCGGCGGCGATGGCCTCGGCCAGGGCCGGCTCGGCCGTCATCCAGAGCTTGCGCTGGTAGTCGCGCAGCGCCGGGGTGCCGACGATGAGATCGCGCTTGCGGAGCATCTCCGGGGTGAGGTCGGTGGCGAACGCACCGCGGCCGGCCAGGAACTCGTGCAGCGCGGCGAGCAGCGCCGTGCCGGCCGGCCGGTCGCGCACCGCGGCGGCCAGGGCCTCGCGCCGCTCGGCGCCGTCGTCGAAGATCAGCGCCTCTTTGCCGTCGGGGACGTGCTTGAACAGCGTGGCCAGGGACACGTCGGCCGCGTCGGCGATCTGCGCCACGGTGACCCCGTCGTAACCGTGCTCAAGGAACAGCCGCAGCGCGGCGTCGGCCAGCGCCTGGCGCGTCTGCGCCTTCTTCCGCTCGCGCCGCCCCGTCGTGGTCACCCCCGCACTCTACACCGACTCTGAAACTGAAGTCACTTTGACTTTAGAGTGACTCTGCATATCCTCGAAGGCATGACGACACTGACCGCAACCACCACGAGCGCCAGCACGCGCACCATGTGGGCGATCCTGGGGCTGGTGCTCCTCGCCGACGGCCTCGACATGATCGACTCGACCGTCACCAACATCGCCGCACCGACCATCGCCGGGCACCTCGGCGGCGGTGAGGTCCTGATCAAGTGGCTCGGCACCGCGTACATGCTGGCCATGGGCGTCCTGCTGGTCGTCGGTGGCCGGCTCGGGGACAAGTTCGGCCGGCGCCGCCTGTTCCTCCTCGGCATGGCCGGCTTCACCGTCGCCTCGGCCGTCGCGGGCCTCGCGCCCGACCCGGCGGTGCTCATCGCCGGCCGGATCGCCCAGGGCGCGTTCGGCGCGCTGCTCATCCCGCAGGGCATGGCGATCATGACCCGGACGTTCTCCCGGGACCTGCTGACGAAGGCGTTCGGGCTGTTCGGGCCGCTGCTCGGGGTGGCCACCGTCGGCGGGCCGGTGCTGGCCGGGTTCATCATCGACGCCGACCTGCTCGGCCTGTCCTGGCGGCCGATCTTCCTGGTCAACCTGGTCCTCGGCGGCATCGGGCTGGCCGTCGCCACCCGGATCCTGCCCCGCGACGAGGGTGACCGGGACACGGCCGTCGACGGCTGGGGCGCGGGCCTGCTCGCCGGCACCATGTTCGGCCTGCTGTACGGCCTGATCGAGGGCTCCACCAACGGCTGGACCGCCGGCCCGGTCGGCGCCGTCGCGGCCGGTCTCGCGTGCTTCGCCGCGTTCGCGTACCGCCAGCGCACCGCCCCCGACCCGATCGTCAAGCCGTCGCTGCTGCGCAACCGCGGCTTCACGTCCGGCCTGCTCGTCGGGCTCGCGGTGTTCGCGGCCACGACCGGCCTGGTGTACGTGCTGTCGCTGTTCGTCCAGGCCGGCCTGCACGCCTCCCCGCGCGGCGCCTCGCTCACCCTGCTGCCGCTGAGCCTGGGCATCATCGCCTCGGCGTTCGCCGCGATGGGCGGCCTCGTCGCCAAGCTCGGCCGGACCCTGGTGTACATCGGCCTCGCCATCGTGCTGCTCGGCGCCGGCTGGGTGCTCGCTCTCGTCGTCGCGTCCGGCACCGGCCTGAGCGGGTGGGCGCTCGCCCCCGCCGTGTTCGTGGTCGGCGTGGGCATGGGCCTGTGCTACAGCACCGTCTTCGACGTGGCCCTCGGGGACATCGGCGCCGACGAGGCCGGCAGCGCGAGCGGCTCGCTGAGCTCGATCCAGCAGCTCGCCGCCGGCCTCGGCTCGGCCGCCGTCACCTCGGTCTTCTTCCACACCGCGACCGGCGGCCTCGACCATGCCGCCGCGGTCAGCCTGGTCGTCGTGCTGGCCCTCGTCGCGCTCACCGTCCCGGTCGTGGCCCTGATGCCGCGCAGGGCACCGGCCGAGGCGCACCACTGAGCGCGGCTATCGTCGGAGGCATGGTCACGCTGGACGAACTGCGGGCCCGGGTGGCGGCGGACTACGCCCCGCTCGGCCTGCCGTCCTGGCCCGACCCGCACCCGGGTGGCGCTGCCCCGCGCGAGGAGGAGTACTCGCGGTTGACCGAGCCCATGCGGTACCGCATCCTGCGGCGGCGCGTCGAACTGTGGGCGGCGCGGATCGCCGAGCTGCCCGGGGTCGTCGCCGAGGCGGTCGACGACGGGGTGCGGCTGACCTCGCCCCGGCCCGGCACGCTGCCGCTGGTGCTGCTGGGACGGGACGTGCCCCTGCCGCACGTCGAGATCGCGGTGGTACGGCCGTCGATCGCGATCACGACGCAGCCCGACTGCGGGTGCGACGCCTGCGACACCGGCTCCGCCGACCTGCTCTCGACCGTCGACGACGCGATCGGCACCGTGATCGGCGGGCCGTTCGTGGCGCTGGTCGGCCCGGGCTGGCTCGCGACCTGGCACCCGGAGGGCGCCGCCGCCAGCAACGTCGACCTGCGCTGGGCGGTCGGCGTCAGCCGGCGGCTGGCGGACGGTCAGCAGGTGCGGCTGCCCGCCGGGGCGTCCGCGTTCGTCGGCCGTTCGTGGCTCGACTGAGGCTCCGACCGAGGCTCGCCGAACCAGTGCGCGAGGGCCTCCCGCAGGCCGTCCGCGCCGCTGGTCCGGACCCAGGCGACGTGGCCGTCGGGTCGCACGAGCAGTCCCTCGGGCTCGCCTGGTCCCATGATCACGTGCTCCGCCCACGGCTCGGCGAGCTCCACCAGGTCGTCGGGGCCGAGCAGCACGCCCTTGCCCTGCCGCTGGAGGGTGGCGAGCGGTCCGTCCCCGGTCAGCGCCAGCCGGCCCAGCCACGGATGGTCGCCGGCGGGGTGCGCCGGGTAGCGGGTGTCGAGGCCGGTGATGGTCTCGGCGAAGGCGCGGTTGCCGCCCGGGTGCCGGGCCACGCGGGTCAGCAGGTCGGCGAGAGGGCCGGACGTCTCGCCCAGCAGGACCTGAGCCTGGGTGCTGGCGAGGACCCGCGCGCCCGCCGCGTGGCGCTCGTCGTGGTAGGTGCCGAGCAGGTGCGCCGGTGCCGTGCCCCTGACCGTGGCGGCCAGCTTCCAGCCGAGGTTGAACGCGTCGTCGAGGGCGACGTTGACACCGATGGCGCCGGCCGGCGGGTGGATGTGGGCGGCGTCGCCGGCCAGGACGACGCGGCCGCGGACATACGCCTCCGCCTGCCGCGCGGCGTCGCCGAACCGGGTGAGCCATCGAGCGGCGACGATCGTTATGGGCCGGCCGAGGGCCGCGTCGAGCGCCCGCTGGAACTCCTCTTGCGTCACCGGCGCCTCGTGGTCACCCGGGTCGGCCGTGATGACCCGGACGTAGCCGGGGCGGGGGATCACGAACACGTCGCCGCCGGGGCCGCTCGTCACCCCGAACGGCAGCGGCTCGGCCGGCTCCACGTCGCCGAGCAGCGACCAGCGGGTCGTCGCGGTGCCCGGGAAGGCGATGCCGGCCTGCTTGCGCACGGTGCTGCTGCTGCCGTCGCATCCCACGACGTACCGCGCCCGCAGGCGATATTCGCCGCCCCCGGTCGCGACCGTGACCTCGACCCCGTCGTCGTCCTGGGCCAGGCCGCGCAGCTCGTGCCCGCGCCTGATGTCGGCGCCGCGCGCCGTTGCGTGTTCCTCCAGGATCTCCTCGACGCGGGTCTGCGGGATGCCCAGCGAATACGGGTGGTCGGTGTGCGTGCCCGCCAGGCCGAGCGTGACCGGCAGGCTGGAGAACGCGGCGTGCGGCACGCGCCAGCCCTCGGCGATGAGCGGGTCGGCCAGCCCGCGGCGGGCGAGCAGGTCGAGCGCGCGGGCATTGAGGTTGAAGCCGCGGCAGAAGTCCGGCCGCCGCGGGTGCCGCTCGAGGACGACGGTGTCGACGCCGGCGAGGCGCAGCTCGCAGGCGAGCAGCAGCCCGGCCGGCCCGGCCCCGGCGATGATCACCTCGGTCATCGCGCACCGCCCGCGGGCCAGGTCAGGGAGCCGGCGCGGATCTCGTCGCGGATGCCCTGCGTCCAGGCCAGCTCGGCCGCCAGCGCATGCAGCGCGTACTCGACCTCGATCATGAACAGCCGGGGCACCTGCCCGGCGCCGACGGTCGCGGCCAGGGCGGCCCGGCCCTCCTCGATCCGGCGCTCCAGGTGCCCGGCCCGCTCGGCCAGCGCGTCGGCGGCGCCGTCCGGGCCGAGCGCGCCCAGGTAGGAGACGGCGGCGACGAACTTCGGGAACTCGGCGACGGGCACCCGGATGAGCTCGTCGACCCACACGACGAACTCGCGCCGGCCGGCGTCGGTGAGCCCGTACACCGTCCGCTCCGGCCGCCGCCCGTCCCGCATGGTCTCCACCGGCTCGATCCAGCCGAGCCGCACGAGGCTCTCCACCGTGTCGTACAGCGAGCCCGAGTTGACCTTGAAACTGCCGTCCTTGCTGCGTTCCCGCAGCGTGACGGCCATCTCGTAGGGGTGCATGTCCCGCTCCTGCAGGAGCCCGAGCACCGCCAGCGCGAGGGTGTTGGAGATCTTCCGCTTCGGCATCTTCACATCACCGCTTCCTAATAGCCGGAACCGACTATAAGGGCGCGACCATGGCCCGTCAACACGACCGCGCGCAGTCCCACGGGGACTGCGCGCGGTGGCGCCGGTGCTCGGTCAGGCGGCCGGGAGGCCGTCCTGCCAGGTGGAGATGCGGCGGACGAGGACGGCGCCCGCGATCGCGGAGACGATGCCGGCGGCCGCGGTCACGATCGCGACGGCCGTGGGGGTGACGACCTGGGTCGTGCCGTCGGACCACGTCGTCGTTTCGGTGTAGCTGAAGAGGCTGACGATGAGCGCCAGCCACCAGGCCGAGACGACCCGGTCGGGGGTCCAGGTGCGGTCGGGGGAGCTGCGGGCGAAGATCTCGCGGACGACGAGGTACGGGATGACGAGGTTCGCCAGCGGGATGAACCAGGCGCCGATCGTCCAGCCCTTGCGCCAGCCGACGTTGTTGTCGCAGCGGCGGTCGAAGTTGTCGCGGGCGAGGTACAACCAGACGACGAAGACGACCAGCACCAGCGCGCGGGCGCTGTTGAGCACGACCGCGCCGAGATTCTCGCTGGAGAACACGCTGAGGCCGAAGCTGGTGGTCGTCTGCACGATCCGGCCGGTGCCGGGCTCGGGGGTGTCGTACGCGCGGAGAACGGTGAAGACGTGGGCCAGGCTCACGGCCGCGAGGGCCGCGACGACGAGCCAGCCGATCGCTTGCAGTCTATGGGGGATGGCAACGCGCATGTCGCTCATGCCTTGCGGAGATTAGTGGCCCGCCGCAACCGGCGCTTGTCCGGCCGCTGCCGCAACGCGCTGCTCAGGGCGGTGGCGCCGGGGTCGGTGGCCGCCCGTTGAGCATCGTGCTGTCGGCAAGGTCCCACCAGGGCTGTCCGCGATCGGTCAGGAACGGCCGCCGGCTGCCGCGCGCCGCCAGGCGAGCACCCCGCAGAGCGCGAACCCGAGCGCGTTGCCGGCGCCGTGCGTGGCCACCATCCAGGACAGCGACAGGTGCGGCACCCCGCTGACGTGCCCGACCGCCCAGTCGATGGCGAGGAGCATCGTCACGACGAGTACGACGGCGGAGGTCACCAGCAACGCTTTCGTGATGCGGCCGGCGTTGCGGCTCTGCCGCACCGTGAGCCACCCGGTCAGCCACATCCCGCCCGTGAGCACGACGGCCCCGGCCAGCTCGACCCAGTCGTTCGTGAAGTAGCCGAGGAACACCAGCCCGATCCCGCTCGGCACCGACAGTGCGGCGGCCCGTCCGGCCGAACTGTTGTTGCCGAGGCGGCACACGAGCCCGGCCACGAGCGCCGCGACAAAGCCGGCATAGTGGAAGTGGGCAACGGTGAGCGCCAGAATCTCGAACCGGAACCCGAGCAACCGATACCCACCGCGCTCGGCCACGAGCGAACCGGCAGCCACGGCCGGCGCCGCCAGCGCGGTCATCACGGCCAGCTCGTGCGGCGCGGTGACGCCGAGCGCGTGCATCCGCCCGCGAAGTCCGGCACCAGGCGCCCCGCCGGGGCTCCCGGCGGCCAGCGCCGCCTGTAGTCGGCCGGGGCTCCCGGCGGCGAGCGCCGCCTGTAGTCGGCCGGGAATGCCGGCGGCCAGCCACAGCGTCGTGACCAGGTAGACCGCGGCCAGGGCGGCGGCCGGCCAGCCCCGCGGCAGCCACAGCGACACCGCACCCGGGGCCGCCCCGAGCAGCCACACCGCCCGTCGCCACCCCCGCCACGGCCGGTCGATGAGGTCGAGCCCCAACGGCACCACGACGAGCATGCCGAGACACAACAGCGCGTTCAGCAGCACAGCGCCCTCCTTGAACGTGTTCAACACGACTCTAGACGCCGACTTGAACGTGTTCAAGATGACATGCTGGGTCATCGTCGCGCTGGCCGGCGTGCCCGGCCGGGTGCCGCCGCACACGCTGCGGCATTCGCCCGGCTGACGATTTCGGGCGCGATGTCGATCCGGGCGGCCTGCGTTCGTGTAGCGATAGAGCGCCGGCGGCGGGCCGGCGGGGCGTGAGGACGGTGAGGCGGATGAGTGAGCTGCGGACGCTGGTGAGCGGGCGCGGGCTGGTGGAGGCGCCGCGATGGCACGGCGGCCGGCTGTACTTCTCGGACTGGAGCGCCGGCGAGGTCCTCGCGGTCGGCCCGGACGGCGACGCCGAGGTGATCGCCCGGGTCGCCGCGCTGCCGCTGTGCACGGCGTGGCTGCCCGACGGGCGGATGGTGATCGTCTCGTCGGCCGACGGCCGGCTGCTGCGCCGCGAGGCCGACGGTGCGCTCGTCACGCACGCCGACCTCGGCCGCCCGGGCTGGAACGACGTCGTGGCTGACGGGCGCGGGAACGTCTACGTCAACCGGGTCGACTTCGACCCGACGGCCGGCGAGGCGGCCCGGCCGGGTGAGGTCTTCCTCGTCACCGCCGACGGTGTCGTACGGCCGGTGGCCGGCGACATCGCCTTCCCCAACGGCATGGCCGTCACCGCCGACAACGCCACCCTGATCGTCGCCGACTCCTACCGCCACGCCCTGCTGGGCTTCGACATCGCCGCGGACGGCGGCCTGTCGAACCGCCGCGTCTGGGCCGACCTCGGCGACGCCTTCCCCGACGGCATCTGCACCGACGCCGAGGGCGCCGTCTGGTACGCCGACGTGCCGAACCGCCGCTGCGTCCGCGTCGCCGAGGGCGGCGCCGTCCTGCGGACCGTCACCCTGGACCGCGGCGCCTTCGCGTGCGCCCTCGGCGGCACGACGCTCTACATCACGGCCGCCGAGTGGCAGGGCATGACCGAGGACGAGATGGTCACCCCGGGCTCCGGCCGACTGCTCGCCGTCGAGGTCGACGTCCCGGGCGCCGGTTGGCCCTGACCGGACGGCCGCCACACTGCGATCACCGCGTGACCGGCGAGGTGGCCTACCGTGCGGCCGAGCACCCGCGGGTGGCGTATGAAGGCGCCGTCCGCGGGTAGGGCGGGCGGGCCCGATCCGGACGTCGACATCGGAAGGCTGAGCCATGGCGGAAATGACGGTTGGTGACCATCTCCTGCGACGGCTGCAAGAGGTCGGGGTCCGGCACATCTTCGGCGTGCCCGGTGACTACGAGATGGAGTTCCTCGACCAGATCGAGGCCGCCGACGGGATCGAGTGGGTCGGCAACTGCAACGAGCTCAACGCGGCGTACGCGGCGGACGGCTACGCGCGGTTGAACGGGATCGGTGCGGTCGTCACGACGTTCAGCGTCGGAGAGCTGAGTGCGCTCAACGGGATCGCCGGGGCGTTCGCAGAGTCGGTGCCGGTCGTGTCGATCGTGGGGACGCCGGCGACGTTCGTGATGCGCGGGAAGCAGCCCGTGCACCACACCGCCGGGGACGGGGACTTCTCGCGGGCGGCGGCGTGCGCGGCGCAGTACACGGCGGCGCAGGTGATGCTCGACCGGGACAACGCGGCCATCGAGATCGACCGGGCGCTCGGCCTCTGCTGGCTCACGAAGCGGCCGGTGTACCTCATGCTGCCGTGCGACGTCTCGTACCAGACGATCGAGGCGCCCGACGGGCCCCTCGCGCTGCCCGAGCCGACCACGGACGGGGGGGTTTTGGCGCGGTTCGCGGACGACGTCGGGGAGCGGCTGCGCGCCGCCGGGTCCGTGGCCCTGCTCGCCGGGCCCGAGGTGGACCGGTACGGCCATGCGGCGCAGCTGCTCAAGCTCGCCGAGGCGCTCGGCTGCCCCGTGGCCACACTCAGCACGGCCAAGGGCGTGTTCCCGGAGGACCACGACCAGTTCGTGGGCGGGTACGGTGGGCGACTCGGCGACCCCGACGTGCGGCGGACCATCGAGGGGGCCGACTGCCTGCTGGCGATCGGCACGCAGTTCGCCGACACGGTCACCGGCGGGGTGCCGGAGATCGACCCGCGCCGCGTCGTGGCCGTGCATCCGTCGGCCGCGTCGGCCGGGCTCCGGCAGTACCCCCACGTCTCGATGCCCGACGCGATGCAGGTCCTCGCCGGGGCGGGGGCGCGCCAGGCGGCGGCGATCACCCCGGCCCGGCGGCGCACCAGCCCGGGCGCGCCCCAGCCGGGGCAACTGGTGCAGCAGCGGTTCTGGGCGCGGATGGCCGGGTTCTTCGAGCCCGGCGACGTGGTGATCGCCGACCAGGGGACCTCGTACGCGGGCGGCTCGGCGCTGCCGCTGCCGCGCGGCTGCTCGTTCATCGGCCAGCCGCTGTGGGGGTCGATCGGGTACACGCTGCCCGCGCTGCTCGGCGCGCTGCTCGCGGCGCCCGGGCGGCGGCACGTGCTGCTCATCGGCGACGGGTCGCTGCAGCTGACGGCGCAGGAGCTGTCGACCGTGCTGCGGCGCGGGCTGAAGCCGGTCGTCGTGATGATCAACAATGGCGGGTACACGGTGGAGCGCTGCATCCTGGGCGCGCACGCGGAGTACAACTCGATCGCGCCCTGGCGCTACGACAAGCTGGTCGAGGCGTTCGACCCGGCCGGCCGCGCGGTGACCGTCCGGGCCACGACCGAGGCCGAGCTGGTGCAGGCGTTGCAGACCGCCGGCGCCAACCGCGACCGGATGGTGTTCATCGAGGCCGTGATGGACGAGCTGGACGCACCCGAGCCGCTGATCCGGCTCGGCCAGGCCATGTCGGCGACCGACTACCACCCGGCGGGCGTGCCGTGAGCACGCACTGAGCCGCCTCGATGTGACGGGGCTGTCGCGGTGCCCCGGGGCCGATATGCTCCCGGGCACCGAGTCGGCCGAGCACGGGGGCGGCAGTGAGTTTCACCTTCAGGGTCGATCTGCGCGGGATCGTCGACCTGCTCAGTCACCATCTCTACGCGACGCCGCGGGTCTACGTGCGCGAGCTGATGCAGAACGCCGTCGACGCGATCACCGCGCGGCGGCTGGGCGAGCCGCGGGCGGCCGGGGACATCTGGTTCGAGCCGCCGGAGCGCACCGGCGACGGCACGCTGCGCGTGCACGACACGGGCATCGGGCTCACCGAGGCGCAGGTGCACGACCTGCTGGCCACGATCGGGCGCAGCTCGAAGCGCGACGACCTCGGGTTCGCGCGGCACGAGTTCCTGGGGCAGTTCGGCATCGGCCTGCTGTCGTGCTTCATGGTCGCCGACGAGATCCGCGTGGTGACCCGCTGCGGCGACGAGCCGACCGTGCTGTGGACCGGGTTCGGCGACGGGCGCTACGCGGTGGAGCTGCCGGCCGAGCAGCGGGCCGCGCCGGGCACGACCGTCACGCTGGTGCCCCGGCGCGGGGAGGAGCACTGGCTGGCCGAGCGGACCGTGCGGGAGCTGGCCACGCTGTATGGCTCGATGCTGCCGATCGGCGTGCGCGTCGGCGCCGGCACGGTGACGACGGGGCTGCCGCCGTGGGAGTCCCCGCCGGGCGAGTCGCCGGCGGCCCGGTGGGCGCGGCTGGCCGGCTACGCGCAGGAGGCGTTCGGGTTCACGCCGTTCGACGTCGTGGAGCTGGCGGCGCCGGAGGGCGGCGTGCGGGGCGTCGCGTTCGTGCTGCCGGCCCCGGCCAACCCGGCGATGCGGGTGGCCCACCGGGTGTATCTCAAGCAGATGCTCCTGGCCGAGGACGTCGAGGGCCTGCTGCCGCCGTGGGCGTTCTTCGTCCGGTGCGTGGTGGACACCACCGAGCTGCGGCCGACCGCGAGCCGCGAGGCGCTCTACGACGACAGCCTGCTGGAGCAGGTCCGCGAGACACTCGGCAGCGGCCTGCGCCGGTGGCTGGCCGGCCTGGCCGCGACCGACCCGAGCCGGCTGAGCACCTTCCTGCAGACGCACCACCTCGGCGTGAAGGCCCTCGCGGTGCACGACGACGAGATGCTGCGCCTGATCCACGAGTGCTGGCCGTTCGAGACCAACGTCGGGCCGCTGACCCTGGCCGAGTTCCACGACCGCTACGGGGTGGTGCGGTATACGTCGTCGGTCGACGAGTTCCGGCAGATGTCGTCGGTGGCCGCGGCCCAGGGCATCCCGCTCGTCAACGCCGGCTACGTCTACGAGGCGAGCCTGCTGCAACGGCTGCCGGCCGCCGCAGAGGACGTCGTGGTGGAGGTGCTCACCCCGGCCGACCTGTCGATGCGGCTGGAGCACCTGTCGGCCGAGGAGTCGGCGGCGATCCGGCCGTTCCTGGCGCTCGCCCAGCGGGTGCTCGACCGGCAGGGCGTCGAGGTGTCGGTGCGCGCGTTCGACCCGCCGAGCCTGCCCGCGCTGTATCTGCTCGACGGGGAGGCCGCGTTCCAGGGCGACCTGCGC
This sequence comes from Dactylosporangium sucinum, assembly GCF_014647515.1. GTDB lineage: Bacteria > Actinomycetota > Actinomycetes > Mycobacteriales > Micromonosporaceae > Dactylosporangium > Dactylosporangium sucinum. The sequence continues at coordinate 87,586 of NZ_BMPI01000042.1, read as the reverse complement.
CGCGTCCAGGCCGACGCCGACGAGCTGTGGGCGTCGCTGCTCGGCGCCGTCGCGACCGGCCGCGACGAGCGTCCGCGGCTGGTGCTCAACCACCGCAACCCGCTCGCGCGGGAGGCGATGAACGCCGGCGACGAGCAGCTGACGACGTATGCGATCGAGGGCCTGTTCACCCAGGCGCTGCTGCTGGCCCGCCAGCCGCTGACTCCGGCCGCCACCGCGGCCTTCAACCAGTCGCTGCTGGGCCTGCTGCGGATCGCGCTGGAGGGACGGTCATGACCGGTCCGGAGCGGCGCGGAGGGGCCGGTCATCATGGGCTCAGCCTGAAGGCATGCGGCCGGAGCGAAGCGGAGGACGCATGACACCCGAGCCGGACCTGCAGCGGATGCTCACGGAGGCGTATGGGCTGGAGCGCGGCCCGGCGCGCTGGGCCGCCCTGGACGCGGTGTTCCGCCACGCCGACGCGGCGGGCAACGCGGCGTTCGGGTTCCGGGCCCGGATGAGCGCGATCTCCGACCTGCACCACGGCGGCGAGTATGCGCGGGTGCTGACCGCGTTCTCCTGGTGCCTGGCGACCTTCGACCGCCAGCCGGAGCTCACCACCGGGTACGACGCGCACCAGCTGCTGTGGCAGTACAAGTGGGTCGTCTGGGAGATCACCCAGTTCCCCGGCGTGCCCCTCGACCGCGCGACCGGGCTGCTCGACGACATGCAGCGCCGCTACCAGGAGGGCGGCCACAGCCTGCACGCCGTGTTCCAGCACCGCGGGCTCGTCGCGCAGCACCTCGGCGACCTCGCCGGCGCGTCCCGGTGGTATGGCGAGATGCTCACCGCCCGCCGCGACGCCCTCTCCGACTGCGCCGCCTGCGTCCCGTCGGGGCACGTCGCCCACCTCGTCGCCGCCGGGCGGTACGAGGAGGCGGTCGAGGTCGGCTCGCCCTACGCCAACGGCGGCTGCACCGAGCAGCCACACTGGATGCTCAGCGAGCTGCTCATGGCCTACCTGCGCACCGGCCGGATCGACGAGGCGGTGCAGGGGCACAAGCGGGCCTACGAGCGGATCCGGGACAGCCGCCACCACCTCGAGCTGATCGGGCTCAACCTGGAGTTCTGCGGGTTGTCCGGCAACGAGCGGCACGCGCTGCCGATCGTCGAGCGGCACCTGCCGTGGCTCGACCGGCCCTCCTCGCCGTATGCGGCGCTGGAGTTCGCCTCCGGCGCGGCGCTGGTGCTGCGCCGCCTCGCCGAGCGCGGCGACGCGGACGCGCCGATCCACCGGAGCAGCGACGACGGGACCCGCCACTGGGTGTCGACGGTCGGCCAGACCCACGACGAGCTGGCCGTGCTCGCCCGCAAGCTGGCCGCCGAGTTCGACGCCCGCAACGGCAACGACCACCATGGCCGGCGCATCGAGGCGCGGCTCGCGGCGGCGCCCATCGTCGAGGAGCTGCCGCTCACCGTGCTCAGCGGCCGGCCGATCGCGCCCGCGCGGGGCGGCGAGGCGACGGCCGCGCTCGTGCGGAAGGTCGCCGACCTGACCGCGGCCGGTGACCGGGAGGGGGCGGCCCGCACCCAGCTGGAGGTCGCCTACGCCCTGCGCAACGCCGCCCAGTGGGGCGACGCGATCGAGACGGCGGAGGAGGCCCAGCGCAGCCTCGACGGGGCCGGCCTCACCGAGGACGCGATGAGCGCGCGGTATCTCCTGGTCGAGCTCTACGGCCGAAGCAACCGCCGGCACCTCGTCGCGGCGCTCGTCGACGAGCTGCTCGCGGCCGAGTCGCTGCCCCCGTCGGTGCCGGCTCCCGCGGCACTGCTGGAGCAGACGATCAACGCGATGGACTGGTCGCGGGCCGTCGACCAGCTCGTGCGGGCGGCCGACCTGCACCGCGCCGCCGACGACCCGGGCGCGGAGCTGCGCTGCCTGCGCAAGGCCCTCCCGCGGCTGTTCGAGGCGTCGCCCGCCGCCGAGGCCCTGCTGGCGCGCCTCGACGCGCTCGTCGCGGCCGGCCACGTCCCCGCCGCCGAGCTGCCGGACCTGCAGGCGCGGCTGTCGCGGGTGCTGGAGCAGCTCGGCGATCTCGATGGCGCCCTCGCGCGGGTCGAGCCGCACCCGTTCCCGCTGCGGAAGGCCCACCTCCTGCTGCGCCTGGGCCGGGCCGTCGAGGCCGAGGAGGTCGCCCGGCCGTCGCTGGAGGACGGCGACGAGGACGTCGCCTGGACCGCCGCCGTCCTGCTCACCCGCAGCCTGCGCGCCCAGTCCCGCGACGCCGAGGCCGAAGCGCTGATGGAGGAGTACGGCGTGGAGGACTACGCCCTGGAGGAGCACTTCGACCCGGGCGACGACGTCCCCGACGACTAGGCCCTGTTGCACAAACTGGCGTCGGGGAAGTGACGGTCCGGCGGGCTTCCGGGATGCGATACTACGGCCCCAAGCAGGGACAACCGGGCCGCGACGGGAGCCGCCTCGATGCGTGGAATGCTTGCCGCGGTGGCGGCCGGTGTGAAGGCGGTGTTCGGCGGCCTGATCTGGATCGCCAACTCCGTGAAGGCCACGGTGGCGACCTACCTCGCCCTGATGCTGGTCAGCGGCGCGCTGTACAGCGTCTTCGAGGAGAAGAGCATCGGCGACTCGTTCTGGTGGGCCGTCGTCACCGCCTCGACCGTCGGCTACGGCGACGCCTATCCGACCACGGTGCCCGGGCGGATCGTCGCCGGGCTGCTGATCTCCATCATGGTCCTGGTCGTCATCCCGCTCATCACCGCCCACTTCGCCAGCAAGCTCATCGTGGACAACGACGCGTTCCGCCACGAGGAGCAGGAGGAGATCAAGCAGCACCTGCGGGCCATCCGGGCGACGCTGGAGCGCATGGAGGCCGAGCGCGGCACGCCGCTCAGCGAGCGGTAGGCGGCAGGCCCGGGAAGGCCGGCGGCCGGCGTTCCAGGTAGCTGCGGATGCCCTCGGCCAGGTCGGGGCCGGTGAACGACTCGGCCATGAGCCGCTCCGACTCGGCGACCGCGGTGGCGAGGTCGGTGTCGAGCGCCGCGTACACCTGCGCCTTGATCGTCGCCATCGACGCCGGCGCGCACGTGTCGGCGAGGGCCCGCGCGTAGGCGACGGCGGTGTCGAGCAGCTCGGCGGCGTCGACGACCCGGTCGACGAGGCCGATCGCGAGGGCCTCGGCGCCGGTGACGACCCGCGCCGACAGCAGCAGGTCCAGGGCCCGGCTCAGCCCGACGAGCCGGGGCAACAGCCATGCGATGCCGTACTCGGCGACGAGGCCGCGCTGCGCGAACGACGTCGTCAGCTTCGCCTCGGGCGTGGCGAAGCGCAGGTCGCAGTACAACGCCTCCACCAGGCCGAGGCCGGCGGCCGGGCCGTTGATCGCCGCGATCAGCGGCTTGCGCAGCGTCAGCGGGAAGGTGCGGGGCCGCGGCCGGGGCTGGACGGCGACCCCCTCGGTGATGGCGGCGAGCGCCGCCAGGTCGGCGCCGGCGCAGAACCCGCGGCCGGCCCCGGTGACCACGACCGCCCGCACGGACGGGTCCTCCTCGGCCTCGTCGAGGCGGGCGAAGTACTCGTCCTCCAGCTCGTTCGTCCACGCGTTGAGCCGGTCCGGCCGGTTGAGGGTGAGCACCAGCACCGGCCCGCGGCGCTCGGCGAGCACGAGATCTTCCATCCGTCGACGGTAAGTGAACGATGATTCGGATCCAAGTTTCGAAGCGCGACGGTTCGGTATGCGGTGGCGATGGAATGGACCGTGATCCCGACGTTTCTGCTCGCCATCCTGCTCGGCGCCGTCGTCGGGCTGGAGCGGGAGCTGGGCGCGCAGCCCGCCGGCCTGCGCACGCACATGCTCGTGGCGGGCGGCGCGTCGCTGTTCACGATCGCGGGGTACGAGGTCGGCGTCGACCCGACCCGGATCGCGGCGCAGGTGGTGACCGGCATCGGCTTCCTCGGCGCCGGCGCGATCCTGCGCGAGGGCGTCAACATCAGCGGCCTGACGACCGCGGCGTCGCTGTGGGTGACCGCGGCGATCGGCGTGGTCACCGGCCTGCGGCTGTACTGGCCGGCGGTCGCGGCCACGGCGGTCGCGGTCGCCGCGCTGTGGCTGTTCAAGATGGCGGAGGCGCACTGGCTGCCCGACCGGCAGCGCGTACGGGTGACGCTGACGCTGGCCCCGGACTTCCCGCTCGACGTCGTCGAGCGGGAAGCGGTCGCGGCCCTGCCCGCCGCGCGCGTGCTGCGGATCGAGTACGCCGGGCACGACCAGACGCTCGTGCTCACGGCGCGCGCCGACGGCACCGCGTCGTTGCCGGCGATCGCCGAGGCGCTGCGCCGGCTCGACGGCGTGCGGGGCGTGGAGATCGTCCGCTGATCGAGGGGCACCGTTTTCCGAATTGGCGGCGGGGTATCCACCGGGCATGCTGCTGCGCTCGTACGCCCGGATCGTCGTGTTGCTGCGCTGGCCGATCGTCGCCGCCTGGGCGGCCGCCGTCGCCGCGTCGCTGGTGTTCCTGCCCGCCGCCGGCCAGGGCGGCAGTGACCTCGAGCAGCTGGTCTCCGCCGACAACCCGGCGGTGCGCAGCGAGCTGCGCTCCTTCGAACGGTTCGGCTTCCCGCTGCTCAGCCGGGTCGCGGTGGTCCAGCGCGACCCGGGCGGCCTGTCGCAGCAGGTCCAGGCCGAGGCGGTGGCCCGGGCCCGGTCGGTCGGCGACGGCACGGCCGGCGACGCCGGGCCGATCCGGGCCGCGGTGCCGGTGATGAACACCCTCGGGCTGTTCCCCGGCTCGGCCGAGGACGGCACGACGATCGTGACGCTGCTGTTCACCGACCCCGACGTGACGTTCGCCGGCCAGGTCGCGGCGGCCGAGCGGTTCGTCGCCGAACACTACGGCGCGGACGACGCGGTCGTCGGCATCACCGGCTCGGTGCCGGCGCGGGTCGAGCAGGCCCGGCTCGTCCAGTCGTCGCTGCCGTGGCTGGAGGCGATCACGGTCGCGTTCGTGTTCCTCATCGTCGCGGCCGCGTTCCGGTCGCTGGTCGCGCCGCTCGTCGCGCTCGCCGTCGCCGGGGTGGCGACGCTGCTGACGCTGCACGTCGGCGGCGAGCTCGCGGTGCGGCTCGGGGTGCCGGTGCCGCAGGAGACCCAGCCGCTGCTCGTCGCGCTGCTGCTCGGCGTCGTCACCGACTACGTCGTGTTCTACCTGTCCGGGGTGCGATCGCGGCTCGCCGCCGGTGAGGACCGCCTCGCCGCCGCCCGCCACGCCACCGCCCGGTTCACGCCGATCGTCGCCACCGCGGGCGCGACGGCCGCCGCCGGGACCGGGGCGCTCGTCGTCGCCGGATCGCCGGCGTTCCGCGCCTTCGGACCGGGCATGGCCCTCGCCATCCTCATCGGCCTGGTCGTGGCGGTGACACTGGTCCCGGCCCTGCTGGCGATCCTCGGCCGGGCGGCGTTCCGATCCACGACGACGCCGCACGCGGATGCCGACCGGCCGGTCCGGCCGGCCCGCGGCCGCTGGTGGTCGCGGCTGCTCACCCGCTGCTGGTTCGCCCTGCCCCTGCTGCTGCTCTGCATCGCCGGTCTCGTCGTCGCCGCCCTCCCGGCCCGGCACCTCAAGCTCGGCGTCTCGTTCGTCGAGGCGCTGCCCCCGGACCACCCCACCCGCACGGCGGCGGCCGCCGCGGAGGCCGGCTTCGCCGACGGCATCCTGTCGCCGACGGAGGTGCTGGTCGAGGGCGACGGCGTCGCGGCACGCGCCGCCGAGCTGACCCGCCTCCAACAGTCGCTCGCCGGTGTCCAGGGCGTCGCCGCGGTGCTCGGCCCCGGCACCACCGGCCTTCCGCCGGAGCTCACGGTGTTCAAGGCCCCGGACGGCGGTGCCGCCCGGTTCCTGGTCATCCTGTCCGACGAGCCGCTCGGCGCCACCGCCGTCGCCACCGCCGCCCGGCTGGACGAGCAGCTGCCCGGCCTGCTCGCCGCGGCCGGCCTCGGCGAGGCGAGGGCGAGCCTCGGTGGCGACACCGCGGTCGCCCACGTGATCGTCGACCAGACCGTCGCCGATCTCGGCCGCATCGCGATCGCCGCGCTGCTGGCCAACCTGCTGTTCCTGGTGCTGTTCCTGCGGGCCCTCGTCGCGCCGGTCGGCCTGCTGGTGTGCAGCGTGCTGGCCATCGCCGCCACGCTCGGGCTCACCACGTGGCTGTTCCAGGACGTGCTGGGCGCCGACGGTCTGACGTTCTATGTGCCGTTCGCGGCAGCGGTACTGCTGGTGGCCCTCGGATCCGACTACAACATCTTCGGCATCGGGCCGGCCTGGCGCGAGGCCCGGAAACGACCGCTGCGCGAGGCCCTGGCGGTGACGCTGCCGCACTCGGCCCGGGCCATCCGCACGGCCGCGTTCACCCTGGCGGTCAGCTTCGGGCTGCTGTGGATCGTGCCGCTGCGGCCGTTCCACGAGCTTGCCTTCGCGCTGGGCGCCGGGGTGCTCATCGACGCGTTCGTCGTGCGGTCGCTGCTCGCCCCGGCCCTGCTCAGCGTCCTGGGCTCGAAGGCCGGCCCGCCGGTCGACGAGCCGGAGCGCATCCCGGTGTCGCCGGCCCCGGCCCAGCGGGCCGAGGTCTGACCGGGCTGCGGCAGGCTACGGCACGGGATCGTGGGTGCCGCACGGCGTCGAGGCGTTGCAGCGGCGGATCCGGGCGGCGGTGAGCCGCGAGCCGGTCACCAGGCCGTAGCGGCGCACCGCCGCCAGGCCGTAGTTGCTGCACGTCGGGGTCTGCCGGCAGCGGGTCGGCAGGTGCGGTGACAGGAACCGCTGGTACCCCCGGATCGCGACCATCCCGGCCCGCCCCGGCCGGCTGGCCGAGCGGCCGCTACGAGGATCCGGCGGCCTTCGTGCGCGGGCGCGGCCTGGGCCAGTGGATCGCCCACCAGGTCTGCGCGCACGTCGCCCTCGAGTTCGCGGACGGCGCCTTCACCGTCCGCCTGGTCGCCGGCGAGCCCGTGCCGTAACCGGTTCGGGTGACAGCGGTCACCCTGGGCGTCACCGGCCGGCCCGCAGACTCGTTGAGTGGGCATGCTGGCCGGGCCGCGCCCCCTCCGGACTCTCGTCGTCGCCATGTCCGGGGTCGGTCTCATGTACGTCACGTGGACGCTGATCGGCCCGTTCGGCCTGGAGGTCGGCCACCGCTACGGGCTCAGCACCGGCGAGTGGGCGCTGCTGGGCACCGTCCCCGTCGTGGTCGGCGCGCTGGTCCGCATCCCCGCGGGGGTGATCGCCGACCGGTTCGGCGCCCACCTGGTGCTGCCCGCGGTCAGCGTCCTGGCCGCACTGTCGGTGCTGACCCTGCAGATCGTCCACTCCGTGGCCGCGCTGGTCGCCGTCGCATGCGCGATCGGCCTGGCGGGCGCCGCCTCCCCGGCCGGCGCCGGAGCGATCATCCGGGCGTTCCCGCCCGGCCGGCGCGGCCTGGCGATGGCCCTCTTCGGCGCCGTCGTGTGCCTGGTCTCCGCGGCCGGGATCGGGTCGCGGACGCTGCCGACCGCCGCGCTGGACGCCCGCCTGCGGGTGCTCGCCGTCGCCCTGCTCGGCTACGCGGTCCTCGCCACGTGGCTGCTCCGCAGCGACGCCGGCCGCCCCGCGCCGCCGCCGGGCCCGCGCCTGAGGCCGCTCGCCCTCGTCCGTGCGCCGGCCACCCGGCACCTGGCCGTCTGGTACGGCGTCTCCGGCGGTGGCGTCACGGCGCTCGACCTCACGCTGCCGTCGTACCTCGGCAACGCCTACGGGCTGCGCCTCGCCGACGCCACCGTCGCCACGGCCGTCGCCGTCGCCCTGTCCGGCGCCGCCGCCGTGTTCGGCGGCTGGCTGAGCCGGCGCCACGACCCGATCGCGGTGCTGCGCGGCTGCTACGTCGCCGTCGCGCCGCTGCTGGTGCTGCTGGCGTTCCACCCGCCGCTGGCCGCCGTCGCCGCGCCCGCCCTCGCCGGGGTGGCGGTCGGGATCGGGATCTCCTGGGGTACCGCGTGCGCCCTCATCGGCCGGGCCGCGCCGCCCCAGCACGCGGGCGCCGCCTACGGGGCGGTCAGCGCCGTGGGCACCGCCATCGCGATGCTGCCGGCACTGCTGGTCATCGGCCTGTACGGCCTCGACCGCTCGTACACCATCGCGCTCATGCTGCTCGCCGGCGGCGCGGTCGCCAGCGGCGGCAGCCTGCACGCCCGCCGCCGGCGCTGGCTCACCGCCGCGGTGACGTTCCAGGTGCCGACGCCCGGCCCGCCCGGCCCGCCGGACGCCACGCTCACCGTCGTGTCGCTGTCCGCCAGGCGGCTCCGGTCGCAGCTCTGCGACGTCATCTCGGCCCTGGCCGCGCTGGGCACCCGGCACGAGCTCGTCATCGTGTTCGAGCCGGACCCGGCGGCCGGCCCCGAGCAGCTGATCACCGGCCTGCGCATGCGGTTGCCGTCCCACACGATCCTGGCCCTCAGCGCCGGCACGCCGCCGCACCCGCACGAGGTCGCCGCCGTCGCCGAGCTGCTGGAGGTGGGCTCGCTGCCGGTGGTGCTCGTCGGTGCCGGCGACGCGATCCCGGCCGCGCTCATGCTCGCCGAGCAGATCCACGCCGACCAGGTCCTGCACCTCGCGCCCGACCGGATCGACGGGCTCGTTCACTCGGTCGTTCGTGAGGCGCGGCACCCGGCTGGGCCGACCCCACCGCCGCTGCGTTCCCCCGAATAGGACGCCGGGTTCGTTACCGCGCGATCTCGTCGGTTCGCGAATGCACCCGGACGCCGTAACCGCTGCGGCAAATTCGCCGTTTTCCGTGCGAAACGGTCGTTTCGGGCGGGGTCGAGGTGGCGCACATGATGCAACGCTGGTGGGACGCGGACGGTACGCGATGACCAACGTCACCGCGGTGGCGATGGCGGCCGCGGCCGTCCTGCTGGCGGCGCTGGGCGTGGCGGCGCTCGCGGTGAGCTTGTTCAGAACCCGTCGCTCCCGCGGCCCGGTCTGACACACCGCCTCGGCCGGCGCCCGCCGCCGACCCACGTCCGCGCCGGCTCCCGGTGTTCATGATCCATGGAGCGTCCTGGTCGCCATGACAGCCAGAACTCTCCATGGATCATGGGGGCGAAAGGGAGGCGCTACTGGAGGCCGCCGCGCACCGCGGTGATGCGTTGGGTGTTGAAGCCCAGCCAATGCATCCGCCCCACGTACCGTGCGTGCTCCACCTTCAGGCAGCGGTCCATGATCACAGTCAGGCCGCCGTCCTCGGCGATCCGCGCGCCCTCCTCGTTGATGACGCCGAACTGGCACCACAGCGTCGACGCGCCGATGGCCACCGACGAGCGGGCGATCTCCGGCAGTGCGTCCGGAGCGCGGAAGACGTTCACCACGTCCACCGGGACCGGGACGTCCTCCAGTGTCGGGTAGCTCGTCTCGCCCATGATCGAGGTTGCCCGCGGGTTCACCGGGATCACGCGGTAGTCGTGACGCTTCAGGTAGTAGCCCACGAAGTAGCTCGCGCGCAGTTCGTTGTTCGACAGGCCCACGATCGCGATCGTGCGGGTGCCGTGCAGGACCCGCTGGATGGTCAGTGGGTCCTGGTAGCGGGCCAAATCCATCATCGCGAACCTCCGGACGACGCCACCAGCTTGAATGCCTGTTCCAGGTCCCAGATCAGGTCGTCCACCGACTCGGTGCCCACCGACAGGCGGACCGTGCCGGGCGCTACGCCCGCCGACCGCAGCTCGTCGTCGCTCAGCTGGCGGTGGGTCGTGCTCGCCGGGTGGATGATCAGGCTCTTCGCGTCGCCGACGTTCGCCAGATGCGACCACAACGACACGCCTCGGATGAGGTCCTGGCCGCCCTCGCGGCCGCCCGCGCAGTCGAAGGAGAACACCGCGCCGGCGCCGCGCGGGAGGTACTTCTCCACCAGCGGGCGATAGCGGCTGCCGGGCAGGCCCGGGTGGGTCACGTTCGATGCCAGCGCATGCTCCGACAGGAACGACGCCACCGCCGACGCGTTCGCCACGTGGCGCTCCATGCGCAGGGAGAGCGTCTCCAGGCCCTGCAGGAACAGGAACGCGTTGAACGGTGACAGCGCCCCGCCCAGGTCGCGCAGCGTTTCCGCGCGCAGTTTCATGAGGTACCCGTACGTGCCGAACGTCTCGTGGAACTGCAGCCCGTGGTAGGCGGGCGACGGGTCGGCGACCACCGGGAAGCGCCCGTTCGACCAGTTGAAGGTGCCGGCCTCGACCACGACGCCGCCGATCGAGGTGCCGTGGCCGCCGATGAACTTCGTCGCCGAGTGGATGACGATGTCGGCTCCCCACTCGATGGGGCGGCACAGGTACGGCGTGGCGAACGTGTTGTCCACGATCAGCGGGATGTCGTGCTCGTGCGCGATCGCCGCCACGGCCTCGATGTCCAGGACGTTGCCGGCGGGGTTGCCGATCGTCTCGCCGAAGAAGGCCTTCGTCTCCGGTCGCACCGCCGCTCGCCACGCAGCCGGGTCGTCCGGGTCGACCCAGGTCAGCGAGACGTTCATCTTGCGCAGGAGGTGCTTGAGCTGGTTGACGGTGCCGCCGTACAGCGCCGACGAGGACACGACGTGGTCGCCCGGCTGCAGCAGGGTGAACAGCGCGGCGGCCTGGGCGGCGATACCGCTTGCGAACGCCACCCCGCCGGCGGCGCCCTCCAGGTTGGCGACGCGCTCCTCGAAGACGGCCACGGTCGGGTTCATGATGCGCGAGTACGTGTTGCCGTACTCCTGCAGGTTGAAGTACGCCGCCGCCGACTCCGGGTCCTCGAACACGTAGCTCGTCGTCTGGAAGATCGGCACGGCCCGGGCGCCGGTGTTCGGGTCGGGCCGCTGCCCGGCGTGCAGCTGCCGGGTCTCGAAGCCGAAGTCGCGAGGTTGGTCCAGCGAAGTCACGAGGTCTCCAGAAGAAAACGGCGGATGATCGGCGTCTGCCGCGCCTCCTCCAGCAGGAAGCAGTCGTGGCCGTACGGCGCGTCGATGACGTGGAACTCGACCGGCCTGCCGAGTTCCCCCAGCGCCGAGGCGATCTCCTGCGAGGCGGCCGGCGGATACAGCCAGTCGGAGCTGAAGGCGATGAGCAGCGTCCGGGCCGTGACCGCTGCGAAGGCTTGCCGCAAGGATCCGAACGAGCGGGCGAGGTCGAAGTACGTCAGCGCCCGCGAGGTGTAGAGGTACGTGTTCGCGTCGAAGCGCTTGACGAACGAGGCCGCCTGGTGCCGCAGGTAGCTCTCGACCTGGTACTCCGGCTCGGTGATCGTGTACCGGACGTCGTCGGCGAACTGCAGCCGCCGGCCGAACCGGTCGCCCATCGCGGGCGCCGACAGGTACGTGACGTGGCCGACCATCCGGGCCACGCCCATGCCGGCGTCGGGCGCGCGGCCGGTGCCGTGGTAGTGGCCGCCCTGCCAGTCGGGGTCGCGCATGATCGCGTCGCGGGCGATCGAGTTCCAGGCCACGCCCTGCGGGTGCAGCGCGTGCGTGCTCGCGATCACCACGATCGCGTCGACCTGGTCGGGATACGACACCGCCCACTGCAGGGCCTGCATCCCGCCGAGTGAGCCGCCGGCCACCGCCGCGAGCCGCTCGATGCCGAGCTCGTCGAGGAACGCGCGCTCGGTGCGGACCATGTCGGCGACCGTGATGACCGGGAAGTCCGAGCCGTAGGGCCGGCCGGTCGCCGGGTCGGTCGACGACGGCCCGGTGGTGCCGCGGCAGCCGCCGAGCAGGTTGGTGGAGACCACGTAGTAGCGGTCGGTGTCGAACGCCTTGCCCGGGCCGATCATGCCGTCCCACCAGCCGAGGCCCTTGCCCGCCGTGCCGTCGCGATCCTCGGCCCCGAAGCCGTCGCGGGTGCTCTCGCCCGGCGCCGCCGACACGCCGGCGGCGTGCGCGTCGCCGCTGAGCGCGTGGCAGACCAGGATGACGTTGTCCCGTTCGGGTGACAGCGTGCCGTAGGTCTCGTAGGCGACCCGGACCTGATGCAGCTCCCGCCCGCAGTCAAGACGAACCGGTTTCGGCAGGTCAAGGAACTGCGTCTCGACCCGTCCGACCGATCCAGCTTCCATGGCGGCGATCATAGTCGCAGGGTGGAGGCCCGGTGTACTGTCAACCAACCCGATCGGGAAAATGGGAGGAGCATCATGACGACGGTCGAGAACGGGGTCAACGTCCAGGCGCTGCTGGAGGCGCGCACGGCGCTGCAGGGCGCGCCCGAGGCCGCGCAGTTCACCTGGCGAGCCTCCTCCAAGTGGCAGAACGGCGTGCACAGCCAGACCCGGATCCAGAAGTACTACGGGCTCGGCCAGGAGCAGAGCCACAAGACCGAGTCGGTCTTCGAGGCCGACCACCCCGAGGTCTTCGCCGCCGAGGACAACGGCATCACGCCGATCGAGTACCTGCTCGTCGGCCTCGCCGCCTGCCTGACCGCCGGCGTGGCGTCCGTCGCCCAGAACCGGGGCATCCAGCTGCGCTCGGTCGAGGCGTCCGTCGAGGGCCAGCACGACATCCGCGGCATCCTCGGCGCCGACAGCGACGTGCGCAACGGCTTCAACGACGTCAAGGTGACCTTCAACATCGACGCCGACGCCACGAAGCAGGAGATCGAGGCCCTCGTCGCCCAGTCGCAGAAGCGCTCGGCCGTCTTCGACGCGCTCACCAACCCGACGAACGTCTCCGTCGAAGTCGCCTGAGGGCCGCGCCATCGAGACCGTCACCACCGTCGTCATCGGCGCCGGGCACGCCGGGCTGGCCGCCAGCCGCTTCCTCACCGACCGGTCGATCGACCACGTCGTGCTGGAGCGCGGCGAGGTGGCCAACTCCTGGCGGCGCGAGCGCTGGGACTCGCTGCGGCTGCTGACGCCCAACTGGCAGAGCGGCCTGCCCGGCCTGCCGTACGACGGGCCGGACCCGGACGGGTATCTCACGATGGGCGAGGTGGTCGAGCTCGTCGAGCGCTTCGCCGCGGTCACCCGCGCCCCCGTCCGGACCGGCACCGCGGTCACCTCGGTCCGGCGCACCGACGCCGGCTACCACGTGACCACGGGTCAGGGCGAGCTGCGCTGCCGGACCGTGGTCATCGCCAGCGGCGCCTGCAACCGGCCGACCGTGCCGCCGTTCCACGACGCCGTCCCGCCCGAGGTCGAGCAGCTCACCCCGTTCGACTACCGCGGCCCCGCGAAGCTGGCCGAGGGCGGGGTCCTGGTCGTCGGCGCCTCGGCGACGGGCGTGCAGCTCGCCGCCGAGTTGCAGCGGTCGGGCCGCCCGGTGACGCTGTCCGTCGGCGAGCACACGCGCCTTCCCCGGCTGTACCGCGGGCACGACGTGCTCTGGTGGATGGACGCCTCGGGCGTGTGGGACCAGCGGTACGACGAGATCGACGACCTGACGAGGGCCCGGCGGCTGCCGTCGCCGCAGCTCGTCGGCGCACCGGACCGGGCCACGCTCGACCTCAACGCGCTCACCGACCTGGGCGTGCAGCTGGTCGGCCGCTGGGCCGCGGTGCGCGACGGCACGGCCCTGTTCTCGGGCGGCCTGCGCAACGTGTTCTCGCTGGCCGACCTGAAGCTGGAGCGGCTGCTCGACACGTTCGACGAGTGGGCCCGCACGAGCGGCGCCGAGGCCGGCCCGCCGGAGCGGTTCGCCCCGACCCGCGTCCCCGCGTCGAGCCGCCTCCAACTCGACCTGCGCCGCGGCGAGATCCGCACGATCGTGTGGGCGACCGGCTTCCGCCCGTCGTACGACTGGCTCGACGTGCCGGTCGTCGACGCGAAGGGCCGCCTCGACCACGACGGCGGGGTGGTCGCCAGCCCGGGCCTGTACGCGCTGGGCCTGCCGGTGCTGCGCCGCCGCAAGTCGACGTTCATCCACGGCATCGAGGACGACGCCCGCGAGGTGATCGACCACCTGGCCGGCCACCTCGGCTGACGCGCTCCCAGCCGTCGTCGGTCTGCAGGAGCACCTCGGTGCGGTCCGGCGACATGAGCATCGACCGCACCACCTTCTTCGGCCCGGCGGGCAGGCGCGGGACGTCCGGGCGGGGGCTCAGCGACGCCGAGGGGCCGGACCGGCGCCGGCCCGTTCCCGGTGCACCCGGCGCCCCCCCCAGGAGCGCGACGACGGCGACGACGGGCAGGCGCGACTGCTGCATCGGCGAAGCGTGCGCGGGGGCGCGTGCGGTTCGCGTGCAGGCGCCCGTCGCCCTCGTGGCGTACGTGGTGCGGTGGAGCGCGACGATCGGCCAACCGCCGCGGCGCTGGGGAGTGGTCGCGCTGGTCGCCGCCCTCGCGCTCGTCGTGGAGCTCGGCGTCGTCGGCCCGCTCGGGCCGGTGGGTGGCGGCCGGGCCGCGCGGCTGGTCCGGGCGACCGGATACCTGCTGGTCGGCACGCTCGCGGTAGAGGCCGTGCTGTTCCTGGCCGGCCGGACCGGCCCCGACCTGGCCGGCGTGCCCGTCTTCGGGGTCGCGTTCGCCGGCTACCTCGCCGCCGGCCTGGCGATGACGGCGCACCGCTCGGCGGCGACGCCCCGCGCGCTGCTCACCGGCGCCGCCGCCGGGACGGCCGCCGCGGCCGCGTGGACCGCCGTGGTGCTGGCGGTGCCGCCGATCCCGCCCGGCCCGTGGCCGGCGATCCTGCTCGTGGCGGCAGCCATGGCCGGCGCCGGCGCGGCCGGCGGACGGGTCGCCGCGCTGAGCGCCGGCACGACCGCGGCGCTGCTCATCCTCAACGTCGTCACCGCGTCGGCCGCCGTCGGGCCGGGCTGGCTGATCCCCGACCTCGCGCCGCCGGCGCTGGCTCCGGCCGCGCGGGTCGCGGTCGGGCGGGCCGAGCTGCCGGACGCGTACCTGTGGCTGTTGCTGCTCGGCTGGTTCGTGGCGCTCGCGCAGTGGGCTGCGGCCCGCGGCACGCGTCCACGCTGAGAACCTTGTGTCGCCCGGGCCCGCGCGGGGAATGGACACAGCATGCCGTGGATGCTCTGGGCGTTGCTCGCCGCCGTGGTACTGCGGGCCGCCGCCGGCCTGCTCGTCGTGTGGGACGATCGGCACCGCCCGGCGTCGCCCGCCGCGCGGCCGGTCGAGCCGGACGGTGGTGCGGCGCATCCGCTGTGGCGGCCGTTCGAGGACCAGGAGGCCGCCTGAGCGCGGGCTATCCCGGAGCTACCGGCCGAACGCGCCGCCCTCGATCAGGATGAGCAGGCCGATGCCGATCAGGACCAGCGGAAGCAGGATGTGCCCCCACCGGCTCAGCGCCCTCGCGATGACCGGCCGCGTCGCGAAGTACCGGCCGGTCAGGATCCAGACCGCGATCAGGACCAGGAAGACCACCGAGTAGGCGATCATGCCACCGAGGCCGGCGGTGGCGAACACCGGAACGTAGACGCCGATGTTGTCGCCGCCGTTGGCGAACGTGACCGTGGCGACCTCCAGGGCCCTCGGCCCGCCCTGCCTGGTCGCTCGTTCCTCGTCGGGATCGTTGCGGTGCCGCCAGGCCTGCACCGCGGCCTTGACGCCGAGCGCGAGCGGCAGCAGGCCGAGATACGGAACGGCCGCTTCGGGCAGGAAGGTGGCGCCGAACGCCGCCGCCCCCGCAACGGCGAGGATCGCGGCGAAGCCGAGGTACTGGCCGGCCGTGATCCGGCGCGCGGCGGCCCGGTGGCCGGCGCCTTGGGCGAAGAACAGGGCCAGGACGAGAATATCGTCGATGTTGGTGACGGCGAACAGGCCCGCCGCCTGGCCGATGATGCCGAGGCTCACGACCGCACGCCGGACCTCGCCGAATCGCCCGCGAGGCGGGCACGAGGGTACGGCGTCATGCCTGGATCGACTCCGGCGCGAGGTCCGCGGGAGCCAGGTCGCGGGTGCGGACGGCCAGGGCGCCCGCGCGGGAGGCCTGGCGCAGGCACTCGAGCAGTGGCGCGCCGCGGAGGTGGGCCGCCAGGAAGCCGGCGAAGAACGCGTCGCCCGCGCCGTTGGTGTCCACGACCTCGTCCACGCGGGTCGCCTCGACGTGGACCGGGTCGCCACCCCTCGCCAGGGCCGTTGCCCCGCGGGCGCCGTGGGTGCACACGGCCAGGCCGGCGCCCGCCGCGACCCGGGCCCGCAGGAACGACTCCGGGTCGGGGAGGCGTTCGTCGCTCACGAACAGGTAGTCGGCCGCCTCGGCGAACTCGCGGTGGAACTCGCTCTCGCCGTCGTAGTCGTGCAGGTCGCACCAGATCGGCCGGCCGGCCGCCCGGGCGGCGCGCAGCACGGGGCGGCTGTGGTCGGCCAGGTCGGCGACGACCGCGTCGGCCGCTGCGAGCACCGTTGCCGGCACCGCTACCGACAGCGCCGGCCGCGGGAGCGTCAGGTACACCGACAGCCGCGCCCCGTGCCGGTCCATGAGGTTCACGTGGCGCTCCGAGCCGTTGGCGCTCGGGAAGGCCAAGAGGTCGATCCCGGGTTCCCGCAGCGCGGCCGCGATGCGCCGGCCCGCGTCGTCGTCGGCCAGGAGCGTCGCCAGGGTCACGCCCAGGCCGAGCCGGGCCAGGTTCAGGGCCTTGCCGGCGGACGTGCCGCCCAGCGTCTCGTGGTGCCAGCCGGCGAAGACCGTGTGCGGCTCGGGCCGGGGCAGCTCATCGACGCGGATGAGCAGATTCCAGGCGACCGGACCGGCGATGAGGACATTGCCGCTGGGAGCAGGGGGCGGCGTCACCCCGTGACGGTACACCGGCCGCATCCATGTGCCGGCAGTGCATGGATCCGCCCGGTCCGCCCGCGGACGGTGGGCGCATGAGCAGCATGACACCGGATCTGACCGGCCGGCTCGCCGTGGTGACCGGCGCCGGCGGCGGGATCGGCGGGTCGGTCACATCTACCGCAACAAGTCGTTCAACTCCTACGGCACGCTCAACGCCCGCGAGGACTTCCTGGCGAAGTACCCGGCCGTCACCCAGCCGGCCGCACCGACGTGATGCTGCTGGCGATCCTGCTGCTGGCCCTGATCGGCAAGCTCACCGACTCGCTGCTCGCCCTCGCCGAACGCGCCATCCGCTGACGCCGGGCCGGCCGATCAGGGCATGGCCTCCTCCAGGAGGGCGGCGGTGGCCGGCTGGCCCAGGTGGCGGGCCCAGTCCAGCGGGGTCGCGCCGAAGCGGCGGTCGCGGGCCCGCACGTCGGCGCCCAGGGCCAGCAGGCGCTCGGTCAGCGCCACGTCGCCCGCGCCCGCGGCGTGGTGCAGGGCCGTCTCCCACGGCTCCTCCACCGGGGCGTCCGCGCGGCCCAGGGCGTTGACGTCGAAGCCCAGCTCGACCAGCAGCGAGACCGTGGAGGGCGTGGAGCGGGCCGCGGCCCAGACGACCAGGCCGGGGCGGGCGGCGCGGGCCCGGGTCACGACGTCCGGGTGCCGGGCGCGCAGCGCCTCGACCGCCGGGTGGTCGGCGCGGAACGCGGCCGCGATCAGATCGTGGACCGGGTCCGCCGGCGGCTCGGCCGCACCGCAGGCGACGAGGTGGTCCGCGATCTCCGCGTGGCCGTACAGGCGGGCCAGCTCCAGCGGGGTCCGGCCGTCGCCCGGGGCCCAGGCCGGGCCGTCGCCGGTGAACGGCGCGTGGACGTCGACGCCGTGCGCGGCCAGGAGGCGGACCTTCGCGCGCTGGTCGTGCTCGACCGCCCAGCGCAGCTGGGTGCGCAGCAGGTCGGCCGGGGGCGGGATCGCCTCGCCCACCCGGGACCGCCAGGTGCCGCCGGCCGGGCGGCCCAGGCCGTGGGCGAACAGCAGCTCCAGGTGGTCGGTCGTGGCCAGGAACATCGTGTTGTAGAGGGCCTGGGCGTCGTTCGGGTCGGCGCCCGAGCGCAGGAGCAGCTCGGCCAGCGGGTGCCAGTACCGGTGCCGCGGCTGGCGCGCCGGGCCCAGCTCGCCGTTGCCGAGGACGCCGGTGAGGGCGGTGAAGGGGTACGGCAGGCCGTCGAAGAGGTGGCCCTCGTTCGGGTCGGCGCCGGCCGCCAGCAGTTGCCGGGCGACGGCGAGCACGTCCGGCTCCGGAGGTGCCGGGTCGACGCGGGAGTAGGTGAGGTACAGCAGGGGCCGCCACCCGAACGGGCCGCCCCTCGCCCGCGCCAGGAGCGGGTCGGCGGCGAGCAGCCGGGCGACGTCCGCGGGGCGGGCCGCGGCCGACGCCGCCCAGATGTGGTCGGCGGTGCGCAGGCGGCCCGCGGCGGTCCAGCGGCCGGGGCCGTCGTCGCGGGTGTACGTCAAGCAGGCCAGCCGGCAGAACTCGTCCGCGGGCAGGGTGGCGGGCGACGCGGCGGTGCGGCTGTCCCAGCCGTGGGACGCCACCGTGTCGAGGTACCGCCGCAGCCGCGGCCAGCTGGCGAACCCCTGCTCGCGCGCGACGACCAGCTGCGCGGCGGTGAGCGCGAACCGGGCCGGTTCGGCGGGCGGGCCGGCGGGGTGGCGGGCGGCGACCCGGTCGATCGCGGCGGGGTCACCGGCGCGGACCGCGCGCTGCAGGGAACGCGCCGAGCGACGAAGTGCGGACAGGTCGGGCACAACGGCCTCCTCTCGTTCGCCTGCCGTCCGCTGGTCAGGCCGAAAGGAGGGGGTGGCCGTCGTTCGTCACGCACCGGGTGGGCTGCGCCCATTTCCGCGGACCGGCGGCTGCCCGGGACAGCCACCAGCACTGTACCGCCGATCAGGTCACTGTTTGATCTCGAATGTTGACCAAACAGGGAGTCATCAGCTTAGCCTAACCTAACTCTCGACCCCGACATGAAATGGAAATCGCTTCATATGCGTGCCTGGCGTTCGATCCTCGCCGTCGCGGCCCTCAGCGCCGTGCTCGCCGGATGTGGCTCGGAGGAGTCGCCCTCGTCCGGTTCGAGCGCGTCCGGACCGTGGAAGTTCACCGACGGATCCGGCAAGGTCGTCACCGCGGACAAGGTCCCCACGCGGATCATCGCCCACGCCGGCGAGGCGGCCGCCCTGATGTCGTTCGGGATCAAGCCCGTCGGCATCTACGCCGACGAGTCCGTCAAGACCGACCCCAACCTCAAGGACCTCGACCTCAGCGGCATCGAGATCCTCGGTGAGGAGTGGGGCAAGATCGACGTGGAGAAGGCCGCCTCGCTGCGGCCCGACCTCATCGTCGCCGACTGGTGGCCGGCCGAGAAGGCCAACAGCGGCCTCGAGGAGGGCGTCGACGAGAAGAGCAAGAAGCTCAAGGAGCTGGCCCCGATCGTCGGCGTCAGCCAGGGCAAGTCGATCCTCGAGCTCGCCGAGGGCTACGAGGACCTCGCCGAGAGCCTCGGCGCCAAGGTCGACGACCCGGCGATCGCGGCGAACAAGCAGCGCTTCGAGCAGTCGCTCGCCAAGTTCAAGGAGGCCGTCGCGGCCAAGCCCGGCCTGACCGTCGGCGCGATGTCGCCGGCCGACGACAAGGTGTACTTCGCCAACCCCGAGCACGCGCCGGAGCTGCTCGACTTCCAGCGCTGGGGCCTCAAGGTGATCAACCCGGACAGCCCGGACCCGGCGTTCCCGTACTGGGAGAACCTCAGCTGGGAGAACGCCGACAAGTACCAGCCCGACCTGATCCTGTGGGACGGCCGCTCCTACACGCCCACCGTGAACGCCGAGTGGGGCCAGAAGCAGCCGACCTGGTTCAAGATCAGGGCGGCCAAGGCCGGCGCCGTCGTCGCCTGGCCGGCGTACTGGCTGCACACCTACGGCCACTTCGCGACCGAGCTGGACAAGCTCACCGAGGCCGTGCGCAACGCCGACCCCAACATCGGGAACTGATGAGCGCTGCCCGGACGGTACGGCGGGGCGCGGCGCTGGGGCCGGGCCTCGCCGTGCTGCTCGCCGTGCTCGCCGCCGTCGCGTTCCTCAGCGTGACGCAAGGCTCCCGCGACATCAGCCTTGCCGAAGTATGGCGGGCCCTCGACAACGACGGCTCCATCAACAGCACCGTCACGCTGGAGCTGCGGGTGCCGCGCACCCTGCTCGGCATCCTGGTCGGCGCCGCCCTCGGCGTCGCCGGCGCGATCCTGCAGGGCGTCACCCGCAACCCGCTCGCCGACACCGGGATCATGGGCATCAACGCCGGCGCGGCCGTGCTGGTCGTGTTCGCCGTGACCGTCCTCGGCGTGCACGGCGTCGGCGTCTCGATCTGGTTCGCGTTCGCGGGCGCGATCCTGGCCACCGTGCTCGTCTACGCGATCGCGTCGCTCGGCCGCGAGGGCGCCACGCCGGTCAAGCTGGCGCTCGCGGGCGCCGCCGTCACCGCCGGGCTGACCTCGGTCACCACCGGCATCGTGATGACCAACATCAACGCACTGAACGAGCTGCGGTTCTGGCAGGTCGGCTCGCTCGCCGGCCGCTACGCGCCGGTGCTCACCGGCGTCGCGCCGTTCCTCATCCTCGCGCTGCTCGCGTCGCTCGGCTTCGGCCGCGTCCTCAACGGGCTGGCGCTCGGCGAGGACGTCGCCCGCGGGCTCGGCCAGCGGGTCGGCCGCACCCGCGCGGCCGCGTTCGTGGTGGTGGCGGTGCTCGCCGGGGCGGCCACCGCCGCCTGCGGGCCGATCGTCTTCGTCGGCCTGGTCGTGCCGCACCTCGCCCGCCTCATCTGCGGCCCCGACTACCGCTGGATCCTGCCGTACTCCATGCTCCTGGCGCCGATCGTGCTGCTGCTGTGCGACGTGGTCGGCCGCGTGGTCGCCGCGCCCGACGAGCTGCAGGTCGGCGTGGTGCTCGGGGTGCTCGGCGCGCCCGCCTTCGTCGCGGTCGTCCGCTACGGCAAGCTGTCGGAGGTGTAGGGCGTGACCGCGACGCTTGAGTCTGTGCGGGCGCTGCGCACCAACCGCCGGCGCCGCAGCACCCGGTTCGCGGTGGTGACCGGCGGGCTCGCCGCCGCCGTGGCCACGCTGTTCGTCGTCACCATGATGGTCGGCAGCTTCCGGCTCAGCGCCGGGGAGGTCATCACGTCGGTGCTGCACCTGGCCGACAACCCCGGCGTCGACTTCGTCGTCCGCGAGCTGCGCCTGCCGACCGCGGTGTCCGGCCTGGCCGTGGGCCTGGCCCTCGGCGCCTCGGGCACGATCTTCCAGCAGCTGCTGCGCAACCCGCTCGCCTCGCCCGACTTCGTCGGCATCACCTCCGGCGCCGGGCTCGCGGCCGTCACCGGCATCGTCGTCCTGCAGGCCGGCGGGCTGGCGATCACCGGGTTCGCGCTCGGTGGCGCGGTCGTCGCGGCGACGCTCATGTACGTGCTCGCCTGGCGCGACGGCGTCACGGGGTACCGCTTCATCCTGATCGGCATCGGCGTGGCCGTCTTCTTCGACGGGCTCACCGGCTACGTCCTCACCCGGGCGCAGCTCTTCGAGGCCCGGCAGGCGATACATTGGCTGACCGGCTCGGTGGGCCAGGCGAGCGGCCCGGAGCTGCGCCTGCTGCTCGGCGCGCTGGTGGTGCTGCTGCCGCTGGCGGTGGTGCTGCAGCGAGCGCTGCGGGCCCTGGAACTCGGCGACGACACGGCCCGCGCGCTCGGCTCGCGCACCGAGCTCAGCCGGGCCGGCCTGCTCGCCACGGCGGTGGCCCTCATCGCGCTCGCGGTCGCGGTGGCCGGCCCGATCATCTTCGTCGCGCTCGTCGCCGGCCCGATCGCGAACCGGCTGCTCGGCCCGGCGACCGGCGGCATCGTCCCGGCCGCCCTGGCCGGCGCGGCCCTGCTGCTCGGCGCCGACCTCGTGGCCGAGCACCTGCTGCCCACCCCGCTCCCGACCGGCGTGGTCACCGGCGCGGTCGGCGCACCGTACCTCCTGTGGCTGCTGGCCACCACGAACCGGCAAGGAGCGGGCGGATGACCCGGCTGAGCGCTGAGAAGCTGACCCTCGGGTACGACGACCGCACCGTCGTCGCCGACCTCGACGTGACCGTGCTGGAGGGCAAGGTCACCGCCATCGTCGGTGCCAACGCCTGCGGCAAGTCGACGCTGCTGCGCGGGCTCGCCCGGCTGCTGCGACCGCGCGCGGGCACGGTGTACCTCGACGGCCGGCAGATGGCCTCGCTGAGCACGCTCGACGTCGCCAAGGTGCTCGGGCTCCTGCCGCAGACGCCGGTGGCGCCCGACGGCATCACCGTGGCCGACCTGGTGTCCCGGGGCCGGTACCCGCACCAGGGCTGGTTCCGCCGCTGGACCGACGCCGACGACGACGCGGTCGCCCGGGCGCTGGACGCCACCGGCACCGCCGAGCTCCTCGACCGCCCGCTGCGCCAGCTCTCCGGCGGCCAGCGGCAGCGCGTGTGGGTGGCCATGGCCCTGGCCCAGGACACCGACCTGCTGCTGCTCGACGAGCCGACGACGTACCTCGACATCAACCACCAGGTCGAGCTGCTGCGCCTGCTCCGCAAGCTCAACGCCGAGTCGGGCAGGACGATCGTGATCGTCATGCACGACCTGAACCTGGCGTGCCGCTACTGCGACCACATCATCGCGATGGCGGACGGCAGCATCGTGGCCGAGGGCGCGCCGGTGGACGTCGTCACGGCGGAGCTGATCGAGAAGGTCTTCGGCCTGGCGTGCGTCGTGGTCCCGGACCCGGTGGCGGGCACCCCGATCATCGTGCCCGCCTAGGACGCCTCGGGTCCGCGCAAGGCGCGACCGTCGCTCCCGCCAGACAACGCTCGTGGCGCCGGTGCATCCGCCCCGGCGCCACGGACGCTGCCGTCGCCGTCGTGCCCAGAGCTCGCGGGCTGAAGCCCGCGCCGGACGCCCGCCGTGGCTCGCGCCCCGCGCGCCCCGACCGGCCCGCGTCGACTATGCGAAGACGTTGGTCGATCTACCCTCGGAATTCGAGATCAACTTGAGGGTGGACGCCGGTTCGGCCGAGCCCGCCGCAACGCCGAGCCCGCGGGCCGGGCTCGCGGGCCGGGCTCGCGGGCCGGGCTCGCGGGCCGGGCGGTGATCGGCGGGGCGGGCGCTCCCGGGCAACCGGAGACGTGGTAGGGAAACCGGTGCTCCAGCAGCAGTTTCCCTACCATGTAACGAACCGGCGGTTCGCGGCTGTGACTGTCGCCTCGCGGTCACTGTCCACATCGTGTATTGCCCGGCGATCTCCCGGTGTGCTACCCGTATGGCACACAAATCGGGGGATGCATATGAATCTTGGTGAGCTCACGCCGGAGCTGACGGGCACCGCCGTCTGGTCCGACGACATGGTCGCCCGGGCCGGCATTCCGGTGCGCGACGCGCCGTTCGTGACCGTGGGCGGCGGGATCGGCTCGTTCGTCACCGTGGACTACCTGCGGATCGCGGGCGTGCCGCCCGAACAGATCCGGGTCCTGTCCAACATCGACCACCCGTGGCAGACGTACCAGTACCTGACGCGGGTCTCGCAGATCCCCGAGCCGGAACGGATCCGCTCGGACTCCTCGTCGAGGCCGGACAACATCTGGGGCTTCCCGTCGTACGCGCTGGCCGAGGCCTGGCGGGACCGCACCCTGCGGCCCCTGCTGCACGTGCTCGGCGAGCCGGTCTTCGCCGACTACTGGACCCCGCGCGCCGGCGACGTCTTCGCCGGGCTGCGGCGCGAGTCCGACCGCATCGGCTACGACGCGATGGTCGACAAGGGCGTCGTGCGCATGGTCCGCAAGCGCGACCCGGGCGGCTACTTCACCGTGCTGACCCCGCCGAGCGGCGGCCCGACCAAGCGCGTCGCGTACCGGTCGCGGTTCGTGCACCTCGCGGTCGGCTACCCGGGGCTGCGGTTCCTGCCCGACCTCCAGGCGTTCCGCGAGCAGCACGGCGACTTCGAGCACGTCGTCAACGCGTACGAGCCGCACGAGCACGTCTACGAGTTCCTCAAGACGCGGCCGGGCACGGTGCTGGTGCGCGGCGGCGGGATCGTCGCTTCGCGCGTGCTGCAGCGGCTCATGGACGACCGTGCGAAGCACGGGCTGCAGACGCAGGTCGAGCACCTGTTCCGCACGTTCGTCACCGGCGCGCACGGCCCGCACTGGTGGGCCCGGCGCAAGGGCGGCGACGGCTTCGCCTACCAGGGTTTCAACTACCCGAAGTCGGTGTGGGGCGGGCAGCTCAAGGCCCGCATGCGCCGGCTGGAGGGCGAGGAGCGGGCCGCCGCCTACAAGGGGATGGGCGGCACCAACACCCCGAAGCGGCGCCGCTGGCAGCAGCAGATGCGCGAGGGACGCGAGGCCGGCTGGTACCGCGCCGCGCAGGGCACCGTCGAGAAGGTCTGGCCCGACACCGACGGCACGCTGGTCAGCCTGGTCAACGGCGACGACGGCACCCGCGAGATCCGGGCGCACTACATCATCGACTGCACCGGCCTGGAGGCGGACATCGCGGAGCACCGCGTGCTGGCCGACCTCCTGGAGCACGGCGGCGCCGGCCGCAACCCGCTGGGCCGGCTCGACGTCGAGCGGCACTTCGAGGTGCGCGGCACGGCCAGCGGCGACGGTGCGCTCTACGCGTCGGGCACGACCACGCTCGGCGGCTATTTCCCCGGCGTCGACACGTTCCTGGGCCTGCAGATCGCCGCCCAGGAGATCGCCGACGACCTCGCCCGGCGCGGCTGGTGCCGGCGCATCGGACCGGTCCGCTCCACGGTGCAGTGGTGGCGCTGGGCGCTCGGCCGCCCGATCTGAGACGGAGAACCCAACAATGGTGCCCATCCTGTCGGGTCGCCTCCAGACCCGGATCTTCCTGCTCGCCGTCGTCGGCTCGGCCGTCACGGCGCTGATCGTGCCGCTCCTGCCCGGCGACGGGCCGGCGAGTGAGCGCTACCGCACGGCGTTCCTCGTGCTCGCCGCCGTCGCCGTCCTCGGCATCGGCTGGGAGCTGCTCTACCACTTCCTCATGCAGTTCCGCTGGGAGAAGGACTGGCCGTCGCTGTTCGGCCTGCTGACCGGCGTCCCGGAGGCGGTGGTGCTGTGGCTGCTGCTGCGCGCCGGCGCGGTGCCGGGCATCGACGCCGCCCCGCCGCTGACGGCGTTCGTGCTGCAGTTCGCGGCGGTGTGGCTGGCCGTCTGGCTGGCCGCGAACGGCCCGATGCGGGTGCCGTTCCTGCGCTGGCGGTTCCGGGGCGGGCGGCTGACGTGACGGATCCGACGGTACTGCCGATGCCCGGCCCCGGCCTCGTGGCCCGGGCGGGCGCCCTGCTCGCGGTCGCCGAGCCGGCCGGCGCCGACGACCTGCTGGCCATCGTCGAGCGGATCGCGGCCGACGGCGGCGACGGGTCGGACCTCGCCGCCCGGGTCGCCGAGCTGTTCCCGGCCGGCGAGCTCAGCTGCGCCGTGGCCGGCCCGACCGCGGCCGGCGACCTGGCGGTCCTCGTGTGCGGCCACGCCACCGCCGAGATCGACGGCCGCCAGGAACAGGTCCGCGTGACCGGCCCGGGGCCGGCCATGCGGGTGGTCGCCGGGCCGGTCGCGGCGGTACGGCTGGCGCTGCCCGGGGCCGGTGCGCCCCATCCCCTCGCCCGCCTCGACGCCGGGGTCGTCGGCGGGGCCGGCCTGACCGCGCGGTTCGGCGCCGAACGAGCGCCGGCGCCGCCGGAGCCGGGCCGGCCGTTCGAGGCGGTGCTGCTCGTGCCCGGCTTCGCGCCGCCGCTGGCGCCGGCCGAGCCGGTCGCCGACACGGAGGTGCTCGTCGAGGGGGTCGACTGCAAGAACGGCCACTTCAACGACCCGGCGCTGCGGTACTGCCAGCGCTGCGGCATCGCGATGCACCAGCTGACGCTCGTGAGCCGGCTCGGGCCCCGGCCGCCGCTCGGCGTGCTGCTGCTCGACAACGGCATGACGCTGCGGGCCGACACGGACTACGTCGTCGGCCGGGACCCGGGCCGCGACCCCGACGTTGCCACCGGCCGGGCCCGCCCGCTGCGCATCGCCGACTCCTACGGCGGCATCTCCCGCCGGCACCTGCGGGTGCAGCTGTCGGGCTGGACCGTGCGGGTGGTCGACCTCGGCTCGGCCAACGGCACCTACGTGCAGGACCCCGGCGCCGACGAGGCGCCGCGCGTCCCGGCCGGCGGCGCCGTGGAGGTCCGGCCCGGCTCGAAGATCATCTTCGGTCGCCGGTGGCTGCGCTACGAGTCGCACCGCAATCCGTGATGTCCGCGCTTCGTGAAGGGACCCCGGCCGACATGCAGGGAATCGCCGACTACGAGTTCATCCGGCCGCTCGGCGCCGGCAACCACGGACAGTTCTACCTCGCCCGCCGCCCGGCCCGGCTGCCGGTCGACGTGGAGTTCGTCGCCGTCAAGGTGCTCTCCGCCGAGTCGACCGACGCCGCGTTCCGCCGGGCCGTGCGCGAGCTGACCGCGTTCGGCGCGGTGACGTCGCCGTACCTCGTCAGCCCGTTCGACGCCGGCCAGCAGGACGGGACGTTCTACTACTCGATGGAGTACCTGCCGGACGGCTCCCTCGCGAGCCCGGCCGTGCCGCTTTCCCCCGCCGCCGCGCTGCGGGCCGTCGCCGACGCCGCCCGGGCGCTCGCCGACCTGCACGCGGCCGGCATCGTGCACCGCGACGTCAAGCCGGGCAACGTGCTGCTGCACCCCGGCGGCGGGAGGCTCTCCGACCTCGGCCTGGCCCAGGTGTTCACCGAGGGCGTGACGATCACCGGGATGGGGCCGCTGGACGCGGTCGAGTACGTCGACCCGGCGATCCTCATGGGCGGCCGGCCGGTGCCCGCCGCCGACGTGTGGTCGCTCGGCGTGCTGCTGCACCGGGTGGTGAGCGGCACCGGCGTCTACGGCAACCTGCCGGCCGGCGACGGCCTGCTCGCCCTGCGCCAGGTGCTGGCGGCGCCGCCACACGTCAGCGGCGCGCTGCCCGAACCGGTGGCCGACGTCGTCCGCGCCTGCCTGGGCCCGGCCGGTGAGCGGCCGTCCGCCGCGGCGGTCGCCGAGCAGATCGGCTCGCTTGGATGAGCGCACACGCCGTCGGGCAGCTCATGCTGGCCCTCGCCTGCATCGTCGTGCTGGCCCGGGTGCTCGGCCTGGCCGCCCGCAAGCTCGGCCAGCCGCCGGTCGTCGGTGAGATCCTGGCCGGCATCCTGCTGGGCCCCACGCTGTTCGGCGCCGCGGTCAGCGGCTGGCTGTTCCCGGCCGAGGTGCGCACCGCCCTGGCCGGCCTGGCCAACGTCGGGCTGGTGCTGTTCATGTTCATCGTCGGCTACGAGGTGGACCTGGCCGCCGTGCGTGGCCGGCGCCGGGCCGCGGTGTCGGTGTCGGTCGGCTCCGTCGTGCTGCCGCTCGGCCTCGGCATCGGGCTCGCCTTCTGGTTGGCCGGCCACCACGACGTCGCCAATGTCGCGCCGTTCGCGTTGTTCATGGGCGCGGCGATGTCCGTGACCGCGTTCCCGGTGCTGGCCCGCATCCTGACCGACCGGGGCATGCTGCGCACCGAGGTCGGCGGCCTCGCGCTGGCCAGCGGCGCCGTCGACGACGTCGTCGCGTGGACCCTGCTCGCCGGCGTCGTCGCCCTCGGCACCGGCGGCGGGGAGGTGCCCTGGCAGGTCCTGCTCGCCCTGCCGTACGTGCTGGTGATGTTCCTGGTGGTCCGCCCGTTCCTGCGGCGGCTCGTCGCCGCCCGCGACCGGGCCGGCCGGCTCACTCCCGACATCCTCGCCGTGATCCTCATCGGGCTGCTGCTGTCGTGCTGGTTCACCGAGGCCATCGGCATCCACGCGATCTTCGGCGCGTTCCTGTTCGGCGCGGTCATGCCCCGGCTCGGCGGCGAGGCGCTGCGGCA
This sequence comes from Dactylosporangium sucinum, assembly GCF_014647515.1. Lineage (GTDB taxonomy): Bacteria > Actinomycetota > Actinomycetes > Mycobacteriales > Micromonosporaceae > Dactylosporangium > Dactylosporangium sucinum. The sequence goes on along the minus strand of NZ_BMPI01000042.1, from coordinate 59,799 downwards.
CGAGACCCTCGAACGGCTGGAGCAGCTCAGCGTCCTCGTCCTGCTGCCGGTGTTCTTCGTCATCGCCGGCCTGCGCGTCGACCTGTCCACGGTGGACGGTCGCGGCCTGATCGACCTCGCGCTCATCCTGGCCGTCGCGATCACCGGCAAGTTCTTCGGCGCCTACGCCGGGGCGCGGCTCAACCGGATCGATGCCCGCCGCTCCGGCGCGCTCGCGACCCTGATGAACACCCGCGGCCTGACCGAGATCGTCATCCTCACCGTCGGCCTGCAACTGGGCATCCTGCCCGCCGACCTGTTCTCGCTCATGGTGGTGATGGCGCTGGTCACCACGGCGATGGCCGGCCCGCTGCTCGCGGTCGTCTATCCGCGGCGGATGGTCGAGCAGGACGCCGCCGACCTGCAGAAGGCTGCTCTGGGTGTACCGGAGGCGTTCCGCGTCCTGGTCGTCGTGCCACCGGGGACGGCGGCGGCGCCCGTGGTGGAGCTCGCCACCGACCTCGCCGTGCGGCGCGAGCCGGCCGAGGTGCTGCTCAGCCGGGTCGTGCCCTACGAGCACGCGCGCATCGAGGTCGGCTCCGGGCTGTCCGGCGACCTGCTCGCGATGACCGCGTCGATGGCCGAGCTGAACAGGCTGGCCGAGCCGGTCCGCGAGCGCGGGCCGGCGGCGCCGGTCTTCGCCCGGTTCAGCGCCGACCCGGCGGCCGAGGTCCGGGCCCAGATCGACGTCGCCCGCCCCGACACGGTCGTGCTCAGCGGCGACCACCCGGAGCTGGCCGCCGCCGGGCCCCGGCTGGTGACCGTCGTCGCGCCGCTGCCGGCGGGCTGGGACGCGGTCGTCGTCCGGGCCGGCGACGACGCCGACGGCGAGGCCGCGGTGCGCGTCGGCGCCGACCTCGCCGCCGCCCGCGACGCGGTCCTGGTGGTCGATGCCGGGCCGCGGGCGCCGCGCCGTATCGTCACGGTGCTCGACGAGCTCGGCCAGTCGGCCGCCGCCGGCCGGGCGGCGCCCCCGTCGGCGCTCGTCGTCGCCACCGGCGCGGCGGCGGGCGCGCACCTGCTCGTGCGGGCCCGGCTGGACGCGCCGGTGCCGGCCCCCGCCTGACCTGGAGAGGACGACGATGACCGGCAACCACGCGCCGTTGCGCGACGGGGACCCGCGGCGGCTCGGCCGGTACACGGTGATCGGCCGCCTCGGCGAGGGCGGGATGGGCACCGTCTACCTCGCCACCGCCCCCGACGGCGTGCCGGTCGCCGTCAAGGTGGTGCGCATCGACCTGGCGCACGACGAGCAGTTCCGCCGCCGGTTCCGCAGCGAGGTCAACCGGGCCCGGCAGGTGCCGCCGTTCTGCACCGCGGAGGTGCTCGACGCCGCCCCCGACGACGAGCGGCCGTACCTCGTGGTCGAGTACGTCGACGGGCCGAGCCTGGCCGCCGTGGTCCGCGACCGGGGACCGCTCTCGCAGGCGAACCTGCACGGCCTGGCGATCGGGGTGGCGACCGCGCTGACCGCCATCCACGGCGCCGGCGTGGTCCACCGCGACCTGAAGCCCAACAACGTGCTGCTCGCGGCGGGCAGCCCGAAGGTCATCGACTTCGGCATCGCCCACTCGCCGCAGGCCACCACGGGGCACACGCGGACCGACCAGGTGGTGGGCACCGTGGCCTACATGGCCCCGGAGCGATTCGGCCCGGAGTCGAGCGGCAGCACGACCCCGGCGGCGGACATCTTCTCGTGGGGTGCGGTCATCGCGTACGCGGGCACCGGCCGCAACCCGTTCGGCTCCGACGCGGCGCCGGTGGTGGCGGCGCGGATCCTGACCCAGCCGCCGGACCTGACCGGGCTGTCCGGGCCGCTGCGCGACCTGGTCGAGCAGGCCCTCGCCAAGGATCCGGCCGAGCGGCCCACGGCTCGGGAGCTCATCGACCGGCTGCTCACGGCGGCGCCCGCGCAGTCGGCGCTCGCCCGGCAGCCGGAGCTGCTGGCCGCGGTGGAGGAGGCCCAGGCGACGGACGTGGCCACGGCCCTCGACGGCGCCGGCTCGCCGGGCACTGTCGCTGCGCCCGGCGCTGCTCCCGCGCATCCCGCTCCTCCGTCCCCGGCCGCGCCTTCGCCGGGCGCTGGGGTCGGGGCGGGCGCGGGGCTTTCCACCGACGCGACGACGCGGTTCGACGACGGGGCCGTGCCGCACGTGCCGGCGGCAGCCGCGCCGGTCGCCGCCGCAGCCGCGCCGCTGCCGGTTTCGCCCGCGCCGGCCGGCGACGGGCCGACGTCCGGGCCGCCGCCCGCCCCTCCCGGGCCCTCGTCGGGGCGATGGGGGCGGGTCACGCTCGTTGTTGTCGCCGTCGTCGCGCTGGTGACGTCGCTGACGGTGGCCGGCCTGATGTACGGCGTCATCCCGCTGCCCGACCGGAGCCCCCAGGCCCAGTCCTCCAGCAGTGCCGCCCCCACGTCCCCGGCCGCTTCGCCGTCGGGCGCCGCGGACCAGGTGCTGTTCTTCGACCGGCTGACGAGCGAGAACCGCTGGCAGCCGCGCGAGGACAAGGACAACGACACCACCTGCGCGTTCCAGAACGCGCTCGTGGTCACCCGGCAGAGCGTCGGCTCCTACCGCTGCCCAGGCGCGCGGGACCAGCTCACCGACTTCACCATGACGGTCGACGTGCGGCTGCAGACCGCCGCCAGCTGCGCCGGCATCTGGTTCCGCTTCGACACCGGCGGCTACGTGCTGCGGGTCTGTGCCGACGGCTACTACGTGCTCACCCACGGCGTCGGCGGCCCGTCGGCGGTGACGACCGTGGGCACGTACCCGTTCGCCGCGCTGCTCGGCGTCAACGACCTCGTGAAGGTCGGCATCGTTGCGAAGGGCCCCGACATGACCTTCACCCGTGATGGGCAGCCGCTGGGCACCTACAAGGACCCGACGTTCGACGTCGGCCGGGTCGTGCTCGGCATCTTCCCCGATCCGAAGACGACCGCCGACCCGCCGTTCTCGGTGGCGTTCACGAACATCGAGGTCCGCGTCCCAACGCCCTGAGCGGGGTTCCCCGGACGGTCACGCCGACCGCCCGGGTCCCCGGCCACTTCACGCGTGGGCCATGTGCTGGGCCTCGATCGCGGCCCGCAGGCGCTGCTCGGCCTCCATGTCCAGCGAGCTGTGCAGGAGCCGCCCGCCGAAGTTGTACGGCGCCATCTCCGACATCACCTTGTCGACCGTCACCTGGTCGACGAGCAGGAACATGGCCGCGGACCCGGGCTCGAGCGACGCGGCGAGGTCCTTCATGAACTTGTCGTCGACGCCGACGTCGGTGGCCTTGCCGGCGAGCGCGCCGGCGCCCGCGCCGACCGCCATGCCGAGGAACGGGGCGAGGAACAGCAGCCCGATGAGCCCACCCCAGAGCGCCCCACCGGCCGCGCCCGCGGCCGCCATCGAGGTCGACTGGTGGATCTTGATCTTGCGGTCGGGCCCGACGTCGACGACCGCGGCGTCCCGCACCGTGATGAGGCCCTGCCGCTGCAGGTCCATGATCTTGTCCCGCGCCGCGTTGGCGGTGGACAGGTCGCGGTAGCCGATCGCAACGAGATCAGTCATGGATCGTTCCCTTCTACACCGGCCGGCGGCCCCACCGGTTGGGCGCCGCTCCTGGCAAGCGTCGCGGCGGACGGCCGGTCCGAACCCACCCGGTCCGGGCTACGCCCGGTTGCACGGACGCCCCGTGGTTGCGCCGCGACTTCACGGGTAGCGGGCGCGCATGACGCACACGACGAGGTCCGACGCCTGGCGGACGGCGGTCACGGTACTGCAGGAAGCCCACCCGCCGTTCTTCCCGCCGGACGGCCACGTGATGACCATCGTCGTCGAGTATCCGCCCGGGGACCCGGGCACGCCGCCGCACCGGCACTCCGGACCGGCGTTCGGGTACGTGGTCGAGGGCGAGATGGTGTTCGAGCTCGAGGGCGAGCCGCCGCGCGTGCTGCGGGCCGGCGACGCGTTCTGGGAGCCCGGCGGTGACGTGATCCACTACCAGGACGGCAACCACCGCGACGACCGGCCGGTGAGGTTCACCGTCACGATGTTCTGCGAGGAGGGCAAGCCGATGCTCACCCTCGTCCCGCCCGACGAACTCGCCCAGCGGGCCGGCCGGCGGCGATCCGCCTAGTTGCCAGCCCAGCCGGCGCCCTCCGCGTCCGTCACCGAACACTCCGTGGTTGTCCGGGCTCCTGCGCAGGTGGGAGGGGGTTGTGGGATGCTGGCCGGGTGACGCCGGAGGACCTCAAGCACCTGCGCCGCGCCCGCGACCTGATCGACCGCGACTACGCGCAGCCGCTCGACGTGCCCGCGATGGCCCGCACCGCGCTGATGTCCCCCGCGCACTTCGCCCGCCAGTTCCGCGTCGTCTACGGCGAAACGCCGTATTCGTACCTCATGACCCGCCGGATCGAGCGCGCCAAGGCCCTGCTGCGCCGGGGCGACCTGTCGGTGACCGAGGTCTGCATGGCGGTCGGCGCCACCTCGCTCGGCTCGTTCAGCACCCGGTTCACCGAGCTGGTGGGGGAGAGCCCGAGCGCCTATCGGGCCCGCAACCACGGCGACCTCGCCCCGATCCCGGCGTGCTGGGCCAAGCTGGTCACCCGCCCGAGCAGGAACAAAGAAGCGCAGGTCAACCCGGCCCGGTAGCGTGCGGTGGCATGGAGCTGAAACTCACCCACACCTTCCTCGAGGTCGACGACCACGAGGCCGCGCTCGGCTTCTACCGCGACGCGCTCGGCTTCGAGGTCCGCCAGGACGTCGCGATGGAGGGCGCCCGCTGGCTCACGGTGGGTCCGACGGACCAGCCCGAGCTCGGCATCGTCCTGCAGTCGGCCGGCGTCGCCCGCTCGCCCGGCGACGCCGAGTCGATCAAGGCGCTGCTCGCCAAGGGCTCGCTGTCCGGGCTCGTCTTCCAGACCGACGACGTCGACGCGCTGTTCGACCGGCTCGCGACCAGCGGGGCCGAGGTGCTGCAGGAGCCGATGGACCAGCCCTACGGCCTGCGCGACTGCGCGTTCCGCGACCCGGCCGGCAACATGCTGCGGTTCAACCAGAAGCCCAAGGGTTAGCCGGGCAACCCGGCGGCCCGGTGCGCGTGTCTGCAGGGGTATGGCAACCGACGTCGAGGGCTTCCGCGAGTACGTCACCGCCCGCCTGCCGGCCCTGCGCCGAGTCGCCCTCCGGCCGGACCTGACGCTGTTCCCCTAGGGCGCGGCGTTGAGCAGGTCATAAATCGACTAGCGTCAACATCTGGCTGCGGTTGCGATCGCCCTGCGGTGACACCCTCGGGTTGAGTACGCTGCGAACCGTGCTGCTCCAGCGGACGCCGGGGGAACGGGTGAGCGCGCGGGTCGTCGGCCGGGTGATGTACCACTCCGGCCGGCTCATCCTTGTCGGCGCCGTGCTCGCCAGCGTGATCGCCTTTTTGGCCGTCGCCGGCACCCTCGCGTTCGCCCCCGGCCGGCGCGACGCCGCCTACGAGGCGCTCGTGCTGTCCGGCACCGTCGTCGGCGCGGCGGGCGCCCTCATCTATCTCGGCACCCTCCTCGGCGGCGACCGCCAGTCGTAGGATCGGCCGGCGCTGACCGGGGAGTGGCTCACCGGCCGGGCGGCGCGGCTGCGGGTCGCCACCGAGCGGGAGGCTCTCCTCGCCGCGGTGGCCCGCTTCGCGGACGCCGGCGGCGTCTCGTCCGCCGTGTGAATGCCGGCGGCGCCGGACGCCGCTGCGGCATCCGCCGGCTCGTCGACCCCTCGCCGCTGAACGTCAGTGGTCCGGGGTGCCGGGTGGGGCCATGATGCGCAGCGCGTTCGCCGCCAGGCCGATGCGCAGCGGGGTCTCGCCGCGCGGCTCGCCGTCGACCTCCACCGGGGCGGGGCGGTCGGTTTCGAGCCACAGCTCGTCCGTGGCCAGGAACGGTTCGTCGGCCAGGGTGCGGCGGTGGCCGGTGGCCGCGTTGCGGGCCGTCTCGCGCACGAGTTGCCAGCGGCTGGGGCCGCCGACCGGATACGCGATCAGCAGCCGGTCGTCCGCGTGCGCGTCGGCCGTGATCGGGCGGCCGGCGTGGAAGCCGCCGTTGGCGATGTACAACTGGTGCGTCTGGAACTCGTGCCGCCGGCCGTCCGTGCGGAGCACCGCCCGCAGCGGCCGGTGGCGGGCGAGCAGGGCCGCGGCGGTGACCGGGTAGGCGACCCGGCCGGCGACGCGCTTGAGCCGGCGGGGCGCGGACAGCATCACCTGCGCCGACAACCCGACGCCGATGTGGTTCGTGAACGGCACGTCCCCGGCGAGGCCGAGGTCCACGTCGATCACGGCGCCGTCCGTGAGCGTGCGGACCGCCTCGTCGAGGGTGAGGGGGATGCCGACGGTGCGCGCGAAGTTGTTGGTCGTGCCCAGCGGCAGCAGGCCGAGCGCGACGTCGCGGTGGGCGAGCACGCGCGCCGCGGTGCTGATCGTGCCGTCCCCGCCGCCGGCGACGACCAGGTCGGCGCCGCCCTCGACGGCGGCGAGCAGCCGCTCCTCCAGCCCGCCGGAGTCGGCGACCTCGATCGAGAAGCCGGCGGCGACGAGCCGCGACCGCGCCTCGGCGTAGAACCGGCGGCCGCGCCGCGCCCGGGTGTTGACCACCAGTGCCGCCCGCCGGTCCTGCCGGATGGCCTCGGTCAGCTCCCGTTTCGTCCGCATCGCACCGAGCCTAGCCGTTGACGGCGGCCACCAGGTCGTCGAGCCGGCCGCGGACCCGGGCGGCCGTGAGGTGGTCGAAGTAGTCGCGGGAGCGGGTGCGTAGCGCGGCTCGGGCTGCGCCGGGCCGTCGGCGCCCTGCTCGACCGGGCCCAGCGGGCCGGTGCCGGCCGTCTGCATCGACGGCCTCAAGCCCCGTCGCTGACCGGGACCGCTGCCGGCCGTCTGAACGCGAGCCAGAAGCACCACGCGGCGATCACCGGATCGCAGATGGCGCAGCCGAACGACGAGTCGTGCAGCGACGGGATGATCGGCGCGCCCCGGTGGTGGTGGGCGACGTCCCATGCGGTGTGCAGCAGCCAGCCGAGCCCGATGAACGCGTACGACCGCAGCCCGGCGAACGCGACGGCCGCCATGACCGCGGCGAACCCCAGCTCCCACAGCCCGAACCCGCCGCCGCTGATGTACACCCCGCCGGCCCCGCCGACCATGACGGCGTTGAACCGCTGCCGGTGCGCTTCGGGCACGAACGAGTTGAGGGCCACGTACAGCAGCCCGATCGCCACGGGCACGACATACCCCAGCATCGCGGTCCTCCTCCGGTCACCGGCCGTCGCCGGCCGACCCGAAGCTAACCGGGCACCGGCGGTACCGCAGCGTCCGTCGATGCCAGAAACCAACGGGATTCCCGCCAGCGCTCAGACCCCGAACGTGACGCCGGTGAGGCGCTCGGAGGCCGCCCACAGGCGCCGCTGGGCGTCGGGGTCGTGGGCGCGGCGGCCTGCCTCGACGCGGTGCGGGTAGCCGCGGATCTCCATGAAGCCGTCCGGGCCCGCGGGCCACGCCGACGGCGCCCTCCACCCCGACCTCACGGTGGACGACATCGCCCTGCTGCTGCGCTCCGCCCCGGACGCCCGGTCCCCGCGGGCGGAACGCACCCGCTGGGTCGAGCTGGCTTGTCGCGCGCTGCGCAGCCCGTGACGACACGATCCGGGTGATCTCGTCGACGCCCACGAGGTCGGGCGTTGCGAGCGATTGTGCGCGGCGCTGGCTGGGTACGGCCCAACGATGTGCGGAATTGTCGGTTGGGTCGCGTTTGACCGAAATCTTGGACACGAGCAGTCGGCGCTGCGGGCCATGACGGCCACCGCCGCGCTCCGCGGACCCGATGCCGAAGGGCTTTGGTTCGATCAGCACTGCGGCTTCGGGCATCGCCGGCTGGCCGTGATCGACCTGGCGGGCGGCGTGCAGCCCATGCTCGCCGAAGAGGACCGGCAGCCGACCGTCGCACTCACCTACAGCGGGGAGGTCTACAACTACCGGGAGCTGCGCGCGGAGCTGCGCGCGCTCGGACACGACTTCCGGACCGACTCCGACACCGAGGTCGTGCTCCACGCCTACCTCGAGTGGGGCGACGAATTCGCCGAACGGCTCAACGGCATGTTCGCCTTCGGGGTATGGGACGGTCGCCGGCAGCGCCTGTTGCTGGTCCGGGACCGGATGGGGGTGAAGCCGCTGTACTTCCATCCGACGCCGGACGGGGTGCTCTTCGCCTCGGAGCCGAAGAGCATTCTGGCCCATCCGGACGTGTCGGCCGAGGTGGACCTCGACGGGCTGCGGGAGCTGCTGGCGCTGGTGAAGACGCCGGGGCACGGCGTGTATCGCGGGGTGCACGAGGTCCGGCCGGGCCACGTCGTCGTCGTAGACCGGGACGGGACCCGGACGCGCCGCTACTGGGGGCTGTCGGCGCGGCCGCATCCGGACGACCTCGACACGACCGTGCACACCGTGCGAGACCTGCTGGAAGACATCATTCGCCGGCAGTTGATCGCGGATGTACCGCTGTGCACCCTGCTGTCCGGTGGGCTCGACTCGTCGGCGGTCACCGCGCTCGCCGCACTCGGGTCGCGGGAACAGGGGCTCGGGCCGGTGCGCTCGTTCGCGGTCGACTTCGTCGGACAGACCGAGCACTTCCACCCGGACGCGATGCGGCCGGAGCCGGACACGCCCTACGTCCACGAGGTCGCCAAGCACGTCGGCTCCCAGCACGCCGACATCGTGTTGAACAGCGGCGAGTTGACGGACTCCTTGTACCGCACGGAAGTCCTGGTCGCCAACGACGTCCCGACCGGCCTCGGCGACCTGTACACCTCCTTGTTCCTGCTCTTCCGCGCGGTGCGGGAGCACTCCACCGTCGCGTTGTCCGGCGAGTCGGCGGACGAGGTGTTCGGCGGGTACCGCTGGTTCCACGACCCCACCGCGATCAACGCCAACGGGTTCCCCTGGCTGACCGCGCTGCCGGATCGGCCGGGCAGCGCACAGGGACTGTTCGCCCCGGAGCTGGAGCGCGCGCTGGATCTGCACGGGTACCGGGACGCCGCCTACCGGCAGGCACTGACCGAGGTCGATCACCTGCCCGACGAGTCGCCGGCCGAGCACCGGATGCGCGAGATCTCCTATCTGCACCTGACCCGATTCCTGCAGACCCTGCTGGACCGCAAGGACCGGATGAGCATGGCGCACGGGCTGGAGGTCCGGGTGCCGTACTGCGACCACCGGCTGGTGGAGTACGTCTACAACACACCGTGGTCGATGAAGGCGTTCGACGGCCGGGAGAAGAGCGTGCTGCGCGCCGCCGTCGCCGACCTGCTGCCCGAGTCGGTGCTGCGCCGGCAGAAGAGCCCGTACCCGTCGACCCAGGATCCGGTGTACGAACGGACGCTGCGCCAGTCGTTGACCGAGGTCGTCGCCGACCCGCAGGCACCGATCGCGGAGCTGATCAACCCGCCGCGGGTCCGGGAGATGCTGGCCGCCCCGCTGGAGGAGAGCGGGTTCGGGATGAGCCGCCGCTCGGTCGAGCTGCTGCTCGGCCTCAACCTGTGGCTGCGCCGCTACCCGGTCCGGCTGGCGCTCACCTGATCCGCAGCAGTCGTACTCCTGCACCCTGACCACGGCCGCTCGTCGTGGTGCCGGGCCGCTTGAACACGGGCAGTTTGGACGATGTGCGTCCGGCCGCGGTACCCGATAGGAAGGACGCGGAACAGGACGCCACCGTTCCGCTCGGCGACGGGCACTATGCGCCCGGCGACCTCGTCGCCGTGCTGCGGGCCGTCGCCGGGCGGGCCGAGCCCGCGGACCGGCTCGTGCTCACCGTGCCGGCGTCGTACGGGCACGGGGACGCGCGCTCGCATCGCATGGTCGCGGCGGGGGAGGCGGCCGGGTTCGCCGAGGTCGAGCTGCTGCCCGAGCCCGTGGCGGCGGCGCTCGGGCCGATCTCCGGGGCGCCGTTCGCCGCCGGGGACCTCGTGCTGGTGTACGACTTCGGTGGCGGTACCTTCGACGCCGCCCTCGTCCGGTTCGGCGACAACGGGACGCACGAGGTGCTCGGGCACGCCGCGCTCAACGACTGCGGCGGCCGTGACGTCGACGCGCTGATCGCCCGGCACCTGCGCGGGCAGGCCGATCCCGAGCTGGCCGAGACGCTCGCCGCGGGTGCGGGTCCAGCTGGCCGACTTCGTCCGCGGCGTCAAGCACCAGCTCAGCGACGTCGGCCGGGTCGAGGACTACCTGACGCCGGCCGCGCCGCCGTACCGGCTCGACCGGGCCGAGCTGGCCCGGCTGGTGGCGCCCCTGGTCGACGACACCGTCGAGTGCTGCCTCGACCTGCTGTCCCGGTGCGGCATCGGTACCGCTGACATCACCGCGGCCCACGCCACCCGCGCCCCGGACGACGGCGTGCCGCCGGCGCTGCTCGACGAGGGCCTGCAGCCGCTCTGCTGGGAGCTGCCCGGTGACGGCGTCGCCACCCTGCTGCGCTGGCTGGTCGAGGAGGGCAAGCCGTTCGCCGCGGGCGACCGCCTGGCCCTGCTGCGCACGCCCGGCGGCGCGCTCGTGCGGCTCTCGGCGCCCGGCCGCGCGGGGGTGCTGGCCCGCACGCACGCCGAGCCGGGCGAGCGCGTCCGCAGCCTGGACTGGCTGGCCACAGTCGGCCTCGCCGCCGTGCCGCGCCCCGCACCGGCCTGGGACGGCGCCACCGTCACCGACCGGTACACGCTCTCGACGCCGTCCGAGGACACCGTGCGGGTCGGCTGGTCGCCCGACGGCCGCCACCTGGCGACGTCCAGCAACCAGAGCCCGGTCCGCATCTGGGACGCGGCCACCGGCCGGCAGGCGCGCACCGTGGGCGGTGACCGGGCCTCACTGACCTTGGCCTGGTCCCCGGACGGCGAGCGGTTCGCCACGTCCGGCACCGGGCCGAAGGTGACCGTCCGCTCCGGCGGCGGGGAGTGGCTGTACGACCTGGAGGGCCACGACGGCCGGGTGTATGCGACGGCCTGGTCCCCGGACGGCCGCTTCCTCGCCACCGCCGGCTACGACGACACGGCCCGCGTCTGGGACGCCGCCGGCGGCCGCGAGCTGCGCGTCCTGCACGGCCACCGCACGATGGTCTCCTCCGTCGCCTGGTCCCCGGACGGCACGCGCCTGCTGACGGCGAGCTACGACAACACGGCCCGCATCTGGGATCCGGCGACCGGCGCGCACGTGGACACGCTGACCGGCCACGACAGCGCCGTCTCACAGGCGGTATGGTCGCCGGACGGCTCCCGGGTGGCGACGTCGAGCCACGACAAGACCGTGCGAATCTGGGGTGCCTCGCATCAGCCGGAGGTGCTGGACGGCCACGGCTTCGGCCTGTACACGCTGGCCTGGTCACCCGACGGGCGCCACATCGCGGCGGGCGGCATCGGCGGCACCTCCGTGTGGGACGCCGAGCGGGGAACCCACCTCGGCCGGATCGACGGCCCCCAGCGGGTACAGTCGCTGGCCTGGTCCCCGGACGGGCAATGGCTCGCCACGGCCGGCGACGACCACGTCCGCGTCCGCCGCCTGGGCCCATGACCGGGATCCCCGTCGGCGCGTGCTCGTCACGTTCGGGCCCCTGCCGGCCGTGCCGGCGGTGGTGCTGCTCCACGGCGACCCGCACCGAGATGGAGCCGATACTGTGAGGCCGTTCGGCGTCCGCGGGTAAGACGCCGCTCATGGGGAAGGCATCGCCCCATGAGCGGAAGTCTCAAGGATCGGACCGTGCTCGTCGTCGGGCGGGGGAGCGGGATCGCGCGAGCCGTCACCCTCGCCGCGCGGGATGCCGGGGCCAGCGTCGTGGCCGCCGGGCGGAACCGGGCCGGGCTCGAAACCGCCTACCGGGACGAGCCCGGGGTCGCCGCCGACACCGTCGACCTTACCGACGAGCGCTCGATCGAGCAGCTGGGGGAGCGGCTCGGCACCGTCGACCACGTGGTCTCCACCGCGTCCGCGCGGGCCCGTGGGCGGCTCGCCGAGCTGGACCGCGACGAGGTGCGCAGCTCGTTCGACACCAAGGTGATCGGGCCGCTCATGCTCGCCAAGCACCTGGCGCCGCGGATGGGCGACGACGGCTCGATAACGATCTTCTCCGGCGTCGCCGCGGCGAAGCTCGCCGTTGGCACGATGGCCGTGGCCATCACCAACGGCGCGGCCGACGTCCTCGCCCGATCGCTCGCCCTCGAACTCGCCCCGATCCGGGTCAACGCCATCTCACCCGGCGTGGTCGACACCGGCGCCTGGGACGAGTTCGGCGACCAGACCAAGTCGGCCTACTTCGACATGATCAGTTCCCGCAACCCGGCCCGTCGCATCGGTACCGCCACCGAGATCGCCGACGGCGTCCTCTTCGCCATGACGAGCCCCTTCCTGACCGGCACCACCCTGCACATCGACGGCGGCGAGCCGCTCACCTGACCGCCCGGCGAACAAGGTGCGCGACTCGGCGAGCGGCGCTTCGATCGTCCACAATGGATGGAATCCCTGCCCGCGGAGGTACCCGTGCAGCCGCGGGTTGCCCGGCCACGCCGGCACGCGGAGCCAGCGGCTGCCGTGCCGGTGCGCGTGGGCCCGCGCCCAGTCGAGCACCTGCGCGCCGAGGCCCCGGCCGGCCAGGCCACGGCGCACGGCCAGGCGCGTGAGGTACGTGGCGGGCTGGTCGTCGGGCCAGGTCAGCCACTGCTGCAGCCCCTTGCCCCGCAGCCAGGCGACGCTCTCGTCCAGCAGGTCCAGCACGGCGGGCACGTCTTCGGGCTCGGCCCGGCGGATCGTCAACGGCGGCGTGATGTCGAGCGGCGCGACCGCCAGCGGTCGCGGCGAGGCAGCGACCGGCTCGACGGGCGTGTGCCCGCCCGCCACCCGGTCCAGCAGCCGCAGCAGCAGCCGCGTGTTGGCGAGCTGGTCGCGCGGGTCCTCGTAGCCGAGCGCGCCGTCGCCGATGTCCTCCGCCGAGTCGTACCGGTGCGCCTCGTCCAGCAGTTCCCACAGCGCCGCCTGGCCGGCCTTGAACAGCTCGATCGGCAGCGGCCCGGCGTAGGGCCGGTCGCCGCCGGTCGCCGCGCTCCACCGCCGGTCCAGCGCCGCGGCGGCCTCGGCCACGGGTTCGCCGGCCGCCGCCCGCTCGGTGAGCGCGACGATGTCGTCGACGAGCCGCCGCTCCGACGAGGGGAGGTCGTCGTCGAGGTACAGCCGGCGATACTCGGCCATCGTGAACGCGAAGCACCGCAGGTACCCGTCCGGCGGCAGCGCCGACAACCGCGCACCGAACCGCCGCCACAGCTCCCCGGGATCGAGCCGCGCCAGCTGCAGCTGCGTCATCGGCTCCGGCATCATCCGGCGAACGAGAACGAGAACGTGCCGTCCTCGATGCGCTCGATGAGCTCGCCGACGTCGTGGGCCTGGGGGACCGCCGTGTCCCAGCCGCTGCTGCCGATGTCGACCAGCATCACCGGCGCGGGGTCGTGGCGCAGGTCGAGCGCCAGCTGCGCCCGTGCGCCGTCGCCGCCGATGATGGCGATACCGGGGTGCGCCGCCGTGCTGTCGCCCCACGCCGCTTGGAGTTCGAGCATCTCGCGCGGGCTGTTCAGCCACACGTGGGTTTCGTCGGTCAGCCATCCCCGGCGGTACCACGACGGGCCCTGCAGGTAGCTGCGCCACTCGGCGGGCAGCGGGGTGGTGAACTCCTCGTCGTCGACCGGCCCCCGGTACTCCGCCTCCGCGACGATCGCCCCGACGATGTGCGTGTTGAACTCGGCGAGGCGCTCGGCCGGAATCCAGTACTCCAGCACGTCCCGCCCGCCGACCTGCTGCACCTGGTACTGCTCAAGATGGGCCCGCTCGACCGCGAACTGCGTCACGTGCCCCACCCCGCCCGCGGGCACGTTCCACTCGCGGGCGATCTTCGTCGCGTACCACCGGTTCAGCACCGGGTAGAAGATCGGCTGGTCCGCCAGCCGTGGCGGCCACTCGCGCCAGCCGGACGCGGCCACGAGGTCGAGCTCGGCCTGCCCGGTCGGTCGCCAGAGGGTCATCGTGTCGGACACGCCGATCATGATGCACTAGGGCGCCAGGGAGCGGGCCAGGCGCTCGCCCTCCGGCCAGGGTCGAAGCCCGCCGTCGAGTCCAGGTGCCCGACCGGGCCGGCGTCGTAGAGGTCGGCGCCCCAGTCGCGTGCGTACGCCTCGAACTGCTCGAACGTGGTCATCGGGTCGTTGCGGCTGGCCACCAGGAGCGCGCGGAACGGCAGCGGCGAGCGTGGCACGTGGTCGATGACGACGTTCACCACCTCGCCCGGGGCGGGGGTCCAGGCCGGGTCGAGGTACGGCGGGGTCACCAGCAGGGCACTGTGCACCGGGCCGGTGTGCCGCGCCGCCCACCCGGCCACCGTCAGGCCGCCGGGGCTAGCCCTTCCGTGGCTCGCGGCGGGTCTTGGCGTCCGTCAGGCGGCGGCGCAGGTCGTCGCGGACGTCCATCACCGCCGCGTGGAGGTCGTCCTCGGCGGACGTGGTGACGATCTTGTCCAGTCCGCGGACCCAGCACTCCAGGGTGACCTTCTGGCCGGGGGCCTGGCGGTCCTTCACCGAGATCTCCAGCTCCGTCGCGTCGGCGTCGAACGACGCGAGGCGGGCGTCCAGCGGGCCGAACTGCTCCGCGATCCAGGTCCGGTCACCCTGGGTGAACCCCGCACCCACGCGCAGGCACTGCTCGACCGTGGCCGGGTTGGCGACGCCACTCATCTGACCTCCTCGAGTCGGCAACAGACGATCAACGTGTACCCCGGACCGCGGCACCGAAAAACCATTTGACGGCCGCGATACGGTAATCCTCCGTGCTTCCCGGCGGGTGGGGTCACCCACTCTCCCGGAGGAGCACGTGTCCCTGCGCCGCCCGCCTGCCCTGGCGTTCCTGCTGGTCACCGTTGTGATCGACATGCTCGGGCTGGGCATCATCGTGCCCGTCGTGCCGAGCCTCATGACCGCCGTCACCGGCGACCCGGTCGCCGCCGCCCACTGGTCGGGGTGGATCGGCGCGAGCTTCGGCGTGACCCAGTTCCTGGCCGCGCCGCTGCTCGGCCGGCTCGCCGACCGCTACGGCCGCCGCCCCGTCCTGATCGGCGCGCTCACCCTGCTGGGCGTGGACTACCTCGCCCACGCCCTGGCCGGCGGGCCCGGGCCGATGCTCGTCGCGCACGCCGCGGCGGGGGCCCTCGCCGGCACCACGACCGTCGTCAACGCCTACCTGGCCGACGTCACGCCGCCGGACCAGCGGCCCAGGGCGTTCGGATACGTCGGGGCCGCGTTCTCGGTCGGGTTCGTCGCCGGGCCGGTCATCGGCGGCCTGCTCGGCGCCGTCGACCTGCGGCTGCCCTTCCTCGTCGCGGCCGGCCTGGCCGGGGCCAACGCACTGTACGGCGCGTTCGTGCTGCCCGAGTCCCGCCCCGGCGACCGGACCACCGGCCTCGCCTGGGCCGTCGCCAACCCGGTCGGGGCGATCGTCGCGCTGGCCCGCCGGCCCGGGCTCGGGCGCCTCACGGTCGCCCGCCTGCTGTCCGACGTGGCCCGCATGACCAACCAGGTGACCTGGACGTTCGTCATGATCGCCCGGTTCGGCTGGGGCACCGCGAAGGTCGGCGCGGTGCTGGCGGCCAGCGCGCTGCTCGGCGCCCTCTGCTCGGGCACGCTCGCCGGCCCGTACGTGCGGCGCCTCGGGGTACACCGGGCGGCCATCGTCTCGGCCTGGGCCGGAGCCATCAGTCTCGCCGGCTTCGGACTGGCCGGGCCGGGGTGGATCGTGCCGCTCATGGGGCTCGGCGCGGTGGCGGCGCTGGGCGGCACCGCGGTGCAGACGTGGATCACGTCGGCGACCCGCGACAGTGAGCACGGCACCGTGCAGGGTGCGCTGACCGGGATCGCGGCCCTGGCCGAGGCGGGGGTCCCGGCGGTGGCGACCGCCCTGTTCGCCTGGAGTCTGACGGTACCGCTGCCGGGGCTGGTCCTCGTCGCGGCCGGCCTCGTCGCCGCGGCGTCGGCCGTCGTGCTCACCTGTGGTGAACATTAAGAACGACTTAGGGCGGTACCGCCCCTGAGACGCTCCCGTTACGTTTGGCTGGCCCGACCGGGCGTCGCCGCCTCGCCGAGGCGGCCCGGACGGGCGCCGCCGAGTCGGCGGTCCGGCGCCCGTCCCCCGGGCGCTGGCGGCCGAGCCGGGGACCCACCTGGGCGAGCGATCGCCCGCGGGGTGAATCCGTGGCGTGTCTGCCACGGTAGGGCGCCTTCCTCTCGCCCGAACCCGTCAGCTCACCCGGTAGGCGGTCCGGAAGAAGGAATCCGCCGTGTCCAACGGAAGAACGCTCCTGCGTTCCCTGCTCGTCGGGATGACCGTGGCGGCGGTCGTGGCGCCTGCGTGCGCCGCCCACGCCGACCCGACGGCGGCCGAGATCCAGGTCCAGATCGACGACGGCAACCGCAAGGTCGAGCTGATCGTCGAGGAGTACAACAAGGTCAACGGCGACCTCACCGCGACCCAGGCGGCGCTGACCGACCTCGACGCCAAGCTGCGCCCGTTGCAGGCGCAGATGGCGGCGGCCCAGGTCAACGTCGAGCAGGTGGCGGTGTCGGCGTACAAGACCGGCAGCCACCTGCGGACGCTGTCGGTGGTGCTCGGCGCCGGGTCGTCGGAGGGCTTCGTCGACCAGCTCGGCACCCTCCGGCAGATCTCGCACAACCAGCAGGCCGAGCTCGACACGTTCACGGCCGCGAAGAAGGCCTACGACGCCGAGCAGCAGCGGCTGAACACGCTGCTCACCACCCAGCAGACCCAGAAGGGCGAGCTGGAGACGCGGCGCAAGCAGATCGAGGCGGACATCGCCCGGCTCGACGCGCTGCAGGACAAGGTGAACGCGGAGGAGGCCGCGAAGAAGAAGCCCGCGCCACCGGCCACCAACCCCGGCCCGCCGCCGGCGGTGTCCGGCCAGGCGGGCAAGGCGGTGTCCTACGCCTGGGCGCAGCTGGGCAAGAAGTACGTCTGGGGCACCGCGGGCCCGAACACGTTCGACTGCTCGGGCCTGACGATGATGGCCTGGAAGGCGGCGGGCGTCACGTTGCCGCACAACGCGGCCCAGCAGTGGGGCAAGGTCAAGCACATCAGCCGCAGTCAACTGGCCCCCGGCGACCTGGTCTTCTACAACGGCCTGGGCCACGTGGGCATCTACATCGGCAACAACCAGATCATCCACGCCCCGAACAGCCGCACGGTCGTCAAGGTCGCCCCGATCGACGTCGACCCCCTGTACGGCTACGGCCGACCAGGCTAGACGGTTTTTCAACGTGGGCCGGTCCGCCCCCTCGACGGACCGGCCCACGCTGTTGTCGTCGTTCGCATGCCTCCATCGTGCACAACGCTCGAGACGGGTGGATGGGTACGCCTACCCGACCGCTTTGAGTACCGCTACTCAGCGCGCGCCCGGCCCGCGCCGAATATGCCGAGCGTGATCCGCGACCCGGCCTCTAGGGTCTGCGCGTGGCATCGAACCTCGAATGCGTGGGCCTGGCCCTCGACCAGCGCGACCTGTACGACCTGATCGAGCCGGCGCTCCCCTCGGCCGAGGTCCTGGGCCGGCGTGGTGAGCTCATCGTGTACCGCTGGCAGGACCCGAGCGGCGCCCGGCTCACGGTGGCGACCCGGGGCGGCGCGGTCGTCGACCTCCTGCCGACGTTCGCCGCCGAGCCGGGCGCGACGCTGGCCCAGGTCCGTGCCGCCAACGACGATGTGGCGCTCGCCGACGTGCTCGGCTCCGACGGCACCTTGGCCACCAAGATCGCGGCGGAGTTCGAGCAGCGGCACTTCCTGCCGAAGGCCGGGCGGGCGAGCATCGTCGCGCTCGGCGTCGACGTGACCGTCCACGCGTCGGCGGCCGAGTTCGCCGCGTCGGAGGCCAGCCTGCTGTCGCCCGGCAACGAGGACCCCGGCCCGGCGCCCGCGCACTGCGCCGAGCGGGGCTGGCCGTGGCCGCCGCGGATGGCCCCGGACTCCTTCATCTCGTACGGGCAGTTCGCCCGCGACGGGCCGGCGGAGGCCTACGCGCGGCTCCACGGCGTCGTGCTGAGCGCCGACGTGCGCACCGTCGCGGCCACCGGGCAGCGGTTCGTCGCGGCGCGGGTGCGGACCGTCGGGTTCGAGGCCGTCGTCTGCCTGCCGGCGGATGCGGACGCCGCGCCGCCGCCCCCCGGCGGCGTCGTCGGCGGCACGGTGTTTCTGACCGGGTCGATCGACGGGGCACCGCGGCGATCGTGGCTGCCGTGGAAGAAGCGCTGACCCGCATGGCTGGGCAAGACATCCATTGTCGTGGAAACGTTCCTCGCCGATGATGAGTGTGGCGCCGCGATCTTCTTCCCCAGGTTTTGCGGAGGTTGCACCGTGTTTCGTCGTCTCATGACCCTCGCCGCCGGCGCCGCGCTGGCGCTGGCGGGAACGTTCGCGTTCGCGTCGCCCGCGCAGGCGGCCGTCGTGGACGTGCCCTTCGGGCCACTGTCCATCGGCGACTACTGCCACTCGCGGTACCCGTCGGCCTGGATCGGCTTCTACGAGAGCTCCGGCCTGCGCTGCTACACCGGTTCGAGCCCGCTGTCGTACGTCGGCTCGGGCGACCCGTACCTCGCCTGCAAGTATCTCACCGCCGACGTGGTCATGAGCGCCGTCCGCGGCACCTCGGACGCCTTGGTCTGCCGCGTCGTCCGCTGAGGTCCCGAGCGTGGTTCACGCCACGCCTGCCACCCGGCGAGCGGTGCTCCGCCCGCCGGGTGGATATCCTCGGTCGTCATGCAGCTGTACCGCCTGTTCCGCCTGACCGCGTTCGCCGAGGCCGTCTCCTGGACCGGTCTCCTCATCGGCATGTACCTCAAGCACGTCGCCGAGGTGACCGACGCGGGCGTGTGGCTGTTCGGGCGGTTGCACGGTGGGCTGTTCGTCGCCTACCTGGTGGCGACGCTCCTGGTGGCGCGCGCCGAGCGGTGGTCGTTCGTGCGCACGGCCGTGGCGCTCGCCGCCTCCGTGCCGCCGCTCACCACGCTCCTCGTCGAGCGGTGGCTGTCGCGCCGCCGGCCGGCGCCGGCCGGGCAAGCCGTCGAGGAAGCCGTCGAGGAAGCCGTCTAGACGGTCAGCACGATCTTGCCGCGGGTGCGGCCGGACTGGCCGAGCTCGTGCGCCTTCGCCGCCTCCTCCAGCGGGAGCACGGTGTCGACGGCCACGCGCAGCCGGCCGGCGGTGACCAGGTCGCTCAGTGCCCGCAGGCCCGCCTGGTCCGGTTCGACGATCATGAACCGGGCCCGCTTGCCGTCGGCGGTGGCCACCTCGGCCAGGGCCGCCTCGGCGGGTGAGGCGAGGGAGACCACGATGCCGCCGGGGCGGAGGGTGCGCAGGGAGCGCGGGCCGTACTCGCCGCCGATCGGGTCCACGACCACGTCCACATCCGACAGCTCGGCGGCGAAGTCGGCCGTCGTGTAGTCCAGCACCTCGTCGGCGCCCAGCCCGCGGACGAAGTCGTGGCCGGCCGCGCGGGCGGTGCCGAGACGTGGGCGCCTTGCGCCTTGGCCAGCTGTACCGCCAGATGACCCACGCCACCGGCCGCGGCATGCACCAGGACGCGCCGGCCGGGCCGGACGTCGGCGACGTCGACCAGGGCCTGCCAGGCGGTGAGGCCGGCGAGGCCCAGGCCGGCCGCCTCCTCGTGGGACAGCGCGGCGGGCTTGGGCGCGAGGTGGCGGGCGGGCGCGGTGAGGTACTCCGCGTAGCTCCCCGCCGGCTGGGGCAGGCGCGGCATGCCGAAGACCGCGTCGCCGGGCCGGTGCAGGGCGACGCCGACGCCCACCGCCTCGACGACGCCGGAGACGTCCCAGCCGAGCCGCACCGGCCGGCCCAGGAGACCGCCGGTGGCGCGGTGCCAGTAGTCGGTCGGGTTGACGCCGGCGGCGTGGACGCGGACGAGGACCTCGCCCGGGCCGGGCTCGGGCTTCGGGACCTCGACCAGTCGCAGCACCTCTGGACCGCCGAACGTGACCTGCTCGATTGCGCGCATCGTGGATTGCCTTCCGGGTTGGTGTGCCTCAACCCTGCCGATCGGCGTGACGACCTTCGAGTGGCCGGATCGCCAAGATGTGCAAAGATCTGGCCATGTCGCATCGGCCCCATCGCGTGGTGGTCCTGGCCCTCGACGGCGTCTACCCGTTCGAGCTGAGCATCCCGGTCCGCATCTTCGGCACCGCCGCCGATCCGGACGGCACGCCGCTGTACGAGGTCGTGACCTGCAGCCTCGACGGCCGGCCGGTGCCGACCAGCGCCGACTTCGCGGTGGCCGTCGAGCACGGCGCGGAGGCGATCGACACCGCCGACACGCTGGTCCTGCCGCCGTTCGTGTGCGCGCCGACCGGCCCGCGCGACTGGCTGCCCGACGAGGTCGCGGCGGCGCTGGGCCGGGTGCGGCCGGGCGCGCGGATCGTCTCCATCTGCACGGCGTCGTACGTGCTCGCCTCGGCCGGCCTGCTCGACGGCCGCCGCGCGACGACCCACTGGAACGACGCCGAGCACTTCCAGCGCACGTTCCCGAGCGTCGTCGTCGACGCCGGCGTCCTGTTCGTCGACGACGGTGAGGTCCTCACCGCGGCCGGCGTCGCGTCGGGCGTCGACCTCTGCCTCCACCTGGTCCGCCGCGACCACGGCAGCGCCGTCGCGAACCGGGTCGCCCGCCTGTGCGTCGTGCCGCCGTGGCGGGAGGGCGGGCAGGCGCAGTACATCGAACGCCCGGTCCCCCCGGCGAGCACCGCGACGACGTCGGCCACCCGCCAGTGGGCGCTGGGCCGCCTCGACCGCCCGATCAGCCTGGCCGAGCTGGCGGCCCACGCGCGGACGAGCGTGCGAACGTTCTCCCGCCGCTTCCGCGAGGAGGTCGGCCTGACCCCGGTCCAGTGGCTCACCCGCCAGCGCGTCGAGCACGCCCGCCGCCTCCTGGAGACGACGGACCTGCCGGTGGATCGCGTCGCGGCCGAGGCGGGCTTCGGCACGGCCGCGTCCCTGCGCCTGCACATGAGCGAGACGCTCGGCGTCTCCCCGACGGCGTACCGCAACACGTTCCGCACGGCGGCCTGATCTTCACGGCGCCCGCAACCGCGAGCGGGCCAGAAGCTCGGCCGGCCAGGCGCGTTGCTCCGGCGTGTCCGGGACCGGGAGGCCGCGCGCGCGTTCGATGAGGGGCCAGGCCCGCTCGGGCGGGACCCCCGTCAGCGCCAGGATGCCCGCCGCGAGCAGCGAGGCGCGGCCGATGCCGATGCGGCAGTGCGCGACGACGTGGGTGCTGAGCCGGCCGGGGCCGTCGGTGTCCACTGTGTACAGTGCCGGGCGCATCATCGATAGGACTCCCTGAGGGTCGCCCACTGGGCGGTGTCGTGGTTGTGGATCACGAGCGTCACGTCGTGGGTGCGGGCCAGGTCGGCCAGGCGGCGCTGGGAGCGGCGGGTCGCCGGCTCGTCCAGGTCGAACGGGCTCATCGGCCGGGTGTCCGGGTCGGTGTCGCGCATCCAGGCGTCGCCCGCCAGGAGGATCCGGCCCGTCTCCAGGAGCTCCAGCAGGACCGCCTGGTGGCCGGGCACGTGGCCGCCGGACTCCAGCAGGGTCAGGCCCGGCGCGAGCTCGGTGTCGCCGTCGAGCAGGCGATACCGCAGCCTCGGGTCATCCCAATGCTGCCGGATCCAGGTGTACCGGAACAGGCCCGACTCCCGGGCATGATCGTACTGCGCCCGTTGTACCACGAACTCCGCGTGCGGGAACTCGTCGTTCGCGCCGGCGTGGTCGGGATCGAAGTGGCTCACGATCACCGTATCGATGTCGGCCGGCGTCAGGCCGAGGGTCTCGAGCCGGCCGACGACGTAGTCGTCCGAGGCCACGACGAAGTGCGACTCCGGGTCGGTCAGCGCCTCGCGGGCGCACCCCGTGTCGACCAGGATGCGGCGGCCGTCGCGCAGCCGCAGCAGGTACCCGGCGATCGGCACGCCGACCCCGCGCACCGTTCCGAACCGGAGCAGGGTCAGTTCCACCACGTCAGTCATGGACCGAGTCTAAACATGAGCGACTACAAAATTGCACACCCTCATCTATGCTGGGGGTGTGGAGGCGGGTGCGCGAGCGCACGGGAGAGCTGGCGGCGGGCGGCAGGAGCGCGACGGCATGCAGGAGCAGGCGCCCGCGGACGGGCGAGGACGCGCGGAGCCGGGGCTGCGGGCGCGCAAGAAGGAGCGGACGCGCCAGGCGTTGAGCGATGCGGCCACCGAGCTGTTCGCGGCCCGAGGCTTCGAGGCGGTGACCGTCGCCGACATCGCCGCATCGGCCGACGTCGCTGTCGGGACCGTGTTCAACTACTTCCGGTCGAAGGAGGAGCTCTTCTTCGACCGTGCGGACGCCGTCGAGCAATCGCTCGTCGCCGCGATCGTCGAACGCAAGGCCGGCGCCGGGATCGTGGCCGCGTTCCGGGAGTGGCACGAGGGCGAACTCGAGTTCCTCCTCGACGCGCGGGCCGAGGCCGCCACCCGGCGCTACTTCGCCGCCATCGCGGCCAGCCGGGGCCTGCAGGCGGCCGAGCGCGGCATGTACCGGCGGCTCCAGGACGCCCTCGCCGGCGCCGTGCGAGCAGAGGGCGCGGGCGACGACCCCATGCCCGATCTCCTGGCCGCCGTGCTGCTCGCCCTGCACCGGACGGTCGTCGACCTCGCCGGCGGCGACCCGGGCCGGGCCCGGCGCGCGTCGGCCGGGGCCTTCGACGCGCTCTCCGCGTCAGCCCACGCGTATGGAGCGGATCATGCCGCCGGGGCGGTCTCGTAGGTCATGAAGGTCTGGCTGTCGGCCGCCTCGCAGCGGACCCGGCCGCCCGAGATGCGGCGCAGCCACACGCCGATCGCGCGGTCCAGGCGGTAGGTCTCCATGTTGTGGCGGCAGATGTCGAGGGAGATGACGCCGTCGTGCTCCTCGGCGTGGCGGTACATCGCCTCGATGAGCTTCGTGAACACGCCCTGCTCGTGGCCGGGCACCGCGACGAAGCCGCAATACCAGATCCGGTTGTCCGCGTAGTGCGCCGGCCAGCGCCGGGCGAAGTACTCGGGGGAGATGAGTGGCCAGGCGCTGAGCTGGTTGGTGTACGTCGCGAGGCCCAGCAGGACGCCGTCGTCGGAGTAGGCGAGCCACTTCTCGACGCGGGTGTCGGTCATGACGTCGTCGAACTCGCTACGGTACATCAGGTGCCGCTGGACGGTGAGCGCATTGAGATGACGGAATGCGGTGTCGTAGCGGTGCCACGCCTGTTCGAGCTGCTCACCGACGAGATCCGTGCGAATGTCGATCTTCATCCGACCCTCCCGAGTTACGTTCGGTAGGACTCTGTGTACAGACTGTACGGTCGGGCGAATGTGATCGACAATCATCAGAATCTTCGCCATAAGGGAGGCCTTGATCCCGCGCGCAGGACGCCGAGTCCTGGCCTTCGGGGGGCGCAGAAAACCCGAAGCGCCGATCCGGAGGGGCCGGGCCGCGTGGGAGGCTCGTGGCATGGGGCTGTCGTTCGAGGTACAACGACGAGCCGCGGGGCAGATCATCCTGCTGCTGCGCGGCGAACTGGACCAGGAGACCGCCGGCACGTTCCACCAGGCCCTCGCCACCGCGCTGGCCGCGTTCCCGAGCGATCTGCTGCTCGACCTGAGCATGGTGACGGCGATGGGCGCGGGCGGCCTCGGTGTGCTGCTGGCCGTGCGCCGGGCCGCCGACCAGCTGCGCTGCCGGCTGGCCCTGCAGGCCGCCAGCCCGGCCGTCCGCGACGAGCTGCGGGCCCGCGGCCTGGCCGACGACCTGCGACCGATGCGCCCCTCAGGCGGCGCCGCGAACGGCGCCGCCTGAGGGGAGCGTCTAGCAGGCGCCCTGGTCCTCCCAGGCGCCCCACTGACCCGACGTGGACGGGTTCTCGCCCTGCGTCCACCACTTCGCGCGGTACTTGCGGTTGTTGTACTGCACGACCGTGTTGCCGCTGTAGGCGGTCGTGGAGTTCCAGACCGGCAGCCCGGCGCAGCCGGTGCCGGTGGAGCCGCTCGGTGAGGCGGACGCCGATGCCGATGCCGACGCGGACGGTGAGGTGCCGGAGCAGGCGCCCTGGTCGACCCACACCGCGTTGGTGCCGGGCGTGTCGCCCTGCGTCCACCACTGGGCCTTCCAGGTGCGGCCGTTGTACGACACCAGGTTGCCGCCCGTGTAGACGGTGGTCGACGACCACGCCGGCGCCGTGCAGGTCCCGCCCGACGGGCTGGTCGACGTCGTCGGGGAGGTCGTCGGCGCGGTGCCGCCCCGGGCGTAGTCGGCCGCGAGCGCGTAGGTCTGGCCGCCGAACGCGAGCGTGAAGTTCGAGGGGCCCGAGATCGGCAGCTGGTAGTTCAGGGTGACCTCGGCGTACGAGCCGGCCGCGATGGCCGACGGGATCGTCAGCCGGACCCGGTGGAAGTCGCCCTTGAGGCCGCCGACGTTGCTGCCGGTGTGGCCGGTCGAGACGACGGTCAGCGCCCAGCCCGACTGCTGGCCGAGCGTGCCGGGCGTCGTGGTCGGGTAGTCGAACTCCAGCTGAGCGCCCGCCGGGATCGGCGCGCCGGTGTTGTTGACGAGCCGCAGCTCCGGGTTGATCGGGTAGTTGTTGTCGCCGAGCGCGAAGCCGCTGACCTGCACGCCGACGTTCAGCGTCGCGGTCGGCAGGGTGATGTTGGCCTTCTTCGCGCCGTACGGGGCGGCCGTCTTGAACTTGTCGTAGAGGACGGTCGTCATCGTGTTGCCCATGTAATACTCGCCGCGCGTGGCGTTCCAGGCGTAGTCGCCGGCGAGCTCCCAGATCATCACGCCGCCGATGCCCTTGTTCACCACGTAGTCGGCCTTGACGCCGATGGACTGGTCGTCCTCGGTGGACAGGAAGACCTGCTTCTGCGCGTTCCACAACCACGGCGCGACCAGCGCGCTGGAGTAGTTGCGGACGTAGGTGCCGCTCACCCGGTCCTCGGGGTCGGTCGCCGGCGTCAGGCCGTACGCCTCGAGGTAGCTGCCGGCCCGCCCGTCCTGCAGGTTCTTCGCGTGCCACATCGGGTTGGCCCCCGCCGGCACCTCGGCGTTGAGCTCCGTGTCGTGCCACAGGTTGTCGATGCCCACGGCGCCGTTGCCGCACGGCGTGGTCGAGCCCACGGTGCCGCCGGTGCCGGCCGGGCACTTCGTCTGGTCCGGCAGTGCCGCCCGGCCCCACAATCCGTTGGTACCGCCGGTGACGCCGCGGAAGCCGCGGGTGTAGTACGGCACGCCGATGTTGATGCGACCGGACTGCATGGCGCCGCGGAAGTAGTGGTATGCCCAGTCGGTGTTGAGGTAGCCGATGTTCTGGTAAGCCCCGTACACGCCGCCGGCCGCGAGCTCCGCGTCGTCGCCGTTGTCGTAGAGCGCCGCGTTCGGGCCGACGAAGTGGTTCCACGCCCCGTGCAGGTCGTAGGACATGATGTTGACGTAGTCGAGGTACTGCAGCGCCCGGTAGGACTCCATGCCGCGCAGCAGCCAGCCGGAGGCGGGCGCGGCGACGGTCACCATGTAGTACTTGCCGTCCGCGGCGGACGCGGCGTCGAGCTTCTCGCGCAGCGTCTTCATGAGCACGTGGTATGAGGCGTTGAGCCCGGCCCGCTTGGCGTCGGCCTGGGCGAAGTCGAGCGGGTTGCCGGCCTTGTTGTTCGACGTCGGGTACTCGTAGTCGATGTCCACGCCGTCGAAGCCGTAGGTGCGCAGGAAGCTGACGACGGAGTCGGCGAAGGTGTTGATGCCGGCCGTGTTGACCGTGTTGCTGGAGGTCGTCGTCATGCGGTAGAAGCCGCCGGAGTCGACCCGGTTGCCGTCGTCGCCGAAGTAGCCGCCGGTCTCCGCCCAGCCGCCGACGCTGATCAGCGTCTTGACGTTGGGGTGCTGCTTCTTGAACTTGTTGAGCAGGTTGAAGTGCCCGGTGTACGAGTAGGCGGGGTCCATCTCGGCCCCGGCGACCCCCGGCCACGTCATGTTCGTCGACACGTTGTCGGCGGCCGTCGGCGTGCCGACCGAGATCTTGTTCGCGCCGTCCACGTGCGCGAACGCGTAGTTGATGTGGGTGATCTTGTCCCACGGGATCTGGTTGACGAGGTAGGCCGGCGCGCCGTTCTTGCCGGTGCGCCAGCTGGTGAAGTAGCCGATGATCCGCCGGCCGTGGTCGGCGCCGAGCGTCTCGCGGCCGTTCGTGTCGTACTTGTCGCAGTAGGGGACCGTGACGCCGGGCGTCTGGTAGAGCCCGTCGGGCCGGCAGGCCGCGTGGTCGACCTCCGCGTTGGCCGTCGCCACGAAGAAGGCCGCGGATCCGGCCACCAGCGCGGCCGTCGCGGCGGACAAGAGGTGCAGGGCGCGTCGTCGCATAGAACCCTCCGCCAACCGTTAATAAAGTTAACAGTAAAGTGCCTAAAGGTATAGCGGTATCGATGCGATGAACGCAAGGGTTGTTATGGCTGCCGAAAGGTAGACGCTGCACGCGTGACGACGCGTTCGATCGCCGCGGTCCGCGACGAGTTCCGGCTACCGGCGCTCGCGGCGGTGATGGCTGTCGGGCTTGCGCCTCGCCTGGTCCTCGAACCGGGCCAGGACCTCCTCGGCGAACCCCGGCCCAAGCGGTCCACCGCAGGGGGCGGCATCATCCGCACGGAATGAGCGGGCGTCCGCCTCAGGTGGCCTGCCGCCGGGCGGCGGAACCGGCACCGCCGACCCGCAGCGCGACCGCCAGCAGCAGGGCCACGCCGAACAGCCAGCTCAGCGGCAGCGCCGCCGTCGCCGGCCAGCGCGGGGACGGCAGCGGCGGCAGGTCGGTCGTCGAGCCGAACACCGGCAGCGCCCACCCGGTCAGCCGCCACACCGCCAGCGACACGGCCAGGCCGCACACGCCCGACGCCACCACCAGCGCCGGATAGGTCCAGAGCGCGGCCCGGCGGACCGTGTCGCGCGGCAGGCCCTGGATCCGCAGCGCCGCGCGGTCGGCGGAGCGGTCCGCGCGGTCCACCGCCGCGATCAGCCCGATGCCCCCCGCCGCCAGCACCACGGCCAGCACACCCGCGCACAGGTGGAACCACAACGACAGCGCCGGGCCCTGGCGGTCCAGCCGGTCGCGGACCGAGCCGGCCGTCCGCTCGCCGGTCACCCAGAGGCCGGCCGCCGCCAGCCGGTCCAGGACGTCCGGCGGGGCGGCCGCGTTCAGCCACACCTCGGGCGACCGGGCCACCCCGGCGTCGACCGACAGCCGGTCGGCGTACTCCAGGTCGACCAGCGTGCCGGCGGTACCGACGCGGGGGAGGGCGGCGAAGGTCCCGACAGTGCGGACCGGCACCGCGCGCTCGTCCAGGCCGTCGACCTGGGCGCCCGGCGGGCCGGCGGAGACGGCCGGCAGCGGGTAGGGGGCGTCGGCCGGCTGCAGCCACGCGGGCGAGTCGACCAGGCCGGCGACCGAGAGGCGCAGGCCGTCGCCCGAGGCGGTCACCGACGCGCCGCTCACGCGCCAGCGAGTCGCGTCGAACAGGTCTGCGCCCGACAGGGAGCGCAGCGTCAGGGTGGCGTCGGCGGCGCCGCCGGTCCCGTCCCTGCTCAGGCCGATGCCCGCGAGGCGGCAGCCGCCGTCGCACATGCGCTCGCGCTCGGTAAACGTGTGCGGGCCGTTGTCGAGCAGGCCGAAGTCCAGCGTCGTCGTGTCGGGGCCGCTGAGCGAGGCGAGCACCAGGCGCAGCCGGACCCGCTCGCCGGGGTCGATGCCCGACACGACGGCGTCGAGCGACACCTCCCGGGACGGGAACACAACCGGGGCGTGGGCGGGCGGGTGCAGCAGGTCCGCCACGCGCTCCAGAGCGCCGTACTCGGGAAGGAGGTCGACGACGGCCGCCAGCCGGGCCGAGTCCACCGCCAGGCCGCCGCCCGGCAGCTGCGCGACGGCCATCGCGAACTCGCCGGACGGGTCGGCCGCCCGTACCGCGCGCAGCAGCTCGTGCCGGCTCACCGGGGCGAGCGACACCACCCGCGGCGCACCGGTGCCGATCCGGGCGCCCAGCTCGCGGTCCTGGCGGGCCACGTCGGCGGCGCTCACCGCGTACCCGAGCACGGCGACCGACGCGACGAGCAGCAGCATCATCCGCTGCGCGGCCGGCCGGCGGCCCAGCTGCAGTGCGGCCAGCGCGAGGTCGAGGCGGCCCCGGCGCAGCGCGGCCCGGCCGGCGGCGCGGGCGGCCGGGGCGAGCAGCCACGAGCAGGCGTAGGCGAGCGCGCCGATGGCCAGCGCGGGCGCGAGCAGGCCGACGCCGGCGAGCTGGCCGTCGGTGAGGAACAGCTGCACGACGGTGGTCGCGGCGAGGACGGCCAGCACGACGAACACCACGACGCCGGCGGCGCCGGCGCGCGAGCGGACCCGCCGCAGCAGCTCGGTGACCGGGCTGAGCAGGTGGCGGCGCTGGGCGAGCAGCGCGACGAGCAGCGCGCCGGCCGCGGCCGCCCCGGCGTACAGCAGAGTGTCGGTGCCGAGGCCCGGGGCGCCGGCGCCGGGCAGGCGCCACGCGACGAGCGCGCTCACCGCCAGCTGCCCGGCGACGCACCCGGCCGCGGCGCCGGCCACGATCGCGGCGAAGGGCTCGCCGGACACCAGCAGCCAGCGGTGCCACCAGCGCGCGCCGCGCAGCGCCACGACCGCCAGCTCGCGGCGGCGGCCCTCGGTGCCGTAGTCGACGGCGAGGTACAGCGTGAGATAGGCGAGCAGGACCAGCGGCACCGCGCCGATCGGCACCGTCTGCCGCGCGACCGCCCGGCTGCGCTCGACCCGGTCGGCGAGGTCCGGGATGCCGGTCTGCACCCTCAGCCCCGGCGCGGTCTCCGCGGCCTGCCCCTGCAGCCCGTCGAGCCGGGCCCGCAGGTCGTCGAGCCGGTCGAACGCGGACGGCGGCGCCTCCGCGTCGACGGTGAGGTACGCGACCTGCGGATCGAACCGCTCCATGGTGGCGGCGCCGGTGAAGACCGGCTCCCCCTTGCGGCCGGTGGCGTCGGGGGCGAAGTAGTTGTGGCCGGCCCAGTACGTCTCGCCGGGCGCCCGCACCGTGTAGATGCCGACGACGGTGACCGTCACCGGCGGCTTCGGCTCGCCGGTGACCCCGGCCTCGGACAGCAGGAGGTCGTCGCCGGTCGACAGGCGCAGCCGCTGCGCGGTCTCCGCGCCGATGACCACCTCGCCGGAGCCGATGAGGCAGCGCCCGGCGACCCAGCCGAGATGGGCGCAGACACCCTGCCGGAAGATGACCCGCGAGCTGCGGTCGGGCTCGACGCTCTTGGTGGCGAACTCGACCGAGTACACCGGTGCGAGCCCGGGCACGTCGTCGAGCAGGACGCTGGTGAGGGCCTCGAACCCGGCCGGGTCCGCGCCGCCCGGGGCGGTCAGCGTCGACACGGTGAGCGTGCGCTCGGCCGGGCTCGCGTCGGCGACCTCGCCCCGGACCACCTGCACGTCGACCGCCCGCATGTAGGCCGGCACCGCGACGGCGGCCCCGACGGCGAGCAGGCCGAGCAGCCCGAGGGCGATCGCCTGGCCGCGGCGGGTGCGCAGCATCTGCAGGATCAGCTCGATCATCGCCCGGCTCCCTCGCGAAGGACGCCCCGCGTCCAGGACAGCAGCACCCCGGCGGACACCCCGCCGAGGACCAGGACGGCCAGCAGCCCGGCGGCGGCCAGGGCGACCGGCTGGAAGGCCGGCGGCGGCTGCGTCAGCCGCCAGCCGTCCACGAACACCGGGATCGGCTCGCCGACGGCCGCGCCGACGACCACGGCCGTGACCAGCCCACCCAGCGTCGCCAGGCCGAGCAGCGCGAGCTGGCCGCCGACGCCGGCGCCCACCGCGACCCGGGCGGCCAGGCCCTGGGTGCGCATGGCCCGCACCTCGCGGGCGCGCACCCGCTGCTCCACGGTGACCGCGACCGCGGACGCCACGGCGGCGAGCAGCAGCCCCGCGGCCGCGGCGAGCAGCCGGAACAGCGCCGCGAACGCGGGACCGTGCGTGGCCAGCCGCCGCTCGTGCTCCCGCGCCGTCTCGCTGCCGAGCAGCTCCACCCCGGCGGCGGCGAGCCGGCCGGCGATGGCGCCCGCGGGCGCGCCCGGCGCCAGCCACACCTGCAGCTCGCCCGGGTTGACCAGGTCGGGCAGCGCCCGCTGGAGGGTCGCCAGGTCGAGCACCACCCCGGCCGGCCCGAGCACGGGAAGGAGTGCTCCGGTTCGCGTGAGATCCAGCGGTACCGCCGAAGCCCCGAACATCGACAACAGTGCGTCGCCGAAGTTCCACGCGTGCGGTCGTTGCCCCGCGAGCAGGGCCGGGACGGGCAGCCGGGTGTCGACCGCGAAGGCCCGCGCGTCGGGGACCGCCGTGTCGCCGTCGAACGCCGGCCGCGGCACCCGCAGCGTCAGGGCGCCCGCCTTCGGCGCGATGACGATCACCGGCCCGCTCAGCGCGGACCGCCAGTAGCGGGGGTCGCCGAGCCGCCCGCCGTCGAGCACCGTGCGGGCGTGCTGCCGCAGCGCGCGGACGCTCAGCCCGGCCCCGGCGGGCGCCGGCCCCGGCGCACCGTCCACATCGGACGGACCGGCGAGGGCCAGGCTCACGATCCGGCACCCGGGCGCGGTCGCGCAGCCGTCGACCGGCGCCGTCGCCTCGTGCTCGCCCGGGTCCAGCGGACCGAGGACCACGCGGACCGTGGCGCCGTTCGTCGCGTGGACGAGCTGGACGGTGAGGCGCAGCGGCCCGCCGGAGTCGTTGACGGCGCGGACGGTGAGCTCGTCGCCGTCGACCGCGGGCGGGTCGCTGTCGAGTGCCGGCGGAAGAGACAGCGGCCGGCCGGTCACCGCGGCGTACCGGGCGGTGTCCACGGCGAGCACCGGCGGGACCGCGCCGCGGTCGAGGGCGACCGCCATCGCCTGCCGGCCGCCGGGGTCGGCCGCGCGGACCGCCGACAGCAGGACGCTCTGGTTGGCCGCCCGCACGGTGAACACCCGGTCGGCGCCGAGTTCGGCGGCGGTCCGCTCGGCCCGGGCCCGGCCGGCGGCGGCGTACCCGGACGCGGCCAGCCCGAGCAGCGCGACCGCGACGGCGACGAGCGCGAAGATGCGGTCGATGCCCGCCCGCCGGTGGTACTGCAGCGCGGCCATCGCCAGCGGCAGCCGCCCGGTGCGCAGCGCGGCGCGGCCGGCCTGCCCGGCGAGCGCGGTGACCACGCGGGCGAGCAGCCCGGCCACGGCGAGCGCCGCGAGCACCGGCGCGACCAGCCCGACGCCGTTGCCGGTGCCGGACCGCGCCTGCACCAGGGCCGCCCCGGCCAGCGCGACGAGCAGCACGTCGACGAGCGCCCCTGCCCACCGGCGACCGGGCGCGGCCGAGCGGCGCAGGAGCCCCGCGACGGGCGTTCGCAGCAGCGGTACCTCCACGAGCACGAGCACGACCAGCCCCGCCCCGGCGGCGATCCCGGCGGCCACGGCCGCGGCCGGCAGCCGGTCGGCGGGGGCGGGCGCGCCGGCCGCGAGCCGGGCGACGGCCCAGCCGAGCGGCAGCCCGGCCGGCAACGCGGCGGCCACCGGCAGCAGGTGCTGCCACAGGACCAGCCGCAGCATCCGCCGCCGGGTGGCGCCGCGCAGCTTGAGCAGCGCGAGGTCCGGCCGCCGGTCCTGCGCGGTGTGCCGCCCGACGATGCCGAGCGCGAGCAGGCACAGCGTCAGCGCCTCGACCCAGCCGGCGAGCACGCCGTCGGCGGTCGCGGCCTGGTCCTCCGCGATGCGGTCGAGCAGCGCCCCGGACGGCGCCTCGGTGTCGAACCCCGCCTCCCGCAGCGTGGTGCTGACGACGTCGAGCCGGTCGATCAGCGCCTTGGTGACGGGCACGGTGCAGACGGCGGTCGGCCCGTCGAGCACGTCGCCCGCGAACGTCTCCAGCGGGACGAACACGGGGTCGAGCGTCTCCTCGCCCGCCACGATGTGGCCCGGCCCGAACAGCGGGTCGGCCCACCAGGCGCCGCCGGGGTCCTGCCGTTCATAGGTGGCGGTGACTCTCAGGGATACCTTGGGCGCGCCCGGCTGGCTGCGCAGGACGAGCTCGTCGCCGGCCCGCAGCCCGAGCGCGTTCGCGGTGTGCGCGCTGACCGCGGCCTCGCCCGCCCTGGCCGGGCAGTCGCCGGCGAGGCGCATGCTCGGGCAGGCGCCGTCGCGGTACGCGACGGGGACCATGCGCCCGAACCCGCCGGTGTCGGCGGTGAGCGTCTGGGTCAGCCCGAGGACCGCGCCGTGTTCGCCCGGGAGCAGCGCCTCGACCTCCCGCCGGAAGCCGTCGAGTGCCGTGGCCGGGTCGCCGCCGGTCGGCGCGGACCGGTGCACCGACAACAGCCGCTGCGGCGCCGGCGCCTCGGCGAGGTCGGCCGCGGCGACCCGCCCGCCGGCCGCGGCGGTGTACAGCGGCCCGGCGGCGGCGACCGCGCACAGCAGCACGGTGAGCACCAGGACCGCCAGCCCCTGCGCCCTGCGCCTGCGCAGGGCGCCGAACACGAGTCGAAGCACGCCGCCTCCCCGTACGACTTTCGAGCTCCGTCGATCGACGTAGGTTACCCCTATTTCGGGACCCGTAAAAAGGCGGCCCGTAGGTTGGGCGGACTGGCTAGGCTGGCCGCATGCTGCCCTGGTCCGCCGAGCTCGCCGGCCGCGTCGAGCGCCACGTCGTCGACAGCGCCGTCCTGCGGGGCAACCCGCTCGGCGACCCGCACGAGCGGCCGCTGTACGTTCAGCTGCCGCCCGGCTACGACGACGCCCCCGAGCGGCGCTACCCGGCCGTGTTCGTGCTGCAGGGGTACACCGGACACCTCGCGATGTGGTGGAACCGGTCCCCGTTCCGCCAGCCGTACCCGGAACTGGCCGACGCCACCTTCGCCCGCGGCGAGGCGCAGCCGATGATCATCGTCTACGTCGACGCCTGGACCTCCTACGGCGGCAGCCAGTTCCTCGACTCGCCCGCGACCGGCCGCTACCAGACGTACCTCTGCGACGAGGTCGTGCCGTGGGTCGACGCCCGCTACCGCACCCTCGCCGACCGCGACCACCGCGCCGTCTCCGGCAAGTCGAGCGGCGGCTACGGTGCGATGGTCACGGCGATGCTGCGCCCGGACGTGTTCGGCGCCTTCGCGACCCACGCCGGTGACGCCCACTTCGACGTGTGCCACCGCGCCGCGTTCCCGGCCGTGGCCCGCAAGCTGCGCGACCAGCACGACGGCTCGTACGACGCCTTCCTCACCGCGTTCCGCTCCCGCACGCTGCCGCCGTCGGGCGACGACATGGAGCTGCTGGAGGTGTACGGCTACGCGGCCGCGTACTCCGCCGACGAGGACGGCACCGTGCACCTGCCGTTCGACGCGCACGGCGCGGTGGTCCCGGAGGTGTGGCAGCGCTGGCTCGACCGGGACCCGGTCGTGATGGCCGCACAGCCGCGGTACCGCGACGCACTACGGTCGATGCGGGCGCTGTGGATCGACGCCGGCACCCGCGACGAGTACTACCTGGACTTCGGCGCCGCGGCCTTCAACGCCGCCGTGCGCTCCGCCGGCGTCCCGCCCGAGTTGGTCCACTTCGAACTGTTCCCGGCCGGCCACGGCGGCATCGAGTACCGCTACCCGCTGGCCCTGGCCTGGCTGTCCCACCGCCTCAGCCCGTGAGCTCCGCGCCGTAGCGGGCGGCGATCGCCGCGAACGCCTCCTTGGGCTCCCACGGCAGGTCCGGGTACGTCGTGCCCGTGCGGTCCTCGTACACCTTCACGATGCCCAGGCTCGCCAGGTCCAGGTCGTCGCGCGGGTCGCCGTCCGGGCGGTGCGGGAGGTTGTGCAGCGCGAAGAGGTGGACGAAGGCGCTGTCGACGCCCTCCTCCGCGAAGATGTCGAGCAGCTCGCCGAGGTACGCGGCCTGGCCGGCCTCGTCGCGCTCGTAGTGGCCGTCGATGCGGCCGTCCTTGAGGATCTCCATGCTGCGCGGGGCCACGTCGCCGGCGCCGCGCCAGGTTGCGGTGCCGAAGCCCGTGATGGCGAGCGGCTTGGGCTGGGCCGCCAGGGTGCGCACGCCCGTGCGGAAGCGGTCGGCCACCTCCGCGGAGCGGATCAGCTCGTACGTCACGATGTCGAACGGGTCCCAGTCGATGCCCTCGAACTGGATCGCCGCGTAGGTCAGCCGGCCGCCGAAGTGGCGCCGGATCGCGGGCACGGCGGTACCGAAGAAACCGTTGAGCACCGCGGACCCGGCGGCGATGCGGGCGCGGTCGGTGAACAACCCGGCCAGGCGCTCCTCGATGTGGTCGCCGGGCAGGAAGCCGCGGTTCATGAGGCTCAGCTCCACACCCGCGACGAGCACGACCTCGGCGCCCGCCGCCCGCAGCCGCTCGGCTCGCTCGGCGCAGTCCACGAACAGCGCCAGGATCTCGTCGGGTGTGCGGTCCAGGGGGTACGGCGCGAGCCACACCTCCAGGCCGAGTGCAGCGGCGGTCCGACCGACCCACTCCAGCCGGGAAGCGTCGCCGCCCACCAGCATCACGGCGGTGCAGTGCAGGTCGTCGCGGATGATGCTCAGCTCGCGCTGAACCAGGTCGGGGTCGAGGTGCTCGATCGAGTTCCGGCCGTCCTGGACGAAACCGGTGTCATAGGTCATGCCCTTGGCTCGCATGATTCGACGGTACCGCTAAAACTTGCGTGCACGCAATTTTGCGTGACCGCAGGGAACGTGCCAGACTGGAGCGTGTCGCTGAGGGAGCGGAAGAAGCAGGCCACCCGGGAGGCGCTGCGCTCGGCGGCACTGCGGCTCGCCCTGGAGCGCGGGCCCGAGAACGTCCGCGTCGACGACATCGCCGAGGCGGCGGGGGTGTCGCCCCGCACGTACAACAACTACTTCTCCAGCCGCGAGGAGGCGATCGTCGCCGCCGTGACGGCGGAGCGCTCCACGCAGCTCGCGGCGGCCGTCGCCCGCCACCCGGACGGCCTGGCCGAGGCGGTCGTGGCGGCGATCGTGGCGCAGTACGCCGAACCGGCCCGCGACTCGCTCCTGATGATCACCGGCAGTCCGGCCCTGCGTGCCTGCTACGTCGACACCGTCACCGCGATCGAGGACCCGCTCACCGACGCCGTCGCCGCCCGCGCGCCGGGCCTGGACCGGCTGGCCGCCGCGGCCCTGGCCGCGGCCGTGGGCGCCGCCGTGAAGGTGGCGATCCGGCACTGGCTGCAGGCCGCGACCGAGCCGCTGCCCGGCTTCGTGGTGCCGGCCGGATCCCTGGAGGACCTGCTCCGCACCGCGCTGGCGCCGTTGCGGCCGGCCCTCGACGCGGTGGACCGGTGAGTCGCGCGGCGCTTGCCGAGCCGGCCAACGTTGACGGACACCGCGCCGGCCGCTGACGGTTTGTTCACGGCTGCCCCAGGAAAACAGGCCGAGATGGTCATCACTCTTGAACAAGCGTTTGGTTCATCCGTAAGATGAGCCGGTGGGATCGATGTATGGGTTGTCGCTGGATGGACGGACCGCGCTCGTCACCGGAGGGGCCGGCGGGATCGGCGCGGCCATCTGCCGTGACCTGGCCGAATGCGGCGCCCGGGTGGTGATCGCCGACATCGACGTCGATGGTGCCAAGGACGTCGCGGCCGGGCTGCCCGACGCGGCCGTCGTCGGGGTCGACCTCGACGACGCCGCGTCGATCGAGCGCTGCGCCGCCGAGGCCGGGCCGGTCGACATCCTCGTCAACAACGGTGGTATCACGAAGGTCGAGCGGTTCGCCGAGAGCGACCCCGCCCACTGGGACCGCCTGTGGCGGATCAACCTGCGCGGGCCGATGCTGCTCAGCCGCCTGCTCGTGCCGGCCATGGTGGAGCGCACCTGGGGCCGCGCGGTGTTCATCTCCTCGGACAGCGCGCGGGTCGGCGCCGGCGGCGAGGTGGTGTACTCCGCGGTCAAGGCCGGCCTCCTCGGCCTGGCCAAGTCCCTGGCCCGCGAGACGGCCCGGTTCGGCGTGACCTCCAACGTCGTCTGCCCCGGCATGGTCGACACCCCGCTGCTGCGCTCGGTGGCCAAGGAGAAGCCGGCGCTGCTGGAGACGATGGTCCGCCTGGTGCCCCAGCGGCGCATCGGCGACCCCGAGGACGTGTCGGGCCTGGTGGCCTTCCTGTGCACCCCCCGGGCGAGCTATCTCACCGGGCAGGTGTTCAGCGCCAGCGGTGGCATGACGATGTCGTGAGATGCGCAACCGGGAGAAGGCGCCGTACCACGCGCGCCGTGAGGCCGTGCTGGCGGTGGCCCGCGATCTCTTCGCCGAGCGCGGCTACCGGGCCACGACCGTGCGCGACATCGCCGACGCGTCGGGCGTCCTCTCCGGCAGCCTGTACCACTACTTCGACTCCAAAGAGACCCTCATCGACGAGATGCTGTCGAGCTATCTCGATGAGCTCACCATCGCGTACCGCAACGTCGTCGCCCAGGGCGGCGACGCCCCGGCGACGCTGGCCCGTCTGGTCGCGGCCGCCTTCGCCGCCGTCGAGAAGCACCGGGCGGCCGGCCTGGTGCTGCACAGCGAGCGCCACCACCTCGCCCGGCTGCCCCGGTTCGCCCACCTGGTCGAGCGCGAGGAAGAGATCGAGCACCTCTGGTCGACGGTGATCGAGCGCGGCAAGACGACCGGTCAGCTGCGCCCCGACATCGACGAGCACATGACGTACCGCTTCGTCCGCGACGGCATCTGCGCCGCCGCCCGCTGGTCCCGCCCCGCAACGGGGCTCGCCGAGCAGTTCCTGTCGCTGCTGCTGGACGGCCTGCGCGGCTGACGGGGGTCAGGCGGTCTGCAGGATCGCGGCGCTGCCGTAGCTGCCGCCGAAGCCGGCCACCAGCGCCGTCCGCGCGCCCGGGACCTGGTTCGCGGGGGCCTCGCCGCGCAGCTGGCGCACCGCCTCCAGGACGTTGTTGAAGCCGTGCAGCGAACCCTCCGACAGCAGGCCGCCGTGCGGGTTCACCGGCACCCTGCCCGTCGGGGCCGTCTCGCCCGAGCGGACCAGCGAGCCGGACTCACCCGGGGCGCACAGGCCGAAGTCCTCCATCTGCTGCAGCTGCAGCGGCGCGTAGGCGTCGTAGAGCAGGGACACGTCCACGTCGGACGGGCCCAGGCCGGCCGCCGAGTAGATCACCGGCGCCACGTAGGAGGAGAACAGGCGGGAGCCGTCCTCGGCGCGCGCGATGTTCGACGAGCCCGGGCCGCCCGCCCGTTCGGCCGCCCGGATCAGGACCGGGGCGTGGCCCGAGGACCGGGCGCGGTTCAGCGACGTGATGACCACCGCCGCCGCGCCGTCGTTCTCCTGGCAGCAGTCGACCAGGCGGAGCGGGGCGGCCACGAAGGGGCTCGCCAGGTACTCGTCCAGCGTCATCGGGTCGCGGCGGGTCGCGCGTTCGTTGAGCGACGCGTTGGCACGGGACCGCAGTACCACCGCCGCCGTGTCCTGCTCGTCCAGGCCCCGCTCGTGGAGGAAGCGGCGCGCGACCATCGCGAACAGGTGGACCGGACCGCGCATGCCGTAGGGCGCGACGAACTCCTCCTCGGCGCCGTCGCCGACCCGCAGCGCGCTCTGGCCGAGCCGCTTGCCGGTGCGGCCGTTGAGCGAGCGGAAGACGACGACGGTGCGGGCGGCGCCGGACGAGACCGCGCGGGCCGCGTCGCCGAGGATCGACGCGCTCTGCGAGCCGCCGCCGGCGATGTCGTTGTGCCAGCGGACGCTCGGCAGGCCCAGGCCCTCGATGAGGTACTGCACCGCGATGGTGTCGTTCAGCCCGTACGTCAGCACGCCGTCCACCTCGGGCACCTCCAGGCCGGCGTCGGCCACGGCGGCGCGCACGGCATCGAGGGCCATGTCCAGCACGGTCCGGCCGGAGGCGCGGTACAGCGGGGTCGACCCGATCCCGGCGACCACCGCGCGCGTCATGCCGCCTCCGCTTCGCTCCGGCCGCATGCCTTCCAAACTGAACCCATGATGACCGGCCCCTCCGCTTCGCTCCGGACCGGTCATGCCGCACCCCGCACGATGAGCGCGTCGAGCGCCTCGACGACGTCGCCCCGCACGAACAGCGGGTTGATCTCCAGCGCCTCGAACTGCCCCCGCAGGCCGAGCCCGGCCCGGGTCACGGCGGCGATCGCGGCGACGAGGCGTTCCCGGTCGGCGGGCGGTATCCCGCGGACGCCGTCGAGCAGGGCCCGGCCGCGCAGCTCGCCGAGCATCCGGCCGATCTCGTCAGGCGACACCGGCAGCCCGCGCCACACGGTGTCGCGCAGCGCCTCGGCGAGCACC
>NZ_BMPI01000042.1:0-21247 GCF_014647515.1 Dactylosporangium sucinum | reverse complement strand
CCGCCCAGGCCGACCGCGAGCAGCGGTCCCCACTGCGGATGGTCGAGGACGCCGACGATCAGCTCGAGCCCGCCGGTACGCATGGGGGAGACCAGGGCGCCGTCGACCTCCGCGGCGACGGAGACGACCCGGGTGAAGGCCGCCGCGACCGACGGGGCGTCGCGGACGTCGAGGACCACCCCGCCCACGTCGGACTTGTGGGCCAGCGACGGGCTGCTCACCTTGACCACGACCGGGAAGCCGACGCGGAAGGCCGCGGCCACCGCGTCGTCGGCGGTCCTCGCCAGCACCGCGGGCACGAGCGGCACCCCGAAGCGCCCCAGCACCTCCCGCGCGACGAACTCCGACATCGAACCCGGTAGGTCGACCGAAGCAACGTCGGCGGTATCGCGCGAGACGACAACCTGCGACCACCACAACGCCCGCGCAAGAGCGCGCAGGCCGTGGTGCACGCCCGGCAGGCTCCACTCGATGCCGAGCTCACGCTGCAGCAGCTCACGGGAAGGCGTCAGCTCGGCGTACGTCGTCTCCAGCAGGAGTACCGGCAGCGGCCCCGACGCCGACACCTCGCGCATGTCCGCGAACAGCCGCTCCAGCACCCGCGCCGCCGGAGTGCCCGGGTCGGGCAGGTCCAGCGCGACCACCACGAGGTCGATGGACCCGTCGGCGGCGAGGGCGTCGAGCAGCCGGCGGAACACCGACGGCTCGGTGACGAACGCGCCGGTGACGTCGAGCGGGTTCGACACCGCCACCGGCGTGCCGAGCACCTCGTCGACCTTCGCGCGGGTCGCCGGCTGCAGCGCCGGCAGGTCGACGCCGGCGGCCTGCGCCTCGTCGGCGATGAGCGTGCAGCGCCCGCCCGAGGGGGAGAGCACCGCGACCCGGTTGCCCGGGAGCCGGCCGGTCCGGGCGAGCAGCCCGGCGACGACGACGAGGTCCTCGAGGGAGTCGACCTCGACGACGCCGTGCTGGCGCAGCAGCCCGGCCAGGATCGCGTGGTCGTTGGCGAGCCCGCCGGTGTGGGCGGCGCTCACCCGCTGGCCGGCGTCGGTGCGCCCGACCTTGAGCAGCACGACCGGCACGCCGGCGGCGAGGGCGCGGGTGGCGGCGTCGAGGAACGCCCGGGGGCGGCGGACCGACTCGGCGAACACCGCGATGCACCGGCTGCGGCCGTCGTCGAGCAGCGCGTCGATGACGTCGGCGCAGTCGATGACGCTCTCGTTGCCGGTCGTCACCACGTGGCTGATGCCGACTCCGTGGGCGTTGGCGAGCCGCAGTACCGCACGGGAAAGCCCCCCGCTCTGGCTCACCACCGCGACCGTGCCCGGCGCGGGCAGCTGCAGGCCGGACGCGAGCATGCCCACGCCGTCGCACAGGTTGAGCAGGCCCAGGCTGTTGGGCCCGAGCACGCGCAGACCGGTCTCCGCGGCCAGCGCGGCGAGCTCGGCCTGCCGGCGCTGCCCGTCGGTGCCGGCCTCGGCGAACCCGGACGCGAGCACGACCGCGTTGCGCACCCCGATGTCGGTCGCCTCGCGCAGCGCCGGCAGCACCCGCTGGGCGCTCAGCACCACGAACGCGGTGTCGACATCGGACAGCTCGCCGATGCTGCGGGCGACCGGGCGGCCGAACTGCCGGCCGCCCTTCGGGTTGACCAGGTGGACCGGGCCGCCGCCGACGGTCTCGAGGTTGTGCAGCAGCGACCGGGTCCAGACCGAACCCTCCGAGGCACCGACGACGGCGATGCCGTTGGGAC
Source organism: Dactylosporangium sucinum (assembly GCF_014647515.1). Taxonomy (GTDB): domain Bacteria; phylum Actinomycetota; class Actinomycetes; order Mycobacteriales; family Micromonosporaceae; genus Dactylosporangium; species Dactylosporangium sucinum. Next base: position 19,494 of record NZ_BMPI01000042.1, on the reverse strand, counting down.
GAAGGAAACTCATGCCGCGACTCCAAAGTTCGGAACGAGCCCGAAGCCTCCGCGCTCCTCGAAGACGACGCGGACCGGCATGCCGATGTGGACCGACGACGGGTCGCAGCCCACGACGTTGCCGAACGCGCGGACGCCCTCGTCGAGGTCGATCCAGGCGATGACGTACGGCGTGGCGTCGGCGAAACCCGGCGCGGCGGCCCGGCCGTGCACGACGCTGAACGTGTAGACGGCGCCGTTGCCGCTCACCTCGTGCCAGGCGAGCGCGTCCGACGTGCCGCACGAGGGGCAGCGGTCGATGGGGAAGTGGTGCCAGCGCTCACACCGGTCGCAGCGCTGGAGCACGAGCCGGCGTTCCTGCGCCGCCGCCCAGTAGGGCGCGGCGAGGTCGCTGACGACGGGGATCGGGGGCGTCATCACAGCTGCCGCATGACCGAGCCGGCCCGGCTCCAGGGCATCAGCAGCCGGCCGATGAGCTGGACCACCACCGAGAACACCAGGCCGACGAGCGCGACGACGACGATGCCGACGTACGTCTGGCCGAGCACGAGCGTCGTGCGGCCCTGCTCGATGACGTGGCCGAGGCCGTTGCCGCCGAGCACGAACTCGACGCCGACCAGGATGAGCACCGACACGCCGGCCGCGATCCGCAGCCCCACGAAGATCTCCGGCAGCGCGGCCGGCAGCATCACGTGGCGGAACATCTGCCAGGTCGACAGGTTGAGCGTCACGCCCGCCTCCCGGTAGCCCTCCGGCACCGCGACCATGGCCGACATCGTGGAGATCCAGATGAAGAAGAACACGGTGACCGCGATCAGGGCCACGACCGGCAGCTCGCCGAAGCCGAAGACGGTGAGGAACACCGGCAACAGAGCCAGCTTCGGTACCGTGTACAGCGCGTTGAGCAGCGGGTCGAGCGCCGCGCGGATCGGCCGCCACAGCCCCATCGCCACCCCGAAGAGCGCACCGACGGCCGACCCGATGACGTAGCCGAGCCCGGTGCGGCGCAGGCTGGCCAGCAGGTCCGGCCAGAGCGTGTCGCGCTGCCACATGTCGCCCGCGGTGCGGATGATGTCCAGCGGCGACGGGTAGAGCCGCCGGTCGATCCAGCCGGCGTCGCAGGCGACCTGCCACAGCACGGCGAGCAGCAGCGGCACGCCGGCGCCGAGGGCGAGGTCGCGCAGCCGCAGCAGGCGCATCCAGCGCTCCGGGGCGAGCTCGTGGCGGCCCGGCGTGCGCAGGATCCGCTGCCGTTCGGCCCGCGTCAGGGTCTGGCTAGGCATCGGTACCTCCGGAAACGGTCGCCAGGTAGGCGTCGACCTCGTGCCGCAGGCAGTCCCACAGCTGCGCCTTGAGGTCGGCGAAGGCCGCCGAGTCGCGGACCGCGGCGGCGCGTGGCCGCTCGAACGGCACCTCGGTCGAGCGCACCACCCGGCCGGGCCGGGCGCTCATCACCACGACCCGGTCGCCGAGCAGGATGGCCTCCTCCAGGCTGTGCGTCACGAACACCACCGTGCGGCGGTCCCGCTGCCACAGCCCGAGCAGCTCCTCCTGGAGCACCTGGCGGAGCTGGGCGTCGAGCGCCGCGAACGGCTCGTCCATGAGCAGGATCTCCGGGTCGAGCGCGAAGGCCCGGGCGATGCCGACCCGCTGGCGCATGCCGCCGGAGAGGGTGCTGGGGTACGCCTTGCGGAACTCGGCCAGGCCGAGCTGGCCGAGCCAGTGGTCGGTGCGCTGCCGCGCCTCGGCCCGGCCGAAGCCGTTGACCTCCAGCGCGAAGCGGACGTTCTGCTCCACGGTCTTCCAGGGGTAGATGCCGTGGTCCTGGAAGACCATCGACAGCGGCACCTTGCCGTCACCGCGGGTGGCGATGGTGACCTCGCCGGCCGTGGGCCGCAGGATCCCGGCGACGATGCGCAGGAACGTGGACTTGCCGCAGCCGGACGGGCCGACGACGCAGACGAACTCGCCGTCGTCGATCGTGAGGTCGAGCGGGCCGAGGCCGGACACGGCGCCGAAGTCGCGCCGGACGCCTTCGGCGAGGATGGCGGCGGTCATGGTCAGCGCCCCTCGACGGCGTCGGTGTAGAAGGACCGGTCGACCAGCTCGGACTCGGCGATCGCGGTCTTGTAGTCGACCCGGCCGAGCTGCAGGAACCAGTCCTGCTCGCGCTGCGTGGTACCGGCGCGGATCTCCCAGTCGAAGACCAGCGACGGCGTGCCCTTGATCGCCTCCGCGGTGGCGCCGGTCGTCTCGGCGATGGCCTGCACGGCGGCGGGGTCGCTCTGGTAGTCCCCGGCGAGGTAGGTGTTGATGGTCCGCACGAGGGCCCGCACGAACGCCACGCCCGCGGCCCGCTTCTCGCCGACGAGCGCCGGGCCGAAGAAGAACCCGCCGAGCGGCTCGCCGGCCGGCTGGGTCGCGACGAGGACGTAGTTGCTGTCGTTGGCGATCGGCAGCCAGTAGGGGTCGACGAGCCAGGCCATGTCGGCGGCGCCGTTCTTCAGCGCGGTCACCTGGTCGGCGCTCGGGATCTTGACGATCTCGACGTCGTTGACCGAGATGCCGTTGCTCTTGAACGCCTCGGCCATCGGATACGTGGTCGAGCTGGTGAAGCCGACGTTGCTGGCCAGCTTCTTGCCCTTGAGCTGGGCCAGGTCGGGCTTGGCCGGGTCGGTGAACAGGCTCTTGCGGGCCCACAGGCCGGTCTGGGCCTTGGCCGGGTCGGCGGCGTCCGGCGGGTAGAAGTTGCCGGCGACCCACGTGAGGTCGATGTCCTTGTTCACGGCGTTGAAGAAGCCGGCCTCGAGCGAGCCGGTCGTGCCGTCGAGGTTGCCGGACAGCACCTGCGGCACCGAATCGGCGAAGGGCAGCACCACGATCTCGACGTCGAGGTTCTCCTTCTGGAACTCGCCCTTGCTCTGCGCGAGCAGCAGCGGCGCGATGAACTCGGCCTTGACCGCGGTGGCGAAGCGCAGCTTGACCGTCTGCGGCAGCGGCCGCGGGCCGGGCAGGCCCTTGTCGCACCGGGCGACCGGGCGCTTGGCGTCGCGGTTGGCCGGGTCGGACCTGCCCCCGGCGCCGCACGGGCTGCCGGCGACGGTCGACTCGGCGACGGGGGTGCCGCCACCGCCGTTGCACGCTGAGGACAACAGCAGGGCGGTGAGGACGGTCGCGGCGGTGAGAGCGGACCTGCGGGACATGGCGGTCTCCTTTCGGCCGTCTCGTTCCTATCAGCGGTCACTCTCTTGGTCAAGCGCTTGTTTGATCACCGGGATCCGGCGACGCTGGAGCGATGCAGACGCCAGTCGGGCCGGCGGCCCGGTACTTCGAGGACTTCACCGTCGACGAGGAGTTCGTCACCCAGGGCCGCACGGTGACCCAGACCGACCTCACGTTCTGGTCGATGTTCACCGGCGACTTCAACCCGATCCACGTCGACAGCGCTTTCGCGCGCGAGCACAGCCCGTTCGGCACGGTGGTGCCGCAGGGCCTGCTCGCCGTCGCCATCGCCTCCGGCCTGCAGGAACGCCTCGGCATCTTCGCCGGGACGGGGCAGGCGATGCTCGGCCAGACGATCACCTTCGTGGCCGCCGTGGTCGTCGGCGACACGGTGCGGGTGCGGATGGCGGTGCGCACGCTGACGCCGTCGCGCCGGCCTCTTGTCGGGCGGGTCGGATTTGACTATGCGATCGAGGTTGTCGAGCGGGGCGTGACCGCGGTAACCGGCACCCTTGACGTGCTCTGCCTGCGGCGAGAGCCTTCGGCCGGGCCCGGCGACGCCGTCTAGTCAAGCAATCGCTTGTTTAATAGAGTGAGGCGCATGCCAACCTTCGACCCGAAGCAGTTCCGGCAGGTGCTGGGGCACTACCCGACGGGGGTCACCGTCATCACGGCGTGCGGCGACGACGGCGTGCCGGTCGGCATGGCGGTCGGCTCGTTCACCTCGGTCTCGCTCGACCCGCCGCTGGTCGCGTTCTTCCCGGACAAGAGCTCCACCACGTTCCCGAAGATCCGCGCGGCCGGCGCGTTCTGCGTCAACGTCCTCGCCGCCGACCAGGAGCACATCTGCCGGGCGATGGCGGCCAAGGGCGCGGACAAGTTCGCCGGGATCGCCTGGCGGCGGCTGCCGTCCGGCGCTCCGGTGCTCGACGGTGCGGTCGCCTGGATCGACTGCGAGCTGGACGTGCTGCACGAGGCGGGCGACCACTACATCGCCGTGGGGCGGGTCCTCGGCCTCGACGTCGCGCGGCCCTCGCTGCCGCTGGTGTTCTTCCAGGGCGGCTACGGCCGGTTCGCCCCGATGTCGCTGACCGCGCCGGCCGAGCCCGACCTGGCCGAGCTGCTGTGGCAGGTCGACCTGGCCCGGCCGACGATGGAGCAGGTCGCCGCCGACCTCGGGGTGGAGTGCCTGGCCACCGCCCTGGTCGGGGGTGAGCTGGCGATCCTCGCCTGCACCGGGCGCCCGAACGGTCGTTCGGTGCCGACCCGGGTCGGCCAGCGCATCCCGTTCGTCCCGCCGCTCGGCGGCCCGTTCGTCGCCTGGGCCGGCGAGGCCGCCGTGGCGGAGTGGCTGGCCCGGCTCGGGCCGGGCGCCGCCCTGTCGGACGTGCAGCGGCACCGGCAGGTGCTGGCCCGCGTGCAGGAGCGCGGCTGGTCGCTCGGGCTGGGCAGCGCGTCGCACCGGGAGCTCGAGGTGGCCCTGGCCCTGCTGCCGCTGCGCGGGCCGCGGGAGCAGGAGTGGCAGCACGTCCGGCGGGTGGTCGACCGGCTCGGCGGGGAGTACGAGCCGGAGGACCTCGGTGCCCGCGCGACCTACCAGGTGCGCAACCTCAACGTGCCGGTGTTCGGGCCGGACGGCGACGTGGTGCTGCTGCTGAGCATCTACGGGCTGCCGCACGAGTCCTCGCTGGCGGACGTGTACCGGTACCGCGACCGGATGCTGCTGGCCGCGGACGCCGTGACCGCGGCGCTCGGCGGCCGCCGTCCGGTTCCGGCCTGACGCGGCGCTCGGCGGCCGCCGTCCGGTTCCGGCCGGACGTCGCGCTCGGCGGCCGCCGTCCGGTTGCGGCCGCCATGCCGCGCTTCGCACAGACGTTGGTCGATCTACCTGGGTAGATCGACCAACGTCGGCGAACGCTTCAGCGAGTCGGCTGGTTCGACAGCCGCGAACCGGGGAACGGCGCCAGCAGCCCCTCCTGCCACGGCCCGGTGAGGAACTCCCGGGCCGTGCGGCGCCACTGCAGCAGCCGCTCGTCGCCGGGCACCTCGTCGTCGAGCCCGAGCGCGGCGTCGTACGCCCGCTGCACCGCCAGGTGCGAGTCCATGTCGGTGCCCCAGAACGTGACCACCTCGGAGTCGTTCAGCAGTACCTCGTACAGTCCGACCAGGCGGTGGTTGTAGTCGGCGAGGATCGGGGCCCGCTGCTCGCGCACGGCGGCCAGGTAGTCCAGGGCGGCGCCGGGGCGCACGGTCGCCACGTCGTAGAGGAAGAACGGCGCCGTGTAGCCCTCCGCCCGCAGCCCCTGCAGGTCCGGGGTGCCCGGCACCCCGCCCATCGGCCGGGAGTAGGCGTGGTGGCGCATGCCGTCGATGTTCGACAGGAACAGCCGCGGGTCGACGTTGCCGTAGATGTCGAGCATCTGCCGCCAGCCGCCGTCCCAGCCGCCGATGCAGTCCCACAGCGTCACGGCCTTGAACTGCACGTGCCCGGTGATGCCGACGGCGTAGAACGCGCCGACGAGGTCGATGTCGTGGGAGCGGACCGACATCCCGCTGGTGAGCTCGGCGTCGCCGGTCGTGCGGTCCTCGTCGGCCCGCTTGTAGCCGGTCAGCCAGCGCAGGTAGTCCAACGGGCGCTGGGAGTGCATGGGATGGAAGTAGACCTCTTCGAGCAGGTAGATGCCCCGGTGCACGGCGGTTGCCTCCTTGACCTAACGCTTGATTGGCTCAACCCTAAGCTCACCGGAATTTGGGGGTCAACGCCCAACCAAGCGTTTGGTAGGATCTCGTCATGCGGTTCGGCGTCAACCTCGGTCTGCTGCACCCCGCCGTCTGGAGCGACGTCGCCGTCGCGGCCGACGAGCTCGGCTACGAGTCCGTCTGGATTCCCGAACATCTCGTCTTCACCACCGACATGGCCGACTCGGCGTACCCGGGCGCGGCCGACGGCGCGCCGCCCGTCCCGCCGGACACCCCGCTGTTCGACGCGCCGGCGTTCCTGGCCGCCATCGCCGCCCGGACCCACCGGATCAAGCTCGGCACGTACGTCTACCTCTTCGGCCTGCGCCACCCGCTCGTCGCCGCCCGGGCGTTCGGCACCCTCGACTGGATCTCCGGGGGCCGGGCGCTCGTCGGGGTCGGCGCCGGCTGGCTGGCCGCCGAGTGGCGGGCCGTCGAGCTGGACTTCGCCGACCGCGGCAAGCGCCTCGACGAGGCGATCGAGGTCGCCAAGCGGCTGTGGACGGAGCCGGTCGTCAACCACCACGGGCGCTTCTACTCGTTCGACAACGTGGTGTTCGCCCCGAAGCCCGTCGCGCAGCCGCACCCGCCGCTGCTGGCCGGCGGCGAGGGCGCCGTGTCGCTGCGCCGGGCGGTGCGGCTGTGTGACGGCTGGATCAGCATGCCGCACACGCTGGCGAGCGCCACGCCGCAGGTCGAGGCGCTCCACCAGCAGCTGGAGTCGGCGGGGCGCGATCCGGCCGGCTTCCAGACCACGGTCAGCGCGTTCGAGGCCACGCCGGAGGAGGTACCGCGCTTCGCCGCGCTCGGCGTGCACCGGCTGATCGTGCGCCCGGCCACCCGCTCCCGCGACGCCGTGCGCCAGCTGACCGAGTTCGCCGACCGGTACGGCATCCGATGACGGACCCGGAGGTGCTTCCGGCGGCGCTCGCCTTCGGCCGGCTCGACTTCACCAACCCGTCGGTGCTGCGCCGTGCGGCTCCGGCCGTTGCCGACGGGGTCGCCGTCCTCGACGTCGGCCCCGGCGTGCGCGTCCACCGGCCCGCCGACGCCGGCGGCGCCCTGCCCGTCGTCGTGTGGTGTCACGCCGGCGGCTTCTGCATCGGCTCGGCCGCCGACGACGACCGGCTCTGCGCGCGGCTCGCCACCGGCGCCGACGCGATCGTGGTCGCCGTCGACTACCGGCTCGCGCCCGAGCACCCGTACCCGGCCGCGCTCGACGACGGCTACACCGTGCTCACCTGGCTCGCCTCCGGCGGCCTGCCGGGCGCCGACCCGGCCCGGATCGCCGTCGCGGGCGCCAGCGCCGGTGGCGGGCTGGCCGCCGGGCTCGCCCTGCTGGCCCGCGACAGCGGCGGTCCGGCGCTGGCGTTCCAGCTGCTCACCCAGCCGGTCCTCGACGACCGGCTCGGCACGGCGTCGATGCGCGCGGGCGCCGGCGCGGCCGTGTTCAGCCGCGCCGACGCGGAGACCTGCTGGGCCCACTACCTCCGCGGTCTCAGGGGCGCTCCGGTACCGGTGTACGCCGCGCCGCTGCGCGCCACCGACCTGGCGGGCGTCGCCCCCGCGTACGTCCTCGCCGCCGGCCTGGACTGCCTGCGCGACGAGGCGATCGCGTACGCCCTCGCCATGCAGCGCGACGGCGTCCCGGTCGAGCTGCACGTCGTTCCGGGTGTGCCGCACGGCTTCGGCGCCGTAGCGCCCAAGGCCCGGGTGAGCCGGGCCGCCGTCGCCGAGTACGTGTCCGTGCTCCGGGCCGCACTGCACCGAGGGGAGCCGACGTGATCGAGCCGCACAACTGGGGCCGCTGGGGCGCCGACGACGAGCGGGGCACGCTCAACCTGCTGACCCCGGAGGTCGTGCTGGCGGCCATGGGCAGCGTCCGCCAGGGCCGCGTGGTGAGCCTGGCCCTGCCGATCCGCGGCTCGACGTCGAGCCCGGCCCGCCTGGGCGTGCCCCACCTCCCGGGCCGCCCGCTGCCGCAGCACTTCATGTCCGTCGACGGCGCCGACTACGCCGCGGGCGTCCGCCCGATCGGCCCCGGCGTGTGCGTCTGCGACGACGCCCTGGTGGTCTCCCCGCACGGCACGACCACGCACCTGGACGCGCTGTGCCACATGTGGACGGGCGACAAGCTCTACAACGGCCACGACGCGGCCCGCGTCCGCAGCTACGGCGCGACGCGCTGCGGCATCGACAAGGCGGGCGGCATCGTGACCCGCGGTGTCTTCCTGGACGTGGCCGCCGCGCTCGGCGTGCCCCACCTGGACGGCGGCTTCCGCATCGGCGCGGACCTGCTGGACGGCGCGGACATCCGGCCGGGCGACGCGGTGGTCATCCGCACCGGCTGGCCGCTGGTGCACGCGTCGGACCCCGGCCGCTACCAGCACCCGCAGCCCGGCCTGTCCTACGAGGCCGGCCTGTGGCTGGCCGAGCGCGACGTCGCCCTGGTCGCCATGGACAACGCGGCCATCGCCGCCCTGGACGACCACGGCCGCTGCACCGAGCCCCTGGAGGAGGACCTGCACCTGCTGTTCCTGTGGCGGCACGGCATCCACCTGCTGGAGATGCTGTGGCTGGAGGAGCTGGCCACCCTGGGTGCGACCGAGTTCCTGTTCATGCTGGCCCCGCTGACCGTCGAGGGCGGCACCGCCAGCCCGGTCAATCCCCTCGCCGTCCTGTAGGTCCGCCGGGCTCGCGTGATGACCCATGAGCGGGCCCGCGCCTTCGAGGGGTGGGCCGCAACGACTGCTGTCTATTGACAGGAACCCTTACAGCTTCTTACCGTGAGAGCGCTCTCGCGGATCCGCCCTCACCGACCGCGGAGTGCTTCTTCAGCATGCTCTGACGCTCCGGCCAAGCGTCGGAGAGCGTTTCCCGGGCCCGCCAGCCCGAAGCGCCTGTCCGCCAACCACTTCGAAAGTGAGGCGCCCCGTCATGCATCGTCTTCGCAGGGTGCTCCGCCGGGTCGCGGCGCTCGTCGTCGCGATACCCGCCGCCCTCGTCGTCGCCGGTACGCCGGCCCAGGCCATCGGGCCCAACCCGCTTCCCGTCACCGTCACCAACAACACCGGCCGCGGCGAGGCGGTCTTCCTCTACATCCTCGGCGTCAACCTGGCCACCGGGCGTCTCGGGTACGTGAACTCGGCCGGCACCTTCACCGCCTGGAGCGGCGGCGCCATCCCGCCCGCGCCCGCCCCGGACGTCTCGATCGCCGGGCCCGGCAACGGCGGCAGCACCACGATCCGGTTCCCGCGCGGGTTCTCCGGCCGGGTGTACTTCTCGCTCGGCGAGCGGATCAAATTCTTCCTGACCCCCGACGGCCTGGTCCAGCCGGCGCCCTGGGCGGCCGGCGACGCGAACCAGAACATCCTGTTCGACTGGAGCGAGTTCACCTACAACGACGCCGGCCTGTGGCTCAACAGCTCGCAGGTCGACATGTTCGCCATCCCGCACGCCGTCACCGTGACCGGCGCCAACGGCGTCACGAAGCGGACCGGCGACGTGGTGGCCAACGGGCGAACGAACGTCATCAACGCCATCAAGGCCCAGTCCGGATGGGCGAACACCGTCGACACCCGGGCCGACGGCACCGTCCTGCGGGTGCTCTCGCCCGGCAAGGCGGCCGGCGCGGGCCGGTTCAGCAGCACCTACCTCGACTCGTACATCACCTCCGCCTGGAACGCCTACACGAGCAAGACGCTGACCGTGGTGCCGTTCGCCGACCAGCCGAACACGCGGTACTTCGGGCGCACCAGCGGCAACGTCATGACCTTCACCAACTCGTCCGGCGCGGTGGTGGCCCAGTTCAACAAGCCCTCCAGCGCCAACGTGTGGGGCTGCGACGGCAACCTGGCCGCGCCCAACGACCTCGTCGTCGGGCCGATCTCGCGCACGCTCTGCGCCGCGCTCAACCGGGGCACGCTGGGCACGATCGACACCCAGCCGAGCCTCAACGCGGGCGACTTCTACAAGAGCAACCCGACCAACCAGTACGCGAAGATCATCCACGCGAACATGACCGACGGGAAGGCGTACGCGTTCGCCTTCGACGACGTGGGCGCGTTCGAGTCGCTGGTCAACGACGGCGACCCGCGCTCGGCGTCGATCATCCTCAGCCCGTTCACCGGCGGTGGCGGCGGTGGCGGCGGCCAGCCGGGCGCGAACGCCCTGGTCAACGCCAACGGTCCCTGCCTGGACGTTCGCTCCAGCGGTACCGCGAACGGCACGCCGGTGCAGATCTACACCTGCAACGGCACGGGTGCCCAGCAGTGGACCTACGTGGAGGCCGGCAGCACGCTGCGCGCGCTCGGCAAGTGCCTCGACATCCCGAACGGCGCCACGGCCAACGGCACGAAACTCCAGCTGTGGGACTGCAACGCGACGGGTGCGCAGGTGTTCATCAAGCGGGCCGACGGCTCGTTCTACAACCCGCAGGCCAACCGCTGCCTCGACGTCCCGAGCGGCTCGACCACGCCGGGCACCCAGGTCCAGATCTGGGACTGCAACGGCAGCAACGCCCAGCGCTGGACCCTCCTGACCTAACCCCCGCCGCGCCCTCGCCGGCCCCGTCGATCTTGCAGTTGTGGTGCCGCGACACGCCGCGATTGTCCCGGTTTGTCAACCACCACAACTGCAAGATCGGCGCGGAGGGGGTTTGGCGCTGCGACGGTGAACTCGGCACGTTCGGGTGAGATGTACCGCTTATCGGGGCCGATATCGTCAGGGCCGTGACGCAGGCGGCCCGGGTCTACGTGCTGGCCACCGCCGGCGTCGTCGCCCTCGGCGCGGCCTGGACCGCCGCCGGCACCGGCACCGGCGCGTTCGCATACGTCTTCGTCCCCGTCGGCGGGGTGTTCGCCACCGCGTCCGTCCAGCACTTGCTCCGCGGTGGAGGGCTCGACCCCGTCGCCCGGCGGTTCTGGCGCGGCCTGCTCGTCGCGTTCGCCGCGATGACCGTCGGCTACGGCTGGCTGGCCGTGGACATGCTCACCCACGCCGACCAGGCCCGCACGCGCAGCATGCCGGTGCCGGCGGCGGCGTGCGTGGCGATCGGGTTCGGCATCGCGATCTGGGCGGTCGGCCGGGTGCCCGTGGTCCCGGCGGGCGGCGCCGAGCGGTGGCGCATCGTCCTCGACCGCACGATCGCCTTCCTCGGCTGCGCGACCGTGCTCTGGTACCTCGGGCTGGCGCCGATGCTGTCGGCCCGCGAGCCGTGGAGCCGGCAGGCGATGCTGCTGGTCGGGCTGGCGTTCCTGGTCGCCGTCGGCGCCGCGACGAAGGTGTCCTACGTGGCCGGCGGCCCCGTCGACCGGGTGGCGATCCGGTGCGTCGCCGCGGCCGGTGGCGTCACCGCCGGGGTCGTGGCCGTGCTCGCGGTCTGGTTCGGGTACGACGCCGGCGTACCCACCGCGGCGATCGTGATGCCGCTCGCCCCGATGCTGGCCACCCTCGGCGTCGCGGCGCAGTCGCGCGGGAGCCGCGACCCGGGCCGGACCGGCGAGCTGCTGCCCTACCTGGCCGTGGCGGCGGCCGACCTGCCGCTGGTCGCGATCGCCTGCGGTGCGCCGCTGCGCTGGCCCGGTCGGGTCGCCGTGATCGCCGCCGTCGTGGTGACCGCGCTGGTGACGCTGCGGCAGCTCATCGCGTACCGCGAGAACGCCCGGCTGCTGCGCAACACGCGGCTGCAGGAGGAGCGGCTGCAGTACGAGGTCAGCCACGACGGCCTGACCGGGCTGGCCAACCGGGCACTGTTCCGCGAGCGGCTGGCGACGGCCCTGGCCACGACGGGCCGGGCGGCGGTGCTGCTCGTCGACCTCGACGACTTCAAGGCCGTCAACGACCTGCTCGGCCACGGCGTGGGCGACCGGCTGCTCGTCTCCGTCGCGCAGCTGCTGCGGGCCGAGACCGGGGACGCCGGCCTGCCGGTGCGGGTCGGCGGCGACGAGTTCGCCGTCCTGCTCACCGGCGCCGAGGCGGACCCCGAGGAGCTGGCCGGCCGGCTGCTGGCCGCGCTCAGCCGGCCGATCAGCGAGCACCGCCTGCTCGTGCAGGCCAGCATCGGGATCGCCGACGCCGGCCCGCACCGCCCGGGCGCGACCGTCGACTCGGTGCTCCGCGACGCCGACGTCGCGATGTACACGGCCAAGCAGCGCGGCAAGGCGGGCTTCGTGCGCTACGTCGACGGCCTGGGCGAACCCGTCCTGGCCCACATGCAGCTCGGCGGCGAGCTGCGCCGCGCCCTCGACAACGACGAGCTGCAGGTCGTCTACCAGCCGATCCTGCGGCTCGAGGACCAGCGGGTGACCGGCGTCGAGGCGCTGGTCCGCTGGCAGCACCCGACCCGCGGCGCGATCCGCCCGGCCGAGTTCATCCCGGCCGCCGAGCAGACCGGCCTCATCGTGCCGCTGGGCCGGTTCGTGCTGCGCGAGGCGTGCCGCCAGGCGGCCGCGTGGTCGGCCGAGTTCGGGCCGGACGCGCTGCCCGAGGCGGGGGTGAACGTGTCCGCGCGGCAGCTGCACGACCCCGACTTCGTGGCCGACGTCGCCGCCGCGCTCGCCGACAGCGGGCTGCCCTGCGAGCGGCTGGTGCTCGAGGTGACCGAGTCGGCGGTGCTGCGCGGCCAGCAGGTCTCCCGGACGCTGTTCGAGCTCGACCGCATGGGCATCCGCCTCGCCCTGGACGACTTCGGTACCGGCGAATCGTCGCTGAGCCTGCTGCGGGCGTTCCCGGCGACGATCGTCAAGCTGGACAAGTCCTTCGTCGACGGCATCGAGATCGACGACGGCCAGCCGGCCGCCGCGGACGCCCGGCGGGCGGTGGCCCGCGCCGTGATCCAGCTCGCCCACGCGCTCGGCCTCGCCACCGTCGCCGAAGGGGTCGAGAGCCCCGAGCAGGCGGCCGTGCTCCGCGAGCTCGGCTACACGCTGGGCCAGGGCTACCACCTGGCCCAGCCGATGACCGCCGAGGACGTGTCGCGCCTGCTGGCCCGCCAGCGCCTAGACGATCGGGTAGCCGCCCCCGCCATGGGCCTCGTCGAGGGCGTCGTAGTCGGGGGTGAACCCGCGTCGCGGTAGCGCGCCGGTGAAGACGACGTGGCTCGGCTTCTTGTACGACGCGATCCGCTCCCGCACGTGGGCGACCACGTCCTCGGCGGTCAACGAGGGGTCCGACGCGACAACGACGGCCTTCACGGTCTGGCCCCACCGCTCGTCCGGCACGCCGATGACCGCGGCCTCCTTGATGCCGGGATGGGTGGTCAGGGCCCGCTCCACCTCGGCCGGGTAGACGTTCTCGCCGCCCGACTTGATCATGCGTAGCTTCGGGCCGATGAACGTGATCGTGCCGTCGCTCTCCCGGCGGGCCAGGTCGCCGGTGTGGTGCCACCCGCCGGCCTGCTTCGCCGCGTTGAGCTCGGCCCGGTTCCAGTACCCGCTGAACATGATCGGCCCCCGGGCGACCATCTCGCCGACCTCGCCGGCCGGCACCTCGGCCCCGCCGGCGTCGACGATGCGCACCTGCGCGAACGGCGACGGCCGGCCGTGCGAGCCGAGCGCGCCGAGCCCCAGGCCGGTGAACGTGAGCATGCCGGCCACCTCGGACTGGCCGTAGCCGCCGAGCGCGCGGCCCCAGGGGCTCTCGTCGACCGTGATCATCGCGTTCCACGCGTCGCTGCCGGCGCTGAAGTGCAGGCTGGACAGGTCGCGCCGCGCTTTGCCGTCCTCCCCGGTGTTCGCCTCGACCAGCTGGTCGAGCATCGGGCCGTAGAGGAACGCCGACGTGCACCGCTCCCGTTCGATGAGGCGGCAGACCTCGGCCGGCACGAAGCCCGGCGTGAACACGTTGGTGCCGCCCAGGTGGAACGTGGCGAGGCAGAACATCATCGTGCCGACGTGGAACAGCGGGCCGGAGTTGAGGTACGTGAAGCCGGGCTCGATCTGGCGGATCCAGCCGATCGACACGCTGTGGGCGAGCAGCGCCGTGTGGGACAGCAGGGCCGCGTTCGGCCGGCCGTCGAACGCGGCGGTGTAGAGCGCCAGCACGGGCAGGCCGGGGTCGACGGACCGCTCGTCGTCGGTCGGGGAAGCCGCGTCGAGCCACGCCCGGTACTCGTCGCCGGCCTCGATGAACCGCGCGTCCCGGACCTCGCGGGCCGCGTCGCCCAGCGCCGACTGCCAGACGACGACCCGCGGGTCCAGGTCGCCCAGCACGAACCGCAGCTCGTCGGCCGACTGCCGGGCGTTGGCCGGGCAGAGCACGGCGCCGAGCTTGGCGCAGCCGAGCAGCAGCTCGAGCACCCGGGCCGAGGTCTGCCCGAGCCACAGCACGCGGTCGCCGGTCCCGACGCCCGCGGCGGCGAGCGCGTTCGCGACCCGGTTCGCGCGGTCGTCGAGGTCCACGTAGGACAGCCGCTCGTCGCCGTCCACCGCGGCGGTCCCGCCCGGGCGGCTGCGGCGGTGCTCGCGCGCCAGGTCGCCCAGTGTGAGCCGATGGACCGTATCCATACCCTGCCTCCTAGTAGGCGCCCTGCTGCGCGAAGATCTGCCGCGGGTTGGCGACCATCATCGTGTGGATCTGCTCCTCGGTGACCCCGCGGGCGCGCAGCGCCGGCAGGACGTCCTGGGAGATGTGCAGCATGTGGTAGTTGGGGAACATCTGCCGCTGCTTGACGGCGTCGATGCGGTCGCTGAAGCAGAACGCGTCGTGCGAGAGCACCATCCGGTCGGCGTGGCCGCGCTCGCACAGCGTCGCCACCGTGGCCACCCGGGTCTCGAACGGGCAGATGCTGTCGATGCCGAAGCGGTCCATGCCGAGGTACGACCCGGCGGCGATCAGCTCCTCGAGGTAGCCGATGTCGGTCGAGTCGCCGGCGTGGCCGATGACGACCCGGCTCAGGTCGACGCCCTCCTCGGCGAAGATCTTCTGCTGGTCGAGGCCGCGCCGGGTGCTCGACTCGGTGTGCGTCGAGATCGGCGCGCCGGTCGCCCGGTGGGCCTGGGCGACCGCCCGCAGCACGCGCTCGACGCCCGGGGTCACACCCTGGTGGTCGGTGGCGCACTTGAGGATGCCGGCCCGCACGCCGGTCCGGCCGATGCCCTCGGTGATGTCGCGGACGAAGAACTCCACCATGCGGTCCGGGCCGCCGAAGATGGTGCCGGGCCCGCGGTGGGCGAAGTACCCGGGCAGCGTGTCGTAGGTGTAGACGCCCGTCGCGACGATGATGTTCACGTCGGTCAGCTCGGCGACCCGCTGGACGGCGGGCACGAACCGGCCGAGGCCGATCACCGTGAGGTCGACGATCGTGTCGATGCCGGCCCGCTTGAGCGCGTTGAGCTTGTCCGCGGCCTCCTGGGCCCGGGACATCTCGTCCCAGCCCTCGGGGATGTCGGGCCAGTTCCACAGGATCTCGGGGGAGAGGCCGAAGACGTGCTCGTGCATGAGGGTCGTGCCGAGCGTCTCCGCCGGCACGGGCCCCGTCACGGTGGCAACGGTGCCACTCATGCGGCCTCCACTTCGTTCCGGCCGCCTGAGTTCCATACTGAGCCCATGATGAGCGGCCTCCTCCGCTTCGCTCCGGAACCGCTCATGCCCGCGCGACGATCGGGAAGTCGGGGTGGTCGAAGACCTCGTTGATCCTGAGGCCGAGGTCGTCGGTCTGCTTGAACGGCGAGCCCGTGTACAGGGTGCCGGCGTCGAAGTACGTCCAGGCGAACGACAGCCGCGGGCTGGTGTGGACGTTGGGCGCGGCGCCGTGGACCGTCAGCGCGGTGTGGATGGTCGCGTCGCCGGGCTTGAGGTGCAGCGGCGGCGAGAGCTCCAGGTCGCCGAGCCACGGGTGCTGCTCGACCACGGCATCGCCGTCGCGGACGAACGAGCGCCCGAGCGGGCCGAAGCGGTGCGAGCGGTCGTAGAAGCGCAGCGAGCCCATGTCGGCCGGGGTGTCGACCAGGGCCATCCAGACGGTGAGCATGACGGCCCGGTCCATCGGGAACCAGGGGAAGTCCTGGTGGAACTGGGTGGCGCCGTGGGTGCCGCCGGCGGGCTCCTTGATGAGCAGGTTGTTGATCTGCAGCCGGACCTGCGGCTTGCCGGGCATGAGCCGGGCCGCGTTGTCGGCCATCACGGGCGAGAACACCGGCTGGGCGAAGTCGGGGTCGACCTCGGCGAGGCCGCGGTTCTGCCCGAAGGCCTGGGCCACGGCGGACACGGACACGGCGCCGCTGGGGCGGTGCAGCTCGTGCGCCTTGGCGGCCAGGCGCTCGACCAGGTCGCCGGAGACCAGAGCCGGTGCGTGGAGCCAGCCGTGCTCGGTGTAGAACTCAACCTCTTCGTCCCTGAGGCGGCGGACGGGGTCGGTCATGCGCCCTCCCTCTAAATGGTTTACGATACGACACGTAAAGGAAAGCAACGGAAGGAGCGCGATGTCAAGGGAGCGAGGCCGTCCCCGGGTGGCGACCACCGACGCCGCGGTGCTGGCGGCGACCCGGGAGCTGCTGGCCGAGGTCGGCTACGAGCGGCTGAGCTACGAGCTGGTGGCGCAGCGGGCCGGGGTGACCCGCCCGACGGTGTACCGCCGCTGGCCGTCCAAGGCCCTGCTGGTCTACGACGCGGCGTTCCCGGCCGACGACATCGCGCCGATCGGCGACAGCGGCGACTTCCGCCGTGACGTGCTGCGCCTGGTGGAGGCCGCGGTGCGGTCGTACTCGCGGCCGGAGACGCGCGCCGCCCTGCCCGGCCTGCTGCCGCTGTTCGAGCGCGGCTCCGAGCTGCGCGAGCACGCGCGGGACCCGCTGGAGGCGGCGGCCCGCGGCCAGTTCCGGGCCGTGGTCGAGGGCGCCGTCACGCGGGGCGAGGCCCCGGCGTCGACCGACCCGGACCTGCTCTTCGACGTCCTGGTCGGCGCCGTGGTCTTCCACCTGGTGTTCCGCGGCGGCGACCGCCCGGACCTGGCGACGGCCATCGTCGAGCTCGTCCTCGGCGCGCGGTGACATCACGTGCCGGCGAGGGCCTTGACGACCGGCAGGAAGTCGTCGAGGTCGCGGTCGTTGTGCAGGACGAAGTAGTTCAGGCCGTGCTCGTCGCGCCAGTACCGCAGCTTGTCGACGCGCTCCTCGACGCTGCCCAGCAGCACCTGCGGCGTCTCGGCCTGCGGGCCCACGTTGGCCGCGCTCCACTCACCGAGGCGGCTCGCCGCGCCGATCTGCTGCACGCTCGTGCCGACGTCCAGCGTGGTCCAGCGCTCGCCGGCCGCCTCGCGGACCAGGTCGATCTTGCGGACGAACGCGGCCACGCCGGCGTCGGCCTCCGACGGTGCGGTGCCGTCGGCGCGCACCTGGACGGCCAGGTTGATCGCGTCGGCCTCGCGGGCGGCCAGCCGGAGCATCGCCGGTCCGCCGCCGCCGAGCAGGATGCGCGGGTGCGGGCGCTGCTTCGGCAGCGGCTCCATGGCCAGCTCGTCGATGCGGTAGTGCTCGCCGGAGTACGAGAACGGGCCGCCGCGCCAGAGTCCCTTGAGGACGGTCAGCGCCTCGGCCAGGCGCGCCACCCGCACGGCCGGCGGGTCGAACGTCAGGCCCGCCTTGTCGTACTCCATCCGCATCCAGCCCGTGCCGATGCCCAGCTCCAGGCGGCCGTCGGAGAGCAGGTCGACGGTGGCCGCCTCCTTCGCCAGGGCCACCGGGTGCCGGTAGTCGTTGGAGAGCACCATCGTGCCCAGCCGCAGCCGGGTCGTGGCGCACGCGGCCGCGGTCAGCGCCGGCATCGGCGCGAAGCGCGGGCCGACGAAGTGGTCGGGGACGAAGAGGATGTCGAAGCCCGAGTCCTCCAGCATCCGGGCCTTCTCGGCCCAGGCTCTGGCCGAGTCGGCGAGCCGGACGACGGCTCCGAAGCGGAACTCCCGGCGGGTCATGCGGGCCTGCCTTCCGTTGCCTGGGATCGCGTCCACCGCTTGACCGCGGCGATCGCGGTGGCGGCGGCGTCGAGCGTGCCGAAGAGGGGGACGCCGGCGGCGACGGCGGCGGCGCCGATGCGGTCGGCCGCGTCGCCGGGGGCGGTGTCGAGGTTGCGCGCGGCCACGGTCACCCGGGCCGGCCCGGCCAGCTCGGGCAGCCGGCCCAGAAGGTCGACGAGCGGGGTGAGGTCGCCCGTGCCGTAGCTGAAGTAGCTCTGCACGTTGACGTGCAGCAGCACGTCCGGATAGGGCTGGCCGGCCAGGACGGGGCCGAGCACCCGTGCCGCCAGATCCGGTGCGGAGGCCGGCCCGATCGGCACCTCGACGGGGTTGCTGACGCTCGTTCCGGCGCCGAAGCCGTTCTCCCGCAACGCCTGCCGGGTCGCCGCCACGATCGGGGCGAGCGTCAGGCCGGCCCGGTCGCAGGCGTCGGTCGCCAGGACAGAGGCGCCGCCCCCGGGGCCCACCACCAGGACGTCGGAGCCGGCAGGAGCGGGGCGGTGCGCGTACACCTGCAGCATCCGCAGCACGCCCAGGAAGTCCTCCAGGGTGGACACCCGGATCGCGCCGGTGCCGGCGGCGATGGCGTCCCACAGGCGGTCGTCGCCCGCCAGCGAGCCGGTGTGCGAGGCGACCGCCTCGGCGCCCTGCCGGCTCAGGCCGCCGGGCAGGAGCACCACCGGCTTGCGGCCGGCGGCCCGGCGCAGCGCGCGGACCAGGCGGGCGCCGTCGCGCGGGCCCTCCAGGTAGGCGCCGACGACCTCGGTCTCCGGGTCGTCGACCAGCCACTCCAGCAGCTCGCCGGGCGCGACGTCGATGCCGTTGCCGAGGCTCACCACCCTGGCGAACCGGATGCCGCGCCGGCCGCCCGCCGTGGTGATGTCGCCGGCGAGGCCACCGCTCTGCGACAGGACGCTGACCGGGCCGGGCTCCAGGCTCTGGCCGAAGGTGAACACCTGCCGGCCGCGCGGCGCGTACGTGCCGAGGCAGTTGGGGCCGAGCAGCCGGGTCTTCGCCGAGCGCAGCGCGTCGAGCAGCTCCCGCTCGCGGTCGGCACCACCGGCGCCGGTCTCGCCGAAGCCGCCGCTGACGACCTGCACGAAGCGGGCCGCCCCGGCGGTGCCGGCGACGAGCGCCGGGGCCTGCGCGGCGGGGACGGTGACGAGGAGGTAGTCGACGCCGCCGGGGATGTCGGCGACCGAGGGCACCGCCGGCACCCCGTCGATCCGGTCGGCGGTCGGGTGGATCGCGAACAGGGTGCCGTCCGTCCAGCCGGCGGTCCGGTACGCCTGGAGGAACCGGTTCCCGAACCCCTGCTTGGTCGCCGAGGCCCCGGCGACCGCCACGGTGCGCGGGGAGAAGAGCGGCCCGAAGTCGGTAGCTGTTCCTGGCTCCGTGGGCTTCGCCCCCGGTTTCGTGGGGGGTTCCCACCCCACACCCCCCATGCGTCGCTGCGCGACGCACTCTTGCTCTGTTCCTGGCTCAGTGGGCTTCGCCCCCGGTTTCGTGGGGGGTTCCCACCCCACACTCCCCATGCGTCGCTGCGCGCCGCACTCTTGCTCTGTTCCTGGCTCCGTGGGCTT
>NZ_BMPI01000041.1 GCF_014647515.1 Dactylosporangium sucinum | reverse complement strand
TCGAACTTCTCGACCGCGCGGATCAGGCCCAGGTTGCCCTCCTGGATGAGGTCCAGGAAGGCCATGCCGCGCCCCGTGTACCGCTTGGCGATGCTGACCACCAGCCGGAGGTTCGCCTCCAGGAGGTGCGCCTTCGCGGCGCGGCCCTCGCGGATCACGATCTCGAAGGTGTTCATCCACGCGGGGTGCACGTCGCCGTTGGTGAGCTTCTCCTCGGCGTACAGCCCGGCCTCGATCTTCTTGGAGAGCTCGACCTCCTGCTCGGCCGTCAGCAGCTTGGTGCGGCCGATCGTGTTCAGGTAGGCACGAACCAGGTCCGCTGAGACGCCCGCGGTGTCGAGCTGGGGCTCGTGTTGCTCGTCGGCCTCAACATCCGAGACATCCGTCGCGTTGAAGTCCGTGGTGTCAGTCAGCGGCTGGGCCACTTCGCTCGCCTCCCGTGGTTTGACAAGTGGCTCGATCATTCCTACGGGAAGAAGCTTCGCTGAGCGGGCGTGAAGTGGCGGTGAGGCGGCGGAGCCGTGGCACGAATCCGTGAGTCCCGGTGGCGATCAGACCTCCAGCAGCACCGTCCGTGGTCCCACGTTCACACTCTCGACGAGCATGTGGGTGCGGAACCGCCCGGTTTGCACCATTGCACCGCGGACGCGAAGTGCCGCGCAGAACTCCTCGACCAGCGGCTCGGCGACCTCGGGCCGGGCGGCGGCGATCCAGGTCGGCCGCCGGCCCTTCCGAGCGTCGCCGTAGAGCGTGAACTGCGAGACGACGAGCAGCGGCGCCCCGACGTCGGCGGCGGACTTCTCGTCGTCCAGGATGCGCAGTTCGTGCACTTTGCGGGCCATTGTCGCGGCGGTCGCCACCGAGTCGGTGTGCGTCACGCCGACCAGCACGAGCAGGCCGTCCGTGATCGACCCGACGACCTCGTCAGCGACCGTCACGGAGGCCCGCGAAACGGTCTGGACCAGGGCCCGCATCAGGCCACCGGCAGCAGGACGCCGCGCTCCACCAGGTGCGACACGAGCGGCACCGCCACTTCCAGGAGCACATCCGGCGGTACCTCATGAGCCAGCGCGAGCACGTCGACCTGATCCCGCAGGGTCACCGTCCCGTCACACGACCCGACGAGGGTCAGCGCGACCGGGTCCACCTCCTCGATCCAGCGCAGCCCGTCGGGGAGGGTCAGCAGCTGCCGCTCGACCTCCCAGCCCTCCGGCCCCTGCACGGCCTCCTGCCGCAGCCGCAGCCCCGGCGCCGCCCGGAACCGGGTGCCGAGCAGGTCGCCGTGGCGCAGGAAGTCCTGCCGGCCGAACCAGTCGCCGATCAGCGGACCGAGCGGGCCGTCGACGGTCTGCCGCAGGTCCTCGATGCGCACCGTCGGGTCGTCGTTCCCGCCGGCCCGCAGCGTGACCACCCCGAAGCCGATCGCGTCGACCTTCTGCGCGTCGAACCAGTCCAGCCAGGCGGCGGCGAGGGCCGGCTGCGCGCGCGGGTCCTCGCTGGCGTCGCTGAGCCACAGGTTGACGTACGCCACCGGATCGGACACCTCGCGCTGGATGACCCAGGCGTCGAGCCCGGTGCCGGCCAGCCAGTCGGCGACCCGGTCCTCCCAGGACTCGCCGGCGACGTGCAGCCAGTTGGCCAGGAACTGCATGTGCCCGCCGTCGGCCAGCAGCCCGGGCGCGGCGGCGACGAGCTCGGCGCAGACGGCGTCGCCGGGGCGGCCGGAGTCGCGGTAGGTGTGGTCCGAGAAGCCCGGCCCGGCGACGAACGGCGGGTTGCTGACCACCAGGTCGAAGCGGCGGCCGGCGACGGGCGCGACGAGGTCGCCCTCCAGCAGCTCCCAGTCGAGCCCGTTCAGCGCGGCCGTGGTCGCCGCGAACCGCAGCGCGCGGGGCAGGACGTCGGTCGCGGTCACGCGGCCGGCGTGCGTGGACAGGTGCAGGGCCTGCACGCCGCAGCCCGTCCCCAGGTCGAGCGCGGAGCCGACGGGAGCCCGCAGGGTCGCGGCGGCCAGCGTCGTCGAGGCGCCGCCGATGCCGAGCACGTGATCGCCGGGCAGCGGGTGGCCGGGGCGCATGCCGGCGGACAGGTCGGCGACGACCCACCAGTCGCCGTAGGGCTCCAGCTCGACGGCCGCCCGCACGCCGTCGCCGTCGGCCTCCAGCAGGGCCGTCGCCGACTCCAGCGGCAGCGGCGCCAGCGCGTCGGCGACCCGGTCGAGCGGCTCCGTCTGCCCGCAGACGAACAGCCGGATCAGGGTGGCGAGCCGGCCGCCCCGCTCCTCGGTGATCTTCAGTGCGGCCCGGAAGTCGTTGCGGGCCATCGCGTCGGTCGCCGCCGGGCCGAGCTGGTCGCGGATCCCCTGGGCGGTGTAACCGGCCGAGGCGAGCGCCTCGCGCAGCCGGGCCAGGCCGGCGGTGTCGAGCAGTGCGTCCACCCTGCCATCCTGCTATGTCAACGCTGATCGATCCCGATGCAGGCGACGACCCGGCTTGCGTCGGCGGTCAGGAAGATCTGGAAATGGGTCGGCGGGTCCTCGACCTTGGCCTCGCCGGTGCGCAAGGGCCGGTCGCCCGACGCCTGGAGCTGCTCGATCGCCTCGGCGCCGCCGAGCATGGGGTTGCCGATCTTTGCCATGTGCTGCGCCCGCCGCGCGTAGCTTCGGGCCAGCGCGTCCGCCGGCACCGTGTGGTCCCACACGACGTATTCCGCACCCGCGCGGATCGCCGCACCGCACGCTTCGAAGGCCGCACCCGGCTCCTCCGAGAGGAGCCGGAGCAGTGCTTCACGGTCCATGGTCTATATGACCACAAGACGGGACATTCCACTAGGCGGTGCAGTGTTTGAGTTCGGCCTTGATGGCCTGCGGTACCACGGTGTCACAGACCCCGTCGGTTCCGCCCGCAAGCGCGACCCACATTTTCTTCGCGCCGTCGTAGTTGAACAGCACGGTCGCCGGATCGGCGTTCGTCGGCCGGGTCCGGGCCGTGGCGTAGTCCTTGGCGCAGCTGATGTCGGTCAGCCCCGAGCCGAGCTGGATGTTGGCCGACAGCTGTGGGTTGGCGTCGAACGCCTTCTCCAGGGTGGCCGCGTCGACCGGGCAGCCGGCCTGCGGGCTCGCGCCGGGTTTGGTCGGCGCCGGGCCGGTCTGCGGAGGCAGGGACTCCTCCGGGCTCGGCGCGAGGGTGGTCGGCGCGACGCTCGGGGTCGGGCCGTCGCCGGAGCAGCCGGTGAGCGCTCCGGCGACGGCCAGGGGGAGGATGAGTTTCTTCAGCACATCGAGGAATTTACTGGTTGCAATGCTTGAGTTTCGACTGGATCGTCGACGGAACGAGGTTGCGGCAAGGGTTGTCGGTCCCGCCGGCAAGGGCGGTCCAGCTCTTCTTGCCCGTGTCGTACTTGAACACGACCACGGCGACGTCCATCTGCTCCGGCTGGGTGAGAGCGGTGGCCCATCCCTGGTAGCAGCTGATCTCGGCGAAGCCCTTGCCGAGGATGACCGCCTCCGACACCTTCTTGCTGGCCTCGTATGCCTTCTTGAGGGTCGCGGCGTCGACCGGGCAGCCGTCCTTGCCTGCGGACGCCGACGCGGAGGCGGCAGGGGCGGCGCTGGACGGCGCCGCGCTGGTGGGTGCGTCACTCGACGGTGCGGCCGCACTCGTCGGCCCGGCCGCCGCGGGCGAGCCGGCCGGCTCCTCGTCGGAGCAGCCGGCGAGCGCGATCGCCGCGAAGGCGACCGGCAGGAGGATCTTCTTCAGCATGACAACACCTCGGCCTAAACGCAGTTCTTCAGGTGCGGCTGGACCGCCGCCGGAACGTTCGCCTTGCAGACCCCATCGGTGCCGCCCATGACCGCGGCCCAGGTCTTCTTCGCGCTGTCGTACTTGAACACCACCACCGCGGAGTCCGCCTGCTCCGGCTGCGTGCGGGCGGTGGCCCAGCCCTGGTAGCAGCTGATGTCCTTGAAGCCCTTGCCCAGCAGGATCGCGCCGGCGACCTCCGCGTTGGCCTGGAACGCCGTGCGGAGGGCCGCGGCGTCGACCGGGCAGCCGCCGCCCGCCGCGTCGCTGGACGCCGCCGCGCTGGACGGCGCGGCGGCACTCGTCGGGGCCACGGTGGACGGCGCCGCGCTCGACGCCGCGGCGGTGGTTTCGGCCGGCTCCTCGGACGAGCAGCCGGCGAGCGCGATCGCCGCGAAGGCGACCGGCAGAAGAATCCTCTTCATCACACGCGGAATCTTGAGGCTTCCCAGAATCGCGTAGTTGTCGGCTTGTCGACAGGCGGCGCGGTCTCGACGTGAAGGAATTTCCGGTCCGGGCCCAGGCCTGGGCGGGGTCCACATTGGAGGATGGCGCGACCGCTACGGAGCCGCGCCGACCGGCGTCTTCGCCGCGGGCTCGGTCGCGACCCGCCGCGGCGTCCAGTCCTTCAGCGACAGCGCCGGCCGCTCGACCAGGTGCCACGACAGCGCGGCCAGGACCAGCGCGCCGGTCGCCGAGAGCGCGATGTAGGGCAGCACGCCCCAGGCGGCGCCGCCGGCGAGCGCGACGAGCTGCTGCACGGGGAACGCGTAGATGTAGATGCCGTACGAGTAGTCGCGGCGGCGGCCGATGCCGTGCACCGCCGGCGGGAGGACACCGGCCGCCGAGACGAGCAGGTAGGCGTACGCCGGCAGGCCCACGACGAAGAAGCCGCCCACGAGCATCGAGGACACGAGCGCCGCGCCGGCCAGCAGGGCCAGTGCCGGGTGGATCGGGACGCGGTGGCGGTACAACTGGATCGACGCGCCGAGCAGGAACAGGAAGCCCAGATAGATCGTCAGCTGCAGGTTCAGGTGGCCGATCAGCGGGATCGGGCCGATCCCGCCCCGCTGCACCGGCCGCGTCGCCAGCCCGTGGGTCCCCACCGTGCGCAGGAAGTCGCTCACGATCACGGCGTAGGCGGCGAGCGCGAGCAAGGGCACGAGCCAGGTGTGGCGGCGCAGCACCCCGGCGGCGATCAGCGCGATCATGCCGGCGTAGCAGCTCAGCTCGTACACCAGGCTCCACAGCGAACCGTTGAACACGCTGGCGTGCGTGAGCCGGCCGTACGGGGTCTCGGCGAACAGGTCCCCGACGCCCCACACGTGCGGGTTGCCGAACCAGTTGCCCCACGCGTAGGCGAGCGAGGCGCCCGGGTCGCCGAGCCGCCCGCGGGTGGCCAGGCTGACCAGCGGGGCCAGCACGAACGCGAGCACGAGCAGGCAGGTCCAGAGGCCGGGGAAGATCCGCAGGCAGCGGTGCCAGGCGAAGCGGACCGGGCCGAGCCGGCGGCCGCTCGCCGCGACCAGGAACCCGGAGAGGACGAAGAACCCGTCGACGGCCAGCGCGCCGAGGTCGGTCTGGCCGCGGGTGAGGCCGAGGCCGGGGTTGGCGGCGCCCGAGCCGAGCGGCCAGGAGTGCGCGACCAGCACCGCGAGGGCGAGCACGAGGCGGAGCAGGCCCAGACCGTTGGCCTTCGGGTCGTACCGCGTCTGCAGCGTCGTCGTGAAGATCCGCACGTCAGGGTCCAATCCGTCGGTGGTACCGCCGGATCCAACGACCCATGACGCACCAAAGATGCTGAATGCCCGACTTGTTCGTTAAGCGGATTGTGCCAGTTCTTACCCCTCTCGCTCCGGACGCCACGCCACGACCGCTGTCGGCCAACCGGGTTCAACTGCGCACGGCCGCTCTGGTCGCGGGCGCGTGGGCGGTCGTGGTGCTGCTGTACGCCGCCGGGGTGGCCTACGTGCTGCCGCCGCTGCTGGTGGTCGCCGTCGCCGCCGTGCTGCGCGGCGGGCGCACGCTGTTCGACCGGCTCGCCCTCGCCGTCGCGCTGCTGACCGGCGCCGTGTGCCTGGGCGGGCTGGTGTTCGCCGTCTGGCCCTGGGGCCTGCACCCGGTCGCCGTCGCCGGGTTCGCGTTCACGGCGCTGATCGCGATCGCCGCGTGCTGTGGTCGAGGGCCGTCGCTGCCGCGCCCGCGCCGGAGCGACGTCGTCGCGCTGTCGGCGGTCGCCGCGGTCGCGGCGCTGCTCGCCCGGCCGCTGCTGCGCGACGGGCTGACCGGCCGCCTGGCCATCGTGCTCGACGGCGAGGATCTCGCCCGGCACGCGGCGGTGTTCGACGCGATCCGCCGGACCGGCGGCTACCTGTTCCAGCAACCGGACGCCGCGGAGCGCCTCGTCTACCGCGGCATGATCACCTACCCGCAGGGGTCACACCTGCTGGCCTCGCTGGTCGACGGCTTCGTCCGGTCCTCTCCCGGCGATTTCGGCAGCGGTACCGCGATGCTGTCGCACTATCTCGCGTACGTGGCCGGCGGGCACGTGCTGCTGACCCTCGCCCTGGTCTGGGCCGCCCAGTGGCTCGGCGGGGCCGGCCTGACCCCGGCCCGGCAGCTGCCGCTGGTCGCGTTCGTGGCCGGCGTGTGCGGCCTCGGCCAGCTGGTGGAGCTCTGGCGGATGGGCTACCCGAGCCAGACCGCCGGCCTGGCCGCGGCCGTCGCCCTGCTCGCGCTGCTCGCCCGGCCGCTGTCCCGCGTGCGCGAGCAGTTCCTGCTGGTGTCGGCGCTGCTGGTCGCGGTCGGCTTCACGTACTACCTGTACCTGCCGCCGGTGCTCGCGGCCGTCGCGCTGTGGTGCTGGCGGCGGCGACCGCGCGGCCACCGCGTGGCCCTGCTGTGCTGCGCGCTCGCCGCCCTGGTCTCCGCGGGACCGATGGCCGCCGGCCTGCTCCTGGCCGGCCAGGCGGGCGCGCTGTTCACGGTCGGCTCCCTGCGCCTCGGCCGCACCGCGCTCGTCGCGCTGGCCGTGCTGGTCGCGCTGGCGTTCCTGTCCGGCCGGGTCCGCCGGGCACGGATCTGGCGCGGCTACGCCCTGGCCTTCGCGCCGGTCGCCCTCTTCGCCGTCGCGCTGCTGGCCGCCCAGCGCCTCTCGGGCGCGGGCAGCGGCTACTACGCGAACAAGGCGCTGTTCCTGGTCTTCGCGCTGCTCCTGGCCGGCCTGGGCGCCCTGGCGACGGCCACCGTCCGCGTCCCCGTGCGCTGGCCGCTCGCGGTGGCCCTCTTCGCCGCGGTCACCGGCACGTCCGCGGTCGTGGGCCGTCAGCACCGCCCGACCCCGCTGTTCACGGCGGCCGACGCGATCCTGCGCACTTACGCCCGCTACCCGTCCGGCCCGACGGTCATCGTCGGCGACGACAAGGGCTACGACTCGTACCGGATGACGCTCTTCCTGCAGACCCTCCAGCGCACATCGGGCGCGATGGCGACCGCCACCTACGGCCCGGAGCCGGTGACCTCCCCGCGCCGCCTGGACGCGGTGGTGGAGCAGACCCCGGGCCCGCTCCGCCTGGTCGCCCTGTCCCCGGACGCCGAACGGCGGGCGCTGGAGGTCAGCGCCCGCCATCCGTCACGTGCCGTTTCGGTCGTGCTCCTCGATTGATCAGCTGCAGCCGCTGGTGGAGCCGCAGCCCTCGCAGACGTAGCAGGAGCCCGCCGGGCGCATCTTCGTGCCGCAGGTGAAGCACAGCGGCGCGTCGGCGGCCTTGCCCTGGACGAGTTCGAGCAGCTCGGTCGACGAGCCGACCGCGCGCGGCGCGGCGACCTCGACCGGCTTGGCCTTCTCGGCCGGCTTCTCCACCTTCTCCACCGGGGCGCTGTTGCGCATCTCGGTCAGGTCGACGTCCGTCTCGCCGGCCGCCTCGGCGCGCAGCTGGGCCGCGCGCTCGGCCGACGTCAGGATTCCCAGCTCCGAGCGGGTGTCGAAGTCCAGGAAGTCCAGGGCCAGGCGGCGGAAGATGTAGTCCATCACCGAGCTGGCCAGGCGGATGTCCGGGTCGTCGGTCATGCCCGCCGGCTCGAACCGCATGTTGACGAACTTGCTGACGTAGGTCTCCAGCGGCACGCCGTACTGCAGGCCGATCGAGATGGCGACCGAGAACGCGTCCATGACGCCGGCCAGGGTGGAGCCCTGCTTCGACATCTTGAGGAAGACCTCGCCGAGGCCGTCGTCCGGGTAGGACGACGCGGTCAGGTAGCCCTCGGCGCCGGCCACGGAGAACGAGACCGTCGAGCTGGGCCGCTTCTTCGGCAGCCGCTTGCGCACCGGGCGGTACTCGATCACCTTCTCGGTCTTGACGACCACCTCGGCCGGCTCCTCGGCCTTCTCTTCCTTCTTGGCGCTGCTCACCGCCGACAGCGGCTGGCCGACCTTGCAGTTGTCGCGGTAGATCGCGAGCGCCTTCAGGCCGAGCTTCCAGCCCTGGTAGTAGATCTCCTCGACGTCCTCGACGGTCGCCGACTCCGGCATGTTGACCGTCTTGGAGATGGCGCCGGAGATGAACGGCTGGATGGCCGCCATCATCCGCACGTGGCCCATCGGCGCGATCGTGCGCTCGCCCATGGCGCAGTCGAACACGCTGTAGTGCTCCGGCTTGAGGCCGGGCGCGTCGACGACGTGGCCGTGCGCCGAGATGTGCTCGACGATCGCCTCGACCTGCTCCTCCTGGTACCCCAGGGTGCGCAGGGCGCGCGGCACGGTCTGGTTGACGATCTGCATCGAGCCGCCGCCGACCAGCTTCTTGAACTTCACGAGCGCCAGGTCCGGCTCGACGCCGGTGGTGTCGCAGTCCATCATCAGGCCGATGGTGCCGGTCGGGGCGAGCACGCTGGCCTGCGAGTTGCGCCAGCCCTGCTTCGCGCCGATCTCGTTGCCCCGGCGCCACTCCTCGGTCGCCGCGACCTTGATGGCGGCGTCGACGGAGCCGAGCGTGTCGATCGCGTCGTTCGCCGCGGCGTGCTTCTGCATGACCCGCTGGTGCGGCTTGGCGTTGCGGGCGTAGCCCTCGTACGGGCCGACGATCCCGGCCAGCTCGGCCGACCGGCGGTACGCGGTGGCGCTCATCAGGCTGCTGATCGTCGCGGCGACGGCCCGGCCCCCCGCCGAGTCGTACGCGAGGCCGCTCGCCATGAGCAGGGCGCCGAGGTTGGCGTAGCCGATGCCCAGCTGACGGTAGGCCCGGCTGGTCTCGCCGATCTTCTCGGTCGGGAAGTCCGCGAACGAGATCGAGATGTCCATCGCGGTGATGATGAACTCGACCGACTGCACGAACCGCTCGTGGTTGAACGAGCCGTCGGTGCCGAGGAACTTCAGCAGGTTGAGCGAGGCCAGGTTGCAGCTGGAGTTGTCGAGGTGCATGTACTCGCTGCACGGGTTCGACGCGGTGATCCGGCCGGTCTCCGGGCAGGTGTGCCAGTCGTTGATCGTGTCGTCGTACTGGATGCCCGGGTCGGCGCACTCCCACGCCGCCTGCGCGAGCTTGCGGAACAGCTGCTTGCCCTTGACCGTCGACACCACGCTGCCGTCCAGCCGGCCGCGCAGCGCGAACTCGGTGTCGTCCTCGACGGAGCGCATGAACTCGGCGGAGACCCGGATCGAGTTGTTGGCGTTCTGGTACTGGACGCTGACGATGTCCTTGCCGCCGAGGTCCATGTCGAAGCCGGCGTCGCGCAGCGCGCGGATCTTGTCCTCTTCGCGGGCCTTGGTCTCGATGAACTCCTCCACGTCGGGATGGTCGACGTCGAGGATGACCATCTTGGCCGCCCGGCGGGTGGCGCCGCCCGACTTGATGGTGCCGGCGGACGCGTCGGCGCCGCGCATGAACGACACCGGGCCGCTCGCCGTGCCGCCGCTGCTGAGCAGCTCCTTCGAGGAGCGGATCCGGGACAGGTTCACGCCGGAGCCGGAGCCGCCCTTGAAGATCAGGCCCTCCTCCTTGTACCAGTCGAGGATCGAGTCCATCGAGTCGTCGACGGCGAGGATGAAGCAGGCGCTGACCTGCTGCGGGCTCGGCGTGCCCACGTTGAACCACACGGGCGAGTTGAAGCTGAACACCTGGTGCAGCAGCATCCAGGTCAGCTCGAGGCCGAAGACCTCCGCGTCCTGGTCGGTGGCGAAGTACCCGTGCTCCTGCCCGGCCTTCTGGTACGTCGACACCACGCGGTCGATCAGCTGGCGCAGCGACCGCTCGCGCTTGTCCGTGCCGACGGCGCCGCGGAAGTACTTCGTCGTGACGATGTTCGCCGCGTTGACGCTCCACGTCGTCGGGAACTCGACCCCCCGCTGCTCGAAGTTGATCGAGCCGTCCCGCCAGTTCGTCATGACGACGTCGCGGGTCTCCCACTGCACCTCGTCGTAGGGGTGGACGCCCTCGGCGGTCCACACCCGCTCGACACGCAGCCCCTTGCGTGCCGACGTCTTCGTCTTCGTCTCCCCCGCCATCCGCGGCCCCCTCTGGTTGCTTCTCTGTGGTGGTGAACGTCTTCGCTGCGCTTCGCCTCAGACGACCGGGCGTGCGGTCGCCGTCAGCCCGTTGTCGGCCGCCTCGGCGGCCTCCCCCTGTTGTTTGTTGCTGTGCTTGTCCGGCCGGTCCTTCGGCTCCTGCGCGGCCCCGGCCCGCAGCGCGGCGATCTCGCGCTCGAAGTCGCTCAGCGAGTCGAAGGAGCGGTACACGCTGGCGAACCGCAGGTAGGCGACCTCGTCCAGGTCGCGCAGCGGCGCCAGGATGGCCAGCCCGACCTCGTGGCTGGGCAGCTCGGCGGCGCCCCGGGCCCGCACGGTCTCCTCGACCTTCTGGGCGAGCAGCGCGATGGCGTCCTCGTCCACCGGCCGGCCCTGGCAGGCCTTCCGCACTCCGGCGATGATCTTCGAGCGGCTGAACGGCTCGGTCACCCCGCTGCGCTTGACCACGGCGAGCACGGCCTCCTCGACCGTCGTGAACCGCCGGCCGCACTCGGGACAGGACCGGCGCCGCCGGATGATCTGGCCATCCTCGGCCTCGCGGGAGTCCACGACCCGCGAGTCGGCGTGCCGGCAATACGGGCACCGCATTCGATGGACCTTCTCTCAGTCTACGCCGGATATGTCCGGATAAAACGCACACGAACGTCCAGCGGTCGTCCCTTGGACGGGACTCCGCCGGAAATTACGGTCGGTAAGGGTGATTGCCGAATCCACAACCTGTGGACGACTTACAACCCTGTAACTACTACATCTAGGGGTAGACGCTATGCCGACGACTACGCCGACGCAAGTCAAACGCGGATCCCGACACGAATGTGTCGCCCGTCTCAATACGCTGGACGGCCAGGTGGCAAGGTTCGCGCTGGTCAGCGCGTGCGCGGCAAGATCAACCGCTGTCCGGCATCGATCCCGTACCCGTCCAGGTTATTGAGACGGCGGATGTCCTCGACGGTCGCGTTCCGCCCGCGATCACCCTTCACGCGCCCCGCGATGTCCCACAACGTGTCGCCCGGCTGCACGACGACGGTCGGCACGGGGCCGGGCGGGTCGGCGGCCTGCCCGGGCGCCGAGACGAGGGCGGCGATCCCGCCGACCACGGCGAGCAGGAACACGAACACCACGATGCGACCCCGTCGGGTCAGGCGGATCGGCATGTTCAGGCCCTCGCTTCCGTACAGCCGTTCGATCGAACGGACGTACGATTGTGTACCAGAGCGAGGAGACTGGATTCAAGCGACTCGCCGAAAAAACGGCGCGCCACGTAGTACAGATGTTTGAAACTGTCGCACCTCAGCGTTACGGTGATCCACACACGATCAAGGCGTTTGATCGGGATACCCGAAATGTGCGACAAACCCGGGCCGCCACCCGAAGGCGGGCCGGGCCGACGGGCCGGCCCCACGGCTCGTCCGCGGCGCAGCTCGGCTGCGCGCGCCAACAGAGGGAGGACGACGTGTCAGCCGACGACCGCACCGACGCACCCGCGAGCGAGCCGGCCGAGGTCACCGCGATTGGCAGCGGCGCCCGCCGCGGTGCCCGCCGTCGCGGCGGCGAGCCGGAGATGCGCGCCGTCACGGCGGTGGTCAGCGCCTTCCCCGACCTGTTCGCCGCCGACCTGACCGTCCGCCAGCGCCGCATCCTGGAGTTCATCCGCAGCGCCGTCGAGCGCAACGGCTATCCCCCGAGCGTCCGCGAGATCGGCGAGGCCGTCGGCCTGGTCTCGCCCTCCAGCGTGGCCTACCAGCTGAAGGAGCTCGAGCGGAAGGGCTACCTGCGCCGCGACCCCAACCGCCCGCGCGCCGTCGACGTCCGCCCGCCGAGCGAGCTCGTCGCGGTCGACGAGGAGGCCGCCCGCGCCGCCCGCCCGTCCCCGGCCTACGTCCCGGTCCTGGGCCGCATCGCCGCCGGTGGCCCGATCCTGGCCGAGCAGGCCGTCGAGGACGTCTTCCCTCTCCCCCGCGAGCTGGTCGGCGAGGGCACCCTCTTCATGCTCCAGGTCAAGGGCGACTCGATGCTCGACGCGGCCATCTGCGACGGCGACTGGGTCGTGGTCCGCCAGCAGCCCAACGCCAACAACGGCGACATCGTGGCGGCCATGCTGGACGGCGAGGCCACCGTGAAGACCTATCGCAACCGCGACGGCCACGTCTGGCTCATGCCGCAGAACGCGGCCTTCGACCCGATCCCGGGCGACCACGCCACCATCCTGGGCCGCGTGGTCACGGTGGTCCGCCGCATCTGACCCGGGCCTGTGGCGGGGGCTCTGTCGCTGTTCCGGACCCATGATCGATGGCGACTTTCGGCCGCTATCGCAGCCAGATGCCTCCATTGATCATGGAGCGGCCCCGCCCGGGGCTCAGCGGTGCGGTGCGTAGCCGCGCTCGTGGCCGTCGTAGTCGTCGGGCTGCTGCCCGCGGCCATACACGCCACGCGAGCCGTGGTTGCCCGGCGGCGGAGGCGGAGGCGGGAAGCCGCCCGCCTGGCCGAAGCCCCGCGGGCCCGGAGGCTGGTCGTAGCCGCCCTGGGGCGAGCCGTAGGTTCCGCCCTGCGGCGAGCCGTAGGTCGAGCCACCGCCCGAGCCGCCGCCGGAACCGCCGCCGGAGCCGCCGCCGTAGGTCGAGCCGCCGCCGGAACCGGAGCCGTACGTGGTGCCGCCGCCGTACGTCGTGCCCTGGGGGGCCGGGGACGACGGGGCCCCGCCGTACACGTTGCCGCCGCCGCCGCGGGACGCCGGGGCCGGTTGCGCGCCGTAGACCGTGCCGCCGCCGCGTGGGCCGTCGTCGTCGGGACCGCCGGGACCGCCAGGACCACCGGGGCCGTCGCCGTCCATGCCGCCGACCGAGGCCGCGCCCCGGGCACTACCGGCGGGGCCGGCCAGGCGGCGGGCCGCCCGCGCCCGGCGGATGCCGACGATGCCGGCCACCACCAGGATCAGGCCGACGATGCCGATGGCAGCCACCGCATACGTGATGTCCTGGAGGGTCAGGCTCGCCAGGAAGCCGGGGTCGTCCGACTTCGGCGTGGGCAGGTTGGCGCCCTCGCCCTTGCCCGGCTGGACGTTCGTCGGCGTGTACCGCAGCAGCGGCGCCTTCTTCGAGCCCTCCACGTCGGAGGCCGTGATGTACGTCTTGCCGTCCGCGGAATACGTGATGGCCTCGCCCTGCACCTCGTTGGGCAGCGGGGTGATGCGCGGCTTGCCGCTGGTGATCGCCTTGACCACGTCGCCGCCCGGGACGTCGAACTCGTAGGCGTCCGAATAGGTGCGGATGACCACCTTCGAGCCGTCCGGGGACGTGGCCGCGCCCGTGATCAGCTTCCAGCCCAGCAGGCCCAGCGGGTTGGCCGTCTTGGTGTCCTGGGGGTTGAACTGCCCGACCTTCTTCATCTTCACGCCCGCCTCGGCCTTCGGCTGCAGCGGGCCCTCGGGGACCCACACCTCGCCGACCGGGGTCTTCGTGATGATGATCGGGCTGCCGTCGGCGGCCAGGAGCATCGCCTCGGCGTCGCGCTTCTTGCCGTCCGGATACGCCAGGCGGTTGATCGTCGGCTCCCTGGAGCCGCTCGGCAGGCTCCACACCGCGACCGTCTTGCGCGGCTCCTTGGTGCCGCCGCTCGCCTCATCGTTGTCGCCGATGTCGGCGATCCAGAACGTCCCGTTCTTGTCGACCGCGAGGTCCTCGGGGTCACGGGCCGGGGTCGGGTAGCCGATCGTGCTCAGCAGCTTGCAGTTGTTGTCGAGCTGATAGATCTTGGGCTTGCCGTTGGACTGGCTGTCCTGCACCGCCATGAAGCCGTTGGCCGTGGCCACCAGCCCCGAGATCTCCGTCACCTGCTTGTTGTCGGGGGTGCAGATGGGCTGTCCGGCGCCCGCCACGGCCGGGGACGGCTGACCGGAGGGCGAGGGTGCGGCGGCCGCTGGCGCTGCTGAAAGCCCAGCCAACAGACTGAGAACAGCAGCAGTCCAGGAGCCCACCCGCAGTCGCATCGCACAAGTTTGGCAGAGCCGGACCATTCATGGGTGTGCCCGGTCCGGCTCTCACTCCACGTAATCGCAGAAAAACTACGAGGACACTACAAATGGGGCGAGCTCCGCCGCCAGCGCGTCGTTCACGCGAGCGCGGATGCGCGTTCCCTCGGCCAGGTGAGCGGTTTCGAGCACGTCGCCGATCGAGTGGACGCGCGCGACCAGGTCGCCCCGGTCGTACGGCACCACGGCCGTGAGCTCGATCGCCGGCCAGGGCAGCCGCTGCTCGACGGCGGCCCGGACGTCCTCGATCCCGATCAGGGTGCGCGCCGAGGCGAACACCGCGTCGGGCCACAGGCGCTTGAGCCGCAACTGGGTCTCCTCGTCGGCGGCGTCGACCTTGTTGACCACCAGCAGCTCCGGTACCGCATCCGCACCCACCTCGGCGAGCACCTCCCGCACCGCGCGGACCTGCTCCTCCGGGTCGGGATGCGCGCCGTCGACCACGTGCAGCACGAGGTCGGCCTCCGCAACCTCCTCCAGCGTCGACCGGAACGCCTCGACGAGCTGGTGGGGCAGGTGCCGGACGAACCCGACCGTGTCGGACAGCGTGTACACCCGGCCGTCGGCCGAGCGGCTGCGCCGGGTCGTCGTGTCGAGGGTGGCGAACAGCGCGTCCTCGACCAGCACGCCGGCGCCGGTCAGCCGGTTGAGCAGGCTGGACTTGCCGGCGTTGGTGTAGCCGGCGATGGCCACGCTCGGCACCCGGTTGCGCCGCCGGGTCGCCCGCTTGGTGTCGCGGATCGTCGCCATCGCGGCGATCTCGCGCTTGAGCCGGGCGATGCGGTGCCGGATGCGCCGGCGGTCGGTCTCGAGCTTGGTCTCACCGGGGCCGCGCAGGCCCACGCCACCGTTGCCGCTGGCCGAGCCACCGGCCTGCCGGCTGAGGGCCTCACCCCAACCGCGCAGGCGCGGCAGGAAGTACTGCAGCTGCGCCAGCTCGACCTGGGCCTTGCCCTCCTTGCTCTTGGCGTGCTGCGCGAAGATGTCGAGAATCAGCGCCGTGCGGTCGATGACCTTGACGTTGACCTGCGACTCCAGGGTGCGCAGCTGGGACGGCGACAGCTCGCCGTCGCAGATGACGGTGTCGGCGCCGCTGCTCCGGACGACCGCGCGCAGCTCGTCGACCTTGCCGCGCCCGATGTACGTCGAAGGATCCGGCCGGCCGCGCCGCTGGATCAGCCCGTCGAGCACCAGCGACCCGGCCGTCTCGGCGAGCGCGGCCAGCTCGGTCAGGGAGTTCTCGGCGTCGGTGGCGCTGCCCTCCGTCCACACGCCGACCAGAATCACCCGCTCCAGGCGCAGTTGTCGGTATTCGACCTCGGTGACGTCGGCGAGCTCGGTGGACAGGCCGGCGACGCGACGGAGAGCGTGACGCTCCTCGAGTTCCAGATCACCCGTGTCGAACTCGACCTCGTCCTCGAGGTCCTCGAACGTCGCTCGTGCTCGCAACATGCACTCCTAGGGACTGCCGATACAACCCGTCAATCCTGACACCTCAGACACCCGATGGCACTTGATATTGGCCGTACGTGCATCGACCTGTCACGATCACGCGGTCCCCGGTGCGGCAACGGGGTGAGCGAACGAGTGAGAATGGGGCGGTGACACCTGCCACACACCGTCTGCCCAGCGCCGGGTTCTCCATCACCATCCGCGTTTCCGTCCGCGCCGACGCCTCCGCGATCGGCCGCCTGACCACCGCCGTGGGCGAGGCCGGCGGCATCGTCACCGCCGTCGACGTCGTCGACTCCGACAGCAACAACGTCGTCGTCGACCTCACCACCGACACCGCCGACTCCAGCCACGCCGAGCAGGTCGTGGCCGGCCTGGAGAAGCTCGACGGGGTCGACGTCCGCAAGGTCTCCGACCGCACCTTCCTCCTGCACCTCGGCGGCAAGATCGAGGTCGCCCCCAAGGTCGCCCTCCGCAACCGCGACGAGCTGTCCCGCGCCTACACGCCGGGCGTCGCCCGCGTCTGCCTCGCCATCGCCGAGAACCCCGACGACGCCCGCCGCCTCACGATCAAGCGCAACACCGTCGCCGTGGTCACCGACGGCTCGGCCGTGCTCGGCCTCGGCAACATCGGGCCCTACGCGGCGATGCCGGTCATGGAGGGCAAGGCCGCCCTGTTCAAGCGCTTCGGCGGGGTGGACGCCTGGCCGGTGGTCCTGGACACCCAGGACACCGAGGAGATCATCTCGATCGTGCGGGCGATCGCGCCCGCGTACGGCGGCATCAACCTCGAGGACATCGCGGCGCCCCGCTGCTTCGAGATCGAGGAGCGCCTGCGCGACCTGCTCGACATCCCGGTCTTCCACGACGACCAGCACGGCACGGCCATCTGCGTCCTGGCCGCCCTCACCAACGCCCTGCGCGTGGTCGGCAAGCCGATCGACCAGGTGCGCGTGGTGATCAGCGGCGCCGGCGCGGCCGGCACGGCGATCATCAAGCTGCTGCTGCACCAGGGCGTCGGCGACGTCATCGCAACGGACCGGCCCGGCGCGCTCCACCGCGGGATGACCAACTTGTCAGACTCCTGGCAGTGGCTCGCGGACCACACCAACAAGAACAACTACAGCGGCAACCTGCGCGGGGCCCTGCGCGGCGCCGACGTCTTCATCGGCGTGAGCGCCCCCAACCTGCTCACGGGCGACGACATCGCCACGATGGCACCGAACTCGATCGTGTTCGCCCTGGCCAACCCCGACCCCGAGGTCGACCCGCGGGAGGCCCGCGAGCACGCCGCGATCGTCGCCACCGGCCGCTCCGACCAGCCCAACCAGATCAACAACGTCCTGGCCTTCCCGGGCGTCTTCCGCGGCATGCTCGACGCCCAGGCACGCGAGTTCACCGAGGCGATGGCCATCGCGGCGGCCCAGGCGATCGCCGACACGGTGGGCGAGGACAAACTCAACCCGACCGTCATCGTCCCGAGCGTGTTCGACGCCCGCGTGGCCCCGGCCGTGGCGGCGGCGGTGCGCGCGGCGGCCCGCGGCCCGGCCCTGGACTCAACCCCGGACGGCTCCGCTTCCTAGCCGCCGCCCGCTTCCATAAACGTTGGTCGATCTACCCTCGTTTTGATCACAAAGAGTGCGGGTAGATCGACCAACGTCTCAGCTGTGCCACCGCCCGGCGAACAGGTCCTCCGGGCGCCCGCCCGCCCTTCGCGCCCGCCGCCTCGCTCTTCCCGCGCACTCGCGTCCGCGCTCACTCACGCTCCGCCCCGCGCCCCGCTCCCTGCGCGCCGACCTGCACCCGACCCTGAGCTGCGCCCAGCTCCCTGCGCGTCGGCCTGCACCCCGCCCTGCACTGCGCCCCCGCACCCCGCCCTGCGCTGCGCCCCCGCCCTGCGCTGCGCCCCCGCCCTGCACTGCGCCCCCGCACCCTGCCCCGGGCTGCACCCCGCCCCGCGCCCCGCCCTGCACACTGCACTGCGCCCTGCGCCCCGGCCCGCGCCCTATGCGCCGGCCTGCGTGCCGCGGCCTGCGCCCCGCCCTGCACACTGCCCTGCGAGCCCCGACCTGGGCTCTACCCAGCGCTCCACCCAGCGCGATCTTGGAGCTGCGGCTCCTGACTTATGCCGTCATTTCCGACAAATCCGGGACCACAACTCCAAGATCGCGGGAGTGGGGGGCACCGCCGCGGGCAAACATCGTGGAAGTGGGCGCACCGCAGCGGGCAGGCACGGCGGGCGAGCGTGCAGCGCCAGCGGCAGCGTGCAGCGGCAGCGTGCAGCGGGCAGCGGCAGCGGCAGCAGGCAGCGGCAGCAGGCAGGTGGCTACGAGTGGAGCGGGGCGAGTTGGCGGATCGCCTGGGCGTCGACGTCGCCGTGCGCGACGATCACCGCCGGCCCCCGCAGCAGGCACTCGGCCGGCGAGGACGTCACCGTCAGCCGGCCGCCCGGCACGTCGACGACCACCACGCCCGACTCCAGGCCGGCGTGGTGCAGGGCCACAGCGGCCACCGCGCACACCCCGGAGCCGCAGGACTGGGTCTCGCCCGAGCCGCGCTCGTAGACGCGCATCCGGCGGTACAGGTCGGCGCCCGCGGGCGGGTTGCCGACCGCCGCGAACTCCACGTTCACGCCGGCCGGGAAGATCAGCGGGTCGATCGCCGGGGCCGCGGTCAGGTCGAGCCGCTCCAGGGTCGCCTCGTCGACCGGGCAGACCAGGTGAGGGTTGCCGACGTCGACGGCGGTGCCGGTGAAGACGGCGCCGTTGGTGCCGGCCTCGCTCTGCACGTACACCCGGGGGACCGGCATCCCGGCGGTGATCTCCTCGCCCATGGTGACGGGCACGACGCCCGCCCGCGTGACCAGGTTGAACGTGCCCTCGGGGGCGACCAGGCCAGCCTCCGCCAGGTACCGCGCGTAGACGCGCACGCCGTTGCCGCACATCTCCGACTGGGAACCGTCCGAGTTCCAGTAGTCCATGAACCACTCGGCCGCGGCGGACGAGGCCTCGGCGTCGGGGTGGGCGGCGCTGCGGACCACGCGCAGGACGCCGTCGGCGCCGATCCCGCGGCGCCGGTCGCACAGCGCGGCGACGAACGCCGGCGTCAGCGGGAGCACACCGTCGGGGTCGGGCAGGATGACGAAGTCGTTGCCCGTGCCGTGGCCTTTCGCGAAGCGCATGGCGTCAATCTTGCCGTACGAGCCCGAGCGCCGCCTCGGTGATGTCCGCCGCCGCCCCGTCGAGCCACACGATCCGCGGGTCGCGGCGGAACCACGAGCGCTGCCGCCGCACGAACCGCCGGGTGGCGCGCACGGTCTCCGCCCGCGCCTCCTCCTCCGGGAGGGTGAGAATCTGGTGGTACCCCAGCGCCCGGCCGGCCGTCCGCCCCTCCCGCAGCCCCCGGCGCTCCAGCTCGCGGGTCTCGGCGACCAGCCCGGCCGCCCACATGGCGTCGACCCGGCGGGCGATGCGGGCGTCGAGCTCGGCGGTGTCGACGTCCACGCCGATCTGGATGCTGTCGTACACCGGGCGCGGCTCCGGCAGCCGCGCCGTGAACGTCGACCCGGTGAGCGCGTTGACCTCCAGCGCGCGGACGATCCGCCGGCCGTTGCTCGGCAGGATCCGCTCGGCGGCGAGCGGGTCGGCCGCGGCGAGCCGGGCGTACAGCGGCGCCGGGCCCACCCGCTCGAGCTCCGCCTCCAGCTCGGCCCGCAGGTCGGGGTCGGTGCCCGGGAACTCGAAGTCCTCGAGCACGGCCCGCACGTAGAGGCCGGAGCCGCCGACGAGCAGCGGCACCCGTCCGCGGGCCGCCACGTCGTCGATCGCCGCGCGGGCCAGTTCCTGGTAGACGGCCACGCTGGCCGGCTCGGTCACGTCCCAGATGTCCAGGACGTGGTGCGGGACGCCCTCCCGCTCGGCGACGGTGAGCTTGGCGGTGCCGATGTCCATCCCGCGGTACAGCTGCATCGAATCGGCATTGATGACCTCACCGCGGAGGGCGTGGGCCAGGCGGAGGCTCAGGGCGGACTTGCCGGCGGCGGTCGGGCCGACGATGGCGACGACTGTGGTCACCGCCAGCTCGCCACCAGGTAACCGACCCCGTACGGAGCGTCGTCATACAGCAGCTCGGTGTGCGCCCAGGCGACCCCCTCGGCCGCCCCGGCCAGCACCTGCCACGGCGCCCGCCCGGCGACGAGCAGCTCGCCGGCAAGCCCCGGGTCGACCCGCAGGAGGGCCTCGGTGTCGGCCTTGGCCAGGGCGCCGGCCACGGCGGCGTCGAAGGGCTCGGCGCGCGGGTCTCGGTATCCGGGCGCCTTCTCGCTGCGGCAGGCGGACGCGTCCCCGAGCACCAGCAGCCCGACGCGCGCGGCCTCGGCGGCCAGCCCCCGACCGAGTTGTGCGCATTCGTCCGGCGAGGCGGTCGCCGCGACGCTCTGGAAGCCGCTCGCGGCCGGGGCCAGCCAGGCGCCGATGAGCAGGCTGAGGGGAAGCTGATCGCCACCGAGCTCACCGACCGGCCGGTCGATCCCCCACGGGGACAGGGTCCCACCGAAGGGAGGACGACGGCGTACCGTCGTGGTATCGGCACCAACGACAATGAGCAAGTCGACCGAGGCGCTGGTCAGGTGGGTCACGGCAACGTGGCAGGCAGACCGCAGGTCGTCGAGCTCGTGCGCCGCTCCGGCGGCCACTTCCGGCAGCAACAACGGCGGATGTGGGCAGACCGCGGCGGCGACGAGTGACACGGCATAACGTTATCGGGGACGGTCGCTGCCCGGCCGTGCGACCCGTGCTTGGCACCGGAATGGTCACGGTTCGGCCGCAGGCCCTCGACCGGCCCCGGGGCACACCTGTGACAATGCCCTGGGGAACTTTGCTGTGCGATGGCGGCGCGACGGTGGGATACCCGATCCTGCGGGCGCCGGGAGCGAGGATGGCAGATGAGCGAGCCTACGACGTTTGGACGGATCGACGCTGACGGCAACGTGTTCGTGAAGACGGCCGCGGGGGAACGAGCCATCGGCTCCTGGCAAGCCGGGACGCCGGAGGAGGGCCTCGCGCACTTCGCGCGCCGGTTCGCCGATCTGGTGACCGAGGTCGACCTCATCGAGGCGCGGCTCGGCAGCGGGGCGGCCGACGCCGGTCAGTCGCTGTCCACGATTCGCCGCCTGCGCAGCGGCCTGGACGAGGCGCACGTCGTCGGCGACATCGACGGGCTCGCCGCCCGGCTCGACAAGCTGACCACGATCGCCGAGGAGAAGGCCGGCGCCGCCCGCGCGGCGCGCGACGCGGCCCGCGCCGAGGCCCTGGCCCGCAAGACCGGCCTGGTCGAGGAGGCCGAGCAGATCGCCGCCGAGGCGACCGGCTGGAAGACGGCCGGCGACCGCCTCAAGGAGATCCTCGACGAGTGGAAGTCGATCCACGGCGTCGAGAAGAAGGCCGAGGGCGAGCTCTGGAAGCGGTACGCTGCCGCTCGCGACGCCTTCACCCGCCGCCGCGGCGCCCACTTCGCGTCCCTCGACGCGAGCCGCAAGCAGGCCCAGAGCCGCAAGGAAGAGCTGGTCACCGAGGCCGAGCAGATCGCCGACTCCACCGAGTGGAACGCGACCGCCGCCCGCCTCAAGGAGCTCATGACCGAGTGGAAGGCCGCGCCGCGCGCCGCGAAGGAGACCGAGCAGCGCCTCTGGGAGCGGTTCCGCGCGGCCCAGGACGCCTTCTTCAAGCGCCGCTCGGACGTCTTCAGCGCCCGCGACGCCGAGTTCAAGGGCAACCTGGACCGCAAGCAGGAGCTGCTCGCCCAGGCCGAGAGCCTCGACATCGACGGCGACCCGAAGGCCGCCCAGGCCAAGCTGCGGGAGATCCAGGGCACCTGGCACGATGTCGGGCGGGTCCCGCGCGAGGCGCAGACCGGCCTGGACCGTCGCCTGCGCGCGGTCGAGGACAAGGTGAAGACGGCGATGGACGCGGCCTGGCGCCGCACCCCGCCCGAGGCGAGCCCCCTCCTGGCCCAGATGCGCGAGCAGGTGGCGCGGGCGGAGCAGCAGCTGGCGAGCGCCCAGGCGGCGGGCGACCAGCGCCGCATCCGGGAGGCGGAGAAGGCCCTGGAGTCGAAGCGCAAGTTCCTGGCGATGGCCGAGCACACCGGCTGACGAGGCATCCTCAGTGACGGGCACAGCCCGTCCGACATAAAAAAGTTGACCACTACACGCGTCCTGCGTGTAGTGGTCAACGTCGTTTTCCGCCCCGGTCACCGCGGGCAGTTCGGCCAATCCGCGCCGAACCGCGGCCGGAGCCCCGGTCCGCGCCCATGATCGTGCGGAGAACTTGGCTGTCCCCCGGCAACCAGATGTTTCCCACGATCATGAGCCGGGGCGGGGGGCGGGGCGGCTGCCGGAGAATGCGGAGGCGGGCGGCGGTCAGCCGCAGGTCGTCGCCGCGGGCTGCGGCGGCGGGGCGCCGATCGTCGGCATGCCCAGCGTCACCCCCGGCGTGCGGGTCACCCGGCCGGCCGCCCAGGCGTCGCCCGCCCGGGTGCGGCGGTGGGTGAGGATCGGACCGTCCGCGTTCAGGTGGTGAGGGGCGGCGTAGGTGACCGTGGTGTGAACGATGTCCCCCGGGCGGATGCCCGCCGCCGGGTCGGCCGCGAAGTGGACCAGGCGGCCGTCGCGCGCGCGGCCCGACAGGCGGCCCGTCGCGCCGTCCTTGCGGCCCTCACCGACCGCGACCAGCACCTCGAGCGACGAGCCGACCAGCTTCTTGTTCTCGTCCCAGCTGATCTCTTCGAGGGTGGCGATCAGGCGGTCGTAGCGCTCCTGCACCACGGCCTTCGGCACCTGGTCGTCCATGGTGGCGGCCGGGGTGCCGGGACGCTTCGAATACTGGAAGGTGAAGGCGCTCGAGTAACGGGCCGCGCGGACCACGTCGAGGGTGCGCTCGAAGTCGTCGTCGGTCTCGCCCGGGAAGCCGACGATGATGTCCGTCGTGATGGCGGCGTCGGGCATCGCGGCGCGGACCTTGTCGATGATCTCCAGGTAGCGCGAGGAACGGTACGAGCGGCGCATCGCGCGCAGGACCGTGTCGGAGC
Source organism: Dactylosporangium sucinum (assembly GCF_014647515.1). Classification (GTDB taxonomy): domain Bacteria; phylum Actinomycetota; class Actinomycetes; order Mycobacteriales; family Micromonosporaceae; genus Dactylosporangium; species Dactylosporangium sucinum. Next base: position 78,644 of record NZ_BMPI01000041.1, on the reverse strand, counting down.
CCGACTGGAGCGGCATGTGCAGGGAGTGGCAGACGTTCGGCGTCTCGGCCATCGCCGCGATCACGTCGTCGGTGAAGTCCTTCGGGTGCGGGCTGGTGAAGCGGACCCGCTCCAGGCCCTCGACGTCCCCGCAGGCCCGCAGGAGCTTGCCGAAGGCCAAGCGGTCGCCGAACTCGACCCCGTACGAGTTCACGTTCTGGCCGAGCAGCGTCACCTCCAGCACACCCTCGGCGGCCAACGCCCGGACCTCGGCCAGGATGTCGCCCGGCCGGCGGTCCTTCTCCTTGCCGCGCAGGGCGGGGACGATGCAGAAGGTGCACGTGTTGTTGCAGCCCACCGAGATCGACACCCAGCCGGCGTAGGTCGACTCGCGGCGGGTCGGGAGGGTGGAGGGGAAGACCTCCAGCGACTCCAGGATCTCGACCTCGGCCGAGGCGTTGTGCCGGGCGCGCTCCAGCAGCACCGGCAGCGAGCCGATGTTGTGCGTGCCGAACACGACGTCGACCCAGGGCGCCTTGCGGACGATCTCGCCGCGGTCCTTCTGGGCCAGGCAGCCGCCCACGGCGATCTGCATGTCCGGCTTCGCGTTCTTTGTCGGGCGCAGGTGCCCGAGGTTGCCGTAGAGCCGGTTGTCCGCGTTCTCCCGCACCGCGCAGGTGTTGAACACGACGACGTCGGGGTCGGCGTCGGCGCCCACCGGCACGTAGCCGGCGTCCTCCAGCAGCCCGGAGATGCGCTCGGAGTCGTGCGCATTCATCTGGCAGCCGTACGTGATCACCTTGAAGGTGCGGGAAGCAGTCATGGCAGCGTGAAGTCTAGCCCCCGACGTGGTCGCCGGCCGGATCCACCAACCCGGGCAGCGGTACGTCCACCGCCTCGTGCGGCGGGCGGATCGGGGTGACCGCGACATACCCGTCCAACAGCCACGCGTCGTCGCTGCCCGGCTCCGCGCCGGAGTCGAGCTGCTCCAGGGACATGCGCACGTAGCCGTGGCCCTGCTCCAGCAGCGTCATCTGGACCGTGCCGAACTCGGCGAGGTGGGCCCGCCGGTAGCCGCGCAGGGCGCCCGCCTCGACGTTGGGGACGTTGACGTTGAGCACGAACGGGCCGGTGAGCAGCGGCATGAGGTCGCCGGCCACCTCGGCGGCGGTGTCCCAGTGCGGCACCGCGTCGGACCGCGGGTCGAAGGAGACGGCCAGGGAGACGGCCATCGCCCGGCAGCCGTTGTCGACCGCGGTGAACGCCGCTCCGACGGTGCCGGAGTGCAGCACGGCGGCGCCGGTGTTCGGCCCGCGGTTGATCCCCGACAGGACCACGTCCGGCGGCTCGCCGAACGCGCCCCGGGTCGCGATGAGGACGATGAACGCGGGCGACGCGGAGACGGCGAACGCCGGTACCGCCGACAGCACCCCCGGCAGCATCCGCTCGGCCATGGCGATGCGTCCCCCCGCGTCGACCGCGGTGAGTGACGCACTGGCACCGCTGGCCTCCTTCGCCGGAGCCGCGACGACGACCTCGTGCCCGAAGCGGACGGCGGTCGCGGCGAGGGCGTGCAGGCCGGGACTGTCGATGCCATCGTCGTTCGTGACCAGGATTCGCATGGTCAACAGTGTCGCAGGGTGCCGCCGTTATCCGTCCGTGACCGCTTCGCGGCGGATCGAGGGTATTGGCACCGCTAACGTTTCCACGAAAGCGACCGACGCAGTGAGGCGGACGATGACGGACGAACCTTTGATCGTGCTCAATGGCGTGAACAAGTGGTTCGGCGAGTTGCACGTTCTGAGGGACATCAACCTGTCGATCGGCCGTGGCGAGGTCGTGGTGGTCGTCGGGCCCTCCGGTTCGGGCAAGTCGACGCTGTGCCGCGCGATCAACCGACTGGAGCCCATCAGCCAGGGCGAGATCGTCTTCGACGGCACGCGCCTGCCCGAAGAGGGCCGGCCGCTCGCGCGCCTGCGCAGCGAGGTCGGCATGGTCTTCCAGTCGTTCAACCTCTTCGCGCACAAGACCGTGCTGGAGAACGTGATGCTCGGCCCGGTCAAGGTGCGCAAGGAGAAGGCGGCCGTGGTGCGCGAGCGGGCCATGTCGCTGCTCGACCGGGTGGGCATCGGGCAGCAGGCCCAGAAGTACCCGGCGCAGCTCTCCGGCGGCCAGCAGCAGCGCGCGGCGATCGCCCGCGCCCTGGCCATGCAGCCGAAGGCCATGCTCTTCGACGAGCCGACGAGCGCCCTCGACCCGGAGATGGTCGGCGAGGTCCTCGACGTGATGACCGGGCTGGCGCGGGAGGGCATGACCATGGTCGTGGTCACCCACGAGATGGGCTTCGCCCGCCACGCCGCCAACCGCGTCGTCTTCATGGCCGACGGCCAGTTGGTGGAGGAGGCACCGCCCGCCGACTTCTTCGCGAATCCCCGCAGCGACCGCGCCAAAGACTTCCTCTCGAAGATCCTGACGCACTGACCGGTGCGTTTCCCGGCCGCCCGGCGATCCCGGGCGGCTTAGCGGTAATGGAAGGAGCACGCAAGACATGCGAATCACGCGGATCGCGGCGGTTGCCGCCGTCGCCACGCTGGCGCTGGGCCTTGCCGCCTGTGGCAAGGAGGGCGACCCGGTCCCCGAGACCCCCGGTGGCGCCACGGGTTCGAACGCGCCGGCCAGCGACGCCTGCACCTCGTCCGGGACGACGTTCACGCCGGCGAGCAACGTCGCCATCACGGGCAGCCCGACGTACGACAAGATCAAGTCGGCCTCGAAGGTCGTCGTCGGCGTGAAGTTCGACCAGCCGAACCTGGGCTACAAGGACGCCAGCGGCAAGCGCTGCGGCTTCGACATCGAGATCGCGCAGTACATCGCGTCGAAGCTGGGCGTCGACCCGGCCAAGATCGAGTTCAAGGAGATCCCGTCCGCCAACCGCGAGACGGCGATCAAGAGCGGTGAGATCGACTACTACGTCGGCACCTACTCGATCACCGACAAGCGCAAGGCCGACGTCTCCTTCGCCGGCCCGTACTTCATCGCCGCGCAGGACCTGCTGGTCCGCAAGGACGACTCGTCGATCACCGGCTCCGACTCGATCAAGGGCAAGACGGTCTGCTCGGTGACCGGCTCCACCCCGATCCAGCGGGTGCGCGACCAGAAGCTGACCGAGCCCGGCGGCAAGATCGTCGAGTTCGCCACCTACTCGGAGTGCGTGTCCCAGCTGATCGACAAGAAGGTCGACGCGGTCACCACCGACGACGCGATCCTCAAGGGCTACGCGGCGCAGAACCCTTCGCTGCTCAAGGTCGTCGGCAAGCCGTTCATCAACCCGGCGACGAGCCAGCCGTACCCCGAGAAGTACGGCATCGGCCTGAACCACGACGACAAGGCCCTGCGTGACGCGATCAACGCGGCCCTGGAGTCGGCGTTCGGCGACGGCACGTGGCAGAAGATCTACGACGGAACGCTCGGCAAGTCCGGCTCCGCGGGCAAGCCGCCGGCGCTCGAGAAGTACTAGTCGACACCGTGAAGGGGCGCCGCTCGCGCGGCGCCCCTTCCATCGAAGACCGAGGTCTGCATGGGTTCGTTCCTCAGTGTTCTCACCGACAACTGGGACATCATCGGCCCGCACTTCCTGGCGACAGTCGAGCTGTTCCTGATCGCCGCCGCGGGCTCCCTGGTCGTCGGCACGCTGCTCGCCGCGATGCGGGTGTCGCCGGTCCCGGCGCTGCGCGCGTTCGGCACGTCGTACGTGCTGCTGCTGCGCAACACGCCGCTGACGCTGGTCTTCGCGCTGCTCGTCTTCGCGGTGCCGAAGCTCGACGTCAACATCGACTACTTCCCGAGCGCCTGCGTCGCACTCATCGCCTACACCAGCGCGTTCGTCTGCGAGGTGCTGCGCTCCGGCATCAACACGGTGCCGGTCGGGCAGGCCGAGGCCGCCCGCGCGCTCGGCATGACGTTCACGCAGGTGCTCGGCTCGGTCGTGCTGCCGCAGGCGTTCCGCAACATCGTGCCGCCGATGATGAGCGTGCTCATCGCGATGCTGAAGAACACCACGATCGCGGCCGGTTTCTCGGTCGCCGAGGCCGGCGCCATCCGGGCCTACCTGGCCGAGCGCGGCGAGAACCAGATCCAGGTCCTGCTCTGGGTCACCATCGGCTTCCTGGTCATCATCGCCCCGCTGGTCTACCTGCAGCGGCGGCTGGAGCAGCGCTGGAAGGTCGCGCGATGACGAACGTCCTCTATGACCTGCCCGGCCCCAAGGCGCGGATCCGCAACCGGATCATCGGCGTGGTGAGCGCCGTCGGGATCGTGGCGCTCCTCGTGTACATCGTGTGGCGCTTCAACGAGACGGGCCAGTTCGACGCGATCAAGTGGCAGCAGTTCCAGTACACGGCGATCCAGGAGCAGCTGCTCGACGGCTACCTGACCACGCTGCGCGCGGCCGGTGCCGCGGCGGTCCTGGCACTGCTGTTCGGCGCGATCTTCGCCGCCGCCCGGCTGAGCGACCACGCGTGGTTCCGCGCGCCGTCGACGGTCGTCGTCGAGCTCTTCCGCGCGATCCCGCTGCTGATCCTGATCTTCTTCGCCTACTACGGCCCGCTCCAGCTCGGCTTCAAGATCGAGCCGTTCTGGCCGCTTGTGGTCGGGCTCACGCTGTACAACGGCTCCGTGCTCGCCGAGATCTTCCGGGCCGGCATCGAGGCGGTCGCCCGCGGCCAGTCGGAGGCCGCCTACGCGATCGGCATGCGCAAGACGCAGGTCATGACGCTCATCCTGCTCCCGCAGGCGGTGCGCTCGATGCTCCCGGCGATCGTCAGCCAGCTCGTCGTGCTGCTCAAGGACACGGCGCTCGGCTTCATCATCACCGTGCCCGAGCTGCTGTTCGTGGGCAAGCAGATCGGCGGCCGGCTCGCGTTCGGGCTGCCGTACGTGCCGAGCTACCTCATCGTCGCGGCGATCTATATCGCGACCTGCGGCCTGCTGAGCTGGTTCGCGTGGTGGCTGCAGCGGCGCATGAACCGCGGGAGCCGCAGCATCAAGACCACCGCCCGGCCCGTTCCGGTGACCACCGAGACCGGCAGTGCGGCCGTTTGAGCAGCTCTAGCCCATTTCGGTCGGGGCCAGTCGGCTCTGGACCCGGCATTGGCAAGGTTGCGTCCGCTGCGTACGCTGCCCGCGTGGCGGACAGTGGCTTCAGGCTAGGCATCGACTTCGGCACCTCGAACACCGTCGCCGTCCTGCGCTGGCCGGACGGGCGAACGAAGCCACTGCTCTTCGACGGCTCGCCGTTGCTGCCGTCGGCGGTGTACGTCAACGCCGACGGCACGATCCTCACCGGGCGTGACGCCATGCACTCGGCGCGCCTCCAGCCGCACCGGTTCGAGCCGTATCCCAAGCGGCGGGTCGAGGAGGGGACCGTCTGGCTGGGCGAGCGCGACGTGCCCGTGCTGGAGCTCGTCGCGAGCGTGCTGCGCCGGGTCACCACCGAGGCCGAGCGGGTCGCGGGCGCCAAGCCGGGCCAGGTCAACATCACCCACCCGGCGACCTGGCCGCAGCAGCGCCGCCAGACGCTCGCCCAGGCCGCCACGGCCGCCGGCCTGCCCGCGCCGCTGCTGTCCTCCGAGCCGGTCGCCGCCGCCTCCTATTTCGTGGGCACCGTTGGCACGCACGTGCCTGTCGGCGGCATCGCCGTCGTCTACGACTTCGGCGCCGGCACCTTCGACGCGAGCGTCGTGCGCCGCAACGCCGGCGGCGGCTTCGACATGCTGGTGAGCGAGGGCCTCCCCGACGCGGGCGGCCTCGACGTCGACGCGGCCGTCGTGGCGTACCTCGGGCGCAACTTCGCCGGCCGCGAGGGCGACCAGTGGCGCCGGCTCACCAACCCGGAGAGCGAGTCCGACCGCCGGGCCGCCTGGCAACTGTGGGAGGACGCCCGGCTGGCCAAGGAGATGCTGAGCCGGGCCGCGACGACGTACGTCCACGTGCCCCTCTTCGACGAGAGCGTGCCGATCGGCCGGGAGCAGCTGGAGCAGCTCGCCAAGCCGATCCTCGACCGGACGGTGACCGCCACCCAGATCGCCATCCAGTCGGCCGGCGCCGCCCAGTCGCAGGTCGCGGCCGTCTTCCTGGTCGGCGGTTCGAGCCGCATCCCGCTCGCCGCCACCCTCCTGCACCGCGCGCTGGGCCTGGCCCCGACCGCGATCGAGCAGCCCGAGCTGGTCGTCGCCGAGGGCGCGCTGCACCTGGCCCCGCCGACCGGGCGGGCCTCGGTCGGCGGCACCACCGGCACGCCGATCGTCCCGTCGCCGACCTCCGGCGGCCCGCGCCCCACGTCGGGCGGGGGCATGGAGGTGAGCGGCGACGTGGCGGCCGCGCCGGTCTCGGCCGCCCCGGTGTCCGGCCAGCCCGTGTCGCCGGCGTTCAGCATGCCGTCGATGACCCCGCACCTGCCGCCGGTGCTGCAGACCGGCACGATGCCGGCGGTGCCGGCGCAGCAGACGCCTCCTCCGGTGAGCACGCCGCCGGTGAGCCCGCCGCCCGTCAGCACGCCGCCGGTGAGCCCGCCGCCGATGCAGCGCCCGCCCGTGGCGTTCCCGCAGCAGCGCCCGCCCGTGTACCAGCCGCCGCCGCCCCCCGTCGTGCAGCAGCGCCCGCCGGTGGTGGTGCCTCCGGTGGTACAGCAGACTCCCCCATGGCAGGCTCCGCCTCCTCCGCCGCCGCAGAAGCGGACCGGCACCTTCCTGGCGATCGGCGGTGGCGTGCTCGCGCTGCTGCTGGTCATCGGCGGGATCGTGTGGTTCGGCAACCGCAACGGCGGCGGAGGCGAGACCCCGGGCGGCGACGGCGGCACGTCGCAGGCCGCGGCGCCGCCCGCCTCCCCCGCGTGCGGTTACAAGATCGCGTACCTCGGCATGGCGTCGGGCACCGGCTCGGACGACGGCATCATGATGCGCAACAGCGTCCGGATGGCGGTCGACGAGTACAACCTGAAGCACACCGACTGCCCCGTGACCTTCGCTGAGTTCGACACGCAGGGCAAGGAAGACCTCAGCAAGTCGAAGGCCAACGACCTCGTCGCCGACTCGAAGATCATCGGCGTGATCGGTCCGGTGTACCGCAACGAGATCATCAGCGCCGGCCCGATCCTCAACACGGCCGGCATCCCGATGATCGCGCCGTTCGCGGCGGACGTGGACCTGACGACCATGGGCTGGGGCACGTTCTACCGGATCATCGGCTCCGACGAGGACCAGGCCAATGCCGGCGCGCGGTACCTCAAGAACACGATCAAGGCCAAGAAGATCGCGATCGTCTACGACGACACCGCCTTCGGCGAGGTCGGGCGCAAGGCGGTGTCCAACACGCTGGGCAGCCTGGCCGGCACGACCGTGTCGATCAAGCGGGCCGACAAGGACTTCGCGTCGGCGGTCAAGCAGGTCACCGACGGCGGCAACGACGCGGTGTACTTCGCCGGCCAGGCCGACGACGGCGCCGTCTTCGTCAAGGCGCTGCGCACGGCCAAGCCGAACTTCCCGATCGTCTCCTCCGACAAGGTGTTCACGCAGGGCTTCGTCAACAACACCGCCGGTGTCGCCGACGGCCTCATCGCGACCTGCCCCTGCCTGCCGGCCGAGAAGGCGGGCGGGGACTTCGCCTCGAAGTACCAGGCGAAGTTCGAGCAGACGCCCACCTACTACGGCCCGGAGTCGTACGACGCCGCCAACGTGTTCCTGGCGGGCCTGCAGGCCGGCAAGGCCACGCGGGAGGACATGGTGAAGTACGTCCGCGCGTACACCGGCAAGGGCGTGGCTCGGGAGATCAAGTTCGACGCGAGCGGCAACCTCGACGTCCCCGACCCGGTCATCTGGTCCTACAAGGTGGCAAACCCCTACATGAAGATCGACACGGCGATCCCGCCGGCGTAGGTCCTGGTCCGGACTCGACTGCGGCCTGTTCGTCACTGAGGCCGGGCCGCGGCGGGCCCAGCTATGAACAGGCCTTAACGGGCGATCTCCGTGACGCGGGACTCGCGCACGACGGTGACGCGGATCTGGCCGGGGTAGGTCAGCTCCTCCTCGATCTGCTTCGCCACGTCGCGGGCCAGCACGGCCGCCCCGATGTCGTCCACGTCGTCGGGGCGGACCATGACCCGGATCTCGCGGCCGGCCTGCATCGCGAAGACCTTCTCGACGCCGGACTTGCCGCCGGCGATCTCCTCGATGCGCTCGAGGCGCTTGACGTACGCCTCCAGGCTCTCCCGCCGCGCGCCCGGACGCCCGCCGGAGCAGGCGTCGCTGGCCTGCGTCAGGACCGCCTCGATGGTCTGCGGCAGCACCTCGTTGTGGTGGGCCTCGATCGCGTGCACGACCTCGTCCGACTCGCCGTACTTGCGGGCCACGTCGGCCCCGATGAGCGCGTGGCTGCCCTCGACCTCGTGCGTGAGCGCCTTGCCGATGTCGTGCAGGAACGCGCAGCGCTTGATGAGCGCGGGGTCCAGGCGCAGCTCGGAGGCCATGATGCCGGCAATGTGGGCGGTCTCCACGAGGTGCTTGAGGACGTTCTGGCCGTAGCTGGTGCGGTACCGGAGACGCCCGAGCAGCGTCATGAGCTCCGGGTGGAGGTCGGTGATGCCCACCTCGACCAGCGCATCCTCGGCCGCGCGCAGGCAGAGGCGCTCCACCTCGTGCTTCGCCTGCTCGAAGACCTCCTCGATGCGGTGCGGGTGGATCCGCCCGTCGAGCACCAGCTTCTCCAGCGTCAGCCGCCCGATCTCGCGCCGCACCGGGTCGAAGCAGGAGAGCAGCACCGCCTCGGGCGTGTCGTCGATGATGAGGTTGACCCCGGTCGTCGACTCGAACGCCCGGATATTGCGCCCCTCGCGGCCGATGATCCGGCCCTTCATCTCGTCGCTGGGCAGGTGCAGCACGCTGACCACGCTCTCCGCGGTCTGCTCGCTGGCGACCCGCTGGATGGCGTCGACGACGATGTGCCGGGCCCGCTGCTCGGCCGTGTTCCGCGCGTCGTTCTCGATGTCCCGCACGAGCAGCGCCGCCTCGCGCTTGGCCTGCCCCTCGATCGTCTCGACGACCTCGACCCGGGCCGCGTCGGCGGTGAGCCCGGCGATCCGCTCCAGCTCGGCGCGGTGCCGCTCCTCGCCCTCCGCGAGCTCGGCCTCCCGCCGGACCGCGTTGCCCTCCCGGTCCGCCAGATCCGCCTCGGTACCGCTGATGCGCCGGTCCCGCTCCGCCAGCCGCTCGGCCTCCTCGGCCAGCAGCCGCTCCCGCTCGTCGAGCCGCCGCTGCCGCCGCTCGGCGTCCTGCGACTGCTCCTTCGCCACGGCGGTGAGCTGGTTGACCTCGCGCTCGCCCGCCTTCCGCGCCGCCGCCCGGGCCTGCTCGGCGTCGGCCTCGGCCTGCCGGTGGGCCCGCTCGAGCAGCGAGTCGGCCTCGGCCCGGGCCGCGTCGAGGATCCGGCGCGCCTCCGACCGGGCGGCGCTGGCCTCGGCCTTGGCCGCCGCCGCCTCGGTCCGCGCCGCCGCCGCGGCCGCCCGCGCCTCGTCGACCGCCGCGGTCGCGTCCTCGGCCGCCGTCCGGAGGCTGGCGAGCGAGTGCTCCTGCCGATCCTTCTCGGCGAGGAAGGCGGGATCATCCGCGGGGACCTGCACCGGTCCCAGGGGAACGTTGAGCTTGCGGATCACCTTGAGCGCCGCGACGAGCACGACGACAACCACGACGACGAGGACGGCCACGGCGGCCGTCAGGACGATCTGCCCGGTCACGCGGTCACCTCGAAGCGGTAGGCCCCACTGTTCTGTGTGCGCACGCCTTGCCCGGCGTGCGGCGGAGGCACACAATCCCCACCGCGCACCGTTACTGCAACAGACCTTCCAGCCCGGCCTGCGGCTGCGTCCCGGCGCTCTCTGCCGGCCTTGCGGCGGCGCCTCCGGGCCGGCCCGCGGGTCTTCGGGCCTCGCTCGCTGGACTCGCCTCGCTCGTCGGACTCGCCTCGCTCGCCGGGCTGGTCGGGGGCGCCACTCTTCCCGAGAGTGTCAGCTCCACCGGCACCCAAGGCTCCGGCGCCGCGCCACGTCTGGACGGCTAGGGCCCTACGGCGTTCGCTGGTGGGATCGTCCGCGGCGTCGGCGGTGCCGGACATGTCCACGGTATCCCGGACGGCTTCGGCCCGACCGGCGCGGCCGCCCGGTGGGGCGTTCGGGTCGCAGAGGATGACACGGGCGCATTCCGTCACGACGTCACCTCGCTCCGCTCGGCGCCGCACAACGAGGTGCGACGCGGGTGATGGGGAGGAGACGCCCGACCTAGGTGCCATCAAGGTACATCGATATCGAGGCTTAGAAAGCCCCGCTGCTGGGTCGCTGCCAGCGCCGCCACCTCCCGCAAGGCGCGGCGCATCGTTCCAGTGCAAAATCTCGTAAGTGTTGCTGATCTGTGACGCGATCTATGTTGTGCGGTAAACCCGCGGTGGTTGGGCGGTCTCCATCTGGTAACGCCGAGGCTAGGTCGTCAAGGGCGCTTCGGTCAAGGACTCATGATCGGGCACCATACGGGACGTAAGTCCGTCAAGTACCTTCCCCGGCCGAAACACCCTATCAGGGTCTTTTGCCCGGATGTTTCCGGCATGTCAACCGACGAGCGGCACCAATGTTCGACGTGAGGTGACCGAGTAACAACAACGCGCCACCGCGGCGACCCAAGAACCAGCGACCATTCCACCACAGTGCGTGGTCCCGGCCAACACCCCATCGACGACCGTCGTAGAAGCTACCCGGCAGCCAGCCACTGGTCACGATCACCCTCCGCCGAGGTCTTCCGTGTCGAGTACGACCCACAAACGTCCGCGATCATGAACGGCCAACCGGCAGAAACGCCCAGAACCTGCCGGTACCCGGCATACGAACGGACACCTGTGGCAATCGGGTGGCCGGGCCATCAAGTGGACAGCAAGTGGGCGGCCGGACACGCGGGAACCAGCGGGTGGCCAGGCAGGCCCTCGGCAAGCGGGCGGACGAAGCCGGCACCGCTCAAGCAGGCGTGCGAACAGCCCGACCGCACATGGACAGGCGGTCAGACGGGCAGGCGGCACACACGCGGCGAGCACGAGGCCCACGGCGGGCGCGCGGACGGACAGCCCGCACGTTCGCGGGCAACCACGCGCCCCAGCGGCCGACGTGCGAGGCGGCAGGGTCAGCCGGCGTCCGGGTCGTACGTGGCGTCGGCCAGCGCGTCCGGGTCGACAGCCTCCGCGAACTCGGCCGCCTCGGCGTCGCGCTCGGACATGGCCTCCTTGACCAGGCGGATGGCGAGCCCGGGCGGATACCCCTTCCGGGCCAGCATCCCCACGATCCTCCGGAACGCCACCTCGGGAGTGGACCTCGACTCGACCCGCAGGCGGCGTACCACCAGCGCCCGCGCCGTCTCCTCCTCCACGTCCGGGGCGACCTGCTCCAGCGCCTCCCCGACCTCGTCCGACGAGACGCCCTTGCGCCGCAGTTCGCCCGCCAGCGCCCGGCGGGACAGGCCCCGCCCGTGGTGCCGGCTGCTCACCCACGCCCGGGCGAAGGCGGCGTCGTCGATGATGCCCACCTCGTCATACCGGTCGAGGATCTCCGTGGCGATCTCGTCGTCCACGCCGCGCTTGCGCATCGCGGTGGCCAGCTCCGCCCGAGTGCGGGGCCGGATCGCCAGCTGCCGCAGGCAGATCTCCCGCGCCGCCTCCCGCGGATCAACCGGCGACGCACCGCGCCCCGACCGATCCGCAGCCCCGGCGCGATCCGGGGCCCCGGCACGATCCGGCCGAGCGCTCCGATCCCCCCGCGCTCGCCCCCGAGCGCTCCGAGCGTCCCGAGCCCGCCCCCCGGCCGAGCGGCCATCCGGAACACGAGCCACCGGGGCGTCCACGCGAGCGTCCCCGGCGGCAGCATCAGCCGGCGCACCGGGCACCGCGTCCGCCCAAGGCGACCCGGTCCCCGACTCCGGCCCCGCCCACGACGGCACCTCGGGTTTTCGGCGCTCCCGGCTCATCCCCGCCCGAGCCGGCCGCGCATCCGCCGCAGGCGGCGACAGCCAGGGATTCGGCCCGTCGTCGTTCTGCGCGTCGACCAACCACGACGGCAGCGCGATCTCGCCGTCGTCCGGCATACCGTTCACCTCCGGCCCCCGTAGCCAGCGCTCTGCAGAGCACCGAGACCCGGTGCCGGCCTGGCGCGGCTTGGCCCACGCCCGCCGGCACCGGGTGGTCTCGGCGACGATCAGCAACGCCGATCAGAAGTCGACGGAAGCAGTCTCCGGCCCGCCGGCCGCGTCGGTGGCCTGGCCGACCCCTACGCCGAGCTTCTCCTTGATCTTCTTCTCGATCTCGGCCGCCACGTCGGGGTTGTCGCGCAGGAACTTGCGCGAGTTCTCCTTGCCCTGGCCGAGCTGGTCGCCATCGTACGTGTACCACGCGCCGGACTTGCGGATGATCGTCTGCTCGACGCCGACGTCGATCAGCGAGCCCTCGCGCGAGATGCCCTTGCCATACATGATGTCGAACTCGGCCTGCTTGAACGGCGAGGCCACCTTGTTCTTGACCACCTTGACGCGCGTCCGGTTGCCGACGACGTCGGTGCCGTCCTTCAGGCTCTCGATGCGCCGCACGTCGAGGCGGACCGACGCGTAGAACTTCAGCGCGCGACCACCGGTCGTGGTCTCCGGGCTGCCGAACATGACGCCGATCTTCTCCCGCAGCTGGTTGATGAAGATCGCCGTCGTGCCCGAGTTGTTGAGGGCACCGGTGATCTTCCGCAGCGCCTGGCTCATGAGGCGGGCCTGGAGGCCGACGTGGCTGTCGCCCATCTCGCCCTCGATCTCGGCGCGCGGCACGAGCGCGGCGACCGAGTCGATGACGATGATGTCGAGCGCGCCGGAGCGCACCAGCATGTCGACGATCTCGAGCGCCTGCTCACCGGTGTCCGGCTGGGAGACGAGCAGCGCGTCGGTGTCGACGCCGAGCGCCTTGGCGTAGTCGGGGTCGAGCGCGTGCTCCGCGTCGATGAACGCCGCGATGCCGCCCTGTGCCTGCGCGTTGGCGATCGCGTGGAGCGCCACCGTCGTCTTACCGCTCGACTCCGGTCCGAAGACCTCGATCACCCGGCCGCGGGGCAGGCCGCCGATGCCGAGCGCCACGTCGAGGGCGATCGAGCCGGTCGGGATCACCGCCTGTGGGGCAATGACACGCTCGCCGAGACGCATCACGGAGCCCTTGCCGAACTGCTTGTCGATCTGCGAGAGGGCGAGCGTGAGCGCCTTCTCCCGATCGGGTTGTACTGCCATGTCCGTCACCCCTGGGTTCGCGGTCTTCGTCGGCGTTCGTTTGGTCACGCTGACACGCTAAGCGCCGGGTATGACAAAAACTGCCGCAGTGGCGCCCAACGAGTGAGGAGAGTACCCGTACATCTGTACGATCAACATGCTGACACGCCGAAAAACATCACTTCAGGCGGGCAGGGACACGCTCCGGGTATGCGGCGACTACAGCCCGCCACACCACGGCGGTCTCCTCCCCGCCGGCGAGCGCCTCGTCGATCGTGCGGCCCCCGAGCTGGGACAGCACCTGGTCGTGGGCGATGCTCTTCGCGTACCCGACGCCGAACACCTGATCCAGTCGCTGCCAGAAATCCGTCAAACGCACGGCATCAAGTTAAGCAGCCGACCGGCGCAGCACCATCGCCAGCAACGGCACGACCCCGACCGCGGCGACGGCCGTCAGCGCCGGGTACCCGAACAGGTCGACCACGACGCCGGCCAGCGCTCCGGCGGAGGCCCCGGCGACGCCCATCACGACGTCGGAGAGCCCCTGCACGCCGGCCCGCTGCTCCACCGGCACCGACTCGGTCAGCAGCGTCGAACCGGCCACCATCGTGCAGCCCCAGCCCAGGCCCAGCAGCGCCAGGCCGATGGACAGCCGCGGGGTGTTGTCGCCGGCGGTACCGCTGAACAAGCAGGCAAGCAGCAGCACCCCGACGCCGCCCAGGATCACCGGCCGGCGGCCGAAGCGGTCGGCGAGCCAGCCGATGACGGGGGACAGCGCGTACATCCCGGTGATGTGGATGCTGATCACCAGCCCGACCACGCGCAGCAGGTCGCCGTGGTCGTGCACGTAGTCGCCGATGTGCACGGGCGTCATCGACATCACACCGACCATCACCACGTGGCCGACCGCGACCGACACGACCCCGACCCGCGCCCCGGGGCTCGCCCGGACCGTCCGCACCGCAGCCCGCCACACCCCACGAGACGCGGAGTCCGATTTGCCCGGAACTTCGGACAGGGAACGAGCCGTCAGCAACGGATCGGGCCGCAAGAACACCAGCAACACCAGACACGCCAGCACGAACACCACAAAACTGAACAAGTACGGCCCCCCGTACTCTGGCACACCGAACCGGGCCAGCCACCGGTCCGCCCACGGCGCCAGGTTCGGCCCCGCCACCGCGCCGAGCGTCGTCGCCCAGACCACGACCGACAGGTGCCGCGCCCGCCGGTCCGGCGCCGCCAGGTCCACCGCCGCGTACCGCGACTGCAGGTTGGCCGCGCTCGACCCGCCGAACAGGAACGTCCCCGTGAACAGCAGCGGCACGCTGTCCCACCACACCGCCGCCGCGACGAGCAGTGCGCCGAGCGCCCCGGCCGCGTACGCGAACGCCAGCCCGGGCCGCCGCCCGCCGGTCCGCATGAGCCGAGTGGCCGGGATCGCGATCAACGCGGCGCCGATCACGGCCGAGCTGCCGGCCAGGCCCGCGGCCGTCGGACCGGCCATCGACGCGGCCAGCAGCGCGCCGACGGAGACCCCGCTGGCCACGCCGAGGCCGCCGACGACCTGCATCGAGACCAGCAGGCCGAGCGTGCGGCGTTGCAGGCGAGGGACGTCGGTGGCGGGCGGAGCAGCGAGAGCGGTCACGCACGACATCGTCGCGTACGCACCGCGACCCGCACCACTCCTTACTCGGTGTTCTCCAGCGTCGATGCCACGGCGTTGAGCGCCGCTTCGGCGTCGTCTCCGGTCGCGCGCACGACGACCGTCGATCCCGCCCGCGCCCCCAGCCCGATCACCGCGAGGACGCTCCTGGCGTTGGCCTGTTTCCCATTTTGGGAGATTTCGACGGTACTGCTGAATCCCGCGACAACCCGGACAAGTGCCGCGGCAGGGCGGGCGTGCAGGTCGACGGGCAGGACGACCGGCAGCTCAGAGCTTGCGGACATCGCGGGCCTCCACGGCCGCCTGCGTGACGGCCTCCAGGTCGGCCCCGGTGCTGGCCAGGACCGCCGCGGCGACCGCTCCCTCGACGAACGGCGCGTCGACCAGCACGGCGTCGTTGGCGACCCGGTCCTCGAGCACGGTCTGCGCGGTGAGCACGGCGCTGCCCAGGTCGGTGAGCACGAGCACGCCGGCGCCCCGGTCGGCCCGGTCGATCGCCACCAGGATGCGGTCGTAGCTGGTCCCCAGCGCGCCGTCGTCGGTGCCGCCGGCCGCCTCGATCGGCACCTGCTCGCCCGCCACCTGGACGAGCATGTCGCGCAGCCCGTGCGCCAGCCGCTCACTGTGCGATACGAGCACGATTCCCACCGGTTGCCCCATGTCGGGCAATGCTATGTGCCCGCCGTACCGCCAAAATGACTGGCATGAAGAAGTTCTTGAACGACCCCGCGGACGTCGTGCGGGAGGCGCTCGCCGGGGTGGCCGCCGCGCATCCGGAACTTCGTGTGGACCTCGACCAGCAGTTCGTGGTGCGCGCCGACGCGCCCCGGGCGGGCAAGGTCGGCCTCGTCTCGGGCGGCGGGTCGGGGCACGAGCCGCTGCACGGCGGGTTCGTCGGGCCGGGCATGCTCGACGCCGCCTGCCCGGGCGAGGTGTTCACGTCGCCGGTCCCCGACCAGATCATCGCCGCCACGAAGGCCGTCGACGGCGGCGCCGGGGTCGTGCACATCGTGAAGAACTACACCGGCGACGTCATGAACTTCGAGCTGGCCGCCGAGCTCGCCGACGACGAGGGCATCCGGGTCGAGACGGTGCTCGTCGACGACGACGTCGCGGTCGAGGACTCGACGTGGACCGCCGGGCGGCGCGGCACGGGCGCCACGCTGCTGGTCGAGAAGATCGCCGGCGCGCTCGCCGAGGAGGGCGCGCCGCTCGCGGACGTCGCCGCCGTCG
Source organism: Dactylosporangium sucinum (assembly GCF_014647515.1). GTDB lineage: Bacteria > Actinomycetota > Actinomycetes > Mycobacteriales > Micromonosporaceae > Dactylosporangium > Dactylosporangium sucinum. The sequence continues at coordinate 62,450 of NZ_BMPI01000041.1, read as the reverse complement.
GCCGCCGCGTGAACGAGCGGTCCGCGTCGTTCGCCGTCGCGCTCACCGCGTGCACCACGCCCGCCGCCGGCAAGCCCGGGTTCGACCTGCCCGCCGACGAGATCGAGGTCGGCGTCGGCATCCACGGCGAGCCCGGCCGCAGCCGGCAGCAGCTGCGCCCCGCGAAGGAGATCGCGGCGCTGGTCGTCGAGGCGATCCTGACCGCCAAGCCGATCCCGTCCGGCGAGCCCGCGATCGTCCTGGTCAACGGGCTCGGGGCGACCCCGCTCATCGAGTTGTACCTCATGTTCGGCGAGATCTCCCGCCTGCTGGACGAGGCCGGGGTGGGCGTCGCGCGCTCCCTCGTCGGCAACTACGTGACCAGCCTCGACATGGCCGGCCTGTCCCTGACGGTCTGCCGGGTGGACGACGAGCTGCTGCGGCTGTGGGACGCGCCGGTCCGCACGCCCGGCCTGCGCTGGGGGGCCTGAGCATGGAGGCGGATCTCGCCCGCGCCTGGGTCGAGGGGATCGCGGCCGCCGTGCGCGAGCGGGCCGACGAGCTGACCCAGCTCGACGCCGCGATCGGCGACGGCGACCACGGCGTGAACCTCCGCCGCGGCTTCGACGCCGTCGTCGCGGCGCTCGCCGGCGCCGACCTGGCGACCGGCGGCGAGGTGCTGGTCAAGACCGGGACGACGCTCGTGTCCAAGGTCGGCGGGGCCTCCGGCCCGCTGTACGGTCAGGCCTTCCGCGCGATCGGGAAGGCGCTGCAGCAGGACGCCACCCTCGCCGAGGCGCTGCGGGCGGGGCTGGATGCCGTGCAGAAGCTCGGCAAGGCCGTCCCCGGCGACAAGACGCTGGTCGACGCGCTGGTGCCGGCCGTTGAGGCGTTCGAGGCGACGGGCGACGCCGCGGCGGCGGCCCGGGCGGCGGCGGACGGCATGCGCGCCACGGTGCCGCTGCAGGCCCGCAAGGGCCGCGCGTCGTACCTCGGCGAGCGCAGCGTCGGCCACCAGGACCCGGGCGCCACCTCGATGTCGCTGGTCTTCGCCGCCTTGGCCGACGCTGCGGCCGCGACCGCGGCTACAGGCCCAGACCCCGGCCGATGATCTCCTTCATGATCTCCGTCGTGCCGCCGTAGATCGTCTGGACGCGGCTGTTCAGCCAGGCCTTGGCGACCGGGTACTCCAGCATGAACCCGTACCCGCCGTGCAGCTGCACGCAGCGGTCGGCCACCTTGTTCTGCAGCTCCGTCGTCCACCACTTGGCCTTGGCCGCGTCGACGACCGACAGGCGCCCCGCGTTCTGCTCGAGGATGCAGGCGTTCAGGAAGGTCCGCGCGATCGTCACCTCGGTGTCCAGCTCGGCCAGCAGGAACCGGTTGTGCTGGAACCGGCCGATCGGCCGGCCGAACGCCTCCCGGGTCCGCGCGTACTCCAGCGTGATCCCGAGAATGTGCTCGGCCGCCGCGACCGCGGCGACGGCGATGCCCAGCCGCTCGCGCGGCAGGTTGGCCATGAGGTGGTAGAAGCCCTGGTTCTCCTGGCCGAGGAGGTGGTCGGCCGGGATCCGGCAGTCGTCGAAGAACAGCTCCGCCGTGTCGTTGGCCTTGAGCCCGACCTTCTCCAGGCGCCGCCCCCGGCTGAACCCGGGCGTCCCGGTCTCGACCGCGAACAGGCTGATGCCGTGCGCCCCGCGCGCCGCGTCGGTCTTGGCCACGACGATCACCAGGTCGGCCATCTCGCCGTTGGTGATGAACGTCTTCTGCCCGTTGAGCACCCAGGAATCGCCGTCCCGCACGGCGGTCGTCCGGATCCCGGCCAGGTCGGAGCCCGCCCCGGGCTCGCTCATCGCGATGGCGGTGACGATGTCGCCGGAGCAGAACCCGGGCAGCCACCGCTTCTTCTGCTCGTCGGTCGCCAGCTCGGTCAGGTACGGCGCGACGACGTCGTTGTGCAGCCCGAACCCGAGCCCGGACGCGCCCGCCGCGACGATCTCCTCGACGAGCACGGCGTTGAACCGGAAGTCACGCTGCCCGCCGCCCCCGTACGCCTCGTCGACGTCCATCCCGAGCAGCCCGGCGGCCCCGGCCTTCCGCCAGACCTCCCGGTCGACGATCCCCGCCTTCTCCCACGCGTCGTTGAACGGAACCGCCTCGCGGGCCAGGAACTCCTTGCACAGTTCCCGGAAGGCCTGATGCTCCGCCTCATACAGGTGCTGCTCCATGCGCGCAAGTGTGCGACGCGAGACACGGTCTCGCCTAGGTCCTGTCCTGCCGATCAGGCAGGACGGCGATCAGGCAGGACGGCATCAGGCAGGGCCTAGGCTCGTCACAGCCCGAGCATGCCGTACAGGTGGTCCGGCAGCGGCTCCGCTCCCGTCGGCGCCGTCACGCTGACCCGCGCCCCGAAGTCCGAGTACGTGGCCTGCACCGTATTGTCCGGAATGTTGACCTTCATCGTGACCAGCCGCCCCTGCCCGTCGAGGGTCGCCTCGAACGGCACCGCCTTCGCCGCCTCCCCGAGCTGCAGCACCCGGGCGATGTTGACCGGCCCCCAGGCGGCGACCCGGGTCATGTCGACGGTCCCGCTGTACCGGTCCCCGTCCCGCCGCACGTCGTGCGTGGCCGCGACCAACGCCTGCACCCCGGTCGGGTCCTCGATCGCGCTGATCCCGAGCGCCCCGGGCCGGGTCATGCGCGCCCGATCGACCTTGTACCAGGTGTTCCCGTCGAAACCCGGCATCGGCAACCCGGTCAGCCGCGTGTACGCCACCCCGCCCACCGACACCGTGTCGATCTTCAGGCTGGCCCCGTCGGACGTCACCGCCACGGAGGCGTCGAGCAGGTCGGCGACCGGGTCGATCGCCCCCTGGTACTTCCCCTCGTTGGCCGTCACGCTGAACCGGTAGCTGCCCATCCCGAACGCCGACAGGCCGGCCGCCAGCCCGGTCGGCGAGGCCGAAGCGGCCGGGGACGCCTTCGGCCTGTCCGGGTCGGCCCCGAACGAACACCCAGCCAGCGCCAACAGCGCAACGAGCGCGACGAATGCCGACCTCATCTGCCGCAGCGTAGTGCCTGCCCGCCCCGCCCCGCTCTTCCCGGTCCGCTCAGGGCGGCCGGCGCCCTCCGCCCGCAGCGCCCCGGCAACTCGCGGGCCGGCGCACCCGCTCCGAGCCGCGCACTCTCCGCGCCAACAACCAACCCTCCCAGCACCGCGCTCCCTTGAGCGGGCGCCAGGGAGGCCGGGTCAGCGGTTCAGCAGGGCGTAGACGGCGGCCGTGGCCGGTAAGACGTCCGAGGCCTTCGGCGCGGCGACCGCGACGGGCTGGCCGTGGCCGGCGTACTCGACCGTCATCGCCTGCTCCCCCACCGTCCCGTACGCCGGAACCGTGATCCTCAGCGCCGTCAGCCGCTGCTGGTCGTCGAGCGTCGCGGTGAACGGCGCGTTCTTCGCCTTCTCGCCGAGCGCCGCCAGCACCGCACTGTCGTCAATCCCGAGGTCACCGCCGGCGCTCAGGTCGAACGTGCCGGTGACCGTCGTCGGGCTCTCCAGCTTCGCGCTGCCCACCCGCCCGACGAAGGTCTGGCTCCCGGTCGGGTCCTTCTCCTCGATCAGCCCGACGATCTCCGGCTTGGTGACCTTCGACCGATCCAGCTTGTACCACTTCTTCGGGTCGATGCCCGGCGCCGCCGCGCTGCTCTTGTAGAAGTAGTCGGCGCCGACCACGATCCCCTCGATCGTGAACTTCACCCCGCCGACCGCGCCCTCGGCCTTGACCTGCTGCTTGCCGGCCGGATCGATCGCACCCGAGAACGTGCCCTCGGCGATCGCCATCCGATACGTATACGTCGACGCGTTGAGGCCCTTGACCGCCTTGTCCAGCACGCTCTTCGCGTCCGCCGGCGAGGGCGACGCGGATGCCGGTGCCTTGCCGCTCGTGGCCCCGGTCTTCGGCTCGTCGCCGCCTCCGCAACCGCTCGTGAACGCGATCGCCGCCACCGCGACGGCCGCCATGATCCTGCTGGTACGCATACATCCCCTCCTCGCATCGACGCCCGCGCGACGCCGCCAATCCCGGTCGGTCCCCAGCCGTCAGCCCGTGTCTCCCCGCCTCCTCACAACCCACCGAAGCGAGCGGAATGTCGCCCCGCCACCGGCCGCCGCGGACCGCACCTCGGCAACGGCAACCCGCTCGACGGTAGCGGCCCCGAGCCAACCGCGCCCGCGGCGGACAGCGGCTTTTCCTCGGCCCGCGCACACGTGGACGACCGGCCCGGATGGAGCCCCGGGGCCCGCCAGGCTCACGGCCGGCCCCGGGTGCGGTGGTCCTACGCCTGGTTGAGCATCTGGTAGACCGAGGCGGGCGCCTCCATGACCTCGGCCGCGGCCGGCGTCGTGACCGTGACCGGCGCGCCGAAGTCGCTGAACGTGAGCGCGATCTCCTCCGCCTTGGTGTCACCGTAGGCCGGCACGCTGACCTTCAGCGACGCGAGGTTGCCCTTGTCGTCGACGGTCGCCTCGAACGGCACGGTCTTCGCCTTGTCGCCGAGCGCCTTGACGGCGTCGTCGTCGACCGAGCCCCAGGTCTTCTTGCTGAAGTCCATCGTGCCCTTGATCGTCTTGCCGTCGGTGGTCTCCGCGGTGGCGACACTGCTCGGCAGCGACTTGAGCTCGACCGGGTCCTTGGGGTCGCCGAAGCCGAGCGCGTCCTTCACGGTCAGCTTGGCCGGGTCGAGCTTGAGCCACTTCTTGCCGTCGAAGCCGGGCAGCGGCAGCCCACTGATCTTCGCGTAGTAGGCCGTCGGGGTGAGCTGCGACTCGATGGAGAGCGACACACCCTCCTCCTGGATGGCGACCTTCCCGACGCTCACACCGGCCGCGGGGTCGGTGGCGCCGTCGACGGTGCCGCCGGAGATCGTCCCCTTGAACTTGTAGCTCGCCCCGGTCGTCTTGTTGATCGCCGCGGTGAGCAGCTCGGTGCCGGTCGGCGCCTTGGTCGGCGACGGCGCCGTCGCCGACGAACCGGCCGACGGGCTCGAACCACCCTTGTCGTCACCGCACGCGGCGACGAAGGCCAACGAGGCCACGGCGATGGCGCCGATGACGACGCTCTTCGCAATCTTCACGCTGTCTCTTCCTCCCTGGATGGCGACACCACCCCGTACTGGTGTCCACGCGCTGGCAGAGTAGCGGTCGGGTCCGACAACTTAGGGTCAACGGCCGTCACGAATGACTAACAAGCACCAAATGTCACACTTGTCGCTGAATGGTTCCGGCGGCCCGGCGCAGCACCGCTCCGGCCACGCGCGGCGCGTCGCGGGGATCGAGCGCGGCCGTCGTGATACGGATCGCCGGCGGGCTGACCAGGCGGTACATCGAACCTGGCGCGACCGCGAGCCCCTCCTCCCGCAGCCCGGCGACCATCGACGTCTCGTCGGCGACCGGCACCCACACGTTGATCCCGCTCACACCGTGTGTCGGCATCCCGTCGAACGCGTCACGCAGGGCCTGGCGTCGCACCGCGTAGACGTCGCGCGCCCGCGCCACCGTGTCCCGCGTCCCGGGATCGCGCCACAGCTCCACGGCGAGCCGCTGCAGGACGGTCGAGACCCAGCCGGTGCCCAGCCGCATGCGGCCCTCGATGCGCGCGATCGTCGTGTCGTCGCCGGCCACCAGCGCCATGCGCAGATCGGGCCCGTACGGCTTGGACAACGAGCGGATGTAGGCCCACGAGCCGGTCGCTCCGGCCAGCGGGTGCGCCGGCTCGTGCGCCAGTTCCGCCGCGTGATCGTCTTCAAGAACGAGGACTTGGCGGTACAGCATGAGCCTCCGCCGCAAGGCCTCGGCCCGCCTGCGGGTGACGAACGCGCCGGTCGGGTTCTGCGCGCGACCGGTCACCACCAGGGCCGCGACCCCGGCGGCCAGCGCGGCGGCCAGCCCGGCCTCGGTCGGCCCCTCGTCGTCGACCGGCACCGGCACCGCCGTGAGCCCGAGCGCGGCGACCAGGTCCAGCAGGTTGGCCCAGCCCGGGTCCTCGACCCCGACCCGGTCGCCGGGGCGTAAGTGGGCGACCAGCGCCCGCTCGATGCCATCGAGGGCGCCGCCGGTGACCGTCAGCCGACCGGCGGGGATGCCGTCGGCCGCGAACCGCTCGCCGGCCAGGTCGAGCAGCTCGGGCAGCGGCCCGCCGTGCTCGTAGCCTCCCGGGGGCAGGTCGTGCGAGAGCCGGATGAGGTGCCGGGCCAGGCCCGGTAACAGGTGCGGGTCGGGACCGCCGGCGGCGAGGTCGACGACGCCCTCGGGGACCGGGAGCGCGTGCACGGTGCGGCGGGCCACCGGCGGGCGCGGCCGGACGCGCGTGCCGCCGCGGCCGGCGGTCTCGATCACGCCGCGTTCGCGTAACGCACGATAGGCGGCTGCGACCGTCGCCGGACTGACCCCGAGCGCCGCGGCCAGGCTGCGCACGGGCGGCAACGGGGCGCCCGCGTCGAGCCCGCCGGTGCGGACGCCGGTCTCGATGCTGGCCGAGATCTCGGCTGCGGTGCCGCCGCTCGGCTGATATTGTACTGCCACAGTTCGGAGATTGTACTAGAACAAACGAGGTGCTGCGGTGGACACCTACCAGAAGACGGCGCGGACGACGACCCGGCGGCTCGGCGACCGCGCCTCCTATGACGCGGGCCTGATCCACGCGATCCTCGACGAGGCGTATGTCTGCCACCTCGGCTTCGTCGTCGACGGCGCGCCCCGCGTGCTGCCGACCCTGCACGCCCGGATCGGCGACGTGCTCTATCTCCACGGCTCCACCGGCAGCGGCCCCATGCTCGCCGCGCGGCACGAGGGCCTGCCCGTCTGCGTCACCGTGACCCTCATCGACGGCCTGGTGCTGGCCCGCTCCCAGTTCAACCACAGCATCAACTACCGCTCGGTGGTCGCCCACGGCACCGCGCGGCTGGTCACCGACCCGCAGGAGCGGGAGGAGGCGTTCGCCGCCCTGGTCGACAAGGTGGTGCCCGGCCGCGCCGACGACAGCCGGCCGGCCAGCGCCAAGGAGCTCGCACAGACGGCCCTGCTGGCCCTGCGGCTCGAGGAGGTCTCGGCGAAGACCCGCGCCAAGGGCGTCGGCGACGACGAGGCCGACCTCGAGCTGCCGCACTGGGCGGGCGTCGTGCCCCTGCGCCTGACGATGGGCCGCCCCGAGCCGGATCCCGCCTCGGCCGTGCCGCTGCCGAAGTATCTGCGGCAGGACGCCTCGCCCTGGCATGCCGCGCCCACGCTCCGCGGCTCGCATGTGGTGATCGAGCCGCTCGACCGCGTCCATGCCGAGGGGCTGTTCGCGGCGCTGGACGATCCCGACGTATGGACGCACCTGACCGTCCCGCGGCCGGCCTCCGTCGCCGAGATGGCGCAGGTCGTGGCGGCCGCGGTCGACGACCCGGGGCGCGTGGCGCTCGTGCAGCGCGACCCGGCGACGGGGAAGATTCTCGGCTCGACGTCCTACTACGCGGTCGACCCGGCTCGGCGGTCCATCGCGATCGGCCACACGATGCTCGGCCGCCCGTGGTGGCGCACCGCGATCAACACCGAGTCGAAGTTACTGCTCATGGGGCACGCGTTCGACACGCTCGGCGCGATCCGGGTGGAGTGGCACACCGACGTCCGCAACGAGCGGTCACAGCAGGCCATCGTGCGGCTCGGCGCCCAGCGCGAGGGCGTGCTGCGGGCCCACCGCCAGCGGCCCGACGGCAGCTGGCGCGATACCGTCTCGTTCGCGATGATCGCCGACGAGTGGCCCGGAGCGCGGGACCGGCTCGCTGCGGCGCTGGCAGCTGGAGGTCGGTAAGTGCTCGGCGTCACCAATCCCTGGACCTATGTGCTCGGCACGGCCGCGATCGTGCTGCTGCCCGGGCCCAACTCGATCTACGTGCTGTCCGTCGCGGCCCGCCGCGGGGTGCGCGACGGCTACCGGGCGGCGGCCGGCGTGTGGCTCGGCGACGCGGTGCTCATGACGCTGTCGGCCGGCGGCGTGGCCTCCCTGCTGCACACCTACCCGTGGCTGTTCAACCTGGTGAAGTACGCGGGCGCGGTCTACCTCGCCTACATCGGCCTGCGGCTGGTGATCGACACCGTCCGGCGGTTCCGCCGCCCGCCCGCGGTGCCGGCGGCCGTGGCCGCGCAGCCCGAGGCGCCGGCCGACCGGCCGTTGCGCCGCGCACTGGTGATCAGCCTGCTCAACCCGAAGGCGATCCTGTTCTTCGTCTCGTTCTTCATCCAGTTCGTCGACCCGGCCTATCCGCACCCGGTGGTGAGCTTCGCGATCCTCGGCGTGATCGCCGAGGTGCTTTCCGCGCTGTACCTCACCGTGCTGATCTTCGGCGGGCGCTACCTCGCCGACCAGTTCCGGTCGCGCCGCAAGCTGGCGGCCGGGCTGAGCGCGACGGTCGGCGGCGCGTTCGTGGCGTTCAGCGTGAAGCTCGCGACGGCCAACCTGTCCTGACAGTGCGCGAACGCATGGGGGTCCCTCACCAGCGGTCGGTGAGGGACCCCTTCGCTGCCCGGCCAGGCAAGCTCGGTGCGTCAGGTGGACGGCGGGTCGGCCACCACGAGATCGGGGCGGCCGAGCTCGCGCAGCAGGTCGTTGACCACGCGGTGGTCGTTGCGGCGCCGCTCCGGCGCGGCGCGGCCACCGGTCAGCAGCGTGAGGCGGGCGCCGCCGCGGGCCGGGCGCTGGTGGCCCTGGTAGACGAAGTAGTGGACGGCGGCGCGGACGCGCGCCCGGTCGACGGCGCTGGCGCCGGACGTCTCGGCGATGAGGCGGCGCAGGGCGGCGGCGACCCGCTCGGCGTGGTCGACGTCGGCCTCCGGGCGGCCGGAGCGCAGCGCCGCGAGGTACGTGTCCAGCTGCCGCAGCAGCACGTCGGACTCCTGCCGGACCGCCCGCGCGGCGATCGTGCGCTGTCCTGCCACCGGCGACTCCTGTGCGTCCTGCCCGCCCGCTGGGCGCGGCTACGTTCACCCTTCGCGGCGTCGTGCCGCCGCGCGGGGATTCGCACACATTAGCCAAACTCCTCAATTCGGGCAAATAGCCATAATCCGATCGGCCGATGGTTCGGAAAGTGTCGTACCCCCGAGGCAGGATGGGTGGCATGAAGGAGCTCGGTGGGTTCGGGGCAGCGACGCGCGAGTGGTTCCGCGCCGCGTTCGCGGCGCCGACCGCGGCACAGGCGGGGGCGTGGAAGGCGATCTCCGCCGGCCGGCACGCGCTCGTCGTGGCGCCGACCGGCTCCGGCAAGACCCTCGCGGCGTTCCTGTGGTCCCTCGACCAGCTCGCCGCGCACCCGCCGGCCGACCCGGCCAAACGCTGCCGCGTGCTCTATGTCAGCCCGCTGAAGGCCCTCGCGGTCGACGTCGAGCGCAACCTGCGCGCCCCGCTGACCGGCATCCGGCAGGCCGCCGCCCGGCTCGGGCTGGAGCCGCCGGACATCCGGGTGGCGATGCGCACGGGCGACACCCCGGCCGACGAGCGGCGCGCGTTCACCCGCACCCCGCCCGACATTCTGATCACCACGCCGGAGTCGCTCTATCTGCTGCTCACGTCGCAGGCCCGGGAGTCGCTGCGCGGCGTCGAGACGGTGATCATCGACGAGGTGCACGCCGTGTGCGCCACCAAGCGCGGCGCGCACCTGGCGCTGTCGTTGGAGCGGCTCGACGCCCTGCTGGAGCGGCCCGCCCAGCGGGTCGGCCTGTCGGCGACCGTGCGGCCGATCGACGAGACCGCCCGGTTCCTCGGCGGCGCCGCGCCGGTCGAGATCGTCCAGCCGCCCACGGCCAAGACCATCGAGGTCGAGGTCCAGGTGCCGGTCGAGGACATGACCGCGCTCGGCGAGGCGTTCAACGGCGACGACGACGAGGACGGGCCGCGGCAGGCATCGATCTGGCCCGCGGTCGAGGAGCGGGTGCTCGACCTCATCGAGGCGCACCGGTCGACGATCGTGTTCACCAACTCGCGGCGCGGCGCCGAGCGGCTCTGCGCGCGGATCAACGAGCTCGCCGGCGCGCGGGCCGGGGTGCCGCAGCCCGACCAGGCGCGCACGCCGGCCGAGATGATGGCCCAGGCCGGCACCGCCAACGGGGCGCCGCCCGTCGTCGCCCGCGCACACCACGGCAGCGTGTCCCGCGAGGAGCGCAAGCACATCGAGGAGGCGCTCAAGTCCGGGCAGCTGCCCGCCGTGGTCGCCACCTCCAGCCTGGAGCTCGGCATCGACATGGGCTCGGTCGACCTGGTGGTGCAGATCGAGGCGCCGCCGAGCGTCGCGGCCGGCCTGCAGCGGGTCGGCCGGGCCGGGCACCAGGTCGGCGCCGTCTCCCGCGGCGTGGTGTTCCCCAAGCACCGGGGCGACCTGGTCTCGTGCGCGGTCGTGGCCGAGCGGATGGTCGAGGGCGGCATCGAGGAGCTGCGTTATCCGCGCAACCCGCTCGACGTGCTGGCCCAGCAGATCATCGCGATGGTGGCGATGGAGCCCTGGCACGTCGACGAGCTGGCGGCGCTCCTCCGCCGCACCGCGGTCTTCGCCGACCTGCCCGAGTCGGCGCTGTTCGCGGTGCTCGACATGCTCGCCGGCCGCTATCCGTCGACGGCGTTCGCCGAGCTGCGCCCGCGCGTGGTCTGGGACCGCACCGAGGGCGTCCTCACCGCGCGGCCGGGCGCCCAGCGGCTGGCCGTGACGAGCGGCGGGACGATCCCCGACCGCGGCCTGTTCGGCGTGTTCCTGGCCGGCGCCGAGAAGGCGGCGCGGGTGGGTGAGCTCGACGAGGAGATGGTCTACGAGTCACGCGTCGGCGACGTCTTCCTGCTCGGCTCCACCTCGTGGCGCATCGAGGACATCACGCCCGACCGCGTGCTGGTCTCCCCGGCGCCCGGCGCCGCCGCCAAGATGCCGTTCTGGAAGGGCGACTCCCCCGGCCGGCCCGTCGAGCTGGGCCGGGCGATCGGCGCGCGGCTGCGCGGGTTCGTGAAGTCGGGCGACGAGGCGGCCCGCGCCCACCTGCGCACCGGCGGGCTGGACGACTGGGCCGCCGACAACCTCCTGGCCTATCTGCGGGAGCAGCGCGAGGCGACCCGGCACCTGCCCGACGACCGCACCGTGCTGGTGGAGCGGTTCCGCGACGAGCTCGGCGACTGGCGGCTGACCGTCCACTGTGTCCTCGGCGCGCGGGTCAACGCCCCGTGGGCGCTGGCGATCGGGCGGCGGCTCAACGAGCGGTATGGCGTCGACGGTCAGGTGATGCCGAGCGACGACGGCATCGTGGTCCGGCTCCCCGACGTGGTCGACGAGCCGCCCGGGGCCGACCTGGTGGCGTTCGACCCCGACGAGATCGCCGGCATCGTCGAGGAGACGGTCGGCACGTCGGCGATGTTCGCCGCCCGGTTCCGCGAGTGCGCGGCCCGCGCGCTGCTGCTGCCCCGCCGCGACCCGCGCCGCCGCCAGCCGCTCTGGCAGCAGCGTCAGCGCTCGGCCCAGCTGCTCGACGTGGCCCGGGACTACGCCGACTTCCCGATCACGCTGGAGGCCGCCCGCGAGTGCCTGCAGGACGTGTTCGACGTCGCCGGCCTCGTCGGCGTCATGCGCGACATCGCCGGCCGCAAGCTGCGCCTGGTCGAGGTCGAGACGCAGCGGCCGTCGCCGTTCGCCCGGTCGCTGCTGTTCGGCTACGTCGGGGCGTTCCTCTACGAGGGCGACGCGCCGCTGGCCGAGCGGCGGGCCGCCGCGCTCGCGCTCGACCCGACGCTGCTCGCCGAGCTGCTCGGCCGGGTGGAGCTGCGCGAGCTGCTCGACCCCGACGTGGTCACCGAGACCGAGCGAAGCCTGCAGTGGCTCGGCGCCCAGCGCACCCCGCGCGACGCCGAGGACGTGGCCGAGATGCTGCGCGTGCTCGGCGACCTGTCCGACGCCGAGCTGACCGAGCGCGGCGCCGACCCGGCCTGGGCCGTCGAGCTCGCCGCCCGGCGGCGGGCGATCCAGGTGCGGGTCGCGGGCGAGGCGCGCTGGATCTCGGTCGAGGACGCCGGCCGGTTCCGCGACGCGCTCGGCGTGGCGCTGCCGGTCGGCCTGCCGGCCGCCTATCTGGAGCCGGTCGCCGACCCGCTCGGCGACCTGGTCTCCCGCTATGCGCGCACGCACGGGCCGTTCCTGGCGATGACCTGCGCGGCGCGGTTCGGACTCGGGGTGTTCGTCGTCGAGCAGGCGCTGCGCCGCCTCGCCTCGGTGGTGTCGGGCGAGTTCTCGCCGGGCGGCGCCGGCACCGAGTGGTGTGAAGCCGAGATCCTCCGTCTGCTGCGCCGTCGCTCGCTCGCCGCCCTGCGCCGCGAGATCGAGCCCGTGCCGCCCCGCGCGCTCGCCCGCTTCCTGCCGCAGTGGCACCACATCGGCGCCTCGCGGGCCCGCGGCGTCGACGCCGTCGCGTCGGCCATCGAGCAGCTCCAGGGCGTCGCCATGCCGGCGTCCGCGCTGGAGCGCCTGATCCTGCCGGCCCGCGTCGCCGACTACACCCCGGCGTATCTCGACGAGCTGTGCGCCTCCGGCGACCTGGTCTGGGCCGGTGCCGGCGCCATCGGCGAGCACGACGGCTGGCTCAGCCTGGCGTTCGCCGACACCGCCCCGCTCCTGCTCCCACCGCCGACCGACGTCGGCGGCCCCCTCCACGACGCCATCCTGACCGCCCTGGAGGGCGGCCAGGCCCTGTTCCTGCGCACCCTCGCCGACCGCGTCGCCGAGATCCTCGCCACCACTCGCCCGACGGACCCCATCGCGCCGCTCAACGGGCACGGACAACCCGGCCCGGCCGGCACCGATGGCCGAGCGGGGGCCGAAGGTCCGACCGGGACCGGCGGCCGAGCGGGGGCCGAGGGTCCGAGCGTGACCGGCGGCCGAGCTGAGGCCCGGGCCAGGACCGGCAACGGCGCCGGAGCGGGAAGAGCCGCAACCGAAAGCGCCGCAACGGGAAGAGCCGGGGCAGACAGTCCAGACGGGACCCGTGGCCGGGCCGTAGGCCGATCCGATGACCGGGTCGCTGGACGGACCGACGACCAGGCCCCGGCGGGCGGGATCGCGCGAGCGGCCGGGACTTTCTCGGAGGCGGATCTCGTCGCGGCGCTGTGGGACCTCGTGTGGGCCGGTCGGATCTCCAACGACACGCTGGCGCCGCTGCGGGCGAAGCTCGGCGGGGGCGGCGCGCACCGGTCGCGGCCGTCGGCGCCGCGCTCCCGCTACCGGCGGCCGGGATCGGCGATGGTCCGCGCGTCGCTCGCGGTCGCGCGGACCGGCCCGCCCACCGCGGCCGGGCGCTGGCACCGCCTGCCCGACCGCGACCTCGACCCGACCCGGCGCGCGACCGCCAACGCCGAGCTGCTGCTCGACCGGCACGGCGTCGTCACGCGCGGGGCGGTCATGGCCGAGGACCTGCCCGGCGCGTTCGCCGGTGTCTATCCGGTGCTCGCGGCGATGGAGGAGCGCGGGGCGGCGCGGCGGGGGTATTTCGTCGAGGGGCTGGGCGCCGCCCAGTTCGCGTTGCCGGGCGCCGTCGACCGGCTGCGGGGCGGCACCGAGAGCCGCGACTCGCTGGTGCTGGCGGCCACGGATCCCGCGAATCCGTATGGGGCGGCCCTCCCCTGGCCCGACCGCGTCGTCGACGCCGGCGACGGCGAGCGCTCCGGTCACCGGGCCGGGCGGAAGGCGGGCGCACTGGTCGTGACCGTGGGCGGCGATCTCGTGCTGTACGTGGAGCGGGGCGGCCGGACCCTCCTGTCGTACGTCGACGATGCCGACCTGCTCGCCCTCGCGGCCAAGGCCCTCGCCGACGCCGTCCACGCCGGTGCCCTCGGGGCGCTGTCCGTCGAACGCGCGGACGGGGAGTCGATCCTGGCCTCCCCGTTACGCGACGCGCTGTCCGCGGCCGGCTTCCGCAGCACGCCGCGGGGACTCCGCCTCCGCGGCTGACGACACCGACCACCGCCAGCCGAAGAGACGCCAGCCGAAGAGACGCCGGCCGAAGAGACGCCGGCTGGCCCAGGCCACCGGCCGGCCCAGGCCACCGTCAGCCGAGCGCGGGTTCGGTGGGAACCGCCGTCAGTTGTCCCCACCGATCGCGGAAGCGCCTACGGGAGGAGCGGGGCCACCTCGGCCGCGATCAGCTCCAAGTGGTCCAGGTCGCGCATGTCGAGGAGCTGCAGGAAGGCGCGTGAGGCACCCGCCTTGGCGAACTCGTTCAGCTGCTCGGCCACCTGGGACGGGGTGCCGTAGATCTGGCCGCCTCGCTCGCGGGGGCCGTTCGGGTCCAGGCCGACCGCCTCGGCGCGGCGGCGGATCTCCGGCTCGTTCTCGCCGCAGATGATGGTCTGGGCGAACGAGAAGACGATCGGGGCGCGGCCGTCGCGGCCTTCTTCCTCGATGGCCGCCACGACGCGCTTGTAGGCGGCGTCGGTGTCGGCCAGCGTCGAGAACGGGACGTTGAACTCGTCGCCGTAGCGGGCCGCGAGCTGCGGCGTGCGGCGCGGGCCCTTGCCGCCGATGATCACCGGCGGGCCGGGCTGCTGGACCGGCTTGGGGAGGGCCGGGGAGTCCACGATGTCGTAGTACCGGCCCTCGAAGGAGAACGTCGAGCCCGGCGGCGTCGACCACAGGCCGGTCAGGATCGCCAACTGCTCGGACAGGCGGTCGAAGCGCTCGCCGACGGGTGGGAACGGAATGCCGTACGCGGTGTGTTCGACCTCGAACCAGCCCGCGCCCAAGCCGACCTCGACCCGGCCGTTGCTCATCGCGTCGACCTGGGCGATCGCGACCGCCAGCGGGCCCGGGTAGCGGAACGTCGCCGAGGTGACGAGCGTGCCGAGCCGGATCGTCGACGTCTCGCGGGCGAGCGCACCCAGCGTGACCCACGAGTCGGTCGGGCCGGGCAGGCCGGTGCCGCCCATCGAGACGTAGTGGTCGGAACGGAAGAACGCCTCGAAGCCGAGCGCCTCGGCCCGCTGGGCGATGGCGAGCTGGTCCTCGTAGCTGGCACCCTGCTGGGGTTCGGTGAACACGCAAAGCCGCATGAGTCCGACACTATCGTGGGGGCCGTGCCATGGATCTCGTTCACCACCGACTACGGGCTCGAGGACGGGTTCGTCGCCGCCTGTCACGGTGTCATCGCACAGATCGCGCCCGAGGCGCGGATCATCGACGTGACGCACCTGATCCCGCCGGGCGACGTCAGGAGGGCCTCGCTCGTGCTCGCCCAGACGGTGCCGTCGCTGCCCACGTCGGTGCACCTCGCGGTCGTCGACCCGGGCGTCGGCACGCAGCGCCGGCCGATCGCGATCCGGACGGCGAGCGGTCACCTGCTCGTCGGCCCCGACAACGGCCTGTTGGTCCCGGCGGCCGAGGCGCTGGGCGGCATATCGAGCGCAGTACATCTCACCAACAGGCGGTGGTTCGGCGGTACCGTGTCGCACACCTTCCACGGCAGGGACGTCTTCGCGCCCGTGGCCGCCCGCCTGGCCCGTGGCGACGACCTGAGCGCCGCCGGCGAAGAGATCGACGACGTGATACGACCGCGGCCGCCGCACGTCGAGCAGACGCGAACCACGATCGTCGCCGAGGTGCTGACCGTGGACCGGTTCGGCAACGTGCAGCTCGCGGCCACGGGAAACGTCAAAATCACCGCGGTCGACGGGCAAGCGGCCCGCAGCAGAAGCACGTTCGGCGCCGTAGAGCCCGGTGAGCTGGTCGTCTTCGTCGACTCCGCCGGCTACCTGGCCGTGGCCGTGAACCAGGGCAGCGCCGCCGAGCGGCTCACCGTGCAGCCGGGCGACCGGGTCACGCTGACGATCGGCGATTCGGCCACTCTCGGTTAGCGGGGTTCCCGGCATATGATCCGAGCCGGACGGGGATACATAAGCCGATCACACGTGCGGAGAGCGGACATGTCAGGCGCCGACTGGATGAAGCCCAAGCCCGACGCGACCAAGCAACCGGTCGACCTGCAGACCGACCGGCCCCACCCGGCCCGGGTCTACGACTACCTGCTCGGCGGCAAGGACAACTTCCCGGCCGACCGGACGGCCGCCGAGGCCGGCCTCAAGGCCAACCCCAACAGCCGGATCCCTCCGCGCGAGAACCGCAACTTCCTGCGCCGCGCGGTCGAGTATCTGGCGGCCGAGCAGGGCATCCGCCAGTTCCTCGACATCGGGACCGGCATCCCGACCTCACCCAACGTGCACGAGGTCGCCCAGGGCATCGCGCCCGACTCGCGAATCGTCTACGTGGACAACGACCCGATCGTGCTGGCGCACGCGCGGGCGCTGCTGACGAGCAAGCCCGAGGGCCGGACCGAGTACATCGACGCCGACCTGCGCGACGTCGACCGCATCCTCAACGCGCCCGAGCTGCGCGAGGTCATCGACTTCAACCAGCCGGTCGCGCTGCTGCTCATCGCGATCATGCACTTCGTGGGCGACGCCGACAAGCCGTACGAGATCGTGCAGCGGCTCGTCGACGCGCTGCCGTCGGGCAGCTTCCTCACGCTGACGCACCTGACGGGCGACTTCGACGCGGCCGCGTGGGACCGGGTCGCGGCGATCTACGCGAAGCAGGGCGTGACCATGCAGGTGCGCCCGCACGACGACATCGCCCGCTTCTTCACCGGCCTGGAGCTGGTCGAGCCGGGCCTGCCGATCGTCACGAAGTGGCGCCCGGACGCCGACGTCAACCCCGACGCCACCGACACCCAGGTCGCGGTCTACGGAGGCGTGGCGCGGAAGGCGTAGACAAGCGAGAGATCCACAACGCATAAGCCCTCCGGCGGCGGGCAGAGCCCCTTCGTGGTGCGCAAGGCCCCGCCGCTGGTCGCGGTCGTGCTGCTGCTGGTGGCGGCGCTCGTGGTACCCCTGCAGCCGCCGAGGCTGTCGAAAGAGCTGTGCGTGCAGGACATCGTGCAGGCCAGAGCCGTCGCCGGTCTCGCCAACTTCTCCGCGTGGCTGCGCCGCAACCACGCGAGCGGGTTCATCGGCGAGATGGGCTGGCCCGCCGACCGCGACGCCGCGCAGTGGAGCGGCGTCGCGGAGGCCTGGTACGAGGCGGCGGACATCGTCGGGCTGCCGGTCACCGCGTGGGCGGCCGGCGCGTGGCCGGCCAACTACCCGATGGCCGTCTACCGGCCCGTGGCGCTCGGCCAGCAGCTCGACGTCGACGTGGCCGGACCGCAGGCGAAGGTCGTCGAGGCGCACGGGACGACTCCGCGGTACCTCCGGGGAGTCAACCTCGCCGCGGGCTCCTTCGCGGCCTCGGACAGCAACGGCGGCTTCGGCACCGGCAACCCCGGCCGCTACGGGCACGACTACACCTACGAGACGCCGGAGAGCTACCGGTTCCTGGCGAGCCGCGGCATCCACCTCGTGCGGCTGGCGGTGAACTGGGAGCGGCTCCAGCCCCGGCCGTTCGGCCCGCTCGACCAGGTCGAGGTCGAGCGGGTCCGCCAGGCGCTCAACCACGCGCAGGCGGCCGGCCTCCAGGTGATCGTCGACCTGCACAACTACGGCGACTACGCGGACGGCGGCGGGCAAGCGGGCCACTTGCGCATGCTGCGGCTCGGCGACGACGAGCTGCCGACGACCGCGCTCGCCGACTTCTGGAAGCGGATGAGCCGGGTCGCCGACAACCCCGCGGTCATCGGGCTGGGCCTGCTCAACGAGCCGACCCGGCTGGCCGCCGACGGGCGGGCCGGCGCGCTCATCTGGGAGCGGGCGGCGCAGCAGTCGGTCGACGCCTTGCGCCGCATCGGCGACCGGCGGGCGATCCTCGTCAGCGGGTACGTCCCGATGGGGCCACCCTCGTGGGGGCAGATGCACCCGGTCGCCTGGATCACCGACCCGGAGAACAACGTCGCCTACGAGTCGCACGCGTACTTCGACCACGACGGCAGCGGCAAGTACTGGATGTCCTACGCCGACGAGCTGCGCAGCGTCACCTGGCCGCCCCCCGCGCTCTGCCAGCGCCTGACCCCGATGAACCGCCAGGTCCTCCATGCGTGACCGCGCACTCGCGGTCGGCCTGGTGGCAGCGTTCATGACCCTGCTCGACGTGAGCATCGTGAACGTGGCGATCCCCTCGATCCAGGCCGGCCTCGACGTGGGCGACAGCGGCCTGCAGTGGGTGCTCTCCGGCTACGCCCTGACGTTCGGCCTGCTCCTGGTGCCCGCCGGCCGGCTCGGCGACGCGCGCGGCATCCGCGGCGTGTTCGTCGCCGGCCTGCTCGGCTTCACGCTCACCAGCGCGCTCGCGGGCGCGGCCCGCAGCGAGGCCTGGCTGGTCGTCGCGCGGCTGTTGCAGGGCGCCGCCGCCGGCGTGCTCAATCCGCAGGTCACCGGCCTGATCCAGCGCCTGTACCGGCCGGCCGAGCGGGCCCGCCCCTTCGGCCTGCTCGGCGCCACGGTCGGCCTGGCAACGGCGATCGGCCCGCTGCTCGGCGGCCTGCTCATCCAGGTCGCCGGCCCGGCCCAGGGGTGGCGCTGGATCTTCTACATCAACGTGCCGGTCGGGCTGGTGGCGGCGGTGCTGGGCTGGCGGATCATCCCGCGCCGGCCGGCCGAGCGTCGCCGGAAGGAGAGCCTCGACCCGGTCGGCGTGGTGCTGCTCGGCCTGGCCGTGGTGCAGATCCTGCTGCCGCTGGTGCAGGACCGGCAGTGGCACACGCCGTTGAAGTGGCTGCTGGTGCCGACCGGCCTGGCCACGCTCGCGGCGTTCGTCGCCTGGGAGCGGCGGTTCGGCCGCCGGACGGTGCCGCTGGTCGAGCTCGGCCTCTTCCGGGTGCGCTCCTACCGCCTCGGCACGATCGTGGTGCTCGTCTACTTCGCCGGCTTCACGGCCAATTTCTTCATCTTCACGCTGTACCTCCAGCAGGGCCACGGCTACTCCGCGCTCGCCGCCGGGCTCACGCTGACACCGTTCGCGGTCGGCTCCGGCGTGGCCGCGTTCGTCGGCGGCCGGATCGTCAACCGCTTCGGCCGCCCCCTGGTGGCCACGGGCCTGGCCGCGGTCATGACGGGCTTCGCCGCTTCGATCGTGGTGATTCAGGTTGTACCGCAGGTGCCGGCGCCCCTGATCCTGACCCTGCCACTCCTGCTGGCCGGCGCCGGGAGCGGGCTGGTGATCACGCCGAACCAGACGCTGACCCTCGCCGAGGTGCCGGTCGACCGGGCCGGCAGCGCGTCGGGCGTCATGCAGACCGCGCAGCGCATCGGGGCGGCGTTCGGCATCGCGGCGATCGGCTCGGTGTTCTTCGCCCGCCTGAGCGCGACCGGCGCCGACTGGACGGCGGCGCTCTCGGCGGCGTTGCTCAGCGCGATCGGCTTCCTCCTGCTCGCCCTGGTGGCGGCCCTGGCCGACATCCGTGGCGCCCGCCGCCTACGCTCTGAACAATGAGACGCTGGTCGATCTTCATGCTGGGCCTCGGCGCCGGCGCGTTCGCGGGCGCGCTGCTCGCGTCCCCGACCGCGATGTGGACGGGCGCCGGCCTGGTCGTCGCGGCGCTGCTCTGGTACGCGCTGACCGGCGACCGCCCCGCGCCGGCGCCGGCCCCGGACCCCGCGGTCGCTCCGGTGTTCTCGGGGCTCGGCTCGGAGGTCGACCGCATCCTGAGCGTCGCCGAGCACCAGGCCGGCGAGATCGTCGCCGACGCCCACACCCAGGCCTCGCGAATCCGCGGCGAGTCGTGGGTGGTGTGGCGGCAGGACGACAACGGCAACCGGGCCGAGGTCGCCCGGGTCAACTCCCGCGCGGCCGCCGACACCCTGGCGACGGCGATGGAGGCACGCGGCCACCGGCAGCTGTTCTGGGTCGCCGCCGCGGCCGACTGAGCGCGCGGCCGTCCGTCGGCCGCCGCCGACCAGGCACGCGGCCGCCTCCGCAGGGCAGGATGGGGGCATGCCCGAAGGCGACACCGTCTGGAACACCGCGCGCGTCATCGGCGAGGTCCTGGCGGGCCAGGTCGTCGAGCGCAGCGACTTCCGGGTGCCGCGCCTGGCCACCGCCGACCTGGCCGGCTGGACGATCGCCGACTCCGCCTGCCGCGGCAAGCACCTGCTCCTGCGGTTCATGCGGGACGGCGAGCCGGGCATCACCCTCCACTCACACCTGCGCATGGACGGGACCTGGCGCACGTACAAGGCCGGCGAGCGCTGGACGGGCCGCCCCGCCCACCTCATCCGCGTGGCCCTGCACACCCCGGCGGCGGTCGGCGTCGGCTACCACCTGCACGAGCTGCAACTGGTGCCCACGGCCGACGAGGCCCGGCTCGTGGGCCACCTCGGCCCCGACCTGATGGGCGACGACTGGGACCCGGCCGAGGCGGTGGCACGCCTGCGCCGCCGCCCCGACCGCTGGATCGCCGACGCGCTGCTCGACCAGCGGAACCTGGCCGGGATCGGCAACCTGTACAAGGCGGAGACCCTGTTCCTGCGTGGCCTGTCCCCGTGGACCCCGGTCGGCGAGGTGCCCGGCCTGGAGGCGGTGGTGGACCTGGCCCACCGCCTGCTGAACTCGAACCGCGGCCGGTGGACCCAGGCGACCACCGGCTCCCTGCGCCGAGGCGAGACGAACTGGGTCTTCGAGCGCTCCGGCCGCCCGTGCCGCCGCTGCGGAACGACGATCCGCCGCTGGACGGGCGGCGACCACGAACGCCTCACCTACTGGTGCGACCACTGCCAGCCCGGCTACCCGCCGCCCTGAGCGAACGTCCGGCTGCCGCCGGGCGAAAACCCCGTGCGGGCACCCGGTAGGGTCTTGGTGGCACGCCTGCGGACCGCCGGGCCCGCTCGCGGGGTCTTCCGGTGAGGGCTTTCCGGCGGGCGTGCAAGCCGGTGCGTTTCTGGGGAGGAGCGATGGGCACGACGACCGCGGGGCCGCGGTGGACCACCGGCTGAGCCGGCGAGGGCTCCTCGGCGGGGCCGGCGCGTCGCTCGTCGCGACCCTGCTCGGCGCCTGCGACAGCGCGCCCGGGGTCACGCTGACCGAGTCGCCGGCCGTGCTCCCGCCCGCCGACACCGCGCTCGCGACCTGGGAGCTCGCCGGCGGCTTCACCGGCCCCGGCATGCTCGCCCTCCGCGCCCCGCGCCTGGTCGTCTACGGCGACGGCGAGGCGATCGCCGACGCCGCATACCGGGCGCGCCTCGACGCCGACCAGCTCCAGTCCCTGGCGTCCGGGCTGGCCGGCGACCTGCGCTCGGCCGGCGCCCAGAAGAAGCCGACGGCGACGCCGACCGTCGTCGACGCCCCGGTCACCAAGGTCTCCGTGTGGTCCGACGCGGGCGTGCTCTCCTTCAGCGCCGAGGCCCTCGACGAGACGAAGAACGATCATCTGTACGCCGACGTGCTGTACAACGCCCGTGACCGCCTGGCGACGGTCCACAAGATGGTGTCGACGAAGGCCCAGCCGTATCTGGCGGCGCGCGTGCGAATGGTGGCGGCACCGGCGGAGGACGACGTCCTCGACGCGGTGGCCTGGCCGGCCGAGGTGACGATGCCCGCGGCCGACGCGGAGGGGCTGCGCAAGGCCGACCTGGACGGCGACGCGGCCCGGGCCGTCGTCCGGGTGCTCACCCGCGACCTGGACCAGCGCGGCGCCTGGCCCGCCTACCGCCTGGTGGACGGCAAGCTGATCCGCGCCAGCTGGCGCTACCTGCTGCCCAACGAGTAGGGCCTAAGCGGGCTGGGGCCGAGGGTTCGGGGCCGTGCGCAGGTCGGCCAGGCCCTCGGCGACGCCGCGCAGGAACGCCGTCGCGTCCGTCAGGTTGCCGACCGTGG
Source organism: Dactylosporangium sucinum (assembly GCF_014647515.1). GTDB lineage: Bacteria > Actinomycetota > Actinomycetes > Mycobacteriales > Micromonosporaceae > Dactylosporangium > Dactylosporangium sucinum. The sequence continues at coordinate 40,628 of NZ_BMPI01000041.1, read as the reverse complement.
CGCTGTCCTCGGCGACACATCCGGCCGCGGCGGTGACGAACTGCTCGTAGGCCGTCACGCCCTGCTCCAGCTGGGCCGCGAGCATCGCGTGCGCCGGGCGCAGCGACTCACCCGCCGGGCCCAGGCCCATCGCCCGCTCGACCGACGCCGTGCGCTGTGCCAGGTCGCGCAGCGACTGCTCGGCCACGGTGGCGTCGAGCACGGCGGCCTCGGCGGCCGGGCCCAGCCGGCCGATCAGGCCGCTGAGCATCGCCGAGGCCCGGTCGAGCCGCTTCCACGGCTCCGCCACCGTCAGGCCGCGCAGCCGGAACGCCTCGCGCTGGCGGTCGAACTCCGACAGCACGGTCTTGCCGGCCGGGAACCGCTGGACCAGGCCGACGAGCTTCTCGCGGGCGGCCGCGCCGACCAGCGCCGGGTCGGGCTCCTCGGGGACGGGGAGCCGGCGGAAGGCGCGGTAGTCGAGCCACCGCCAGACCGCGATGGCGATGGAGCCACCCGCTCCCGCCGCCCAGAACGCGTCGGGGAGGCCGAGCCCGCTGTACGGCACGAGGACTGCCGTGGCACCGGTGAGCAGTCCGGCCCGCACGGACCAGCCCCGCGCGGAGCGGTGCAGCCTCCGCAGTCGCTTCAGGTGCTTGGTCCGTGCCGTGGCCATGGTGCCCGCCCCCCGGGGTTCGCTCAGGTTCAGCTCGCGCTGGCGGAGTCTCCCGCCGCCTTGTCCTTGTTCATGCTGGCCCGGATCTCGTCGAGGCGGGCGACGCTCGCGTCCTTCTGCCCGGTCGGCGCCGAGACGGCGGGCGATTCCGGGGTGGCTGCGAGCTTCTCGCCGGCCATGCTGGCGCGGATCTGGTCCAGGCGGGAGCTGCCGGCCATGTCGAGCGTCGAGCGCTGCACCTCGAGCATCCGGCCCTCGACGGAGTTGGAGGCGAGCTCGGCGCGGCCCATCGCGTTGGCGTAGCGGCGCTCGATCTTCTCGCGCACCTCGTCGAGCGACGGGGTGTTGCCGGGGGCGGCGAGGCCGCTCATCGACTCCAGCGACTTGGCGACCGTCTCCTGCATCTTCGCCTGCTCCAGCTGGCTGAGCAGCTTGGTGCGCTCGGCGAGCTTCTGCTGGAGCATCATGGCGTTGTTCTCGACCGCCTTGCGCGCCTGAGCGGCGGCGTTGAGCGACTGGTCATGGAGGGTCTTGAGGTCCTCCATGCCCTGCTCGGCGGCGACCAGCTGGGTGGCGAACACCTGGGCGGTCTGCTCATACTGCGTGGCCTTGGCCTCGTCGCCCTCGGCGCGCGCCTTGTCGGCGAGCACGAGCGCCTGGCGGGCCGACCCCTGCAGCTTCTCGACCTCGGACATCTGCCGCGACAGCCGCATCTCGAGCTGCCGCTGGTTGCCGATCACGGCCGCGGCCTGCTGCACCAGCGCCTGGTGCTGACGCTGCGCGTCCTCGATCGCCTGCTGGATCTGCACCTTCGGATCGGCATACTCGTCGATCTTGGCCCCGAAGAGCGCCATGAGGTACTTCCAGCCCTTAGCGAACGGATTCGCCATTTCGCGGTCCTCTCTCGGCCTGCACAGGAACGTGCGCTTTCCATCGTGTCAGGCGCGCGCTAGAGCGTCACGCCCACGTTGAGGGCAAACCCCCGGAAATTACGGTCAAACCGGGTGAAACTTCACGCAACTCAGGGTGATCTCAGGGCCGCCCCTCCTCACTTTCCCTCACCTCCACCCGAGAGCGCGGAGCGCGACAGCTGCTCCGCCTCCGCGAGGCCCGCACGCAGCCCCTCGAGATCGTTGGTGAGCTCCGCGACCCGCGACGCCGTGAGCGACGTGCCGCCGGCCGTGGTGGCGTGCAGGGCGAGCAGCTCCGACATGCGGGCGACGAGGCCCTCCAGGCCCAGCACCGCCGCCTGCATCCGGGCGAGCAGCATCTCGCGGGCCTCGCGCAGCCGCCGGGCGACGTCGAGCTGGTCGGTGATCGCCCGCAGCGCCCGCTCCCGCTCCTCGCGCAGCGGCCCGGCCGGCACGCCGCGCAGCCCGCGGTGCAGCTGGCCGCGGTCCTGCTCCAGCTGCGGCGCGTTGATCCGGGCCGCGGACTGCTCGATGAGGGTGACCTGCCCGGCGAAGCGGGCCAGGTCGTCGAGCGCGGCGGCGGCCTGGTCGTCGACCTCGCCGATCTGGCCGCGCAGGACCGGGTCGGGCGAGCCCTCCGACTGCTGCCGCAGCGTGCGGACGGCGGCCTCGGCCCGGCGCAGCCACCGCTCGGCGTCGCTGCCCCGCGGCGGGGACGGCAGGTTGGCCGCCGGCTTGACCTGCGGGCGCGTGGAGCCGCCGCGGTCGGTCATCGCGCCGAGCCCGACCCGGATGCCGTAGACGGCGCCCGCGACGGCGAGCCCCACCGGCACGCCGACCAGCAGGCCGGCCGGGGCGAGCGCGGCCGCGACCGCCCCGCCCATGCCGCCCAGGATGCCGGCCGCGACGAGGCCCCACGGCTCGGTCAGCTGCTCCTTGACGCCCACGCCCGTAAGTGTGCCCTAGAAGTTGCTCAGGACGTTGACCAGAACCTTGTCGATCGTCGTCGGATCGCTGGCATCGTACGCCGCCGCCCGCGACGCCGACGAGATCCGCTGCAGGACGCCCAGATCGGCCTGCCCGCCGTACGCAATGGTGAAAACGCGCACCGGGATCTCTTTCTCGGAGGTGTCGATGTCGCGGATCAGCCCGTCGACGTCGCTGTCCTTCGGGTACTCGTTCTTGCCGTCGGTGAGCACCACGACCGCGTTGATGCGGCTCGGGTCGGCCGACGCCGCGACCTTGTTCTGGGCCGCCCGCGTCGTCGCGTAGAGGGCGGTACCGCCCTCGGCGCTGAGCGACTTGACGACCTGCTCCAGCCGCGCCCGGTTGGCCGACAGCGCGCCGATCGGGACCTGCTCCGTATACGGCGTCGCGGCCCCGTTGATCTCGGTCGAGAACGTCCAGAGGCCGACCTCGTCGTCGGGGGCGAACAGCGTCAGCGACTGCAGCGCGGCCTTCTTGGCCAGCTCGATGCGGGACATCCCGTTGCCGGCGTCGGTGTTCATCGAGCCGGACACGTCCAGCACGAGCAGCACCTTGGCCCGCTTGCGCTGGGCGTCCCACGTCGTCAGGGCCTTCTCCAGCACCTGCGGCGCCGGCGGGTCGATGACGGTGAACTTCGCGTCGGGCAGCAGCCCGTTCGCGGTGCTCAGACCGGCCCCGCCCTTGCCCTCGAACGTGCGGAACGCCAGGTCGGTGAAGCGCTTCTGCTGCTGGGAGTCCTTCACGTACCCCAGGAAGTCGTTGGCGGCCGCCTTCTGCTCGTCACTCGCGTTCGTCAGCACGACGTACGGGTGGTCGGACAGCAGCGTGCCTTCCTTCGGGTAGATCGCCACCAGCGGCACCCGCGGCTTGGGGCCCTTGCCCGCGAGCGCCGGGTCGCCGGTCGGGTTGCCCTGGTTGTAGTCGTAGACCGACTTCTCCTCGACGGCGACCGCGCTCACGTACGTCATGCCGCGCCCCGCCTGGTCGGCGGCGGCGAGGTTGGACAGGAACGTCAGCGTCGTGTCGCCGTAGTGCACGACGCCGGACTCGACCGACTTGACGTACTGCAGCACGCCCGCGTTCGACAGGTCCTTGTCGGTGAGGTCGGTCGACCGGCCGGTCGCCGCGAAGTAGGCGCCGACCGTGGCGTTGAGCCCCGACGTCGAGTAGTGCGGGTTGGTCTTGCCGAGCTTGAAGCGCCCCCACTCCGGGTGCCCCTTCGAGCCCCACCCGTTGGGGTCGTTGGTGAGCCCGAGCACGTCGCTCCAGCCGATCGGCTTCGACGGCCAGCCGAGCGCCTCCGCCATCGGCTTGGGCATCGCGAGCACCAGCGGCGACTGCGCGACCGTCGGCAGCTTCCCGTCCGGCACGAGGGTGCCCTTGTCACCGGCGGCGAGCCGCTGCTTCAGCAACGACACCCAGGACGACGCCGCCGGCGTCCAGACCTGCGGCACCGGCCCGTCCTTGTCCGCGTTCCAGCCCGCGGCCAGCGCGTCGAGCGCGGCGCCCGAGGCCTTCGAGGTCACGACCGGATCGGCGCACTTGCCGTCGAACCGCCGGTCGTCCTGGATGTAGCTCTTGGCGATCTGCTGCAGGAGCGCGGCCTTCTCGCTGGAGGCGGCGATGTTGAGCGTGATGCAGCCGTCCCGGTGCGGGTTGGCCTCCGGCTCGTCGCCGTCCTTGGTGGACGTCAGCACGAAGTAGACGCCGCAGATCGCGACCAGACCGACCACGACCGCGATGATGATCGGTAAGGGGCTACGCCGCCGCTGGTTCGGTGCCGGGAAGGTCACGGTTCGTCCGCCTCCGCGAGAAGCCTGCCGGTGCGCCGAGTGCCCGGCGTTGCACCAGTGTGGCAGGTGCGGTCGAGCCGCCCGGTGCCCCCCGGCCACCCGGTTGACCTTGCCTCATGCGGCCGAGCACCGCCGGCTGGAAGTCGCGCCCCGCGCACGCCACCGCACGGCGGGACGGGACGGCGGCGGGCCGGCGCCCCACGACGGAACAGAACGGCGGCTGCCGGCGCCTCGTGATCACGGAAGAGGACGTCCGCCGACACATCACGGAAGAGGACGTCGGCCGACACCCGGAGAGAGAACGGCGGTGGCCAGACCGGCGACCGAAGCTCGGTCAGGCGGCGTACACGACCTCGCGCTCGCGGTCGATCGGCCCGCGGCTCGCACGCAGGGTGGTGCGCAGCGGCCCGTCGTGGTGGACGGCGACCGACAGCTTCGCGTCGGCCGAGATCTTGGCCTTCGGCGTCCCACGGTTCAGCCGCGCCTCCGGCCCCGCGGACGCGGCGGCCGCCGCCGGCTCCACGGCGGGCACGGCGGCCTCGTCGGACGACCCGGGTGCGGCGACCGGGGAGGCGGCGGACTGCGACGCGGAGTCGGGGGCGCCGACCGGAACCAGCACCGGTGGCAGGTCCTCCGACAGCGCCAGCGTGTCGCTCACGTCACGCAGGACCTCGGACAGCGCGGCGCCCAGCGCCTCGCAGATCGCGGCCAGCAGCTCGCTCGATGCTTCCTTCTGGCCGCGCTCGATCTCCGACAGGTAGCCCAGGCTCACGTTGGCGGCCGTGGACACCTCGCGCAGCGTGCGGTGCTGGGCCTGCCGTCGCGCTCGCAGCGCGTCACCGATGACTCGACGAAGCAGCACGGTGGCACCCCCTCTGACGCAGCTGGCAAGACCGCGAAAACTGGTACCCGTCACGGTACCTGGTGTGGAGCCGATCGACACCCCGCCCCGCGGTTATCAAGGGGTGAGGGTGACCGCGAGGGTCTCGGCCAGCAGGTCAACGGCCGCCCGCACGGCCCCCCGGCGGATCGCCGGCCGGTCACCTTCCAGGGTGAACTCGCGCACCTCGACCCGCTCCGGCTCCCCGTGCGCCGCCGGTGGCCCGACGACCGCCACGTAGACCCGCCCGACCGGCTGACCAGCCTGCGGGTCGGGCCCGGCCACTCCGGTGGTGGCCGCCGCCCAGTCGGAGCCGCATCGCTCGCGGGCCCCGGCGGCGAGCGCCGCCGCCACCGACGGGTCGACCGGGCCGTGTGCGTCGAGCAACGGCGCGGGCACACCGAGAAGTGTCGCCTTGAGGGCTGTTGCGTACGCCACGATGCCCCCGCGGAACACCCGGCTCGCCCCCGGCACCTCCACGAAGGCGGCCGCCAGCAGCCCGCCGGTCAGCGACTCGGCCACCGCGAGCGTCTCACCGCGGGCGGCGAGCGTCGTCAGGATCGTCTCGGTGTCGCTCGTCATGCGACCGGCTCGTCCGCCGGGGGCGCCACGGCCGGCGCCGGGCCGGGAAAGGGTAACGGCGATCGCCGGAGGCGGATCGCACGTAGGACGTAGTCGGCACCTGTGACGACGGTCACCGCCACGGCGGCGAACATCAGCCACGGGCCGACGGCGGCGAGGCCGTCGGGCAGTGGCGTCAGATACCACCCGATGGCCAGGATCTGCAGGGCCGTCTTGACCTTGCCGCCCCGGCTGGCCGGGATGACCCCGTGCCGGATCACCCAGAGCCGCAGCGCGGTCACGCCCCACTCGCGGACCAGGATGACCACGGTCACCCACCAGGGCAGCTCGTCGTAGATCGACAGCAGGACGAGTGCCGCGCCGGTGAGCGCCTTGTCGGCGATCGGGTCGGCGACCTTGCCGAACGACGTGACCAGGTTGTGCGCCCGGGCGATCCAGCCGTCGACGTAGTCGGTCGCCGAGGCGATGACGAAGATGATGCCCGCCGCGAGCTGCCAGCCGTCGCGCGTCATGCCGCTCGCGACGACGCAGCCGACGAACACCGGCACGAGCACCATCCGCGCGACCGTGAGGACGTTGGCCGCGTTGAGCAACGGAACGGGCTTGACCGGCGTCATGGCCGGAAGCTCACAGCCGGACTGATCATCTCGATCGGCACCGCCACCAGGTCGACGCCGATACTTTCCGTGACTTTGGCGCGCACGAAGTCGCCTGGGCGCAGCACGCCCGGGTCCAGCCCGGCGCCGGCGACGAGCGTGGTCGAGCCGTCGACCTCGGGCGCCTGGTGCGCGGCCCGGCCCTCCACCTCGCCGTCCTCGATCTGGTCGACGAGCACCTCGACGATCGACCCCACCCGGTCGCCGGCGCGCTGCGCGCACAGCTCCTCGGCGAGGGCGCTCATCCAGTCATACCGCTTCTTGATCGTCCCTGCGGAGACCTTGTCCGGCAGGTCGGCGGCCTCGGTGCCGTCCTCGTCGCTGTAGTCGAACACGCCGACCGCGTCGAGCCGCGCCTCGGTCAGGAACCGCGCAAGCTCGTCGATGTCGGCCCGCGTCTCCCCGGGGAACCCGACGATGACGTTGCTGCGTGCGCCGGCCTCGGGGTCGAGCTGCCGCACGGTCTGCAGCAGCTCGAGGAAGCGCTCCGTCGAGCCGAACCGGCGCATGCGGCGCAGCACCGGCTCGCTGGAGTGCTGGAACGACAGGTCGAAGTAGGGCGCGACGCCGGGCGTGGTGGCGATCGCCTCGACCAGGCCCGGGCGGGTCTCGGCCGGCTGCAGATACGACACGCGCACCCGCACGATGCCGTCGACCTCGGCCAGCTGGGGCAGCAGCTTCTCCAGCAGGCGCGGGTCGCCCAGGTCCTTGCCGTATGACGTCGAGTTCTCACTCACGAGGACCAGCTCGCGGACGCCGGCGCGGGCCAGCCACTCGGCCTCGGCGAGCACCTCGTCGGGCGTGCGCGACACGAAGGCGCCGCGGAACGACGGGATCGCGCAGAACGAGCACCGCCGGTCGCAGCCACTCGCGAGCTTGAGCGGCGCGACCGGCCCCGACTCGAGCCGCTGCCGCAGCACGCCGCGCAGGTGCGCCGGCAGGTGGCCGGGTGTGACGACCGTCTCGGCCGCCGCCCGCCGCTGCACGGGACTGATCGGCAGCAGCGTGCGCCGGTCGCGCGGTGCGTGCGACGCGATCGTCTCGCCGGCGAGGATCGCGTCGAGCCGCGCCGCCATGTCCGGATAGTGGTCGAAGCCGAGCACCGCGTGCGCCTCCGGCAGCTCGCCCGCCAGCTGCTCGCCGTAGCGCTCGGCGAGGCAGCCGGTCGCCACCACCTTGGCGCCGGTGTCCGCCGCCGCGAGTAACGTGTCGATCGAGTCCTGCTTGGCCTTGGCGACGAACCCGCAGGTGTTGACGAGCACGACGTCGGCGTCGGTGCCGTCGGTGGTGACGGACCAGCCGCCCTCGGCCAGGCGCGCGGCGAGCTCCTCGGAGTCCACCTCGTTGCGGGCACAGCCCAGTGTGAGCAGGGCTACGCGACGGTCAGCGTTGGTGGACATGCTGTCGAGGGTACCGACCGGGACTGACAATTTGCCGGGCGGATCCTGCCCTAACCCGCCGTGATCGGGGCGGGAAACGGGTCACGGAAGCTGAACGCGTCAGGCGTCGAGCCGTTGCGTCGCAGCAGGTCGAGCCGCTCCCCGGCCTCCGTCGGCGTCGGGATGTGCCCCGCCGGGAGCCACCACAGGACCGCGGAGACGTCGCCGTAGGGCTCGAACCACTCGCGCCGCCTTCGCAGGACCTCCAGATGCGGACTCCGGAACGTGAACTCGCGCAGCGCGTCCAGGCTCTCCCAGACCGACAGGTTGACCAGGACATCCGGGCCGAACGGGCGCAACGAGGTCGCATCGGCCCCACCGTCGTCGACGAGCCGCCACACGAAGCCGGGCGAGGCGTCGGCGATGGCGTTGATCCGGTCGAGGTCGCCGAAGAAGGCGGCCACCCGGGGGTCGCCCTTGGTCGCGAGCAGGCGGCCGACGTTGAGCTGCGCGAGGTGTGAGGTCATGCGGGGAGTCTAAAACAAACGTCTATTGTTTTTAATCCCGGTCCACGACGACGCAGCACCCGTCCGGTCGCGGGTCGATGCGGACCCGGGGGCCAAGAGCCCCTTCCAGCAGCGCAAGATTCGCGCCACAGACCACCCCGGGGTGGGTCCGTGCCACGCCGTCGAACGGGCAGTTCCGCAGCCGCCAGACCTCCCCGTCCTCGAACGGCTCGTAGCCGAGCCGCCGCAGCACCTCCTCCGCGGCACCCTCCCCCGCGAGCCGCTCCCCCCGCTTGCGCGCGGCCGCGTACAGCGCCGGCTCCGCGCCGACCTCCTCCACCGCGTCGGCGAACACCTCGGCCAGCACGCGGTACCCGCGCGGCGGCAGGCTCACGGAGAGTTCCACGGGCGCCCGGCGGTACACCTTGGCGGGCCGCCCGGCCCTGGGCCCGGCCCGCCGCGCGAACGAGACCTCCAGCAGCCCGGCCTCGGCCAGCTTGTCGAGGTGGTGCGCGGCCAGGTTCCGCCCGATCCCGAGCGCGGCAGCGACCTCGTCGCGGCTCACCGGCTCGGCGGCCGCGGCCACGTGCTCGTACACCGCCCGGCGCTGCGGCTCGCCCAGCACCGCCAGCGACTCGACTTCCACGCCGACAACTATTGCAGCAGCGTGGCCGCCACCGTCAGGGTCACCATCGACACGGCCGTGGAGACCACGATGACGTCGCGCGAATAGGTCCCGTCGACCCCGTGGGCCCGGGCGTACACGAACGTGTTCTGCGCCGTCGGCAGCGCCGAGCAGAGCACCGCCGCGAGCAGGTCGCAGCCGGTGAGCCCGAACCCGACCCGCGCCACGACCAGGCACACGACGGGCTGCAGGCACGATTTCAGGAACACGGCGAGCCCGACCTCGACGGGCCGGCGCGCTTCTGCGTCCGGATTTCGCGTGGGTACCAAGGACAGCCCGAGCGCCACCAGCGCCGACGGCACCGCCGCGTCCCCGAGCAGCCCCACCACGTCGGCGACGAGCTTCGGCAGCCGCACGCCGAGGCTGCCGAGCACGACCCCGGACAGGCAGGCGAGCAGCACCGGACTCCGCAACGGCACGGTGAGCAGCCGCCGCCACCGCCCACCCGGATGCTCGGCCTGCGCGAAGTCGAGCGTGCTGAGAATGATCGGCGTCAGGATCACGGTCTGGATCAGCAGCACGACGGCGATGAACGAGGCGTTGCCGAGCACCTGCGCGGCGACCGGAATCCCGAGGTTGCCCGCATTGACGTACCCGGACGCCATAGCGGCGACGGTCTGCTCGGCGAGCGGCCGCTTGAACACGTACCGCGCCGCGAGGAACCCGCCCGCCCCCATGAGCAGCGTGGCGCACACAAAGGCGGCGATGCCCCGCCCCGCGGCCCCGCCGACGGGCTGCCGGGTGAGCGTGTCGAGCAGCGCCGCGGGCATGGCAACGTAGAAGACGAACCGCCCGAGCACGTCAACCGCGCCCGCTCCGAGCACTCCGGTGCGCCCGGCGACGAACCCGACCGCGGTCAACGCCCAAATGGGCACAAACGCCACCAGCACCGCGTCAACCGCCCCGGGTCACAGCCGCTCACCGCCGTGGACCACCCAACCACGGGCACCGGACGACTCCCACCCGCCGCCGCTGAGACGCACCACACACCCGAGGACGCGCGACGCCGGGCAACCCGTTCGACGTTGGTCGATCTACCCTCAAATGATCTCGATGCGAGAGGGTAGATCGACCAACGTCTCTAGATGCTCGGGCCGGCGAAGGTCACCGCAGCCGCTGCCTGATGACGACCGACAAGCCCGGCGATCACGCCGATGGGTCCCGGGCCGACAGCGCAGGACCAGACGGACAACGAACCCGGAAGCCGGGCCGGGGACCCAGGGGCGCGTTAAGCGTCCTCGTCCTCGCGGAGGGCGGCCAGCGCCTCCGACAGCTCGTCCGGTTTGATCAGCACATCGCGGGCCTTCGAGCCCTCCGACGGGCCGACGATGCCGCGGGTCTCCATCAGGTCCATCAAGCGGCCGGCCTTGGCGAAGCCGACGCGCAGCTTGCGCTGCAGCATGCTCGTGGAGCCGAACTGGCTGGTCACCACCAGTTCGATGGCCTGCAGCAGCAGGTCGAGGTCGTCGCCGATCTCCTCGTCGACCTTCTTCTTGCTCTCCTCGGCCTTGACCAGCACGTCGGGGCGGAACTCCGGCTCGCGCTGGTCCTTGCAGAACCTCACCACGTCGGCGATCTCGGTCTCGGAGACCCACGCGCCCTGAATGCGGATCGGCTTCGACGCGCCCATCGGCAGGAACAGCGCGTCGCCGCGCCCGATCAGCTTCTCCGCACCCGGCTGGTCCAGGATGACCCGCGAGTCGGCCAGGCTCGACGTCGCGAACGCCAGCCGGGACGGCACGTTCGCCTTGATCAGGCCCGTGACCACGTCCACCGACGGCCGCTGCGTGGCCAGCACCAGGTGGATGCCGGCCGCGCGGGCCAGCTGCGTGATCCGCACGATCGAGTCCTCGACGTCACGCGGCGCGACCATCATCAGGTCGGCCAGCTCGTCGACCACGACCAGCAGATACGGATAGGGCCGGATCACGCGCTCGCTGCCCGGGGGCGCCGTGATCTGGCCCGCCCGAACCTTCCGGTTGTAGTCGTCGATGTGCCGCACCCCGGCCGCGGCCAGGTCGTCGTAACGCATGTCCATCTCGCGCACGACCCACTCGAGGGCGTCGGCCGCCTTCTTCGGGTTGGTCACGATCGGCGTCACCAGGTGCGGAATCCCCTCGTAGCTGGTCAGCTCGACCCGCTTCGGGTCCACCAGCAGCAACCGCACCTCGTCCGGCGTCGACCGCGTCAGCAACGACACCAGCAGACTGTTCAGACACGAGGACTTGCCCGCCCCCGTCGCGCCCGCGATCAGGATGTGCGGCATCTTCGCCAGGTTGGCCAGCACGTAGCCACCCTCGATGTCCTTGCCCAGCGCCACCACCAGCGGATGATGGTCGGACGTCGCCGGCCGCGACCGCAGCACGTCGCCCAGCACCACGTTCTCCCGGTCGGGGTTGGGGATCTCCACCCCGACCGCGCTCTTGCCCGGGATCGGGCTCTGGATCCGCACGTCCGGCGACTTCACCGCATAGGCGATGTTGCGCGACAGCGCCGTGATCCGCTCGACCTTCACGCCGTGGCCGATCTCGACCTCGTAGCGCGTCACCGTCGGCCCGCGCGTGAAGCCGGTGACCAGCGCGTCGACGCCGAACTGCTCGAAGACGCCCTGCAGCGCCGCCATCACCTCGTCGTTGGCCCGCGTCCGGCCGCGCGGCGCGTCACCGGTGCCCAGCAGCGTCGGCGGCGGCAGCTTGTAGTCGGCGTCGGTCAGCGCGAGCTGCTCGGCGCGCGTCGGCAGCGGCGAGTGCTCCGGCGGCTCCTTCGCCTTCTTGCGCTTGGCGGGCGGCGCCACCCGGTCGAGCACGACCGTGTCGTGGACCGGGTCGGGGACCAGGTCGGGCGCGGCCTCGTCGAACAGCACACCGCGGCCCGCCTCGGCGGAGTCGTCGTCGAGCGGGTGCGGCATCGCGCCCTGCCGGCGCCGGGACGGGCTGCGCCGGGGCTTCGGCTCGGGCTCGTCGTAGAGCTCCTCGAACTCCTCCTCGTCGCTGGCGAGCGTCGGGTCCTCGACCCGGCCCAGCGCGAGGTCGCGCAGCTGGCGCCACCGGTGCGGGATGCGGCTGATCGGGGTCGACGTGACCACCAGGAGCCCGAAGCCCGACAGCAGCAGGAGCAGCGGCACCGCGACCCAGGCGGTCACGGCCATCTCCAGCAGCCCGCCGCCCGCCCGGCCGAGCAGGCCGCCCGCCCGGTCCATCTGCGGCGGCTTGGTGGGGCTGTCGGCGGCCAGGTGCAGGAGGCCGGTGATGCCGATCGAGAGCGCGGTCCAGCCGACGATGCCGCGGCCGCGGTGCTCGTCGTCGGGGTTGGACCGCATCACGCGGATGCCGCCGATGAGCAGCAGCACGGGCAGCGCCGCCGAGGTGGCGCCGATGAACGTGTGGCAGACCCCGGCCAGCCAGCGGCCGACCGGCCCGGCCGCCTGGAACCACAGCGCGGCGGTGAGCAGCACCGCGAGGCCGATGAGCCCGAGGCCGGCGCCGTCGCGGCGGTGCTCGGGGTCGAGGTCGCGGGCGTTGGCCGCCTGGCGGCCGATGGCGCGGGCGCCCCAGCCGACACCGTGCGCGATGCCCATCCAGACCGCGATCATGCCCCGGCCGAGCAGGCCGAGCGGCGTGGCCACGACGGCGCCCGTGCGCCGGCGCCGCACCGGGGTCGGCGTCACCCGGGGGGTCGCCGCCCGCGTGCGGGCCGGCGTCGCGGACGTGGTGCGGGCCCGCGGCGGCGTCCGCTTCGCCGCCGAACTGGTCGCACGCGTGTTCGAACCGCCGCGGGCGTTGGACGCGCCTCCGCCGCGGCCGGCCTGGGAGGTGCGGCCCGCCATGGTCACACCGTAGCGGGGGGCTCCGACATTTCTTCGGTTCCGCGCTTCGTGTCCCGCCGGTTTCTGTACTTCACGTACACCCCGGCATACGATCCGAACACGACCAGACCGACGATGACCTGCAACAAGTGCGTGTGCCGCTCGGGATAGAGCACGCCCTCGACGTACTGGTCGATGAATCCCCGGCCGACCCCCGCCTCGCCGGCCCGCCGGCGCGCCCAGTGCTCGACGTAGGTCAGCGGGCACGTCAACGGGATCGTGACCACGGCGAGCCCCCAGGCGGCGGCCACCAGGTGCGGCCAGAAGGCCCTGGGCCACCGCCAGGCGACGAACCCGCCGAGCACCACGTACGCGAGGAAGGCGAAGTGCACCACCAGCACCGTCGTCGCCAACGCCCGGTACACGGTCCTACACCTCGACCACCGTGGGGACGATCATCGGCCGCCGCCGGTACGCCTCGTTGACCCAGCGGCCGACCGTGCGGCGCACGATCTGCTGGAGCTGGTGCGGGTCGGTGATCCCGTCCGTGGCCGCCTTGTTGAGCGCCTCGGTGACCAGCGGCAGCACCGCGTTGAACACCGCGGGATCGTCGGAGAAGCCCTTCGCGGACACCGTCGGCCCGGCCACCACCTTGCCGGTGACGGAGTCGATGACCACGGTCGCCGCGATGAACCCGCCGTCGCCGAGGATGCGGCGCTCGGTGAGCAGCGACTCGCCGACGTCCCCGATCGCGAGCCCGTCGACGTACACGTACCGCGAGCGGATGTGCCCGACGAGCGTGGCCTGCCCGTCGACCAGGTCCACGACGTCGCCGTCCTCGCACAGCACCACCCGGTCGGCGGGCACGCCGGCCTCGCGCGCCAGCTGGGCGTGGGCCCGCAGGTGGCGCCACTCGCCGTGCACCGGCATGAAGTTGCGCGGTTTGACGACGTTGAGCAGGTAGAGCAGCTCACCGGCGGGCGAGTGGCCCGACACGTGCACCTTGGCGACGTCCTTGTGCACGACGATCGCGCCGGCCCGCGAGAGCTGGTTGATCACGCGATACACCGCGGTCTCGTTCCCCGGCACCAGGGAGGAGGCGAGCACGACCGTGTCGCCCTCACCGATGACGATGTGCCGGTGGTCGCCGTTGGCCATGCGGCCCAGCGCGCTCATCGGCTCGCCCTGCGACCCGGTCGACATCAGCACGATCCGCTCGGGCGGCAGGCTCATCGCCTCGTCGATCGCCACGACCAGGCCGGCGGGAATGCGCAGCAGGCCGAGGTCGCGCGCGATGCCCATGTTGCGCACCATCGACCGGCCGATCAGCGCGACCTTGCGGCCGTGCGCGTGGGCGGCGTCGAAGACCTGCTGCACGCGGTGCACGTGCGAGGCGAAGGAGGCGACGATGATCCGGCCGGTCGCACGCCCGAAGATGCCCTCCAGGACCGGGCCGATCTCCCGCTCCGGGGTGACGAACCCGGGGATCTCCGCGTTGGTCGAGTCGGACAGCAGCAGGTCGACGCCCTGCGCGCCGAGCCGCGCGAAGCCGGCCAGGTCGGTGATCCGCCCGTCGAGCGGCAGCTGGTCCATCTTGAAGTCGCCGGTGTGCAGCAGCGTGCCGGCCGTCGTGGTCACCGCGACCGCGAGCGCGTCGGGGATCGAGTGGTTGACGGCGAAGAACTCGCACTCGAACGGCCCGAGCCGCTCGACCTGCCCCTCCTTGACCGTCAGCGAATACGGCTCGATGCGGCGCTCGGCCAGCTTCGCCTCGACCAGCGCGAGGGTGAACTTCGAGCCCACCAGCGGAATGTCGGGCTTGTGCGCCAGCAGGTAGGGCACCGCGCCGATGTGGTCCTCGTGGCCGTGCGTCAACACGATCGCCTGAACCCGGTCGAGGCGGTCGAGGATGGAGGAGAAGTCCGGCAGGATGAGGTCGACGCCGGGCTGCTCGACGTCGGGGAACAGCACGCCGCAGTCGATGATCAACAGCTTGCCGCCGTGCTCGAGCAGCGTCATGTTCCGGCCGATCGCGCCCAGGCCACCCAGTGGCGTCACCCGGAGGGTGTCGAGCCCCGGTGGGGGCGGCGGATCGAGCTCGACGTGCGCCACCGTCATAGGGCCACTCCGAGTTCGTTGTGGTGCGCCATCTGATCGGCGGTGCCGATCGTGCGGCCCGCCTCTGCGCAATCCTCTCGCAACCGGCCGACTTCCGCCGCATTCGCCGCGACAAGCGGCGGGCGAACGGGGCCGGCGGGCAGGCCGAGCAGGGTCAGCGCCGCCTTGGTCAGCATCACGCCCTGCGTGCGGAAGAACCCGCAGTACGCCGGAAGCAGCTTCAGGTGCAGCTCACGGGCCTGCTCGACGTCGCCGGCCTCGTGCGCGAGGATCATCCGCTTGGTGTCGGGGCCGAACACGTGTGTCGGCACACCGACAACGCCGACGGCGCCCACCGAGAGCAGCGGCAGGGTCAGCTTGTCCTCGCCCGAGTAGTACGCCAGGTTCGTCCGCTTGATCACCCAGGCGCTCTCGCCGAGGTCACCCTTGGCGTCCTTGACGGCGATGATCCGCTCGTGCTCGGCCAGCCGGCACATGGTCTCGGTCTCGATCGGCACGCCGGAGCGGCCCGGGATGTCGTACACCATGACCGGCAGGCCGGAGGCGTCGGCCACGGTCCGGAAATGCTGCAGGATGCCGGCCTGGGGCGGCTTGTTGTAATACGGCGTCACGACGAGCAGGCCGTCGGCGCCCGCCTTCTCGGCGGCGCGCGCCAGCTCGATCGTGTGCGCGGTGTCGTTGGTGCCCACGCCGGCGATCACGGTGGCCCGGTCGCCGACGGCCTCGACGACCGCGCGCAGCACCTGGTCCTTCTCCGCGTCCGACGTGGTCGCGGACTCGCCGGTGGTGCCGTTGATCACGAGGCCGTCGTGCTCCTGCTCGTCAACCAGGTGGGTGGCCAAGCGGGCGGCGCCGGCGACGTCGAGCGAACCGTCAGCCTGGAACGGCGTGACCATCGCGCTGAGCAGCCGCCCGAACGGACGGCCGGGGACGGAACCGGTGCGTGTCATACGCACAACCTAGCGGACGCCTCTCGCTCGCTCTTCTCAAGATTCCCAACTGAACTGCGGGGCGGCGACCTCGGTGCCGTCCGGCAGTTTGGTGATCGTGAAGTCGCCGAACACGCTCGGCGCGATCCGCCGCAACTCGTGCAGGCAGGCGACCGCCACCTCGCGGATCTCCACGTCGGCGGCCTCGGTCGCGCGCATCGTCACGAAGTGCCGCCAGGCCCGGTAGTTGCCGGTGACCACGATCCGCGTCTCGGCGGCGTTGGGCAGCACCGACCGCGCGGCCTGCCGGGCCTGCTTGCGCCGCGAGGTGCCGCCGGCGACGTCGGCGAACTTCGCCTCCAGGCCCTCCAGCAGCTCGTTGTAGGCCCGCTGGGCGGCCTCGGCGGCCTCCACGAACGTCTTGTGCAGCGCCGGGTCCTCGGCGATCACGGCCGGCTCCACCATCGCCGCCTCGCGCCCCGGCACGTACCGCTGCGACAGCTGCGAATACGAGAAGTGCCGGTGGCGGATCAGCTCGTGCGTGAACGACCGCGACACGCCCTGCAGGTAGAACGTCACCGACCCGTGCTCGAGCACGCTCAGGTGGCCGACCTCGAGGATGTGGCGGAGATACCCCGCGTTGGTGGCCGTGGCGGGATTGGGCTTGCTCCACGACTGGTAGCAGGCGCGCCCGGCGAACTCGGCCAGCGCCTCGCCGCCCTCAGCATCGGTCTCCCAGGGCACGTCGCCCGGCGGCTCGAAGTGGGTCCAGGCGATCGCTTTGACGGAGAGCATCCGCTGAGCCTAGACGAAGAACCAGGTGAAAGGCGCCCAGGGAAGGTTGCGCAACACCGAGAATGCGAGCCACGCCACCAGGAACCCGATCATCGCCCCGTTGGAGATGCGCAGCTGCGGCAGCTTGAACGGCAGGTTGAGCCGGTTGACCGTCCAGCTCACGTACAGATACGCGAGGAACGGCGCGGCGAAGACCAGCGGCGCGTGGTGGTGCGCGGCGGCCGGGATGTCGCCATGCAGCATGTACCACGCTGCGCGGGTGCCGCCGCAGCCCGGGCAGTCGAACCCGGTCAGCAGCTTGACGATGCAGGTCGGCGTGTCGGCCGCCCCGGCGGACGTCGGCTTCATGAGCAGCGTGTAGGCCACGCCGCCGCCGATGAGCGCCCCGACCCCCGCCGGCCCGGCCCAGGCCGGCAGCCGGTCGATCAGCCGCTGGAAGCGGCTCTTGGGCGGCGGCGGGAAGGCGTAGTGGTAATAGGGCGGCACCTGCTCCGAGGCGTGCGGCACCGCCGCTTCACCGACGGGCGTCGCCGGGAGCGCAACCGGGACTGGTGACGTCACGCCCTTCACGCTACACCGCACTCGCCAGCGGCGACCCCAGCGCTTTCGTCAGAAGGTCGGCGAAGTCGCCGCGCTGCGGGGCCTCCACCTCGCCCAGCCCCAGCCACGCTGAGAACCGGTGCAGCTCGGCGGCGAGGGCCTCGGCCACCACCTCCGGGGTGGGCGCGCCCCGCCCCGCCGGCGGCTCGGCCCAGGCCGCCGGCACCTGCAGCACGCCCGCCTTCCGGTCGGCCTTGAGGTCGACCCGGGCGACCAGCCGGTCGCCCAGGAGGAAGGGCAGGACGTAGTAGCCATACAGCCGCTGCAACGGCGGGACGTAGATCTCGATGCGGTAGTTGAGCCCGAACAGCCGCTGCACCCGCGCCCGCTCCCACATCAGCGGGTCGAACGGGCTGACCAGGGTCGCCGCCGACACGCGTCGCGGCAGGCGGGCCTCGGCGTGCAGGTAGCCCTGCGGGACCCAGCCCTCGACCCGCACCGGTGTCAGCTCCCCCGCCTCGACCAGCTCGGAGATCGCGGTGCGGGCGCCGTCGAGCGGCAACCGGAAGTAGTCGCGCAGCTCCGCCTCGGCCGACACGCCCAGCGCGCGGGCGGCGACCCGGACCAGCTCACGGAAGGCGTCGGCCGGCTCCGGGTCGGGCGTGGCCAGCACCTCGGCCGGCAGGATGCGCTCGGGAACGTCGTAGACCCGGGCGAACGACGAGTTGCGCCGGGCGACGCTCACCTCACCGGAGTAGAAGAGCCACTCGATCGCGGTCTTCGTGTCCGACCAGTTCCACCCCCAGTGGTCCTTGCGCCGCGGCTGGACCAGGTCGCCCTCGACCTCGGTGGCGGTCATCGGCCCCTTGGCCCGGATCTCCTCCAGCACCCAGCGCACCAGCTCCGGCTGCTCGCGGGCGATGCGGACCATGCGGCCCCAGGCCCCGCCCGAGCGCATCCGCCAGCGCAGCATCGGGTGCAGGTGCACCGGGACCAGGGAGGCCTCATGCGCCCAGTATTCGAACAGGTCGCGGGGGCGGCGATAGGCCAGCCGGTCGAGGAGGTCGGTGCTGTAGGGCCCGAGGCGGCTGTAGGCGGGTAAGTAGTGGGCGCGCTGGACCACGTTGACCGAGTCGATCTGCAGCAGGCCGGTGCGGGCCACCACCCGGCGCAGGTGGCGGCGCTCCGGCTCGCCCGAAGGGACGCGGTCGGTGAAGCCCTGGGCGGCGAGGGCGATCCGCCGGGCCTGCGTGAGCGACAGTGTCTCGGTCATCGCCACGCAGGCTATCTCCGGGGTACGACAAAAATCGGCGGCCGCCCCCAACGGGGACGGCCGCCGAACTCACGAATCAGGCGCCGACGAGTGGGCGACGCTCAACTCCGGCGTCCTTCGCGTCGAACGCCGCGCTGACCTTCCGGTCGATCTCGACGAGGTCGGGCACGTCCTCGACGCCCGGCCCGGTCGACTGGCCCGGGTCCGCCGAGCGGGCCGGGCCGGTGCTCGCGTCGGCGGGCTCCCGGATCGGCAGGCCGATGAGCAGCCCGATCATCAGCAGGATGTACGCGTTGCTGCCGATGAGGCCCAGCCCGTCGAACTTCTCGTGGAACGCCCACGGCGTGCGGCTGCACAGCAGCAGGAACGAGAAGCCGAAGAACAGCGCGAAGTTGCGCCGGCGACGGGCGTCGAGCGACTTGTCGGTGGCGTAGTCGAACAGCACCACGATCGCCGGGAGCACCCACACCAGGTGGTGGATCCAGCTGATCGGGCTGACCATGCAGCCGACGAGGCCGGTGAGCGCCAGCCCGGCGACCTCGTCGCGGGCCTTGATCGCGCGCCGCACCCGCCACGCCCAGATCACCAGCGTCACGAGGACCAGCAGCATCCACAGCGGCTTCATCGGGTCGGGGTTGAAGAGGCGCGCGACGAGGCCGCTCAGCGCCTGGTTCGACACGAAGCTCGAGGAGCCGACGCGGTCGGTGTTCCACATCGCGTCGGTCCAGAAGACGCGCGAGGCGTCGGGCGCGAACGTCGCGGCGGCCCAGGTCGCCGTCGCGGCGGTCGCGGCCGACACGGCGGCGGCCCGCCAGCGCCGGGTCACGAGCAGATAGATGATGAAGACGCCCGGCGTCAGCTTGATCGCCGTGGCCAGGCCGATGCCGATACCGCCCAGGCGGCTCCCGCCGCGGACCAGCAGCAGCACGTCGCCGACGACCAGGAAGAGCAGCACGATGTTGACCTGGCCGAAGTTGACCGTCTCGCGCACCGGCTCGAACGCGGCGACGAGCCCGAACGCGATCGCCATCGAGAACCAGAACTGCCAGCCCTGGCGCTTGATGACCGGGCCGACGAGCCAGGTGAGGATGGCGAGCAGTGCGAGCACGTTCATCGTCACGCTGATGGCGATGGCGGTGTGCCAGCCGATGAGCGCCATCGGGGTCATGAGCGCCGCGGCGAACGGCGGATAGGTGAACCCGTACGGCGTGCCGGGGACCAGGTAGTCGTAGATGTCGCCACCACGGTTGACCCAGTAGTCCATGGCGCCGTAGTAGACCTTCAGGTCGAAATACCCGTTCCTCGCGGCCGCCACCATCAGGAAGGCCCACACCACGGCCCAGAGGCCCGCGACGATGAGCACCTTCTTGACGGCGGGTCGCCGGAGGATGGGCCGGACGGCCGTCAACACGGCGACTCGTCCACGCTCCGCCACTTGTGCTGCCCTCCACTCACTCGCTGGCTGAACCTGCTGCTGTTTCCTCAACGGTGGCCCGGGTCCAACTGTGACGTCCCGGCGCTACCCCGCCACGTGGCACTTCACACAAAATCCGTAGGCTGCTGCAACATGACGCTCGGGTTCGTCCGACCGGCGCGAATCGACGACGTCGTCGAGATCACGCGGGTCCAACTCACGACCTGGCGGGTCGCTTATCGGCGACTCCTGCCCAAACACATCCTCGACCAACTGGACGAGGACTGGATTACCCGAAGGTGGCGGGAGGCAATCGCCCAACCACCGTCACCACGACACCGGGTCCTGGTCGCGGTCGAACAACGCGAGTCACCCGAAGCCGGACCGGAGTCATCATATGTCGTGGGTTTCGTCGCGTCAGGTCCGGCAGACGACACCGCACTCGCCCCGGACGAAGATCACACGGCCCTTGACAAGGCACTGAAGGACACGGCAGCGATCACTGACCTGCTGGTCGAGCCGCGGTGGGGGCGGCGCGGGCACGGCAGCCGATTGCTGGCGGCTAGTGTCGATTTGTGGCGTACTGACGGGTTTACGACAGCACTCGCGTGGACGTTCGCTGACGACCGTGTTACGTCCCGATTTCTGGAGAGTTCCGGCTGGGCCCCCGACGGAGTCAGCCGGTCACTCGACGTTGATGACCTGCTCGTCCCGCAGATCCGCTGGCACGTCTCGATCGAGACCGCGGAAGAGCCCGCCGTTACCGCCACGTGATGGTGTTGCGACCCAATCGGGTCCTCGGCATCCCACGATGTGGACGCCGCCAAAGGGACATAACGGCGTCACACAGCGTGTCCGTCAAGAGGACCACCAAAGACACACGAAAGGTGACGCTAAGCCAGCAACGCGCCCAGCCCGACCGTCAGCCCCGGCCGCTTGACGACCTCCCGGACGGCCAGCAGCACGCCGGGCATGAACGACTTCCGATCGAAGGAGTCGTGCCGGATCGTCAGCGTCTCGCCGGCGGCGCCGAAGAGCACCTCCTGATGGGCGACGAGACCGGAGGCGCGCAGCGAGTGGACGCGCACGCCCTCGACGTCGCTGCCCCGCGCGCCGAGCATCTCCTCCTCGGTCGCGTCCGGCGCCTTCGCCAGGCCGGCCTCGGCCCGGGCCGCGGCGATCAGCTGCGCGGTGCGTAGCGCGGTGCCGCTCGGCGCGTCGAGCTTCTGCGGGTGATGCATCTCGACGACCTCGACCGACTCGAAGTAGCGCGCGGCACGGGCCGCGAACTCCATCATGAGCACGGCGCCGATCGCGAAGTTCGGCGCGACGACGACGCCGAGGTCCGGCTTCGGCTCCAGCCAGGCACGCACCTGGTCGAGCCGCTCGGTGGTGAACCCGGACGTGCCGACCACGACGTGGATGTCCTGGTCGATGCACCAGCGCAGGTTCTCCATCACCGCACCGGGGTTGGTGAAGTCGACGACCACCTGCGCGCCGGCGTCGGCCACGCTGTGCAGCCAGTCGCCCTCGTCCACCATCGCGACCAGTTCGAGGTCGTCGGCACCGTCGACGGCGCGGGACGCCTCGGTCCCCATGCGGCCGCGTGCGCCCAGCACGCCGACCCGGATCGGCTCAACATCGCTCACGCGGGACAACTTATCCCAAGGCGCCGGCGAAATCCTGATCGTCGAACTCGCCGATGACAGCCAGGGACATGGGGCGGGCCAGCAGCTCGGCGGCCACCTCCCGGACCATCTCCGGGGTGACCGCGTCGACCCGCCGGAGCACGTCGTCGACCGAGAGCATCTCGTCGTACAGCAGCTCACCCTTGCCCAGCCGGCTCATCCGCGACCCGGTGTCCTCCAGGCCCAGGACGACGGCGCCCTTCAGCATGCCCTTGCCCCGCTCGACCTCGGTGTCGCTCACCCCGTCGGCGGCGACCCGGGCGAGCTCCGCGCGGGTGATGTCGAGGACCTCCTCGACCTTCCCCGGCGCGCAGCCGGCGTAGACGCCGAAGAGCCCCGAGTCGCTGTACTGCGACGTGAAGGAATACACCGAGTAGGCGAGGCCGCGCTGCTCCCGGATCTGCTGGAACAGCCGGCTGGACATGCCGCCGCCGAGCACGTTGTTGAGCGCGCCGAGGGCGAACCGGTTGTCGTGCTGGCGCGGATACCCCACGCAGCCCAGCACCACGTGCGCCTGCTCGGTGTCCTTGTTGCGCACGACGACCTGCCCGGAGCGGGCCGGCACGCGGGTGGTGCGGGACCGGCGGTCCGCGGGGGCCGCCGGGTCGCCGAACCCGGCCCGGTCGAACGCGGCGCGCACGGCCCGGACGACCTTCGCGTGGTCGAGGTTGCCGGCGGCGGCGACGACCATGGTCGAGGGCTGATACCGCCGGCGGTAGAACCCGTCGATCTGCTTGCGGCTCAGCGCCGAGATGCTCGACACCGTGCCGGAGATCTGCCGACCGAGCGGGTGGTTGCCGTAGATGGCCTCGGTGAAGACGTCGTGGACCTCGTCACCGGGCTCGTCGTCGTGCATCGCGATCTCTTCGAGGATCACGCCGCGCTCGGTCTCGACGTCCGCCTCGGTGAGCACCGAGTCGGTCACCAGGTCGCACACCACGTCGATGGCGAGCGGCAGGTCCGCGTCGAGCACCCGCGCGTAGTAGCACGTGTACTCCTTGGCCGTGAACGCGTTGGTCTCGCCGCCCACGGCCTCGATCTGCGAGGAGATGTCCAGCGCCGAGCGGCGCTTGGTCCCCTTGAAGAGCAGGTGCTCCAGGAAGTGCGAGACGCCCGACAGGGTGGGCGTCTCGTCGCGCGAGCCGATGCCGACCCAGACGCCGAACGACACGCTGCGCATCGCCGGAATGGACTCGGTGAGGATGCGCAGCCCGTTGGGCAGCACGGTGCGGCGCACCGTGCCACCCAGCGGGTCGTGCGACAGCGTCTGGGTCAGCGTTCGACTCGCCATGGGTCAGCTGTGCCGGTTACGCCGACGACGGAACTCGCCGCCCTCGCCGCCCTCGCCACCCTCGTCCGGGCCCGGCGCGTCCGAGGAGCCCTCGGCCGACGGCGCGGACGCCTGGCGCGGGCCACGGTCGCCCCGGTCCCGGCCACGCGGGCCGCGGTCACCGCGGTCGCGCGCCGGCGGGCGCTCGCCGCCCTCGGCCGGCGCCGGCGGCTGCTCGCCCTCGGCCAGCACCTTGTCGAGGTAGATCTTGCCGCGGTTGTCGATGTCCGCGATCTGCACCTCGACCTTGTCGCCGACGTTGAGGAAGTCCTCGACCTTCTCGACCCGCTTGCCGTTGCCCACCTTGGAGATGTGCAGCAGGCCGTCGCGGCCGGGCAGCAGCGAGATGAAGGCGCCGAACGCGGCGGTCTTCACCACGGTGCCGAGGAACTTGTCGCCGACCTTCGGCATGGTCGGGTTGGCGATCGCGTTGATCCGCTCCACCGCGGCCTCGGCCGACGGGCCGTCGGTCGCGCCGACGTAGATCGTGCCGTCGTCCTCGATGCTGATCTCGGCGCCGGTCTCGTCCTGGATCGCGTTGATGGTCTGGCCCTTCGGGCCGATGACCATGCCGATCTTGTCGACGGGGATGCGCACCGTGGTGACGCGAGGCGCGTACTGACTCATGCCGGCCGGCGACTCGATCGCCTCGGCCATCACGTCGAGGATGACGTGGCGCGCGTCGTGGGCCTGCTGCAGGGCGCCGGCCAGCACGTCCGACGGGATGCCGTCGAGCTTGGTGTCCAGCTGCAGCGCGGTCACGAAGTCGCGGGTGCCGGCGACCTTGAAGTCCATGTCGCCGAACGCGTCCTCGGCGCCGAGGATGTCGGTGAGCGTCACGAACTGCGTCTTGCCGTCGACCTCGTCGGAGATCAGACCCATCGCGATGCCGGCGACCGGCGCCTTCAGCGGCACACCGGCGGACAGCAGCGCCATGGTGGAGGCGCAGACCGAGCCCATGCTCGTCGAGCCGTTGGAGCCGAGGGCCTCGGAGACCTGACGGATCGCGTAGGGGAACTCCTCGCGGGCCGGCAGGACCGGGATCAGCGCCCGCTCGGCGAGCGCGCCGTGGCCGATCTCGCGGCGCTTCGGCGCACCGACCCGGCCGGTCTCACCCGTCGAATACGGCGGGAAGTTGTAGTTGTGCATGTAGCGCTTGGACTTCTCCGGCGCCAGCGTGTCGAGCGTCTGCTCCATGCGCAGCATGTTCAGCGTGGTGACGCCGAGGATCTGCGTCTCGCCCCGCTCGAACAGCGCCGAGCCGTGCACGCGCGGCAGGACCTGCACCTCGGCGGTCAGCGGCCGGATGTCGCGCGGGCCGCGGCCGTCGATGCGGACCTGGTCGCGCAGGACGCGGGCCCGGACCTCGTTCTTGGTCAGCGACCGCAGGGCGGCGCCGATCTCCTTCTCGCGCCCCTCGAACTGGGCGGCGAGCCGCTCGAACGCGGCCTCCTTGACCCGGTCGAGGGCCTCCTCGCGCTCCGCCTTCGAGGCGATGCGCAGGGCCTCGGCGACCTCGTCCTTCACCGCGCCGGCGACGGCCTCGTAGGCGTCGGGCTGGTAGTCGAGGAAGACCGGGAACTCCTGCACCGGCTTGGCGGCGACGTCGGCCAGCTCGGACTGCGCCCGGCACAGCTCGCGGATGGCCGGCTTCGAGGCCTCCAGGCCGCTCGCCACGACCTCCTCGGTCGGCGCCGGGGCACCGGCGGCGACCAGGCCGACGGTGTGCTCGGTGGCCTCGGCCTCGACCATCATGATCGCTACGTCGCCGTCGGGCAGGACGCGACCGGCGACGACCATGTCGAACGTGGCCCGGCCGAGCTCCTCGACGGTCGGGAACGCCACCCATTGGCCGTCGACGTGCGCCATGCGGGTCGCGCCGATCGGGCCGGAGAACGGCAGGCCGGACAGCTTGGTCGACATCGAGGCGGCGTTGATCGCGACGACGTCGTAGGGGTGGGCCGGGTCGAGCGCCAGCACGGTCTCGACGACCTGGACCTCGTTGCGCAGGCCCTTGACGAAGCTGGGCCGCAGCGGGCGGTCGATCAGGCGGCAGGTGAGGATCGCGTCCTCGCTGGGCCGGCCCTCGCGGCGGAAGAACGAGCCGGGAATGCGCCCGGCCGCATACATCCGCTCTTCGACGTCGACCGTCAGCGGGAAGAAGTCGAACTGGTCCTTCGGCTGCTTGCCCGCCGTCGTGGCGGACAGCACCACCGTCTCACCGAGCTGGGCGAGGGCGGAGCCCGCCGCCTGCCGCGCGAGGCGACCGGTCGAGAACTTGATCTCGCGGGTGCCGAACGGGCCGTTGTCGATGGTCGCGGTGCTGGTGTGAGTACCGAGAGTGCTCTGCTCGGTCATGTTGTTCCGATGCTCCTTCAGGTCGTAGGTGCGCCCTGGCGGAGCTGTCCGCGGCCGGTCTTCGATCGAAGCTCACGGGGCTGATGCCCGGAAGCCACTACCGAGGACCGGTGCGCCGACTCGCTCGGCCGGGCACTCCATTTCAGTGTGTCACTACCGGACGGGGGAGCGGCGAATTGTCGCCACTCCCCCGTCGGTGCGTCGTTATCGCCGCAGGCCGAGCCGCTCGATCAACGAGCGGTAGCGGGCGATGTCGCTGCGCTGCAGGTAGTTGAGCAGGCGGCGGCGGCGGCCGACCAGCAGCAGCAGGCCGCGGCGGCTGTGGTGGTCGTGCTTGTGCTGCTTGAGGTGTTCCGTCAGATCCGCGATCCGCTTGGTCAGCATCGCGACCTGCACCTCGGGCGAACCGGTGTCACCCTCGGCCGTCGCGTACTTCGTCATGATCTCGGTCTTCTGCGCAGAATCGAGCGCCATGTTCTCCCTTAATACTGGGTCAGCGGAAAGATGAGTCGAGGCACCCGCGGCGTCGTGCAGGCAGCCTGACCCCCGCCGGTCACCCGGCGTGAACTCAAGGCTAACAGACCTACTTCCCGAGCACCTGTCTGGTCTGCTCGACGTCCTCCCGGATCTGCGCGACAAGCGGCTCGATGGCGCTGTAGGTGCGCTGTTCCCGCAGCCGGGCGACGAAATCCAGGCTCACCCGTTCGCCGTAAAGATCGCCCTGGAAATCGAGGACGAACGCCTCAACCCGCCGCTCTTTTCCGGCAAATGTCGGGTTTGTGCCGATCGACACGGAGGCCGGGAGCGGCTCGGGGCTGCGGTCGCGCACCAGCCAGGCCGCGTAGATGCCGTCGGCCGGGACCGCCGCGTTGGGCGGGGTGAGCAGGTTGGCGGTCGGGAAGCCCAGCTCGCGGCCGCGCTGGTCGCCCCGCACCACCACGCCCTCCAGCCGGTGCGGCCGGCCGAGCGCGCGGGAGGCCGCCACGACGTCCCCGGCGTCGACGCAGGCGCGGATGTACGTCGAGGAGAACACCGTGCCCTCGTCCGCCACGAGCGGCGCTCCCTCGACCCCGAAGCCGAAGGTCCGCCCGAGCCGGCGCAGCAGGTCCACGTCGCCGGCCGCCTTGTGACCGAACCGGAAGTTCTCCCCGACCACGATCAGGGCCGTGTGCAGGTGCTCGACCAGCGCGTCGTGGACGAACGCCTCGGGCGACAGCCTGCTGTACTCCACCGTGAAAGGAATGACGCAGAGCACGTCGACGCCGAGCGCCTCGATCAGCTCGGCCTTGCGGGCCGGCTCGGTCAGCACCGCCGGGTGCGACCCCGGCCGGACGACCTCCGACGGATGCGGGTCGAACGTGATCACGACCGACTGGACGCCCAGCTCACCGGCCCGCTTCACGGTGTGCCCGATGATCTGCTGGTGCCCCCGGTGCACGCCGTCGAAGACGCCGATCGTCGCGACCGCGCGGCCCCACCCGCCGGGCGCCGCCTGTGTTCCCCGCCACCGCTGCATGCCACCGAGCCTAGCGCCGGGGCATGATCCGCCCATGGCGGATGTCACCGCGGTGCTCTTCGACATGGACGGCACGATCGTCGACTCCGACGCGGTCGTGGCGCGAACCTGGCTGCGCTGGTCGCGCCTGCGCGGGGTCGACCACGCCCACGTCATGCGGGTCACACCCGGGCGACCGGCCCGGGAGACGATCCCCGAGCTGGCCCCCTGGCTCAGCCCCGACGAGCAGGCCGCCGACGCGGCCGCGCTGCTGGACCTGGAGCGCGCCGACGTCGACGGCGTGGTCGCCACGCACGGCGCCCACGACCTGCTGCGGGCGCTCGACGAGTGGGGCGTGCCGTGGGCGGTGGTGACCTCGTCGGACCGGCCGCTCGCGCTGGTCCGGCTGGCGGCCGCCGGGATCGCCCCGCCGCCGGTGCTGGTCACGATCTCGGAGGTCGAGCGGGCCAAGCCGCACCCGGAGGGGTACCTTTCCGCGGCCGGCCAGCTGGGCGTGGACCCGGCCACGACGCTCGTCGTGGAGGACGCTCCGGCAGGTGTACTGGCGGGCAGGTCCGCCGGCAGCCTGGTCGCCGGCCTGCGCGGGGTCCCGGGCGCCGACTTCGACGTCCCCGACCTACCGGCCCTGCACGCCCTGCTAAGCCCGGCGAACGGCAAACTCTCCGTGCGCGTCCCGTCATAACCGCGTCGATCTTGCAGTTGTGGTGCCAGGACACTCCCACGATGTCCGGGTTTGTCAGGCACCACAACTGCAAGATCGACGCGAGTGGGAGGGGTGTTACGGGACGAGGACGATCTCCGGGCGGGCCCTGCCCTCGCGTTCCGACACGATCGCCAGCACGGTGCCGTCCGGGGCGAACACCGCATACGCCCCGGCGATGCCCACCGCCGGCAGCGGCCCGCCGTGCGACAGGACCTTCGCCTCCGCCTCGGTGGCGTCCCGGCGCGGGAACGAGCGGGCCACCGCCGCCGGCAGCGGCATCGTCACCGGGTCGTCCAGCGCCGCCAGCTCCTCCAGCGAAAAGGCCTCGGCCAGCGTGAACGCGCCCACGGCCGTGCGGCGCAGCGCGGTCAGGTGGCCGCCGACGCCGAGCGCGGCGCCCAGGTCGCGGGCCAGCGCGCGAATGTAGGTGCCCGAGGAGCACGCCACGTCGACGTCCACGTCGACCACGGCCTCGGCGCGCCGGATCGCCAGGACGTCGAGCCGCGAGACGGTCACCGGACGGGCCTCCAGGGCGACCTCCTCGCCGGTGCGGACCCGGTGGTACGACCGGACTCCGTTGATCTTGATGGCCGAGACGGCGCTGGGCACCTGCATGATCTCGCCCCGCAGCGGGGCCAGCCCGGCGTGGACGTCGGCGTCGGTGATCCCCGTCGCGTCCACAGTGGACACGACATCGCCCTCGGCGTCGTCGGTGACCGTCGCCTGGCCGAGGCGGATCGTCGCGCGGTACTCCTTGGTGCTGCCGATGACGTAGGTGAGCAGGCGCGTCGCCTTCTCCACGCCGACGACGAGCACGCCGGTCGCCATCGGGTCGAGCGTGCCGCCGTGACCGACCCGCCGCGTGCGGGCCAGCCGGCGCATCCGGGACACCACGTCGTGCGAGGTCATCCCGCCCGGCTTGTCCACGATCACCAGGCCGCCCTGCGTCGCCACCTTGTTCGCCACGACGACAGAGCCTAGTGACCGTGCTGGACCAGGACGTGCCAGAGGTACTTGAGGAGCGTCAGCGTCTCGGCCGGCGTGCCCCAGCGGGCCCACTCGCCCGGCGTCGCGACCACCGCCCGCGCGGCGCGGCCGATCAACTCCGCGTCGACCAGGTCCCGCTCGTAGAACGAGCACAGGTGCACGGCCAGCGGCGGGACCTCGGGGCCGCGGAACTCCTCCGGGACGTCGGCGGGCGCGATCCGGAAGCCGTCCCGCCACTCGACCGGCACGCCGTATCGGGCCGTGACGGCAACGGCCACCGACGCGCACGCCGTGTCCCGGAACGCGGTGTCGAGCACCAGCGCCGACACGTCCGTCGCCAGGTCGACCGGGCCGTGGACCTGGGCCTCGACGTAGTCGTCGAGCGCCCGGCCGGGTAGTGGCGACCGCGGACCGGTCAGCGCCGAGGCACCCCAGTGTCGTTCCAGCCCATGCAGTACCGCCGAAAAAGCGTCGATCGTCCCGAACTCGGCCGGATCGCGGTAGCTGTCGCCGAAGGTGTAGGTGGCGCGCTCCAGCACCGCGGGGCGCAACCGCAGGTACGCCGAGCCGAAGCGCGGCGCGGCGCCGTCGGGGTGGTGGAAGACATTCAGCGCACCGTACTTCGGCCGATCGATCGCCATCACGCCCGGCCGCTGGTAGGCACCGCCGAACATCCGCTCCTCCCAGCGGTCGCGGTCGCCGCCCGGGTACGCGGTCAGGCCGCCGTTGGAGATCCCCGTCTCGAACTGGCTGCGGAAGCGCCCGTCGGCGAGGAGGCCCTCGATGACGGTCCGGTCGCCGGCGGTACGGTCGGGATGGAAGTTGATCGTGATCGCGGCATCGGTGTCGTAGCGCCCGCCGCCGCGGGCGCGGACGAAGGCCAGCGCGGCCAGCTGCGCGTCAGTGAGCACGGTCGGCCCCTGCGACGGCCCAGGCGTCGCCCGCCAGCCGCCACAGCAGGCCGGCCAGGCGCAGCACGATGAACAGGGTCAACGCGGCCCACACCCCGCGCAGGCCGAGCTCGAAGAAGTATGCCAGCCAGATGCCGGGCAGGAAGCCCCCGAGCGCGGACACCAGGGTCAGGTTGCGCAGGTACCGCACGTCGCCGGCGCCGAGGAACACGCCGTCGAGCGCGAACACGACGCCCGCCGCCGGCATCATGGCGACGAAGAACCACCAGGCCGGCCGCGCCTGCCCGTACACCTCGACGTCGGCCCCGAACCAGGGACGCACCGCCGCCAGGGCGGCCGCCACCAGCACCGCGAACCCGAGGCCGGAGAGCAGGCCGGCGACGCTGATCCGGCGGGCCAGGTGCTTGGCCTCGTCCACCCGCTCGCCGCCGAGCGCGGCGCCGACGAGCGACTGGGCGGCGATGGCCACCGCGTCGAGGGCGAGCGCGGTGAAGAAGAACAGTTGGATGGCGATCTGGTGGGCGGCCAGGGCGGCGTCGCCGAACCGGGCGGCGACGGCCGACGCCGACAGGAAGCAGGCCTGGAACGCGGCGCCGCGCAGCAGCAGGTCGCGGCCGAGCGCGACCTGCCGCCCGATGACGGCGAGCTGCGGCCGCAGGGGCACCCGCTCGGTGACCAGCGCGCGCACGAACAGCGCGCCGACGACGGTCTGGGCGGCGACGTTCGCGACGGCGGAGCCGACCAGGCCGAGGCCGGCCGGGTAGACCAGCACCGGGCAGAGGACGGCGGAGAGGGCGTTCGCGCCGAGCACGTAGTACAGCGGGCGGCGGGTGTCCTGGACGCCGCGCATCCAGCCGTTGCCGGCCGTGCCGAGCATCAGGCCGGGGGCGCCGAGCGCCGCGACGCGCAGCCAGTGCTCGGCGTTGGTGGCGACCGGGCCGGCGCCGCCGGCGAGCGCCCGCGTGAGCGGACCGGCGACCGCCTCCAGCACCAGCAGGATCACCAGGCCGCCGGCCAGGGCGAGCCAGGAGGCCTGCACGCCCTCCTCGACGGCGGCGGCGCGCTGGCCGGCGCCGAACCGGCGGGCGGCCCGCCCGGTCGTGCCGTACGCGAGCACCGTGCCGAGCCAGACGGCGAAGGACATCACCGAGCCGCCGATGGCGAGGCCGGCGAGCTGGGTGCGGCCGAGGTGGCCGACGACGGCGGTGTCGACCAGGACGTACAGCGGCTCGGCGGCCAGCACGACCAGGGCCGGCAGGGCCAGGGCGGCCACCCGGCGCATGGTCGCGGGATTCGTCGCGGTCACGCTCACGGCTGCCAGCGTAAGGAGAGTGGCTCCGGAAGGCCACTTACACGGCACAACCTCCGGGAAACCTTGACGTCATTGGCGTCACGGTTTCCCGGAGGTTGTGTCGGCGGCGGCTGCTCAGCCGCGGCGGTCCATCGACATCTGCAGCGCGGCGCGGGCGCGCTCACGCGTGTCGGGGGTCTGCTCCTGCGGCTTGGGCTGCGGCTTCGGCTGGTCAGGCATGATCGGTGTCTCCTCGTGACGCGGTGCTGGTGGAATGCGTGTGGACGGTTCTGCCGGGGTCGCCGGCAACCACGCGAGCGCACGCGAAGGAGACCGACCAGGGTGGTGTCGGCCTGACGACGTGATTGGTGCGCACTGGGGGTTTCCTCGCTTCCGGCGGCTGGTCATGGGCCGTTTCCCCGCCACCGGGTCCGCTGTCTAGAAGCGGTTGCCCCGGGACGGGCAGCGAAGAATTCGTACTGTGCGCATGACAACTAAGTTATCGTTCAGGTCCAGCATGTGCGACGTTATCCCGGAATTTGGAATGTCAAATTCCCAGCTCAGCGGGCGATCATCACCCTCGCGGGCCCGCGTCAGCACGCTCAGCGCCGCGCGTCAGCGCCGCGCGTCAGCCCGCCGCGTCAGCGCCGCGCGTCAGCCCGCCGCGTCAGCGCCGCGCGTCAGCCCGCCGCGTCAGCCCGCCGCGTCAGCGCGCTCAGCCCGCCGCGTCAGCGCGCCAGGAAGTGCCACCCCAGCCACCACCAGAAGCCGAACATCGCGATCCGGCCGACCGGCAGCGGGCCCACGCGGTAGCGCATGACGACCCCGCAGACCTCGCCGAGCGTCGGCACCTTGGAGCCCTCCCGGCGGGCGACGATCTCGACCACGCCGAAGAGCCCAAGCGCGACCGCGAACAACGCGGCGATGAACACCTGCCCCGTCGTCATCGGCGCACCATCGCCCAGAACGCCCACAGCCAGCCGAAATACGCGGCGGCTCGGGCGAGATAGTGCTCCAGCACCGGATCGGCCAGCCGGGACAGCGTCGGATAGGCGTCCGTGCCGATCAGGAACGTGACGCCCTCGACCGCGCCGAACAGCAACAGCGGCACCAGCCACCAGGCCGCCGCGCGGGGCAGCCGGGCCGGGGTTGGGCGCCGCTGGACGGCGGTCGACAGGCCGAGCCACGCGAGCGCGCCGCCGGCGCCGAGCACGAGCAGGTTGGCGCGCATCGAGAAGGAGGGCAGGGCCCCGCCCACGAGGGAGATCAGGGCGAAGACGGGCGTGAGCACCACCGGCCGGGTCCAGGCCCGGTCGACCTCCGCAACCAGCTCGGGTCGTTCCATTCACCGATTGTCCCTGGACCGACCATCACCCGGCCAGCCATCAGGGACCCGGAATTGGCCCGGAATTCACCCTGATGCGAATCGACGCGAGAATTTCCTCAACGGTGCCGCCGGCGCTGAAGCCGGCCGCGAACCGATGCCCGCCCCCACCGAGCGCGACGGCGACCGCGCTGACGTCCACCCCGCCCTTGCTGCGCAGTGAGACCGACCACTCCCCCGGCCGGACCGGCTTCACCACGCAGGCGACGTCGGCCTCGGCGGCGCAGCGCACCGAGTCGATGAGCGCCTCGACCGCGGCCGGCGGCTGGCCGTGCGCGGCGAGCTCGTCGAGCGTGACATACGTCCAGACCATCCCGAGCCCGCCCGCCGCCTCGGGCTCCAGCACGGCCCGGGCCAGCGCGTGGCCGAACAGCCGCAGGGCGCCGATCGGCCGCGTGTCGAACAGCCGCCGCGAGATGTCCCCCACGGGAATGCCGGTGGCGATGAGCCGCGCGGCCAGCTCGTGCACGGCGGGCGTGGTGGACGCGAACTTGAACGAGCCCGTGTCGGTGGCCAACGCCACATAGAGGCACTCGGCGATGTCGGGATCCAGCTGTACCCCGAGCCGCCGCAGCAACCCCTCGGACAGCACCGAGGTGGCGGCGGCGGTGGGATCGACGAGGTTCAGCTGCCCGAACAGGGGGTTGGAGGCATGATGGTCGAGCACGATCCCGACCGGCGCCGCGCGCAGCCGCTCGGCCAGCCCGCCCAGCCGCTCGATGCTGGCCACGTCGAACACGAGCACGGCGTCGGGCGCGGGGTCCGCCACGGCGGCGTCGACGAGCAGCTCGACGCCCGGCAGGCGGTCGAACGGCGGCGGCACCTCCATGGGCCCGGGAAAGGTCGCGGTGACGGCAAGCTCCGGGGCGACCTGGCGCAGCCCGAGCCCCACGGCGAGCATGCTGCCGAGCGCGTCACCGTCGGGGTTCACGTGGCAGGCGAGCAGCACCCGCGCCCCGGCGGGCAGCCCCCGCAGCGCGCTGACGGCCGCATCCCACTCCGCCGCGGACGGCCGCGGCCCCTCTTCTCGTTCCACCCGTCGCCTCCCGTCCGACGCCGGCGCCCCGCCCGGCGTGCCGGGCGGGGTCCGTGTCGTGGGCTCGGGTTGTGCGATCAGCTCGCCTCCCGCGAGCTGGTCCCCCGCGGCAGGTGAGGTCTCCGCGGTGAGCTCGGCGCCCGCGCCCAGCGGGTTACCGGGCGCGGGCCCGGTCACGCGTCCTCCGCTGCGCTCCGGAACCGGTCACCGCCGGTCCTGGCCGACGACCACCTCGTCGTCGGCGCCGTCGGCTCCCAGGTCGTCCTCGTGGTCGTCGTCCAGCTTGTACGGCTGGGGATCACCCGCGTAGTGCGCATCCGCCGCGAGTCGCTGGACCTCGGCGTCCGCATTCCGGGCGCTGGCCAGCAGCTCGTCGATGTGCTTCACGTGGTCCGACACGTCGTCGTGCACGAACGTCAGGCTCGGCGAGTGGCGCAGGCCGAGTGCCTTGCCCACGGTCGAGCGGAGCAGACCCTTGGCGCTCTCCAGCGCGGCCGCGGTGCCCGCCTGGGCGGCCGCGTCGCCGAGGACCGTGTAGAACACGGTGGCTTCCCGCAGGTCGGCCGTGATCCGCGCGTCCGTGATCGTGATCATGCCCAGCCGCGGGTCCTTGATCTGCGTCCGCACCACCGATGCGACCAGTTCCCGCACGCGCTCCGCGTGCCGCCGCACCTTTGCCGGATCCGTCATCTCGAACACCTCCGCAGCCAAACGATCCGCTGGCCGGTCCTAGACCACCGCGGATCTGAAGATCTGACCAACGCTCTGACAGTACCCGCGCCTCGCCCTCGAGGCCGCTTTCGAAGCCCAGGATTACTCGTCGTCGTCGCCGTGCAGCCGACGGCGAACAGAGAGCAACTCCAGCTCGGGCCGGCCGGCGACCGCCCGCTCGCAGCTGTCGAGCACCTCGCGCACGTGCGCCGCCTCCGCGGCCACCACCGCGACCCCGATCTCGGCTCGTCCGTGCAGGTCAAGGGCCCCGACCTCGGCGGCCGAGACCTCGAACTTGCGCAGCGCCGCCACGATCGGCCGCACATACGACCGCTTGGCCTTCAGCGAGCGGGAGTCACTGGGCAGCAGCACGTCGAACACGGCAGTTCCGGTGTACACGGCGCATGATCTTAACGGCCGGATGCGCGGAATGCCGCCCGATATTTCGCGCTCAGGGGACGAGGATCGGCGGGCGGGCGTCGAGCGGCGGGCGCGCCACCAGCGGCGGCTCCGGCTCCATCGGCAGGGGCGCCGCGCCGGCGGCCGGGAAGGGGCCGCGGCGCCGGGGCAGGCCGGCGCCGGCGCTGCCGCCGCGGCCCGGGTAGACGTACAGCGTCGCCGGCTCCACCGCGTCCAGCGCCGCCACGACGGCCGGCAGGGCGCGGAAGCGGTGCCAGTCGTCCTCCTCGGCGAAGCCGAGCTCCAGGACCACGCCGAACGACTCGAAGCGCCAGGCCCAGTCGCGGGCGCCGTGGGTGACGGCGGACTCGACGAGCGCGGCCGCGTAGGCGTCGCGCCACTGCCGCGCCGGGCGCTCCCCGTCGCGGACCTCGATCGACCACCAGGAGAGGCTCATGACGCAGTCGACGCTACGCCCCGGTTCGGCCGCAGTCGATGCCTTTGACGTGCCAAAAGGGGCCGCGGGATGCACCCGCGGCCCCTCCGGTGATCGGCTGGGTCAGCCGCGCGGCTTCTCGCGCAGCTCCCAGGTCTCGATGACGTCACCCACCTGGATGTCGTTGTAGTTGCCGAGCGTGATACCACACTCGAACCCTTCGCGGACCTCCGTGGCGTCGTCCTTGAACCGCCGCAGGCCGGCGATCGACAGGCTGTCGGACACCACCGCGCCGTCGCGGATGAGACGCGCCTTGCTGTTGCGCCGGATGAGACCCGTCCGGACGATGCAGCCGGCGATGTTGCCGAACCGGGACGACCGGAAGACCTCGCGGATCTCCGCCGTGCCGAGCTCGACCTCCTCGTAGATCGGCTTGAGCATGCCCTTGAGCGCGGTCTCGATCTCCTCGATGGCCTGGTAGATGACCGTGTAGTACCGGATCTCCACGCCCTCGCGGTCGGCCAGCTCCCGGGTGCGACCCTCGGCCCGCACGTTGAACCCGATGATGATCGCGTCCGACGCGCTCGCCAGGTTGACGTCGTCCTGGGTGACCGCACCGACACCCCGGTGGATGATGCGCAGCTGGACCTCGTCCGAGACCACGATCTTGACCAGGGCGTCCTCGAGCGCCTCGACCGAACCCGAACCGTCACCCTTGAGGATCAGGTTGAGCGTGGTCTTCTCGCCCTCCTTGAGCTGCTCGAACAGCGTCTCGAGCGTGACCCGGCCGGTGCGCGAGGCCATCTCGGCCGCGCGGCGGCGGGCCTGCCGCTGCTCGGCGATCTGCCGCGCGGTGCGGTCGTCGTCGGCGGCGAGGAACGTGTCGCCGGCGCCGGGCACCGAGGTCAGACCGAGCACCAGCACCGGACGGGCCGGGCCGGCGTGCGGGACGGGCTTGCCGTTCTCGTCGAGCATCGCGCGGACGCGACCGTACGCCCTACCGGCGACGATCGAGTCACCGACGTTGAGCGTGCCCTTCTCGACCAGCACGGTCGCGACCGGACCACGGCCGCGGTCGAGGTGCGACTCGATCGCGATGCCCTGGGCCGGGCCGTCGACCGGAGCCCGCAGGTCGAGCGCGGCGTCGGCCGTGAGCAGCACCGCTTCGAGAAGACCCTCGATGTTGATGCGGCTCTTCGCGGAGATGTCGACGAACATGGTCTCGCCGCCGTACTCCTCGGCCACCAGCCCATACTGCGTCAGCTCCTGGCGGACCTTGCCCGGGTTCGCCTCCGGCTTGTCGATCTTGTTGACCGCGACCACGATCGGCACCTCGGCCGCCTGGGCGTGGTTCAGCGCCTCGATCGTCTGGGGCATCACACCGTCGTCGGCCGCCACCACCAGAACCACGATGTCCGTGGCCTGGGCACCACGGGCACGCATGGCGGTGAACGCCTCGTGACCCGGGGTGTCGATGAAGGTGATCGCGCGGTCTTCGCCGTCGTGGTCGACGTGCACCTGGTAGGCACCGATGTGCTGGGTGATGCCACCGGCCTCGCCCGCGGCGACGTTGGTCTGCCGGATCGCGTCCAGCAGCTTCGTCTTGCCGTGGTCGACGTGACCCATGACGGTCACGACCGGCGGCCGGGTGACGAGGCGCTCCTCGTCGACGTCGGCGTCGAGGTCGATGTCGAAGCGGGCCAGCAGCTCGCGGTCCTCGTCCTCGGGGCTGACGATCTGCACGTCGAAGCCGAGGTGCTCGCCGAGCAGCAGCAGCGTCTCGTTGGTGCACGACTGGGTGGCCGTCACCATCTCGCCCAGGTTGAACATCTCCTGGACGAGCGAGCCCGGGTTGGCATTGATCCGGTCCGCAAAGTCCGACAGCGACGCGCCCTGCGGGAGGCGGATCGTCTGACCCTGGCCCCGCGGGGCGCCCGAGCCCATGGTGGGCGCGGACAGATTGTCGAACTCTTGTCTGCGCTGCTTCTTCGACTTCCGGCCACGGGTCGGGCGACCGCCCGGACGCCCGAAGGCACCCGCGGCACCGCCGCCACGGCCGCGACCGCCGGCACCGCCGCCGGGGCGACCGGCAGTGCCGGCACCCGCGCCGGGCGCGCCGCCACCGCCACCACCGGGACCGCCGCGGAAGCCGCCACCGCCACCGCCGCCACCGGGACCGCCGCGGAAGCCACCGCCACCGCCACCGCCACCGGGGCCGCCGCGGAAGCCGCCACCGCCACCGCCGCCACCGGGACCGCCGGGACGACCGGCACCGCCACCACCGGGACCGCCGCGGAAGCCACCGCCACCGCCGCCCGGGCGACCGGGACGGTCACCACCGGGGCCACCACCCGGGCGACCCGGGCGCTGGCTCGGCATCTGCGACGGGTTCGGCCGGGGGCCGCCCATCGAGGCGGGGTTGGGCCGCGGCGGCATCGAGGACGGGTTCGGCCGCGGGATGTTGCCACCGCCGGCCGCCGGGGGACGCGGGGCCGCGCCACCGGACACGCCGAAGGGGTTGTTGCCCGGGGAACGCGCCGGCGGGCGCGGGCCGCCACCGGGCCGCGGACCCTGACCGGGACGCGGACCGGGCGTCGGTCCACCACCGCCACCCGGCGGGGCCGGGGCGGGGCCGGGACGCGGGCCGGGCGTGGGTGCGGGGCCACCTGACGGGGGTGCCTCGCGCCGGGTGTTCTCGCGCTGACGGGCCTGCTGAGCGGCCTTCATGGTCGCTTCCTGCTCAGCCTTCAGCGCGGCGGCGCGCTGCTCGGCGGCCGCCACTTCGATGTCGTGTGCGCTCGTCGGCTTGACCGCCGGCGGCGTCGGGCGCGGCGGACCGGGCACGGGGCCACGTCCACCACCCTGCCCGCCACCCGGGCCACCGCTCGTCGGCGGCTGGGGCCGCTTCGGAGGCGCAAAGGGCTTGGCTGCCGGGCCGGTCGGCGTCGGGCGCGGTGCCGTCGGAACGGGCGCGGCCGGAGCCGATGGTGCCGGCGCAGGAGGCGCCGAGGGCGCCGGGGCGGACCCTCCGGATTCGAAGCTCGCACGCAGCCGGCGCGCCACAGGCGCTTCAACCGTGCTGGATGCGGACTTCACGTACTCGCCAAGCTCCTGCAGCTTCGCGAGCACGGTCTTGCTTTCGACCCCGAGCTCTTTCGCCAGCTCGTGTACGCGGGCCTTGCCTGCCACTACACTCCTCACCTCGAGGCCGGGCGGCAAGTTCCGCTCCGACCTCACTCGTGCACTTGAAGCCTGGTCATCTCAGGGACTTCATCGTGTGCTCATGTCCGTCGTCCTACCTTGCGTGTCCGGGCGAGTGCGTCGCGCACTCACCACCGGCGGTTCCGAAATCACTGCGAAGTGCCGACAGCCGCAATCACTTCGGCCAGCGGACCGGAATCGAAGACCCCGGTGAGACGCAGGGCCCGCCCGAAGGCGCGCTTGCGTTCCGCCAGCACGAGGCAAGCCGGATCAGGATGCAGGTGCGCTCCCCGACCCGGCCGTTTGCGGGCCGGATCGGGGACAGCCGTGAACTGGTCAGGGCTGGACTCGATCGCGACAAACCGCAACAACTCGGAGGAAGACGCACGCTTCCGGCAACCAATGCAGGTGCGAACCGGCGCAGCCGGGTCCGCGGGCAAGCCAGCCGGGGGCGTGCGACGTACCGTCAAGAAGTCTACCCTGCGCTTTCGGCTCGCGCCGCGCCCGGTCCGGTGACGTGATCGACGTTGCCGTCCGCCGCATTGTCTGGGCGGATGTCGATACGCCAGCCGGTGAGGCGCGCGGCGAGCCGTGCGTTCTGGCCCTCACGGCCGATGGCCAGGGAAAGTTGGAAGTCGGGGACGGTCACCCGGGCTGCCCGGTTGGCCGCGTCGACCACCTCGACGTTGAGCGCTTTTGCGGGAGAAAGGGCATTTCCGACGAACTGCGCCGGATCATCCGACCAGTCGATGATGTCGATCTTTTCGCCGTGCAACTCGCTCATGACGGCCCGGACCCGCTGGCCCATCGGGCCGATGCAGGCCCCCTTCGCATTCACCCCGGACACCGTCGAGCGGACCGCGATCTTCGTCCGATGGCCGGCCTCCCGGGCGATGGCCGCGATCTCCACGGTGCCGTCGGCGATCTCCGGCACCTCCAGCGCGAACAGCCGCTTCACCAGGTTCGGGTGGGAGCGGGACAGGGTCACCTGCGGGCCGCGGAACCCCTTGGCGACGTGGACGACGATCGCCTTGATCCGCTGCCCGTGCTCGTAGCGCTCGCCCGGCACCTGCTCGGCGGCCGGGAGCATACCCTCGATCTTGCCGAGGTCGATGGTGACGATGCCCTTCTCGGTCCGGGCCTCGTGTGCCTGGATCACGCCGGTGACCAGGTCGCCGTCGCGCCCCACGTACTCGCCGAAGTGCGCCTCGTCGGTCGCCTCGCGCAGCCGCTGCAGGATGACCTGCTTGGCGGTCATCGCGGCGATGCGGCCGAAGTCGTGCGGTGTGTCGTCGTACTCACGGACGATCGTGCCGTCCTCGTCGAGGTCCTGGGCCAGCACGGAGGCCGCGCCGGTCCGCCGGTCGATCTCGACCCGGGCGTGCGAGTTGGCGCCCTCGGTGTGCCGGTAGGCGGTCAGCAGGGCCGTCTCGATCGCCGCGAGGATGGTCTCGAACGGGATCTCCCGCTCGCGCTCCAGCGCGCGAAGGGCCGCAAGGTCGATGTTCACTCCCCGTCCTCCTCTTCCTCGTCGTCGTCCTCATCAAGGTCCGGCAGGTCGGGCAGCTCCTCCAGGCGCTTGAGCTCGACCTGCACCCGGCCCGGCCCCAGCGAGCCATAGGCCACCGCCTGCTTCGCGCCGTCGACGTCCAGCGTCACGCCGGCGTCGTCGGCGGCCAGCACGCGGCCGATCACCTGGCGCCCGTCCACCTTCACCTTCACCAGGCGGGTGCGGTTGCGCCGCCAGTGCCGGGGCTCGGTCAGCGGCCGGTCGACACCCGGCGAACCGACCTCCAGCTCGTACTCCCCCGCGACGAGCTCGTCGCCCTCCGCCTCGGCCTTGTCGAGCGCGGTGGAGATCGACCGCGACAGGTCGGCGACCCGGTCGAGGTCGACGCCGTGGTCGCTGTCGACCGCGATCCGGACGAGATGGCGGCGGCCGACCCGGCTGACCGACAGGTCCTCCAGGTCGTAGCCCGCCGCGGCGACGACGGGCTCGACCACCGCAAGCAGGCGCTGACGATGCTGAACCACGGTCGACACCCTCCCTGGTAACACCCGATGCACGGGCGCACGGCCTCACGCCGCCTGCGTCAGAACTCGCGGGCGGCTCAGGCAGAGCGTAACGCGACGGGGCTCGAAGCGTCCCAGCGGCGCTCCAAAGGCGACCCGCTCGGTGAGTCTGGTACACCGGGAGCGGTCCGGATGGTGTTGACTATTGCGCGTGTCCATCCCGCGCAGAGCCGTGCTCGCCGGCGCCGCCGCGCTCGCGGCCGGGCTGGCCTCGGGGTGCGACATCCCGACCCAGCGCACCGCCGTGTGGCACCCGGCGCCCGACGTGCTGCTGCCGCTGCTGCAGCGCACGGTGGAGCTGCGTGATCGCTATGGCGAGGTGCTGGCCGCGTTCCCGGCCCTGCAGGACCGGCTCGGCCCGCTCAAGGACGATCACGCCCAGCACGTGGTCGCGCTCGCCCGGGAGATCGGCATGCCCGAGGAGGGCCCGTTCCCGCAGCCGTCCGCGTCGGCGTCGGCACTGCCGACCGAGCAGGGCGCCGCCCTGACCGAGCTGATCAACCTGGAGCGCAAGGGGCGCGAGGACGCCGAGGGCGCCTGCATCGCGGCCCCGTCGTACCGGGCCGCCCTACTCGGTTCCATCGCCGCCTGCCGCGCCGGCCACGTGGAGGTGTTGACGTGACCGGTTCCGGAGCGCAGCGGAGGAGGCCGGTCATCATGGGCTCAGTTTGGAGGGCATGCGGCCGGAGCGGAGCG
>NZ_BMPI01000040.1:103323-103998 GCF_014647515.1 Dactylosporangium sucinum | reverse complement strand
CAGCGGAGGAGGCCGGTCATCATCGGCTCAGCTTGGAAGGCATGCGGCCGGAGCGGAGCGGAGGACGCATGACCGGTCCGGAGCGAAGCGGAGGGGCCGGTCATGTCCGGCTCAGCTTGGAAGGCATGCGGCCGGAGGAGCACGCATGACTGCGCGAGGGACGCTGCGGGTCTACCTGGGTGCGGCGCCCGGCGTCGGCAAGACGTACAAGATGCTGGAGGAGGGCCGGCGCCGCCGGGACCGCGGCACCGACGTGGTCGTGGGTCTCGTCGAGACGCACGACCGCCCCTTCACCGAGGCCATGCTCGCCGGGCTGGAGGTGCTCCCGCGCCGGGCGGTGCTGTACCGGGGAAGCACGTTCACCGAGCTCGACGTCGAGGCCGTCCTGCAGCGCCGGCCCGAGCTGGCGATCGTCGACGAGCTCGCACACTCGCGGGTGCCGTCCGGCAAGCGCTGGCAGGACATCGACCGGCTCCTCGACGCCGGCATCGACGTCCTCACCACCGTCAACATCCAGCACCTCGAGTCGCTCAACGACGTGGTGCAGCACATCACCGGGGTACCGCAGCGGGAGACCGTGCCCGACGCGGTGGTCCGCCGGGCCGAGCAGATCGAGCTGGTCGACATGACCCCGGAGGCGCTGCGCCGGCGGATGGCCCACGGCAACATCTACGC
>NZ_BMPI01000040.1:0-103286 GCF_014647515.1 Dactylosporangium sucinum | reverse complement strand
CGACGCGGCGCTCGGCAACTACTTCCGGGTCGGCAACCTCACCGCGCTGCGCGAGCTGGCCCTGCTGTGGCTGGCCGGGAAGGTCGACGAGCAGCTCGACGCCTACCGCGGCGCCGACTGGGAGGTCCGCGAGCGGGTCGTCGTCGCGCTCACCGGCGGCCCCGAGGGCGACACCCTCATCCGCCGCGCGGCCCGCATCGCCGCCCGCAGCAAGGGCGCCGACCTGCTCGCCGTCCACGTCGTGCGCGGCGACGGCCTGTCCGGCGGCGACCCGGCCGACCTGAGCCGGCAGCGGCTGCTGGTCGAGAGCCTCGACGGCACCTACCACCAGGTCGTCGGGGCCGACGTGTCGGCCGCGCTGCTCGACTTCGCCCGCGGCGTCCATGCCACCCAGCTCGTGCTCGGCGCCAGCCGCCGCGGGCGCCTGGCCCAGATCCTCGCGCCCGGCGTCGGCGCCACCACGACCGCCGACTCCGGGCCGATCGACGTGCACCTCGTCACCCACGAGCAGGCCCGCAGGGGCCGCCTGCGGCTCGGCGTGCGCGGCGGCGGGCTCACCACCCGGCGGCGGCTGCTGGGCTTCGCGCTCGCGCTGGCCGGCCTGCCCCTGCTGACCCTCGGCCTGGACACCCTGCGTGACGACCTGGCGCTGCCGAGCGACATTCTGGCCTATCTGGTACTGGCGGTGGCCGTCGCCCTGCTGGGCGGGCTCTGGCCGGCGCTGCTGTGCGCCGTCGGCGGGTTCCTCCTGCTGAACTTCTGGTTCACGCCGCCGCTGTACCGCTTCACGGTCGCCGAGCGCGAGAACGTCTTCGCCCTGGTGGCGTTCGTCTTCGTCGCCATGGCGGTCGCCACGGTCGTCGACGGCGCCGCCCGCCGGGCCCGGGAGGCGGCCCGGGCGTCGGCCGAGGCGCAGACCCTCGCCGCGCTGGCCGGCAGCGTCCTGCACGGCGACGACCCCCTGGAGGCCCTGCTGGAGCGGGTCCGCGAGTCGTTCGGCCTGGTGAGCGTCAACCTCCTCGAACGACACGGCTCCGGCTGGCGGATCGTCTCCACCGTCGGCGGCCGCCCGTGCACCTCGCCCAGCGAGGGGCAGACCGAGGTGACCATCGACGACGACCTCTCGCTCGTGCTGCGCGGCCATCCGATGCCGGCCGCCGACCGCCGCCTCATCGAGGCCTTCGCGGCGCACGCCGCGATCGCCCTGCGCCAGCAGCGCCTCGGCGAGCAGGCCGCCACCGCCGAGGCCCTCGAGCAGGTCGACAGGCTGCGCACCGCGCTGCTCTCCGCGGTCAGCCACGACCTGCGCACCCCGCTCGCCTCGGCCAAGGCCGCCGTCGGCAGCCTGCGCAGCCACGACGTCGAGTTCTCGCCCGAGGACACCGACGAGCTGCTCGCCACAGCCGAGGAGTCCCTCGACAAGCTCACCCGCCTGGTCGAGAACCTGCTCGACATGTCCCGCCTCCAGGCCGGCGCACTTGCCCTGGCCGTGCAGCCGGTCGACGTCGCCGACGCGGTGGCCGCGGCCACCACCGAGCTGTCCGACGCGGTGCGGGTCGCGGTGCCGGACGAGCTGCCCGAGGTCACCGCCGACCCGGCGCTGCTGGAGCGGATCCTGGCCAACGTCCTGTCCAACGCCGTCCGCCACAGCCCGCCGGGCATCGCGGTGGTCGTCACCGCCAGCGAGCATGCCGGGCGGGTCGAGATCCGGGTCGTCGACCACGGCCCCGGCATCCCCGGCGCCGACCGCGACCGCGTCTTCCAGCCGTTCCAGCGGCTCGGCGACCGCGACAACGCGACCGGCGTCGGGCTGGGCCTGGCGCTGTCCCGCGGCCTGGCCGAGGCGATGGGCGGCACCCTCATGCCCGACGACACCCCGGGCGGCGGCCTCACCATGACCCTCACCCTCCCGGTGGCGGTGCCACGACCGGTCCCGAGCGAAACGGAGGTCGCATGACCCGGGTGCTGATCGTGGACGACGAGCCGCGGCTGCTGCGGGCGCGCAGGACGCTGACGCGATCCTGGCGCTTCCTTTGACGGTGCGCGTAACGCCCGGCGGACCGGGTATCGGCGGCGCCATGGATCGCACGACGCGCCTCCTGCGCGGAGGCGTCATCGTCGCCGTGGTCGCCGCACTCCTGCTGGTCGTCGGCGGCGCGAGCCCGCCGTCGGCGGCCGCCCTGGCCGTGCGGCTGCCCCCGCCGCAGTGTGCCACCAAGCCGACGGTCGTGCTGGTCCACGGCGCCTGGGCGGGCACGTCGTCGTGGACCCCGGTGCTGGAGCGGCTGCGGCACGAGGGCTACCAGGTCCGCGCCTTCGCCAACCCGCTGCGCGGCCTGACCTCGGACGCGGCCGCGGCGGGCGCGTTCATCGCCTCCCTGCGCGGCCCGGTCGTCGCGGTGGGCCACTCGTACGGCGGCTCGGTCATCACCAACGCCACCGACGGCAACGCGAACGTGAAGGCCCTCGTCTACGTCGACGCGGCCGCCCCCGCCGTGGGCGAGAC
Organism: Dactylosporangium sucinum; assembly: GCF_014647515.1. Lineage (GTDB taxonomy): Bacteria > Actinomycetota > Actinomycetes > Mycobacteriales > Micromonosporaceae > Dactylosporangium > Dactylosporangium sucinum. The sequence goes on along the minus strand of NZ_BMPI01000040.1, from coordinate 100,780 downwards.
CACGGGCCAGCTGAGCGGCGAGGGCTCCGCGCTGAGCGGCGACCCGGCCGACCTCTACGACACCGTCGGCACCGACCTGTACCTCCACCGGACCCTCTTCCAGCACTCCTTCGCCCAGGACCTCCCGCTGGAGGAGTCCGCGACGCTGTGGGCGGGCCAGCGCCCGGCCGCCCAGGCCGCGTTCACGACGAAGTCGGCGAGGGCGGCCTGGCGCACGAAGCCCTCCTGGTATGTCATCGGCGACGCCGACAAGATCATCACCCCGCAGTCCCAGCAGATGATGGCCAAGCGGGCCGGCTCCCACGTGACGACGGTCCCGGGCGGCTCCCACCTGACCCTGCTCTCCCACCCCGGCCCGGTGACCGACACCATCCTCACCGCCGCCCGTACCGCGTGCTGACCGGCGTCACCACAAAGAAAATCGGTTGACCGGCGGTGTCCCCCGCGGTTGACTGTGGGCAGATGGCGGGACTGCGTCAGGCCCGGCGCACAGCCCCTCCGATACCAGATCGGGGTAACAACAACACTGCTTTGAGCGTAGTGCCTGTCAATGTCGCCACGGCGCTGACCACCCACCCCGCCATCGAAAGCCCGGTTCGCCCCGGCTTCCCGCACAGGGAGGCCGGGGCGAACGCTTGCCGTGCACCTATGATCGCCGCATGTTCCGCCGACGGCGCCGCACGGCGATGGAGTGGCCGGAGCTGGACCGCGATCCGGCGTACGACGACCTCGCGATGCGCGTTGCCCGCGGCCGGCTCGCGCAGGGCGACTGGGGCGCGGCCCGGGACGTGCTCGACGCGACCGGGGGCGACACGGCGCTGCGCGCGGCGCGGGTCCGGGAGCTCGCCCGGCTCGCGGACGACGGCCGCGAGCCGCATGCGGGACGACCTGCCGCCGCCGGCGGCCGCGAGCCCGACGCGGCGCAGCCCGCTGCCATCGGCGACGGCCGCGAGCCCGACGCGGCGCAGCCCGCCTCAGCCGCCGGCGGGTGGCTGCGGGCCTGGCTCGACGAGGCGCCCGAGGAGCCGGCAGCCGTGCTGGTCGACGGCGCCGCCAAGGCCCGGCGCGGCGAGCCGGACGCCGAGGAGGTGCTCCGGCAGGCGGCCGCGCTCGCGCCGCGCGATCCCAGCCCGTGGGTCGAGGTGCTGTGGCTGCTGGTCGGCCGGGGTGTCCAGAGCGATCGCAGGGCGTTCGCGGCGGCGCTGCGTGAGGTGAAACAGCGGGACCCGCACAACCATCCCGCGCACCGGGCGGCGATGGCGTTCGCCGGGTCGGACCGTGAGCGGTTCGCGGTCGCGCGGCTCGGGGCGCAGACCGCGCCGTCCGGGGCGGCGGCCGGTGTGCTGCCGGTCGAGGCGCACGTGGCGTTCGCCCGGCGCACGATCCGCGAGCCCGGCGGGTGGGACCGGCGGACGCTCGTCGCGCTGCGGCGGTACTTCCGCCGGGACGAGGTCCACGACGAGATCGTCGCCGGCACCGAGCGGTGGCGGCAGGGCCGCGGCCCGCGGGCGGTGGCGCCGCGCCACCACGAGGCGCTCGCGTACTTCTTCGCCGACGACCGCGAGCGCTTGCGGATGGTGATCGAGGAGATCCACCCGTACCTCGGCGACGGCCACCCCTGGAACCACTTCGCCGAGGACGGGCGGGGCGACATCCTCTACGTCGTGGCCCGCAACACGGCGCTGAACGGCTGACGGCTATCGCGGGACGGCGCCGGACAGGACGCTGGACACGACGCGGCTGACGTCGTCGGCCGGCGGTGGGGTGTGGTCATTCCCCGTGTACTGCAGGTGGCAGGTCCCGATGAGCATCGCCGCCAGGGTCTGGGTGTCGGCCGTCGCGGCGAGGCGGCCCAGCTGCTGCTCGGCGTCGAGGTACCCACCGATCAGGCGGGCGGCGTCGGTCAGCACCGGGACGCCGGCCGGCCAGGGCTCGCGCAGCCGGGCGCGCAGCTCGTCGCGGGCGATGACCAGCGGCACCAGCGCCACCGCGACCGACTCGAACAGCGCGGTGAGGGCGGCGGTGAGGTTGGCGGCGACGGTGCCCGTGCCGGCGGCGGAGGGCAGGCCGGCCACCCGGGGGTCCATCCGGGACACGGCGTCGAGGACGAACTCGGCGAGGAAGTCGTCGAAGTCGCTGAAGTGCCGGTGCAGCACGCCCTTGGCGACGCCTGCCTCCGTGGTCACCGAGCGGCTGGTCAGCGCGGCCGGGCCGGCCCGCAGCAGGAGCCGCTCGGCGGCGGCGAACAGCTGCTGCCGGGCGTCGCGCAGGGCTACTCCGGTGGGCACGGACGACAGCCTAACGTTGACAGAGTGGGCACTCGCCCATTTAGAGTGGGCACATGCCCACTCAACCGCACCAGGCCCGGCGCATGGCGGAGTCGTTCGGGGTCGATCCCGAGCGGTACGACCGCACCCGCCCGGCGTACCCGGACGAGCTCATCAGCAGGATCGCCGGCGACAGCGTGCTCGACGTCGGCTGCGGCACCGGCACCGCCGCCCGGCAGCTCCGCCGGGCTGGGACGGCCGGCCGCACGGTGCTCGGGGTCGAGCCCGACGAGCGGATGGCCGCCTTCGCCCGGCGGGCCGGCCTGGCCGTGGAGGTGGCGACGTTCGAGGACTGGGCGCCGGCCGGCCGCACGTTCGACGCGGTCACGGCCGGCACCGCGTGGCACTGGGTCGACCCGGTCGCCGGGGCGGTCAAGGCGGCCGAGGTGCTGCGGACGGGCGGCCGGTTCGCCGCGTTCTGGCACACGTTCCAGACGCCGCCGGCCCTCGCCGACGCCTTCGCCGACGCGTTCCGCGCCGCGGTGCCGGACCCGCCGTTCGACCCGCGGGGCGCGGTCGCCCAGGGCCCCGACCCGTACCGGCCGATCCTGGACCGGACCGCCGGCGGGATCCGGGCCGCGGGCGCCTTCGGCGAGCCCGAGGAGTGGCGCTTCGCGTGGGCCCGCACCTACACCCGGGACGAGTGGCTCGACCAGCTCCCGACGTCGGGCGCGCTGACCCACCTGCCGCCGGAGGCCCTGGCCGGGATCCTCGCGGCCGTCGGCACCGCGATCGACGCGATGGGCGGCGCATTCACGCTGCCGTACGCGACGATCGCGGTGACCGCGATCAGGCGCTGAGGATCAGCCCCACACCGCCTTCACGGTCAGGGCCGGGTCGGCCCCGATCGAGGACTCGGAGTAGCGGCAGTCCCGCAGCTGCTTGTTCGTGTACATCCGGGTCTGGTCGGCGAAGAACGGCGACGCCGGGTTCGTCGACTCGCTGTACGTGAGGATGCACTTGGCCGACGGACCGGATGCGGTGTAGGCCAGCGTGAGCAGGAAGCTGGTGCCGTAGTTCACCACGTAGCCCTTGTCGGTGAGCTCGCTGCCCTCGGCGAACGTGCCCGGGTTCATGAACGGCTCCAGGGACGTCCCCGGCGCCGGCGAGTACTGGGCCATGCTGGCGATGCCGACGTTCTCGGTCGAGCCGGGGACCGGGATCTTCTGGCCGGCCTTCACGGTGTACTGCACCGTGGAGAGCGGCACGTTGGGCGCGAACCCGACCGCCCGCATCCGCAGCAGCCCGCGGGCCAGGCCCTCCAGCAGCGGGGTCGGCGACGCGGGCGTGCCCCGCGGGGTGCGGCCCGGGTCGGCGGGGTTGAACGCGACGCCGAAGAGCGGGCCGGCGGTCGTGAGCGCGTCCGGGTACTGCGCGAGGACGGCCCCGATCGTCTCCCGCCACAGGACCGCGCCGCGGCTGGCCGGGTCGAACTTCCGGTCCCAGTTCGCCAGCGCCGAGCAGCCGGCGCTGACGTCGACGGAGACGCCGTCGACGACGACCGGCCGGCTGCCCTGGGCCCGGCAGGCGGCGACCGTGTAGCCGGTGAGCTCGGACGCGGTGAGCGAGTCGCCGGTCAGGATCGTCGAACCGAGGGTGGCCAGGTCGAAGCGGGCGACGCTGCCGATCAGCTTCAGGTTCTGCCGGCTGCGGGCGGTCAGCGGCGCGCCCTCCGCGCCCTGCAACGGGGAGAACCCGGTGAGGAACTGCCGGTCGTTGGGCACCCAGTGGCTGTCGTTGGAGTTGAAGACGTAGTCGCGGCGCAGCAGCTGGGGCTGCTGGGCGAAGGGGATGAGGCCCGGCGAGCGGGCGCCCGGCACCGCCACCCAGGCGTTGCGGCTGTCGCTGCCGTTGAGCAGGTGCAGCGGGTTCGAACCCCACTCGGCCAGCGCCGACGCCGACAGGTTTGGCGTCGGGGAGGAGTCGGTGTACCACGCGTTGCCGCTGGAGTCGGTGGCGATCGTGTTCACCCACGGGATGCCCTGGTCGCGGCCGATCGACGCCTTGAGGCCGTTGACGTCCGTCGCCTTGGCCATGTTGAGCCAGACGCGCAGCAGCCGGTCGTTGTCGATGTTGGCGTCGCGGTAGGTGAACGCGGTCGTGGCGCTCCAGCCGAGCGACGGGTCGATCGGCGAGAGGTCGAGGACCGGGCCGTAGCGGGTCGACCACATGGTGCGGGTGACGTTCTGCAGGCTGCCGTTGGGCTGCTTGACCTTGATGGTGACGGTCTTGCCGGTCATCGCCTCGGGCACGCCGTCGACGTAGTAGCGGGTCGGCGCGCCGGGCACGAGGTCGACGGAGTAGAAGGTGAACCGGGCGCCGTCGGCGACGGTGTGGGTCCAGGCGACCTTGTCGGTGAAGCCGATCTGCACGCCGGGGATGCCGCCGAGGCTGGCGCCGTAGACGTTGACCACGCCGGGCACGGTGACCTGCGACTCCCAGAACTTGAGTTCGCCCTCCCACGGGAAGTGCGGGTTGCCGACGAGCATGCCCTTGCCGGTCTGCGAGCGGTCGGCGCCGATCGCCCAGCCGTTGCTCGACAGCGGCTGCTCGCCGGTGATGGTGCGCAGGCCGTCGACGGTGACCGAGGGCGCGATGTCGAGGGCCGCGGCGGCGCTGCCGGGCGGCTCCGCGAGGGCGATCGGGCCGACGAGGCCGTTGCCGCTGGCGAGCAGCGCGATGTCGCGCTGGTAGGCCAGGACGTCGACGGCGGTGATCGGGCCGATCCACGGCTGGCCGGCGCACCAGCCCGGCACGCGGGCGGCGCCGGTGGCGGCGAGGAACGCGTTGAAGCCGCGCACGTAGCCGTTGAGCACGTCGCGCTCCTCGGCGGTCAGCCGGGTCAGCTGCTCCTGGGCGCGGGCCACGACGCCGAGCGACTGGTAGGCGAAGTCGCTGGCCAGGTTGGCGCCGTCCGGCCCGGGGCCGAACCATCGGGACCGCTCGCTGCGCACCTTGACCACCTGGTCGGCGAGGTCGCAGAACCGGTCCTCGGCATACGCCCAGGCCTGGCCGAACGCGGCGCTGCCGAGGTTGGCGGCGAGGACGTGCGGCACCCCGTGGGCGGTGCGGCGGATGACCGCCGCGTAGCCGCTGGAGGCGGTGGCGGGGTCTTCGGCGAACGCGGCGGCGGTGGACGTCGCCACCGCCGCCGGGACCAGCACGATCAGGGCCGATAACAGGCTGAGGACGCGGCGAAAGGGAGACACGGTTCCTCCGGGGATGTCGGTCGGGACCCCGCGACTGTACGCATCAGCGAGAGTACGCAGCGTCACCACTGGTTTCAAGAGTCACACCAGAAACACAACGGACGGCGGGCGGATCGAACCCGTTGAATCGGGAGGCATAGACGGTGGTGTAGGCACCCGCGCAGCCGAGGTACACCTCGTCGCCCGCGCGCAGCCCGGCCGACAGTTCGACGTCGAACATGATGGTGTCCTGGCTGTCACAGGTGGGCCCGGTGAGGTGGAAGCGGTCGCGGCGGGCGTCGCACCGCGAGTCGGTGACCGGGAAGCGCAGCTCGTTGCCGGTCTCCAGGCTCTCCATCAGGCCGTTGAAGGCGCCGACGTCGAGGTGCGCCCAGCGCCGGCCGTGCCGCACGGCGGTGCCGATCACCGTGGCCCGTAGGGTGCCGGCCTCGGCGACGACGGCCCGCCCCGGCTCGATGACGGTCTCCACCGGGTAGGGCAGCCCGGCGAGCCCGATGCCGATCGCGGTCGCGTAGTCCGACAGCGGTGGAAGGTTCACGGCGCAGTAGCGGGCCGGGAAGCCGCCGCCGAGATTCACCATCTGCAAGAAAACGCTTTCCGCGGCCAATTTGTCCATGACGCGCGCGACCGCCCGCAGCGGCGCCCGCCAGGCGTGGGCGAGCAGCATCTGCGAGCCGACGTGGAACGCCACGCCGTAGGGCCGCAGGCCCCGGTCCCGCGCGGCGAGCAGCAGCGCCGCCGCCGTGTCGGCGTCGACGCCGAACTTGCCCTCGCTCGGCACGCCGCTGCGGATCTGGTGCGCGGACAGCCGGACCAGCACGGCCGCGCCCGGCGCCACCGCGGCGATCTTGTCCAGCTCCTCCTCGCCGTCGAACGCGAACCGCCACACGCCGGCCGCGTGCGCCGCGGCGATGTGCGCGACCGGTTTGACCGGATTGCTGTAGAGGACCTGCGCCGGGTCGGCGCCGATCCGGCGGAGCTCGTCGAGCTCGGCGGCGCTGGCGATCTCGAAGCGGCAGCCCAGGGAGTGCAGGCGGCCGATGATCTCCTGGTGGGGGTTGCACTTCATCGCGTAGTGGACGGTCAGGCCGGGCAATTGCGAGGTCAGCGCCTCATAGCTGCGGGACACGACATCGAGATCAATGAGCAGCTCCGGCGTGCGGAGATGGCGGTCCACGACCCCTCCTCCAATGATGTTGACGACACCCTATATTGCGCAGGGTGACTTTTGTATTACCGTCAATACACCATCGATCGAAAGAAGTTGATCGAGTACACGACAGACCCAGTCTGCCCTGCCGACGGCGATCGGAGCCCCAGGACATGAACGTCAAGATTGTCGATCTAGTGCAAGGCGATCTCCGCGAAGAGGCGTGGACGCTGTACTCGGAAGCATTCAAAGAGCTCAACGCGCTCGCGGTCCAGCGCCACCTCATGTACCGCAATGAGTTCGACGAGGTCATGGGCGACCCGCGGATCCAGAAGTACCTCTGCCTCGACCTCGACGACGCGCTCCGGGGCCTGTCCATCTACACCAACCAGCTCGACGCGGTCCCCTTGATCTCCCCGCAGTACTTCGAGCGCCGCTGGCCGGCCCACTACGCCGACCAGCGGATCTGGTACTGCGGCTTCGTCGCCACCCAGCAGGACAGCCGGGCGGCGACGGCGTTCGGCGACCTGGTCTCGGCGATGTACTTCACGGCGGCAGGGCAGAACGGCCTCATCGCGCTGGACTTCTGCAACCGGACCGACGAGGTCCGGCGCATGTCCCGCGTGGTGCGGCTCATGCTGCACCGGCTCTCCGGCGACGTGCGCGCCGAGCGCATCGACGAGCAGCAGTACTGGCTCTACGACTTCCCCTCGGCGGGCTAGCGATAGGGCTCGCGCCACATCGGCCACACGGGCGGGCCGTCCGGCAGCATGATCGGCGGCCGGCTCACGTAGCCGTGGCGCAGGTACAGCTCGCGGTTGCGCGGGTCGTTCGACTCCAGGTAGGCCGGCAGGCCCGCGCGATCGAGGCGCGCGTGATGGCGCGCGAGCATCGAGCTGCCGATGCCGAGGTTCTGCCGGTCGGGCCGCACCGCGAGGAACGCGAGGTAGTGGTGCGGCACCACCGGGTGGTGCGCGTCGAGCGCCGCGTCGAGCTCGCAGACGCGGTCGAAGGCCGCCCCGGCGACCTCCTTGAGCCGCCGGTCGTAGTCGTACGGCGGCGGGATCATGCGGGTGAGCGGGAACCACAGGGCCACGCCGGAGAGCCGCCCGTCGATCGGGTCGACGGTGGCGTAGACCTCGCCGAAGCGCACCGCGTGGTCGGCGTAGATGGTGAAGTAGTCGGGGCTGCACGCGCGGCGCACGCTCGCGTCGGGCATGAGCCAGCGGGCGACCGGCCCGTCGCTCATGGCCGCGGCGAGCACGGCCGTGATCTCGTCGGTGTCCACCGGATCGATGTCGCGGACCACGACGTCCTGGATGGCGTGCGTCATGAGCATCCTCTCTTCGAAGTAGCCAGCGAGCGCGGCGGCCGGGTGGGGCGGTCGCCCGAAGGAAACCGCCCGGCGCGGCGGTCCTCAGGCGTGGTGGGCCACGTTGGCGCTGAGCGCCGTCGAGTGGGCGGCGCGCTGGACCGGGATGTCGGCCACGATCCGGCCCTCGGCGCCCCGCCCGATGCCGGCGTAGTCCGCCGGTCGCAGCCCCCGCATGATGACGCCCCAACCGAGCCCGAGCGTGGCGAAGATGGCGTACGCGGTCGGGAAGATCCAGCGGAAGGGTGAGTCGGGACCGACCTGCAGCAGGTCGCCGAGGCCGATCACGGTGGCCGCGAGCACGACGCTGAGCAGGAGGAAGGCGAGCAGCGGGGCGATCTGGGCACGCCACACGTTCTCCCGCCGCCGGTGGCGCAGGAAGAACGCGATGACCGCCGCGGACGCGCCCCACATCAGGATGAGGACGCCGAGCCCGCCGACCACGGTGCCCCACGCGAACAGGTAGATCAGGGGCTTGGTGCCGGTGACGAAGTACAGCGTGAGCACCGCGACCGCGAGCAGACTCTGGGTGATCGAGCCGAGCAGCGGCGCACCCGTGCGCGGGTGCGCGTAGCCCCACGGGCGCGGCAGCACCCCCTCGCGCCCGAGGGCGAACTGGTAGCGGGCCACGGCCGCATGGAACGCGAGCATGGCGGCGAACACGCTGGTGAGGAACAGCACGTAGCCGATGCTGACGAGCACCTCGGGCACGTGCGCGCCGACGAGGTTGAAGACCAGGTCGGTGTCCTGGTCGCGGGCTGCCTGCACGACCCGGCCCGGCCCGGCCCCGACCGACATCGCCCACGCCGAGACGCCGCACAGCAGGCCGGGCAGCAGGACCGCCCAGTGCGTCGCCCGGGCGATCGTGCGCTTCGGGTCCTTGGCCTCCTCGGACAGCACGACGGTCGCCTCGAAGCCGACGAAGCCCGCGATGGCCAGCACCAGCATCGCCACGACTTCCGGGCTCAGCAGCTGCTGTGGTGCCAGGCTCTCGAAGGTCACCCGGCCCTCACCCGGGTTGGCGATCATCACGGCGTCGTAGATGAGCACGATCACGATCTCCGCGGTGAGCAGCACCGCGAGGACCTTGCCGGACAGGTCGACCCAGAGCATGCCGAGCACGGCGACCAGGAACCAGCCGACAAGCGCGCAGACGAACCAGCTCGCGTTCACGCCGAACTCGGCGAGGATGCCGGAGGCGACCACGCCGAACAGGCCGAGCAGGCCGATCTGCATCGCCGCGTAGGCCGGCAGCGCGACGAACGCCGCGGACACGCCGGTGACCCGGCCGAGCCCGTGGCTGATGTACGAGTAGAACGCCCCGGAGTTGACGATGTGCCGGCTCATGGCGACGAACCCGACCGTGAACACGGACAGGATCAGCGCCGCCACGAAGTACACCAGCGGCACCGCGGTGTTGCCGACGACCGAGTAGATCGTCGAGACGGCGCCGAGGATCACCGTGAGCGGCGCCGCGCCGGCGACGCCGAAGAACACCACCGATGGCACGCCCAGCCGGTTGCGGGCGAGCCCCCGGGCCACGATGTCGGGCCCGGTCGTCGGGGTACGAGCCATGTTCGGTCTCCTCATGCTGGAGTCGCCGCGCCGGATGTGGTGCCGCCCCGCCGTCGCCGTCACCGGCGGCCGGCCGCGAGCGCGGAGCCCACGGCCGCCTCGGTGTACTGGACGAGCTGGACGAGATCGTCGGGCAGCGACGCCATGATGTTCGGCATGTTCTGCATGCAGTCACGCTGCTGCTGGGGGCTGAAGAACACGTAGCGGGTGAGGCCGGTCGCCACCACGAGCGCGGTGAGGACCCGGTCGGTGAGGTTCATCGACCGGCGGCGGCTCATCGCCTCGGCCAGCCGGATCGACTCCCACGCCGCCGCGTTGCGCTGGTCGGGGGTCATGGGCATGTAGAGCGTCTCGGCGCCCAGCAGCTTGCGCCGGGTCACCGGCTCGACGATCCCGGCCCGCAGCAGCCGCTCACCGACCTGGCCGGTCGCGTCCTGGGACAGGTACGCGAGCCAGGTGCGGATCTCCCGGTGCTGCGGCTGGGCGACGAGCAGGTCGAGCAGGCTGTGGGAGAGCGAGTCTCCCGGTGGCTCGTGGCTGACGACGTAGAGGTCTCCCGTCATGGCGCGAAGCCGGCCGTACAGCATCAGCTCACCCAGCAGCCCGGCCGCCAGGCCGAGGCCGGTCGCCCGTGGATGCAGGCGTGAGCGGCCCGTCCGGTCGTCGTGCGCGATCAAGTAATAGCTGTTGGCAAGCATCGCGACCACACTCCTTTGAGCACGTCGGCGAAAGGAGATCACGAAAATTCGGACCGGGGGTACGGTCCTCGATGTCTTCAGCATCATGTATCAAGCACTACGTGTAGCGCAACGAGTACTAGACTCGGGGTCTCACTCAAATCCAAATTGCATAGGATCAAGGGCGTGCAGATTGACACCACGCGGAAACCGGGGGAGGCGACGGTGGCGGTCGACGAGGGCCCCACACTCCGTCGCCGGCGACTGGCCGCGGAGCTGAAGAAATGCCGGGAGGATGCCGGGCTCACGCAGGAGTTCGTCTCCCGCCACTTCGAGTGGCACTCGGCGAAGGTCACCCGCATCGAGAACGCCCGCGTCCCGGTCACCCCCCGGGACGTCGCCGACCTGCTCTCGCTCTACGGCGTCGCCGACGCCACCTACCGGGAGGCGCTGCTCACGCTGGCCCGGCTGGCCCGCCAGCGCGGCTGGTGGACCGACTACAAGGACGTCATGCGCCCGGGCAACTTCGTCGGCATGGAGGCGGACGCCTCCACGGCGAAGGTCTGGGAGCCGATCGTCCTGCCGGGCCTGCTGCAGACCGAGGCCTATATGCGGGCCCTCATGGGCACCGGCCGGCGCAACGACCCGCAGCAGTCGATCGACCGCCGGGTCGCGCTGCGCCTGCAGCGGCAGGAGCGCCTGGTCACGGACCCGAAGCTCACCCTGTGGGCGATCATCGACGAGTCGGTGGTGCGCCGCACGGTGGGCGGCGAGCAGGTCATGCGGGAGCAGTGGCAGCGGATTATCACAGCCGCGGCCATGCCGAACGTGAACGTGCAGATTCTGCCCTTTGGTGCCGGCGAACACGCCCTCATGGGCGGGTCGATGGCCCTGCTGGAGTTCGATGACGTCGCCCACTTGGACGTCGTCTACCTGGAAGGACTTGCCGGGGACTACTACGAGGAGCAGCCTGCAGAGGTCACGCGTTACCGGGACGAGTTCGAGCGACTGAGCACGAAGGCACTCAGCCAGTCCTCGTCGGTCGGCATGATCCAGGGTCTGCTCGACGAGTAGCTGGCAAGTCTCCGTAGAGAGGAGGTGCGATCATGTCTGCGCAACTCAGCGACACCGCCTGGCGCAAGAGCAGCCGCAGCAACGGCAACGGCGGCAGTAACTGCGTCGAGGTCGCAATGCTCGACACAGCCGTCGCCGTCCGCGACAGCAAGAATCCGGACGGCCCGGCGTTACGATTCACGCCGATGGCGTGGGAATCGTTTGTGGACGGCACAAAGAAGGGCAGCTTCGATACCGCCCACTAACGGTCGTCATGCAAGAGAGTTCGTCCCTGAAGGCACACGGCACATCGTCGTGCCACGAACCTTCGCACAGGTTCGTCGAATTGGTCTCGACGACGCCTGACAGCGCACAGCGGAGGGCTGATGCTCGGACGCATCGGCCCTCCGTGAAGCTCCGATCGATGGTATTGCCTATCCGCGGCGTGATGCCAGGAGCACGTTTCGCAGTATCTGCAAGGACGGCCGAAGCAGTCAGTCCCGCCGCGGAGCCTTCTGGGAGGCGCACCGGTTCCGCGACGATGGACGGGTGCGAATCTCACGCCCCGGGCGGCTCGGCTGGTCGCTCGTCGGTTTCGCCGTCCTGCTGGTGTGCGTCGCGGCGCCGGTGTGGATCGCGTCCACCGGCGACGTGAACGCGGCGGCCGGCTGGGCGAACATCCTGGCCCTGCCGATCACCGCCGCCGGGCTGCTGCTGGTCTTCACCGAGCAGCGGCAGGCCGTCCACCGCCCGGCGCCGCCCGCGCCGGAGCGGCGGCCGTGGATGGCGCCGCCGCTGGAGCGCATGGTGCCCCGCCCGGAGCTGGGCGCCGAGCTGATCGAGGTCCTCGTGGGCCCGGCCCCGGAGCCGGCCGCGCGGGACAAGGCGGCCGCGGGCGGGCCGGCCGAGGTCGGGCTGACCACCGCGCTGCGCGGGGCCGGCGGGTTCGGCAAGACGCGGCTCGCCGCCTGGGTCAGCCACCAGCCGCGGGTGCGCGAGCGCTTCTCCGGCGGCCTGCTGTGGCTCACCATCGGCCAGGAGGTGCACGGCGCCGACCTCGCGGTGCGGATCAACGACCTGGCGTTCGCGCTGTCCGGGTCGCGGCCCGCGCTCGTCGACCCGGACGCCGCCGGCGCCGAGCTCGGCCGCATCCTCGACGAGCGCGAGCGCGACCCCGTCCTGCTCGTGCTCGACGACGTGTGGGACGAGACGCAGCTGCGCCCCTTCCGGTTCGGCGGGCGGGCCTGCACCCGGCTCGTCACCACCCGGATCCCCGACCTGCTGCCGGCCGGCGCGCCGTGCGTGCGGGTCGACGCGATGTCCGACGCGCAGGCCCGCCAGCTCGTCGCCGGCGGGCTGCCCGGGCTGGCCGCCGGCGACGCGGACCGGCTGGCCGAGCTGGCCGGGCGCTGGCCGCTGCTGCTGAACCTGGTCAACGGCGCGCTGCGGCGCCGGGTCAGCCGCGGGCAGTCGCCGCACCAGGCGGCCCGCGAGATCACCGAGCGGCTGCGGGCCGAGGGGCCGGCCGCGTTCGACCCGGCCCGGCCGGTCGACCGCAGCCAGGCGGTGGCCGCCACCATCGACGCCAGCCTCGCCCTGCTCGGGCCGCAGGACCGGAGGCGGTACCACGACCTCGCCGTCTTCCCCGAGGACGTCGACATCCCGCTGGACGTGCTCGCCCTGCTCTGGCCGCCGAACCGGGTCGAGGCGCTGTGCGAGGAGCTGGCCGGCCTCGGCCTGGTCAGCGACTACCGGCTCGACGCGCCCGGCCGTCGGCTGGTCCTGCACGACGTGATGCTCGCCCACCTGCGCAACGCCGAGCCCGCCCGGCAGGAGGAGGTGCACGCCCGGCTGGTCGACGCCGCCGCCGGGCTGCTGCCGGCGCCCGGCGAGTGGTGGCGGCTGCCGGCCGGCGCCCGCTACCTGTGGCGGTACCTGCCGTACCACCTCCACGGCGCCGGCCGGGGCGGCGAGCTGCCCGCGCTCGTCTGCGACCCGCGCTGGATCGAGGCGAAGACCCGCCGGTTCGACTCGGTCGTCACCCTCGACGCCGACCTCGCGCTCATCGGCACCCCCACCGGCCGGACCCTGCGGCGGGTCCTGGCCCACGCCGCGCACCTGCTCGGCCCGATCGACCCGCCGGAGGCGCTCGCCGCGACCCTGGCCAGCCGGCTGCACGGCATCCCCGGGCTGGCGGAGCAGGTGCGGCGCTACCGCGACGCGCTGCCGGCGCCCCGCCTGGAGCCGATCTGGCCGCTGCCCGACCTGCCCGACCCGACCCAGCCGACCGAGCCGGCCGGGCACGTCGGCCCGGTCACCAACTGCGCGTTCTCGCCCGACGGCACGCTGCTGGCGACGACCGGCGACGACGCCACGATCCGGCTGTGGCGGGTGCCGGACGGCACGCAGCAGGCGCTGTTCATCGGGCACACCGCGCCGATCTACGGCTGTGCCTTCTCCCCGGACGGGTCGCTGCTGGCCACCGCCGGGCACGACGGGACGGTACGGCTGTGGCGGGTCGCCGACGGCACCCAGCGGCCACACCTCACCGGGCACGCCGGGGCGATCACCCGGTGCGCGTTCTCGCCCGACGGAAGCCTGCTCGCCTCGACCGGGACCGACGGGACGGTACGGCTGTGGGCCGCCGCCGACGGGACCGCGGTGACCGTGCTGGCCGGCCACACCGACGAGGTCAACGGCTGCGCCTTCTCCCCGGACGGCACGCTGCTGGCCACCGCGTCCGCCGACGGCACGGTGCGGCTGTGGAAGGTCGCCGCCGGCGCCGCGCACGCGGTGCTCACCGGCCACGGCGGCACCGTCCACGAGGTCGCCTTCTCCCCCGACGGCACGCTGCTCGCCTCCACGAGCGACGACCTCACCACCCGGGTCTGGCGGGTCGCCGACGGCAGCCGCTACGGGGTCGTCGACGGGCACGCCTGCGGCTGCGCGTTCTCCCCGGACGGGTCGCTGCTGGCCACCGCCGGGCTGGACCGCGCGGCCCGGCTGTACGACGTGGCGACGCTGACCGAGCGCGCCCGGCTGCAGGGGCACACGGCGCGGCTGGTCCTCGGGTGCGCGTTCTCCGGCGACGGCGCGCTGCTGGCCACGACGAGCGTCGACGGCACGGCCCGGTTGTGGGAGCTTTCCGGCGGTACCGAACGCGTCGTGCTCACCGGCAGCACCGACTGGGCCGTCGGGTGCGCCTTCTCCCCCGACGGCGGCACGCTCGCGGTGGCCAAGGGCGACGCCACCGTCCGGCTGTGGCGGGTCGCCGACCGTGCGCCGCTCGGCGTGCTCACCGGCGACGGCAGCTGGATGGACAGCTGCGCCTTCTCCCCCGACGGCCGACTCGTCGCCGCGGCCGGCTGGGACCGGGCGGTGCGGGTCTGGCAGGCCGCCGACGGCGCGCCGCACGCCGCCCTGGCCGGCCACACCGACCGGGTGACCTGCCTGGCCTTCTCCCCCGACGGCGGGACCCTGGCCACCGCCGGCTGGGACCGGGCCGTCCGGCTGTGGCGCACCGACACCGGCACCGAGCTGGCCCGCCTGACCGGCCACACGGCGTCGATCTGGGGCTGTGCCTGGTCGCCGGACGGCACGCTGCTGGCCACGTCGGGCGACGACCTCACGGTGCGGGTGTGGCGGGTCGCCGACGGCACGGTGCGCTGGGAGCTGCCGCATCACCGCGGGTCCGGCGCCTGCCCGTTCTCGCCCGACGGCACGCTGCTGGCCACCTGTGACGAGCAGGTCGTCCGGCTCTGGCACGCCGAGACTGGCACCCGGTACCGGGTGCTGAGCGGTCACACGGGGCTCGTGTTCCAGGCCGCGTTCGCGCCGGACGGCACGCTGCTGGCCACCACCGGCAACGACAGCACGATCCGCATCTGGCAGGTGGCGACCGGCCGGTGCGTGTGCGCGCTGCGGCTGGCCGGGCCGGTCGAGGGCATCGCGTGGCACCCCGACGGCACGACCATCTGCGCCGTGGGCGGCGCCGGCGTCTATCTCCTGAACTTTCTTCCGGGCGACCGATGAGTTCCCGCGCGGGGCGGCGTTTCACCTGGCGTACACCAACCGAACGCCGGAGGAGACAACCGAAATGCGCAACGTCGTGATCTACGGGGCAGCGGGCAACATCGGGTCGGCCGTGGCCGGGGTGTTCGCCCGGCAGGGCGACCTCGTCCACCTGACCGGGCGGACGCGCGAGACCCTGGAGGCGGCCGCCGAGCGGATCCGGGCCGAGGGCGGCAAGGCCGAGGCGGCGGTCGTCGACGCGTACGACGAGGCCGCCGTCGAGGCGCACGCCGACGCCGTGGGCCGCATCGACGTGTCGCTCAACCTCGTGCCGCGCGGCGACGCGCAGGGCACGCCGCTGGTCGACATGAGCGTCGCCGACTTCACCCGCGCGGTGACGAACGGCGCCACCACGAACTTCATCACCGCCCGGGCCGCCGCCAAGCGGATGGCGGCCCAGGGCGGCGGGGTGATCGTCGCGCTGAACAGCGGGTCGTCGCACGGCAGCCCGATGATGGGCAGCACCGGGCCGGCGGACGCGGCGATCGACACGTTCGTGCGCAACCTGGCGATGGAGGTCGGGCCGCAGGGCGTGCGGGTGATCGGCGTGTGGGTGGCCGGCATCCCGGAGACGCTCACCGTGGAGAAGCTGGCCGCGGTGAACCCGGCGATCGACGAGGCCGCGGTCGAGGGCATCCTGGCCAACCTGGCCCAGCTGCGGATGCTGCGCCGCTCGCCGCGCCTGCCGGAGATCGCCGAGACGATCGCGTTCCTGGCCTCGCCGCACGCCGCCGGGATGACCGGCACCTTCGTCAACGTGACGGGAATGTTCCCGAGCTGATTGATCCGGTCGGGGCCTGTCGGCTCTTGACCCGGTGATGACCGGGTCGCGCACCCGGCCCGTGGGGCGATACCGTTCGGCCATGAACGGGCGCCCGTCACGGTCCTTCGACCGGATCGCCGACCGCTACGACGACCGCCGGGGCGGCACGGAGCGGGGGGTGGTGCTCGCCGCCGACATCCTGCCGTGGCTCGTGCCGGGCACGGTCCTGGAGGTCGGCGTCGGCACCGGCGTCGTCGCCACCGCGCTGCGGGCGCTCGGCGTCACGGTCTTCGGCGCCGACCTGTCGGCCGGCATGCTGCGGCACGCGCGGGAGCGGCTCGGGCCGTCCGTCGTCCAGGCGGACGCGACGGCCCTGCCGTTCGCCGCCGGCGCGGTCGACAACGTCGTCTTCGTGACCGCGCTGCACGCCATCGGCGACGTCTACGCCGCCGTCGCCGAGGCGGCCCGGGTGGTCCGGCCCGGCGGGCGGGTGATCGCGGTGCACGGCATCCCGCGCCGGGTGCCGGACGACGACGACCTGACCGCGGCGGTGGCCCCGCTCGGCCCGCTGCGCGACGACCGCCCCGACTCGGCCCCGACCCTCGACGGCGCCGCGGCCGCCGCCGACCTGCGCCCGGCCGGGGTGTCCTGGGTGGCGTCGACGGCGTTCGCCGAGTCACCGAACGAGTTCGCCGAGAGCATCGAGGAGCGGCTCTGGTCGTACCTCTGGAACGTCGACGACACCGTCTGGCGCGACGTGGTCGTCCCGGTCGTCGCCCGGCTGCGCGCGCTGCCCGACCCGGACCGCCCGCGCGCCTACCGCCTCTCCCCGCGACTGGTCGCCTATTCCGCGTGACCGTTGTCCCGCCGTGGGGCTTCCGTCAGCGCACGTCCCACACCCACACGTCCGTGACGTGCTGCCCGGCGCCGTAGAGCTGGTCGACGGTCTGCCGGATGGCGTCGCTGTTGCCGTGCTGCTCGGCGAGCACGATGGTGGTCGCCTTCCAGTACCGCGCGTCGGCCCGGGCCTGCTCCTGCTGCTCCGGGGTCACCTGCGGCACGGCGCCGTCGTTGGCGACCCCGGCCAGCAGCCCCATGGTCGCCGGCTGCGCGGGCCCGAACATCGCCTGGCGCTCGGGGTCGTTCGGGTCGGGCGCGAGGAAGTACCCGCCGGCGATGCTGAAGTCGAGGTTGGCCGCGGTCGCGTACCGCATCGCGTCGAGGCTCTCCCACCAGCCCCCGGGGACCACGACGACGGTGCCGCCCTCGGGGATGTGGCCCCGCCACGCGCCGCTGGTGAAGAACGCGGGGACGGTGGACCGCTCGTCGGCCGGCTGCGGGGTGGGCACGAGCGGCACCAGCGCGACGGCGAGGGCCACGGCCCAGAGGATCGGCGCCGTCGGCGACGGCCGCCGGTCTGCCGCCGGTTCCTCGGCGGCCTGCCCCGCACCGCGCTCCACCGCATTGGGCGCCTCGGTGTCGAGCGCCCCCGCCGCGGCGGCGGCCGGCTGGACCACCAGGCGGTCGGCGATCAGCGCGACGATCACGCCGACCACCGGGGTCACGACCAGGGCCAGCCGCGTCGGGACGACCGAGTCGAACAGCGGCAGCTTGTGCACCCACTCCCACGGGCCGTGCCAGGACGTCTCCGCGCCGTGGCGCTTCACCACGATGCCCAGGGAGAGGACGGCGAAGACGATCCCGGTGGCGTACAGGGCGCGGGCCGCCCGGTGGCGGGCCAGGACGACCAGGGCCGCCGCCAGCAGGCCGACCAGCGGCCAGCCGAAGAACGTGTTCTCCTCCGTGGCCCCGCCCATGTTCTCGATCCGGGCCGGGTCGCCGACGATCGAGCGGCGGCTGAACTCGGTGAACGAGGCCAGGTCGGTGTTGATCTTCAGCACGAAGTCGGGCAGGCCGCGGTACGCCTGGGGGCCGAAGAACTGGTGGAACAGCGGGTAGGCCAGGAGCACGCCGGCGACGACGGCCGTGATCCCGAGCGCGGGCAGGGCGGCGCGGGCGGCCGGGAGGAACTCGCGCGGGCGCAGGTACACCAGCAGGAACACGGCCAGGGCGCAGGCGGTGAGGAAGAGGATCTCCTCGTTGATGAAGCACTGGTAGACCACGAGCGCGGCGAGCACCAGGCCGCGGCGGACCGGCGAGCCGTCGCGGAGGCGGAAGACGGCCCAGATGACGAACGGGATGAGGTACTGCCCGGCGATGTTGGGGTGGCCGGTGATCTGCGAGATCATCGCCGGCGCGAAGCCGCAGAACAGGCCGCCGAGGTACGCGGCGCCCTTCGAGCGCACGACGACGCGGGAGAGGAAGAGATACCACCCGGTGGCCGTGCCGGCCAGGGCCAGGGTGCAGACCAGCGCGAACGTGACGCCGGCGCCGAACAGGAGCGTGACCGGGCTCAGCGGCAGCGCCAGGCCCAGGATCGAGGTGTTGGCCATGAGGTTGACCCCGAGCGGGGAGTTCATCTCGTCGGTGAAGATCGGCGACTCGCCGTGGGTCACCACCCGGGCGGCGTGCGTGAGCACCCACTCGAAGAAGATCTGGTCCTGGGTGTTGTCGGTGAGCATCCTGGTGCGGGGGTTGCCCCAGAGATGCTGGAGGACCACGACGGCGAACAGCAGGTAGCTCGCGACGGCGGAGAGATCGAACGCGTGCGCCCGAAACAGCCGACTGGCCTTTTCACCGATTTTCACGCTGACACGATAGAGGGCCGCAGGCCGAAAGGGGTCGCCCTGGTGGCACAACCATCGATGGATATAAACTACGCCGACTGCGGATACCATGATCCCGGACCACCGTCAGCGACCACCGAGAGGACCAGCCGTGCCCAACGCGGAGCATCCTCCGAGCGCCGGGATCCTGGGCGACCAGCTCGTGCAGTCGGAGGTCCTCGAAGGCCTCGCGATGGCGAAGAACCACCGCAAGTGGTTCGTCGCGTTCGCCACGCCCTTCCTCGGCGACCACCCGATCGAGGTCAGCGCCGGGCTCGGCGACTACGCGGCGGAGTGGCTGGTGCACGCACCGCGCATGACGCTGACGGAGGCCGACCCGGGCCGCATCCTGGCGCTCAAGGAGCGGTTCGCCGCCAACCGGGACGTCACGGTCCGCGAGCTCATGCTGCCCAGCGACGACACCGCCGACCACAGCGCCGCGGTCTCCTACAACGTGCTGGAGCACATCGAGGACGACATCGGCGCGCTGCGCACCATGCGGGCGATGGTCCGGCCGGGCGGCTACGTGGTGATCGTGGTGCCGGCGTTCCCGTTCGCGATGGGCCCGGCCGACGTCGCCACCGGGCACGTGCGCCGCTACACGCGCAAGACGATGCGCGCCGCGCTGCTCGCCGCCGATCTGCGGATCGAGCGGCTGCACTACGCCAACTCGCTGGGACTCATCGGCTACTACGTGTCCACCTGCCTGCTGCGGCAGCTGCCGGGCCCGGGGCCGATGGTGAAGTTCTACGACACCACGGTGGCCCCGGTGACCCGGCTCATGGAGCGCGTCGTGCGCCCGCCGTTCGGGCAGTCGGTCGTGGCGATCGCCCGCCGCCCGAAGTGACACCCGGCCCTACGCCAGGCGGAAGTAGTCCAGGTTGAAGCCGCCGCTCTCGCAGTACACCGTGACGATCTGATCCCCGGCGGCGAGCGTCACCGGGACGTGCACGGAGCCGTAGCTGCCCCACCCGCCGGTGTCCGGCACCGAGGCCGTGGCGAGCACCGTGCCGGCGGCGTCGCGCAACGACACGGCGTCGGGCACGACCCCGCCGGTGCCGGTGGCCACCCGCAGTTCCAGGTCGTAGGTGCCCGCCTGGGCGATGTCCACGCGGTACTGCAGCCAGTTCCCCGGCGCCGTCCAGCCGACGTTCTTGCCGCCGCTGGCGCTGGCGTTGTTCTCGATGAAGTTGGCCCCGCCGTCGGTCCAGCCGTGCTGGGCTGTGTACGCCTCCGCCTCGACGACCGCGCCGACCGGCGCCCCGTGCGGCCGGACGGTCACGTGGACCGTGACCCGGTCGCTGGCCACGCCGTCCGTCACCGTGAACGTCAGGTCCTGGGTGCCGGCGACCGTCGGCCGCAGCGTCACCACACCGGTCGTCCCGTCGAGGCTCACGCCGCCGGGCAGGTCGGTGGCGTAGTACGCGAGCCGGTCGCGGTCCCGGTCGGTGGCGGTGAGCCGCACCTGGGTCGTGCCGTACTGGTCGGCGACCACGTCGGCCACCGGCGCGAACGCCGGCGCGTGGTTGCCGTGGGCGCGGGGCAGGTCCGGGGTCCAGCGGAGCGTGGCGTAGGCGCGGGCCGGCACCGTGGCGACGAACGACTCGCCGGCGACCGTGACCCGGACCCGGGCCGCGGTGTCGCGGGCGTTGCCGAGGACGGCGACGAAGTGCCCGTCGCGGTCCCGGAACGCCACGTTGCTCACGCCGCCGGCGGTGGCGCTGGACTGCAGGCGCGTGTAGGACGGGTCGAGGTACCGCGCGAACTGCCCCATGGCGTAGAGCTCGTCCCGCACGGAGTACGTGCGACTGGTCGTGTCGACCTTGACCAGCCGGTCGGGCCACTTCGTGGTCGCCGCCACCTGGTCCCAGTCGACGTTGTTGTCCCGCGCCGGCGTCCAGTGCAGGGTGCCGCCGTCCTGGTCGGTGGCCTGCGCCCACATGACGTACGAGCTCGCGTCGAGCCGGAGGTAGCTCAGGATCGTCGCCGGGTCGAGGTCGCTGGTCTCGGTCAGGTGCACCGGCTTGCCGGTCTGCTCGTAGGCGTCGCGCATGACCGTGGGGTCGCCCCAGTACGGGTGGAACGCGATCGCGTCGGCCGCCCGCCGCGCCGCCGGGTCGTCGAGCACCCGGTAGTAGTTCTTGGTCTCGGTGCTGTTCGGGTCGCGCCAGTCCCAGAAGTTGAAGTCGTGGATGTACAGGTCGACCTGCGGCAGCCGGCGCTTGATCGCGACCGCGAGCTTCTGCTGCTGGGCGACGGAGATGTCCATGGCGGGGTAGACGACGTCCATGCCCGGCTCGTTGAGCAGCGTGAGCGCGTCGACCCTGATGCCGTGGCGGGCGTAGGCCTCGACGTACTTCGCGTAGTAGCGGGCGAAGACGTCGATGCACTCGTCGCGCAGCTTGCCGACCTGGTAGTGGTCGGTCGTGCTGCCCGGCCTGAGGGCGACCTCGCCGAGGAACTTGTTGTTGGTCTTCATCCAGGCCGGGGCGCTCCAGGCCGAGGCGAAGAACGTGGCCTTCGGGTTGTACTTCTGGATCAGCTTGACGGTGTCGACGATGTGCAGGTCGATGTCGCGCTGGATCGAGAAGTACCGCAGGTCCCAGTCCTCGGCGACGCCGGCGGGCAGGTCGTCGTAGGACCAGAACGGCAGGTGCTCGATGAGGTCGGGGCTGCCGATCGTCAGCCGGAACCGGTCGAGGCCGGCGCCGGTGCGGGGGTCGACGAGCAGCCGGATCGCGTCCTCGCGCTGGGCGGGGGTGAGCTTCCAGAGGTTCGACACGCTCGTCTCGTCGATCGAGAAGCCGATCCCGCTGTACCGCTGGCGGGCCCGGCTCGGGTCGACGACGACGGTGACGTCGGCCGCTGCGTCCCTGGTGATGCCGGTCAGCGGCTGCCAGTGCTGTCCGGCGGCGGAGTAGGTGGCGCTGACGGCGGGGGCGGGTCGGGGTCCGCCGGCCGACGCCGGTGCCTGGGCTGCGATCAGTGCGGTGGTGGCGGCTAGCGCCATCGTCAGGGTTCGCCTCACGGCGCCTCCTCGGGTGCGGGGCTGGGCGGTGGGACCCGGGGACACCGTTCTTTATACACGCGTCAATATAAGTCGTGAAGAAAGCCGTATGATCTTCCCGTGGAGCGCATCGCGGTTCCGTTCACCGGCCCGGGTGCCGGCGTCGGCGGGCTGACCTGGGGTCAGCAGCAGGTCTGGGCGGCCATGCGGGAGATCGGCTCGTCGCTGCCGATCGGCGGGGTCGTGCCGGTGACCGACGGCCGCACCGTGGACGACTTCGCGGCCGAGCTGCGATACCATACCGGCCGGCATCCGTCGCTGCGCACGCTGCTGCGGGGCGACTCGAAGCAGGAGACCTTCGGCGCCGGGGAGGCGGTGCTGCACGTCCTCGACGCCGCCGACGACCGGGCGGCGTTCGACCTGGCGGCCCGCTGGCGGGACGAGCCGTTCGACCACGCGCAGGAGTGGTGGCTGCGGATGGGCGTGGCCTGCCGCGACGGCGCACCGACGCACGTCGTCGCGATCATGTCGCACCTGGCCGCCGACCTCGGCGGGGTCCAGGTGATGCTGCGGGACCTGGCGGAGCGCGCCGAGGGGCCGGTGCTGTCACCGGTCGAGGTGTGGGAGCGCCAGCAGGAGCCGCCCGCCCGGCGCAGCACCGCGGCGGCGATGCGGCACTGGGAGACCCACCTGCAGGCGGTCCCGGCGCGCCGCCTCCCGCCGCCGGTGGACCGCGGCGAGCCCCGCTACCTGCGCCTGGTCTGGCGGTCCCCGGCGCTGTACCGCGGCGCCTTCGCGACGGCCGCCCGGCTGGCCGCCGACCCGGCGTGGGTGCTGCTGGCGTCGTTCGCGCACGCCTGGGACGCCGTCGCCGGCGGGCCGCTCGTCGCCGAGGCGATCATCGGCAACCGGTTCCGGCCCGGGCTGGCCGGCCTGGTGTCGCCGCTGACCCAGAACGGCCTGATCGTGCTGGACGCTCGTTCCTGCGGACCGGACGAGCTGGTGGCCCGGGCCCGGACGGCGTCGATGAGCGCCTCCAAGCACGCCTACTACGACCCCGCCGCCCGGCTCGAGCTCCTCGCCCGCCTGCCGGTCGAGCTGGGCGTCTTCTACAACGACCGGCGCACCGGCGCTCCTGTGGCGGACGCGCCCCACGGGCTCACCCGGGAGCCGATGCGCTTCTTCAACGAGAAGGTCATGGTCAACCTCGACGACGCCGGGGTCACCGTGGAGCTGGACACCTGGCACATCGCCGAGGCCGACGTCCTGCGGATGCTCACCGCGATGGAGGCGTTCGCCGTCAGCACTCGATGACGGTCACGGCGAGCCCGCCGCGCGCCGTCTCCTTGTACTTCGTCGACATGTCCCGCCCGGTCTCGCGCATGGTCTTGATCGCCTTGTCCAGCGTGACCTTGTGCTCGCCGGTACCGTTGCGGGCCAGCCGGGCGGCGTTGATCGCCTTCACGCTCGCGATGGCGTTGCGCTCGATGCACGGGATCTGCACCAGGCCGCCGACCGGGTCGCAGGTGAGGCCCAGGTTGTGTTCGAGGCCGATCTCGGCCGCGTTCTCCACCTGCTCGGGCGTGCCGCCGAGGACCTCGCACAGGCCGGCCGCGGCCATCGCGCACGCCGAGCCGACCTCGCCCTGGCAGCCGACCTCGGCGCCGGAGATCGACGCGCCGCCCTTGATGAGGATGCCGATCGCGGCCGCCGTGAGCAGGAACCGCTCGACGCCGTCGGCCGACGCCCCGGGCACGAACCGCGTGTAGTAGTGCAGGACCGCCGGGATGATGCCGGCCGCGCCGTTGGTCGGCGCCGTCACGATCCGGCCGCCGGCCGCGTTCTCCTCGTTGACCGCCAGGGCGAACAGGTTCACCCAGTCCATGATCCGCAGCGGGTCGGGGTTCTCGGCGTCGGCCTTGAGGTCCCGGTACAGCGCGGGCGCCCGGCGCGGGACCCGCAGGCCCCCGGGCAGGACCCCCTCGCGGTGGCAGCCGCGCTCGACGCAGGCCTGCATGACGTCCCACAGCTCGCCCAGCCCGGCGCTGACCTCCGCGTCGGTCCGCCAGGCCCGCTCGTTGACCCGCATCACCCCGCTGACCGGCAGCCCGGTCGCCCGGCACGTCCGCAGCAGCTCCGCGCCGGTGGCGAACGGGTGCGGCAGCTCGGTGGAGTCGGGCACGATCCCGTCCGGCCCGGTGACGAACCCTCCCCCGACCGAGAAGTACGTGCGCTCGGCGACCAGCTCCCCCGCGGGCCCCCAGGCGCGGAAGATCATCCCGTTGGGGTGCTCGGGCAGCGACCGCCGCCGGTGCAGCACCAGGTCGGCGTCCTGGTCGAACGGGACGGTCTGGCCGTTCGGGAGCCGCAGCTCGCGCTTGCCGGCGACCCGCTCGTCGGCGGCGTCGACGTCGACCGTCGCCGGGTCCTCCCCCTCCAGCCCGAGCACGACGGCCTTGGCCGACCCGTGCCCGTGCCCGGTGGCCCCGAGCGAGCCGAAGAGCTCGGCCTTGATCCGCGCGACGGGCCGGTCGAGCTGCCGCGCGAACATGGCGGCGGCCCGCATCGGCCCGACCGTGTGCGAGGAGGAGGGACCGATGCCCACGCTGTACAGATCGAAAACACTCAACGCCATAGGGAGGCTCCTTCGCCAGGCCTCCCCGCTCTGTCATGGTGCCTGAGAGCTTCACCGCCGTGGTGGTGGCGGCTTGCACCTTGGGCGCAGGGCGTCGATGCCCTGACTTTCCAGAGTCGCCTGACCGCGACGGTACGGTTGCCTGAGAGTTTCCCGGGGAGGGGATGTTGCTCCTTCGGCGCCCCGCAGGTGCCGGGATCTCTCCCGCCACGGCTCGAACGGCGCAATATGCGGTTGTCGCAGGCGACGCTAGGACCCCGCCCGATCCGCGTCAAGCTACCCGCCCGCCCCGGTTCATACCCGCCGCTCTTCGAGATCCCCGCCGCTACGGTCGCGGCCCTGATCACCATCCGGGCCGTTGCGGGTCGGGGTCATGCCGGCGCGGTGCCCAGGAGGGTGTCGACGCGGCGGGCGATCGTTGCGGCGAGCTCGTCCTCCGGCTTCGTGGCGTCGAGGACGAGGTATCGGCCGATGTTGGCGTCGGCGAGGTCGAGGTAGGCCTGCCGGACCCGGCGGTGGAAGTCGAGGGCCTCCCGCTCCAGCCGGTCGGCGGAGCCGCGGTGGGCAGCGCGGTCGAGGCCGTCGAGCGGGTCGATGTCCAACAGGATGGTGAGGTCGGGGACGATCCCGGCGGTCGCCCAGGTGGACAGGGCCTCGATCCACACGCGGTCCATGCGGCGGCCGGCGGCCTGGTAGGCGATGGACGAGTCGACCCACCGGTCGCAGATGACCGTCCTGCCCAGGAGCAGGGCGGGCTCGACGACCTCGGCGACGTGCTGGGCCCGGTCCGCGGCGTACAGGAGCGCCTCGGTCCGGTCGTCGACCGTGCCCGGCGCCGACTCGAGCAGCACCCGGCGGAGCTCGGCGCCGAGGTCGGTGCCGCCCGGCTGGCGGGTGACGAGCACCCCGAAGTCCAGGTGGCGTTCGAGGTGGCGGATCTGCGTGCCCTTCCCGGCACCCTCCCCGCCCTCGAACACGACGAGCTTGCCGGTCATGCTGTGCTCCGATCCTGTCGTCGAGGTTGTGGCGGCCCGCCGGGCTGTCACCGGCGGGGTTTCCCGGTGCGTGCCCGCCTCGGTGGCGGCACGCGCCCGCCACCTGGTGACCGTCCGGGACCGGGTCCGGAACAGGGCGAGCTGCTCGACGTCGCCGAGCGCCCCTGGACGGCAGGCGGCCGCGAGCGCCTCATCGTCGACGGTACCGTCGCCCGCGCCGCCGAGGTCGGGTCTGCATGCAGGATCGTCGATGTCGTGAGATCCAGCCGTGTTCTCCGCCTCCCGGGCTACGGCGTCGCCAGGCTGTTCGGCCGGCGCATCACACGAGCCCGCGCTCGTACGCAATGATCACCAGCTGCACCCGATCCCGGGCGTCGAGCTTGGTGAGCAGCCGCGCGACGTGCGCCTTCACGGTGGCCACCGTGATGTGCAGGGCGCCGGCGATCTCATGGTTGGACCGCCCCTGCCCGATGAGCGTCAGCACCTCCCGCTCCCGCTCCGTGATCTGGTCGAGCACCCGCCGCGGCGCGGGAGCGGCCCCGCCGGACCCGGGGCCGGGCGAGCCGGCTGCGCCGCCGCCGGACCGGCCGCCCCCGCCGGTCGTGGCACCGCCGGCCCCGGTGGTCACGAAGTGTGCGACGAGCAGCCGGGTGACGCGGGGCGCGACGATCGCGTCGCCGGCCGCGACCACGCGGACGGCCGCGAGGATGTCGTCGAGGGCCATGTCCTTGACGACGAAGCCGCTGGCGCCGGCGCGGAGGGCACCGAAGACGTACTCGTCGTCGTCGAACGTCGTCAGCACCAGCACCCGCGCTGCCGCCCCGCTCGCGACGATCCGGCGGGTGGCCTCGATCCCGTCCATCCCCGGCATCCGGATGTCCATCACGACGACGTCGGGCGCCTCCCGCGCCACGATCGCGAGCGCCTCGTCGCCCGACCCGGCCTCCCCGGCCACGACGAGGTCGTCGGCGTCGGCGATGAGCACCCGCAGCGCGCTGCGGATGAGCGGCTGGTCGTCGACCAGCACGACCCGGGTGGTCACCGCGCGCCCCCGAGCGCGGCACCGGCCGGGGCGACCGGGGCAACCGGGAGCGGGATGGTGGCCGCCACGCGGAAGCCGCCGCCGGGGCGCGGGCCCGCCGCGAACTCGCCGCCCAGCAGCGTGACGCGCTCGCGCATGCCGGCGATGCCGTGGCCGCCCTCCGCGATCGGGCCGCCGCGGCCGTTGTCGGTCACCTCGACCGTCAGTATGGCGCCCTCCACGGCGACCGTGACGTCGCAGCGGGTGGCCCGGGCGTGGCGGGTCACGTTGGTCAGGGACTCCTGCACGACCCGGTAGGCGGCCAGATCGAGGTCCGCGGGCAGGGTCACCGGAGCTGCCGGGGCGTGCAGCTCGACGCGTAAGCCGCCACCGCGCGAACGCTCGGCCAGCCGCTCCAGGTCGGCCAGCCCGTTCGACGGCGCGAGCGGCAGCTCTTCCGCCGCCGGGTCGGTGCGGCGGAGGTTGCCCAGGGTGCGGCGTAGCGCGGCCAGTGTCTCGCGGCCCGTTTCCTCGATCACGGCCAGGGCCCGGCGGGCCTCGGCCGGCTGGGTGTCGATCACGCGGCGGCCCATGCCCGCCTGCATGGCGATGACGCCGATGCTGTGGGCGATCAGGTCGTGCAGCTCGCGGGCGATGCGCAGGCGCTCGGCCTGGGCCGCCTCGCGGGCCGTCTCGGCCAGGCGGGCCTCGGCGAACACGCGGCGCTGGCGGATCGAGTTGCCGATGAACCAGGTCGCCAGCATCGCCAGGGCCTCCTGGGCGCCGCGGTCGTTGAGGTCGTCGGGGCTCAGCTGAACGCCGACAGCCACCGCCCACTGGGCGCACAGCACCAGCACGGCCGTGGTGATCGACACCCAGCGGCGGCGGGTCGCGGCGATGTAGCCGACCGCCACGTCGAGGGCCAGCGTCTGGATCGTGCGGACGTCGCTGTGCAGGGCGAGCTGCTCGGGCCCGTTGGGGTGGAACGTCAGCTCGAAGCTGGCGGTGATGAGCAGCAGCATGCCCAGCGCGACGAACGGGCGGCGCCGCAGCATGCCGGCCAGCGCCGCCAGGGCCGCGATCGGCATGATGAACCGCAGCCCGAACGGCGAGTCCGCCGGGTTGCCCGTCATGCTCCAGGCGACGAACAACAGCGGCGACAGCACAAAGCCGGTCCACGCCGCCACCGTCCGCCAAACGCCCCGCCGCGAGCCCCGTTCCATGCCGCCGATGCTAACCAGCCGCCCGGCCCGCCGCGTCGGACCACGGGCGTAAGACCGTGGGCGTACGCCCCGCAGCGGCGCGCCCGGACGGCTACCGTCCGCGGCCCGATGTGCCGGATGTCCGGAATCGCGACGCTCATCGCCATGAGACGCCGCACCATCCTCACCGCCCTCGCTGTCGCGCTCGCACCCGCCGCCGGAACACTGCTGGCGCCGACCGACGCGGTCCCCGCACCGGAACCGATCGACCTGCACGAGACGTTCGCGGCGCGGTACGCGGCGACCCGCGCGGCGATGGACGCGGCCGGCCCGCCGTACGAGGGACGGGACGGGCAGTTCCTGCTGTTCGAACCGCCCGGCGGGCCGCACCGGGGGCGCGTCGCCGAGGTGTTCGGCGACCTCGGCACCGCCCGCCGGATCGCCGTGCTGGTCCCGGGCGCCGGGAACCGGGCCGACAACTACTGGCGCGGCGTGGCGAGCCGCCCGTACCGCTCCCCGTCCCGCCAGGGCCGGGACCTCCACGACGCAACCGGAGGCGCGACGGCGGTCGTCGTCTGGCTCGGGTACGACACGCCCGCCGGCATCGACGTCTCCGCCTTCCGCGAGGACCTGGCCCGCGCCGGCGCCGCCGCCCTGGAACGGTTCGTGCGAGCCCTCACCACCGCCTGTCCACAAGCGACGGTGGCGCTGCTCGGCCACAGCTACGGCGGCACCGTCATCGGCCTCGCCGCGCGGAACCTGCCGCCCGCGGTGACCGACCTCGTCGTGTTCGGCTGCCCCGGCACGGGCGCCGCGACCGTGCGCGGCCTGGGCACCACGGCCAGGGTGTGGGCGGCGCTGTCGCCGCACGACCCGATGCGGTTCGTCCCCGGGGTGCGGATCGGCGGCCTCGGCCACGGCCGCCAGCCGGCCGGCCCGGCGTTCGGCGCCCGCGTGATCCCGGCCGAGACGGTCCTCGACCACGACCGGTACCTCACCCCGGGCACCGACGCCCAGCAGGCCGTCGCCCGCGTCGCGGCGCACGGGGACCAACGATGACCACCGCGACGCAGACCCGGGACACGACGATCGACGCGGTGCGAGCCGTGGCCGTCGCCGGCGTCGTGCTGGGCCACTGGCTGGTCTCGGCCGTGGTCAGCGACCCGCACGACACGTCGGCCCTGCACGGCGAGAGCCCGCTGCAGCACGCTTCGTACCTGGCCCCGGCGAGCTGGCTCTTCCAGACCCTCGGACTGTTCTTCTTCGCGAGCGGTTTCGCCGCCACCCGCCGGTCGCCGAGTCCCGGCAAACACCGGAGGCGGCTCGTGGTGCCGGTGCTGATCCTCGCCGCCGTGTGGCTGCCCGCCATCGCCGCGCTGCGGGCCGTCGGCGCCCCGGACAGCACGCGGCACGTCGTCGTCTCCCTGGTCACCCACCCGCTGTGGTTCCTCGCCGCCTACCTGGTCCTCACCGCCGCGGCCCCGGCCCTCAAGCGCCTCGTGGGCAGGGCCGGCGCGCCGGCGGTACTGGCGCCGCTCCTCCTCGTGGCGATCACCGATGCCGCCCGGGACGGTGGCCTGCCCGGATGGTGGCGCCTCGCGATGGTTCCGGTGGCGTGGTCGGTGCCGTACCTGCTCGGGATCGCGCTCGCCGACGGCCGCCTGAGCCGGCGGGACGGTCCGCTGCTGGCCGCCGCCGGCCTGGCGGGCGGCGCGCTGCTGCTCACCGTGGGCGGCTACCCGTCCAGCGCGGTCGGCGTGCCCGGGGACCGTTTCTCCAACCTGGACCCGCCGTCGCTCGCCGCGATGTCCCTCGCGATGCTGCAGATCGGCGGGTACCTCATGCTGCGCCACCGGCTGGAGAACACCGCCCGGCGGGCCGTCGCCACGCTGAACCGCACGGCGCTGACCGTCTTCCTGTGGCACCAGACGGCGCTGCTGCTCGTCACGTTCGCCGGGCTCGCCGCCGGCCGCCCGCCGGGCCTGCTCGACGAGCCGGACGGGGCGTGGGTCCTGCACCGGATCGCCTGGCTCCCCGTCGCGGCAATCGTGCTCACCGCGCTGACCTGGGTGTTTCATCGGTACGAGCGGCGCACCCGTTGACGAACCACGATACATCTGCAACCTTGAACACCAAGCTTGCAAGAAGTTGGCAGGGGATCGCCGAAATCCTGCGTAACGGAGTGCAAGTTGACGGCAGACTCACCGCCAACGGTCTGCCCGAATGCCCGTACCGACGCATCATCCGCCAACCGGACAACCCTGACCCCGGGGTCCAGCCCCGCCGGCGCGCCTCGCCGCCAGCGCGCTCTGCCGTGCCGTCCGGCCCGGCGGGGTGCGGCGCGCCACACGAGCACCCGAGGGTCCAGGGGCGATGAACGCTGCCCTGTCCCCACGAACTGAGGACCTCAATGAAACGCAGACCACTCGTCTGGCGGCTGCTCAGCGGCTTCCTCGGGGCCGGCCTGGTCGTGGCCGGCCTCGCCGCGCCCCCGGCCTTCGCCGCCGGCGGCCCCAACCTCGCGCTCGGCCGCCCGGCCACGGCCAGCGGCACGAACGGCGTCTACGCCGCGGGCAACGTCAACGACGGCAACCCGGAAACGTACTGGGAGAGCCCGAACAACGCGTTCCCGCAGTGGGTGCAGGTCGACCTCGGCAGCGCCGTGAGCGTCGACCAGGTCGTCCTGAAGCTGCCCGGCGGCTGGGGCTCCCGCACCCAGACCCTCGCCGTGCAGGGCAGCACGAACGGCAGCTCGTTCAGCGACCTGTCCCCGTCGGCCGCACGCGCCTTCAACCCGTCGTCCGGCAACGCGGTGACCGTGAACTTCACCGCCACGAGCGTCCGCTACGTGCGGGCGACCGTCTCCGCCAACACCGGCTGGCCCGCCGCGCAGCTCAGCGAGCTGGAGATCTACGGCGCCGGCAGCGCCACGCCGAACCTGGCCGCGGGCAGGACGCTGACCGCGAGCAGCAGCGTGAGCGGCTTCCCGGCCTCGAACGCGAACGACGGCAACCAGTCCAGCTACTGGGAGAGCGCGAACAACGCGTTCCCGCAGTGGCTGCAGGTCGACCTCGGCGTCACGCAGAGCGTCAACCGCGTCGTGCTGAAGCTGCCGCCGTCGGCCGCCTGGGCGACCCGCACGCAGACCCTCGCCGTGCAGGGCAGCACCAACGGCAGCTCCTTCACCGACGTCGTGGCCTCGGCCGGCTACACGTTCAACCCGGCCAGCGGGAACACGGTGACCATCAACTTCGCGGGGACGATGCAGCGGTACCTCCGCCTCAACGTCACGGCGAACACCGGTCACCCGGCGGCCCAGATCGCCGAGTTCGAGGTCTACGGTGCGGGCATCGTCGACGGGAACCCGCCGACCGCCCCCGGCAACCTCACCCTGACCGAGCCGAGCAGCGGCCAGATCCGGCTCGCCTGGACCGCGTCGACCGACGACGTGGGCGTGACCGCCTACGCCATCTACCGCAACGGCGCCTTCGTCACCACCGTCGCCGGGAACACCCTCGTCTACACGGAGAGCCAGCCGACCACGGCGACGCTGTCGTACTTCGTGCGGGCGCGCGACGCCGTCGGCAACGAGTCGCCGAACAGCAACACGGTGAACCGCCCCGGCGGCACCGGCCCCGACACCGAGGCGCCGACCGCGCCGGGCAACCTGGCGTACACCCAGCCCGCGTCCGGCCAGATCCGGCTCACCTGGACGGCGTCGACCGACAACGTCGGCGTCACCGGCTACACGGTCTACGCCAACGGCGCGGCCCGCACCACCGTCGCCGGCGGGGTGCTCACCTACACCGACAGCCAGCCGGACACCGCGACCGTCTCGTACGTCGTGCGGGCCCGCGACGCCGCCGGCAACGAGTCGTCGCCGAGCAACACCGTCATCCGCAACGGCACCAACCCGCCGCAGGGCACCAACCTGGCGCCCGGCAAGCCGATCGAGGCGTCGTCGTCGGTGTTCACGTTCACCGCGGGCAACGCCAACGACGGCCAGGTCGGCACCTACTGGGAGTCGAACGGGTTCCCGTCGACGCTGACCCTGAAGCTCGGCGCCAACGCCGACATCACCTCCGTCGTCGTCAAGCTCAACCCGGACTCGGCGTGGGGCGCGCGCACCCAGGCCGTCCAGGTGCTCGGCCGCGAGCAGTCGGCGACCGGGTACACGTCGCTCGTGGCGCGGGCCGACTACAACTTCAGCCCGGGCAACCAGAACACGATCACGATTCCGGTCACCGCCCGGACCGCCGACGTGCAGCTGCAGTTCTTCAGCAACACCGGCGCCCCGGGTGGTCAGGTGGCCGAGCTGCAGGTGTTCGGCACGATGGCGCCGAACCCGGACCTGCGGGTCACCAACCTGACCTGGTCGCCGGCGTCGCCGGACGAGACCAGCGCGATCACCCTCTCCGCCACGGTGCAGAACGCCGGTACCGCCGGATCCCCCGCCACCACGGTCAACGTGAACCTCGGCGGCCAGCTCGCCGGCACGGCCAACGTCGGCGCGCTCGCCGCCGGCGCCTCCACCACCGTGACGGTCAACGCCGGGCAGCGCCCGATGGGCAGCTACACGGCGTCGGCCACGGTCGACCCGGCCAACACGGTCGTCGAGCAGAACGACGACAACAACACCTTCACCGCCTCCAGCCAGCTGGTCGTCGCCCAGGCGCCCGGCCCCGACCTGCAGGTCGTCGGCATCACGTCGAACCCGGCCAGCCCGGCCGCCGGCGCGGCGGTGTCGTTCACCGTCGCCGTGAACAACCGCGGCACCACCGCCTCCGGGGTCACGACCGTGACCCGGGTGACGGTCGGCGGTACCACCCTGAACACCAACACCCCCTCGATCGCCGCCGGTGCGACGGTCAACGTGGCGATCAACGGCACCTGGACCGCCGTCGCGGGCGGGGCCACGATCGTCGCCACCGCCGACGCGACCAACGTCGTGGCGGAGACGAGCGAGACGAACAACTCGATGTCGCAGGCGATCGTCGTCGGGCGCGGCGCCGCGGTGCCGTACACGTCCTACGAGGCGGAGGCGGGCACCTACACGGGCCAGCTCGTCACCGCCGACCCGCTGCGCACGTTCGGGCACACCAACTTCGGTACCGAGTCCTCGGGCCGGGCGTCGGTGCGCCTCTCCGCGCAGGGGCAGTACGTACAGATCACCTCGACGAACCAGGCCAACTCGATCGTCGTGCGCAACTCGGTGCCCGACTCGGCGAGCGGTGGCGGCCAGGACTACACGATCAGCCTGTACGCCAACGACGTCTTCGTGCAGAAGCTCACGCTGTCGTCGAAGTTCAGCTGGCTGTACGGCACGACCGACGACACCGAGTCGCTGTCCAACTCGCCGTCGTCCAACGCCCGGCGGCTCTTCGACGAGTCGCACGCGCTGCTGCCCACCTCGTACCCGGCGGGCACGCGGTTCAAGCTGCAGCGCGACGCCGGTGACACCGCGTCGTTCTACTACCTCGACCTGATCGACCTGGAGCAGGTCGCGCCGGCGCTGTCGCAGCCGGCCGGGTGCACCTCGATCACGGCCTACGGCGCGGTGCCCAACGACGGGATCGACGACACCGCCGCGATCCAGCGCGCGGTGATGGACGACCAGAACGGCGTCATCTCCTGCGTGTGGATCCCGGCCGGCAAGTGGCGGCAGGAGCAGAAGATCCTCACCCCGGACCCGACCCGCGGCCAGTGGAACCAGCTGGGCATCCGCAACGTCGTGATCCGCGGCGCCGGCATGTGGCACACGGAGCTCTACACCGACACCGAGCCGCAGAACGTCACCGGCAACATCAACCACCCGCACGAGGGCAACGTCGGCTTCGAGATCGAGGACAACGCCCAGATCTCGGACCTGGCGATCTTCGGCGCCACCAAGAACCGGGCCAACCGCGGCCACGGCCTCAACGGCCGGTTCGGCAAGAACACGAAGATCAGCAACCTGTGGATCGAGCACGTCAACGTCGGCGCCTGGGTCGGCCGCGACTACTCGGACACGCCGGCGTACTGGAACCCGGGCGACGGCCTGGAATTCTCCGGCATGCGCATCCGCGACACCTTCGCCGACGGCATCAACTTCTCCAACGGCACCCGCAACTCGAAGGTGTTCAACTCCTCGTTCCGCACCACCGGCGACGACTCGCTCGCGGTGTGGGCCAACCCGTTCGTGAAGGACCAGGCGGTCGACATCGGCCACGACAACCACTTCACGAACAACACGGTCCAGCTGCCGTGGCGGGCCAACGGCATCGCCATCTACGGTGGCTACGGCAACGGGATCGAGAACAACCTGATCTCCGACACGATGAACTACCCGGGCATCATGCTGGCCACGGACCACAACCCGCTGGCGTTCTCGGGCACGACGACGATCGCCAACAACGGCCTGTACCGGTGCGGCGGCGTCTTCTGGGGTGAGCAGCAGGAGTTCGGCGCGATCACCCTGTTCGCCCAGGGCAAGGACATCCCGGGCGTGATCATCCGCGACACCGACATCTCCGACTCGACGTACGACGGCATCCAGTTCAAGACCGGCGGCGGCGTGATGACCGCCCAGATCACCAACGTGAAGATCGACAAGTCCAACAACGGGTCCGGGATCCTCGCCATGAGCGGCGCCCGCGGCCAGGCGACCCTGACCAATGTCCAGGTCACCAACTCCGCCCAGGGCGACGTGGTGAAGGAACCGGGCTCCCAGTTCGTGTTCGTTACCCCGTAGCTCGCTCGCTCACGGCCGGCCGCTCCGGGGTTCCCCGGGGCGGCCGGCTCTTGTTCCGGGGTTTCCCGGGACGGCCCGCTCTCGTTCCGGGGTTCCCCGGACATCCGGCTCTCGTTCCCAGGTTTCCGGGAGCGGCCCGCTCTCGTTCCCGAGTTTCCGGGAGCCGCCTGCTCTCGTTCCCGAGGTTCCCGGAACGGCCCACCTCCGTTCCCGACGTTCCAGGGCGGCCCACCCCCGTTCCCGACGTTCCAGGGCGGCCCACCCCCGTTCCCGACGTTCCCGGAACAGCGCACCCCCGTTCCCGACGTTCCCGGAACAGCGCACCCCCGTTCCCGACGTTTCCAGGGCGGCCCGTCCTCGTGCCGGGGCAGCGGAAATTGCCCGGCCGCGCGACGATCGGGGGCAGGCGCGAGATCGAGGGGACGGCCGCGCATGTTCGACACCTTCGCCGGCCTGGCGACGACCCACCTGCTGGCCCTGGTGGCCGGCTTCCTGCTCGGCGCCCTGGTGTTCCTCGGCGACGGCCGCCCGCGGGGCCCGCAGCCGCCGGCCTGCACCGACGTGACGGCCCGCTGGTGTCCCCGACACGGCCGCTGCACCTGCACGATCGGCAGGGGCGAGAACGCCATGACCGAGCACGACATTGACGACCCCGGCTGCCCGCTGCACGGCACCGGCTGCCCGCTGGCACGGCACCGGCAGCACCCACGGCGCCACCTGACCCCGCGCGATGCGGCCCGGCGTGGTTGGATCGCTGGCATGGTGCGGGAGTTGGTGCGGCCGCCGAAGGCGCGGCCCGGGGACCGGGTCGCTGTGCTCTCGCCGTCGTTCGCGGCGGCCGGGGCGTTTCCCGCCGTGCATGAGCAGGCCATGCGGCGGCTCGCCGAGGTGACCGGGCTCGTGCCGGTCGAGTTCCCGACCACCCGCCGGGTCGGGGCCTCCGCAACGGCGCGGGCCGGCGACATCAATGCCGCCTTCGCGGACCCGGCGATCCGGGGCATCCTCGCCGTCGTCGGGGGCGACGACCAGATCACGGTGATCCCGCACCTCGACGCCGGGCTCGCCCGGACCGACCCCAAGCCGTTCCTCGGCACCAGCGACAACACCAACCTGCACCACTGGCTCTGGGCCAACGGCATCGCGAGCTTCTACGGCGGCTCGTCCCAGGTGCACCTCGGCCCCGGGCCCGGAGTGGACGACGTGCACGCCCGGTCCCTGCGGGCCGCGCTGGTGACCGGCGGACGGCTCGAGATCACCGACCCGGGCGAGTCGGAGGACGTCGGGGTCGACTGGGCCGACCCGCGGGCGCTGGAGTGCTTCGGCGAGCGGGCGGCCACCGAGCCGTGGAGCTGGCACGGGCCGGCGCGCACCGTGACCGGCGCCGCCTGGGGCGGGTGCCTCGAGGTGATCCAGTGGATCCTCACCGCGGGGCGGTTCCCGTTCCCGGCCGAGGCGCTGCTGGGCGGCGTGCTCATCATCGAGACGTCCGAGAAGCTGCTCCCGGCCCGCGAGGTCGGGTGGATCGTCCGCGCGCTCGGCGAACGCGGGCTGCTCGGTGCCGTCGACGCGGTGCTGGTGGCGCGCCCGCCGGTCTCCGACCACACCCGGCGGCCGGCCGCCGAGGACCGGGCGCGGCTGCGCGCCGCGCAGCGGGACGTCGTCGTCGAGATGGTCGCGCGGTACAACCCGGATGCCGTTGTGTGCGTCGGGGTGCCGTTCGGCCATACCCGGCCGCAGTGGATCCTGCCGCACGGCGGCCGCGTCACGGTCGACGGATCAGCGCGCCGGGTCTTCGCCGACTACGGGTGACGGGTCAGCAGCGCGACTCGGCACGCGCGGCCGGGGCGGCGCTCGTCGCGGACGGCTCGGGCGACGGTGCGTCGGCGGCGAGCGCCTCGGCCGACGGCGAGGACGACGGCGGCGGGGACGACGGCGGGGACGACGACGACACCTTCGGGGAGGGCGCCGTCGTCTTCGGGGCCACCGTGCCGCCGCCCGTGGCGCCCGGGCGCTGGACCGTGCCCGGGGTCAGCGTCACGCCCGTCAGTGTGGTCCGGCGGCCCGCCGTGTCGGTGACCCGGACCGTGAACGGGCCGGGGCCGGCGCCGTTCTGGGCGATCCAGTAGTTGTAGTCGGTGTGGGTCAGCGCTTTCCACGAACCGCCCTGCTGGAGCTCCACCGCCGACGTCGGGTTGCCCACGTTGTCGAGGCGCAGCGCCAGCCAGTACCGTGACGAACCCTCCTTGACGCGGACCGTCATCGGGCCGGGCACGGGCGCGTTCGTGACCGGGCTGTAGGTCACCTTGATCACGCCGGCGTTCACGTCGCCGATCTTCGCGAACGCCTGGCGGCTCAGGTCGAGGTGGCCGGCCGCG
This sequence comes from Dactylosporangium sucinum, assembly GCF_014647515.1. Lineage (GTDB taxonomy): Bacteria > Actinomycetota > Actinomycetes > Mycobacteriales > Micromonosporaceae > Dactylosporangium > Dactylosporangium sucinum. The sequence goes on along the minus strand of NZ_BMPI01000040.1, from coordinate 63,892 downwards.
CACTCCGGGCAGCGGTCGGTGACCTTCACGCGGACGGTGCCCTTCGGGCCCTTCACGTCGAGATAGCCGCCACAGGCGGCCCCGGCCTTGTACTCCGCGTTCCCGAGCGCGACCACCAGCGGGTTCGCCACCTGGTCGAACGAACAGTTGCCGCCGCCGTCGGCCGCGTAGTACGTGGCCTGGCCTGTCGTCGCGGCCGCGGCCGCGCACGCGGCGCCCGAGGACTGCGCGACGAGGGCCACGGTCGCGGTCCCGGCCACCACGGCGCCCGCGCCGGCGATCAGCCAGGTGCGGCGCAGGCGCCACCAGGGTGTGGGTTCGACAGCGTGCAGCACCGCCGGATCGTAACCAACGCCGGCCGGGCCACCCACCGGCCAAAGCAATGCTTAAGGCCCATTTCATGACTGGGGACGGCGTTCGTCGAACGCGGGCGTCAGAAGCGGTTGGGCCTGGCCTCGACCTTGGTGGTCGCCGGAACGCGGGGCTTCCCGGTGAACGAGTTGAACCTGGCGCGTAGGTATTGCAGCCGGTCGAGCGCCTGAACCGACTCGGGCAGTTCGGTGAGCAGGTTCTCGTCGAGGTAGAGCGCGCGCAACGCGTGCAGGTTGCCGATCGAGTCGGGCAACGAGCGCAGCTTGTTGTACGACAGGTCCAAGCTGTCCAGCTGGCGGAGCCGGCCGATCGAGTCGGGGACCGTCGCAAGCTCGTGGCCGGTGATGACCAGCCAGGTCAGTGCCGTGAGATCGCCGATCGACTCGGGCAGCTCGGTCAGCCGACCGTTGCGGATGGCGAGCCGGGTCAGCCGGGTCAGCTCGCCGATCCAGCCGGGCACCTCGCTCACCACGCCGGTGAAGTAGAGATATTCGAGCGCGGTGCAGCCGCGCAGCTGCGCCGGGAACTCGGTGAACGGGTTGAATCCCAACGACAGCGCGGCCAGGTTGACGAGGTCGGCGAACGACGCGGGCAAGGCGGTGAGCTGGTTCGAGTTCAGATCCAGCTCGGTCAGGCAGGACAGCTTTCCGATCGGGTCGGGCAACGCCACGATCTCGTTGCCGCCCAGCTGCAGCGAGCGGAGAGCGCCGAGATCACAGATCGCCTCCGGCAGCGCGTCGATCGCGTTGTTGCCGGCGCGGAGTTCGACGAGTGCGGCCAGCTCGCCGATGGTGTCGGGCAGCCGGGTCAGCTTGTTGTCGGCGACGCGAAGGGTCTGCAGGGAACGCAGGTCGGCGCACCAGTCGGGCAGCGTCGTGAACTCGTTGCGGTCGAGGCACAGCGTGGTCAGTGCGGCGAGGTCGCGCATCCGGTCGGGCAGCGTCCCCAGTTGGTTGCGGCTGGCCGTGAGATGCTGGAGCGCGACCAGCTCGCCGAGCTCGTCGGGCAGCGCGGTGAGCTGGTTGTTGTCGAGGCGTATCTCGGTCAGCGCGGTCAGCTCGCCGATCCAGGCCGGCAGCGCGGTCAGCCGGTTGTCGCGCAGGTCGAGTGTGGTGACCGTGGTGAGATCTCGGACGGCCGGACGTAGTTTCGTGAGGCGGCGACCGGACAGGTCGAGGTGGGTGCCGCCGTTCGTGCGGACGTCCTTGATGAGCTCATCTGTCGAGGGCACGCGCTGCCAACCGTTTCCGTTGAGGGCGGGTGTTCGGCACCCTAGTAGCCCTCCGCAACCCCCACCTGCGACCTGCTTGCGACCTACTTGCGACCTACTTGCGGCCGGTGCCGGACGCCAGGACCGGCAGGCGGCGCCACGCCTCCGGGCTCGCCGGGTTGTCCGGTGCGCCCTGGCAGATCACGTACCGCCGGGGCGCCATCGCCGCGTGCCGGCCGGGCAGGCGGGCCAGGCTGCGGCGGTGGGCCTCGGCGGGGGTGGCCGGGCCGTCGGGGGCGAAGGAGACGTAGGCGACGAGCGGATCGCCGTCCACGTCGGCGAAGACCCGGGTCACGGCGGGGGCGAGCGCCTCGTCGAGCAGGCACTGGATGTCGGCCAGGTCGACCCAGCAGTTGTCGACGAGCAGCCAGCCGGGCGGGCGCTCGATCGGGGCCAGCCCGGTGACGGCGACGGCGGTGTCGTGGCCGAGGTCGGCCTCCGCCGCGGCGACGAGCAGCTTCTCCAGGGCCAGCAGCAGGTCGCGGGCCTCGTCCGGGGTGACCCGGCCGGTGTCGCCGGTCCACACGCGGGCGACCAGCGCGCCGTCGACCCGGCCGAGGTCGAAGCGCAGCAGGATGTCGGTCGGCGGGAGGTCGGTCCATTCCAGGTGGGTTTCGGCGGGGGTACCGGCGGAAGGCACCGGGTCGAAGCCGCGGGTGTCCACGACGATGCTGTTGAACAACGGCTCGAACGAGGGCGCGACGCCCCGCTCGGAGGCGACCCAGACGGCGTGGTCGTGCTGGCGGTACACGTCGTACGCCCCGTGCAGCCCGGCCTGCAGCACGGCGCCGAAGCAGCGGCGCACCAGTTCGTCGAAGCCGGCGTCGCCCACCTCGACGGAGACGTAGGTCGACTGGGCGAGCGTCCCGACGTACCGCTGCAGGCTCGACTCGAACCGGTTGGCCGAGAGCATCACGAACTGGCAGGTGTGGTAGCCGGTGCGGTGCGACAGCAGGACGCTGAGCGCGGCGAGCACGATGGTGGGCCGGCTGACCTGGGTGCGGGCCGCAATCCGGTCGAGGGCGCGGGCGGCCGTCTCCGACGTCATGCCGCAGGCGCCCGAGCCGGTGGCGTGGTGCACCCGCGGCTTCGCGTAGAAATGGACCGGGGCGGTGGCGAGGTGGCGGCTCCAGTACCGCAGGGCCTGGTCGAGGCGGCGCCGCCGGGCCGGCTGGCGTTCCACGGTGGCCCGGTCGAGCGGCTGCTGGCGGGCCTCGCCGAGCACGCGGGCCGCCGGATCGCGGATCATCTCGGCGAACTCGTGGTCGAGGACGACCAGGGCCTGGAAGTCGACGGCCAGGTGCGAGTAGACGGCGACCGCGGTGAGCACGACGCCGTGGCGGATCGCGACCGCCAGGCGTACCGGCGGATCCACCGTCACGTCGAGCCGCTCGGCGCGGGTCAGCTCGACGATCCGGGCGGCGACGCGCTCCGGGGCCTCGCCGTCGCCCGCCTCGTAGACGGCCATCGGCAGCTCGCCGGCGGTGAGCACGCGCTGCTCCCCCGGCTCGCCGGGCACGTACCGGCTGCGCAGGCCCTCGTGGCGGCACAGCAGGACGCCGAAGCACTCGGCGACGTCGGCGACCCGGGTGCCGGGCGGGACGTCGAAGACCTGGTCGAGCAGGGCGGCCGGGGCCTGCGGCGCGTCGGCCAGCCACCGGGCGATGTTGAGCTGGCCGACGGTCAGCGGACCGGTCGTGGCCCGCCAGCCCTGGAACCGCACGGGAACGGAGACCAGTCGGGTGAGCGGGACGAGGGGCTGTTCGGTGGGTGACGGGGCCGGCACACATCGATCATGCTGGCTTCCATGGACGGCTGTCATCACCGTTCAGGCCACCCCGAATTGGCCACCCGGCCCATGGTTTGCGAAAACAAGACACTTTGCGGCGACGGCTGAAAGTTTCACGATTCAAGTTCGAAAAGGCCGCCTCGCACGCAAGACTTTTTCGAAAAACATAAATGTCCATTGTGCGCGGGTCAAGGTGTGGGCATGAACCGCAATCGCCTCCTCGCCGGGCTGGCCGCCATCGCGCTGGCCGTCACCGGCATCGCCCTGCTTGCGTCGCCGGCGCAGGCCGCGACCCTGACCGAGGTCACCAACTTCGGCACCAACCCCTCCAACCTGCGGATGCACCTGTACGTGCCGAACACGGTCGCCGCCCGGCCGGCGGTCGTGGTGGCCGTGCACTACTGCACCGGCTCGGGCCCGGCGTTCTACTCGGGCACCGAGTTCGCCTCGCTCGCCGACCGCTACGGATTTATCGTGGTCTACCCGTCCGCGACCCGCAGCGGCAGCTGCTTCGACGTCTCCTCACCGCAGGCGCTGCGCCGCGGCGGGGGCAGCGACCCGGTCGGCATCATGTCGATGGTCAACTATGTCCTGCAGCACAACAACGCCGACCCGAATCGCGTGTACGTCACCGGCGCGTCGTCGGGCGGCATGATGACGAACGTCCTGCTCGGCGACTACCCCGACGTGTTCAAGGCCGGCGCCGCGTTCATGGGCGTGCCGTTCGGCTGCTTCGCGACCACCGACGGCTCGTCGTGGAACAGCCAGTGCTCCAGCGGCCAGCGCAACATGACCGGCCAGCAGTGGGGCGACCTGGTCCGGGCGGCGTACCCGGGGTACACCGGGGCCCGCCCGCGGATGCAGGTGTGGCACGGCACGACGGACACGACGCTCGCCTACCCGAACTTCACCGAAGAGATCGAGCAGTGGACGAACGTGCTCGGCATCAGCCAGACTCCGGTGTTCACGGACTCGCCGCAGCCGAACTGGACCCGCACCCGCTACGGCAACGCGAGCGCGCAGGCGCCGGTCGAGGCGATCAGCATCTCGGGCGTCGGGCACTCGCTGCCGCTGGCCGGCCAGGCCGCGATGGCGATCGAGTTCTTCGGCCTGACCGGGACGGGCCCGACCTCGCCGCCCCCGTCCTCCGCGTCGCCGTCGACTCCCCCCTCACCGTCGTCGTCGCCCTCGAACCCGGGCCCCGGCGGCTGCACCTCCACGGTCTCGATCAACCAGTGGCAGGGCGGGTTCGTCGCCACGATCCGGGTCGTGGCCGGCTCGTCCGCCACGAGCTCGTGGTCGGTGCGGCTGACCCTGCCCTCGGGCGCCACGATCACCAACGCCTGGAACGCCAACCGCAGCGCGAGCAGCGGCGCGGTCACGTTCACGAACGTGTCCTACAACGGGACGATCGCCGCGGGCCAGTACACCGAGTTCGGCTTCCAGTCGACCGGCACGGCCGGCACGCTGACCCCCACCTGCACCGCGTCCTGACCCGAGTGGTGCCCCGCCCGCCCGGCGGGGCACCCCCACCCCCACTCCCCCGCTCCCCCGGCTCCCCCGCTCCCCCGGGCCTCCGCCCTCCGCCCTCCGCGTCGATCTTGCAGTTGTGGTGCCGCGACACTCCCACAATGTCCGGGTTTGTCAGGCACCACAACTGCAAGATCGACGCGGAGGGAGGGGCGGTTATGGGATCAGGGTGATCTCCGGGGTCAGGTGGCGGTCGGCGCCTACCTTGCGGCGTGACCCGACCACCTCCAGCCGCAGCGTCGCGTGGACGTCGGCGCTCGACGCGCCCACCCGCAGCTCGACCTCGCCCGGCTCGACCAGCCGGTGGCCGGAGCGGCCCGGGTAGGACAGCAGGTCGGCGTGCAGGCCGACCACGACCGTCCGGCGCTCGCCCGGCGCCAGGTCGACCCGCGGCGCGGCCAGCAGCTGCACGACCGGGCGGGCAACCTCGGCGACCGGGTCGTGGAGGTACACCTGGACCACCGTGCTCGTCTCCCGGTCGGTCGGGTTCGACAGCGGGACGGCCAGCTCGACGGCGCCGTCCGTCGGCCAGCCGCCGGGCGCGTCGAGGACGACCTCGCCCCACTCGGCGCTCGCGTACGACAGGCCGTGCCCGAACGGGAAGAGCGGTGTCGGGTCGACCGTGCTCACGTCGCTGCGGCGGGCGAGCGGTGCGGCGAGGTACGTGGACGGCTGGCTGGCGCCCGCCGCCGGGAAGCTGACCGGCAGCCGCCCGGACGGGTTGACCCGGCCGGTGAGCACGCCGGCGACCGCCGCCGCGCCCTCTTCGCCCGGGAAGAAGCCGCAGACGGCCGCGGCCAGGCGGTCGATCTGGCGGGACAGCTCGTACGGGCGACCGACCAGGAGGACCAGCACGACCGGGGTGCCGGTGGCGAGCAGCGCCTCCAGCAGCTCCTCCTGGCGGCCGGGCAGGCGCAGGTCGGCGGCGTCGCAGCCCTCGCCGGAGGTACCGGTGCCGAACAGGCCGGCCAGGTCGCCCAGGACCGCCACGCACACGTCCGCCGAGGCGGCGGCCTCCACCGCGGCGGCGATGTCCGCGTCGTCGCCGCCCAGGACCGAACAGCCCAGCGCGTAGCTGACGTCGTGCGCCCCGCGCAGGCTGTCCACAATCGACGGCAGGTCGACGCCCGTCGGCACGTCGGGGTGGTGGACGAGGACGTGGCGGGGGAACGAGTAGCACCCCAGCTGCATGCTGGGGTCCGCAGCGCCGGGGCCGACCACGGCCAGGCGGGCGCCCGGGCGCAGCGGGAGCACCGGGGCGCCGTCCGCGACGGGCTCGTTGCGCAGCAGGACGACGGCGCGCTCGGCGAGGCGCCGGGCGAGGTCGCGCGAGGCCGGGTCGTCGACCTCGAAGTCGCCGGTGTCCAGCGCCGGCGGCTCGGGCCGCCAGTCGGGGTCGAGCAGGCCGAGCTCGCACTTCTGGGTCAGGATGCGGGCCACCGCCCGGTCGACGAGGGTCTCGTCGACGTGGCCGGACTCGATCGCCGCCAGCAGGGGCGGGCCGTAGCAGTTGACGCCGGGCAGCTCGACGTCGATGCCGGCGAGCAGGGCCTGGGCGGCGGCGTCGGCGCGGCTGCCGGCGACGCCGTGCAGGGTCTGCAGGAACGCGACCGCGAAGTAGTCGGAGACGACGGTGCCGGTGAACTGCAGCTCGTCGCGGAGCAGCCCGGTGAGGACGGTCGGGTCGGCGGCGACGGGGACGCCGTCGTTGTCGGTGTAGCTGTTCATGACCGAGCGGGCGCCGGCCCGCAGTGCCATCTCGAACGGCGGCAGCAGCACGTCGGCGACCTCGCGCGGGCCGATGGAGACCGGCGCGAGGTTGCGCCCGGCGCGCGAGGCGGAGTAGCCGGCGAAGTGCTTGAGGGTGGCCACGACCCCGGCGGACTGCAGGCCCCGCACGTAGGCGCTGCCGATCGTGCCGACCAGGTGCGGATCCTCGCCGATCGTCTCCTCGACGCGGCCCCAGCGCAGGTCGCGGGCGACGTCGAGGACCGGGGCGAGGCCCTGCTGGATGCCGAGGCGGCGCATGGTCGCGCCGATGCGGGCGCCCATCTCCTCGACGAGCGCCGGGTCGAAGCTGGCGCCCCAGGACAGCGGGCCGGGGTAGATGGTGGCCTGCCAGGCCGCGAGGCCGGTGAGGACCTCCTCGTGCATGACGGCCGGGATGCCGAAGCGGCCGGCGGCGACGATCTCGCGCTGCAGGCGGGCGACGCGGGCGGCGCCGTCGGCGGGGGCGATCGGGATGGTGCCGTAGGTCCGCGTGACCTGGCCGAGTCCGTGGCGGATGAGCTCCGGCCAGTCGACCGGCTCGGCGGCCTGGTCGTGCTGGTGCGGGGCGACCTCCCCGGCGGTCTCGTCGATGTTCAGCCAGATCCCGTACATCTGCGCCACCTTCTCGCGCAGCGACATCCGGGCCATGAGGTCCGCCACCCGCACCGCGACGGGCGCCGAGGCGTCCCGCCAGGTCCCGGCGGCGACGCCGCTGTCAAGTGTCACGCGTTAGCTCCAATTGCCCTGGTGGACTGCCGCACCACGAGGCTCGTGGTGAGGCGGACGTGCGTCGCCTCGACCTGCTCACCGCGCATCAGCTGGATGAGCAGGTCGATCGCGCGGTGGCCCATCTCGTGGATGGGTTGCTCGACGGTGGTGAGGGCCGGCGTGGCGAGGGCGGCCTCGGGCACGTTGTCGAACCCGACGACCGACAGGTCCTCCGGGACCCGCAGGCCCATGCCGACCGCGACCTCGATCGCCGCGATGGCCGAGATGTCGTTGGCCGCGAAGATCGCGGTGGGCCGGTCGGGCCCCGCCAGCAGGCGCCGGGCGGCCTCGGCCGAGGCGTCCGGGTCGTAGTTGCCGACCTGGATGAGCGCCTGGTCGATGGGCACGCCGGCCGCGCGCAGCGCGTCGGTGTACCCCAGCTCGCGCAGCTTCGCCGACTCCAGGTCGGGCCGGCCGCTGAGCATCGCGATGCGCCGGTGGCCGAGGTCCAGCAGGTGCTGGGTGCCCAGCCGCGCGCCGAGCAGGTTGTCGGAGTCGACGGTGGGCAGCCCGCTCGGGCCGGCGTGCGGGTCGACGGCGACGACGGCGGTGCCGTAGTCGACGTCGACGACCGTCGGGGTGACCAGGACCGCGCCGTCGATGAGGGTGCCCGACAGCCGGGAGAGGTAGCGCTGTTCCCAGCCCGCGTGGTCGCTCGACCGGCCGCCCGCGGAGTACACCACGAGCTCGTACCCGGTGCCCTTGATCGCCTTCGCCGCGCCCTTGAGCAGCTCGGTGCTGAACGGCTCCAGGTCGGCGACCAGGATGCCGATGACGTTCGTGCGGTGGTTGCGCAGGCTCTGCGCCACGAGGCTGGCCTCGTAGCCCAGCTCGCGGATGACGCTCTGCACGTGGGCGCTGGTGGCCGCGGAGACGCCGTAACGGGCGTTGAGCACCTTGGACACCGTGGCGACCGAGACGCCGGCGGCGACCGCGACGTCCCGGATCGTGACGCGGGAACTGGGTTTCACGAGGGCACAATAGCTTCCGATAACGTTATCAACAACGATTGACAAGAGTTGGAACTAAGGCGGAGACTCTGGCGGCATCGAGGGCCGAGCGCCTAGCTCGCCCCGCCCCCGTCAGGAGATGATCACTTTGAACGTCCGCCTGAGCACCCCACGGAGGCTGGCAACGATCGCCATCGCATTGACGATGGCCCTGCCCTCCCTGACCGCATGCGGCGACGACGAACCAAGTTCCAGTGACCCCAACGCCCCCGTCACCCTGACCTGGTGGCACAACGGCGCGCAGGACCCCGGCAAGAGCGTCTGGCAGGGCATCGCGGACGAGTACAGCAAGGCCCACCCGAACGTGAAGTTCCAGGTGGAGCCGACGCAGAACGAGGCACTGAAGACGAAGATCTCGGTGGCGCTGCAGTCGCCGACCCCGCCGAACATCTTCCAGCAGTGGGGCGGCGGCGCCCTGGCCACGCAGGTCGAGTCGGGCAAGCTGTACGACATGACCGCCGACACCAAGGACTGGATCAGCTCCATGGGTGCGTCCGCCCAGGGCTGGGCGGTCGACGGCAAGCAGTACGGCATTCCCTACGACCTGCACGTCGTCGGGTTCTGGTACCGCAAGGACCTCTTCGAGCAGGCGGGCATCGCCGCCCCGCCGAAGACGATGACCGAGTTCAACGACGCGGTCACCAAGCTCAAGGCCAAGGGCATCACCCCGGTCTCCCTCGGCGGCAAGGACAAGTGGCCGGACGCGTTCTGGTGGTCGTACTTCGCGATCCGCGAGTGCTCGCTCGACGTCCTCAAGAACACCGTGAAGAGCCTGAAGATGGACGACGCCTGCTTCGTCAAGGCCGGCGAGGACCTCAAGAAGCTCATCGACTCCAAGCCGTTCCAGGACGCGTTCCTCGGCACCCCCGCCCAGCAGGGCGCCGGCAGCTCGGCCGGCCTGGTCGCCAACGGCAAGGCCGCGATGGAGCTGCAGGGTGACTGGGAGCTGCCCACGATGATCCCGCTCACCGAGGACAAGGACTACGCCAAGAAGCTCAGCTGGTTCCCGTTCCCCGAGGTCGAGGGCGGCAAGGGCACCCCGGGCACCGCGCTCGGCGGCGGCGACGGGTTCTCCTGCAGCGTCAAGGGCGGGGCGGCCTGCGCCGACTTCCTGAAGTACATCGCCAGCACCGAGGTGCAGACCAAGCTGGTCACGTCGAACACGGCGACGCTGCCGGCCAACCCGGCCGCCATCTCGGCGATCCAGGACCCGTCGCTCAAGACGGTGCAGGAGGCCCTCAACAAGGCGCCCTACATTCAGGTGTACTTCGACCAGGCCCTGCCCACCAGCGTCGGTCAGGCCCTCAACGACGCCATCGCCGACTTCTTCGCCGGCAAGGGCAGCCCGCAGGGGATCGTCGACGCGTTCAACAAGGCCGTAGCGAACAAATGACCAGAGTGGGTGACCCCGCCGTCTCGGCGGGCCCCGACACGACGGCCGGCCGCGAGCACTCGCGGCCGGCCCGCCGCCCGCGTCGCGGCAGCAAGCGCCTCGAACTGGCGCTGCTGCTGACCCCCGCGCTGGTGCTCTTCGTCGGGTTCGTGCTGCTGCCCATCGCGGTGGCGATCTACTACAGCTTCTACAAGTGGACGGGCTTCAGCCCCCGCACGCCGTACGGCTTCGGCAACTACCAGCGGGTGCTGGAGGACGAGGTCTTCCGCAGCGCCCTGTGGCACAACATCATCATCGCGGTGCTGTCGGTCGCCGTCCAGCTGCCGCTGTCGATCGGGCTGGCGCTGCTGCTCAACCGCAAGATTCGTGGCCGGGCGGTACTGCGGCTGGTCGTCTTCATGCCGTACGTGCTCTCGGAGGCGGTGACGGCGGTGGTGTGGCTGCTGATGCTGCAGCCGGGCGGCTTCGTCGACCAGGCGTTCAAGGCCGTGGGACTGGGCGGGCTGATCCAGGAGTGGCTCGCCGACGGGAATCTCGTGCTCTACACGCTGTTCGTCGTGATCACCTGGAAGTACATCGGCTTCGGCATCATCCTGCTGCTCGCCGGCCTGCAGAGCATCCCGGCCGAGCTGCGGGAGGCCGCCGCCACCGACGGCGCCTCGTCCTGGCAGACCACGCGCAGCATCGTGCTGCCGCTGCTCGGCCCGACCATCCGGATCTGGATCTTCCTGTCCATCATCGGGTCGCTCCAGCTGTTCGACATCGTCTGGATCATGACGCTCGGCGGCCCCGCCAGCGCCTCGGCGACGATGGCGACCTACCTGCTCGACCACGGCTTCAACCGGTACGAGTTCGGCTTCGGCAGCGCCGTCGCGGTCGTGCTCTTCGTCGTGTGCTTCATCTTCGCGCTGATCTACCAGCGCTTCGCGCTGCGCCGGGACACCGACGGCGCGCTGACCCGGATGGTGGGGTGACCGGCGTGGCCGCTGCAACCGCTGCAACCTCGTCAACCCGGCGGCGCGCCGCCGCCCTGACGCTCGGCACCCCGTTCACGTACCTCACCGTGCTGCTCGTCGTCGGCATCACCGTCATCCCGCTGCTGTTCACGATCCTCGGCGGTTTCCGGACCAACGCGCAGATCAACAACGCCCCGGCCGGCTGGCCCGACCCGTGGGTGCTGTCGAACTTCACGGACGTGTTCACGTCCGAGGTGTTCTGGAACGCGATGGGCAACAGCGCCGTCATCGCGGTCATCGCGACCGGGCTGACGCTCGTGGTCGGCTCGATGGCGGCGTTCGCGTTGTCGCGGTACAGCTTCACGGGCCGCGAGGGGCTCTACACCCTCTTCACGATCGGCCTGCTGTTCCCGGTCACCGCGGCCGCGCTCCCGCTGTACCTGCTCCTGCGGGAGCTCGACCTGCTGGAGACCTCGCTGGGCGTGGCGCTGCCGCAGGCCGCGTTCGCCCTGCCGATCACGATCGTCATCCTCCGCCCGTTCATGGCCGCCATCCCGGGCGAGCTGGAGGACGCGGCCGCGATGGACGGGGCGAGCCGCCTGGGCTTCTTCTGGCGGATCCTGCTCCCGTTGAGCCGCCCGGCCCTGACGACGGTCGGCATCCTGGCCTTCGTGACGAGCTGGAACGCGTACCTGCTGCCGCTGCTGGTGCTGAGCAACCCGGACAACTTCACGCTCCCCCTGGGCGTGGCCGCGTTCCAGAGCCAGTACTCCCAGGACACCGCGAAGATCCTGGCCTACACGGCGGCCTCGATGATCCCGGCCGTCGGCTTCTTCGTCTTCGCCGAGCGCCACATCGTGGGCGGCCTGACCGGCTCCGTGAAGGGCTGACGCCCGCACCGCGGAGACTCCGGGGACCGGGCATCGGCGGCCCGGTCCCCGGCGCGGGTCCAGGCCCGCCCTGGCGGCGACGCCCGGTTCCCGGGCTTCGCACGCTCAGCCGGGCGGTCCTGCCGGCAGTCCGCCAGCGGCGGCACCACCCCACCCGGCACGGCCACGACACCGTCGGCCGGCCGGCCGGCCGACGAAGGAGTTGTATTGCATATTGCCGATTCCGGCCGGAAAGCCCCTGCAGCCTTTCGGGTAGCCTGGCGTCCGTGACTATGACGGTACGGTCAAGCCATGGCTGCGAACGATGTCAGCCATGCGCTCGACTATTCCGTCCCAGAACTCAACGATTTCAGGACCCTGCATGAATGCGTACTGCGAGGAGACAGCGGGACGCCCTGAAGCAGACCTGTTGCCGTGGGCAATGATCTCGCCGTTGTTGTTCACAAAGAGTTGGCGGCGACCGCGCCTTTCCTGACGGTTGTTGTGAGGCCATCCAACTTCGACGGACCACACCCACTCATGGATACCAACGGGCCAGCCATAGCCATCGGCTGCCGGATCGTCGACCTCGATCACCTTGCCACGCCAGTTGGTTTTGGTCGCCGTTGCCCGGAAGTAACGATTCGGCGGGCTGAACCCTTCGCTCGTCAGTAGTTCGGCCATCACGCGAATGCGGTTCCTGGCGTTTGCACACCTGGCCGCGATATCGTCGATGCGCTCCTTGGTGACTCGAAGGCAGAGCCCGCAATGTCCGCCGATGGTGCCGTGCGACAGGCAGAATGCGGCACCGCCCGGCACCTGGCAGCCCGGGTTCGAGCATCGCGCGATCGCAACGACACCGCAGTTGTCGACCTGACACGTTGCCACCATCGATCCTCCTCTGCGGGTCCGATCAGTGTGGTGCTGTATTGGTCGAAGACAACGCTTGAATCAATTGCCCGATGTTGCAAACGAATTTCCGGCGTCAGGACGCTACGTCCCAAAGATCAGCAATAGTAGGACGACCCCAGCGGCCACGCCGCCGATGATCATCGAGAGATGGGGGCTTGCACCGACGGCAAAAGGAGATGACGCCGACAACGGTCACCGCCTTCACTCATCGGCCGGCCACGCGTAGATGATCCGACATGCCTCTGCCGGAACGAGATCGGATATTCAGCCCACACTCAAAGCCGTGCGGACCTGAGCCGTCACACCAAACGTCCAACGCGTGGCTGCCCCGGCAACCAGGAGCTTCCCCTGATCATGGGGTGAGCCGGCTCCGGCGTGGAAGTTTCCGTCCTCGCAACGACGCAGCAACGTCCGGGGCGGGATCAGTGCCGGCACGTGAACCCGATCAACGGGGCGTCGACGGCAGTAGGCCGCGTGCGGGGTGCTCGAACCCCGCACGCGGCCTCTGTGCGAACAAGAAAGGGGTCCCGGGTCCGGCCATCCCTCCGGACCCGGGACGTGGAGGGGACGTCAGCGGCGCGGAGTCTGCGGGATCCGCGTCAGCGGGGTCGACGCCAGCAGTGTGCCCTGGACCGTGCGCAGGGACTTCTTCGGCTGGTAGTTGGCGTCCCACAGGCAGCCCGCGCCCTCGGGCGGGTTCTTGAACCAGTTGGGAATCCAGGAGTACTTGTCCGTGAAGCCCCACACCGTGAAGGACAGGCAGTGGCGGTTCATCAGGCACGCCTGCAGCAGGACCCAGTGGTTGTAGGCCGCGGCCTGGTCGCGCGACGCCTCGTCGGCCGAGTTTGCATCGACGGTCGGGTCGTCGGCGTTCTTCATCAGGCTGCGCACGTCGACCTCGGTGAAGGCCACCGCGAGGCCCAGGTCGGTGAACCTCTCCAGCGCCTCACTCGCCTGGAACACATCATAGTTGCCATAGCGCGTCCCCAAGTGCCCCTGGCTGCCGACCCCGTCGATCGGGACGCCCTGGGCGCGCAGGCGCTTGACCATGTCGTAGACGAACTGGGTCTTGTCGCCGGGGCCGCCGTCGCCGAACGCCTCGAGGTTGTAGTCGTTGTAGAACAGCAGCGCCTTCGGGTCGGCGGCGCGGGCCCAGCGGAACGCGTCCGCCACGTAGTCCGGGCCGAGCGTGTCCGCCCACTTCTGCTTGAACGAGCCCGTGTTGCCGCCGAGGTGGATCGCGCTCGGCGTCTCCCACGGATCGCTGACCGCCTCGTTCACCACGTCCCACTGCCAGATCTTGCCGCGGAAGTGCGACACGACGGTGGTGATGTGCTGCCGCAGCAGGGCACGGGCCTCGTCGCGGCCGATGCTGCCGTCGTCGATGCCGGCGCTGAGCCAGCCGGGCAGCTGGCTGTGCCAGGTCAGCACGTGGCCGCGGACCAGCTGGCGGTTGCGGATCGCCTCGTTGACGAACGCGTCGGCCGGTCCCCAGTTGTAGACGCCGCGGGTCGGCTCGAGGCTCTCCCACTTCATCGCGTTCTCGGCGGTGACGGTGTTGAACTGCTGGTTGACCATCGTCTTGTACTGCGGGTCACCGGCATCCGCATAGGCGTTCAGGTCGACGGCCGTGCCGATGTACAGGTTGTGCCGCGCGGCGAGCGCCTTCAGCGACTGGTCCTGGGGCTTCGGCGGGCGGGGGCCGTGGGCGGAGGCCGACACGCTGCCGAGCGACGCGGCGACCACCACGGCGCACGCGCACGCGGTGGCCATTCGTCGTAATCTCATCGATGCTCCTAAGGGGGAAAACGGTGCTTCTGTTTCCCTCAGGCGACCGTTCGCCACGGCTACCGTGCTCGGATCACCCAGGGAAATCCGGGTGCGGGAAATGTTTCGGACCGTTTCCCGAAACGCTATTGTGCGGCGAGTTTCGCCGTCAAGAGTGACGTATGGGAATTCGTCGAAACATTTTCCGGGGAATATCCGATCCGGAGCTATTTCGAAAAGCCCACGGCCCGGCCGGACGACGGGCAGATCATGCCCGGTTCCAGTCCGCGGGCGCGCAGGCCGGCGACGATCCGCGGCACGGCCGCGACGGTGGCCGCGTAGCCGTCGTGCATGAGCAGCACGCCGCCCGGCTCCAGCGCGCCGGCGGCGGCGACGATCCGGTCGGTGTCGGCGCCGTTCCAGTCCCGCGTGTCGGCCGTCCAGAGGACCTCGGTGAGCCCGAGCCGCGCCTCGGCGGCGCGGACGGTGGCGTCGGTCTCCCCGTACGGCGGGCGGAACAGCCGCGGCGCCTCGCCCCAGAGCCGCTCCAGGACCGCCTGGGTCTGGCCCAGCTCGGCGGCGACCCGGGCGGCGGGCAGCCCGGGCAGGTGCGGGTGCGTCCAGCTGTGGTTGCCGATCCACATGCCGGCGTCCCGCTTGGCGCGCACGAGGGCCGGATGCGCCTGCGCGTTCCCGCCGATGTCGAAGAACGTCGCTCTCGCCCCGGCGTCCCGCAACGCGTCGAGCAGCGCCCCGGTAGTGACCGGATTCGGCCCGTCGTCGAACGTCAGCGCCACATAGGAGTCGGACGTCCGCGCCGCACCGGAGTCAAACGTCCGCGCCAAATAGGAGTCGGACGTCCGCGCCACATTGGATATGCTGTCTTGATAGTCATTCACGACGCCGGGCGGAATGGATTTCGGAACTTTTCGAAATTGATTGACGGCGCTGCCGCACGACCGTGACCGGGCCGGGAAGCAGCCGGCCCCACACGTCCAGATACGCCCGAGCCTGGTGCTCCCAGGCGAGCACGTCCGCGAACCGCCGCCGGCCGCAGGCGCGCATCGCGGCGCGCCGCGCCGGATCGTCCAGCAGCGCGTCGAGCGCGGCGGCGAACTCGGCCGGGTCCCCGGTCGGCACGTACACCGCCGCGTCGCCCGCGGTCCGCCGCGTCTCGGTCAGGTCGGCCGCGACCACCGGCACGCCGCGCCCGAGGTACTCGACCGTCTTGGCCATCGTCGACCGGTCGTTCATCCGCGTCGGCAGGTCGGGCTGGATCGCCACGGTCGCCGAGCGCAGGAGCGCGTCGACCTGCGGCCCCTCCAGCCAGCCGGCGAACTCCACGACGTCGCCGAGGCCGCGTTCGGCGACGAGCCTGGTGAGCGCCGGCATGCTCTCGCCGTCGCCGGCGATGGTCAGCCGCCAGCCGGTCCGCCCGCGCCGGCGGGTCAGCTCGTCGGCCGCGAGCACCGCCCCCTCGACGTTGTCCTGCGGCCCGAGCACGCCGAGGTACACGATCCGGTGGTGCTCATCGGCCCGCGGGGCGGCCGGCCCGATCTCGTCCGCGGACGGGCCGTTGCGCACCACGGTCACCTTCCGGGGCGGCACGCCGCGGCGCAGCGCGTTCTCCCGGAACGACTCGTTGGTGGCGATGACCGCGGTCGCCGTGCGCAGGGTCAGCCACTCGAAGAGGACCAGGATCCGGTAGGCCCAGCCCTTGGCGTCGCCGCCGCCGCGCGTGGCGAGGATCTCGGGGCAGAGGTCGTGGTGGTCGAACACCCAGGGCCGGCGCAGCGCCCGGAACACCAGCGCCAGCGGCCAGTACACGTCGGGCGGGTTGCAGACCTGGACCGCCTGGGCGCGGCCGCGGGCCACCTCGCCGGCCAGCCGGACGGCGACGCACACGAAGGACCACACGAACTCGACGGCGAAGGTGACGACCCCCGACCCGTACAGCAGCAGCGGGTACGGGCGCAGCCGCACGTTGCGGCTGCCGGGCAGGGTCCGCAGCGTCCGGTCGCCGCGCGGCGCGATGACCGTCACCTCGTAGCCGCGGGCCTCCAGGCTCAGGCTCTCCCGGATGACGCGCCGGTCGCGTTCGGCCGGCAGGTTCGCGACGACGATGGCGATGTGTGTCCGGCGGCGGGCCATCGGGGTCACCTGCTCGCCGCGCGGTCGAACACGACCACCGCCGTGCGGGCCAGGATGCGCAGGTCCAGCCAGAGCGACTTGTGGTCGGCGTAGTAGACGTCGATCTGCAACGCGGTCCGGTAGTCGAGCGTGCTGCGGCCGCTGACCTGCCACAGTCCGGTCATGCCGGGGCGCACGGCGAAGCGCCGCTCGGCGCTGGGTGGAAAGAACGCCGCCTCCCACGGGACGTACGGGCGCGGGCCGACCAGCGACATCTCGCCGCGCACGACGTTCCAGAGCTGCGGCAGCTCGTCGATGCTGCACTCGCGGAGGAACCGACCGACCGGGGTGATCCGCGGGTCCCGGGCGAGCTTGTAGATGCCCGGTTCGCCGCCGGTCGGCGGCTCGTCGGCGGTGAGCTGCGCGCGCATCAGCCGGCGATGCTCGGCGTCGTCGTTGTCGACGTACATCGTGCGGAACTTGAGCATCGTGAACACCTCGCGGTGCAGCCCGACCCGGTCCTGCCGGAAGAGGACGGGACCCCGGCTGGTCAGGGCGACCGCGACGGCGGTCGCCAGCAGCAGCGGCGCGAACAGCACGATGAGCACGAGCGCCGCCACCGACTCCACGAGCTGCCGCGCCGACCGCCTGGGCAGCCGCCGCAGCAGACCGCGGCGCCAGGCGGGAGCGGCGAACTCAACCGCCAAGCTCGGTCACCCCCCGTGACATACGACCCGACGAGTAGGAACGCTGTCGCAGTCGGTAACCGGTCCGCAAGAATCGTTCCGGGAAAACCTGTGTCGTATTGCTTACACCGGTCCCACGGTGACGTCGGCCGATACCGCGCCGGGACGGTCGACAGCGAGGTGCACGGTCAGCGTGACGTCGACGGCGTTCAGGCGAAGTCCCAGGCGGTCGCGCCGTGCGGCTCGGCGGTGGCGACACCGTGGGCGGTGCGCACGGTGAGCCGGTAGAGGTACCACGGGGCCGGCCCGGCGCTCGGCGCGCTGTAGGGCGCGGCAGACCCGTACCGGTCGAGATTGCGGGCCGAGATCGGTTCGGTCATGGTTCCAGTCCTACCATCTTCGCCGTGACCCCGATCGGCTCCGGGCGGTTCGCGACGCTGTTGCACGCGTACGGCCCCGCCACCGACACCCCAGGCCGCGTACGCCATCGGCGCCTGCGGTGCGGCCCCGGAGGCCACCGCGCTCGGCCCGCGCCTGCACGGCCTCGCCGCCGACGCCGGCCCGGACGAACGGGCCACGCTGGTGCTGGGACCCCACGAACGGCAACGCGTCCCTGTCGTTCCGCGAGGCCGGCCTCCCCTACGACCGCGAGGCGTGCCGCGCCCTGCTCTAGGACCGCCGTCACCAGCACCACCGTCGTGAGTGCCGCCGTTCGCTGTGGCTACGACGTCGCCCGGCGGTAGCTCGGCGGCGTCGGCGGCGTCCATTCGAGCACGTCGCGCGGCCAGTGCTGGAGCCGGGCACCCGCTTCGTAGGTGGTCTGGGCGAAGTCGAGGATCGTCTGGCGCGGGTTGTCCGCCCGCCGGACCTCGTCGTAGCTCAGTACGAACTCGCCGAGTCCGGCGTCGAAGGACGCCGACGGCGGGCTGATCGGCTGGTCCCGCACTCCCGGCGGCTCCGGGTAGGTGTAGGAGTAGAAGACCGGCTGGTCGACGCGCATGCCGTTGACCCAGGTGCCGCCGGGCCAGAAACCGAGCGAGCTCTGCTCGGCGGTGTACGTGAACCGGGTGATCGTGTCGGCGTCCGGCGGCGGCTCGGTGGGCCGGCCGGAGTAGCGGGTCGTGGCGAGGTCGAACGAGCCCCAGTAGAACTGGACCGGGCTGGCCTTGCCGGCGAAGAGGGCCCGGAACTCGTCGAAGATCCCCTCGACCTGGCACAGGACGTGCCAGTACCGCTCCGCCTGGGCCGGGTCGTACGTCGAGTGGACGGTGTCCTGGTCGAAGGGGATCGGATCCGGTACCTCCACCGGGATGGTCCAGATCGGCACGTGCAGCCCCAGGTCGTCGAGCGCGGCCATCGTGTCGGTGTAGAAGTCGCGCACGGACCCGCCCAGCGCGACGGTGCGCCGCTGCCCGCCCTCGGCGTCGATGTGGAGCACGTGGTCGATGAGGTCGAGGTCCATCTCGAAGGTGCGCGCCGGGTGCGGGATGGCCGCGGTCCGCAGGCCCCTGGCGGAGAGCTCCAGGGCGACCTGCCACCAGTGGTTCGTCATGGGCCGCAATGCCAGCGAGATCTTCCCGATGATCTGGGTGTACATGTGCAGCGTGTCGTACGTGGGTTCCCAATCGGTGACCGGGAGGGCCGCCCAGCGCTGCCGCTGACTGGTCATCTCTGGCCTCCCTGCAGTGCGACGTCGGTTGTTGCCGTCGGAACCAACAGGGCTGCCCGAAACGGACCCGATCATGCGCCGGTGCCGGGCGGGCCGGTGGGCGCTCAGCTGTCGACCAGCTCCTGCTCGACGTTCGCGGGCAGGCTGTCCATGAACGAGCTGACCGAGAAGACGGCGTGGCCGGGGCCGGGCGGGCCGTAGCCGGGCGGGCTGGACAGGCCGTTCGCCGCCATGGTCGCGCGGTAGATCTCGAGGAGCCGGATGTGGTATTCGAGGGGTGCGCCCTCCGGGTTGGCCTTGCCGAGCGGGGTGGTCGGCTCGGGGCACCACGTCGTGAACCGCGGGGTGATGCCGCGCGACATGAAGTACTGCAGCCCCTCCGCGGTCGAGTCGATCGCCTCGTCGACGCTGGTGAAGCCGGCCGGGGCGGCCATCTCGACGCCGGCCACGAAGTTCGGGATGACGTTGCGCGGGCCGAAGACCTCGGCCGACTCCAGGATGCGGCGGTGCCACTCCGCGCGGCCGACGTAGCGCTCCTTGCCCGGGCAGTACAGCTCGAACAGCCGCTTGTCCCACACCTCGTAGTTGGGGTGGTAGATCTGGATGCCGTAGTCCTTGAAGCGCTGCACGTCGGCCCGCGGCAGCGCCTGGGCGACCACCTTGCCGATCCAGCGGCCCGGGAAGCGCTCCTCGATCGCCTGGGCGTACTGGCCGTAGAAGTCGGCCTCGGCCTTGCCGCCGACGTGTGAGGTGATGCTGCCGCCGGTCAGGGTGTACGCCTTGGACGTCTTCCCGGTGTCGTGGCGGTCGATGATCTCCAGCGCCTCCAGGATCTCGTCGACCGGCTTGACGCCGGTGTACGGGCGGCCGGCCGCCTTGTGCTGGCGCCAGTTGTGGTTGATGTCGCAGTACTGGCACTCCTCCTTGGCGCCGAAGTACTGGCAGACGCGAAACGCCGTCAGGTAGATCAGGTAGCCCCACTGGATGGTCGGGGCGACCTCCATGACCGACTTGCCGTTGGCGAGCGTGTGCCGGTAGTACTCCGGCATCGGCGGCAGCCCGACGTCGGCGATCGGCCGGCCGTCCAGGTGCAGGCGCAGGCGGCCGTCGTCGTCCGTCCGCACGCGGTACGGCGACGCCGGGTTGGTGCGGACCGAGACGACCGTGCGGCGCAGCCCGTACGGCCCGCCGGTGAGCACGATCTCCTCCGGCGGCCGGCGCAGCGCGGCGGTGCCCAGCTCGGGCAGCGTGCGGTGGTCGAACGAGAAGATGAAGTACGACTTCGGCTTGACGTCACCGCCCTCGTTGTCGGTGAGCGCCGAGTCGTCGAAGGCCAGGCCGCCACGCAGCAGGTCCTCCTTGATCACGGCCTCCCGGGGCACGTGCGGAAACCGGCTCATCAGGTCCTCGACCAGCTCTGTACGCGATGCCATGTGCGGCCCTCCCTCAAGAGCATCTTCCCGCACCACGGCGGCACCGAACGTCGGGCTGTGAGCACCGTCTCCCCGCCGTTGACCTCAAGTTCGGTTGAGGTTTTAGCGTACCGGAATGTTCCTGTCATCCCTGCTCCGCCCGCGGATCGTCGTCAGCGCCCACTGCGACCTGCCCTGCGGGGTCTACGACCCGGCCCAGGCGCGCATCGAGGCCGAGTCGATCCTGATGATCAGCAAGAAGTACCAGGACAGCGCCGACGCGGAGTTCCGGACCCGCGCGCTGGTCGTCAAGGAGCAGCGCGCCGAGCTGGTGAAGCACCACCTCTGGGTGTTGTGGACCGACTACTTCAAGGCGCCGCACTTCGAGCGGTACCCGCAGCTGCACGGCCTGTTCAACGAGGCGACCAAGCTCGCGGGCGCCGGCGGCGCGAAGGGCTCGGCCGACCCGGCGGTGGCCGAACGGTTGCTCAGCGCGATCGACGAGATCGCGAAGATCTTCTGGGAGACCAAGCAAGGCTAAATCCCTGACTGTTCGACTGGACCGTGCTGGCTACGCTGAGCCGCGTGAGCGCGCTCGTACCCTTCACCGACAACGTCCGCGACCTGTCCAACCAGCAGGGTTACCAGTTCGAGTTCCGCTGCGAGCGGTGCGGGAACGGGCACCGGTCGGCGTTCAGGCGCGACACGGTCGAGACCGGGCGGAAGGTGCTGCGGGCGGCCGGGCACGTGCTGGGCGGGTTCACGCAGCGGGTCAGCCGGACCGTGGACCAGTGGCAGTACGACCGGACGAGCAACTCGCCGGCCAAGGACCGGGCGCTCGCCGAGGCGGTCGAGCGGGCGCGGCAGGAGTTCCGGCAGTGTCGCGGGTGCGGTGACTGGATGTGCGCCGCGATGTGCTGGAACGACGAGATCGGGCAGTGCCTGCGGTGCGCGCCCGTCGTCGCCGAGGAGGTGGCCCGGGCGCAGGCCGCGGCGCAGCGGGACCAGATCCGGGAGCGGGCCCAGCAGGCGGACTGGACGGCCGACGTGGACATGAGCGCGCGGGCCGTGGTGGCCTGCCCGTCGTGCGGGAGCAAGGTGGACGGCGGGCGGTTCTGCTCGGCCTGCGGCTCGGCGCTCGCGCCGC
This sequence comes from Dactylosporangium sucinum, assembly GCF_014647515.1. Taxonomy (GTDB): domain Bacteria; phylum Actinomycetota; class Actinomycetes; order Mycobacteriales; family Micromonosporaceae; genus Dactylosporangium; species Dactylosporangium sucinum. Next base: position 42,442 of record NZ_BMPI01000040.1, on the reverse strand, counting down.
GGGTGCGCTGCGGCGGCTGCGGCAGCGAGGCCAACCGTATCGGCGCGCTGTTCTGCATGGACTGCGGCCAGAAGCTGCCCTGAGGCTGCTCCGACCGCAGTCCGCGTGCGGGGTGTCTAGGCGTAGGTCTCGAACTCGGCGACCTTCGGCGTGCCGGTCGCGCTCGTGATCTCGAAGGTCACCTTCTTCATCGAGGTGCGGCTGAACGTGATGACGCCCGCGCCGGTGCCGGAGGCGAGGACCGTCCCGGTGTCGGCGTTGAGGACGCGCCAGTTGCGGATGACGCCCGTCGAACCGGACGCCTCGCGGATGTTGATCCGGGAGACGGCGGTGGCGGAGCCCCACTTGATGGAGATGGATCCGGTGGTACCGCTGGGCGACCAGTACGTGCTCATGTTGCCGTCCCGGACGTCGCCGTAGCTGGTGCCGTCGGCCTTGCTGGACCCGTCCGAGCCGGCGCCGATGCTGAGGTTGGTGCCGCCCTGGGTCGGGCCGGGGGTCGTCGGTCCCGGCGTGGTCGGGCCGGGCGTCGTCGGACCGGGCGTCGTCGGGCCGGCGGTCGGGCTGGTCGGCGTGCAGCTGCCGTTCGAGACCTGCAGGCCCTTGTTGGCGCCGGCCGTCGCGGTGACGACGCTCGGCACGCACGAGGCGCTGTCGAGGGCGAACGAGTACGGGATGCTGACGCTGGTGTTCGACGTCGGGTTCGGGCCGGCCGGGTTGTTGTCGGTGCCCGGGCTGGACCAGGTCACGGCGTCGAAGATGTTGCCGTTGACCTGCCAGTAGCCGGCCTCGCTCGTGTAGAACGTGCCGATGACGTCCTTCGAGCTCTTGAAGTAGTTGTTGTCGATGCGCGCCCGCGCGCCGGCCCGGGAGTTGATGCCCGACTCGTTGAGCTGCACGTAGTAGTTGTTGTAGATGTGCGCGATGCCGCCGCGCAGCAGCGGGGTGCGGGAGTCGATGTTCTGGTACAGGTTGTGGTGGAACGTGATGTAGCTGTTCCCGCGGTCGCTCTCGCTGGACCCGATGAGTCCCCCACGGCCGGAGTTCTTCAGGGTGCTGTAGGACAGCGTCACGTACTGCACGTCGTCCTTGAGGTCGAACAGGCCGTCGTAGCCCGCCGACTCGCCGCCCGACGCCTCCAGCGAGACGTGGTCGACCCAGACGTTGCGCACGGTGCTCTCCATGCCGATGGCGTCGCCGCCGTTGGAGGTGGGCGAGCCCGACTTCTTGACGTTCCTGACCGTCACGTTCTGGATGATGATGTTGCTCGAGTCGCGGATGTGGATGCCCAGCTGGTCGAACACCGCGCCGTTGCCGACGCCGATGATCGTGACGTTGCTGATCTCCTTGAGCTCGATCTTGTCGGCGGCGGTGTTGCAGCTGCTGCCGGACACCTTGGTCGTGTTGCCGTGGTTGATGGTGCCCTCGACCTGGATGATGATCGGGGTGCTGCTGCTGGCCCGGTTGCACAGGGCGGCGTGGATCGCCGTCCCGCTGGTGGCCTTGACCGTCTGCCCGCCGGCGCCGCCGGTCGTGCCGCCGTTCTGGGTCGCGTAGCCGGTGACGCCGCCGGTCGCGGCCGATGCGTCGGGGATCGCCAGGACCACACCGACCGTGGTCCCGACGGCGGTGGCGGCCGCGGCCAACGCCACCTGCAGTCGCCGTGCGACTGGTCGTCTCATCTCGTCTCACCTTCGTCGTCGCGTGCTGGGCGTGTGCTTGTGGCTCGCGCCGGGGCGGCGGCGTGATCCCGGTGGACCGGCCTGGCGTTGGCGGCGCCATCCGGCTTGGAAAGCGCTTGCCGGGGAAAGCGCTTTCCTGTGGTTGCCTGATCGCGAGGATAGGGTGACGTCGATCGGTCGGGCAAGGTCTTGCCCGGATTGCGGGGTTTTGCCGCGGTAGTTTCAGGCTGTTTTCATGGCCGGCGACAGGTACGCGGTCGGCACCCGGAACCCGGCGAGCCACGCCGTGAGCCGCGCCGCCTCGTCGTCGAGCGCCCGCCGCGCGGCCGCCGGCACCGGCTCCACCAGCCGGACCCGCACCACCCCGGCGTCGTCCTGCACCCAGCAGCCGACCACGCGACCGTCGACCCAGGCGGTCGTGCCGGCGTTGCCGCGGCGCTCGAAGAGCAGGTCGCGGTGCGGCCCGAGGTAGAAGTCGCGGCCCTGCCAGCCCATGACGGTCGGGTCGAGCACCGGGAGCAGCGCCACCCACGGGCCGGGGTCGGGCACCTCGGCGAGGTCGCCGGGCAGCAGCCAGCCCGTGGCGCCGCCGTCGAGCGAGACGGGGACCGCGTCGAGCCCGGTGAGCGCGGCGCGCACCACCGTCTTCGGCGCGCCCAGCCACCAGGCCAGGTCGTCCTCCGTGCCGGGACCGAAGGAGTGCAGCCAGCGGCGCACGAGCTCGCGCCAGCCGTCGCCGGCGCTCCACCGTTCGGCCGTCTCGCCGAGCCAGTGCCGCGTCAGCGTCCACCGCGGGCGCGAGGTGTGCCAGCCGCCGGTGTTGGCGCCGCGCACGACGTCGCCGGTCGCGCCGAGCTGGGTGAGCACCCGCGAGGCGGTCCACGGGTCGGTGGGGGTGACGGTCACCTTGACGTCGATCATCGGTACCGCCTGACGCAGCTCACCCGCCGTGCGGCCCTCCGGCGCGTCCGCGAGCGCGGCCAGCACGCCGGCGCGGGCCCGGTCCAGCCAGTCGCCGCCGTCGCCGGCGATCCCGGCCGCGACCACATCCTTGGCCATCCGGGAACGCTCGGTGGCGGCGACGCGGGCCGACGCGCTGGGCCACACCGCGGGCAGCAGGTCGCGCGGGAACACGAACAGGGTGCGGCGCATGGCGAGCTGCTTGACGAGGGTGCGCTCGTCGTAGAGCGCCCGGTCGACGTCGCCGGCCGTGAGCGACGCGACGCGGGCCCAGCAGCTGAGGTACACCGTCGCCGGCTCGGTGGCGTGCAGCACGGTCATCGCGCGCGTCGCGTCGTGCGGGGATCCGCGACGGTGCCGCGGGGCGAGTGCGTGGCGGACCGCCAGCCGCGCCCGCCGCTCGTCGTCGGAGACGTGGCGCACGCCGGTCAGCCGTGGACGACGGTGACGCGCTGCAGGACGAGGGAGACCTTCGGCTCGCCGTCGCCCCGGCCGTGGTCGTCGGCCGCGACCCCGCCCCGGGCCACCTTGCCGGTGAGGTCCATGCCGCGCGTCATGGTCAGCACCCTACGGCACCACGACACCACGCAGGGATTGGCTTGACCACTTGGCCTCCTCGTCAGTACGGTCACGGGCATGCGACTCGCCCGACTCGGCCCCATCGGCGCCGAACACCCCGTCGTGTTCGCCGCCGACGGGACCGCCCACGACCTCACGCCGCTCACCGCCGACCTCGACGGCGCGTTCCTCGCCGCGGACGGGATCGCGCGCACCCGCGCCGCGCTCGACGCCGGCGAGCTGCCGGTGGTCGACCCCGAGGGGCTGCGGGTCGGCGCGCCGGTCACCGGCATCGGCAAGATCGTCTGCATCGGCCTCAACTACGCCCGGCACGCCGCCGAGTCCGGGGCCACGCCGCCCGCCGAGCCGGTCGTGTTCATGAAGGGCGCCGACACGGTCGTCGGGCCGGACGACGACGTGCTCATCCCGCGCAACAGCGTGAAGACCGACTACGAGGTCGAGCTGGCGGTCGTCGTCGGGCGCAAGGCGCGCTACCTCGACAGCCCGGCCGACGCGGCCGCGCACATCGCCGGCTACGCGATCAGCAACGACGTGTCCGAGCGCGAGTTCCAGCTCGAGCGCGGCGGCCAGTGGGACAAGGGCAAGAACTGCGAGACGTTCAACCCGCTGGGCCCGTGGCTGGTGCCCGCGGACGGCATCGCCGTGCCCGAGCTGCGCCTGCAGTCCTGGATCAACGGCGAGGCGCGCCAGGACGAACGGGCCGCCGACATGATCTTCGACGTGCCGCACCTCGTCTGGTACCTCAGCCAGTTCATGGTCCTGCACCCCGGCGACGTGGTGAACACCGGGACGCCGGCCGGCGTGGCGATGGGCCTGCCCGGCCAGCCGTACCTCCGCGCGGGCGACGTGATGGAGCTGGAGATCAGCGGCCTGGGCCGCCAGCGCCAGACCTGCGCCTGACGCCATCACCTGACGCCTGGCCGGGCGCCCGGCCGTCCGAAAAGTTGATACGGTGCCCCCTGGCTTTCAGCCGTGTCGATGGGGAAGGGGCACCGTGCCATGGATGCGTCGGGCGGCTTCGACGATGGCGCCGATCCCGAGCGCGAGACGTTCCGCCGGCTCCTCGCCCAGGCCCGCGCCCAGGCGAGCACCGGCGACCGGGCCGGCTTCACCAGCACCGTGAGCGCGTTCTCGCGCGAGGTCGTCGAGCCGTTCCTCGCGCGGCTGATGGACCTGGACGACGAGGTGGCGGAGCTCGAGGCGTTGTGCGACGCCGTGTTTCCGCCACCGGACGCCGGTGCCGCGCCGCCGGCCGGGTCACCGCACCGGCTGGTGTTCGCCGCCGACGTGCTCGACGGGCCCTGGCCGACGTCGCGGCGCACCGCCGCGCTGTTGTCCGTGGTCGACTCCGACGACGGCCGGCCGGGCCAGCCGGTGCTGGACGCGCTGGCCGAGGAGGCGATCGCGGCACCGCCGGAGCCGGCGCGGATCCGGCTGCTCCGGCGGCTGCTGTCCACGCCGGTCGGGTTCACCGGCCGGCCGGCCGCGGCGCGGGTCCTCTCGGCGCTGCACGCGGCCGGCAAGCTCAACGCCGCCGCGGTGGAGGCCGCGTTCACCGCCGACCGCCGGGTGGCCAACGCGGACAAGCCGCGGCTCGGCGACGTGGTGTTCGGCGACGGCGACGGCCGGCCGGACCCGACCGGCTTCCGCACCGCGCTGCGCGAGCAGTATGACGAGCTGGTCTGGCGGCTGACCGAGGCGCCGGACCCGGACGAGTGGCACCGCACGCCCAGGTCGCCGGCGCCCCGCGGGACCCGGTTCGTCCGGCGCGGCCTGGACCTGTGGACCGGCCGGCTCCCGGCCGCGGCGGGGGCCTACGACGGCGACCCGTACATCGACGAGATGGTCGAGTTCCTGTGCGGCGCCGAGCTCACCGACGGCGAGCGGACCGACCTGGACGGCTGGCTGCGCGATCGACCGGAGGCCGAGCGGCAGAAGGTCGCGCAGTGCCGGCAGGCAGCGGCCGACGCCGCGGCGAAACGCGCGCGCAAGGCGCGGCCCGGGCCGGCGGTGCACGCCGTGCCCGACGTCGAACCCGACCGGCTGCACCCGGACGGCGCGGCAAGCTACGCCGGCAGCCGGCTCACCGCGGCCGATCCCGTGTCCGCCGCGCTGGCCCGCGCACCGCGGGTGTTCCTCGCCCTCATCGACGACGACCCGGAGTTCTCGATCGCGCGGGCGGACCTGTGCGCGTTCCTGCACGTGGCCGGCGACGGGTGGACGTATGAGCTGAGCCTCAGCGACGAGGTCAGGTCGATCGTCGAGACCGGGCCCGGCGAGGGCGAGGACGACCTGCTGGAGCAGCAGCTCGCCGCCCGGCCGGACGTGCAGTCCGCGTTCCACGCCGACCGCGAGTGGTTCGAGGTCAAGCTCATCCGGCCCTTGCCGGCCGACGAGATGCTCGCCCGCTACATCGACGCGCTGAGCGCCGCACACCGCGAGGAGGCCCGCCGGCGCGGCATCGCGCTCGACGACTGACTCCGGCGCCCCACCCATCCCTGTCGATCTTGCAGTCGTGGTGCCGGGACGCTCCGTGAATGTCCCGGTTCGTCAGGCACCACGACTGCAAGATCGACGCGCAACGAGCCGGCGAACGCACCGGGTGGGTGGTGCGGCGCGCCGGCGCGCCGCACCACCCGTGCGTCACTGTTTGCGGAACGTCTGGGCCAGGGAGCCGTTGCAGTCCCACAGCTGCAGGCGGGCGCCGTTGGCCGTGGAGCCGTTCGGGGAGTCCAGGCAGCGGCCCGACTGCGGGTTGCGCAGCGTGCCGTCGGGCTGCGGGATCCACTGCTGCGCCCCGCCGCCGTTGCAGTCCCAGAGCTGGATGGGCGTGCCGTTGGCGGTGCCGTTGCCGGTCGCGTCCAGGCACCGGTTCAGGGTGCGCAGGCCGAAGCCGTCCCAGGTCCAGTGCTGGTCGACCGCGAAGGTCTGGCAGTCCCACAGCTGTACCGCGGCGCCGTTGCCGCCGGTGTCGTCGGCGGCGACGTCCACGCACTTGCCGCCGGGGCCGTTGACGAAGGTCGCGCCGGGCGAGCCGCCGCCGAGGCGGAAGGCCTGCGCGCCGGTGCCGTTGCAGTCGTAGAGCTGCAGCCGCGCGCCGTTGGCGGTGGAGCCGCTCGGCGAGTCGGCGCACCGGCCCGACTGCGGGTTGCGCAGCGAGCCGTTGGCCTGGGCCACCCACTGCTGGGCGCCGCCGCCGTTGCAGTCCCACAGCTGCAGCGGCGTGCCGTTGGCGGTACCGTTGCCGGTCGCGTCCAGGCAGCGGCCCAGGGTCTGCAGGGCCGAGCCGTTCCAGCTCCACCGCTGGTCGACCGCGTGGATCTGGCAGTCCCACAGCTGCACGGCGGCGCCGTTGCCGCCCGTGTCGTCGGCGGCGACGTCCACGCACTTGCCGCCCGGGCCGTTGACGTTGCGGCCGGGCGGCGGGCCGGTGGTGTTGAGCCGCTTCGAGGCGATGATGATGCCCTGGTTGGCGGCGCGGACCCGGTTGGCGTCGAACTTCAGCACCTGCCGGTCGTAGGTCCACAGGCCGTTGACCTCGCCCTCGACGTCGAACGGCTGGGTGTAGACGAGCGCGCCGACGCCCTTGTTGTACACGAGGTTCGCGGCCTGGTTGATGAGGCTGACGTACCGGTCGGTCATCGACGTCGCGTCGGGGTGCATCTCGTAGGCGCCGAAGCCGCCGTTGGGGCTGTACTCGTGGCCAGGGGTGCGCACGCCGAGCCCGCCGTACTCGCCGAGGACGCCGGCGCGGGTGGCCGACGGCAGCGGGTTGTCCGGGCCGACGTACATGTGCCAGTCCATGATGTCGCCGTTGCCGGGGTCGCCGTGCGAGTTGCAGCAGTTGTAGCCGCTGTGCGGGTTGACCAGCCGGGTCGGGTCCTGGTTCTTGACGTTCTGCGCGACGCGGGTGGTGTCGGCGAGGTTCCACTCGCCCCAGCCCTCGTTGAACGGCACGTACACGACCACGGCCGGCGAGAACCGGTGCTCGTCGACGATCTCGCGGACCTCGCTCTCCCACTGGGTGTGGGAGGCGGCGCTGCCGGGCGACTCGCCCATGCTCGGCATGTCCTGCCACACCAGCAGGCCGAGGCGGTCGGCGTGGTAGTACCAGCGCGGCGGCTCGACCTTGATGTGCTTGCGGACCATGTTGAAGCCCAGGTCCTTGATCTTCTGCAGGTCGCTCGCCAGGGCGGCGTCGGTCGGCGCGGTGTACAGCCCGTCGGGCCAGAAGCCCTGGTCGAGCACGCCGTTCTGCAGCACGAACTGGCCGTTCAGCGTGGGCACCCGGCGGCCGTTGACGACGGCGGTGCCGACCTCGCGCATGCCGAAGTAGTGCATGGTCTGGTCCACGGTGACGCCGGCCGCGTTGCGCAGGGAGATGCGCAAGTTGTACAGGAAGGGGTCGTCGGGCGACCAGCGGCGGGCGTTCGGCACGGGGACGCTGAAGTCGGCGAAGCCGCCGGTGGCGGTGCCGACGACCGTCGAACCGTCGAGGACCTCGGCGAACACCGAGTACCCGGTCACGTCGCCGCGGGTGAAGACCCTGGTCCGCAGGGTGTTGCTGGCCAGGTTCGGGTAGTAGTCGGTGCTGTAGATGGAGGACGTCGGCGTCGGCTCCATCCAGACGGTCTGCCAGATGCCCGACGACGGGGTGTACATGATGCCGCCCGGGTTGCGGACCTGCTTGCCGCGGGCGATGTTCAGCCCGGGCGCGTCCGTCGGGTCGTAGGCCCGCACGATCAGCTCGTTCGTGCCGCCGTTGAGCTGCGCCGTCACGTCGAACTCGAACCGGTCGTAGCCGCCGGTGTGCGTGCCGACCTGCACGCCGTTCACCCACACCGTGGCCTGGTAGTCGACGGCGCCGAAGTGCAGCTGCACGCGGCGGCCGGCCCAGCCGGCGGGGACGGTGAAGGTGCGGCGGTAGAAGAGGTACTGGCGGTTGTCGTTCGCCGGTCGCTTGATGCCGGACAGCGCCGACTCGACCGGGAACGGGACGTTGACCCGCTCCGGGAGGGTCTGGCCGAAGACCGGGTTGTCGTTGGTGGTGGACTGGCGCAGCTGCCACTCGCCGTTGAGGTTCATCCAGTCCGGCCGCACCATCTGCGGGCGCGGGTAGTCGGGCAGCGGGGTGCCGTTGAGGGCCTGGCTGGTCCACGGGGTGGTCAGCGGCGACGGCTGGGCCGGGGCGGCGGCGGCCGGCGGCTGGGCGGCGGCGACGACGGCGGCGGCGAGCCCGGTGACGGCGGCGAGGACGAGACGCAGGAGATGTCGGGGCATGCGGTCTCCTTGGCGGTGGAGTGCGAAGGGGACCCGGCCGGGGCGGACTCATCGTAAGACGACATCAGACATCAACGGAATAGCTAAGTATCGAACATTTTCAAACAGACGACCATTGCCAGGTCGACCTGCGCGTCGGCCGGCTTCGGGTTGCGCTGCGCGGTGGTGAGGTGGCCGGTGACCAGACGGTGCACGCCCTCGCTGTCGCCGGCCTCGATCAGGGCGAGGATCCGGCCGTGCTCCTCCCCCGCCGCCCGGCGTTGTCTCAGCGGTACCCCGGTGGTCTCCCGGATCCGGGTCGCCCAGTCCTGCTCGTGCACCGACCAGAGTGCCTCCAGCGCGCCGGCGAGCACGATGAGCGGCTCGTTGCCGCACAGCCGGACGAGGGCCTCGTGGAAGCGGCGGGACACGGCGACGACCTCGACCAGGTCCTCGATGCTGTCGAGGTACGCCTGGTGCAGCTCGCGCAGCTCCGGCACGACGGCGCGGGCCCGGTCGCGGCGGCTCGCGCAGAGGGCGGCGCAGGCCGGCTCGACGTGTCGCAGGGCCACCGCGACGTCGCCGATCGCGACCTGCTGGGACGCGAGCACCAGGCCCAGGTTGTAGGCCAGGCCCGCCGGGGACGGCCGGTGCACGATGGCACCGCCCAGCCGTCCCCGGCGCACCGTGATGAGCCCCTCGGCCTCCAGGATGCGCATCGCCTCGCGGAACGTCGGCATGCTCACGGGATACCGCCGGATCAGCTCCTCCGCCGTGGGCAGCGGGTCGCCGTCGGCGAAGTCGCCACGGATGATCCGCGCGCGGATGTGGTCGGCCACCTGCTCGGCGAGCCGATGGACGCGCACCTGGGGCTCCACGGGGATCACCCTAGTAAGCGTTCGGATCGTCCTGCACGGCGGCGGGAACCGGGTGGCGGTAGACGCGCGCCGCGTTCTCCCACGTCATCTTCCGGATGTCCGCCTCGGGCAGGCCGCCGATCTCCTCGTCGATGACCTTCTGGGTGTACGGCCAGGTCGAGTCGCAGTGCGGGTAGTCCTGCTCCAGGAAGATGTGCTCGACGCCGATGACGTCGCGCAGCGCGAACGACGACGGGTCCTCCACGGCGCAGAAGTAGAAGTTGCGCAGCAGGACCTCGGCCGGGGTCAGCTCGATGCCCTTCCAGGTGCCGTACATCGAGTGGTAGCTGAGCATGTGGTTGAGCCGGTCGACGAGGCCCGGCACCCAGCCGATGCCGCCCTCCGACAGCACGATCTTGATGTCGGGGAACCGGACCGGGATCCGCGAGTACAGCCAGTCGACCGCGGAGAACATCGAGTACCCGAAGAAGAGCACGCCCACCACGTCCGGCGGTGCGTCCTCGGCGGTTGACGGCGACGTGCCCGACGATCCGATGTGCAGGTTGATGACGGTCCCCGTCTCGGCGCACGCGCGCATGATCGGGTCCCAGTGGCCGGTGTGCAGCGACGGCAGGCCGAGCATGTGCGGGGCCTCGGAGAAGGTCACCGCCTTGAAGCCGCGCTCGGCGTTGCGGTAGATCTCCTGGGCGCCGACCTCGGGGTCGAGGAAGTACGGCAGCTGGCACGGGATCATCCGGTCCGGGTAGGCGCCGGACCACGCCTCCAGGTTCCAGTCGTTCCAGGCGCGCGTGGCGGCGAGGGCCAGCTCGGGGTCCTGTGTGGACAGCTGGAGCCGCTGGCCGGCGAAGCCGGGCAGGAACGACGGGAAGCACAGCGAGGCGTACACGCCGCTGAGGTCCATGTCCTTGATGCGCTCGTGGATGTCCCACGAGCCGCGGCGCATGTCGTCGAAGCGGCAGGGCTCCATGCCGTACTCGTCGACGGGCCGCCCGACGACGGCGTTGAAGCCGACGTTCGGAAACTCCTTGCCGTCGTACACCCAGACGTGGCTGCCGTCCTTCTCGATGACGTGCGGCGCCTGGTCCTTGTACTTCTCCGGCATGCGCCCGTCGAACGCGTCGGGCGGCTCGACGATGTGGTCGTCGACGGAGATGAACGTGTACTTGCGCTCCTGCCGCGGCGGGTCGGGCAGGAAGGTCACCTTGCCGCGGTCGGCGGTGGTGAAGGCGGTGTTCTTGAGGAGTTCGTCGATGGATGCCATGTGGGGGTGTCCTTACTGTTCTCGGTTAGTCCAGGACTTCGGGTTCGCGGCGCAGGAGGGCGCGGACGGCGCCGGCCCAGAACACGTCCGAGCCGCGTTCGAGCAGCGAGCGCTTCATGCCGTGCCGGATGCCCTCGGATATGGCCAGGGGGTCGCGGCCGAGCAGCATGACGTCGTAGGCGAGGCGGCAGAACCGGTCGATGCTCGCGGACTTGTAGGTCGCCTCCTGGATGGTCGGCGCGGTGACGATGATGCCGTGGCTGGCGAGGATGACGACGGACTTGTCGCCGATCCGCTCGGCGAGGTCCCGGCCGAGCTCGGCGTCGTCGACCTCACCGGTGTACTCGTGCACGAAGGCCAGGTCCCCGTCGAACATCGACCCGGTCTGGTGCACGATCTCGGGCAGCACACCGACCGCGGCCAGCACGGTCACGTAGTACGGATGGTTGTGCACCACGACCCGCGCGTCGGGTCGCCGGCGGTGCAGCTCGGTGTGGATGTGGAAGGCCGGGGTGACGTCCCAGCGCCCGTCGACGAGCGCGCCGTCGCGGTCGACGACGCACAGGTCGGAGGCGCTGACCTCCTCCCACCACAGGCCCCACGGGTTGATCCACATGGCGCCGCTGTCATCTTTGATCTGGGTGATGTGGCCGGCGATGTTCTCGCTGAAGCCGCCGTGGGCAAGGATCCGGAACGCGCAGGCGAGGGCCTGGCGGTCGTCGAGCTCCACCCCGATGGGCGGCGTGATGCGGGGCGCCCAGACGGCGGTCCCACCTTGTCGCAGTGTCTCGGTCGTGCTCACGCTCCACCTCCGTGAGTTCCCCGTTGAATCACCTTATGTTTTAGAAGATTAAGTGGAGGCGGGCCGGGAATCAAGCAAACGCTTGGTAGAAATTCGGAGGCACGCGTCTCCACCAAGGCCACCGACCACGTCGCGGTCTTGTCGCTGGATCGGTGGCGAGGACGCGCCGCTACGCAGTGCCCGAGGCTGCCGCGTCGGCTTCGGCGATCGCGGCTTCGACGCGGGCGTTGGTGAGGCGGAGCACGGCGTACACGCTGATGGCAAGGGTGAGGACGCCGGCGGCGAGGAACGGCGCACGCAGGCCGCCGATGCCCGCCAGCACGCCGCCGACGAGCGCTCCCAACGGCATGGCACCCCAGGCCACGACACGGTAGATGCCGATCGTCCGGCCCAGCAGCGGATCCGGTGTCAACCGCTGTCGCAGCGAGCCGTAGATGACGTTCCACAGCAGGATTGCCCACCCCGAGAGCGCCCAGGCCGCACCAGCCACGTACGGCGAGCGGGTCGCACCCGCGAGGAGCATGCCCAGGCCGGTGACGACGGCGGACAGCGCCATCGTCCGGCCGCGGCCTATGCGCCTGGCAACCGGTGCGGCGGTTTGGCTGCCGATGAGCGCGCCGACCGCGCCGGTCAGGACGAAGAAACCGAATGCGGCCTCCGGCACGCCCAGGACCTCCCGGGTCCAGAGCACGATCAGCGCCGTCGCCATGGCGTTGGCGAATCCGAGCACGAGCACCACCGAGAGGATGGTGCGGTGCATCTCGTGGCCACGGACGAACCGAAGAGCCTGCCCCATCGCCCGGACCATCGGCGTGCGCCGTTCGTCCGGCGCACGGAAGGTGCCCGGCAACGCCAGGAGCAGCAGGACCGCCAGGGCGTAACAGGCGGCGTTGAGGCCGAACGCCGCGCTGGCCAGGAGGGCGAACAGGGCACTGGCCAGCGGCGGTCCGACGAAGCTCTGGGCCAGGAGTTCGGCACCCTGCAGCCGGCCGTTCGCGGTTTCGAGTCGTCCTCGGTCGCCGACCGCTGCGGGCAGCATCGAGATCAACGTGTTGTCGTAGATCGTCTCGCAGGCGCCGAGCACCACCACCACCGTGTACAGCAGCCACAGTGATGCGCGGTCCAGGGCCACCGCGCCGAGCAGCGTCGCCAGTGCGCTCGTGCGGACCACGCCGACCAGCAGCGCCAGCCGCCGGCGGTCGTAGCGGTCAACCAGCGCCCCGGCCGGCAGCCCGAGCACCAGCCAGGGAAGGTAGCCGAGCGCGGTGAGCGCCGAGAACGCGACCGGATCGCTGGTGAGGCGCGCGGCGAGCAGGGCAATGGCCACCCGGTAGATCCCGTCGCCGAGATTGCCGGCAGCGGCGGCCGCCCAGAGCCGGTTGAAGTTCCGGCCGAGCCCGCTACCGGCCACCCCGGGCCGATCCGCCGCGGACCCGCCCGGCCGGCGTTGGACCGGCGCAGCGCCGGCGGATGCCGGTGCATCGTCAACCCCGCCCGCTTGCCTGCGCCGCGCCATCCATCCACCTCACCGGACGCTCGCTGCGAGGAGAAGGTCCGTTCGCGGTGAGCGCAAACGCCCGCGGCGCGTCGGCGGGTCTCCGCCCCGCGGCGGCGCGGTCAGGCCAGGACGGCGCCGCCCGCCACGTCAACGACCACGCCCGTGATCCAGGAGGACGCGTCCGAGGCCAGGAACAGCGCCGCCTGCGCCACGTCCTGCGGAGTGCCCAGGCGGCGCAGCGGGTGGGCCTCGGCCAGCGAGCGCTGCACGTCCGCCGGGATCCACCGCTGGTTCGTCTCGGTCAGGATCGTCTCCGGGGCCAGGCAGTTGGCGCGGATGCCGTACGGGCCGGCCTGGGCCGCCAGGTCCTGCGTGAACAGCTGCACGCCGGCCTTCGCGGCGGCGTAGGCCACGATCGTGCGTTCACTCGGCTTGCGGCCCGCGGCCGAGGACAGCGTGATGATGGTGCCGCTGCGCTGCTCCTTCATCACCGGCAGGAACGTCTTCACGGTCAGGAACGTGCCCGTCAGGTTGCGGTCGATGTCGGCGCGCCAGCTCTCCTCGGTGATGTCCTCGATCGGCGCGGGGCGGCTGGTCGTGCTGCCGGCGTTCGCCACCAGGATGTCGAGCCGGCCGTGGCGGGCGAGGATCTCGTCGCGCATGCGGGCCAGGTCCGACGACACGGTGATGTCGCCGGTCACGGGCATCGCGGCGGCGCCGAGGCGGGACCGGACCGCGGCCAGCGCCGACGCGTCCCGGCCGTGGAGGACGACCTGGGCGCCCGCCGCCGCGAAGGTGGTGGCGATGGCCGCGCCGAGGCCGCGGGAGCTGCCGGTGACCAGGGCCACCCGGTCGTTGAGCGGGTTCGTCATGCCCCGATCGTGCGCCCCGCGACGGCACGAGCACGTCCGTCGGGGAGCGGCATCGGCCGTACGACGGGCGGCGTACGTTCGGGCGAACCGGACCGCCGGCCCGGCGTCCAGCAGGACGCCGGGCCGCGACCCGTCACGGGCTGAGCTCGAGAAAGACGATCGACGGCATCGGCAGCGAAACCTCCACCGACAGGGCACCGCCCACCGGGGACCCGACCGAATCGGACAGCGGCGACAGCACGTCGCCGGCCGCCAGGGCCGACCACTGCTCCGGCGTCGGCCAGTCGCCACCGCCGAGGGCGGCCCACCGCGCCGCGACGTTGTGGTGCTCCGCGTCGACCCGCCACTGGGTCAGCGTGTACCGCGCCGCCGCGAGACCCTCGACGTGCACCACCGCGGAACGGTCCAGCAACGCGGACCCACCCGCCTTGCCGTGGTCGAGCGTGCCGTTCCACAGCAGGATGCCGACGACGCCGGTGGCCGGGTCGCGGGACGCCCAGCACTCGAGCAGGCTGCCGGCACCGTCGCCGGACAGCCGCACCGGCAGCTGCACCGGGCCGAGCCGGTCGAGCAGCCGCAGCGCCCAGTACTTCGGCTTCGCCAGGTTGCCCACCGTCAGCAGGCCGAAGCCGCCGTGCAGCAGCCGGGGCGGGCGGCCCAGCTCCTCGAAGTGGTCGGACGCCACCCAGGGGGCGAGCGCGTCGATGCGCCGCGACGCCGAGCGCATGCCGCGCAGCAGGAACGTCGCCGCGAACACGGTGTCGTTGATGTCGCTGCCGTGGGTGGCGGTGACGCCCCACTCGGTCCACAGCAGCGGCCGGCCGCCGGCGACCGGGCGCAGGTCGAGCGGCGGGCTGCCGTACACGTGCGTCGAGAGGAAGTCGACCGAGGGTCGGCGGAGCTGCTCGGTGATCCAGCCGACGGCGGCCGATCCGGGGCCGCCGACGAGGATGCCCGGTTCGACGTCCCGGACGGCGGCGACGGTGACGTCGTAGAGCTTCCAGTAGTCGTCCGGCGTGCCGGACCAGAACACCGACAGGTTGGCCTCGTTCCAGACCTCGAACGGCCAGTGGTTCCTGACCTCCTCCCGGCCGTACCGCTGCACCAGATGCGCCGTGAAGGACCGCACGAGCCACGCCCAGCGCTCCCAGTCGCGCGGCGGCGAGATCACCGCCTCGTAGGCGAACACCGTCGAGGTGGGGTCGCGGGCCAGTTCGGGCGGCATGAACGACAGCTCGACCACGGGTCGCATCCCGAGCTCCAGCACCGCGTCGTACACCGCGTCGACCGCGGCGAAGTCCAGCTCGCCGTCGCGCAGCACGCCGCTGAGGATGCCGTGCGCGCGCACCGAGGCGACGCCGAGCTCCTCGTGGACCCGGCGCAGCGCGTCGCGCAGCTCGGCGCCGATCGGCCGGCCGCCCGACGTGTCGGTGCAGAGCAGGTGCGTGAGGTGCTCGGAGCCGACCATGGCGCGCCACGGCCGGTGCAGGGCACCGTCGTCCCCGCCGGCCCGGACGGCCACCACCACCGTCCCGTCGCCCCCGTCGGCCGCCACCGGGACGGGCTCGCTCAGCTCGCCGATGGCGTTCACCGTGGCCAGCGGCGCGACGGCGTACCGGTACGAGCCGCCCGGTGTCACCGTGGTGTCGGCGTACGGACCGTGGGGCACCGCGAGGACGTCGCCGCCCCCGTGGTCGACGACCTCGAACGGGCCGTCGAGCGGGGCGCGCATGACGGCATAGCCGATCGCGCCCGGCACCGGATCCCAGTCGAGCGTCACCTGTCCCCGCCCGGCCGCGACACGCACCCCGGTGGGTGCCGGCAGATCGGCGGTCTCGGCCGGGCCCGGCGCCCGGTCCTGCGCGCCGCCCGCCCCCATGAGGGCCGCCCAGCGCTCGGCAGCAGAGGTCGTCATACGCTGAACTCCTCCATCGCCAGCAGGGGACGGACCGCCCGCTCGAAGGCCGGGGTCACGAACGCCCGCTTGATCAGGTCGCCGCGCAGCTCGTTGCCGAGCGCGGCCATGATCATGCCCTGGTCCAGCGCCAGATACCGTTTCGCCACGGTACCGCTGCGCACCGCGACGGCGTCGTAGAAGCCGCCCGGTCCGTAGACGTCCAGGTTCGACCGCAGGGCAGCAAGATTGTCCAGCGCGGCCTGCCGGGCGTAGGGCAGGGCCAGGAACACGGCGTGCGGGGTGACCACGCCGTCGCCGTAGGCGGGCGCGGGACCGGCCGGCCGGCAGTCGCCGAAGCCGGCGTCGTAGTTCGCACCCTCCACATCGGACGGGTACCCGCCCGGATCCATGCCCATCGCGTCGACGCCCCACGCCTTGTACCCGCCGAACGGGTCGGACGCCGGCGAGAAGCCCCAGTAGCCGTACCGCGCGTCGCGCAGGCCGTGCTCGATCTGGCCGGCGACGGTCGCCGGGTGGTTGCGCCCCCAGCTCCGCGCGCCCCACCGCGCCTCGGGCACGAACAGGTCGGGCATGAGCGCCTCGAACATGTCGCCGCCCCAGCTCGGCACGAACCGGATCCCGCGGTAGGTGTAGGCGCCCTCGTAGACGTCGACGCCCAGGTAGGTGCGGGTGGTGCCGGTCGGCTGCTGCTCGACCCACGACCAGTCGCAGGTCGGCGGGAACGTCCGGTGCGTCGCGAAGTAGTGCTCGGGCGGGATCTGGCCGAAGGCGATCCCGAGATAGCTCGCGATGCGGGGTTCGGTCACCGTGATGTCGTAGTGGTTGCAGGTGTACCACACGTCGGGCCCCCGGCTGCGGTAGTTCCCGGCGACGGAGCACCCGGGCGGCGCGGTGTCCCAGAAGCCGCCGCGAATCAGCCTGACCTCGGGGTTGTAGTAGAACCCGAAGTCCATCGGCCGCAGCAGCGCCGCGGCCTGCGAACGCTGCGCGGGCACCGCGCCCTGCACGACCAGCAGCGCCGCGGCGAGCCAGCCGTTGTCCACACTGGACAGGAACGGCGTGATGGCGCTGCCGTCCTCGGGGAACGTGTGCAGGACGGCGCCGGTGTGCGGGTCGTACCAGTTGTAGAACATGCCCGACGCGGGGTGCCGCGGCAGCCGGGCCAGGGTGGCGAGGGTCTGCCCGACCCGCCGGTCGGCGTCGGCCCGCGAGACGAGCCCGAGCTCGCGGGCGACGACGGTGGACCACAGGTAGGCGCCGATGTTCGTCGGCGAGGTGTAGGCGGAGCGCCCGGCCGGGGCCAGGTCCCCGGTGATGTTGTCGGCCGGCAGGCCGGTGGCCGGGTCGGCCATGGCGTCCATGGAGCGCCAGGTGTCGGCGGCGTACCGCTGGAGCACCGAGGGCGCCGCGGACGCGGCGGATGGCGGAAGCAGCGCCGCGGCCAGCAGCACCGCGAGCGGCAGGATGATTCGTCGCACAGTGAGCCTCACTTGAGTCCGGTTGTCGCGATGCCGCGCATGAAGTGCCGCTGCAGCAGCAGGAACACCACCAGCACGGGCAGGACGACCACGACGGCCCCGGCGAGCGCCAGGCCCAGGTCGATCCGGTGCTGCCCGACGCTGAACAGCGCGAGCGCGACCGGCAGGGTGTACTTGTCCTCGGTCGTGGCCACGACGAGCGGCCACAGGAAGTTGTTCCAGGAGGTGAGGAAGGTCAGGATGCCGAGCGTGGCGAGCGCCGGCCGGCACAGCGGCAGCACGACCCGCCAGAAGATGCGGAACTCCCCGGCGCCGTCCACGCGGGCGGCCTCGATGAGTTCGTCGGGGATCGACAGGAGGTACTGCCGCATCAGGAAGACGCCGAAGGGACCGGCGAGGAACGGCAGGACCAGCCCGGCGTAGGTGTTGGCCAGCCCGAGGTTGCTCACGAGGACGAACTGCGGGACGAACACCGCGAGCCCGGGCACCATGAGCGTGCCGAGCACGACCAGCAGCAGCAGTCGCCGTCCGGCGAAGTCGATCTTCGCGAGGGCGTAGCCGAGCATCGAGCAGAACACCAGGTTCCCGGCGGTGACGAGCACCGCGACGAGCAGCGAGTTCCCGAAGTACCGCGGGAAATCCAGGTCCGTGAAGAGCCTCCGGAAGTGTTCGAGGGTCACGGTCTCGGGCCACCAGGTCGGCGGGACCCGCCGGATCTCGCCCTCGGGCTTGACGGACGACAGCAGCATCCACACGAACGGCCCGACGACGACGGCGAGCCCCGCGAGCAGCGCCGCGTAGAGCCCGGTGCGCGCGACGGCGTCCCGGCGGCGCATCAGTCCCTCCCTCCGATCAGCCGGAACTGCAGCACGGACAGCGCGACGATCGCGACGAACAGCACGTAGCTGGCCGCGGCCGCGTAGCCGTAGTTGCCGAAGCCGAACTGGTTGTAGACGTGGTACGAGACGGACAGCGTCGAGCTGAGCGGCCCGCCCTGGGTCATGACGAACGGCTCCTCGAACAGCTGGAGGTAGCCGATGCCGGTGACGACGCCGCCGAAGAGCAGCGTCGGGCGCATGAGCGGCAGCGTCACGCTGCGGAACTGCTGCCACCGGCTCGCGCCGTCCAGCCGCGCCGACTCGTACAGCTCGGCGGGCACGGCCTGCAGCCCGGCCAGGAAGACCACCATCAGGAAGCCGAAGTTGCGCCAGACGGCCATGAGGATGATCGACGGCAGGGCGAGGTCGGCATCGTTGAGCCAGTTCGGCCCGGGCAGCCCGACCGCGCGGAGCAGGTTGTCGACCAGCCCGGCCTGCGGGTCGAGCAGGAACCGCCAGATGACGGCGATCGCCACGATGCTGGTGACGACGGGCAGGTAGAACCCGACGCGGAACAGCGCGCGGAACCGGATCAGCCCGGAGTTGAGCGCGCTGGCCGCGGCGAGCCCGGCGACCATGGTGAGCGGCACGCCGGCGCCGACGAACACCAGCGTGTTGCCGGCGGCCCGCAGGAACAGGTCGTCGGCGAACAGCCGGGTGTAGTTGTCGACGCCGACGAACTCGACCGCGAACGGGTGGCGCAGGTCGGTCGAGCGCAGGTCGGTGAAGCTCATGACCAGCGCGGCGAGCACGGGCAGCGCCATGAACACCGCGAAGAGCACGGTGAACGGGGCGGCGAACGCCCAGCCGGTCAGCGCCCGGCGCCGGCGGCGGTGCTGTGCCGGGACCGCCCGGACCGATGCGCGGGCAACCGAGATGGCCGCCATGGTCAGGCCCCGGTGCCGATCTGGGCGGCCTTCTCCTGGGCCGCCTTCGCGGCCGCCGCCGGGCTCTCGCCGGCCTTGGCCACCTTCTCCAGCTCGGCGTCGAGCGCCGCGGCGACCTGCTCCCAGGTGGGCACGGCCGGCGGGGCCTTGGCGTCCTGGAGCTGCTTGCCGAACACGCCGAGGATCGGGTCACCGGACAGTGACTGGTCCTGCCACGCCTGCTGTACCGCCGGGAGGTCCTTGACCGCCTGGAACCACTGCACCTGAACCTCGGGCCGGCTGAGCCATTGCACGAACTTCCAGGCGCCGTCGCGGTTCTTGGCGTCCTTGAAGACGGCGAGGTTCGAGCCGCCGATGAAGGACGTCGCGGTCTTCTTCGTGGGCATCGGCGCGACCGCGAACTTACCCTTGCCGCCCTGCTCGTCGATGATCCCGGCGTGCCACGGGCCGGAGATGAACGAGGCGATGCTGCCGCCCACGAACCCGGCCTCGAGCGCGCCCTCCTTGGGCAGGTCGTTCGGCGAGAGCTTCTCGGTGAAGAACGACTGCCAGTACGTCATGGCCTCGACGAGTTCGGGGGTGTCGAGCGTGAACTTGCCGTCCTTGACGATCTCGGCACCGTTGGACCAGGCGAACGGCAGGAACGACTGCCAGGCGCCGGTGCTGCCGGGCTGCAGGTTGAACCCCCACTGGGCGCCGCCCTGCTGCTGCATGGCCTTGGCCATGGCCTTGAGCTCGTCCCAGGTCTGCGGCGGCTTGCTGAGGCCGGCCTTCTGGGCGAGGTCGGTGCGGTAGTAGATGGCGCGGGTCTCGACGTACCAGGGCACCGCGTACGAGGTGCCGCCCACGACGGTGGTGTCCCACGCGCCGGAGAAGTAGTCGCCCTTGTCGAACAGCGTCGGCGTGGGGTCGAGCGCCCCGGTCTTGGCGAACTCGCCCATCCACGTGGTGCCGATCATCGACACGTCGGGCGTCTGCTTTGCCGCGATCGCACTCGCGATCTTCTGGTGTGCGGCATCCCACGGTACCGCGGTGACCGTCACCTTGGCGTCGGGGTTGTCCTTCGAGAACGCCTGCGCGAACGCGCCGAGCTTCTCGCCCTCGGCACCCATCGCCCACACGGTGATCTCGCCCTTGGCCTTGCCCTCGCCGACGGGCCTGGCGTCCTCCTGGTCGCCACCGGCGTCCCGGCCGCACGCGGCGAGCGCGAGGGCCGCCGCCAGCACCACGGCGGTCATGCTTCGTTTCATGGGTCGACCTGCCTTCCTTCGCAGGGATCAGGGCCGCAGCTGCGCCGGATGACGAGCCGCGTGGGGATGACCCGGCGGCGGGCGGGGGTCCGCGCGGGGTCGGTCGATGACATGCGGTCGTGCAGCCAGCGGGCGGCGGTCGCGCCGAGTTCCCGCATGGGCTGCCGGACGGTGGTGAGGCCGACGAAGCGGGCGGCCATGACGTCGTCCCAGCCGGTGATCGCGATGTCGCCGGGGACGTCACGGCCGGCTTTGGCGGCGGCGAGGTGCGCGCCGAGGGCGATCTCATCGTTGGCGCAGACGAGCGCCTCGGGCGGGTTCCGCCGTTGCAGCAGCGCGGTCGCGGCCCGCTGTCCGGCCTCGACGTCGAACGCGCACCGCACGGGTGCCGGGCGTCGTCTGCCCAACGCTTCGGAGAACCAGGCGTAGCGGTCGGCGACGTCGGGGGACGCGTCGGGGTCGCCGAGGAAGGCCAGCCGCCGGTGCCCGTGACCGAGCAGGTGCGCGGTCAGCTCGCGCGCGGTGGCCCGGTTCTCGGACCGGATGGTGTCGAGCCCGTCCACGGGATCGCGGGCCAGCAGCACGATCGGCAGTCCGGTGGCGGCGAGCTCGACGACGACGTCGTCCGGGACCGTACGACCCATGACGACCATCCCGTCGACCCGGCTCGCCAGGTCGAGCACCTGCGCGGTGGCGTCGGGCCGCCCCTCGGTGCCGAGGATGAGCACGCTGCGCCCGAGTTCGGCGGCGGCCTCCTCGTAGCCGAGCAGGACCTCGGCGTAGTACGGCCCGACGAGGTGCGGGAACACGATCCCGTTGGCCGCGTGCCGCCCCTCGGCGAGCGACCGGGCGGACCGGCTCGGCGTGAAGCTGAGCGCCTCGGCCGCCTCCTGCACGCGCCGCCGCGTCTCGGCCGTGACAAGGTGCGAGTCCCGCAGGGCCCGCGACACGGTGGCGATCGACACCCCGGCCCGCCGAGCGACCTCATAGATCGTCGGCTTTGAAAGCGCTTTCATCGACACGCTCCGACGCGTACCCCACCTCAAAGATCGATAAACCCCGTCCCGCTCCCGACCGCCCCAGTTCGCGTCGATCTTGCAGTTGTGGTGCCCCGCAAAGCCGGCATTACGGGCGTGTCCCGGCACCACAACTGCAAGATCGACGCGAAGGGAGGCCGGGGCGGCGGGAGCGATCGGCGGCGGGCGTCAGCCGCGGGCGGCGCCGATGCCCAGGAGGACGGCGATGCCCAGGGCGCTGCGCGGGGAGTACGGCTGGCGCCACAGGCCGCCGTGCGCCGCGGCGTGTGCCTCGTCCTGCCAGGGGTGGGGCCGGGTCGGGCGGCCGGCGTGCAGGTCGTGGACGAGCAGGGCCGCCATCAGCACGTTCGACGTCGCGGGCTCGAAGATCTCGATGCCGAAGCGGTGGGCGCCGGCGTAGGCCGCGGCCAGCAGGCGGTTCTTCAGGACGCTCCGGGTGCGGGTCGCCGGGGCAACCGTGAGCGAGACCGGCACGCCCGCGGCGCGGGCCTCCGCCGCGCGCCAGCGTTGCAGGCGCTTGGCCAGGGCGTAGTTCGGGCCCTGCTGCGGCACCAGGCTGTCGTTGATCCCGGGGTAGCTGCCCGGCGGGTAGTTGCCGGTCAGCAGGCGGCCCGCGCTGAGCACGCGCAGCGGGCGGCGGAGGCGGCCGATGCCGGTCGCCGTGCGGTAGCGCTCCGTCGACTCGTCGACCACGTCGTCCGGGACGGCGAAGACGTCCGTCGGCGTGGCCAGGAACGCCAGGGCCAGGTCCGGGCGGCGCTCGCGCAGCCACTGGGTGAGGGCGTCGACCGCCATCGCCACGCGGACGTTGACGGCGCCGTCGGCGTAGACGTAGTTGCCCAGCACCAGGCGGCCCTCGATCTCGGCCAGCCAGGCGGCGACCCGGCCCAGATCGTGGAGCAGGTCGGCGCCCGGCTCGTCGCCCGACACCGGGAGCACCAGGCGGCCGGCCGAGCGCGTCGCCAGGTCGGTGAGGCGCTGCCAGATCGGCGGGCGGGGCAGGTCGACGGCGACCACCTCGGCGCCCCAGCGCAGCAGGGCGCGCAGCGGGCCCATCTCGGCGCCCGCGCCGAGCACCGCCACGCGGTGGCCGTCGAGGCGCAGCCAGTCGGGGTTGGCGGCGACGGTCCGCACCGCGTCGGCGCAGGAGGGCTCGATGACCCCGTCGGCGACCCACGTGTCGAGCTGGCGCAGGAGGTCCTCGCCTTCGAGCCGGCGCCCACGGTACGGCAGGATCAACGCGGTCTGCGGCGCACCCCCGCCCTCGACGACGCGCGTCGCGAGCGGCTCCTGCAGCGCCGCAGCCTGCTCGAACGCGTCGGTGAGGGGCCGCTCGGCGGTGCCGTCGCAGTACCGCATCCGCTCGTGCAGCGACGCCAGCCCGTCGCGGGCGATGGTCAGGGCCGCGTCGCGGGACGGCAGGCCGGCCTCGACCAGCCGCCGGAAGTGCGGCAGGTAGTCGTGCCGCCAGTTGGTCGCCGACTCCGCGGCGCGGGCGCCGACCGGGTCGACGGCCCGCAGCGCGTCGGCCACCACCCCGCGGCCCAGCGCCGACGTGCTCGGCTTCCCGTCGACGCTTGGGATGACCACTCCGGAGGGCTGTGCTGTCGGCATGGTTGGTCAGTCTGCCACCGAACTCGGGTGGCCATCAGGTGACCATGGGCCAGCCCGCGGCGTCGTACGCGAGCCGGTTGATCCCGAGGAGCGCGGTGCCGTTGTCGGCGTAGTAGTGGTACACCAGGATGTCACCGTCCGTGTCCGGCAGGACCGCCTGATGGCCGGGCCCGTGCACCGAGCCGTGGCCGGCCAGGATCTCCGTCCCGCCGCCGGCGGTCATCACCACCCCGTTGCGGTCGGTGTAGGGGCCGGTGACGCTGGACGAGCGGCCGGCGATGATCCGATAGGTGCTGGCGGCGCCGCGGCAGCAGTAGTCGAAGGAGACGTAGAGGTAGTACCAGGCGCCGCGCTTGACGATCACGGGTGCCTCGATCGGCCCGCCGTTGCGGCCGGCGATCGAGCGGATCGTGGTGTCGGACCGCTTGCCCGTGGCGGGGTCGAGCTGGACCAGCTTGATGCCGGACCAGAACGAGCCGAACGCCAGCCACCAGCGGCCCTGGTCGTCGACGACGAGGTTCGGGTCGATGGCGTTGAAGGTGTCGCTCGTGCGCGACTCGATGACGAGGCCCTGGTTCGTCCAGCTGCCGGCCGCCCCGGTCGGGCTGGTGGCGAGGAAGATGGCCGAGCGGTTCGAGCCGAACGTCGAGGCGGAGTAGTAGAGGATGTACCGCCCGTCGCGGTACGACACGTCGGGCGCCCACAGGTTGCGGCTGCCGCCGGTGTAGGCGGTCGTCCACGGCGCGCCGTTTCGGCGTCGATCGCCGTGCTGCCGACGAGCGTCACGGCCGCCACCGCGGCGAGCACCAACCTGCGTCTCATGCCGGAAAGTGAGCGCTAACATAACGACCGTTGTCAATCACAACATGAAGATGACGCTCGATGTCTATGAAACTTCCACGACCGTCTTGAGGCCCTCGCGGGCGGTCGCGGCGGCGAACGCCTCGGCCGCCCGTTCGAGCGGGTAGCGGGCCGTGACCAGGGACTCGACGTCGATCGCGCCGCTCGCGGCGAGGGCGGTCGTGCGGTGGTACATCTCCTGCATCCGGCGCACGAGGATGAGGGTGAGGCCCTTGCGCCGGGCCAGGGAGGCCGGGAACGAGGTGCGGTCGTCGTCAGGGATGCCGGCCAGGACGACCTTGCCGCCGGGGCGGCAGGCGCGGATCGCGCCCTCCACGGCGGCGTCGGTGCCGGCGATCTCGAACGCGACGTCGGCCACGCCGTCGATCGCCGCGACGTCCGGGTCCGACGGCGCGTAGACGGCGTCCGCGCCCGCCGCCACAGCGGCCGCGCGGCGGTGCGCCCGGGGCTCCACCGCCACCACCCGGGCGGCGCCGGCGACCCTCGCCAGCCGGATGGTCAGCAGCCCGATCGGCCCGCACCCCACGACCGCGACGGTCGCCCCGACCCGCGGGTGCGCGAGGTCCAGCCCGTGCAGCGCGACGCCGAGCGGTTCGAGCACCGCTCCCCCGGCGTCGCTGACCGAGTCCGGCAGCGGATGCAGCAGGTGCTCCGGCCAGGCGATGACCTCCCGCAGCCCGCCGTCGGTTCGCCCGTGCCCGGCGAAGTGCAGGCGGAGGCAGAGGTTGGGGTGGCCGCGCAGGCAGTACGCACAGGTGCGGCAGGCGATCGCCGGGTCGATCGCCACCCGCTGCCCGGCCCGCGGCCCGTCCAGGATCACGCCGGCCATCTCGTGCCCGAGCGCGAGCGGCCGCTCGAGCACGGCGTCGCCGATGCCGCCCTCGCCGAACCAGTGCAGGTCCGACCCGCACAGCCCGACCGCGGTCACGCGCACGAGGCACTCGCCCGGCCCGGGCCGCGGTGGCTCCTCCTCGACGACCCTGATGTCCCCGATCCCGAACAACCGCGCCGCCCTCATGCCCCCGAACGCTACCGGTCGGCCCACGCCCGGATGCGATCGGCGATGGCGGTCAGGCCGCCGACGGCCGTGACCAGCGTCGCCAGGTGGGTCAGGCGGCTGCGGCGCCGCTGCGGGTCGGTCTCCGCGGCCGCCTCGTCGGCGGCGCGGTGGACCTCCTCGGCGGGGCCGGGCTCGCGCGGCAGCCGGGCGCGCAGCTCGGCCAGGATCGCGTCCAGCCCGGACGCCGTCGTGAACGCCGTCGCCCCGGCGCCGACCGCCATCGGGCCGTTGGCGGTGACCTGGTGGAACTCGAACGTGTCGCTCATGCCGAAGCGCTCCTCGTCTCCTGGTGGGCGGTGGCGCCCTTGCCGAACGCCGCCGGTCCGGTGATGTGCGTGTCGCCGGTGAAGATCGTCTGATGGTTCTCGATGTGGGTCATGCGGGAGCGGTACTCGGCGGTGTCGACGCCGACGCTCTCCAGATAGTCCAGGACGGTCTCCAGCACCGTCCGCTCGACGATCTTCAGGTACTTCACCGCGTCCAGCGTCTGCAGGAACGTGAACTCGGGCGGTGACGCGGCCAGCTCCCGGACGCTGAGGCGGGCCCCGTGGTCGTAGGAGCGGAACAGCTTGGCGTCGGAGTGCGCGACCCGGGCGCGCTGGTTCATGTCGCGCATCAGCTGGAACGCGCGCCACAGCCGGGCCGGGGCGTCGACCGAGGCGAGCCAGTCGGCCGGCAGCCGGGGCAGCGACCGGTACACCAGCGGTCCGACCTGCGGGCCGATCCGGTCGACGACCCGGTACTCCTTGCGCACCGGCGGCAGGACCGTCCCGACGAACTCGAGGTAGAGCTTGGCGCCCTCGACGGCGACGTGGACGTGCGCCGAGATCATGATGTCCTGCGGCTGCGGCGGCAGGACCGGCCGCCCGTCGGCGGCGGTCACCGCCCGGCCCTCCACACCCACGAACGCGTGCAGGTAGTGGCGGACGCCGCCCTGCGGCTGCTCGGTGATCGCGGCGATCGCCTCCGGGGAGGCGCAGCCGAGCGGGGTGCGGGTCCGCTGGTCGACGAGCGGGTCACCCTGGTACCGCTCGCCGTCGGCGATGACCCGGTCGACCACGTAAACGCCGGGCACCCGCTGGTGCACCGGCAACTGCTCGCTGCGCAGCCCGAGCACCGCCGCGCTCACCCGCAGCTGCATGTCGCGGGCCGACACGGTCCGCAGGTCGAAGCGGCGGTCCCGCTCACTTGAATCGGCGTTGCCCTGCAGCAGCAGCGCCATCGACCACGACTGCACCGGCGCGCCCGAGCCCATGAACGGCTCGGTCGAGTGCAGCGTGACGTTGCCGTGCTGCGCGGCGGCGAGCCAGGCGACCCGGCGCTCGACCCGCCGGTCGGGCAGGGCCGGCAGTGCCTCGGCCGCCCCGGGGGCCAGCGAGCGGGACAGCGACAGCAGCCGCCGCAGCCGCGTGGTGAGCGCGACCGCGAGGGTGGCCAGCGCCAGCACGAACGGCAGCGCGAGGACGACGACGAAGAGCATCGTGTTGTACGTCCCGAGCACCCGCGTGGCGAGGCTCTCCTGCGGCACGCCGTAGGCCGACGTGTCCTGCTGCGCGTTGCCGAGCATCAGGAACAGGGGCGACAGCCAGCCGAGGCAGGCGTACAGGACCACGGCGGCGCCGAGCGCCACGCCGGTGCGGGCGTCGGCCCGCACGCCGGCCTTGGTGCGGCGGATCACCCAGGCCAGCAGCAGCCAGGCGATGGTGGCGGCGGGGACGAGGAGCAGGCCGGCCGCCAGGATCAGGGTCAGCGCGGCGTCGCGGATCATCAGCATGGTCCGGGCCCGGAACGCGTGGCGGACCACGGGTTCGAGGTCGAAGCCGAACGACGGCGGCACGGCCCGCTGGTCGTCGCCGGTCGTCTCCTCGATCACCAGGTGGGCGAAGGCGTCGTCGAGGTAGGCGGCGGCGCACAGCCGCCGGGTCGTGTCGGAGAGCAGCCCGCGGGGCCGCGGCTCGGGATGGCTGAACAGCGGCCGGTGCCCCGGCCCGGGCGGCACGATCGGCGGGACCCGGGGTCCGGGCGTGGTGCCGGTGATCGTCATTGCCGCTCCTCGGGAAGGATGGACGTGGCCCGGCTGTGGTCGCCGAAGGCGGCGGGCCCGTTGACGGTGAGCGTGCCGAACGTGAACGTGCTGCTGCTGCCGCCGCCGTCGGCGGGCCGGGCGGGCTGCGCCGGGGCGGCTGCCGGGCGGCCCGGCTCCCCCGGCACCGACAGCCAGGCGTCGGCGGTGAAGCCCTTCTCCGGCTGGTCGATCCGGACCCGGGTGTACCGGTCCGGCCGGAGCCCCCGGTACCGCTGCGCGACCACGTCCTCGTAGACCCGGTCCGACACGACCTGCACGACGTCGGCCGACCGCGCGTCGGCCAGCGCCCGCCGCACCGGGGCCGCGTCGACGAGCCGGCACACGGTGACGGCCGCCGCGCCCGGGTAGCCGTTGGCGCCGTCGAGGTGCACCAGGCCGGTGTGCAGCGCCACGCGCAGCCGGACCCGGGCCTGCGGCAGCAGGTCGCCGTTGTGCTGGCGCAGCAGGACGTCGAGGGTGTCGGCGAGGTGCGCGACGACCGTCGTCTCCGGCGTACCGGCCGGCAGCACCGCCAGCTCGCCGTCGCCGCTCGGCTGGGTCCGCCACGCGGCGCGGTCCAGCCCGAGCCGCGCGCACGCCTCGGCCATGACCCGCTGGAGCGTTTCCTGGGTGCGATGTTGCGCGAGGTTGTCCTGCCGGCTGTACCGCTCGACATCGACCGCGACGAGCAGCCGGCGCTCAGGCTCCATGGGTCAACTTGTATCGAAGCGGGATCCGGACAGCACCGTCTCCGCCGGCAGAGTCTTCCGGTGTGCGGGCGACCACGAACGGGGTACGGCATAAGGTGGAGGCCATGGTGACGGCACGGCCGGCGGCCGGGGGCGGCCGGTGGGTGGAGATCTCACCCGATCGGCTGCGCGGGTGGCTCGACGGCTTCTACGGGCGGCACGACGGGGCCGAGGAGGACGGGCTCACGCTCACCGGCGCGAGCAACGGCGACACGGCCGCGGTCCACCCGCCGCCCGGCCTGGAGGCGGTCACCGACCTCGACGGGCTGCTGGCCGGGCTGCCGGCGCCGCCGGCCATCGGGCTCCTGCTCGCGCGCAAGGGGGCGGCCGCGGTGGCGGTCGTCGACGGCACCACCGTGCGACTGTCCAAGGTGGAGCGTTTCCACGTCCACGGGCGCACCGCGGCGGGCGGATGGTCGCAGCAGCGCTACGCGCGCCGCCGGGACAACCAGTCCGACGCCGTCGCCGGGAAGACCGCCGACATCGCGGCGCGGGTGCTGCTCCCCCACGCCGGCGAGCTGGCCGCGCTGGTGTGCGGCGGCGACCGGGGCATGGTCGACGCCGTGCTCGCCGACCGCCGCCTCGCGCCGCTCGCCGCGAAGCGTCACCCGCACCTGCTGGAGGTCGCCGAGCCGCGCCTCGCGGTGCTGGAGGAGGCGGCGGTGACCGCCCGCAAGGTGCGGATCCACCTCGTTCCCTGAGGCGTCAGGCGGCGGCGCAGCGGTACAGGCCGGCGAGGTCCCCGACGGCGGTGCACGACGAGCGGACCCAGTCGGTGATGGCCGTCGTGGTGGCGCCCGTCCGGTCCCGGCCGAAGCGGTTCGCCCCGTTCCCCCCGTTCCCGCCGTTCTCCTCCGGCAGGAGGACGTAGCGCAGCTCGCCGCGCGCGACCATGCCCTGGACCGCGGCGAGGGTGGGGTGCGGCACGGTGCCGCTGAAGCCGCCCATCGGCAGGTACGGCCGGCCGGTCGCCATGATGTACGGGCCGGCTGTCCGCCAGGACGTGGTCGCGGCCAGGTACCGCGCGCCGCCGCGGTGGGCGAGCAGGTAGTCGTCGATGCGGCGTTGCTCGGCGGTGAGTGTGGCGGTCAGGTCGCCGCCGGGCCCGTTCCTGAAGCCGCCGGGGCCGCCCCCGAAGCCGCCGCCGGGAACGCTTCCGGGAACGCTTCCGGGAACGGCGCCGGGAACGGCGCCCGGGAAGTACGCCATCGGGGTGCGCCCGCCGTCCGGTCCCCGCGCCGCGCGGCCCGGCAGCGCCGCCGGGCCGGCCGAGGCGTCGAAGGCACTGCCGCCGTAGCGGGCGTCGAGCACCGAACCGGCCCAGAGGCTCGGCACCGCCACCATGGCGGCGACCGCGAGGGTCATCGCCGCGGCGAGCACGGGCCGGCGCGGCGAGGGCCGGCGGGGCACCGCGGCGGCGGCGAGCACCGGCAGCGCCACGAGGGCGGCGGCCAGGACGGTCCACGGCAGCCACGGGAGGAAGCCGGAGAAGCGGCTGCTGAGGTACACCGTCCAGGCCACCTCGGTCACGAGGAGCGTCGGCAGCAGCCAGGGTGCGGTGCGGTCCCGCAGCCCCCGCCACGCCCGCACGACGGCACCGGCGGACAACACGGCGAGCGGCGGGGCGAGCGAGGCCAGGTACGCCGTGTGCGGGATCATGATCGCGCTGAACACGGCGGCCACGGTGACCAGCCAGAGGCCCCAGAAGAGGTGATCGCCGCGCACCGGGTCGGTGCGGGGCGCGCGGCCCCGGGCGAGCAGGCCGAAGACCAGGCCCAGCAGGGCGAGCGGGTAGAGCCAGCCGACCTGGGTGCCGTACCGGAGGCCGACGAGCTTCGCCAGGCCCTCGCCGCCCGGACCGCCGGGTCCGGGGCCGCCGTCCGGTCCGGGGCTGCCGGGTCCGGGACCGCCGTCCGGTCCGGGACCGCCACCAGTGACCCGGCCGCCGCCGGTGAACATGGACTCGACGGCGCCGGGCACGTGCAGCCCGAAGCGGTCGAAGCCGTTGTACCCGAACACCATCGCGATGGCGCTGTTGTTCGTGCTGCCGTCGACGTACGGTCGGTTCGCATCGGGGGTGAGCTCGTAGAGCGCCACCCAGGACAGCGACACGGCCAGCAGCACCGTGCCCGCCGCGCCGAGGTGCCCGAGCCGGCGCCGCCACGACCCGGGCGCGGCGGCGAGGTAGGTGATCGCCATCGCCGGAAGTACCATCCACGCCTGCATCATCTTGGCCTGGAATCCCACGCCGACCCACACCCCGGCCAGCACCAGCGCGGCGAGCCGCCCCTCCAGCAGGGCCCGCTGGAACGCGTCGGCGGCGAGCACGAGGCACATGGTGAGCAGTCCGTCCTCCATCGGGTGCCCGAACATGGAGGCGACCACGGGGGTGAGCCCGAACAGCCCGGCCGCCAGCAGTCCGGCCGCCGGGCCGGCGGACCGGCGGCCGATGCGGTACATCACGAGGACCGCGACCAGGCCCTCGACGACCTGCGGCAGGGTGAGCGACCAGGCGTGGTATCCGAAGATCCGCGCCGAGACCGCCTGCGGCGCGAACGAGCCGGCCAGTTTGTCGATGGTGACCGTGGCCCCGGGGTCGAGCGCGCCGTAGAAGAACGCCTTCCAGCTCACCGACATGCTCTTGGCCGCGACGGAGTAGAACAGGGCGAAGCCGCTGTCGCGGATGCGCCAGGCGTACAGCACGGCGCACACGGCGGCGATCGCCAGCAGCGCCGGCCGGGCCCAGGCCGGCTGGTCCGCGGGCGAACGCCAGAACGCGAGCCGACCCGGCAGGCGAAAAGCGGGCACAATCACCACTCCATGACATTTGTCCGATTAGCGCCGAGAGCAGTGTGCCCGACCACGTGCGTCTCAGGCGCCCGCGAGCCTCAAAGCTTCCTAGGAACTCGGGTGCAGTGTCCGGGCCTTTGCCTGCACGGCGTCGAGGAACGCGGTCAGCGCCGGCGCCCGGGGCCCGTCGCGGGTGACGACGAACAGGCGACGGCGCAGGTCGGCCTCGACGATCGGGCGGACCGCGACCGCGGGGTCGTCCGGGGGCAGGACCAGCGGCGGCAGCAGGGCGACGGCGCACCCGGCGCGGACGAGCTCGAGCTGGACGTCGGCGTCGCTGGAGCGGTGGCGCAGGTCGGGCTCGTAGCCGCCCAGGGCCCGGCAGGTGCCGACGACCATCGCGTGGTGCCCGGTGCCCTCGGCGGACGAGGTCCAGACCTCGCCGCGCAGGTCGGCGACCGCGACCGGGCCGCCCGCCGCGGCCAGCGGATGGCCGGGCGGCAGGACCAGCCGCAGCGGCTCCTCGTGCAGCACCTCGAAGCGCAGCCCGTCGGCGCGGGGACGCGGATGCCCGTCGTACTCGTCGCCGATCACCAGGTCGACGGTGCCCAGCCGCAGGCCGGGCAGGGACTGCTCCAGCTCCAGCTCGAAGATCTCCAGGCGCAGCCGCGGGTGCTCGGTCCGCATCCGGGCCACGGCCGGGACGAGCAGGCGGCGGGCCGCCGACTGCAGGCCGCCGGCCCGGACGGTGCCGCGCACCTCGCCGCTGAGCGCCGCGAGGTCGGCGGTCGCGGCCTCGGCGGCGGCGAGCAGGAGCCTGGCGTGCCCGGCGAGCAGCCGCCCGGCGTCGGTGAGCCGCACGCCCCGGCCGGCCTTCTCGAACAGCCGCGCGCCGGTCTCCTTCTCCAGCAGGGTCAGCTGCTGGGAGACCGCGGACGGGCTGTAGCCGAGCGCGGCGGCGACCGCGCCCAGGGTGCCGCGCTCCTCGAACTCCCGCAGCAGGCGGAGGCGGCGCAGGTCCATGCACAAATGCTAACCAATAAGGTCCACAAATCTTCACTGGATCTGGTGAGTCGGGTGCCCGATGCTCGACGGCGTGGGACCCGCACTCTGTCTGCTCTCCGCCGCCTGCTTCGGCGCGATGGCCATCTTCGGCAAGTACGCCTACGCCGCCGGGGTCACCCCCGCGAGCGCCCTGCTCGTCCGGTTCGCCATGGCGGCGGTGCTGCTGGCGGTACTGCTGGTGCTCCGTCCGGCCCTGCGCCGCACCGGATCGGCGGTGCGTCCCCGGGCGGTGCTCACCGCGCTCGGCCTCGGCGCCGTCGGGTACGCCGCGCAGGCCGGCCTCTACTTCGCCGCGCTCGAACGGATGGACGCGTCCCCGCTGTCCCTGGTCCTGTACACGTACCCGGTGCTCGTCACGGTCGGCGCGGTGCTGCTCGGCCGGGACCGCCTGACCCGGCGCCGCTCGGCCGCGCTGGTGACGGCCTCGGGCGGTGTGCTGCTCGTCCTGCTCGGCGCGGGCGACGGCGGTTTCCAGCCCCTCGGCGTGCTGCTGGGCTTCGGCTCCGCGGTGACCTACACGGTGTACATCCTGGTCGCCGACACCGTCGTGGACGAGTTGCCGCCGGTCGTGCTCACCACCCTGGTGATGGCCGGCGCGGCCGCCGCCTTCGTGGCGCGGGCGCTGCTCGCCGGCGAGCTGGATCTGGGCTTCCGCCCGGCGGGCTGGTGGTGGCTGGCGTGCATCGCGGTGGTGTCGACGGTGCTGGCGGTGCTCGCCTTCTTCGCCGGTCTGCGCCGGACCGGCCCTTCGACCGCGGCGATCCTCTCGACGTTCGAGCCGGTGGTCACCGCCGGCCTGGCGGCGCTCCTGCTGGGCGAGTCGCTGACCCCGGTCCAGCTCGCCGGCGGCGCCCTGGTGCTGGCCTCGGTGGTGGTGCTGCAGGCGCGGCAGACCATCGGGTCGGCGCCGGCCTCGTCCATGCCGAGGTCCTCCTCGGTCCGGCACGCGGCACGTGGCCGGCAACGGACACCGGCCGCCCGGGCCGCCGAGTGGGGCCACGGTGTCCGCCGATCGTCTGATCGTCGCCGGTGATCCGCTCCCGCTACACTCGGCCGGACACGGGTGGCGGTGAGTGACCTCAGGGGCGGACCTGGGAGGTGGCGTGCTCGTCAGCGACGTCATGACGGCGTTCCCGGCCTACATCCGGCTCGGTGCGACCATCCGGCGGGCCGCCGAGGTGGTCAGCGTGTCGGAGGTCGGCCAGCTGATGGTCCTGGACCACGACGGCCGGTTCGTCGGGTCGCTGGCCGAGGAGGATCTGGTTCGGGCCATGCTGCCCGGCTTCGACGACGTGACCGCGGCCGGTGGCACGCTCGCCGACGCGTTCCAGCTGTTCCTCGATCGGGGCCGCTCCCTCGCCGACCGCGTCGTCGACCCGCTCGTCGTGCGCGACGCGGCGACGGTGCGCTCGACCGACGAGCTCGCCCGGGCGGCGATCGTGATGATCGACCGCGGCATCCGGCGGCTGCCCGTGGTGGACGACGGGGCCCTGGTGGGCACGCTGTCCCGGGCCGATCTGTGTCGTGCGGTGATCTACCATTCCTGACCTGCGGCTGGTCCTCACCGATCGGCACACCCGAGAGACGAGCGAGCGGGTGTGCGCGCTGCCGGCCACGCTCGGCCGGGACAGCGCCGCGGCCGCGGTGGTGCTGGACGACCGCGACGTCTCGCGGCGCCACGCGCGGCTCGAGCTGCTCGACAACCAGCTGGTGCTCACCGACCTCGGCAGCACCAACGGGACCTACGTGAACGACGAGCGGGTGTCCCGCCGGGTGCTCGCCCCCGGGGACCGGGTGCGCGTCGGCCGGTACGAGCTGGCGTGGCTGTTCCTCGACCCGGACGCGACGGCGTTCATCGACCCGGGTGAGCTGACGGCGCTGCGGCCGGTGGTGCCGCCGGGCGTCGCCGCGCGCCGCGTGGTGCAGGCCGCCGAGGCGCACAACCGGCGGGTCGGGCACGAGCTGGACGGGTTCCTGTCGCTGGCGCACGGGTTCCTGCCGGTCGAGCCGCCGCTGCTGGCCTTCCCCGAGTCGCACCGGGCCTGGGACGAGATGAGCGACCGGCTCCCCGAGCTGTTCCGCCGGCTGTCGCTGCGCCGCGCGTTCGACGCGATGCCGGTCCTCGACGCCCGGCCCGAGGCGCTGCCCGACCGCTACCTGCTGCGCGCCTCGACGCTGCTCGGCGTGTTCGCGCACGCCTACCAGTACATGGCGATCGACCCGCCGGCCGAGCTGCCGGAGTCGCTGCTGCGGCCGTGGCGGACGGTGTCGCGCCGGCTGGGCAAGCAGGTGCCGTCCGTGTCGTACATCGACCTGTTCTTCTACAACTGGCGGCTGCGGGACCCGGCCGGGCCGCGGGCGCTGGACAACCTGGACCTGCTGGTGCCGACCTGGAACAACGCCGCGGAGCGGGTGTTCTACCTGGTCACCACCGAGTTCGCGATGGGGCTCACGCCCGTGCTGGGCGCCATGCTGGACGCGCAGGAGGCCGCCGTCGCGGACGACCCGGCCGCCGTGGAGCGCGCGCTGCTGGTGATCCTGGACCGGTTGCAGTACGTCACCCAGACCGTCTATCCGCAGATCGACCCCAACCCCCGCGGCCGGTATCCGCTCGACCAGGTGCTGTGGGCCAAGACGGTCGGCACGGCGGGTGTGCCGATCTTCGACGGCGCACCCAGCCCGAGCGGCACCGCGCAACCGCAGGTCCACGCGTTGGACGCGTTCCTCGAGCGGCGGGACTACGGCTCGCTCGTCGGGCAGCAGAGCGTCTACCTCGCCGGCTTCTTCCCGCGGCACTGGCAGGAGCTGGTGGCCGCGCTGCGCGAGGTGTCGGTGCGCCAGTACGTCGAGGACACCCGCAACAGCACCCTGCGCGGCGTGTACAACGCGGTACTCGACGCCTACGTCGGCGACCGGGGCTGGATGGGCCTGCACCGGATCAAGGCGTACGGGTTCCTGGAGGTGGCGTTCAAGGTCGGCCGGCAGGTCACGACCGGCGCCCGGTTCACCGGCCTGTTCAAGGACCGGACCTGGGACAAGGTGGACGGCGAGCTGGCCGTGGTCCGCGACGAGCGCCGCCCGCCGGTGGGTCCGCCGGTGGTGTTCGGGACCGCCCGGCGGGGCCGGGTCGTCACCGGGGCGTCCGGCGCCTGGACCTGCCACCTGGAGCTCGACGTCACCGGGCAGGGCGTGCACCACCTGCCCGGCGACCGGGTCGGCGTGCTGGCCGAGAACGACGACGAGCTGGTGCGCCGGACCGTCGCCGCGCTGCAGGCGACCGGTGACGAGCTGGTGCGGCTCACCCCGGCGTGGGTGGCGGCGGTGGCCTGCCGGGCCGGGTACGGCGACGTCGACGTGCTGCCGCTGCGGACGCTGCTGCGCTTCGCCCGGCTCCGGCCGATCGGGCGGGACGTCGCGAAGCGGCTGGTGCAACTGACCGCCGTCGGTGCCTGGCAGCGCGTGGTGGACGCCCGCATGGAGGACCAGTGGGAGCTGTGGGACGTCCTCAACCTGCTGTACTCGGGCGGGTATGACGTCACCCGGCTGTGGAAGGCCGACCCGGGCGAGGACGACGCGTTCTGCGCGGTGATCCCGCCGGAGCCGTTCCGGCTGTACTCGATCGCCTCGGCGCCGCCGCCCGGAGCGCCGGCCACGACGCTGCGGCTGGTGGTCGCCGGCCTCGACTACACTTCCGCCCGCACGCCGTGGTCCTACCCGCGGGAACGGCGCGGCACGGCGTCGCACTTCCTGCGCCGGGTGAGCGCCGAGGGCCGGCACCGGCTGTCGCTGCGGATCGTCCCCACGCCCCGGTTCCGGCTGCCGGCCGATCCGGCGCGGCCCGTCGTCATGTTCGCGGCCGGTTCCGGGATCGCGCCGTTCCTGGCGTTCGTCGCCGCACGCACCGGGCCCGGCGAGAACCGGCTCTATCTGGGAATCCGCACGCCGGAGGAGTTCGTCGAGCACGCCGCGCTGGACACGGCTGCCGCCGCGGGCCGGCTGCGGCTGTCCGTCGCGTTCTCCCGCGCCGACGCCGCGATCGGGTTCGACGGCCGGCGCCACGTCGTCGAGGCCGGGCAGCGACGCCGGGTGGACGACGTGATCCGCGCCGAGGCGGACGCGCTGTGGGACCTGGTGCGGCCGGTCGAGGACGGCGGCCGCGGCGCGCACGTCTACGTGTGCGGCACCGCGCGGTTCGCCGTCTCCGTGCTCCAGGCGCTGGCCGGCGTCGTGCCGGGCGACGGCCGCGAGTTCCTGCGCCGGCTCTCGGCCGAGGGCCGGCTGGGCGAGGACGTCTTCACCACCTATCTGGGCCACGCGCAGCAGGGTCCCCGGTTCGAGGTGTCGGACCTGGCGCGGCACAACACCGCCGACGCGGGCTACTGGATGGCGGTCGGCGGGGCGGTGTTCGACGTCAGCGAGTTCCTGCACCTGCACGTCGGCGGGCCGCACATCATCCGCAACCACGTCGGGCTCGACGCGACCGCGGCGTACCGCAAGGTGCTGCACCATGCGCACGCCGAGATCGACGCGCAGCTCGCGATGTACCAGATCGGGCACCTGCGCCGGCTGCGCTTCGGCGCCCGGTGGGGCGTGGTGCTCACCGAGGACGGCCTGCACTCCATGCCCCTGGAGGAGCTGTTCCGGACCTGGGTGCGGTTCGTGTACCTACTGGTCGGCATGGAGAACGCCCTGACCGCCGACTACGGGTTCACCGCGGCGGTCACCACGGCGGGCGAGGATCCCCGGGAGCTGACGCCGTTCAAGGCGCAGTACGTCCTCGAGGCGCACCGGCGGTTCCTGGTCAGCTACCTGGACGGGCTGGTGCACGACGACCTGCGCACCCTGTGGCAGCTCACCGTCGGCTTCTGCGACCCGCACCTGGACGTGCGGGCCTACGACGCCGACGTCGCGGCGATGGCGGCGCGGCCGGACGTCGCCCTGGTCCGGCAGTCGGTGCCGGCCGTCAAGGAGCTCCTGCTCTCCGGCGACGACCTCCGGCGCGTCACGGCGCTGTGCCGGGTCTACGCGCACGTCGACATCCTGCTGCTGCGCGAGCTGAAGTCCGCGGTCCTGCAGGGGATCCGGGCGTTCGAGACCCACGAGGCCGACGTCGTCGAGCAGGCGGGCGCCACGCTGCTGAGCGCGGTGCGCGGGGCGCTGGCGGCGGTCTCGGCCTACCATCAGCGCCTCGCGGAGCAGACCCGGGGCCAGGGCGTCGCCGCCGGCAGCGCCGTCGAGGAGTCGATCCCGGCCGACCGGGGCCTGCCCGGCCACGGCGGTCCGCTCGTGCTGCCCGGCTGAACCTGAGCAGCGCGGCCGTCGGGCTCGTGCCGCCTCACCTCCGGGATCTCAGCGCGTCCTCACATCCGGGATCTCAGCACGTCCTCACATCTGGGATCTCAGCACGTCGAACTCGCAGCCCGGCGAGGACGGGTCGAAGCCGTGCTCGACCAGCCAGCGCACCGCCAGCAGGCTTCGCAGCGACCACCAGGCGCGGATCACGTCGAGGTCGACGTCGGCGCCGTAGCCGGCGACGACGTCGCCCAGGTGCTCCTCGTGCCCGAGCGTCAGGCTGGCGAGGTCGTACAGGGCGTCGCCCTGGCTCGCCTCGGACCAGTCGATCACGCCGGTGATCTCGTCAGCGTCGACGAACACGTGGGTGAGCTGGAGGTCGCCGTGGATGAACACCGGTGTCGACGGCCGCAGCGCGGCCTCGGCAACCTGGCGGTTGCGGGCGACCAGGTCGGCCGGAAGGACGCCGTTCGCGACGAGCCACTCGCATTCGCCGTCGAGGCGCGATGCGATCTCGTCGAGGCTCCGGCCGGGCCACGGCGGCAGCGGCGCGTCGTGCAGCATCCGTACGGCGGCACCCGCCGCGGCCCACGCCGCCGCCGACGCGGGCGACGGCTCGCCGAGGCGGCCCAGTGCCGTCCCGGGCAGGGCGGCGAGCGCGAGCACGGGCGGCTTGCGCCACAGCACCTGCGGAGTCGGGATCGGCGCCAGAGCCATCGCCTCGACCTCGACGTCGATGCGCGTCTGATCGGCGTCGACCTTCAGGAACACATCACCGACCCGCAGGGTCGCCCGCTCGTCATGGGCGACGACGACCTCGACCTGCTCCACGCCGGCGATTATCGCGGGAATGACCACCGACGTCACCGGATTTACCACGTCCGCCTTGTCGATCACCTGGAACCGGGTCCTGGATGACGGGGCGCAGGGCCCCTGACGAACCGTGCGGCCAAGGCGACACCGCCCGCGAGCATGACCAGCATGAGCGGGACGCCGAGAACAAACCCCGGGAACATCCCGGCGCCGGGGAAATGACCTGCCAACCGCGTCCCGTAGCCGGCGAAGCCGGCCAGGGCAAGGACAGCCACCGCGCCGGTCCACCGCAGCGCGCGCCGGCGGATCGCGGTGATCGCGCCGGACAGCAGGATCGCGAGCACGACGACGGCCATCGCATACCTGGTCAGGTCAAGCGGTTGCGGGTCGGAGGCAACGCGCAGCGCCGGCTCGTAGTAGCAGCAGCCCTCGCCGGACGCGGGAGCTCCGAGGCGGCGCCACGCGCCGCCCACATCCCGGTAGAGCAGACCGTCGCGACCGTTGGCAACGAACACGACGTGGCCTCCGGCCACCGCGTGCACCACGACGGAGCGCGAGGACAGGTGCTCTTCCGGGTTTCCCACCTGCGGGTATGTCTCGGTGAGCATCGTGTACGTCGCACCGGCGATCTCCCACGCGGTGGAGTAGGTCCTGCCGCCGTCACCGCTCGCCTCGACCCGCAGCGCCGTCGTCGCCACGCGGTAGCACACGGTGCCCACGCAGTCCGCTGTGCGTGGTACGTCTGGGACCTCGTCGGCCTCGCCCGCGACGTCCGTCGCTGCCGCGGTGTCGTCCACCAGCCACCGCGTTGTCAGCGCGTCCCGCTCGGTGCGAACCACGACCGTGCCTGGGCGACGGCCGTCGACGACGGCGGTCACCTCCCCGACCGCTCGCAGGTTCTGCTGGCGCAGGCCACTGGCCATGAACGACAGGCCGACGCAGGCACCCACGACGACCGCCAGCACCGCGAGCACCTGCCACCGTGTGCGCATGCCCCACGGTGGCATCCATCGGCAACGGCACAATCTCCCGCTCGGCACAGTGCGGACACGATCGTCGTGCTGTCCACGACCCGATCCGGGCCGGTAGCCTGGCCCGATGCCCGCCGGTCTGCCTGTGTTCGAGTTTGCGTTTCCCGGTCCGCTGCGCGACAAGCTGGTCGCTGCCGTGCTCGACGGCACGAAAACGGCCACCACCGCCCTGCTCCAGGATTATGAGATCGACGACGAGCCGCTACCGGTCGTGGGTGCCCGGGCGGCGGTGGTCGACTCGGCCGGCCGCCGGGTCGCGGTGATCGAGCTGACCGAGGTCCGGATCAGCCGGCTCGGCGACGTCGACGTCGAGCACGCCCGCGACGAAGGTGAAGGCGACGACTCGGTCGCGGCCTGGCGAGCCGGGCACGAGCGCTACTGGCACGGAACGGACTACCGGGGCTGGCTGGGCATCCCGGACTTCACGGTGAACGACGACACGCCCGTTGTGCTGCAGAGGTTCCGCCTGGTCG
Source organism: Dactylosporangium sucinum (assembly GCF_014647515.1). Classification (GTDB taxonomy): domain Bacteria; phylum Actinomycetota; class Actinomycetes; order Mycobacteriales; family Micromonosporaceae; genus Dactylosporangium; species Dactylosporangium sucinum. The sequence goes on along the minus strand of NZ_BMPI01000040.1, from coordinate 3,390 downwards.
CGGCGCTCTGACGATTGCTGGGGCACGGGCGGGGGCCGGAGCACCGGCCCCCGCCCGCACCGCGAACCTACGGGAAACTCACCACATTGGACGGTACGACGTTGGAGGCCTGTGCCGCCGCCCCGGTGTCGTTGATGACGTGCGTGATCGAGCCCTTGCCCAGCGACACGGTCAGCACGCTGTGGAACTTGACGTTCGGGTTCACCGGCACCTCGAACGAGTGGTACGCGGCGATCGACGGGTCGCTGGTGAACACGCAGTAGCTGCCCAGGCCCCACGCCTCGTGCGAGGTGACGTTGTTGCCGACCTTGTAGGCGGCGTAGCCGACGATGCCGTCGTGCGACCAGGCCGCCGCGCTCGGCGGGTCGTACGGCAGCTCGTTCTGGAAGAAGATCGTGCGGCCGCCGTTGCCGTTCCAGATCACGTTGTACTTGTTGAAGTGCTCGACGAACAGCCCGTACGCCATGACGTTGTTGCCGTTGACGACGAGGCCGGTGTCGGCGGGGTTGGTGGTCCAGCCCGCCCCGTCACCGTGGTCGGCGCGCCACGACCAGATGTGGTCGATGATCGTGTTGTGGTTGTTCACCACGAGCGCGTTGGTGACCTTCGCCGCGCCCGCGCCGCCGACGCGCAGGAACACGTCGGAGAGCAGGTTCGGGTTGGCGGCGTGGTTGCCGGTGGCGCCGGCCGGGCCGACCTGCAGCAGGGCCGGGGAGTTGGTCGGGCCGGCGTCGAACAGCAGGCTGGCGATCTTGACGCCGTCGACGTCGCCGACCTGCATGGGCAGGACGCCGTTGTCGGCCACGATGGTGGCGTAGCCGAGGCCGAGGACGACCGTGTTGGCGCGGTTGATGTTGACGGTCTGGTTCAGGTGGTACACGCCGGGCGTGAACAGCAGGTTGAGGCCCTGCGCCACGGCCTGGTTGAGGGTCGCGGCCGTGACGCCCGGCTTGGCGACGTAGAACTGGTTGATGGACAGCGACGTGCCCGGCGTCTGGCCGTTGATCCAGGTCGCGCCGCTGGAGTTGGTGCGCAGCGACGGGACGAAGACGCGGTACGCGCCGCTCGCGTCGGCGTAGAGGTACGGCTTCTCCTGGCTGATCGGGCTCTGCGCGACCGTGGTGTACGGCGGGTTCGGGAAGCTGGTCGCCGGGGCGCCCTGCACGCCGGAGAACACCATGTTCCAGACCGAGCCGTTCCAGCTGCCGATCGTCGAGTCGCGGGTGAACCACTGCTGCTGCGAGCAGGGGTTGATGTTGCCGCTGATCCGGCTGTCGGCGATGTAGCCGCCGGAGGCCCAGCCGCAGTTCGGCGAGGCGAGGGTCATGCCGCCGTGCACGTCGATGCGGCGGAACGGCGCGGCCTGGGCGACGGCCCAGCGGTCGATGCCGTTGACCGGGTAGATCGACAGGTTCTCGGCGGAGCGCCAGAAGTTCTGCGTGGCGTTGCCGCCGAACCAGCCGGCGTCGACCGTGATGTCGCCGTGGATCTGCACGTCCTGCGGGTTCTGGCCGAGGCCGTTGATCGACGTGTAGAAGCCGATCTGGGCGTTGAGCCCGCTGTACGAGCCCGGCTTGAACAGGAACTGGTAGCGGCCCGGGCCGAACTGGGCCTGCTCCTGCTGGGTGAAGATCTGGTCCAGCCTGGCCTGGATCGACGCGCTGGACATCGACGGGTCGAACACGATGACGTTCGAGCCGAGGTCACCGCCGCCGGGCAGCTGCGGGCCGCTGGGCGAGGTGGACGGCGACGGGGACGCCGACGGCGACGACGAGGTCGGCACGGTGCCGCCGACGTTCACGACCAGCTCCCAGATCGAGTAGCCGTAGCCGGACCCGCGCGCCGTGCCGTAGACGCGCAGCCAGCGCCCGGAGCCGGACAGGCCGGAGAGCACCTGGTTGCCGCCGGTGCCGCCGGTGACGGTCTTGATCGTGGTCCAGTTCGCGTTGTCGGTCGACGTCTGCACCTGGAAGTCCTTGCCGTACGCGGCCTCCCAGTTGATCGTCACCTGGCAGATGCTCTGCACCGAGCCGAGGTCGACGCGCAGCCACTGCGGGTCGCTGAACTGGCTCGACCAGCGGGTGCCGGCGTTGCCGTCGACGGCGGCCGAGGCCGGGTTGGCGCCGGCGTTCTCGGTGCTCGACGCGTCGGCCGGGCGGCCCTGGGCGGCGTTGACGGCGGTGTTGCACGGTCCGGCGGTCGGGTTGGTGCCGAACGAGCCGTAGACCTGGAACTCCCAGAGGGAGTAGCCGTAGCCGGTGGCGCGGGCCGTGCCGTACATCCGCACGTACCGGCCGCTGCCGGTCACGTCGTAGGTCTGGGTGCCGCCGGTCGCGCCGGTGACGGTCTTGATGTCGGTCCAGGTGTTGCCGTCGGGCGACGTCTGGAGCTTGAACGCGGTGGCGTACGCGGTCTCCCAGTACAGCTTGACCTGGGAGATACTGGCGGTCTCGCCGAGGTCGACGCGCAGCCACTGGGGGTCGGCGGCCTGGCTGGACCAGCGCGTGCCGGTGGTGTTGCCGTCGACGGCGGCCGATGCGGGGGTGCCGCCGTTCTCGTCGGAGGACGACAGGGCCGGCTTGCCCTGCGAGATGAGCGTGTCGGCGGCGCTGGCGGTGAGGGTGGTCGTCACCGCGTACGTCGCGAGCAGCACGAACGTGGCGACGGCGGCGATGAGCAGAGTTCGGCGCCGGTGGCGGAGGGCCGTCGGCGGTACGGCGGTTCGCATGCTTGTGCTCCCGGTGTCAGGGCAGGCGCCAGCGCCACCGCGAGCCGCGGTGGTCCGGCCGGTGGGGGTCGGGCTCCGGGCCGGATGGCGGTGGCCGCGGAGCGGTTCGGGGCGGGTTTTCCTCGGTACCGGGAGAGCGCTCTCCAAGGACTGAGCCTCACGCCCCGGGGCCCCGCTGTCAAGAGGTCACGACGAATTTTGGAGAGCGCTCTCCGCCCGCGGCGGCACCGTTTCCGCGCCGGCGACCGTGCACTCGACGCCCGTGTCCTGCGCGAACCGCAGCACAGCGTCGACCAGCGCCCGTTCACGACCGTTTCCCGCCGCGATCCCGTTCCCCAACCCGATCCCAATCCCGCTTCCCGCGCCGATCCCGTTCCCCGCCGCGATCCCGTTCCCCGCCCCGGTCCGCTCTCCCGTCCCGTTCCCCGCCCCGGTCCGCTCTCCTGTCCCGGCCCCGGCCCCGGCCCCGGCCCCGGCCCCGTTCCCGGTCCCGGCCCCGGCCCCGTTCCCGTTCCCGGCCCCGGCCCCGTTCCCGTTCCCGGCCCCGGCCCCGTTCCCGTTCCCGGCCCCGGTCCCGGTCCCGTTCCCGGCCGCCTTCCCCGCGCCGATCCCGTTCCCGGCCCCGGCCGCCTTCCCCGCGCCGATCCCGTTCCCGGCCCCGG